>NZ_CP049253.1:0-1271369 GCF_011046975.1 Microbacterium amylolyticum | reverse complement strand
GCCAGCAAGCCCCTTGGGCAGTGGAAGGTCGACGGCACCGAGCCGCTCAACGCGAACGAGCAGTTCAAAAAAGAGAGCGGTGGCCTCGAGGTGCGCGAGCGCATCGAGAACATCTACGCGAAGGAAGGCTTCGCGTCGATCGACCCCACCGACCTCCACGGTCGTTTCCGCTGGTGGGGTCTGTACACCCAGCGCAAGCCCGGAATCGATGGCGGTCGCACCGCAACGCTTGAGCCTCACGAGCTCGAAGACGAGTTCTTCATGCTCCGCGTGCGTATCGACGGCGGTCAGCTCACAACCGAGCAGCTGCGCGTTATCGGCCAGATTTCGGTCGACTTCGGCCGGGGCACGGCCGACCTCACGGACCGTCAGAACATCCAGTTGCACTGGATCGAGGTCGAGTCGATGCCCGAAATCTGGCGCCGGCTCGAAAGCGTCGGACTGGGAACGACCGAGGCCTGCGGCGATGTTCCGCGCGTTGTCCTCGGATCGCCCGTTGCCGGAATCTCCGAGGACGAACTGATCGATCCGACGCCGCAGATCGAAGAGATCACGCGTCGATTCATTGGCGACCCCGAACTGGCGAACCTGCCGCGAAAGTTCAAATCCGCGATCACCGGGCACCCCAGCCAGGACATCGTCCACGAGATCAACGACATCGCCTTTGTCGCGGTCAATCACCCCGAGCACGGCGTCGGCTACGACCTCTGGGTCGGCGGCGCGCTGTCCACCGTTCCCCGTCTGGGCGAGCGGCTCGGAACATGGGTCGCCCCCGACAAGGTTGCTGATGTGTGGCACGGCGTGTGCCAGATCTTCCGCGACTACGGATACCGCCGCCTGCGCAACAAGGCGCGCCTGAAGTTCCTCATGGGCGACTGGGGGCCGGAAAAGTTCCGTCAGGTTCTGGAGACCGAGTACCTCGGCTACGCGCTTCCCGATGGCCCTGCTCCCGTGCGGGCAACCGGACGCGGCGACCACGTCGGCGTGCACCGTCAAAAAGACGGACGCTTCTACATTGGCGTGACCCCCGTCGTCGGCCGCGTGTCCGGAGAACGCCTGACCGAGCTCGCGGAAATCATTGAAGAGCACGGATCCACGCGCCTGCGCACAACGCCGCATCAGAAGCTCGTCATCCTCGACATCGAGGAAGATCGCGTTGAGCCCCTGATCGCCCGGCTCGACGAGATCGGTCTCAGCGCGCGGCCCAGCCTCATCCGCCGCGGCACAATCGCCTGCACGGGGATCGAGTTCTGCAAGCTCGCCATCGTCGACACGAAGGACACAGCGATGGCTGCCGTTGCCGACCTCGAGAAGCGATTCGCGGGCGAGGACCTGCCTGCTCCGATGAGTCTGCACATCAACGGATGCCCCAACTCCTGTGCGCGTATTCAAACAGCCGACATCGGGCTCAAGGGTCAGCTGATCACCGACGATGACGGCAACAAGGTCCCCGGTTTCCAGGTGCACCTCGGAGGCGGACTCGCTTCGTCCGACCGGGAAGAGGCCGGCCTGGGCCGGACGGTTCGCGGCCTGAAGGTGTCCGCCGATGGCATCGCCGACTACGTCGAACGCGTTTCTCGTCGCTACGCCGATGATCGCGACGGCGACGAGACGTTCGCACAGTGGGCACACCGTGCAGAAGAAGAGGCACTCATATGACCGTCAGCCTGGCCCCCCGCGCGCTCTCGCGCCGCACGGCCGAAGAGCTCGAAGAGATCGCGCGGGCCGGCGTACAGGAGCTCGGCAGCGGAACCGACCACGAGGCCACCGCCGCCGAAGCCCTCGAATGGGTCGCGCGCACGTTCGGTCTGGGGGCGGTTGCTGTTGCGTCCTCGATGGCCAACACGGTGCTCCCTCACCTCGTGTCGCAGACGCTTCCCGGTGTCGATGTGCTTTTCCTCGACACGGGGTACCACTTCGTCGAGACGATCGCGACGCGCGACGAGGCCCAGCGCCAGCTCGACATCCGGGTTGTGGACATCACGGCCGATCTGACGCCGAAAGAGCAGGACGCGGCGTACGGAGCAGACCTGTTCGCCACGAACGCCGAGTACTGCTGCGCGATGCGCAAGGTCGAGCCGCTGCGGGATTCCCTGCGCGGATACGAAGTGTGGATCTCGGGCGTGCGCCGCGAAGAAGCATCCACCCGCGCTCTCGCTCCGCTCGTGACCTTCGACCACAAGAACGGGCTCGTGAAGGTCAACCCGCTTGTGGCATGGACCAGCGACGAGCTCTATGGGTACGCCGCGCAGCACGGGGTGCCGATGAACCTGCTTCTCAGCGCCGGATACCCCTCGATCGGCTGCGAGCCGTGCACGCAGCCCGTTGAGGAGGGCGCCGACCCGCGCTCGGGCCGCTGGGCCGGCAGCGCGAAGGTCGAGTGCGGCATCCACGTCATCTGATGTACCGCGAGGTGTGCCCGCCTCTCCGTGCGCTGCACGATGAGGCGGGCGTACCGCTCAGGCCTCGTCGGGCGTGAAGTTCAGCGACAGGGAGTTCATGCAGTAGCGGTCGCCCGTTGGCGTGCCGAAGCCGTCAGGGAAGACGTGCCCGAGGTGGCCGCCGCAGGCCGCGCAGCGCACCTCTGTGCGCACCATGCCGAGGCTTGTGTCATCGATGAGCTCAACGGCATCGGGGCGAACCGACTCGTAGAAGCTCGGCCACCCGCAGTGCGAGTCGAACTTCGTGTCCGCCTGAAAAAGCTCGGCGCCGCATCCTGCGCAGGTGTACAGGCCCGAGCGCTCTTCGTCGAGCAACTCTCCCGTCCACGCGCGCTCCGTTCCCGCTTCGCGGAGCACTGCGTACTGCTCGGGCGTCAGCTCGGCGCGCCACTCCTCTTCCGACTTCTCGACCTCGTATGCCATGCCTCCAGGTTACGTCTGTCTGGCGGGCATCGGCTGGGTGTGATCGACACGTGACGTTGGCGCGTCACGGCGGCGGCGCACAGCAGAATAGGGGGATGAGCGAGGCGATCAACGAGGTGCAGGAACGATTCGCGCGATTTGCGCGCGATGAGGCTCCTGGCCGCAGTGCTCGGTACGCGGAGTGGGCCGCTGGAGTGGCGGATGACGCCCGCATCGCCGGTGTGTTCGCACCCCTCCCTTCGCCCCATCGCCAGCCGCCCGTCGTTTTCGCTGTGACGCGGATGCTGGGCGCTCCGCTCCAGAGCTACTCCGCCTGGGCGGAGTTCGTGTGGGCGAACCAGGAGCGTGTTGTCGCGGAGTGCGCCGTTCGCACCACCCAGACGAACGAGCCGCTGCGCTGTGTGCCCCTTCTGCTCGCGCTGGAGCGCGTGGCCGGCCCCATCGCTCTTCTTGAGCTGGGCGCCAGCGCGGGCCTGTGTTTGTTCCCCGATCGCTATTCGTATCGCTTTCGCGACGACGCGGGCCGGGTGATCTCCCTCGACCCGGACGAGCGGGAGAGCGCGGTGGTCCTGACATCGGATCTGCGCGGGGTGAACGCTCCGTCGCGTTTGCCGAATGTCGTGTGGCGCGCCGGAATTGATGTTCAGCCGCGCCGTGCCGATGAGGCGGAGGACCGCGCGTGGATCGCGGGTCTGGTGTGGCCGGGAGAGGATCAGCGTGCACAGAGAGTGAACGCCGCGCTCGATGTCGCCGCAGCGTCCCCTCCTCTGCTCGTGGCGGGGGATGCGGCGGATGGTCATGCGCTGGCCGCGCTCGCTGCGCAAGCGCCGAAGGATGCGACGCTCGTGATCTCAACGCCCGGCGTTCTTCCGCACATTCCGCGCGTCGCGCGCGAGCGGCTGATCGACGCGATTCGCGGGATGGATGCGCGATGGATCACCCTCGACAGTCCGCGGTTGCATGATGCGTGGAGCACGCCGATCGCTGACGGTGCCGAGGGGTTTGCGCTGGCGGTCGACGGTGAGGTGATCGCCCTGTCTGATCCGCTCGGCGGGTGGATTGCGCGCCTTCCCTGACGATCTCGGGAGTGTCTCGGCGGGACCATAGGAGTGACGAATTATCCTGCTGTGATGACGGACGTGCAGCACGACGACGCGGCGGTGGCGAGTCTTGACGAACGTGCGCGCGCGGTTCTGGCGTTTGAGAGCGAATGGCCCCGTCCCTCCGGTGCGAAGGAAGAGGCGATTCGCGCTCACCTGGATCTCGAGCCGGCACGTTACTACCAGCTCCTCGCTCGACTCGTTGATGACCCTGCGGCGTGGGAGCACGCTCCGATGCTCGTTGCCCGGCTCCGTCGTCTGCGCGAACAGCGTGCTGCGCACCGTGCGCGGCTCCTTCGATGACCCGGTAGACAATGTCCCGGATGACGTTCCCTCGAGACAGTTTCGATGATGTTCCGCGCGATGCGCAGCGTGTTGGCGCCCATCGCGCCCAGCGTGCACGGTTCCACGGCCTGGTCGTTTTGCTGTGGTGGTTGCTCGCGGTGGGAATTCTCACAGGCATCGGCATCATCGCGTTCTTGACGTTGTCTCGCAACGAGACGATTTCGCTCCCTGAGCTGTCACCGCGCACGGAACAGACCCAGCCCGTTGTCGACACGTCGTACACGGTTGTGATCCTCAACGGGACCTGGAGTCCGGACACCGGAGATCAGATGCGCGACAGCATTATCCAGATGGGGTGGGATGAGGGGGCAGTTGTTCCCCTGCCGTCTGATGCGGACGACATCCCGACGACGGCTGTCTACTATTCGGGGAGCGAGGATGAGGCCGCGGCGAGGGGGCTCGCAAACGCTCTTGCCGTTGACACCGTCACCCACAGTGATGAGTTTGCGAGCCTGTCGGATGGCGGGCTGACGGTGGTCGTTGGCACCGACCGTGTTTCCGCGCCGTAAAGATCTTGCGACGCTTCTGTCAAACGTGCCGATTTTCGCTCTTGACCGGCGAATTTCGACGGTAGCATCACTCCCGTTACCCGGTCTGGGTAACGCACCGCAGCATCAGGAGTGAGCATGGCCCAGGGCACTGTGAAGTGGTTTAACGCTGAGAAGGGCTTCGGGTTTATCACCCTGGCCGACGGTAGCCAGGACGTCTTCGTTCATTACTCGAATATCGAGATGGACGGCTTCCGCATCCTCGACGAGGGCCAGTCCGTGGAGTTCTCGGTCGGCGCCGGCCAGAAGGGTCCGCAGGCTGAAGCCGTTCGCCCTGTTGGATAGGGGCGCCGACGCCCGATTTCCCCAAAACGCCGCTCGCGAGCATGCCTCGCCGGGCGGCGTTTTGACGTGATCTGTGCGGAATGTTGTGAGACATGCTGTGAGCGTTCGCCGCAGGCACGAGTACGCAAACAGCGGCAACGCGGCGGAAGGAAGTCCTTCGGGATGTTCCTCGTTATCGTCCCGCTGCTCGTGCTGGTGTTCCTGTTCTCGTACTTCCCTCTCTACGGGTGGATCTACTGACGCGAAAGAGGGCGCTGGTTGCCGCCCCGATTGTGATGATCGGAAGACAGGTCAGAAGGAGCAACACGTTCAGGCCGATGAACGATAGGAAGGTCGTCGCGCCCTGCAGGGTTCGGCTATCGGTGTCGATCCGCATCAGTTCACGCCTCAGCGCTGGTGGAGCCGAGCCGTGGCGGCAGCAGCTCGATTCTGTCGCGCTTGGTTCCCGCCAGCAGGTCCAGTGCGGCGCGCGCTGCGGCAGCGCCGATATCCTCTGCAGGCACGATGATGGTGTCGGTGAGTCCCGGCACGGTGCGTGCGAGATGCTCCGGACACATGGCGATGACGTCTCGTCCGCCGGCGATGATGCGCGGGGCGACGTGAGGGAGAGCGCCCTCGTTGTGGAAAAGAACGCCCGTCATTGAGGGGTTCTCGGCGAAAATTCCGTCGACGGTTGCTCGCGCGTCCGTTGAGGTCGGGCAGGCGTGAACGGATCCGCTCAGTCCGTGTTCTTCGCACCCGCCGATAAACCCCTGGCGGAGCCGGTCAACGTAGGAAGTGTGCCGCTCCATGACTTCCTGAGGTGCGCCGAACAGCGCCACGCGCTTGTGCCCCAGCTCGGCGAGCCGCGCAGCGGCGAGCCGGCCAGCGGCCTCGAAGTCGAAGTCGACACAGTGCGCGTCGCCGGACTCGGAGGGGAGGCCGATGAGAACGCTCGGCGCCGGGAGATTCTTCACGGTCTCGATGCGCGGATCAGTGGATTCGACATCCATGACCACAAGAGCGTCAACCGCCGATGCCCGGGCGGCGTGCTCGAGTGCTTCGGAATCGTCACCGGTGAGCAGAAGAATGTTGTAGCGATTGGCGCGCGCGGCGCGTGCGATGCCCGCGACGATCTCCATCACAACGTGCACGTCCACGCCCGCGCGGAGGGGAGCCTGGAGGCCGATCACCTGCGTCGACCGCGACGCGAGAGACCGGGCGCTCGCGTGAGGACTGTAGTTCAGATCGGCAATAGCCTGTGTGACGCGTTCCTTGGTGTCGGGTGAAATGGTTCGCTTGCCACTGAGGACATACGAAACGGTGGAAATGGACACGCGTGCGGCCCGCGCAACATCGGCGATCGTCGTCATGAGGTTTCCTTTGACTCGATGATCATGGCGCGATTCGGGGAAATATCGCAACGTACAGCGGGGAGTCCCGGTCCGGAGAGGGTGGTGGCGGTGCGGGACGCACTCCGCACGGTGACCCGCGTTACTCGAGCGTTCGCCCACGCGACGTCCACGGTGATGCCACCGCGGCACCGGATGCCGGTGATGTTTCCCGTCACCCACGAGGGCGGAAGCGCGGGAAGCAACCGGATCTCCTGCTCGTGCGACTGCACGAGTGCTTCTGCGATGGCTGCGGTGAATCCGAGATTCCCGTCGATCTGGAATGGCGGGTGTGCGCTGAACAGATTGTGGTACACCCCGCCACGGTGCTGTCCTGCCGCGTCTTCGGCGGGGCGCAGCAGCATGCGCAGCTGTCCGTGCACGCGCGCACCCTCACCGAGGCGTGCCCACATCGCGGCGCGCCACGCCAACGCCCAGCCCGTTGACTCCGCGCCGCGGTTCACGATCGAGGTCGCGGCCGCGCGCGCGAGGTCCGGTGTGCGGCTGGGCGTCATACTCCCCAGAGGGAACAGGCCGACTAGATGGGAGAGATGGCGGTGGTCCGGTTCTGCGGGGGTGAGTGGCTCAGCCCACTCCTCAATGCTGCCGTCGGCGGCGATGCGAACGGGCGGTAACAGATCGACGTGCGCGCGAAGTTCGGTGACCCATGCGTCATCGCGGCCCAGGGCCTGTGCTGCTCGTGTGCAGGCGTCGGAGAGCGCTCGCAGCAGTTCGGCGTCCATCGTCGCGGTCATGGTGATGGCGAGCTGCTGCCCGGATTCGTCGAGGTAGTGGTTCTCGGGCGAGGTTGAGGGTGCTGTCCAGGCGGTCTCGCCATCGGTTTGGACCCAGCTGAGTGCGAAGCGTGCCGTTGCTTCAAGAACGGGCCACGCCTCATCACGCAGCGCGCGCAGATCCTGGTCGAAGGTGAAACGGTCCCACATGTGCAGACTGAGCCAGACGCCACCCATGGGCCAGCAGGCCCACGCAGGGTCACCGTGGCCTGCTCCGACGGGTGCCGCGTACCCCCAGATGTCGGAATTGTGGTGCAGAACCCAGCCATCAGCGTCGTAGAGAGCACGCGCGGCGGCGGGGCCGGTTTTTGTCGCGACGCGCGCCACGAAATCGAGAAGCGGCTCGTGGCATTCGGGAAGGGATGTCGTCTCGGCTGGCCAGTACGCCATTTCCATGTTGATGTTCGTCGTATACGCGCTGGACCAGGGGCCGGGAAGCTGAGCGTTCCAGATGCCCTGGAGGTTCGCGGGAGGGCCGCCAGGGCGTCGCGCATCCGGGCGAGGGCCTCGGGACCGCGATCAGCGAGGCTCGCAAGAGGGTCATGTTCCGGTGTTCCCGACCACGCCTCGGCATCGTTGAGCCAGAGTTTTTCGCCGGCGTATTCGCCGGCGCACATGGCACCGCGGTGGCCGTTCCCGACCGGTAGCGCGTCGGTCCAGACGCGCGCGGGGGTGCTATATCGCAGCACGTGGAGGGCTGAGTGGGTCTTCATGGACAACGGCACGTGTCTAGTATATCGTCACCGTGTTGAAGCGCTTCGATAGATGTCTGGAGAGTCTGACGCTGATGTCACCGACACCTCATGTTCCCGGCACGTTTTCTGCGCTCAGCGCAGACATCGGCATTGGCGTCGGCGGCGATTACAACCCGGAGCAATGGCCTCGCGAAACCTGGCGAGAAGACGTCGATCTGATGCGCGAAGCGGGGGTCAATCTCGTCACCGTTGGCGTTTTCAGCTGGGCGATGATCGAGCCCGAGCCGGGACGCCGAGAGTTCGCGTGGTTAGACGAGGTGCTGGAACTTCTGCACGACGGCGGGATCGCCGTTGACCTCGCTACCACCACCGCGTCACCCCCGCCGTGGCTTGGGGTGCGCTATCCCGAGACGCTGCCCGTCGACCGCGAGGGTGTTCGCCTTGTGCCCGGATCGCGCAATCAGTTCTCGCCGTCCTCGCGCGTCTACCGCGAACATGCCCTGTCGATCACGCGTGACCTTGCGACGCGCTACGCCCATCACCCCGCCGTGCGAATGGGGCACATCGGCAACGAGTACGGGCAGATCGACTACGGCGATGAGGCAGCACGCGAATTCCGTACCTGGCTGCGCGAGAAATACGGCACGATCGCGGCGCTCAACGATGCGTGGGGTACGGCCTTCTGGTCGCAGCGTTACGCCGATTTCGGGGAGATTCTTCCTCCTCGGCGGATGCCCTACCTCGTCAACCCCACACAGTCGCTGGACTTCCGGCGGTTCAGCTCCGACCAGATGCTCGTCTGCTATCTCGAGCAACGGGACGCAATCCAGCGAGCGGGCGCTGAGCGCTTTCACTCGGCGATGCTCCCGCATGCGGGAGCCGACAGCGATGTCTTCCGCGGTGTGGTGCGACAAGGTCACGATCTGCGGGCGCTACGCGAGGTCGTCGGAACGCCCGTTGCCACACGGGCGCCGACACTATTGCTCTGCGCGCGACGAACGGTTGCTTTATCCGGGCATCGTCCGATGGAACGGTCATCACCGCGGACAGCGATGAGGCGACCGACGATACCCTGTTCGAGATGACCGACTGGGGCGACGGGCTGCTCACCTTCCGGTCGCTCGCGGCGGCGGGCTCGTTTTGGCCGACGGGGTCACCCTGGACGAGGCCGAGCGGTTCGGGGCACGGATCGTCCGCTCCGGTCAGCAGGCGATCGCGGAAGCGGCTGTTGCTGCCGATGTTGTCCTCGTCGCCGTCGGCAACGACCCCCATCTCGCCGGACGCGAAACAGCTGATCGTCCCCATCTGATGCTTCCGGAGGTCTTTGCCGAGGTGTGGCGGATTGCGCGCCGGCACGCGGAACAGGTTGTTCTGACGATCGTCTCGAGCTATCCGTACGTTCTTGGCGACGCGTTCGCGGCGGAAACGATCGTCTGGTCGAGCCACGGCGGACAGGAGCTGGGGAACGGGCTTGTCGATGTTCTCAGTGGTGACGTTGAGCCGACGGGGCGTCTTGCTCAATCGTGGCCGGCGGATCCCGCACAGGCGGGCGATCTGTTCGACTACGACACACTGCGCCAGCAGGCCACGTACCGCCACCACCCCGAGCCGTATGCCTTCGCCTTCGGACACGGCTGCACATACTCCGCTGTGCGTTACGAGGACGTGCAGCTTTCGGAACCGCAAGTGGCAGCTCCGGAACCCACGCACCATCATCCTGCGCTGGTGGCGTACGAACGCGTGCGCTTGGAGCCGGGTGAATCGCGCGAGGTCGAGCTGAGTTTCGACGCCCGCCGCTTGGCCGTGTGGGACGACGAGCTGCGAATCGAGGGGGCGCCGGAGGACTGGGTGCATGCGGGCGCGTTGCGCGTGCAGCCGGGGGCGTACCGAATCGCCGCGGGGCCCAGCGCCGACGCGCTCGAGGTTGATGCGACGCTGACGGTTGCTGTGCGTTCGTGACGCACACGCTCAGGGGGTTTGCACTCGAGGGGGTCGAGTGCCAGAATGCTCTTAGCACTCAGGTAGATCGAGTGCTAATGACTACCCGCCTTACGTCCGGGAGGGACGACAACACATGGCAAAGATGATCGCTTTCGACGAGGAGGCCCGTCGCGGTCTCGAGCGCGGCCTCAACCAGCTGGCCGACGCCGTCAAGGTGACGCTCGGCCCGCGTGGCCGCAACGTCGTGCTGGAGAAGAAGTGGGGCGCCCCCACAATCACGAACGACGGTGTGTCGATCGCCAAGGAGATCGAGCTCGACGACCCGTACGAGAAGATCGGCGCGGAGCTCGTCAAGGAGGTCGCCAAGAAGACCGATGACGTCGCTGGCGACGGCACGACGACGGCGACCGTTCTCGCTCAGGCGCTCGTCCGCGAGGGCCTGCGCAACGTTGCAGCCGGAGCCGACCCGATCAGCCTGAAGCGCGGCATCGAGAAGGCCGTTCAGGCTGTCTCCGCCGAGCTTCTGGTGAACGCCAAGGAGATCGAGTCGAAGGAAGAGATCGCGGCGACCGCATCGATCTCCGCCGCTGACCCCGAGATCGGCGAGCTCATCGCTCAGGCCATCGACAAGGTTGGCAAGGAGGGCGTTGTCACGGTGGAAGAGGCTCAGGCCTTCGGCACCGAGCTCGAGCTCACCGAGGGTATGCGCTTTGACAAGGGCTACCTGAACCCCTACTTCGTCACGGACCCTGAGCGCCAGGAAGCCGTCTTCGAAGAGCCCTACATCCTCATCGCGAACCAGAAGATCTCGAACATCAAGGATCTTCTCCCCGTCGTCGAGAAGGTCATGCAGGCGGGCAAGGAGCTCGTCATCATCGCCGAGGACGTCGAGGGCGAAGCTCTTGCGACGCTGGTGCTGAACAAGATCCGTGGCATCTTCAAGGCCGTTGCCGTCAAGGCACCGGGCTTCGGCGACCGTCGTAAGGCGCAGCTGCAGGACATCGCGATCCTCACGGGTGGCCAGGTCATCACGGAAGAGGTCGGTCTCAAGCTGGAGAACACCGAGCTCGACCTCCTGGGCCGCGCACGCAAGGTCATCGTCACCAAGGACGAGACGACCATCGTTGAGGGCGCCGGCAACTCGGAGCAGATCGACGGTCGCGTGACCCAGATCCGCCGCGAGATCGAAGCAACCGACAGCGACTACGACCGCGAGAAGCTCCAGGAGCGCCTCGCGAAGCTCGCCGGCGGCGTTGCCGTCATCAAGGCGGGTGCCGCAACCGAGGTGGAGCTCAAGGAGCGCAAGCACCGCATCGAGGATGCCGTTCGCAACGCGAAGGCAGCCGTCGAAGAGGGCATCGTCCCCGGTGGTGGCGTCGCGCTGATCCAGGCCGCCATCACGGCGTTCGACAAGCTCGACCTCTCGGGTGACGAGGCAACCGGTGCACGCATCGTTCGCGTCAGCATCGAAGCACCGCTCAAGCAGATCGCCCTCAACGCTGGCCTCGAGCCCGGTGTTGTGGCCGCGAAGGTTGCCGAACTCGCCACGGGTCACGGCCTCAACGCCGCCACGGGCGAGTACGTCGATATGCTGGCAGCCGGCATCATCGACCCGGCAAAGGTGACGCGTTCGGCGCTGCTGAACGCTGCATCGATCGCTGGTCTGTTCCTGACGACCGAGGTCGTCGTTGCCGAGAAGCCCGAGCCCGCTTCGGCAGGCGCTGCCGGCCCCGAGGCCGGCGGCATGGACTTCTGATCTGACGAAGCCTGTTTGTTGAGAGCCCCTCGCCGCACACGCGGCGAGGGGCTCCTGCCATGGTCGGTCCGGATTTAGCGGAAGATGTTCGCGACGTCCATTTCGACCTGCTGGTAGCCCGTTCCGGCAACCTGCAGGCGTCGCGCAATCGACTGCAGCGCCTCTTCGACCTGGAGGTGCACCACCTGCCATTCCGCTGCCAAGCCCTGGAAGGCCTGCGAGGCACCTCCCTGCCACGAGGACTCCAGCTGGTGGACCTTGCCCATGAGGAAGGCGACCTCGGCGCGCAGGCGCTCTGAGGCGGCCTGCACCTCGCTCTGCGTAGCGAGAATCTGCGTACTGTCGACGGTGAACTGTGCCATTCGCGGCTCCTTTCGGGGATGTGCCACCGACGCTAGGGGCTCGGCATCTTCCCCGTGCGGCGCCGCGAGCCGATCGTCAGACAACATCGCGGAAACGCCGCGTGTGAATGGCCTATTCGGCCAATTCCTTTGGCACCTCGTTCAGGTGGACGAGGGGGAAGCCCACTTGGAACGTCGCGCCGCCACCGGGTGTTTCAAACACCGAGACGGAGCCCTTCAAGCGCTCGACGATCGACGCCACGATGGCCAGGCCGAGCCCGGATCCGCCCGTCTCTCGCGCGCGCGAGGTATCAGCACGCCAAAAGCGCTCGAAGATCTTCTGGCGGATCTCCTCTGGGATGCCCTCGCCGTGGTCGACAACAGAGATCCAGCCGAGGTCCTTCTCCGGGTCGATCCCGACCTCCAACTCAATGGGAGAATCTTCCGCGCTGTATCTGCGGGCGTTCCCCAGCAGGTTCGCGATGACCTGCTGGATCTTCTCAGCGTTGCCGCGAACGATCGGTGGCTGCTCGAGGGGCTTCCCGGCGACCGGCTCGGAAAAGTCCAGCGTATGGACGTCGCCCGAGGACTCCGCGGTATCGTCGTCCTGCTTCTTGTCGCCGCGCTTTTGGAAGAACGATCGCGTTGAGGCCTGCGCCTTCGCAATGGCCGATGTCCACCGGAGGGCGGCGGTTTCCGTTGGCGGTCCCTCTTCTTCCTCCTCGCCGGCGATGAGGGGAGCGGGATCGGGAGCATGCGGTGCCCGCGAAGAGATGATCGTGATCGGCCCGGTCAGCGCCTCGAAGGTTGTGTCGTTGACGTTGATGCGGCGACCGGGATCAGCAGCCTGGACGTCGAGCGCGGCGTTGCGGGCGATTGTGCGGAGGTCGACGTCGGTGATCTCCATCTCGCGGCGTTCGTCGAGTCTGGCCAGGTTGAGGAGGTCCTCCACGAGAGAGGTCATCCGCTTTGCCTCGCTCTCGATGCGCTGCATCGCCTTTCCCGTGTCCTCATGGGTGTTGATCGCGCCCATCCGGAAAAGCTCGGCATAGCCGCGCACACTGACCAGCGGGGTGCGCAGCTCGTGGCTGGCATCGCCGATAAAGCGGCGCATCTTATCGACGGTGGCGTCGCGCTCAGCGAAGGACTCGTCAAGTGTGTCGAGCATCGTGTTGATCGCGAGCTTGAGGCGGCCGACCTCGGTCGTCGGCTCGATATCGGTCATCCGTTGCTGGAAGTTGCCCTCGGCGATGCGCATCGCCGTGTCTTCGACCTGTCCGAGGCGCCGGAAGGCGAGTGTGACGAGCCAGCGGGTCACGAGTGCGCCCAATACGAGCGTGATGGCGGTCATCCCTGTGAAAACGACGATGTATGTCCGGACGAAGGAATCGGCCTCCGTGAGTGGCTGTGCAACGAGCTGGGCGTAGAGGCCGCTCGTCGCACCCGACTGCACTTCAACGGGTGAGACGCTGGCGCGGTAGCTCGATCCGCGGAGGGTGTCGAGCGCGAAGACGCGATCCTGGTTGAGGAAGGCATCCTGCACCGTCAGGGTCGTCGGAAAGACGGGGGTGAGAGCAGGGTCTTGATCGCCGCCGCTGATATCGATGAGCGTGCCATCGGTGTGATACAGCGCGACGATGTACTCCGTACGCGGGGCCGGATTCTTCGCCGAAATGACGATCGCGCCGGTGTCGGGAGCATTCCCGACATCGAACACGGTCTCATAGACGTCGGTTCCCGACAGCTGTTGCACCGACGTGTCGGTGTAGCTGACGAGCATCGTCTGCAGGATCGGCATGGTGCCGAGTCCCGCGGACAACAGGCCCGCCGCGAGTACGCCGACCGTCACACCCGTGATCTTGGCGCGCAGGCTGATCCTGCGCCACCAGCGGGTGAAGGGATCGATCCGGGCGGCCAGGACGTTTCCTCGAGGTGGGTGGGACGGCTATTACAGCTTGTCGACCTTGAGCATGTAGCCGAAGCCGCGCTTGGTCTGGATGAGCGATTCCGCGGCGTGCGGGTCGATCTTGCGGCGCAGGTACGAGATGTAGCTCTCGACGATGCCGGCGTCGCCGTTGAAGTCGTACTCCCACACGTGATCGAGGATCTGCGCCTTCGACAGCACGCGGTTGGGGTTCAGCATGAGATAGCGCAGCAGCTTGAACTCGGTGGGGCTGAGGTCGATCGCCGTGTCTCCGACGTAGACATCGTGCGTGTCCTGGTCCATCGTGAGTTCACCGGCGCGGATCACCGATTCCTCTTCGTCTGTCTGCATCGTGCGGCGAAGAACCGCCTGGATGCGGGCGACGATTTCATCGAGGCTGAAGGGCTTGGTGACGTAGTCGTCGCCGCCAACGTTGAGACCCTTGATCTTGTCGTCGGTCTCGTCCTTGGCGGTGAGGAAGATGATGGGCGCGGTGTACCCCGCGTCGCGAAGACGCTTGGTCACGCTGAACCCGTTCATGTCGGGGAGCATGACATCGAGCACGATCAGATCGGGCTCCTCCTCCAAAACCGCGGAGATCGTCTGCGCGCCGTTGATGACGGTCCTCACCTGGAACCCGGCGAAGCGCAGGCTCTGCGAGAGCAGGTCGCGGATGTTCGGCTCGTCGTCGACTACGAGAATGCGCGGTGCGGTCATGCCCCCATTATGTCGATGAATGCACCAGATGTGGCCAGAATCGCCCCGTGACCCATGAAATGCCGAGAAAACAGCTCGATTCGGGCGCCATTGTGCCGAGAAATCGTGTGGTGTGCGTGCCGCCGTTTACGAGGCTGTTACGTCGGCGGTGAAGAGTGCATGCCTTCAGCCGACCGTTGGTCCGCCGTTCCGACGAATGTTCCGGGGACGTCGACTGTTCCTGGTCGAGTGGGCTCACCTCAGGTGATCGGACACGATCGCGTCGTCGGTTTCGCCGAGGTCGAGGCCGTGACGTTCGATCAGCGTCTCGCGAAACGGTTCCAGCCGTATCTCGCGGTGCGGTTGTGCGGCGCTCGTGAGGCGAGGCCGGATCAGCTCGCAGATTCCGGTGCTGTCGTAGCCGACGATGCTGACATCCTGTGGCACGCGAAGGCCCGCATCGGCGCACGCTCCGATGAGGTCGATTGCGAGCCTGTCTGTTTCGGTGAACACCGCCGTCGGCGGATTCTTCTCGTGCAGCATCGAGAACACGAGGTACCGGGTTGCCGGGCCCCGCTACACCGAGGTGCTGCTGTCGTCCGTTCCCCAGCCGGACCCCGATGCGAAGCGGAACCGGATCGTCCCCAAGGGCGAAGTGCCGAGCCCCACCGACAGGCCACCGGGCTGTCACTTCAGCAACCGCTGCCACTACGCCACCGACCTGTGCCGAACGGCCGAGCCTCCTCTCACGGATGCCGGCGGTGGGCGCATGGTCGCCTGTCGCCTCGCCCGAGCAGCTCCTCTCCGTGATCGACGACATCGAGAGGGCCCGCGGTCTCTCAGGACGTGAACCGGCTCAGCAGGCGCCGCGCTAAGACATGTGGCCGAGGTCGGCCGTGTCCAGGATTGTGTAGCTGTAACCCTGTTCCGCGAGGAACCGCTGTCGGTTCTGCGCGAAGTCCTGGTCCACCGTGTCGCGGGCGATCAGCGTGTAGAAGCTGGCCGTGTGATCGGTCTGCTTCGGGCGGAGCAAACGTCCGAGACGCTGCGCTTCCTCCTGGCGCGAGCCAAAAGAACCAGAGACCTGGATCGCCACCGATGCTTCGGGAAGGTCAACCGAGAAGTTTGCGACCTTTGAGACGACGAGAACGTTCAGGGTCCCGTCGCGGAACGCCTGGAACAGCTGTTCGCGTTCATCGACGGGCGTTGCTCCCGTGATCTTCGGGGCGCCCAGAGCATCGCTGAGTTCGTCGAGCTGATCAAGGTACTGGCCGATGACGAGGATTTGCTCGCCCGTATGCCGATCGACGATGTCCCGGACAGCCTCGATTTTCGACGGCGACGTTGCGGCAAGACGGTATCGCTCGTCGTCGGGGGCGGCGGCGTACTCGAGGCGCTCCGACGACGGCAGATCGATGCGCACCTCGAAACAGGAAGCGGGGGAGATAAAGCCCTGCTGCTCGATCTCCTTCCACGGCGCGTCGAAACGCTTGGGGCCGATCAGGCTGAACACATCCCCTTCGCGGCCGTCCTCGCGAACAAGCGTCGCTGTCAGGCCGAGCCGGCGCCGCGCCTGTAGATCAGCGGTGAGCTTAAAAACGGGGGCGGGAAGCAGGTGCACCTCGTCGTACACAATGAGGCCCCAGTCGAGGGCGTCCAAGACGTCGAGGTGCGCGTAAACACCCTTCCGCTTCGACGTCAGGATCTGATACGTGGCGATGGTGACCGGCTTGATCTCTTTGATCTGCCCGGAGTACTCGCCGATCTCCTCCGCCGTGAGCGATGTGCGCTTGAGCAACTCGTCGCGCCATTGCCGGGCCGAGACGGTGTTGGTGACGAGGATCAGGGTTGTTGTCTTCGTCGTCGCCATGGCGCCGGCTCCGACCAGGGTCTTCCCGGCGCCACACGGAAGAACAACGACGCCAGAGCCATCCCGAGAAAAGGTGTCGACGGCCTGCTGCTGGTATGGCCGCAGGTTCCAGTCGGCCTCGTCGAGAGAGATCGGATGCGGCGTACCCGGGGTGTATCCCGCGAGGTCATCGGCGGGCCAGCCGATCTTCAGGAGCTCCTGTTTGATCTGTCCGCGTGCCCACGCGTCAACGACGAATGCCTCGTCGCTCGCGCGCCCGATCAGAAGAGGGGAGATCTTCTTGTTGCGAGAGACCTCGCTGAGAACCGCTTTGTCGGTTGAGCGCAGGATGAGCTCACCGTCGCTCCCACGATCGATCGTCAGACGTCCGTAGCGGTTGACGGTTTCGCGCAGGTCCGTTGCCACCGAAGGAGGAACGGGGAATCTCGTCCACTGGTCGAGGGTGGCGAGCATATCCTCGGCGGTGTGTCCGGCGGCGCGGGCGTTCCACAACCCCAGCCGTGTGATGCGATACGTGTGGATGTGTTCCGGCGCGCGCTCGAGCTCTGCGAACACCGCCAGCTCATGCCGCGCCGATTCAGCGTCGGGATGTGCCACCTCGAGCAGAACCGTGCGGTCGCTCTGCACAATCAAAGGACCGTCAGCCATAGCAGGCGAGTCTATCTGCCCCGAGGGCCGTGACGCTCAGATACGCCGCATCGATCGAATGAGCCCGACGGGGAGGGTGCGTTCCACATCGGCTTTTGCATCGCGGCCGCGCAGGCGCCCGCCGCCCAAACCGGCTGCTTCGACGGTGAGCTCACGGACCGAGCCGTCCGGCATGTTGATCTCGAGCGCGATGATCGCCCTGTCTTTCACCGCGCTGTCGAGTTCGCGTTTCAGCCATGCGGCATCGGCGTCCGAGCCCTCGCTGTTTCGCAGTCGTTCGATGAGCTCGCCGAATCCGGCGCGCGGCTCGGGATCGGGGGCCAGGCGGTGCCTGTTGAGGGCGATCACATCGCCGTCCTCATCCAGAGCCACAACGGGGTACCGGGCATCGGTAAGCGCCCAGTACGCCACATTGCGCGTTGCCCGCGTACGCAGCAGTGCGCCGTCCGGAAGCAGAGCCAGTGAGCTGAGCGACTGGTCGACGGCCAGCGTTCTGATCATGTCGTGATCGGGGCTCGAGATGACCGTGTGGCCGCCGTCAGGCGCAATCGAGACCCGCACGAGACCGTGCTGGTCATCGGTGCGTTCGATGAGGTATTCGAGGGGCTGTGGCACGCCGGTCAGCGAGAGCTCGTTGAGAAACTCGCGGATGCTGTCGGCGGTTTCGCCCGAGCTGAGCGCCGCGGCGATTGTGCGCTCGGTGAATCGGTAGGTCGATGCCTGCGCGCGTGATTCGCGTTGCGTCATGGCGCGCAGCCGAACGTCGAGGTGCGGCGCAAGGGGACCGGGGCTAATAGCGGTGAGGTCGTTCTGGAGGTATAGCCGGTCGACCTCGTGCGGTAGAAGGGTGATGAGCTGCCCTGCGTCGGCGGCTTTCCCCTCGCGCAGGGGGCGCGCCCACGGGGTTTCCGCCGGGACATGTCCCGGCGGCAGAAGGCCCATCAACCGTGCGAACGCGAGCAGTCGTTCCGCTGTGACCGGCCACTCGGGATCGAGCGGATACGCGCCGGACCAGAGGGCGGGGTCGATCCATCCATTGCCATCGCGCAGCCCGGCGGGCAGAACATCGCGGAAACGCTCGGCGAGCATCTCCCAGCGACGCGGTGTGGGCTTTTGTACCCACGCTGCGCCAACGGACGTCGTACTGATGTGCCCGTCGTGTCCGCGCATCAAACCGGTGTGAGTGGCAAGACGCACGAGCGCATCGGCCTCTTCGGAATCTGAGGCGATCTCCTGTTCGACGAGGCGCCGCTTCTCGCTGGCGCCAAGTGCACCGGATGCGACGCGCGTCAGTGGCCGCGCGAGAGAGCCGAAGACGATGTCGGCAATGGCGGAAATAGTGGAGAACGCGCGTTCCGCCGCATAGCTGGAGGAGGCATCATCCGCGGCAGCCGGGGCGCCTGCGGGAGTCGTCGTCAAGTCGATGTCGACGAGAGCAGCCGCCACCTCGGGCAAGGCCTTTCCGTCGTTATCCGTGAGGGCGAGGAGATCGCGCGGCTCTCCGGATGCGAGCGCCGCGAGCGTGTCACGGGGGAGAGCGGCAACGGCGAGGCGGATCTGCTCGGGCTGCAGAAGAGATTCTGCCGCATCGAAGAAATCACGCCAGGTGGTGGCGGGAGCAGCCAGCGGAGCCAGCCGCCGTGAGGCGAACAGCCCCGCAAGCGCATCATCATCTGCGGCCGCGAGCCGCTCAGCGATCATCCGTGCGGCGGAGCCGTCCACGCGGATCATTCGCGGTTCGCCCTGCCCCGACGGATGAAGCTCATGATGAGAAGCGTCAGCAGAAGCACGAAAGCCACAACGGGCCCCGCGAACTGCACGAAGAAGACGGTGGGCCAGATTCCGGTGTAGTTCGTTACCCCGACGGCGCCAGCAATCATGACGGAGATAAAGCACACGACCGACAGCAGGAGAATCCCGAGGGACATGCCAGCAAGGACCTTGTCGATTCGGCGCACAGGGGGGCCTTCGCCCGGTTTTGTGCTCATCTTTCCCACAGTAGTGCAGGGGCCCGCGCCGACATACCCGCGATAAGCTGGAGCGTTCAGGTATTCCACGACGTGCGAGGTTCACATGCCCACCGGCAAGGTCAGGTTTTACGACGAAGACAAGGGCTTCGGCTTTATCGCGTCGGACGACGGTCAGGACGTCTTCCTGCACGCCAGCGCCCTGCCGTCCGATGCGTCCGTGCGCAAGGGCAGTCGTGTTGAGTTCGGAGTTGCCGATGGCAAGCGCGGGCTCCAGGCGCTGTCGGTTCGCGTTCTCGACGCACCTCCCAGCGTTGCCAAGACGGCGCGGAAGAGCGCTGATGACATGGCGGTCATCGTGGAGGACCTCGTGAAGGTGCTCGACGAGATCAGCACGAACCTGCACCGCGGCCGATACCCTTCGGATCAGAACGCTCGTCAGATCGCCGCGGTTCTGCGAAAGGTCGCCGATGACATCGACATCTGATTCCCGCCTGCATGAGGCGCACGATCTTGCGCGCGCTGCGCTGCGTGAAATCACACCGGAGGCGACGATCGGAGCGCCGGCGGGACATGTGGTGCACGAGGATGGTGCTGTCTCGTTGCGGTTCGACGCCGCGATGCTCGGGTATCCCGGCTGGCACTGGACGGTGTCGGTTGCCGCCGCTCCCGGCGAGGAACCGACCGTCTTGGAGGTCGAGCTGCTGCCGGGTGACGATGCGCTTCTGGCGCCCGAGTGGATTCCGTGGTCGCAGCGTCTCGAGGAGTACAAGGCCGCGCAGATGGCCGCCGCCGATGACCAGGCGAACGCCGATGACCAGGCGAATGACGATGACGACGATGATGACGACGCGGATGATGAGTTCGACGAGGACGGCTCGTCGATTCTGCACGCGGGGGATGTCGACGGCGTCGACATCGACGAGCTCGATGATGAGTCGGACGATGATCGCCCGGACGACGATGATGAGTCGGATGATGACGATGCGTCCGACGGCGGCGACGGCCAGTCTTAGACTGACCTCATGACGCTCGAGATCCCTGCTGACCTTCTGCCCGCTGATGGCCGCTTCGGATGTGGCCCCTCGAAGGTTCGTGCCGCCCAGGTGACGGCTCTCGCTAATGCGGGGGAGGCGCTGCTCGGCACTTCGCACCGACAGGCACCGGTGAAGAACCTCGTGGGCAGTGTTCGCCAGCGCATCGCCGAGCTGTTCCGCCTCCCCGAGGGATACGAGGTCGTTCTCGGCAACGGCGGGTCAACCGCTTTCTGGGATGCCGCGGCATTCGGTCTGATTGAAAAGCGCGCACAGAACCTCACGTTCGGTGAGTTCGGCGGCAAGTTTGCGGCGGCCGCTGCCGCTCCGTGGCTGGACGCGCCCGACGTGCGCCGTGCCGAGCCCGGCACGATCGCGACGGCAGAGCCCACCTCGGGGATCGACGTGTACGCGTGGCCGCACAACGAGACGTCCACGGGCGCATACGCTCCCATCGTCCGCGTCGCGGGCGACGAGGGCGCGCTGACGGTGATTGACGCCACGAGCGCCGCCGGTGGCATCGACGTCGACATCTCACAGACGGACGTCTACTACTTCGCACCGCAGAAGAATCTCGGTTCGGACGGCGGCCTGTGGATCGCGATCATGTCGCCCGCCGCGATTGCGCGCGCCGAGGCGATTGCCGCGTCCGGGCGCTACATCCCCGAGTCGCTGAGCCTGGTGACGGCAATCGACAACTCGCGTAAGAACCAGACGTACAACACCCCCGCGCTCACAACGCTGCACCTTCTGGACAGCCAGCTGGGGTGGATCATCGACAACGGCGGTCTCGCCTGGGCAGACGCCCGCACCCGCGAGTCGTCGGGTGTTCTCTACGAATGGGCAGAGAACAGTGCGGTCGCGACACCGTTCGTCACGGACCCCGCGCATCGTTCTCCCGTAGTTGTGACGATCGACTTCGACGAGTCGGTTGACGCAGGGGCTGTTGCACGCACGCTCCGTGCAAACGGCATTGTTGACACGGAGCCGTACCGCAAGCTCGGCCGCAACCAGCTGCGCGTGTCGACGTTCGTCTCGATCGAACCCGATGACGTGCGTCAGCTGACCCGCGCGATCGACTTCGTTCTCGAAAACAGCTGAGCGTGGCGCGCTGATCGGCCCCCCGTTGGCGCCGGCTGGTTAGGATGGCCTCAGGAGTTTCGGCCTGACGAAAGCGCAGCGATGACGGATCTGATCGACACCACTGAGATGTACCTTCGCACGGTCCTGGACCTGGAGGAAGAGGGCATCGTTCCTCTGCGCGCCCGGATCTCCGAGCGGCTCGGGCACTCCGGGCCTACGGTGTCGCAGACGGTTGGCCGGATGGAGCGCGATGGTCTGCTCATCGTCGGAGCCGATCGCCGTCTCGAACTGACAAACGCTGGACGTCACAAGGCGATTGAGGTCACCCGCAAGCACCGTCTGGCGGAGCGCTTGCTCAGCGATGTGATCGGTCTTGACTGGGCCTATGTTCACGAAGAGGCCTGCCGCTGGGAGCACGTGATGAGCGAGGACGTTGAGCGCCGGTTGGTTGAGTTGCTCGGTCACCCCGACGAGTCACCGTACGGTAACCCCATTCCCGGTCTTCGCGATCTGGGTGATGTCCCCGAGGCACGCGTCGAGGATGCCGCCGTTGCCGTTGTGAAGTTGCTCGACCAGGGTGATGGCGAGCTGCGGGGCCGTGTGCGCCGCCTCGCGGAGCCGCTCCAGGCTGAGCCCGAGCTGTTGAAGCAGCTCCGCGATGCCGACGTCATGCCGGGGTCGGCCGGTCAGTTCCGTTACAACGAGGGCTATGTGCTCATTCAGATGGACGGAAACGACACGGCTCTCGAGCTGCCCGTCGAGATGGCATCGCACGTTTTTCTGGTCGCCGAGTAACCCCGTCGCGGGGTGACCGGTCACATTGCGGGGTGAATATCCCTCCTCAGTGTGACACTTTCGTTATCTTTCGCTACCGTGGAGTGATCGTGGGCGCCCCGACGCCTACGCACCTCGCGGGGAATCGCCTTTGCGGCTCGCCTGCCCCACGGGGTGACACTGATACCCAACCCAGTGTCGGCGAGTCGGCGTCAGATGACGAAGGGCGACGGAGGAACCACATCTTGCCAAAGAACCATTCGACGCACGAAGAGTCACCGAGTCTCGGCTCACAGGCTCTGGCACCGCGCCCCATGGACAGCCGCAGTATGGTTGCCGCCGCTCGTAAAGAGGTCCGCCTCGCCGCGCGTTCCACGCGGAAGAGCGCCGACAGTCAGAAGCGTGGATTCCGTCCCGCTCGCACCGTCGGTACGCTCGCCGCCGTTCTGGCACTGATTGCCGGTGTTGCCATCCCGGCATACGCCGCGACCCAGATCGACGATGTCGAACAGGCAGAGGTCAGCGTTCGTCAGCAGGCAGAAGGAGAAGCCCAGGGCTTCGCCACGTCGGCCGACGCCGCTGTTCTGGACCTCGCCTCCACAACGTACTCGGCAACATCAGCCGAGGAAATCGCGCAGAAGAAGGCAGAAGAAGAAGCCCTCGCACGCGCCCTCGAGGCCCAGCGTCAGCAGGAAGAGCACGCGCGGCAGCAGGCTCTCCAGCCCGACCAAGAGGCGCAGCCCACCGATGGCGCCGGCGGAGGCGCTCCCGCTGCGGTCGATGCCGCCCCCGCTCCTCCCGTTGTTGGGGCAGGCGGCTGGGTCACTCCGGTTGCTCCCGGAACGTACACGCTCGGCGACGGCCTGGGCGCCGGGCGCGGACATCAGGGTGTCGACCTTCTTGCTCCGACAGGAACGCCGATTTATGCCGCGCAGAGTTGTGTGGTCGGCTATGTCGGCTGGTCCGGTGCTTTCGGAAATCTCATCACGCTCGACTGCAACCTTGATGGTCAGCAGGTGACGATCAAGAACGCCCACCTCATGGATGGTGGCTTCGCGGTCAGCGCCGGCCAGCACGTTGCCGCTGGCGAGGTCATCGGCTACATGGGGAGCACTGGCCGATCGACAGCGCCGCACCTTCACCTGGAGGTCTGGGTCAACGGCTCGCTTGCCGACCCGCACGCATACATGGCGCTGTAACAAGCCAGAGTTTCGCATCGCCCGCCCCTCGTGCGAGGGGCGGGCGATGCGCATTTCAGCACCCGTTCACGCCCAGGATTCCTCCCGGGCGTGTTGCATGCGTTACTCTGTTCGCGTCGTCGTCAGCGAGCGCACGAGAGGAAAGGTCTCATGGAGTCGCACCCGAGCATTCGAACCACGGATGCCCTGGGGCGCTATGTCCTGAGGCATTGTGAGTACGTGAGCCGCACCGCTGGTGCGGAAGGAATCAAGGCGCTGTCCATGGGACGGCGCCTTTTTTGTCTCTCGTCCTCTCTTCTTATGCGCCGAACACGCGGCGATCTCGAAGTGATCCCCCCGGAAGCCATCCGGGGGAGAGCGAAAGGACGCAACACATGCGCACCCTGGTATTGAACGCGGGCTATGAGCCCCTTGGCATCGTTTCATTCAAGAGAGCGATTGTTCTCGTGATGAATCAAAAGGCGAGCGTTGTCGAACGCGACGACGATGATCCCGTGTGTGGGCCGTCGGATATGTACGATCGACCGGCCGTGATTTTGCTGAGCAGATACGTTCGGGTGCCGCGAGAAAGGTCGGTTCCCGTGACGCGGCGCGGCGTTCTGCGGCGTGATGGAAACCAGTGCGCGTATTGCGGCCGAAACGCCACGACGATTGACCACGTGCAGCCCCGTTCCCGTGGCGGGGCGGACTCCTGGGAAAACCTTGTCGCGGCGTGCCTCAAGTGCAACAACATGAAAAGCGACCGAACACCGCAGGAAATGGGGTGGGACTTGCGTTTTGTGCCTCGCCCGCCGCAGGGTGTGTCTTGGGCGGTACGCGGGTCCGAGCGTGCCGATCCTTCCTGGGAGCCTTATCTGTCGATGGCTGCCTAACAGTCGCCACTAATTGAACGCTCATTCGCCTAAAGGTGTCTTGTCTGACGAATGTGATCTATTCTGTTGTTATGGCAAAGCAGGTTATTCATCAGCTCATCGACGACATCGATGGAACCGTACTCGAGCCCGGTCGCGGAGTCAGTGTTTCCTTCTCGCTCGAAGGAAAGAGCTACGAGATCGATTTGACGGAGGCGAACGCAGAAAAGCTGAAGGCGGCATTGGAGCCTTATGTTGCTGCGGGTCGTCGCGTCATGTCCACGGTTGGCGCAACGCGTCGACCCACGCGCAAGCCCGTTTCCGGCGGGCGTGACCTCACGGCCGTTCGTGAATGGGCGCGTGCACAGGGGCACACGGTCAGCGATCGCGGCCGCGTTCCCGACGCAATCCTTCAGGCATACGACGCCGCGCACTGACACGGCTCAGCCACCTGAGAAAGCGCGCCCGAACCAGTCGTTAGACTGTTCGGGCGCGCTGTGCGTTTGCCTCTGTAGCTCAGTGGATAGAGCATCGGTTTCCTAAACCGTGTGTCGCTGGTTCGAGTCCAGTCAGGGGCACTTCACTTTCTTCGCAGGTGAGGAGCGGATTTCTGTCGCTCCCTACCGCGCGCCAGCACCGAGACCGGCTCTCAATTGGTCGGTATGTGGTCGGTGGAGCCGTTCGAAACAGCTGGCACCGATTGGTTGTTGCTGAGTTCGGCGGCACGCCGATCGAGTCGCGCTGCCAGGTCGTCGAGCTCGGTCGGGAACATCGACGCGTAGTGCTTCAGCGTTGTCGACGCATCGCGATGGCCCAGCATCTTCGAGACTGCCGAGACGGTGGCACCGGCCTGAAGAGCGAGAGATGCGGCTGTGTCGCGGAAGCAATGCGGCGTGAAATCCGTGATGCCCACAGAAGCCACAGCGCGGTCGAGCACCCGCGACCGGTAGTTGCCGTTCCGCAGCGGTGTTGTCGGCGTTGACGAGTGGAACACGAACGCGTCACAGTCGAGCTTCGACGTCCACTGGGCGAGCGCCCGCGAAACAGTGCGGGGGAGTGGCACAGTGCGTGCTTGATGGCTCTTCACATCTCCGAGGTGAAGGACACCCTTGACCTCGCTCCACGCACGAATGATGCGCAACGTTCCATCGGCTCGAACATCCGCGGGACGAAGCGCCGTCAGCTCACCCCAACGGAGACCTGAGTAGCCCGCGACGAGCACAAGCAGGCGATCTTTCTCGCCCGGCATCGCGTCGGCGAGCTTCCACAGTTGCTCATGGGTAAGCGGATGGGGCTCTCCGGCTTGACTGGCGGGAAGCTTGATGCCCAGCGTGGGATTCGTCTGGATTGCGCCATCACGCATCGCGAGATCGAACGTTCCACGCAATGCGCCGAGAGCGCCGCGAGCAGTCGAAGCACTGTGCGACATGGCGAGGCCACGTGCCCAGGCGGCAACGTCGGAGTGCGCGATCATTCCAAGGGGTTTGCGTCCGAAGGCAGGTGACACGTGAACACGCACGAACCGCTCGCGATCAACGACCGCGCTGGGCTTCCCTCCCATCTTGGAGGCAAGCCAGAGCTTTGCCCACTCATCGACCGTCACGGCGTCGTGCTTGGTCGAATCGAACCAACGCCCCGCTGCGAGAGCATCTTTCGCCTCGCGCTCCCATCGTTCGGCGTCGCGGCGACGAGAGAACGTGCGTGAGGTGATGTATCGCTGGCGGTAGTAGACGCGGACGCGGTATTGACCACTCGGTCTTCGATCAATCATCGCGATGGCTCGCAGAGCTGTGACTCGAGGTATGCATCGAGATCGCCCGGTCGATACCTCACTTGAGCGCCAACCTTGATGTATCGAGGGCCGGTGCCCTGACCGCGCCACGCTCGGAGTGACCCGACGGAGACCGTCAGCCACATTGCTGCGTCGTGCTCGTTGAGAAGCACAGGGGCTCCCGTCGGCGATATGGTCGTCGAATTCATGATGTGGGATCCTCCGAATCGGGCTGCCGCGGGGCCCCGGCCCCTTGCCATAGAAGGGGGTGCTTGCGTGCCGACGCTTCGCGGACGATGGTGGCGTACTGGGGATAGGTGACGTAATCACTGCGAAAGAACCGAAGCGGTACTCCGGCCTCGGCGAGGAAGCCGCGGCCTGGGTGGGCCTCGATTAGCTGCTTGGTCTGCTCGGGCGTCGCGTTCGGGAGCAGCATCTTTACGCTGTCGGCGTTCTCGACCGCCATCACGATCGCGCGGGCGTACTGCGCGCGGTCGTGAAGCACGGCGGCTTCCGGGCGCTGAAGTATCGTCATCACGTGGATCGCGGCCTTGCTCCCTTCGCGGAGCAGCCTGCCGACAACTCGACGGATCTCATCGGCCTGTTTCTTGCCGGCAGCGGTGACGAGGCCGGCATACTCCTCAAGCACGCAGACCACTGCGCCGACGCGAGGGTCTTCGTAGACATGCGGCGGAAGCTGATCGATGCCGAGGCGCATGAGCCGCGCAATGCGCGAGTCCATGAGCCTTTCGACCGACTGAAGTACTTCCACGGCGTGTGCGATCTTTTCCGGGCTCGTCCCGAGAGCGAAGTCACTGTCTTTCCCCTCCGAAGCTGGACCAAGCAGTACACCAGTCGGATCGATGCCGCAGAGCCGAACCCATGGGATTTGAACAGCGTCACTTAGCATTCTGTAGGCCGCGACCGACTTGCCGCTCCTCGTCCTTCCGGCGAGGACGGTATGCAGGCTGGCAGGGTGATAAGCGACCCGCGTGCCGTCTTCTGCGGTGCCGAAGTCAATCATGAGTGACGTCGATTTCCACAGCATGTGCGAAGCACGTCAACGCATCTGCGAGGGTCCAGGCCTCGTGGCTGAGCATTGTTAAGCGCGTCTGCGGACCTTCGAGGACAACCACTTTCCGCGTGTCCTCCAGGCCCGAAGCGAGTCGAATAGAGACTGCGCCTCCGACATGCTGAATACCAACGTCGACAGGCCCGCCATTAACCTTGTGGACCTGCCGATGCTTGCGCTCGTGAGTTGCCCGGCGGTCATGGTGGTCATGAGGGATGTCGTGCAATGCCCGGGTCAGCAACGTTCGGAGCGCTCGTGCGTCTTCAACTCGGAGGTGCAGTTCCTGCCCATCGACAACAATGACCACGACGGTGTCGTCAGTCTCAGTGTCGAAGGACGCGACGCCGATCGAATCCGCAATTGGCGGCGTGGCCGGATGGGTAGTCGTCGAGTCACCGCGCGCTCCATCGCCGTACTCAACACCTTCGACGCGCAGATCATCTGTGGCCATTGCTCCCACCACCCTTTCCCAGGAAGTCATCGGCGGTGACCTGTGCAGCGGCGTCGGGTACATCTGTGAACGCGCGCTGCACACCTGCGAGGGGATCTCGGATGTGCGCGACGATCATTGCTTCTCCAGGACGGGCTCGGCTGACTTCCACGCGATCCGCTCCCCAGACGTCCGCGATCGTCTCCTTAGCCTTTTCTATTTGAGTGGTACCGCACGTGGGCGTGAGCCGGACGGTCGCGCCCCAGCCCGCCGGATGGGGCTCAAGGCGGATGATGCGGGGGCCGGACGGGGAACCGTTGCCCGTTGCCCGTTCCGCGGCACGAACGACGTATGGAACCCGCAACCCGAGTGCGTCGCGGGGCATCCATCCGCATGACTCGACCAGGGTGGGCCAGGTTTCGAGAACCTTCGCACTGATGCTGAGCAGCGAGCCGGGCGTTCCGTTACCAACAAGGACGGCGAGCTTCAACCAGGTCGAACCACGCCGCCAGGCCCAAATCACTACGAGCGCAGCGGCCGCGAACGCTGCGATTCCGAAGATCACGGAGAAGAACCGCACGCCGACGATTGACGACAAGAATAGGCATCCCACGAGCACCGCGAGACGGTCCAAAGGAAGGAGGTAGATCAACTGGCGGACGTCTGGCCAGCGAACTGAAGACAACATAATTGAACTGCTCCGATCGTGTGGGAATCAAGGTGGAGGTTCGAAGGAGGGGGGCGGGTATCAGCCGCCCCTCCTTCTTCGTGGGGGGCTCTAAGCGCCCTTACGCGAGCCCTGTTTTCCGTGTGGCTGAGGGAAGAGCACGTTTGATGCATGGTTCAGCACCGCGATCGCGCCATCCAAATGAAGGATCACTTCGTGCATCGCTTCGTTGAACGCGCGATTCTCACTCCCGAGGTCATCGACATCGGTGTGCTCATCGAGCGCGTATCGAACGTTGATGAGCGCATTTCGCCGTTCGCGAAACTCCTCTTCGTGGATCACGATGCCTCCTTCGCCTGGCGGCGGGCGGCCTGGCTCACCAGGTCCGCGATCGCTCCCGCCGGGCGCAGGTTTTCGACCCAGAGCTTTCCCGCGATCTCTCCACGCGGAGCACCGCCGTTAAAGCCCGGTCGAGCGTCAGCGCGCACCGTGAGCTCAGCTGTACCGTCGCCGACGAGGACTGAGCCAGCGGGGATATCCGTCTCCCCGAAGTCTGTGGCCGTTTCGATTGTCATGCCCTCCAACGCAGACCCATCGAGGAAGGCAGTTGCACCACGGAGTCGGTGGACCGCGCGACCAGCGCGTGTGACCACCTCGCCCGTTGCCACGCCGTCCACGAACTTGGCGGCGGGGCGTGAGGTTGCACCGCCAACGATTGTGATCTTCTCTGCATTCACGGGCAGGTGTACTTGGTTCGCCATATTTCTGCATTCCTTCTGTTCGTAGCCGGGCAATCCCGGATAGATGTCTTGTGAGACAAACTGTCTGTTAGAGTGATCACCTAGGTGGACCCGGGACTGCCCGAGTCGACCCGTGACCATCGGGGTCGATCCGTGACTAGCATCCCGACTGGCACGGAGAGAGTCAAGCTGGCAAATGGGGCACACGGGAAATTCTCAGGAACTGTGAGACAATGAGCCTATGCAGGACTTAACTGCCGCAGAGGCATGCCAGGAGCTCGGAGGGATCGCCGGGACAACCCTTGCGACGCTCAGGGCGACGGGAGTAATTGCTGGCGACCAGGTGGGGCGGACGGTGAGGTACCAAGCGGCTGATGTTGCCCAACTCCGCGACGCACCAGCGCCGCCGGCGGAGCCCGCGTGGATCGTACGGCTCGGTCGGAGCCGTTTCTCGGAGGTTGACGATCGTTGGATCGGCTGGGATGAGTCGTGGTCGGAGGGTCGCAAGCGTGAAGCGGCAAGGCAATGGTGGCGGATCGCGGACCCTGATCGCTACGTCGGACAGACGCTCGTCGCGACAGTCGCTCAGTGGGCGGTTGGTGCGTGGCGAATCGCCCCTGGCGGCAAAATCCATTTTGGACTTGCGTCGTTCCAGGTTGATTCGCACCCGGACCCGGGAGCATGGATCGGCTCCCGCTTCCCGATTAGCGGTGGCCCTGTAGTGCTCCATTGGCCACCTAAGTCGGGTCGATCCAGGCCGTCATGATGTCGAAGGAACAGCTACTTGGAACGCTCGTGGATCGAGCCGCGACGATGAGATTCACGAAGCCGGTGAGGTTTCGCGCGAGACCGGGCGACGGGTGGGGCCAAGCTACCTACGAGAAATCCGAGGCAGAGTTCGCGGAGGATGCCAGACGAAACGCGCATTGGCTCCAGGGGACACTCGAAGCGAAGTTCGCCGAGGATCTAGCGCCATACCCCGAGCATTGTCGGGACGAGCCTCAAGAGATTCCCGAGTCCGTTCCGTATCGAAACGTTTTCGAGCGTGCGAACCTGACGGTCGATATTGCGGGACCATACTGGAGCGGCGCTGTTGCCGATCTGTCCCAGCTGACGGAGCCGGACCGGCGTTGGGTGTTCGATCGACTTGCGCCTACGGCCACAGCGGTTGGACGTGAGATCGGGTACTTCGCGAAGGAGGAAAAGTGGACATGGATCTGGGGTCAGCCTCAGCTCCTGGCGGAACCCCCGAAAGAGGGGCGCGGCGCACCGCCCAAATTAGTCCGACCCGACATCGTGGTGGGTGGGCCCAAGAATAGCTTCGGGGTAATTGACCTCAGTGTGTCGAGCGCCGGGCATCGGTCCAAGCTCGACGCCCACGGCCATCCACGCAAAAGCGTGCGTAGCGACATGGCTCGGTGGATCAAGCTCCTTCAGCGGGCTGGGTATAGATACGACTCCGAGCTTGGTGCTCAACTGCTATTGGTCGAGCCCACAGAAGAAGCGAACGTGGCGATAGCTTGCCGCTGGGAGCGAGTCGAGATCTGAAGGATGTCAGAGAAGGAACCTCGCCGTTACGTCGGCGCATGATCCGGAATGGACACGCGAATCGATCGAGGATCATCTATCCGCCAACTCCTTGACGGTTAAAGTCGCGGAGTCGTTCTCGTTGATGAGGTCAGCCATTCTTTGGGGATCGAATCTGTTGGCGTCGTCGTCACGGGCTTCGACTGCAGTGGCCTCCTGAGCGCGCCATTCGTCGCCGTACGCTGACCACCACGGGCACATGTCGTCGTGCTGATCCTTGTCGCACGCGTGGGGTCCGGGACCATGATGCGCTCCGATCGTGCGTTCCTCGAACGGGCGCGAGTGCGAGCAGTGGATCATCTCCGGGATGCCCGGTGAAGGTTTGAACATCGGTACCTCGCTCACGGAACATTTCTACACGATCGGTGACGACGAGGGACAGCTTTCCGGGCGGTTACACGCCGATGTCTGCTCGCACAGTGAACCTCGCCCTAAACCACGCTCCGCGGAAATTCCCCTTCCATGAACAAGGGGCCCGCTTCGCGGGCCCTCGGCCTGTGGCCGTGCGTCGCGGCATGCGGGCTTCGCCCGGTCCGCGCCGCCCGTCCCCAGTCCTCGGAAGGGATGTGCGAGGGCGGGTGGCGTCAGTTTCTGGCCGCTTTGCCGTCAACCGGGCGCCTGCGCGGGTGTAGGACATGACGAATGGCCCCATCGTCGTCAATGAGGCTGGCTGGTAGGGCGGTCGTCATGGAGCGGCTTGTGCGTGCTCTTTCGCTTCCCAGGCGTCTCGGGCGCGTTCAGCCCGTAGATCGTTCGCGAATCTCGCCCACCAGGCCTGATCTTCGCCGTTGGTGTCGTCGTCAGCCACAGGGTAATTCGCCGCTGCCCAGGCCATCCGCTCCTCACGTATCTGCTTTCGTGTGAGCTGCGAGAACGACCACCCCGTGCGATTCTCAGTCGGGCGACTCATCGTGACGGTGTGACCGCCGTACCCGAGGTTGCGGTGCGCCGCCCTGATGCAGTTGACGGGGCCTTCGTCCGGGCAGTCCTTGCATCGCACGTGAAGCCGAGCGGCAGCGCGCAATCGTTCTACGAACGCCAGGCGGTCCGGTGACGGATCGCTTCCCGCCACGTCCTGGCCAGGTGTGATGTCCTTCAAGCTGTAGTTCAGGGCCTTCGAGACGTAGGAGATGACGCGTGTGGCTGCAGTCGACATGTTGACCGGAAGATCGACCTCGTGGCGGCGGCGGGCGGTGATCTCGCGGTCCTGAACGCCCTTCTGGCCCCACGCCATCATCTCGCCGGTTGCCGGATGAGCGGCCTCGGCTCGTCGGGCAGCTGCACCGAGACTCGCAGCAGACGACGGTGACCCGGCAGGGACGCGGACGATCGCATGCGCGTGCAGAGCCATCCGGGCCTGCACCTCGCGAACGACGAAGTATTCGAGCGACGGCTCCTGGCGGCGCATGGCATCGACCGAGGACGACCACAGGCGCGACAGTCCGCCGTGCCATCGCACCTGTCCGTTGTAATCGTAGGCATCGATGTTGACGGGGAGTCCTCGTAGCTCGACATCCTCGGGGGAGTGCGCTGCGCCGCATGCGCACCGACGGCGTACCTTGTCCCAGGGCTTCGGCACTCGATGGACGGCACCGAACGACGGCGCCGAGAGCGTGATGAAGAAGTAACGGTAACCTTCGACGGGCCGACCATCGGCGTCGTACATGCCAGAGCGGGCAAGGCGCTGCCAATCACCGCGATATTGAGCGGCGCAGGAAGGGCAGGCGGCAGAACGGCGCGACTGGCAGCGCACGTAAACCCCCCGCTCAACCTCGTATGGGCGGGCGCAGGCAGAACGCCTCAGAACCTCCGCGATTATTTCGCGGGCGTCCCCTTTGATATCCACTGCGGTCTCCGAAACCGGAGGCGCAGCTCGTCATGAGCAGCGCTCCTGTCTTTGGAGCCGGGTCGGTGTGGGGTCGGTGGAGTGCGCGAAACCGCTCGAACTGGTTCGCACGATTCGGAGCTGCCGAGCTGTCGCTGAATGCGATCGGGGCGGCGTCCAACGCATCGATTACTGCACTGGATGGTTTCCTAAACCGTGTGTCGCTGGTTCGAGTCCAGTCAGGGGCACATAATGTCCGAAGTTCCAATATGCAGCCAAATGGATGGTGTTGGGGCTTCGGACTTTTGCGTTGTGGCGGCGTGGGCCGCGGACCACGTGTGGGCGTCGCTGGCCTTGTCTGGGTCGAGGATGAGGGCGTGAGGAACGAACTGGTGACAGTTTCGGTTTAGGCCGCGAGTGTGAGCGGCTCGGTTAGCTTGGCTTCGAACTCGATGGGCGTCAACCCACCGAGGGTGTCCTGTGCTCGTTGCCGGTGGTATTTCCGCTCGATCCAGACGACGATGGCCAGTCGAAGTTCCTGCCGCGTTGCCCACCGCTGCTGGTTGAGCACGTTCGTCTGCAGCACTGACTGCCCCTGTCGGCATGCAGGATGCAGCCAGCGACCTCACCACGGCGGCGCTGCGCAGACGAGAGAATCCCCGCCTGAGAACACAACTTCCATGCCGTCCGTCAGCTCATCCGCCAACCCGCACGGCGGGCCTCGTCGGCGAGGTATCGGTATCCGAACGTCGGATCGTCGTGGTGAGCGTCGTGCAGGACGTTGATCCGGTGCGCGCGGAGCACGTCCGCGTCCCGGACAGGGTCGTTGCGCCACCGGTAGTAGGGCTGGCGGGCGAGCTTGAGGACCCGGCACGACACCGTGACGGGGATGCCGTACTCGGCGAGCTCAGATACGAGCGGGTACGTCATTTTGGGGAGCCACCGAGTTTCAGATTCGCCTGCGACAGATACGCCGCAGCCTTCCGGAGCACCTCGTTCTCCTGCTCGAGTAGGCGAATCCGCTTCTTCAGCTCCCGCGCTTCCGCAGCATCCGCCGCAGTCTGGCCAGGCCGACTGCCTTCTTCGACGTCGGCCTGGTGGAGCCAGTTTTGCAACGTCGCTTCGCTGATGCCGAAGTCAGTGGCGATCTGGTTGATGGTGACGCCGCTCTCACGGCTGCGAGCGACCGCGACAACGTCCTCGCGGAACTCTCTGGGGTATGGACCGGGCATGATGAGATCCTCCCCGTCACCGCCTCCCGACGCTAACGATCAGTTGTCACCGATCCATTCCTCACGCCCCTGCCCTTTAATCTTGCGAGAACGCCAAACGGTCGGCTGGCACTCAAGGGTCCGAACCTCCTTAGCGATTCGCAAGAGCCATGCAGTCACACCGAGAGACACTCCGGAGTGAATGCCAACGGCGAACACATCCTGCGGACTTCTAGATCTAACAACTAGATGGCAAACAGGGTGCAGCCGTCGGCCTGATGGTGAAGTTTCGCCACTGGCGCACACGTCCTGCGACTCAGGTGTCGGAGATTGTCGCGATCTCGTCGCGGATGATGTCGAGCGCCCAGGCGCAGTCGTCCTCTGGTGACTGGTGGATGAGGTGGAACGCGAGCCCGTCAACTAGCGCGTGCAGCCGACGAGCTTGTCGTGTCGTGGCTGGCGTGTCCCTCTCTCCGGTGAGCATCTCGACCAGACGCACGCTGAGTCCTGCGAGCTGCCGGTGCGCGTCGTCTCGCACTTCCACCAGTTCGGGCACCGCGGCGCGCTCGGCGAACAGCGCGAGGTTGACTTCGAGCTCTGCCCGGCTGTCGACCTCTAGCGGAAGCACGTGCTGGACGATGGCGAACACATACTCGCGCGGATCATCGTGAGGTGTCGTGGCAAGGAGCCTCTCAGTGGCGCGCTCCACCATGAGCTCGGCGGAGAAGCGCACGAGTTCCGAGCGCGTCGGGAAGACGTGTCTGAGCGAGCCGACGACGACGCCGGCGCGCTCGGCAACGGTACGGACGGAGACCGCGGAGATGCCTTGGTCGAGGATCACCTGCCATACCGCTTCGGCCAGCTGGGCCTTGCGCGCATCCCGGTCCATCGTGCGTGACATGCTTGCACTCTAACACGGTCGTGCTAGAGTGGCCATGTTAATAGAAGCACGACTGTGCTAATGGTTTGGTGGAGGAGGCTCCCGCTGGATACGACGAATTTGGGCACCCTGGTCGTGCTCGCTCTGGTGGACTCGATGAGCTTCGGGACGCTGCTGATTCCGGTCTGGCTGCTCATGACACCTGGCGGGGTGCGCGTGGGCCGGGTGCTGGCCTTCCTGATCGCGGTCGTGCTCGCGTATTTCCTGATCGGTGTCGCGCTGCTGCTGGGAGCGTCTACTCTGCTCGACACGTTCGATCATGTGCAGGGCACCGAACCGTTCCTGATCGGACAGTTCGTGATCGGTGCCGCTCTATTCGGCGTGAGCTTTCTCATGGACAGCAAGGGCGCGAAGGCTCGGGCCGCCGAACGCGCGGCGAACGGGGAGGGGCGCATCTCGCGATGGCGCGCAAAAGCGATGGGCGACGGTGTCGCCACGACCGGGTCGATGGCGACGCTCATGGCGCTCGCAATCACCGCGGTGCTCGCTGAGGTCGCGACGATGCTCCCGTATCTCGCGGCCATCGGGATCATTACCGCCGAAGGGCCCGGTCTGCCCGGCGACGCCGCCCTACTGGCGGGGTACTGCCTGGTGATGATCATGCCCGCCTTGGTGCTGATGTTCGGGCGCATCGTCGCCCGTGACGCCCTCGAAAGTCCGTTGACGAGGCTCGACCGTTGGCTCACGAAGAACGCGCAGTCCACGACCGCGTGGATCATCGGCATCGTCGGCGCGATCCTCGCCCTGCGAGCCGTCTACGACCTGGGGTGGATCGGCGGCTGAGACTCATGCAGCCCGCCCCGCTCATCACGAGAACTATGAACATGAGAAGGAGTACGATGACTGACTATCTCTTGGAGGCCCACGACGTTAGGCGCGTCTTCGGTTCGGGGCAGACTCGGTTTGAAGCGTTGCAGGGCGTGACCGTGCAGATCGCGGAGGGTGACTCGCTCGCTATCGCCGGTGAGAGCGGGTCGGGAAAGTCCACACTGCTGCACATCCTGGGAGCACTCGACCGGCCCGACGCGGGCGAGGTCCGCTACGACGGCGCCGCGCTGAGCGAGATGTCAACCTCGCAGACCGACGCGCTGCGCAACCGGGAGTTCGGGTTCGTGTTCCAGCAGTTCTACCTGGACGAGCGCGCAACTGTGCTCGAGAACGTCGCCCTGCCGATGACCATCGCCGGCGTGCCCCGCACCCAGCGACGCGAGAGAGTGCATGAGGCGCTCAAGCGGCTGGGCATGCAAGAACGCATCGACGAGCGCGCCGGCCGGCTCTCGGGCGGGCAGCGGCAGCGAATCGCGATCGCCCGCGCCCTCGCGGGACGCCCGCGCGTACTGTTCGCCGATGAACCTACCGGCGCTCTGGACACCGAGAACGGAGAAGCCGTAACGAAGTTCCTGTTCGAGCTGAACGAGCAGGACGGGATCACGCTGATCCTCGTCACCCACAGCCGCGACCTCGCCGACCGGTGCGCCAGACGGATCACGATCAGCGACGGACAGCTCCTCCACGACGACGCCTTGCACACCACCACGGAAGGGGCCGCCCTGTGAAGTTCACTGACCTGCTGCGCACCACCGCAACGAACACCTTCCGCCGCCCGCTGCGCGCCTGCCTGACGATCGTCGCGATCATGATCGGCGCGTTCACGTTCACCATCACCAGCGGTCTGGACACTGGCGTCAACGCCTACATCGATTCCCAAACCCGCGCGGTCGGCGCGACCAACACCGTGCAGGTGACCGCTACGAATCCGACCTCGTTCCTCAATGAGCAGATGGAGGAGTATGACGAGGACATGGCCTCAGCCGGCACCGACATCGGCCAGGGCATCATGAGCGAGGACGACATCTCCCGAATCGAAGACCAACTCGGTCCCGGCGACCAGCTCACCGCCACCAGCCAAGTCACCCCGCTCTACTACTCCCATGATGAGGGGCAGCGCTACCGGTTCATCTACAACGGATACTGGCCCGGCAAAGAGATGAACCTCGCCGCAGGCGACCAGCTCACCGACGACACCGACCAAACCCAGATCATCATCCCCACCTACGCCGTCGGACCACTCGGCTTCTCTACTCCCGACGATGCGATCGGCTCCACAGTGCAAGTCGGGGTGCTCGGCCAGGACGGGCAGACCCGAGATCTCGACGCCACCGTCGTCGGTGTCCAGGTTCGCTCCCTGATCGGAGGCAACCTGCCGTTCGGTAACGAGGCGTTCAACGACGACCTCCAAGAGCTCTCCGCGATCGGTGCCGAGCCAGGACAAGCGCAGTGGTATCCGACCGCGCTGGTCACCAGCGACGACGTCGACGCGGTCATGACCGTCCTGGAAGACGAGGGCTTTGCTGTTTCGACCGCGGAGTACATTATCGGCGACTACCGCTCCATCGTGAGCGCGGTACTGATGTTGCTCAACGTTCTGGCCGCCGTCGCGATTGCCGCCGCAATGTTCGGCATCATCAACACCCTGCTCATGTCCGTGCAGGAACGCACCCGACAGATCGGCATGTTCCGTGCCCTCGGAATGCCCCGCCGCACCGTGTTCTCCTCAATCGCCCTCGAATCTGTCTTCCTCAGCGTCATCGGTGGCATCATCGCCGCCGCCCTCGCTATCACCGCCGGAGCCCTGCTCGGCCCCGTCGCTCTGGAAGCCGCAGGCCTCGACCTCCCAGGCCTGACCCTGTTCGAGTTCGAGCCACTGAACGTAGTGCTTATCATCGTCGGCGTGATGCTCGCAGCACTCCTTGCCGCAGTACTGCCAGCGCTCCGCGCTGCGCGACTCGAACCAATGCATGCGCTACGCAGCGACACATGATCCAACGGGGCACATCACACGGGAGGAGGCGACGCGAGCAGAAACGCGAGGTCGTCGCCTAAAGCCGCCGTAGACTGGAATCGGCAGAAACCAGCCAAGGGCGTGAGGAACGAACTGGTGACAGGTTCGGTTTAGGCCGCGAGTGTGAGCGGCTCGGTTAGCTTGGCTTCGAACTCGATGGGCGTCAACCCGCCGAGGGTGTCCTGTGCTCGTTGCCGGTGGTATTTCCGCTCGATCCAGACGACGATGGCCAGTCGAAGTTCCTGCCGCGTTGCCCACCGCTGCTGGTTGAGCACGTTCGTCTGCAGCAACGACCAGAACGACTCCATCGCGGCGTTGTCTCCGGCGGCGCCAACGCGACCCATGGACCCGACCATGTCGTGACGGCGCAGCTCGCGGGCCATGGCTCGGCTGCGAAACTGACTGCCCCTGTCGGCATGCAGGATGCAGCCAGCGACCTCACCACGGCGGGCGACGGCGTTGCGGAGCGCGTCAACGGCGAGCTTCGCGGTCATCCGATCCGAGATCGAGTAGCCGACGATCCGGTTCGAGAACACGTCCTTGATCGCGCAGCAGTAGAGCTTGCCCTCGGTGGTGGTGCGGTGCTCGGTGATGTCGGTCAGCCACACCCGGTTCGGCGCGTCAGCGCGGAACACGCGCTTCACGTGATCATCGAACACCGGCGGGCCAGCCTTCTTGCCCTTCCCGCGTCGGCGGCGCTGCGCAGACGAGAGAATCCCCGCCTGAGAACACAACTTCCATGCGGTCCGTCGGCTCATCCGCCAACCCGCACGGCGGGCCTCGTCGGCGAGGTATCGGTATCCGAACGTCGGATCGTCGTGGTGAGCGTCGTGCAGGACGTTGATCCGATACGCGCGGAGCACGTCCGCGTCCCGGACAGGGTCGTTGCGCCACCGGTAGTAGGGCTGGCGGGCGAGCTTGAGGACCCGGCACGACACCGTGACGGGGATGCCGTACTCGGCGAGCTCAGATACGAGCGGGTACGTCATTTTGGGGAGCCACCGAGTTTCAGATTCGCCTGCGACAGATACGCCGCAGCCCTCCGGAGCACCTCGTTCTCCTGCTCGAGTAGGCGAATCCGCTTCTTCAGCTCCCGCGCTTCCGCAGCATCCGCCGCAGTCTGACCAGGCCGACTGCCTTCTTCGACGTCGGCCTGGCGGAGCCCGTTCTGCAACGTCGCTTCGCTGATCCCGAAATCGGTTGCGATCTGCTTGATGGTGACGCCGCTCTCACGGTTGCGAGCGACCGCGACAACGTCCTCGCGGAACTCTCTGGGATAGGGACCGGGCATGATGACATCCTCCCCGTCAGCGCCTCCCGACGCTAACGATCAGTTGTCACCGATCCATTCCTCACGCCCGGGGGGTGTTTGTGTCCTGTCCCCGGCCGCAGCTTCGTGCGTGATGGGTCGTGTGCGGGCGAACGGCCAGTGTGCAGCATGTGTGTGGGGTACAGCGACAACCTGAACCGCGTCTTCGTAGGTGACCCGACCGGGCGCAGTCGTCCTGAGTTCAACCCAGCCTATTTCATGGCGGTCAAGTAGCTTCAAGTATTGTCGCGTCATCGTGATGAGCTCTTTTGCTGATGACTTAAACCACGATCGCGCCCCGGGATTCTTGTCTCGGTCGTAACACTCGGGCTCAACTGTTGTCGGATCGGCGTACAGTTCGTTCGCGAGTGCATTAGTTGCCCTTAGCCACCCGAAGTCTTGAGCAGAGAGAGCCCCATCTGCTGCCAGCCCATTTGCGAGCGCAAAAACCCCAGGCCAGTTTCCATGCCTGTTCGGGACGACACTCTGGTACCGGATGAACTCCATCATCAACTCAATCTACGTCGGCACGCGGCAACGAGCACCTCTCGCCGTGCGTGACACTAGATGTGCGCGAGCTGCCTCGCAGCGGGGAGTGCGTCCTCGCGCGGGCAGCCTAATGTGGTGCCAGGGGTCGTCCCGTGAGGATGCTGGCGGCTCTGCGACTACTGAGGCGGTACCAGCCGAAGCTTCGTGAGCGAGCGATATGGCTTGCCTGGCGAGGCCAGGAAGGACGATTCCGAGCTGTCGATGTATCAGTCGGTGGTGCAGATCGGGCAGTAGACAGGTGTGTATGCCGGCACGTTGCGCGGCTGGACTCCGCCGGCCGCGATCGATGCGGGCGCGCAGCTGAGGACGCTGACAAGTGATGCTGACCGGTCCAATCAGCGCTCGGGCGCTCGAGCTCAAGACACGGCGATTCTCTCGGCGGCGTTCCGCCTCGGCTACGTCCCGCCCGACGAGTACGAAGCCGCGTGGTGCGCGGACCTCGAAACACCAGCCCACCTGGCGCAGGCACCACATAGTGGCGGCCGCGAATCAGGGACAGTTCAAAAGATCTCAGCCATGGAAGTGGTTCTGGGGTACATTCGGTCGAGGACAGCGTGGTGGGCGCCGACACGATGCGGCACCGACACCCACCACGCAGAACGTCTAGCGAGCGGCCAGAAGTTCTTCCATCTCTGCGATCTCCGTGGTCTGCGCATCGATGATCGTCCGCGCGAGCTCGACAGCATCCGGAGAGCTGCCGTGATCGATCTGCGTCTGCGCCATCACGACGGCTCCCTCGTGGTGGATGATCATCTGCTCGAGGAACAGCGACGATGCGTCGGCGCCGCCAGCGGCATCGAGGGCCGCCAGGTCGTCTTCGCTCATCATCCCGTCGCCATGATCCATGTCATGCATCTGGTGCTCGTCGGGTGAAACGCCCCAGTCGTCGAGCCACGACTGCATGAGCTCGATCTCGGGGCCCTGAGCAGCCTTGATGGCTTCTGCCAGGCCCCGCACCTGCGGGTCGGCATCGTCCTTCGCCAGGATGATGTCGCTCATCTCGATGGCCTGCTCGTGGTGCACGATCATCATCGAGGCGAACTCGACGTCCGCGTCGTTGATGACGACCGCATCATTGTGTGAATCGGGAGCGTGACTCGCCACCGTGTTGTTGTCGGGACCTGCCGAGCATCCGGCCAGAACGAGGGCAGCGGAGAGGGCGATTGCGGCGGTTACCGCGGGACGAAATGTCATGAGAATTCTCCAGTATCAGGGTCGCTTGTGGGACGCGTGCGCCATGAACGGCGCCGCGTGAACGAGGGGAACCGCGAGACCACGGGGGTGCGGCGGTTCAGCAGCCCCTCACGTGCGACTGATGCAGAGAACGTGCAACGACGGAGCCCGGGATAACAGGCGTGGAACGGCGCCGATACGGAGCGCCGGCCAGATCGGTGTGTGCCGGCGTCCGGGCAGAAGCCGCGGGGGGACCACGAAGAGCAGACCGAGCAGGAGTGCGAGGAGGCACGCCATCGCCATGCTCAGATGCTCACCCGATACGCAGTGCGTGCACGCTCCGTGCGTCTCCTCGCTTGTTCCGTGCGAGTCATGCGTGGCTGACGCTCCGTGATGCGTCCCGTCAGCAGAGAGAGCCTGGATCGATACGGCGCCGGACGCGTGAGCTGCTGGTGTGCCATGCAGGTTCAGCGTGTGCATCGCGAGCACCCCGAGAATCACGGCGGCCGCGAGGACGCCGCCCAGCAACAGGCGCCGAGAGAGGCGACGAAGGCCCGTCTCGGATGCTGTCGCCGGCAGGGAACTCATGACGACAAGTGTACGGTGCCGACCGTCGCGCGGCGCGCCGTCTCAAGGTCCGGTGAATCGGGCACAGCTACGCTCGAATCCATGAGCACACGACGCAGCTGGGTGAGCAATGCGGTCCGGCTTCTCGAGGCCGACGCCAATCGCAGCGCCGACACCCACCTGCATGTCTTTCCCCTTCCTGTCGACTGGGGGATCGACCTGTATTTGAAGGACGAGTCGGTTCATCCGACGGGGTCGCTGAAGCATCGTCTTGCCCGGTCTCTGTTTCTGTACGGGCTTGTCGGAGGGAACATCGGCCCCGACACCGTTCTCGTGGAGGCCTCCAGCGGCTCGACGGCCGTCAGCGAGGCGTATTTCGCGCGCATGCTGGGTTTGGAATTCGTCACGGTTGTTCCGCGATCGACGAGCCGCGAGAAAATCGAGCTGATCGAGTTCGCGGGTGGCCGGTGCCACTACGTTGACGAACCGCTGGAGGTGTACGCGGAGGCACAGCGTCTCGCGCACGAGTGCGACGGGCACTACCTTGACCAGTTCACGTACGCGGAGCGCGCGACCGACTGGCGCGGAAACAACAACATCGCTGACAGCGTGTTCCAGCAGCTCCGCCATGAGAGGTTCCCCGTTCCCGCGTGGATCGTTGTCGGCGCCGGAACCGGTGGCACGAGTGCCACGTTCGGACGGTATGTGCGCTACCACCGCCACGACACGCAGCTGGCCGTTGTCGATCCTGAAGGCTCCGCGTTCTACGAGGCGTGGCGCACGGGCGACACGGGCTACGAAACGGGACTCGGCAGCCGCATCGAGGGCATCGGCCGACCCCGGATGGAAGCGTCGTTCATTCCCACGATCGTCGACGACATGATGCGCATCCCCGATGCGGAGTCACTCGCCGCAATTCGCGTGCTGCGCGAGCGCACAATGCACTGGGCGGGCGGCTCCACCGGCACGAACCTCGCGGGAGCCTTCCGGCTCATTGCCCGGATGCGCGCCGCGGGGCAGACGGGGTCGATCGTCACGCTCATCTGTGATGGCGGGGCGCGATACGCCGAGACGTACTACAGCGATGAGTGGGTTGCCCGGCACGGCATGGATATGGCGCCGTACCGGGCCCGCATTGATGAGTTCCTCGACACCGGAGCCTGGCGCGAGGACGTGTGAGGCTAGTGTGACGCGAGAAAAGCGTCGATCTCGTCGCGTGTGGGGGGTTACCGGGCCGCTCGGCTGAGGACAGATGAGATCGACTCCTCTGTCATGTGGTGTCGACGCTTGGCCCACTTGCTGAACGCATCTCGCGTGTTCACGAGATCCCGAGTGAGAACGAAGTCCGTAGGCCCGATTCGGAAACCTCGCATCTCTCGTGTCGGTATGACGAGGAACGTCTCGGATGGCGCGTTGTAACCTCTCTGTCGCTTCAGCGAACGAAGGTTCTCCATCAGGAGGGGAAGAGATTCCCTGCCCTCATCCTCAGGGAAGACCGAGTCGAGCCATGAGCTCACCTCACGCCAGCGGTCGGAGAGATACGTTCGCAGGGTTGGCAGATCCGCCAGTTCGGGCGCATCGATATCGAGACACACGAGTCCGGTTGCCTGCGAAGCGCCGAGTCTGCTGGCCCAAAGGAGCGCTTGTGATTCAAGCTCTTGAGACATGCCCCCCTCGCTCGTTGGCCCATCCTCGAGCATTCCGGCTCTCGTCACGTACCCGCCGCTCTGCAGAACCCACAGGGCACCAGCGAGCCCGCGGGCTCTGGGGAAAGATGCCCTCCGTATGGCCATGGATCTACTGTAGCGATGCGATGAGAATGGGCAACCGGGAATTCACATTTGGTACTTGTGTTCAACCATCTATTGCATCATTCTGATCCCGAGGTGGGCGAGGTCCGCAGAATGGTGGGAGACCATGATCAAGAAGGCCAGAACTTCACTCGTTATTGTTGCGACGTTTTCAGCTATTTGCGGGATGCTGTTGGGGCCGCCTGCAGCGTTCGCCGTTGAGTCAGATGAAGCAGCACCGTCATCGGCCTTTGTGGTCGCCGAGGGCACGAACGACATCCCTGAGGGGGCGGTCTCTGTCGAGGCAGTGCTCGCATGCGATGAGTTCACCGGCAATGTTCTCGAGTACGCCCAGGAGCATGGTTACTGTCCGACTCTTGGTGAGGACGGAGTGACTACGCAAGCAGTGCAGACGTACAGATGTGGATCAGCCTGGATCTACGGATTCAATAACGGCATCCGTGGTCGAATGTATGTCTCATATGGATTCAGCTCCAGCAATGGTGTTGTGGCTTACCGAAACCTCGCTGTCGGGACGTCCCTTGGCATCGGATGGGGCGACAGTTCCGTGATGTGGAGCTCCAACTACGACTCGGGCTCTCGGTACGTTGGGGCGGGGTCTCTGGGGTGGCACTCGGCTTCGTTCTCTGGGACCGTCACGCTGGCCTGGGGTGGATGGTGCACCATTCCTACGCTCACCGACAATTTCACGATTTGACCTTAGGCTAGGTCACTTCCTCGCAACGTCCGAGAGCTCCGACATCTGTCTTGTCCCGTGTGAATGCGGTCTGCGTGATTGACTTCTTCACAGGGGCCCCTATGTGGTTTGTCAAGCCGTGAGGGCTTGATCTGACCACGCGGGAGCTTGGTAGATAGTCCCGTCGCGGAGCATCGCGAACAGGACATCCGAGCGACGGCGTGCGAGAGCGATGAGGGCCTGGTTGTGGCGCTTGCCCTGCGCGATCTTGCGGTCGTAGTAACCGCGTGAAACCGGGTCTCTGAGCGCGGCGAAGGCGGAGAGGAACATGGTCCGTTTCAGGATCTTGTTTCCGCGTCTGGAGGGGTGCTCGCCCCGGATTGACGAACCGGAGCGCCGCGTGACCGGGGCGAGGCCGGCGTAGGAAGCGAGGTGTCCTGCGGTTGGGAAGTGTTTCGTGGTGACCTCGGTGAGGAGCCTCGCCGCGGTCCTGACGCCGACTCCCGGCATGCTCGTCAGGACCGGAGAAAGAGGGTGAATTTCAACGAGGCGCTCGACCTCGGCCGCGACCTCGTCGCGCTGATCCCGGAACGCGGTGAGTTGTGCGTCGAGCTTCGGGAGGACGAGCGTGGCGGCGTTCGTGCCGGTAACGGTCACGGTCTGCGCGTCGAGCGCAGCGATGATCTCCGCAGCCCAAACTCGCCCCTTGCGCGGGGCGCGCTTGATGAGCCGGTTCGCGATGCGCTTCTCTCCGGCTGCTCGGAAGCCTGCCGGGGAAGCGTAGTGCTCGAGGGCGTCGAGGATCGCGGGGTGATCCAGCCTCGGTCCGAGGACGCGCTCGAGCGCGGGGTGGATCTGGGTGAGGAGGCCGCGGATGCGGTTTGTGAACTGGGTGATCTGTCCGGCGAGGTCTTCGTCGAATCCGCAGAGCATGGCCAGTTCCGCGACTTGTTCGTCGGCGATCTGGATCGAGCGGAGAGCGTGGGGCATGGTGCGGGCCGCGTTGGCGATGATCCTCGCGTCACGCGCGTCGGTCTTCGCTTCTCCGGGGTGGAGGTCGGCGATGCGGCGCATCGCGAGGCCGGGGAGGTAGGCGACGTGCGTGCCGGCGGCCTGGGCGACGGCGACGGGAAGCGCGCCGATCGTCGCGGGCTGGTCGACGACGAGCAGGATCCGTGTCGGGTTGCCGAGTTCGGCGAGGAGGGCGCGGAGTTTTCCCTCGTCGTTGGGTAGGGCCCGGTCGAGGAGGTGTTTGCCGCCTGGGTCGAGGGCGACGGCGTGGTGTTCGCCTTTGCCGACGTCGAGGCCGATGAACACCTCGATCTCGGGTGGGTTGTTATTGAGGGTGACCACGTTGTCCTCCCGTTCGTGCTGGCGGTGTTTTGGCAGCCAGCGGTGGGGAGTGTGTCTCGGCATCCACGTTACGGTCGGCCTCGAACCAGGGGTTCGGGTCCAGCCCCTATCAGCGATCACGCACTGCCCGACCGGGCTCGGTGGCAACACCCCCCCCAGATCATGGTTTCGACAGGGGGGCAGTAGTCATGCCGAGCCCGGCTGGCTGTCACCGTCCAGCATGCCGCTGAACGGGTCACGAAGAAAGTAACGGGGCGGTCGCAGTGGGCAGATATGATGTGGTGACGCTATGGCCGGATCCCTTCGTCGATCTCGACGAAGCACGCCGAGACGTGTTCCGTCAGGCTTTCGCATCGCAGTACCTCTCCGGTTGGGAACCCAACCGCGCTGACGTTGTAGATCTCCTTAATCTCAAACGTGGTGTGATTACCCGCGACGAGTACCTACAGCGCATTCGTTTGCGCGCCCAGGGGCCGATGACGTCTGCGGCCGGGTAGGGGATCTGCGCATCGCTCTCATCCAAGCTGATGGAGAGACGGAGTTTGTTAGGCCTCCGCGAGAAAAGCGTCGATCTCCTCGCGCGTGGGGGCGGCGGGGGCCGCACCGAACCGGGTGACGGCGATGGCGCCTGCCGCTGACGCCGCGGCGAGAGCGGCACTGAGCTCATCGCCGCGGGCGAGCGCCGCAACCATCGCGCCGACGAAGGTATCTCCGGCGCCCGTTGTGTCGACGGCGTCTGCGGGGTGAGCGGCGACGGTGGCAACGATCTCGCCGCCCGTGGCGACGATGGCACCCTTGGCGCCAAGGGTCGTTACAACAATGCCCACCTGGCGGCTGAGAGCGCGTGCCGCTGACTGGGCGTCTCCCTCGCCCGACAGCTCAATCGCTTCGGTTTCGTTGGGGACGAGGATGTCCGTGAACGGCAGCAGGCGCACGGCATCGGCGTCGACGGGCGCAGGGGTGAGCACCGTTGTTGCGCCGCCATCCTTCGCCAGGGCGAAGGCCTTCTCGATCAGCGTCAGGGGGCGCTCGAGCTGTGCCACGAGAAGGCTCGACGAGCGGATTCCGGCCTCATCAGCCGCAGAGATATCGTCAGCACCGTTCGCTCCGGCGACGATGACGATGCTGTTCTCTCCGCCGTCGACGACGCTCACGATCGCGATGCCCGTTGGTCCTTCGATCGTGCGAAGAGTGTCGGTGCCGACGCCTTCGTGATCCAGGAAGCTACGGAGTTCGCTACCGAAGCCGTCTGATCCGACGGCTCCGATGAAGGTAACCTCGACTCCGGCGCGACGGGCGGCTACGGCTTGGTTGAGGCCCTTGCCACCCGGGCCGGTCGTGAAGGTGGAACCCGCGATCGTCTCACCGGGGAGGGGGAGACGGGGTTGCTGTGTGACGAGATCCATGTTGGCGCTGCCGAGAACCGCCACTGAGCCGAGATGCATGGAGGTTATCTTTCCACGTCATGGCAGGGAGCTCGCGGCACCACCTTCGCCGGTGTCTGGCCGTCTGTGGCTGCCCACGATATGGGTGTTGACGAGACCGATCGCCTCCATGAGAGCGAATATCGTTGTGGGGCCCACCCAGCGGAAGCCGGCGGCCTTCAGCGCCTTCGCCAGAGCGACCGACTCGTGTGTTGTCGTGGGCACATCGGCGGCCGTCAGAGGGACGGGCGAGACATCAGGCTTCTGTGCCCACACGAAGGCGGCGAGATCGACGCCCGTTTCACGCAGCGCGACGGTCGCTTTGGCGTTGTCGATTGTGGCGAGGATCTTCGCGCGATTGCGGATGATGGCGGCGTCCGCCAGAAGGCGTTCCACATCGGCGTTATCGAATGCGGCAACGCGATCGGGGTCAAAGCCCGCGAACGCCGCCCGGAACGCCGGTCGCTTTTTGAGAACGGTTGCCCATGAGAGCCCGGACTGAAAAACCTCGAGGCTGAGACGCTCGAAAACGCCCGTTTCGTCGCGAACGGGGCGGCCCCATTCGTGGTCGTAGTAGTTGCGCAGGAGGTCGCTCTGTTCGGCCCAGGCGGGGCGGACGAGCCCGTCGGGTCCGCGCACGAGACCGGGGGTCAGCGTCGTCGAATCGGTCATGTCTTCATCTTCGCGCGGACCCCCGACGTGTGACGGTGACAGCGGGCGCAACGGGGAGAGAGCGCGGGGATGGCGTGCTGTGAATGCCTTGACGTAGCAATCTGCCGGGTTTTTCCCGCCTACCACGGCGATCCGGCCCGGAATCACGACACGAGATGCGTAGCCTTGCGCGTGTGTGGCGTATCAATGGAACAGCGGCCCTCACGGGAGCCGCTCAGTCAGAGGCGGGGAAGGGCGTGAGCTCTGCGGAACTGCAGTCGGCCGATGTCGGCACCGAGCATGCCTTCGGCTCCGCACACGATCGCCTGCGCGCCGCTGCCGCTGAGCTCGGTGGCGCATCCACTCTTCTGCACTACCGCGAGGCCTCCGGCTCGTTCATCGAGATCACGACCGCCCACCCCGGCAGTCTGCCGCAGTTCATCACGGGCCGTTCGACCCTGCTGTCCAACCTCTTCCGCGACGAGGTCGCGCTGCGCGGGTCGCGGCTGGCGGCGGAGCGCATCGCTGCGAAGAATGTTGAACTGCGGACGGCGCGGGGAATCGACGCTGTTCGTCTCGCCGTTGGCCTGGCATCGTGGCAGCTCGACGAAGAGATCTTCACGGCTCCTGTTCTTCTGCGCCCGCTCGCCCTGCGCCGTCACCACGCCGACTTCGAGCTGAAGCTCCGTGGCCACTTCTCGGTCAACCCCGCGCTGGTGCGGGCCATGCGCGAGCAATTCGGCATCGAGCTCGACGGCGCTTCGCTCGCCTCGCTCGCGTACCAAGACGGGCTGTTTCAGCCGCAGCCGGTGATCGATCGCCTGCGTGCGCTCACGGCGCACGTCGATTCATTTTCTGTGAAGCCGCGCCTGCTCGTGTCGACATTCGCGGATGTTGCCGGGCCGGTCCGTCGTGATCTGACGAACCTCGACCACCCCGTTCTCGATGCCCTGTCTGGCGATGACGATGCGGTGCGCGCGATCAAAGCGCCGCGCCGTGCGGCAACACAGACCAGTCCCGATGATCGCGCCCCCGCGTCCGATACCCTCCTGCTCGACGCCGATGCCGAACAAGAAGCTGTTCTGGCGCGGATCACGGCCGGAGAATCGATCGCCATTCATACGCTTCCCGGAACGGGCGGCACGCAGACGGTGATCAACGCCGTCGGACAGCTCGTTCGCGCGGGGCGTCGCGTTCTCGTCGTCAGCGCCCGGCGCTCAACGCTCGACGGCGTCGCGCACCGCCTGCGCGGCATCCACCTCGAGAGCCTGGCCGTGAGCCCCAGCGCGCTACGCGCCGATCTGATCCGCGCGATCGGACGCAACGAGCGCGCGACACAGTCGAACGTGTCGGAGGTCGACGACGCACTCGTGCGCCTGCGCACAGTTCTGCGCGACTATCGCGACGCGCTCACCGCGACGCGTGATCGTCTCGGAGTCTCCGTTTTGGAAGTTACGAGTGAGCTCACGCGCCTTGCTTCGCTTCCTGTTCCGCCGTCATCGACGGCCCGTCTCGGTGTGAGCGCGCTCGAAAAGCTCGCCGGTGATCGTTCGGAAGCGGCTGCAACACTTGCTCTGGCCGCGCGCCTGGGCGAGTTCCGCGTCGGCCCGGATGATTCGCCGTGGTACGGCGTGAGCTTCGAGAGCACTGATGAGGCGCGCACGGCGCACGCGCTTGCCGGAACGCTTCACCGTTCGAGCGTCCCCGAGCTTCTGGAACGCGGCTATGCGCTCATCTCGCAGACGCGTATGCGCCCGTTCCGCACCCTGGATGAGCTGGGCGAGTACCTTCGCCTTCTGCACGGCATCCGCGATTCGCTTGACCGCTTCCGGCCCATCGCCTTCGAACGACCGCTGTCGGACATGATCAAGGCTTTCGGCACCCGCCGCGACTCGGCGGGAATGTCGGGAACGCAGCGTCGGCGCCTCAAGCGTCTCTCCCGTGAGCTTGTGCGACCCGGTGTGCACGTGACGGATATGCACGCGGCGCTCACCCGAATTCACCACCAGCGCACACAGTGGCAGCGGCTCGTCGAGGGCGTCAGCGCCCCCGAGGTGCCGCTCGGCCTTGCCGATGTGCAGGTGGAATGGCAGAAGGTGGAGTCCGAGCTGGATCAGCTCGACCGATCGCTGGGTCGCGGCACACGCATGGCATCGCTGCCCGTCGAGCGCCTCATTCGAACCCTGGCCGGTCTTGCTGCCGAGTCCGATGTCTTCGAGAACATCGTTGAGCGTGCCGAACTGCGCGCGAAGCTCGACGACCTCGGCCTGTCGCCGTTGCTCACGGAGCTCAGCGTGCGCCACGTTGACGAGGCGCTCGTCGGCGAAGAGCTGGAGTTCACCTGGTGGCAGTCGGCTCTGGAGCACCTGCTGCAGACGGACCGGTCGCTGCTCGGCGCCAACACGAGCGTTATCGACCGCCTCGAAAAAGACTTCCGGTTGGTCGATGAGGCACACGCCTCCGCCGCGGGCCCGCTTCTGGCATGGCAGCTTGCCGCGCAGTGGAAGATCGGTATTGTCGACGAGCCCGACGAGTCCGATCGCCTGCGCCGTGCTCTGACACGCGGAGAAGTCACTCCCACGCAGCTCCAGGCAGACGCGCCGGTTCTCATGCGCACCCTTGCTCCGGTGTGGATCTCCTCGCCGTACGAGGTGCCGATGCTGCCGGATAACGAACGGTTCGACGTGGTGATGCTCGTCGACTCGGCTGCGATTAGCCTGGCCGAGGCCGCGCCCGCGATTCGCCGGGCGAAGCAGATCGTTGCGTTCGGTGATCCCGTGACGCAGCGTCCGACGCCCTTCGACGTGTCGGCGGCCGCGCCGCGCGGAACGCATGAGCCCGCGCCCACCAGCGATGAGCGCAGTGTTTTCGAGTTGCTCTCCGACCTGCTTCCCGTCGAGACGCTCACCCGCAGCTACCGCGCCGGAGGCGAAGACCTCGCGCACCTCGTGAACGACGCCTTCTATGGCGGGGAAATTGTGTCGCTGCCCTGGGCAGGGTCGTACCTCGGCCGTGGCAGCCTCACGGTGGACTTCGTCGACAACGGCAGCGGCGCGCCCGATCCTGAAACGGGGGCCGTTGAAAGCCCCGATGCCGAGGTCGCCCGCGTTGTGACGCTCGTTGTCGAGCACGCGGTCAACCGCCCGAAGGAATCGCTGATGGTCGTCACCGCGAGCCGGCGTCATGCCGATCGCGTGCGCGCCGCGGTCACGGCTGCTTTCGCCGGTCGTTCCGATGTGGCCGACTTCGTGTCCCGGGAGACCGCGGAACCGCTGGCTGTTCTGACTCTCGAAGAATCGGTGGCCGAGAGCCGCGATCGCGTGGTGTTCTCCCTCGGATACGGCAAAACCCGCCACGGACGCGTGCTCAGCGAGTTGGGTGATCTTTCCGGCCCCGACGGCGAGCGTCTGCTGACCGTCGGGATGACGCGCGCACGGCGGTCGATGGTTGTCGTTTCGTGCGTTCGCCCACCCGACATCGACGACGGCCGTTTTTCCAACGGCGCGGCGCTGTTGATGGGCATTTTGCGTTCCTATGAGGAGCGCACAAAGGAACCGCGAAGCGAAGACCGCGCCGATCCGCTGACGCGGGTTCTTGCCCGCGAACTGCGCCGCATGGGCGTCGCCGTCGAGATCGACTACCGCGGGCTGTTGCCCCTTGTCGCACAGGCGAATGGCAAGGCGGTGATTGTCGAGAACGATCCGGAATCTCGGGGAGAGTCGCTGCGAGAATCACTGCGTCTGCGCCCCGAGGTGCTCCGCCGGCTCGGCTGGCACTATGTGCGCGTGCACGCCTTCGATCTCTATAGCGACCCCGTCGCGGTAGCCGAGCGTATCGCCGCGATTCTTGGAATTCGCGACGACGCCTTTCGTGTCGACAGCGACACTGAGCCTCTTGTCTGAGGACAAACGGCAGAAGGTCGAGAAGGTGCACGGTTCACGCCGTGCGCGGCTCACCCCGGTTGACGGCACTCTGAGCGACTCGGATGCGGAGGCAACGCTGCGCGGTGATTCCCCCGAGCTGAAGGACGACGGTTCGCGTGGACCGAACGATGCCCGCCTTCGTCAGGACAAGCCGCCTCACTACGGCTGAGTACGCACAGGGGCGCCGACCGGCGAAGGTCGGCGCCCCTGTTGCGGCGGAACTACTTTGTCTGCTGAGCCTGCAGCAGATCGCGAATCTCGGTGAGAAGCTGCTCCTGCGACGGCGGCAGGTCTTCGTCGGCACCGCTGTCGCGGCGGGCGGCGAGGCGGTTCATCGGCATGACGAGCACGAAGTAGACGACGGCGGCGACCACGAGGAAGTTCAGCGCGGCGCCAAGAACGGCGCCGAAGGCGAAGGTGGATGTGCCGCCCAGGAGGGTCGGAACCTGCACGATGAGCGCGGTGTCAAGGCTGTCTGCACTGAAGAACAAGGCGATCAGCGGGTTGATGATCGATTCGACAAACACCGTGACAATCGCCGTGAACGCCGTTCCGATAACGACGGCAACAGCCAGTTCGACGACGCTGCCACGCATGATGAATTCTTTGAAACCCTGAAGCATGTGAGTGTCCCCTTTGTGGGTGTGGGCCCGTTTTTTCGGTTGAGGCGGCTACTTCGAAGAGGTGGACGCCGCGGCCGGCTGAGCGGCCGTTGAAGTTGATGATGCACCGGACGAGGAAGAATCGCCGGAAGCCGCGCCCGTGCCGGTCGAAGTCGCCGGACGCGAGTCGGTTCGGTAGAAACCGGAACCGTTGAAGGTCACCCCGATCGATCCGTACTGCTTACGCAGCCTGCCATCGCACTGCGGGCATTCCGTGAGCGATGCATCGGCAAAGGACTGCACGATGTCGAAGGTGTGGTTGCAGTCTGCGCAGGCGTAGGCATAGGTGGGCATGGCGTGACCTCCTGGGAGGTGGCCGCAGTCAGCGACCGAAGGAAAGGATGCGGGTCGGAGTCACGATTCCCGTGACGGGCATATCGTGTGTGTCGTGGGGGACGGAATCGACCACCTCGGCATCATAGATCACGGCATAGACAGGGATGCCCGGTGCCAGCTGTGCGAGAGCGCGATCGTAGTACCCGCGTCCCCACCCTAAACGCGTGCCGTCGCGTGCGATGGCGGCGGCGGGGATGAATAGCAGATCCGCGGAGGCAATGGCGTCGCGCCCGAGTCTCGCACCCGTCGGCTCGGGGACGCCGAGAGATGAGGCGCGCTCCTCGCCGGGCTCTGCCCAGTCGAGGATTCCGTCGTCGAGGCTGACGGGGAGCAGAACACGAATACCGTGTTCCGCCGCCCAGGTGAGAACGCCGTGCGTTGGAGGCTCGGTGGGAGCAGGAAGATAACAGGCGATGGTCTGCGCGCCCGTGCGGGTGACGAGGTCGGCGGCGTTGATCGCGATCTGTTCGTCCGCCCGTTCTCGAGCAGAAGTGGGCACGGCCGCGCGCTCGGCACGGACCCTCCTGCGCAGCGCGCGCTTGTCATCGTCGACGCTCATGCCGACCAGCGTAGGCCAGACCGGATATGTCGACCTTCGGGGCGCAGTTCCGAAGACCTGCAGAATCGTCGCCTATCGTTACTGTTATGGAACCTGCGAAGATCAAAGCCGTTATGCCGGTCGCTGGTCTGGGGACCCGCTTCCTTCCCGCCACCAAGGCGACGCCGAAGGAGATGCTCCCGGTCGTCGACAAGCCTGCCATTCAGTATGTGGTGGAGGAAGCGGTTGCCGCGGGTATCCGCGACGTTCTCATGATCATCGGTCGCAACAAGAACGCGATCGCCAACCACTTCGACTCGGTCCCCGAGCTCGAAGAGAAGCTCACCGCCAAGGGCGATGACTCCAAGCTGGGCCGTGTGCGCAAGTCGAGCGATCTCGCTGATGTGCACCTGCTGCGCCAGGGCGAGCCCAAGGGCCTCGGCCACGCCGTCTACCGCGCAAAGCAGCACGTTGGTGACTCTCCCTTTGCCGTGATGCTCGGCGACGACCTCATCGACGAGCGCGACCCGCTGCTCCCGAAGATGATCGAGGTCAACGAGCAGAAGAAGGCCATGGTCGTCGCGCTCATGGAGGTTGAGCCCGAGAACATCAGCCTGTACGGGTGCGCCTCTGTTGAAAAGACCGACGACCCCGACGTTGTGAAGGTGGTCGACCTCGTCGAAAAGCCTGCGCAGGAGGACGCCCCCTCGAACCTCGCGATCATCGGCCGCTACCTGCTGACGCCCGAGATCTTCGACGTTCTGGAGCGCACCGAGCCGGGCAAGGGTAATGAGATCCAGCTGACCGATGCCCTGAAGGACGTTGCCACCGACGACAACAACGTCGACGTGTACGGCGTGATCTTCCGCGGCCGCCGCTACGACACGGGTGACAAGCTCGACTACATCAAGGCCATTATGCGCCTGGCCGCCGACCGCGAAGACCTCGGCCCCGAGCTGCGTCCGTGGTTCAAGGAGTTCGCCGCTACGCTGTGATTCACGCGCGCGGAATGCACTATTTCGCGAAGTGAGGAGAGCCGGATGGAGACGCTCGAGAGCTCGTACGGGGCCGTGTCCATCCGGCTCATTCGTTCCCGCGACGCACGCCCACTGCAGCAGGAGCTGATGTCGAATCGCTCCTGGCTCGCACCCTGGGAGGCAACGAACCCCGATGGGTTCGTGTCGATCGACATGAAGTCGGGCGTACGCCGCCTGCTCCAGCAGTATCGCGACGGGATGAGCGTGCCCTTCGTCATGGAGTACGACGGTGAGGTCGCCGGGCAAATGAACGTCTGGGGGATCGCGCGCGGGTCACTCTCGTCCGCAACGATCGGCTACTGGGTATCCGAGCGCTTCGCCGGGAAGGGAATCACCCCAACGGCCGTGGCCCTCGCGACCGACATCTGCTTTCGCCAGCTGGGGCTGCACCGCATGGAGATCTGCATCCGGCCCGAAAACGGACCGAGCCTGCGTGTGGTCGAGAAGCTGGGGTTCCGGTACGAGGGCTTCCGCGAGCGCTATATCCACATCAACGGAGCCTGGCGAGACCACTACGCCTTCGCTCTGACGCGAGAAGACGTTCCCGACGGCGTGCTCAAAAGATGGATCTCCAACGACGTTCCGCCCGGCGTTTCCGCCATTCCCGAGGAAGACCGGCCGACGCTGGCGTGATCTCTGAGAAACCCGGGGTTGATACACCTGGGGAATGAGCTCGTTAACTCTTCGCGGCGCGCATGCCGTCTGGTCCGCCGACGTCGAAGGCGTCCATGATGTGCACATCGTGGACGGCAGCATCTCATCCCAACCCGCACAACCAGCCGAGCGTATCGATGTCACGGGGTGCGTTGTGACGCCCGGGCTCGTTAATGCCCATCATCACCTGATGCAGAGCGCTTTTCGCACTCTGCCGGGCACTCGGGGCGTCTCGATGGCCGAGTGGCTCCCGACCATGGCAGCGGCCTATACCGAGGCGAGGATCGATGAATCCCTGACCTATGCCGCCGCGAGGGCCGGAATCGCGGAGTCGCTCCTGTGCGGAGTCACGATGGTCGCCGATCACCATCTGAACTGGGCAGGAGCAAAGGATACGGTTTCCGTTGCGGCAGGGGTTGTCCGAGCATCGCGAGAACTCGGAGCGCGTGTGGCGTTTGTCCGCGGCTCGGCGGGGGACGATCCGGACGCAGCGGCTGCGTCCGCCGACAAGATCGCAGCGGAGTTCGCACCGGACGTCGGAGGTGTCTCTGCCGACGGCGGCGTCCAAATCGCGGTTGGTCCGGCCGGGGTGCATAGCGATGGCGAAGCGATGTTTCGTGCTCTCGCGGATGTTGCGACGGACCGTGGTTTGCGGCGGCGCACCCAAGCGAACGAGCAGGTCGACACCGCTGTGGCCCTGGAACGGTATGGGCGCCGACCTCTTGAGCTTCTCGACGACTGGGGCTGGTTGGAACCCGACGTCACCATTGCGCACGCGTGTGATGTCACCGACGACGAGATAGGGCTCCTCGCGAGTCGCGGGGTCTCGGTAACGCACGCTCCCGGGTGCGATGTGCCGATGGGGTGGGGCATTGCGCCCGTACACAAACTTCGGCAGGCAGGAATCGAGGTGGGGATGGGTACATCCGGCGGCGGTAGCAATGATGCCGGACACCTGCTCGCAGATGCACGGTTGGCGATGCAGGTCTCCGGCCTCGTTGGTCCGGCTCTTGACGCGCGATCGATTCTCGCCGCCGCAACGGCGGGATCGGCACGCGGCCTCGGACGACACGAACTCGCAACGCTGGAGGTCGGATCGACGGCCGATGTCTGTGTGTGGGACGTGTCGACAATTACCGATGCCGGGACGGCGGATCCGGTTGCGGGGCTACTCTGGTTGAACCCGGGGAGGCGTCCGCGGCACGTCATCGTCGGTGGGCGCTTCGTCGTCCGCGACTACGCTCTCGTCACCGGTGACGAACACGAGATTCGTGCCGCTCTGCGTGCCCGGACGGGGAGATAGTTCTATACGTCGAGTACCAGTCGTGAGCAGGCGGCTCGGGACACACAGATCATCATGACGGGGCTCGTCTCACGTTCGCTCGCCGTCAGGACGCGATCACGATGGTCGACGTCGCCTTCGATGACCACCGTTTCGCAGGTGCCGCAGGTGCCCTCGCGACAGGACGACACCGCGAAAACACCGCGTTCCTCAAGCGCTTCGAGGATCGATGTGTCTTCGCCCACGCTGATGACGTCACCCGTTGACGCCAACTCGACATCGAATGGGCCTCGCCAGGCAGGGGCAGGCAGAGCGCCAGGTGCGAACCGTTCGGCCTGGAGGTTAGTGTGCTGCGTCGCTGCGTCGGTCAGAGCCGTGATCATGCGTTCAGGTCCGCAGGCCCAAATGGGGGCCGCTCCTGCTTCGTCGATCAGCGTTGACGGGTCGATGCGGCGGCCCTCCTCCGACACGTATACGCGTACGCGGTCCCCGTAGCACTGCAGCTCATCGAGGGATACGAGAGCCTCGCGCGAGCGCGCGGCGTAGTGAAGGACCCAGTCCGCACCCGCGTCGGCAGCCGCATGAATCATCGGCAAGATCGGTGTGATGCCGATTCCCCCTGCAATAAACACTGCGGGAGCGCCGGACGGCGGCGCAGCGAACGGGAACGTCGACCGTGGTCCGCGCACGCGGAGGACATCACCGACGGAAATTTCGTGCGCGGCGATGGATCCGCCGCGGCCATCAGCTTCGCGGAGAACAGCGATCCGCCATGTGTCTCGCCGATCTGGGCGTGAGCATAACGAGTACTGTCGCTCGGTTCCGGAGCGCAAGATCACGTCGATATGTGCCCCCGGGGTCCAGGCCGGCAGTGGACGTCCATTCGATGCGGAAAAGGTCAATGCGACGACGTCGGGCGCGACGATGTCGCGTCGTGTCACGGTGACTTCGCGTTCGACGTCGGTGAAGAAACTCATGTGTGGCTCTCGCCGTTGTGATCGCATCCGCGATTGTCCGAGCGCATCCGCTCTTTGACGATCATGACACGGTAGGCGGCGCCGTCCGGGCTTGCCCACCGGTGCGGAGTGTTGCCGCGGATGTAGCGGGATTCGCCAACGGAGACGGGCGCGATGTCCTCGCCGAGGTCGATGACGATCATCCCCGAGAGAACAGTGACGAACTCGTCTTCGGGATGCTGGTAGAAATCGCCGAAGTCGCGGCTGTCGCCCGACATGTCGATCACAGTGAACGACGTATCCCCGCTCGTCAGCATGCGCGCTTCACCGGCCCCGAAGGCACCAGGGGCCGCGCGGGAGACGTCGAGGGCTGTTCCGCTCATCAGCTCGATCTGGCTCGTTCCAAGGGCGCGTGCGAGGCGTGCGAGCGAATCGAAACTGGGGTTCGCCCTTCCTCGCTCCACTTGGCTCACGAAAGGATGGGACAAACCGGCGGCCGTCGCGAGGTGCACGATTGTCATCTTCAGGGCCTTGCGGCGGGCACGGATGGCTGGGCCGAGACGGCTGGGGGCGTCGTCTGTCACGGCTCCTCGATTCTTTTTCTGGCGGGCGTCTTCCGGAAATCCCGGGGAAACACTTCGGTTCTACCGTCATGGATGTTGATGTGATCAACATTCATTCGAGAAACAGGTGTATCACATGTTCGTTTCCTCCCCGAGCGCGCTTCGCGGAGCAACCCTCATTGACGGGCGCGTCGTCGACATCATGATCGTTGACGACATCGTCGTATCCGTTGTCCCTGCCAGCGCGTCACCGGTCCGTGAGGGAGAGCTGGACGCACACGGCTATCTCGTTCTGACGGCACCGGCTGATCCACACACACATCTCGACAAGGCCCTCTCCTGGTCGCTCATCCGGCCGCCATCCGGCGACCTCGAGACGGCGATCGCATCCTGGCTCGATTATGTCGCCACCGTCGACTCGGAAGAGATCTACGGCCGAGCCGTGCGGGCCATCGAGGAGTACGTCGCCAATGGCGTCACGGCGCTACGCACTCACGTTGACGTGCCTCACACGGGTGATCCGCTCCGCGGCGTGAACGCCATCGTGCGGGCCCGCGAAGAATTCGCGGACATCGCGGATATCGAGATCGTCGCTCTTCCGGGCCGAGAGACAACGCGTGATCGATTGGAAGCAGCTCTCGATGCCGGAGCGGACCTCGTTGGCGGCGCACCGCATCTCGCGGAGGACGAAACCGCGGATGTCCATCGGCTCATTGATGTCGCCGAAGCGCGCGGCATCGGAATCGATATTCACGCTGATGAGGCGCTGTACCGCGGTACGACTCTTCGCACGCTTGCGGAACGCACCCTCAGGTGGTCAGCGACGCGAACAGCGGGTCACTGCGTGCGGCTCTCCACTCTGCCGGACCACGAACTGTTGCCGCTCATGAGCAACATTGCTGCCGCGGGCATCGGGGTTGTCGCTAACCCCATCACCAACCTCTATTTGCAGGGGTGGGAAAGCGATGTCGCAACGCCGCGTGGCATCGCGCCGGTCAATCGACTTCGGGCGGCTGGCGTCCTTACGGCCGCCGGCGGAGACAACGTTCGAGATCCCTTTAATCCCATGGGGCGTGCGGACGCCCTCGAAACAGCAATGCTGCTGGTGACCGCCTGCCATGTCCCGATTGACGACGCCTGGGCAGCGGTATCCACCGATGCCCGTCGAGTGATGGGTCTTCCCGCCGCAGGAACGGAGGTCGGAATGCGCGCAGATCTGATCGGCATACGCGCAGCGTCGCTCGCGGACGCTCTTGCGACGGCTCCTGCTGATCGATTCGTCATCTCGCGCGGACGTCTCGTCGCACGAACTCGGACAACGCGCTGGACAGCTCCGCGCGCGATTAAGGAGGTAGCACTGTGACCAGAAACCCGGCAAATACGGCGGAGCGAAACGGCGATGTGATCGCCGAATTCCGCGATGTCGGCATGACATATGACGGCGGAACCGTTGCCCTCGAAAACATCGACATTCGTGTGCGCCGAGGAGAGCTCGTGACTGTTGTCGGCCCCTCTGGCTGCGGAAAATCGACACTTCTTCGCATTGCGGCAGGGCTCGAAAACAACACCGAGGGCGAGTGCACAACGTTCACAGATCGAATCGGCTTCGTGTTTCAGGATGCAACGCTGTTGCCGTGGCGCACTGTCCGTAAGAACGTTGAACTGCTGGCCGAGCTGGACGGAGCTCGCGCTCACCAGCGCGAGGTCATGGCGCAGAACGCGATCGATCTCGTCGGTCTCTCCGGATTCGAACAGGCCATGCCACGCCAATTGTCCGGCGGCATGAAGATGCGCGCGTCGCTTGCCCGTTCCCTCACGCTTGAACCCGATCTCTTCCTCTTTGATGAGCCCTTCGGTGCGTTGGATGAAATCACCCGACAGCGTTTGAATGATGAACTCCTCAAGCTGTTTGTCGCGCGGGGTTTCGCCGGGCTGTTCATCACCCACTCGGTCGCAGAGGCCGTTTATCTTTCGACCCGCGTCGTCGTCATGTCTGGTCGTCCCGGGCGCATCGTCGACACCGTTGAGATTCCGTTCGAAATGCCCCGCGATCCAGATGTCCGCTTTACCGCGGAGTTCGGCGAACTGGTTGGGCGGGTGTCACATGCACTCAAGGAGGCTCACACATGACCCAGGTAGCCGCCCCGCCCGCACCGGCGGCACGCACGGAGAAACCGCGAACGCATCCGGCTGTGACCCGGCGCGAAACTCGGCATCGTTCGGCCAGCACGTTCTGGCCCCCGCTCATCGTTTTCGTCGCGATCATCGCCGTGTGGTCGATTGCGAGCGCGCTGCTCGGCGACAGGAGCTTTCTTCTGCCCGCTCCGTATCGCATTTTTACCGAGGGACTGTTTCACCCCAGCGTGCTCCCGGAAATTCTGAGGGCGCTCGGACAGACGACCCTCGTGGCGTTCATCGGCCTCGCGATCGCGGTGGCGCTGGGCGTCTCGTGGGCGATCGTCATGCTCCAGGCGAAGTGGATTGAGCGATCCCTCTATCCCTACGCCGTGATCTTGCAGTGCATTCCGATTCTGGCCCTCGTGCCACTGATCGGATTCTGGTTCGGTTACGGACTACCCGCACGCGTGATCGTCTGCGTTTTAATCGCGCTGTTTCCGATGGTGTCGAACACCCTTTTCGGGCTGCAATCCGTGGAGAAATCCCAGCGTGAGCTTTTCCAGCTCAAACGCGTTAACCGATGGACCACGCTCTGGAAGCTTCAGGTTCCCACGGCCCTTCCGTCTGTTTTTATCGGCCTGCGGACCTCCGCCGGTTTGGCCGTTGTCGGCGCGATCGTCGGCGACTTCTTCTTCCGGCGTGGCACGCCAGGACTGGGCTCTTTGATGAGCACCTACACCTCCCGACTCCTCGCGCCGCAGCTGTACGCATCCGTTTTGGTCGCAGCGCTCCTCGGCGTTGTGATCTTCCTCGCTTTCGGTCTGCTGTCGAAGCTTGCCGTTGGCCGCTGGTACGACGCAACAAAAGCCTGATTCACCCTGAGAGAAGGAACACCTGATGAACACCACTCGACGCTCCATCGCCTCCCTCTCCGTCGTTGGCGCCGCGGCGCTGCTCGCCGCGAGTTGCGCTGCCGACACGACGGCGGACACCGCAGCCGGCTTTGACATCGGACCCCTCGACCTGTCCGACGTGTGCCCCGCGACGTTCGTCGTGCAGACGGACTGGAACCCACAGGCCGAACACGGCCACGTTCTCGAACTGATCGACAACGAGCACTACACGATCGACGCGGCGCAAAAGTCGGTGTCGTCTCCTTTGTTCGTCAACGAGGAGTTCACCGGGATCACGTTCGAGGTGCGAGCGGGCGGCCCCGCCGTCGGCTACAGCTCCGTGCAGGCGCTCATGTACCAGGAAAGCGACATCGATCTCGGGTATGTGCATTCGGATGCGGCGATTTCCAGCTCCGCGACGACGCCGGCCGTCGGTGTGATGGCGCAGTTGGACGTCAACCCTCAGATGGTCATGTGGGACCCGGAGACATACCCAGACGTTGAGACGATCGAAGACCTCGCTTCAGCTCTCGAAGAATCCGGCGGAGCATGGCGGTACTTCGGAGGCGCCGCGTACATGGAGTACCTCATTGCGGCTGGGATCGTGCCCGATTCGATCGTCGATGGTGGCTACGACGGCACCCCGGCTTCCTTTGTGGCCGAGAACGGCCTGTCCGCACAGCAGGGGTTCGCATCGGCGGAGCCGTACATCTATGAGAACGAGGTAGCCGAGTGGGGGAAGCCCGTCTCCTATGCTCTGATTGACTCCGCGGGATGGAACATCTACGGTTCCGCGCTTTCCGTTCGGGCGGACCGCCTCGAGGAAATGTCGCCATGTCTCGAACAGATGGTGCCCATTCTGCAGCAGGCTGAGGTCGACTTCTTCGATGACCCCAGCTCAACGATCGATCTGATCCTGGAACTTGTCGACGCGTACGACACCGGGTGGACCTATTCGCAGGAAATTGCTGACTATGCCGTTCAGACGATGATCTCCGAAGGGCTCGTCTCCAACGGCGACAACGGATACATCGGAGACTTTGACCCCGATCGCGTCGCCGACTTCTTCGCGACGGGAATGGAGCTGTTCAGCAGTATCGCGGCAGACGTCGACCCGGACCTTACACCGGAGGACATCTACACGAACCAGTTCCTCGACACATCGATTGGCCTGAGCGAATGACGACGGTGCAGACCGCTGTGAACGCTGTAGCGAGTCTCGCGGAGGAATTGGTCGACCTGCTGGGTCCCCGTAACGTTTCGACCGACGGGAGGATGCTCGAGCGCGCATCTGTGGACGGTGCGCGCATGTCTCCGCTGATCAGTGAACAGCTGCCGCTGGGAGTCGCTGAGATCGTCGCATTTCCGACGAGCGCTGAACAGATTGCCGACGTTGTGCGCGCGGCAGTAGCCAAAGGCATTCCGGTGACTCCTCGCGGCAAAGGAACCGGAAATTACGGTCAGGCGATTCCACTCTCCGGAGGACTCGTTCTCGACATGTCACGTGCACGCACGATCGTCGAAGTCGGTGAGGAGACAATCACCGCGGACGCTGGTGCGTCCATGGCTCAGCTCGAACAGGCTGCGAGCGAGCACGGCCGCGAGCTGTGGATGTACCCGTCCACGATGAACTCGTCTATCGGTGGTTTCCTGTCCGGCGGATCCGGCGGTACGGGAACAATCGAACACGGCGCGAATCACGAGGGCTTCGTCGCGGCGCTTGACGTTGTGCACGCGGATGGGGCGGGCCTTGTCCATGTCGAAGGCGAAGAAGCACAGGTGTACGTGCACAACTACGGCACCGCGGGCATCATCGCGCGCGCCACCGTCAGAACCGAACCACTGGTCACGTGGCGGGCTCTCTATGCGTCGTTCCCTGATGTCGATGGATCTGTCTCTGTGCTTCGAGACATCGGAAACCTGCGTCCCGCTCCGCGGCTGGTGTCGGCCGACACGGTGACAGTTTCTGAGGCCCTGCCCGACGATCCCGCGATTCCAGAAGGGCGTTCCAGCCTGCGAGCGATCCTGCACCCGGACACACTCGAAACGGCGCGAACAATGATCGAACAAGCCGGAGGGCGGATCGAAGACATCCGTCGTGGTTCCCAGGCTGTCGCGAAGATGTCGATGCTGAGCTACAACCACCCCATTGAGTGGCTGCAGAAATCGCGCCCCGGCTTTTACTACCACCTCGAGGTCGGCGGGGATCTCCTTGTCGATGACCTCGACCTCGTACACGCGACGATCGGTGACGGCCTGCTGCACGTTGAAGCGGGACACACCGTTCCGATCGGCATGCTTGCTGCGGAGTACACCGGGCCGGAATGCATCGACGATGCCATTCGCCGATTGACCGCGATCGGTGTTCGAGTGCATAACTGCCACCAGTGGAACGTCGATTTCGAGATAGCTCGTACCGTCGAACGGGCAGCCAGAACGGATCCCGGGGGGCTGCTGAACCCGGGCAAACTCAACCCGGCGTATTCGGGGGCGCAGAAGGGCTCCATTCGATGAGCAGAATGCTGACCGATTCGCCGCAGCCTGTTGTCGCCGAAATGCTGACGGAGTCGTCCATCATCGTCCAACCCGTTGGCGCGCTGGAGCAGCACGGGCCCCATCTGCCGCTCAATACGGACCTCGTGATCCCCGAGATGATCAGCGCACGTGCGGTCGAGCGCGCCGTTGCGGCGGGAGTGGATGCGTGGCTGCTACCTCCGATCACGGCGAGCAAGAGTGATGAGCACCACGCCTTCGCCGGAACCATTTGGATGGAAGCGGCGACGATCTGGAACACGCTCGTGGACGTGGGGAGATCGGTCGCGGCAACGAGGGCGAAGACTCTTGTCTTTGTAAACGGCCATGGGGGAAACTCTGCGCTCTTGCAAGTCGTCAACCGGGAAATCCGTCGCCGGTTCGGCCTGCGGACTTTTTCCATGGGGACCGGAACACAGCGAGCAGCCTCTGGTGAAGGAAGTGACCCGGATGAACGTGGGATGGGGATTCACGCGGGGCATTCCGAAACGAGCGTCATGCTCGCGTTGCGTCCGGATCTCGTCGATATGCGTCGTGCCGTTAGAAACGTGCCCGAACACCTGGCAGGGTTCGACACCATCGGATTTAACGGGTTCCCGGTGAGCTTCGGTTGGACGGCTGATGACTTCGGGAACATCGGCGTGATCGGCGACGCAACGGGTGCCACCGCCGAATACGGTGAACAACTGGTCGAGGAGGGAACATCCTTCGTCGCACAGGCTCTCCGCGAGATCGCACGATTCCGGCACGCCGCATGAGCCGCGAGACATCGGGTGCGCCCGGCAACGTGCCGCCGAAAACGCTCGAGCGCCCTGTTCAAGACGGTCGAGTGCCGCACGACCCGTTCCCCCTCCTTGCCGACTGGCTTCCGGAAAACGAAGATCCGAATCGGCCGGTGTGCACACTGGCGACGGTCGATGAGAACGGCCTTCCGGATGCTCGGACGCTGCTCCTGTCGGGGCACTATGACGATCGCGTGACGTTTCACACGGAAGCATCGAGTCGCAAGGCGATCCAGATTCGCGTGAATCCCGTCGGTGCGATCGTCGTGCGGTGGGAAGAGCTCGCTCGACAAGTTGTCCTGCGCGGACGAGTTGTTCCGAGCTCGGAAGCCGAAGCCGCCGCGGCCTTCGCAAGGCGCAACCGCTACCTCCGTCTGTTGGCGTCGCTCAACACAGACGAGATGGCGGCGCGTCCGCGGGTCGAGCGGGAAGCGGCATTCGCGGACGTCGACCGGTCTCAGCCGAATCCCCCTCAGCCCGAGGGGTGGGCGGGGTACGCCCTCATCCCTTCTGATGTGCTGTTTTGGGAGGGGTCAGGAGCAGGTCCGAGTCGGCGAGCGCGTTACCGACGCGACGGCTCCGGCTGGAGCCTGTCGTTCCTTGCCGGATGAGTCCGAAGAGCCGTGAGGCGACGCGCGGCGCGCGTGTCGCGCGTCAGTCTCGCCTGGGTCGCATAGCGTAGTGAACATGGGTGGGCCGGTACTTGGCGGGGGAGCGATCGTTCTGGTGGTTGCCGTGCTCTGGCTTGCCTATCTTGTGCCGTCCTGGCAGATGAAGGCTCGGTATAACGCTGCTGAGCGCAACGCCGCTCGCCTCAACCAGGCACTGCGCGTTCTTGCCGAGACCAGCGAGATGCCGGACGAAGTCCGCGTCGAGCTGTCGCGGCGAGACGCGGCGAAACAGCACCGCCTCGTCAAGAAACTGCAGGCGGAGGACGATCGTTTGCGGGTCGAGAGCGACAAGCTTGCGCTCGAACGGAAGAAGCAGCAGGTCGAGGCCACGCGCCTCGAGCGCGCGATCGCCGTTGAAGAAGAGCGCCGGCGCCTTGCGGCACTGCGAGCCGATCCCCGGGCTGTGCAGGCGCGTGCTCGTCGACGGGTGCGTCTCGTGGCGACAACGCTTGTGACCCTTGGTCTGACGGCCTTGGTGATTGGCGTCTGGCAGATAGCCGCGGTCGGAACATGGCAGTGGCTCGTCGGCGGTGTGGTCGCGGTCGCTCTGGGAAGCGCGGTGTTGCGACGCATGGCGGGTGTCGCGGCAAACGCCCGTGCGCGTGTTGCTGCGCTGAGCGTCGCGGAACAGCCGGCCCGTCGTGGGCAGTCGCAGCTCCTCAACCCCGAGGACCGCGGATGGGTTCCCCGAACGCTTCCCGCACCTCTCACGGCGACAGCAGGTTCGCGCGCCGCCGAAGAGGTGCGCGCCGCAACGGCGCAGGAGCAGATGCGTCAGGTCGCGCGCGAAGAGGCCGCCAGGGCTCGCATCGAGGCGGAGCAGGTCGCGTCCGTCGCCAACGAAACCAGCCGCTTCGCACGCATGGGGCACGTCGACGACGCCGAGATCGAAGCCCACGTACGCGGGCTCATCGCTCGACGCGCCGCCGGCTGATCGGCGGTTTTGAGGCCGTATTCGGCTCTGGTAAAGTCGTCCAGGTTGTGAGGGCCCATGGCGCAGGTGGTAGCGCGTCTCGTTCGCAATGAGAAGGTCGGGAGTTCGAGTCTCCCTGGGTCCACACTGTGTTGAGACAGTATGAGAAGGCCTCCGCTTCGGCGGAGGCCTTCTCATTTTCTCCGGCGCACCTCACCAGAGCTTCGTTGCGCGGACTTACACGGTCTCGTCGGGCCACCGCAACAATGCGGTCGGTTCCGTGACGGGACGAGCCTCGCGCGGCTCATCCTCTGATTCGGCGTCCTCCTCCTCGATGAGAACACGTGCGTCGGTAAGAACGGCGGCGCGAGCGAGGGCTTCGGCCGCCGAGATGCGCGCAACAACAGCGACCCCCAAGCCGTGTCGATCGGGTTGACAGCGCGGGATCGCGAAGCTAGCCGTGCCCGGGCGGCTCCTCGTTCTCCAGACGTTCACCAGACCAGGTTCTGCGGAGGTCGGGGCCGTACACCAGACTGGTGACCGTGACAAGCGTCGATCCTCCGCAGACAGCTCGCCGCGATGGAAACCCCTTCGAGGTGTTCTGGACGTTTCTGCGCCTGGGGGTGACGTCGTTTGGTGGCCCGGTCGCACACCTCGGGTTCTTTCGCGAGGCCTTTGTGCATAAGAAGAAGTGGCTGACGGATCGTGCGTACGCGGATCTCGTGGCACTGTGCCAGTTTCTTCCGGGGCCGGCGTCGAGCCAGGTCGGGATGGCGATCGGTCTGCACCGTGCGGGGCCTCTCGGGATGCTGGCCGCGTGGCTGGCGTTCACGCTTCCGTCCGCCGTTCTCCTCGTGGGCTTTGCCTTCGGCGTCGCGGCCTTCGGCGATGCGGTGGGAACGGGGTGGCTAACCGGGCTGAAAGCCGCCGCGGTGGCCGTCGTTGCGCATGCCGTTCTGGGCATGGCGAAAACTCTCACGCCCGATGCTCGCCGCGCAACCATCGCCGTTGCCGCGCTCGTGATCGTTCTGCTCACGGCCGGCGTCTGGGCGCAGGTGATGGTGATCGTTGCAGCGGGCATCGCCGGATGGGTATTCGTGCGCCCGGACGAAACCTCCGCGGACGGTGAGGACCGGCTACGCGTGCAGATCCCTCGCGGTGTGGCCGTCGCCTGTTTGGCGCTGTTCGGGCTTCTGCTCGTCGCGCTGCCCGCGCTCGCCGCCGCAACAGGGAACGACGCGCTGCGCCTTGCCGACATCTTCTACCGCGCGGGCGCCCTGGTCTTCGGCGGCGGGCACGTGGTGCTGCCATTGCTGGAGGCCGAAACGGTACAGACGGGGATCGTCGATCACGACGCCTTCCTGGCCGGATACGGTGCGGCACAGGCCGTTCCCGGGCCGCTTTTCACCTTCGCGGCGTATCTCGGCGCCGTGACAACGTCGGGACCTACCGGCATCGCGGGGGCGACGATTGCTCTGGTCGCCATCTTCCTGCCGTCGGCGCTGCTCGTTGCCGGAGCGCTGCCGTTCTGGGAGAAGTTGCGCCAGGCACGTCACGCCCGGCGGGCGCTCGCCGGTGTCAACGCGGGCGTCGTGGGGATTCTTGCCGCCGCCCTGTACACCCCCGTTTTCACACAGGGAGTGACGGGCGTGGGAACGTTGTCCGTTGCGGCGGTTGCCTTTGTTGCGCTGCAATCGTGGAAGGCACCCGCCTGGGCTGTGGTGATCGGGGCGGCTCTTGTCGGAGGCGTTCTGCTCTGACGCTGTCATCGCACGAAATCACCCGGTCGCCCTCGCACGAGGGTCGACCGGGTGATTTCTCGTATCCCGGGGTTACGCCGGAATGAAGTCGAACACGTCGGGGTCGGGGCCCGTGCGGCGGTTCTGGTTCAGCGAGGAAATGCGCAGAATGTCCTCGTCTGTCAGCTCGAAGTCGAACAGCCGGAAGTTCTCTTCAACACGCGAGCGGGTAACCGATTTCGGGAACACGATGTCGCCGCGCTGAATGTGCCAGCGGAGGGTGACCTGCGCTGTTGTCCGCTGTACGCGCTCGGCGATGTCGGTGATCACCGGATCGCTCAGAACGGCGCCCTGGGCGATGGGCGACCAGGCCTCCGTCGCGATGCCGGCCGCCTCGCCAGCGGCGCGCACCGTCTCATTGGTGAGGTACGCGTGTACCTCGATCTGGTTCACGGCGGGTGTGACACCCGTTTCGTCGATGATGCGCTTCAGATGCGGCACCTGGAAGTTGGAGACACCGATCGACCGGGCCAGACCGCTGTCGCGGATCTCGATCATGGCCTTCCAGGTTTCGAGATAATCCACGTCGATCGTTGGCAGCGGCCAGTGGATGAGGAACAGGTCCATGCTGTCTACGCCGAGCCTGGCCACGCTCTCTTCCGCCGCGCGCAATGCGTCATCGCGGCGGTGCTTGCCATTGTTGAGCTTGCTCGTGATGAACACGTCCTCGCGCGCCAGGCCGGAGGCCTTCAGCGCGTCGCCCACGCCCTGTTCGTTGCCGTACATCTGAGCGGTCGTTTGTGTCGCAGCCCGGGCTGTCCACCTCGTGCCGCTCCTGGAAGCCGTTCGCCTCGACGTCGCGATTGTGGCGCGGGGCGCTGATCGTCACGCGCGGTTTCGGCGTGGCCGTCGTTCCCGAGTCGATCGCGGCGAAGCGGTCGGCCGATCATCTCATTCGCACCCCGATCGCCGATGCTCCGGAGTGGGACGTGCACCTGGCGCTGACAACGAATCCCACGCCCGCGGTGCGGGCCTTTGCCGCGATGTTCGTTCCCCTTGCGGACATCACGGATCTTCAGGCGGAACTCGCCCCGGCCTGAGACGGATGGCGCCGAACGGGCGGGACCCGTCGTAGGGTCGAAACGTGAGTGTGAACGATGCGAAAACCGTCCCAGCAGACGAAACCTCCCGCAAGAGCCTTGAGAACCAGGGCCTGGTCTACCGGGTGATCGATGACGGCGACTTCGCCGTGCTGGCTCCCGCGGAACATCGGGGGTTTCTCGGGCCCGAGCCCACTGACGAACAGATCGAGAGCGAGCGGGAGCTTCTTGCCGAGCGCCGCGTGATCGGCGTTTTCGACGAGACGGCCCCACAGCCGTTGCCCGTGGGAACGGTGATGTCGTGGGGCACGCCCCTGACGATCCCCAGCGGAGAGATTCCGATGTGGGCGATCAGCGGAGTGACGGTTGCTGCGACGCACCGGCGCCGGGGAATTGCTCGCGCGATGCTCGAGGGAGAGCTGCGCGCCGCGCAGAACGCGGGCTTTGCTATCGCCGGCCTCACGGTGTCGGAGACCACCATCTACGGGCGGTATGGGTTCGAGCCCGCTGTTCCGGTTCAGCGACTGACGATTGACGTGCGTCGAGCCGGATGGGCCGGCGGCAACCCCGCTGCGCAGATCCGGTTCGTGGATCGGGAACAGCTCGCCGACGACCTCGAGGCGCTTCACGAGCGCACGCGAACATCGAGGCTGGGCGACATTCCCGCGTGGCGTCGCCGCTGGAAGCAGACGATGGGACTCACCCCCGACGCCGAAAAGCCACGGGACATCCGCGGTGTGCGGGCGACCGATGGGGAGGGGAACCTCGTCGGCGCCATGTCGTTCACGCTGGGCGACGGTCCCGACTTCCAAAATCATGTATTGAACGTGCGGCATTTGGTTGCTGCGACCGACGACGCCTACGCGGCGCTGTGGCGCTTCGCACTGACCTATGACCTGGTCGGCACCGTGAAGGCCGAGCTGCGACCCGTTGACGAACCTCTCGATTGGCTGGTGTCCGACTCGCGCGGCATCGAGCATCGCGTGCACGATCACGGCTGGTTGCGCATTCTGAACGTGCCGGAGGCGCTCGCCGCGCGCCCGCTCTCCGGGCCCGTCGGGGTGCGGCTGCGCGTGACGGACCCGCTCGGGCTCGCAGACGGCGCCTGGACGCTGCTGCAGATCGGCGGCCAGGGGCTGCAGGTGAAGCCGCTGGAGGACAGCGAGCGCGCTGAAGTCACAATCGATATCGGCGCACTGTCTGCCGCCTATCTCGGAGCGGTCACCCTCGAGAAGCTGGCGGCGGTTGGTCGTGTGCAGGGCGACCCGGCGAAGATCCGCGAACTGTCGGTGGCTCTGCGCACCGACAGCGCCCCGCACCTGTCGATTTGGTACTGAAATGGCAGCTCCCACGGTTCTTGCCGTCTGCGTCGTTCACCAGCTTCTGCCTGACTCCGGGGCGGTCGGGGCGACGGGAATCGACAAGCGGCCGGTCGACGGTGCGGTGAAGGTGGGCAAGCTCGGCGTTTACGCCGACGTTCAGGCTGATCGCAAGCACCACGGCGGCGAGAAGCAAGCCGTCTATGCCTACGCACAAGAGGATGCCAACTGGTGGGCGGCTGAGCTCGGCCGCGACATCCCGTTCGGAACGCTTTTCGGCGAAAACCTTCGCACCACCGGAATCGATGTGTCGAACGTGCGCGTGGGGGAGCAGTGGCGTATCGGCACGGTGATGCTCGAGGCGACCAGCCCCCGCAACCCCTGTATGACATTTGCGCGCCGCATGGGGCTGGAAAAGGCCGGATGGGTGAAGCGCTTTGCGCAGGAGGGGCGGCTCGGGACCTACTTCCGCGTTCTGAAAACGGGGACGATCACGGCAGGGGACACCATCGAGGTCGTTCACGTTCCGGAGGGCGCCCCGACGGTGCGCGAAGCTGCCGCAGGGCCGGGGCGCGCGACCGACTGACGGTTGCGGCCCGCCCTCTCGCATGCAGCCGTCATGTGCCCTACGCTCGGGCCCATGAATGTCATGCTCATCGCGGGGTTCTGGCTGGACGGGTCGTCCTGGAGCCGGCAGGTTGCCGCGCTGGAGGCGGCCGGGCACACGGTGTTTACGCCGACGCTTCCCGGTTTCACCCCCGGTGAGAGCAGCGACGTGGGGCTCAGCGATCAGATCGATGCGATTATCGACCTGATCGACCACCAGGAGGGCCCTGTTGCGCTCGTCGGACATTCCGGCGGAGCCTTCGTCGCGTGGGGCGCGGCGGATGCCCGGCCCGATCGAATCGCACGCGTTATTTTTGTCGACGCGGTTCCGCCCTCGAACGGCATGGCGATCAATCCCGACCTGCCCGTGGAAAACGGAACCGTCCCGTTCCCCCGTGACCACGGTGCTTTCTTCGATGACAGCGAGTTCCAGGGGTTCTCCGCCGGCGAGCTTGCGGAGTTCATCGCGGCCGCGATTCCCGTTCCTGCGCGCGTGGCATCTGATCCGATCCGGCTGACGAACGAGCGCCGGTGGGAGGTGCCCGTGACGGTGCTCGCGACATCGTTCCCGTGTGATCAGATCACCCAGCTGATGGAGTCGGGGCACCCGATGACCGCTGAGCTGATGGCGATCCGCCAGCTAGAGATCATCGACCTCCCCACGGGGCACTGGCCGCAGCTCACAGAGCCGGAAGAGACCTCCAGCGCGCTGGCGGAGGCGCTGGAGGAGACGGGCTCGATCGAGGCGGCGAGCTTCGACTTCTGATGCCGGGCTGACCCCCCTTTCTCCGCGTGCTCCGGCGCATACTCTCGGTCGCCGCTCGCACAAATGTTTACGCGATAGCGTGAAGGAGATGCGACACGTTTCAACCGCCGCGCAGGCGCGCGAGCTCTCAGAGGAGATCGTCGCGGGTCGCCCGCGCCCGCTCGTGCTGATCAGCACGACGTTCGCCGGTGCGTATGAGTTCGACCCCGATGTGATCGCGAGCCGAATCGGACCGACCGCCGAGGTCGTCACGGCGGAGTCGGGTGATGCCACGCGCGTCTTCGAGGCGCCTCCTCTGAAGACGCGTGCGTTCAACGGCGCTGCGCGCGTGTTTCACGCCGATGGGATGGCGGGCCCGATTCGGTTCATGCCACGAGACAGCGTTGAGGACCTCATCGGTGATGTTCCGATGGAGGCCAGGCTTTCTCTGGCGCCGCGCCAGCAGCCGCGGCGCGAATCCGCTCGCATCGTCAGCGCCGATCCGACACTGGGTGTTTTTGGCAACCTCGATAACGGCGCCCTGGTGAAGGTGGTGTGCGAGGGGCCCGATGACCTGCACCTTGCCGTTGACACGGGAGTCGTTGTGGAGGGGGAGCTCCGCGATCACACCCTTCACGTTCTCCGCGTTCCGTTCGACCCGTGTGCCTACCCGGAGGGAACGGTCACGCTCGGTCTCGTGACGGGTGCCACAGAACGCCGCGCGCGGATCATCCTCCACCCCGATCAGGACGAGATCGTGCTGCGTCGCCGCGACGTGTTCCTCGATCCGGACGACGCTGACGTTGTCTCAGATGTTGTTTCCGTTGGCGATGTCGTCCGCGTCGGTGTGCGGTGGGAAGACGGCGAGATGGCGCTGTCTCTCGTCGAAGTGGACGGCGAACTGACCCCACCCGCCGCGTTCGTTGCAGGGGGACTTCCCTGGTTGTCCGAGCACGACGGCGAGGATGACGCAGACGAGGCGGAGGCCGAGCCGACAACTGAGGAGCCCTCGCCCAGAGCGTCGGAATCGACGCCTGCTCCCGCCCCATCCATATCCGACCGAGTGGTTCTCGAGCAGGTCCGCAGCATTGCGCACGACGTGCGCGAGCTGCAGCACGGGATGTCGTCTCTCCACTCGCTCGTTGCGCGACTGGACCCTCCCCGGCAGGTCGCGGACGCGGGCGGAAACGGTGGTGTGTCGCGGGCGCAGTCGGACGCGCTGAAACGAGACCTGGCCAAAGCGGAGCGTGCCCTTGCCGAGGCACGCGAGGCGCGAACGTCTGCCGATCGCTCACGGCGCGAGGCAGAGAAACGCGCGCAGACCGCCGAAGCACGGCTGGGAGGACCGAGCCGTGCGGAGCGACAGGCCCAGTGGCCGAGCGTCGAACAGTGGCTCCGACATGAGATCTACCTGGCATGGGTGGGGCGCGTGCACGCAGGGGAAAAAGCGCGGATGCCGCTTCCCCCGTACGACATCGGCCCTGATTTCCCGGGGGATCTGACGGCGCTGACCGAGCCGCAGTTCGGCAAGACCTTGCGCGCCATCATTGACGTTCTCACCGGACGGGCAGAGCAGGTGTCCGGCCGTGACCTGCACCGGTTGCGTACATCGGACGCGGGCGGCTCACCCTATGTGACGCGCGAGGATGGCGCGTCGGCGTACCGCTGCGCGATCGAGATCAACACGCCGTCCGCACGCCGCCTGCACTACTGGCAGCGCCCGGATGGCGTGATCGAGCTGGCGCGCGCCCGAGAACACGACGCGTCAGGAATGTGAGCCGCCTTCGTCGGTGATCGGGCGACGGCCCATCACCATCGCGAAGATCGCCCCGGACAGGTTGTGCCACACGGAGAAAACGGCGGCGGGAAGCGCGGCAAGCGGTGAGAAGTACGTGGCGGCGAGGGACGCAGCCAGACCCGAGTTCTGCATGCCGACTTCCACGGCAATTGCGCGCCGTTCGCGCTGCGACATGCGCAAGGCTATCGCCGAGAGGTAGCCGAGCAGCAGCCCGAATCCGTTGTGAAGGAAGACCGCCAGGAAGACGAGCAGCCCCGCTTCCACGATGCGGTCGGAGCTCGCGCCAACAACGGCGGCGACGATGAGCGCGATCGCGGTTGTCGACACCCATGGCAGAAGCGGCTGAGCGCGCTCGACCAATCGCCGCAGCAGGAGTCGCACGATCAGACCGGCGACAACGGGCAGAAGAACCGTCTGCAGAATCGACACCATCATCGACGTAAACGGAACCGACAGGAACTGCCCCGCAAGCCAGAGCGTCAGCAGCGGCGTCAGAATGGGCGCGAGCAGGGTCGAGCATGTCGTGACGGTGACGGACAAAGCGGTGTCGCCACGAGACAGGTAGGCAACGACATTGGACGCCGTCCCGCCGGGAGCGCAACCGACGAGGATAACGCCAGCGGCAAGTTCTGCCGGCAGCTGGAGTACGAGCACGATGATCCAGGCCGCCAGCGGCATGATCAGGTACTGCAACACCACGCCGATCAGGATCATCCACGGCCGCTTCGCGATGCGGGTGAAGTCGGGGAGCGTGAGAGTGAGACCCATTCCGAACATCACAACGCCGAGCAGCCAGGGGATGATCTGCCCCAGTGGCGCAACAACGGTGGGAAGCGTGAAGCCGATGATCCCGGCAACGATGACGAGAATCGGAAAGACCGTGACGGCGAGCCGTGCGGCCCGATCAGTGCTTGGCGACGGGGTGGAGGTAGCGGGCGCGCTCATCCCTCTTGATTACCACGCTCGCCCTTCTCTCGCGCAATTTGCGCAGGGGGAGGGGTGTCACAAGACTCCTGAGCGGCAGATTGATTAGGGGCGGCCTTTACCGTCGCCGCCCGTTGCCGAACAGCCCACGGACAACGCCGTTGACGACCTGTTTGGTGAGGGCCGAGCCGAGAACTTCGTCGAGGACCGACTTTTGGGGGCGGCGGGCCGCGGTTCTGGTGCGCGGTGTGGCCTGCTGACGCTGGGACGCAGCGAGCGCCTTGGCATACTCCCGGTCGGCTTTTTCACGCTCTTTGTTGGCCTCAGCTTCCGCCTTGAGGCGCGCCGCCTCTTCTTCCGCTGCCCGCTCGGCGGCGTCCGCGGCGTTCATCTTGGCCGTGAGGATCTCGTGTGCGGACTCGGCGTCGATAGCGTCGGCGTACTTGCTGAGCAGGGGCGACGCCAGCATCGTTTTTTCGATCGTGCCGTCGGGGGCGATCGTCATGAGCCCTGCCGGGGCAAGAACGCGTGTCCAGGCAACGGGGGTCGGGGCGCCTTTTTCGTTCATGACGGTGACAATCGCCTCGCCCGTTCCGAGCTCCTGCAGCACCCGATCGAGGTCGTAGCCGGACGTCGGGTATGTGCGCACCGTTGCCTTCAGCGCCTTTGCGTCATCCGGGGTGAAAGCGCGCAGAGCGTGCTGAACACGGGAGCCGAGCTGGGCCAGCACATCGCTCGGGACATCCTTGGGCGTCTGGGTGATGAAGAACACGCCAACGCCCTTAGAGCGAATGAGGCGGACGGTTTGCACGATCGATGCCAAGAAGTCCTTCGACGCATCGCGAAACAGCAGATGTGCCTCGTCAAAGAAGAACACGAGCTTCGGCTTTTCCGGATCGCCCACCTCGGGGAGCGTTTCGAACAGCTCGGCCAGCAGGTACATGATGAACGTCGAAAACAGGGCCGGTTTTGTCGCGACGTTGGGCAGTTCGAGCAGATTGAGAATGCCCCGGCCGTCGTCTGCGTGCCGAATGAAATCGGAGACATCGAACTCGGGCTCGCCGAAGAACTGTTCGGCCCCGTCCGCGGCGAACGCGACCAGCTCGCGAAGGATCACGCCTGCGGTTGCCTTGGAGATTCCTCCGATCGCTGCCAGTTCGTCCTTTCCGCGATCGCTGGTCAAGAACGACAAAACGGCGCGGAGATCTTTGAGGTCCACGAGCGCCAGCCCGTTCTGGTCCGCGTAGTGGAACACCAGCTGCAGGCTGGATTCCTGCGTGGAGTTCAGGCCCAGCACCTTGCTCAGAAGCAATGGGCCGAAGCCGGAGACGGTGGCCCGCACAGGAATGCCGCTGTGTCGATTGGATTCCCGGTCGCCGCCCAAGGCAAAGAACTCCGTGGCAGATGCCTTCGGCTGCCAGTCCTGTCCGATGCCGGCGGTGCGGCGCAAAAGCCCCTCGCTGGCTTCTCCGGCGACCGCGACGCCCGAAAGGTCGCCCTTCATATCCGCGGCGAAAACGGGAACGCCCTTGTCTGCCAGCTGCTCGGCAATTCCTTGCAACGTGCGGGTCTTTCCCGTTCCGGTTGCCCCCGCGATGAGGCCGTGCCTGTTGAGCATGCGCAGAGGAATCCGAATCTGCGCCTTGGGATCCGGTGATCCGTTGACGAGGACCCCGACATCGAGCGACTCGCCCGCGAACGCGTAGCCTTCGACGACGGCCTGAACCTGGTCGGCAGTGAGCGGGCCGGTCGCTTCGACGGTTTCCGCCGTCGCCGTAGCGGCAGGCTTGTCGTCCTGAGCCTTCTCCGGGGACAGCCTCGACGCGGCGGCCGCTTCTGCTGCCGCCAACGCCGCATTTTTCTCCGCGAGTTCGAGGGCCGCGCGCGCGGCTTCCGCTTCAGCGCGGAGGCGGACCAGCTCGGCATCAGGAGTTTCAGGCTCGGCCATGCGATGATCCTATCGACGGCGGACAGCCACAGGGAAGGGCTACAACGCACTCCGTCCCTGTGTCTCCCGCAGGAATGTCAGGGCCCATCGATAGCGTGTCACCATGCGGATCCTGCACACCTCCGACTGGCACATCGGGCGCTCATTTCACGGGCACTCGACGCTCGATGCCCTGGGTGGTGTGCTGGAGGAGTTGGCGGGGCAGGTGCGCGACCACCAGGTCGATGTGGTGATCGTCGCGGGCGACATCTTCGATTCCTCCACGCCCGCCGCTGGTGCGTACACCCTGCTCACCAATGTGCTCCAGGCGATCCGCGCTGCGGGGGCACAGATTGTGCTCACCAGCGGAAACCACGATTCGGCGGCCAGGCTGGGCTTTCAGGCCGCCTTTCTGGGGCAGGCGGGGGTGCACGTCATCACCCAGCCGCTCTCGGTTGGCCAGCCCGTCACAATCGAAGACGACAGCGGCCCCGTGCACTTCTACGGCGTTCCCTACCTCGAGCCCGCTCTGGTGCGGCATCTCTGGCCCGAAGCCCAGATGCGCACACAGGAACAGGCGATGCGCCACGCGATGTCACTGATCGCGGCCGATCGCCAGCAGCGTGGCGGTCGCTCTGTGGCGATCGCCCACTGCTTTGCGGCGGGCGTCGAGCCCACCCCACAGCTGGAGCGCGAGGTGCGCCAAGACCTTGCACAGGGCCGCCTGGATGTTGTTCCGTTGATCGATCTGGCCGGCCCCGATTACGTCGCTCTCGGTCATATCCATGGCAGGGCAACCCTGGATGAGCGCATCCGCTACTGCGGCGCGCCCCTGCACTACAGCTTCGGAGAAGGGCATAAACCGCGCGGCTCCTGGCTGGTCGACATCGACGCCTCCGGGCAGCTCGATGTCTCATGGCTGGATCTCCCGGTTCCGCGCCGTCTCACCACTTTGCGCGGCACGCTCCAAGACCTCCTGGACAACACGGAGTACGACGCACACACAAACGATTGGGTCTGCGCCGTCCTCACCGATCCCACCCCGCAGACCGAGCCGATGCGCAAACTTCAGGCGCGCTTCCCCTTCTGCGCCACCATCCAGCCCGATCCTGATCGCACCGACACCGGCCCCGCGCGTACCTACCGCGACCGCGTGCGAAAAGGCGCATCAGACGCTCAGCTGGCCGGCGACTTTCTCGAACTCGTTCGCGCCGGAGACGGCGCAGAAGAAGAGGAAAGACAGCTGCTGGCCGAGGTCATCTCCGAGTATCGCGCGGGGGCTCAGGCATGAGAATCCACCGCATCGACGTGGAAGGGTTTGGTCCGTTCCGCACCAGGCAGAGCATCGACCTCGATGCCTACGCCGACGATGGCATCTTCCTGATCTCCGGGCGTACCGGAACCGGTAAGTCCAGCATTCTCGATGCCGTCTGTTTCGCGCTGTACGGCACGACGCCCCGCTACGACGACACCGAGAAGCGGCTTCGCAGCGATCATGCCCAACCCGGTGAACCCACCGAGGTCGCCGTGGAGTTCACCGTCGGCGATCGCATGTGGCGTATTGAGCGCAGCCCCGGGTATCCGCGTCCGAAGAAGCGTGGCGAGGGCATGACGACCGCTGACCCCTCCGTCGAGATGTATGAACGCATCGACGGCGAATGGCAGGGGAGAGCCGCACGAGAGCGAGAGGTCAGTCACCTCGTTGGCGAAGTCGTGGGCCTGAACCAACAGCAGTTTCTCCAGGTCATCCTTCTCGCGCAGGGCCGGTTCGCACGGTTCTTGCTGGCGAAGAACGACGAACGACAGGTTCTCCTTCGCACTCTGTTCGGTACCCGCCGATTCGAAGAGTACGAAACCTCGCTCGACGACCGCCGCCGTGCTGCTCAAGCAGCCGCCGCCGAGCAGACCCAGACTCTCCGGCTGATCCTCGATCAGGCGGCCGACGACATCGCCGCCGTCGAGCGGCGTGTTGCGGACGGCAACGAATCCGCTCCGCCGTCTGATGCGGCCCCCGCCCCCTCCGTCGAGCACGACATCGCTCGTCTTACCGCGGCCGCAGATCACGCCGAGGGGCTCGAAACCGCGGTAACGCAGAAAGAAGCCGCGCTTCGCGCCGCTCGTGACGACGTCGAAAAGGCCCGCGACGAGCGCCGCGCCGTGCACGAACAACAGACGCGGCGCAACTTAGCTCGCGCGCGGATCAAGCAGCTCGATCTCGCCGCTGCCGCCACCGATACGGTGCGCGCCGAGCTCGCCGCCGCGCGTCGCGCCGAGACCGTCCGCCCCGCGATTGATGCCGCCGACCGCGCCCATGAAGCGGCGGAGACCGCAGCAGAAACGGCGCACGCCGCACGTTCCGCATGGGTCGAGGCTCTGGCCGATGTGCGCACACAGCGCGGCGACGCGGAAGGAATCCCGCTCCCCGCCGAAGACGCCGAACCCGAGATCCTCGACGGCTTCGCCGCCGATGTGCAGCGCCTGATCGGCGGATGGGAACCCCTGCGCCAACAGGAGACGCAGCTGGCCCAGCGCGCTGACGATATCGAGCGGCAGCGCGAGCATCTCGCGACGCTCGAGACGCGTGCGTACGACATCGAGGCACAACGGAACGCGTTGCCGGAGCGCATCGACAGCGTCAACAACGACATCTCTCGGGCCACCGAGCGCGCGTCGCGTCGCGAGGCCGCCCAGAAGCACATCTCGGATCTTGAGGCGCAGTTTTCGGCCCTCAATGAGGTCAAGCGCCTCTCCACCTCCTACGCCCAGGCTGTGCGCGCCGCATCGGCCGCCGTCGAAGCTCGCGCCGCGGCCGAGCACCATCTCAACCAGCTTCACGCGCGCCGGATCGCCGGCATCGCCGGAGAGATCGCCGACGTGCTTGTCGCCGGTGAGCCGTGCGCCGTGTGCGGGTCAACGGAGCATCCCGCTCCCGCGCCGCGCTCTGACGACCCCGTCACCCCCGAGCAGATCGACGCGGCAGACACCGCGCGCGCTACAGCCGCGGGCGAAGCCGACCAGGCGCAGACCGCGCGTCAGCAGGCCGAGCTTTCTCTTCGAGACGCCGAGAACCGTGCCGGTGGCCGCACCGAGGTCGAAATCAGCGGAGATCTCCTGGCCGCGCAAAAGCAAAAGGACGACGCCGAGGCCGCCCTGCGGGAAAAGTCCGCCCTCGAACGACAACGCGACGACCTTGCCGACGCCGAAAAGCGGCTGGAGCGTGAGGGACGCGATATCGCGTCACAGGGAGGAACCCTGCGCGGTAAAATCGAAGAAATCGCGGCCACCTGGGAAAAAGACAACGCAGCGGTCCAGAGCGCGCGCGGCGCTTTCTCCTCCGTTGCCGCCCGCATCGGCGTGGCCCAGCGGCTTGCATCGCGTGCGACGGTCTGCTCAGACAGCCATCGCGAAGCTGACCGATCGCGCGTAGCCGCCCGCACCGCGGCCGAGGCCCGAGAGCAGGTGCTGCGCGACAACGCCTTTGTCAGCGTCGACGACGCCCGCGCCGCTTCTCGCCCCGCTGCGGAGCGCGAGCAGATGGAGCAGCAACTCGCACAAGCAGAGGCCGATCGCGCCGCGGCGCAGCAGACGATCACCGAAACGGCCCATCTGCCCGCCGAACTCGTCGACCTCGACAGTGTCGAACAGGCGCTCCTGGCTGCGCGCGAACAGCATGAGACGGCCGTCGACGCGCGCAGCGGAGCGCAGCACCTCACCCGCGCCCTCCGCAACGCCGCCGCACGGGCAGAGCAGGTGCACGCCCGAATCGCCGATGCGCTGCGCCGCGCGACCGTTGTCACGCGGCTCGCCGACACCGTTGCCGGGCGACCGCCCAACACCAAACGGATGAACCTCGAAACCTTCGTCCTCGCCGCCGAGCTCGAGGAAATCGTCGAGGCCGCCAACGTTCGCCTCGCCGAGATGAGTGCCGGCCGGTATTCCCTGCTGCATTCCGACGCCCTCGCGCGCCGAGGAGCCGCATCCGGGCTGGGCATCGAGGTGATGGACAGTTACACCGGTCAGGCACGCCCGCCGCACTCGCTGTCCGGCGGCGAAACCTTCCTCGCCTCACTCGCCCTCGCTCTCGGACTCGCCGAGGTGGTCACGGGACGAGCCGGCGGAATCCGCCTCGACACACTCTTCATTGACGAAGGCTTCGGCTCCCTCGATGGCGAAACGCTCGAAACGGCGATGCGCACCCTCGACGAGCTCCGCCAGGGAGGGCGCACCGTCGGCATCATCAGCCACGTCGACGCGATGAAGGAGCAGATTCCCGCTCAGCTACGCGTCCGCCACACGCGCGAAGGGTGGAGCATCGTTGAGCAGGACACCCCGACGAGGTCCGCCCCATAGGATGAACGCATGAATAAAGGAACGATCTGGACGATTCTTGGGGTTATCGTCGCCGTTGTTGTGGCCTTCTGGATCGTCAACTTCCTGCTGTCGGCGATCTTCATCCTCTTCAAGCTGGCGATCGTTGCCGTGGTCGCCGTCGTGGTCTACTTCGGGCTGCGGACGCTGTTCGCGTCGCGCAACTAACCAGCGTGCGCTGCGAGACGCATATCTGAAACACATGACGATTAGCCTGATCGCATGTCTCACCCAGCCCTCGCAACATCCTTCGCTCTGAGCCTTCCCTCGTGGGTCGTCGACGAGCTGCCCACCCTTCCCGATGCGCTCCCCACGCACGCCGAGCGAATGGCTCTCGTTAACCGTCTGGCTGATCGCAACTGGCGTGAAGGCAACGGCGGGCCGTTCGCCGCGATCGTCGTCGAGCGCGACAGCGGGCGCCTCGTCTCGGTCGGCGTCAATGTTGTCCTTTCCACCGGCATCTCGTCTGGACACGCTGAAGTCACGGCGCTGGGTCTGGCCCAGCAGTCACTCGGCGCCTGGGATCTCGGTGGCGAAGGCCTGCCAGAACACGAACTCGTCGTCAACTGGCGGCCCTGCGTCCAGTGCTACGGCGCCGCAATGTGGTCGGGAATCACCTCCCTCGCTATCGCAGGCCATGGCCCCGAATGCGAAGAGATCACCACCTTCGACGAAGGCCCCATGATTCCCACGTGGGCAGAGGACTTCGAGGCGCGCGGTATCACCGTCACGGTCGACATCGCCAAGCCCGAAGCTGTCGCCGTTTTCGAGGCGTACCGAGAGGCGATCGACCATGGCAACATCACGGTGTATAACGCTCGCGGCGCCTGAGCACATCAGAACACGGGCCGGCACAGGCAACGGCTCTGGGCACCGGCATGAGATCGTGTTTGACTCTGACACTGTGGCAGATGGAACAAATGGAGTCATGTTATCCATCGGAGTCTTTGCGCAGATCGGTCAGGTGACGCATCGCATGCTGCGGCACTGGGATGCGTCCGGCCTTCTCGTCCCCGCCCACGCGGACGAGTTCTCGGGCTACCGGTCGTACGATCCGTCGCAGTTGGAACGACTGCACCGCATCGTCGCTCTCCGCCAGCTCGGATTCGGCCTCGCCGACATCGCCGACTATCTCGACGCGGGTGTTGACGCCGAACGTCTCGCAACGCTGTTGCGGATACGGCGTGAGGAGATCGCCCGCGAACACGAGCTGGCGGCAGCGCGGCTATCGGACGTCGAGCGCAGACTCCACCTCATCGAACAGGAGACGTCCATGACCACCATCGAGATCATTACGAAGCCGCTTCCCGCCGTTCGCCTTGTTGCCGCGAGCGGTGTTCCGACCGGCGGCGACGTTGCCACTCTCGTCACGGGTCTCTTCGACCGCGTATCCGATGCCGTCGGCAACGTGAAGGGCGCTTTTGACGTGCCGATCGCGCAGTACGACCTCGCCGACGGAGAGCTGCACGTGACAGCGGGCTACGAGTGGAAGGGTGATGCCCCGGACGGGGCGAGCATCGTGGAACTGCCATCCGTTCGCGATGCGGTCTGCGGGATCCACATCGGTCCGATGTCGGGAATCGGTGCGAGCTGGCAAGCCGTTCACGTGGAGATCGCCGCCCGCGGTCTGGTTCCGGCCGGTCCGTGCCGCGAGTTCTACGTCCGATCCCGTTCGGATGATCAGTCCGACTGGGTGACGGAGCTGCAGCAGCCCGTCGCACCGGCCCGATCCTGAACCGACGCGACACCAGCGCCCCCGGCGGCGAGGGGTTCCCCAGAACCGCTCGCCGCCGGTCCGCGCGTGCCAGACTGGTCGGGTGAGCGGATTCGATTTCATGAACGCGTATGGGCACGGCTTCGCGCGGGTCGCTGCCTGCCACACCCCCGTTCGCGTCGCTGACCCCGACGCCAACGCCGAGGCCGTTCTCGCGATGGCACGCCGGCTTGACGACGAATCCGTTGCCGTCGCGGTGTTCCCCGAGCTGTGCCTCACGGGGTACGCCATCGATGACCTGGTGATGCAGGACGCGGTCCTCGAAGGAGCGCTGCGCGCCGTTGAGTACATCCGGGATCAGTCAGCGTGGATCATGCCGGTTCTCGTCGTCGGCGCACCGATCGTGCGCGGCGGACGCATCTACAACTGTGCCGTGGTGATGTCCCGCGGTGAAATTCTTGGCGTCGTTCCGAAGTCCTCCCTGCCGAACTACCGCGAGTTCTACGAGCGCCGCTGGTACGCGCCCGGCGACGATCAGCGCGGAACGATCACTCTCTTCGGAGAGGAGATTCCCTTCGGCCCGGACCTGCTGTTCACCTGCTCCGACGTTTCCGGTCTCACGATCCACGTCGAAGTGTGTGAGGACATGTGGGTTCCCGTGCCGCCCTCGGCGAAGGCCGCCCTGGCCGGCGCCACGGTGCTGCTGAACCTCTCTGGCAGCCCGATCACGATTGCGCGGGCGGAGGAGCGCCGCCTGCTCGTCCAGTCCGCCTCTTCACGCTGTATCGCGGCGTACGCATACGCCGCCGCTGGGCTGGGGGAGTCGTCGAATGACCTCTCCTGGGACGGGCAGACGATGATCTACGAGGGCGGCACGCTGCTCGACGAGACCGAGCGATTCCCCGAAGGGGCCACCGCGTCGATCGCCGACGTTGACCTGGACCGGATCAGACAGGACCGCCTACGGCAGGGAACGTTCGACGACAACCGCCGCACGAACGCTACCGACACCGATTTCCGGCAGATCTCCTTCGAGCTGCGCCCGCCGAAGGGAGACATCGGGCTGCGACGAACGGTCGATCGCTTCCCGTTCGTGCCAGCGGACGCTTCGCGCCTCGCACAAGACTGCTACGAGGCGTTTAACATCCAGGTCGCCGGCCTCGTGCAGCGCATGCGCCAGATCGGCGACCCCAAGCCCGTTATCGGCGTCTCGGGCGGCCTCGACTCCACGCATGCACTCCTCGTCGTCGCCAAGGCGATGGACCTCATGGAGCGTCCCCGCGCCGACATCCTCGCGTACACAATGCCGGGCTTCGCAACGAGCGATCACACAAAGGCGAATGCGATCGCGCTCGCCGAATCGGTAGGGGCGTCGATCGAGACGATCGATATTCGCCCCGCAGCAACAGAGATGCTTACGCAGATGGGACACCCCGCCGGTTCCGGCGAGCCCGTGTATGACGTGACGTTCGAAAACGTGCAGGCCGGTCTGCGGACCGACTATTTGTTCCGTCTGGCGAATCACCACGGCGGCATCGTGATCGGAACGGGCGACCTCTCGGAATTCGCTCTCGGCTGGGCGACATACGGCGTCGGCGATCAGATGAGCCACTATGCCGTCAACACCGGGGTGCCGAAGACGCTCATCCAGCACCTGATCCGGTGGGTCATCTCCGAGGGAGAGGCGCAGGGGGTCACCGCGCGCGAAACGGAGGTGCTGCGTTCGGTTCTCGGCACCGAGATCAGCCCTGAGCTGGTGCCGGCGGGCCAGGACGGCAAAGCGCAGTCCACCGAAGACACGATCGGTCCGTATGCCCTGCACGATTTCACCCTGGCGCAGGTGCTTCGGCACGGCACGCGGCCGTCGAAGATCGCTTTCCTTGCCGCGCATGCGTGGACGGATCCGGATGCGGGCCGCTGGCCGGCGGGCTTCCCCGAAGACGAGCACTATGCGTACGACCTCGCGACGATCATCCGCTGGGAGCGCGTATTCCTCAAGCGATTCTTCGGTTTCGCGCAGTTCAAACGTTCCGCCATGCCCAACGGTCCCAAGGTCTCCCACATCGGTTCGCTCTCCCCACGGGGAGACTGGCGTGCGCCGAGTGACGGCAACGCCGCGGCATGGCTGGCTGAGCTCGACAGCAAGATTCCCGAAGAACTGCGCTGAGGCGAGCCCGCCGGGCGGTGTTTCGTCACACCACCCGAATACGGTGGAGACATGCGCATCGCTTCTGACCCTCGTCGCCTCATCTGGAGCGCGAGCGATCTCACGGCCGCGTCAGAATGCGAGTTCGGGTGGCTCCGCCAGATCGACGCGAGGCTCGGGCGGTGTGCGCCCGTTGACGACCCCGAAGATGCCATGCTGCGCCGCGCGGCGCAGCTCGGAGATGCGCACGAGCTTCGCACGCTTGAGCGCTATCGTGAACGTTTCGGTGACGCGGTTATCGACATCGCCCGCGTTTCCGCATCGGATGACGACGCCATGGGGGTGGCCGTCGCTGACACCAACGAAGCGCTCGCCGATCCCACGGTGCAGGTTCTGTTCCAGGCGGCGTTTCGCGCCAACGACTTCGTCGGATTCGCCGACTTCCTGGTGCGTGACGAAGACGGACGTTGGCGCGTACAGGACACCAAGCTCGCCCGCACAGCGCGGGTGACGGCATTGATGCAGCTATCGGCATATGTCGATCGCCTCGATCAGCAGGGCATCCCACGCGCCGACAACGTGGACCTGCTGCTCGGAGATGGCACAACCTCCGTGCACCGCACGGCGGACCTCATGCCGCTGTTTCATCTACGGCGCGAGCGTCTGCAGGCGCTCATCGCCGATCGCCGTATCGACGCCGACACCAGCCACCCCGCGATCGCCTGGGGCGACGCGCGCGGAAAACTCCGCATTCTGGCCTGCGGTGCGTGCGCAGCGTGCCGTGCCGAGATCGAACAGCAACGCGACATCCTCCTTGTCGCCGGTCTGCGCCCCGCCATCGCCGAACGGCTGCGCGCGGCGAGCATTCACACCATCGATCAGCTCGCTCAGACAGACGCGGCTCCGCCGCGGATAGCCAACGATACGTTCGACTCCCTCCGCACGCAGGCGCGTCTTCAGCTCGCCACCGAACAACGTCCTGACGATGAGCCGCTGTACGAGGTCGTCAATGAAGCCGCGCTCGGCGCGATGCCACGCCCTGACCTCGGAGATATCTTCCTTCACCTCGATCGTGATCCGTTTTTCGCGGATCGCGCGGATGACGGCCGCACCGAATGGGGGCTGAGCTATCTGCTTGGCTGGGGTGATATGCGCCAGCAGCACTCGACGTTGTGGGCGCACGATCTGCCCGGAGAACGACGGGCGCTTGAGCGCTTCTGCGACTTCCTCCAACAGCATCGACGCGCGCACCCGCAGGCGCATATCTTCCATTTCCGGCCCGACGCACCGGCCATCCTCGCCCAGATGGCGGCGCGCCACGGCTCGCGCGAGACCGATATCGACCGATTGCTCGGCGATGAGACATTCGTCGACCTCTTTCCGATCGTGAAGAACGCCCTCCGGATCGGAACGCGGTCGTATGACATCACGGCACTCGAACCGCTCATCATGGGGCCCGAAAGACGCGAGCGGCAGGGCGAGCCCACGCACAGTGCCCTTCGGTATGTCGAGGCGCGTGCGCTGCGTGAAGCGGGGCACGATGATGACGCGCGGGACATCATGATGTCGATCGCGGCCGACAACGGCTACGCGTGCCTCACCACTCGGCGGCTGCGCGACTGGCTCGTCGAGCGCGCAAAAGAAGCCCGGGTCACACCGGCTCGCGAGGATGGCCGCATCAGCGATTCGTACGAACCCTCCCCGCGCGCGCTTGCCCTCACTGCGCGCGCCGACGAACTGCGTGACGTGCGTCTCGCGCAGGATCCGGCGTCCTCCGCGAGCAACGATGAAAACGCACTGCGGCTGGCGGCAGCGGCGATCGACTATTACCCGCGTGAAGCGCGTTCCTTCTGGCAGGCGCACTATGAGCGGCTGCGTGAGCCCATTTCGCTGTGGGGAGAAACGAAGGACGTCATTGTCGTCGATATCCGCCGCTCGGACGTTCTGGACGACTGGCACATCCCCGAGGGCAGCCGCGCTGAGCGGCGGGTGCTCGAACTGCGCGGAGCGCTGGCGCCCGGAACGCGGCTCAGCGTGGGCTCCACGCCCTCGCTTCTGTACACATCACCCGCGCCGTTCCCCACCGAGGGGTCTCAGCGATGGCTTCATGTTCCTCACGAGGCGCGTGTCGTCGACGTCCTCGACGACGGTGTGATCGTCGAGGAATACGCGATCGGCGGACGCACGTGGCGAGAGCTTCCCGTCGCCCTCACCCCGCCGTCCCCGCCGAAGGCCGGCGCGCAGCAGGGCGCCATCGAAGCATGGGCCGATGGCATCCTCACCCGCGGCACTCACATCGGCGCCTCCGACGGCGCCTTCCCCATTGATCCCGCCACCGATCTGTTGCGATCGCTCCGCGCCGATCACCACTCGGGGCGCGTCGTGTCGTCATCGATCGGCAGCGACATCGACGCGATCGTGTTTTCGCTTCTCAGCGTGCCGACGTACCTCGCCGTCCAGGGCCCGCCGGGAACGGGAAAAACCTACGTCGGCTCTCACGTGATCGCCCGGCTCGTCAACGAGCACGGCTGGAAGGTAGGCGTGGTCGCTCAGTCCCACGCCGTCGTTGAGAACATGCTCGACCGCGTCGTCGCGGCGGGAGTGCCGCAGGGGCACGTGGGAAAGGTTCTCAAGGGCGCTGCCCGCGCTGACGGGCAGTCCTTCACGGTGCTACCGCGTAACGGGCTCAGCGCGTTTCAGCAGCAGCGCACCAAGGGATACGTGATCGGAGGAACAGCCTGGGACTTCGCCAACGTCACGCGCGTCGGGCGTCGTGAGCTCGATCTGCTCGTCGTCGATGAGGCGGGACAATTCTCTCTCGCGTCAACGATCGCCGTGTCGATGTCGGCGCGGCGGCTTCTCCTCCTCGGCGACCCACAACAGCTGCCCCAGGTCAGCCAAGGGACGCATCCGGCGCCGATCGACCAGTCGGCGCTCGGCTGGGTAATGCGCGACCAACAAGTGCTACCCGAGGGGCACGGATACTTCCTCGCGCGCACCTGGCGCATGCACCCCGACGTTGCCACTCCGGTATCCCATCTGTCCTACGGCGGACAGCTGCGGTCACGCCCCGGCGCCGACCTGCGCCACGCCGAGGGAATCGAACCGGGCGTGCATCCCATCCCCGTTCTGCACACGGGAAACGCCACAGACTCACCAGAAGAAGCCGAACAGGTCGTGCGCATCGTCCGCGACGTCATCGGGCGGCCATACGTCGATATCGACATCGACGACGAACAGGAAGCGACGCCGTGCGAACCCCGGCCGCTCGATCAGGCGGATGTCATCGTTGTTGCCCCCTACAACGCTCAGCAGCAGACCGTCGAACGGGCGCTCGCCGCAGCCGGATTCCGGGATGTCCGGGTGGGAACGGTCGATAAATTTCAGGGCCAGGAAGCGGCCATCGCCATCATGACCCTTGCCGCTTCCTCCGGCCGCGATGCCCCGCGTGGAATCGACTTCCTGCTGCTGCAGAACCGCTTGAACGTAGGCATTAGCCGCGCCAAAGTGGCGGCCTATCTGGTGCACAGCCCGCTTCTGCTGGACGATCTGCCGTTCCGCGCCGAGTCCGTCGCGCGTTTGAGCGCCTTCGCGCGGCTGGTCGGCCGGGGATAACACTCAGGCGCCGCGCCCCGAGGGGACGCGGCGCCTGAGAAGGTCGCGGTTAGACGGTGCCGTAGAGGCGGTCTCCGGCATCGCCGAGGCCCGGAACGATATAGCCCTTTTCGTTCAGGCCATCATCCATCGCCCCCAGCACGAGGTTCACGTTGCGATCGCCGACGAGCGCCTCCAGCGCCTGCACGCCCTCGGGAGTTCCGAGCAGGCAGACCGCCGTGACGTCCGTTGCTCCACGGTCGAACAGGAACTTGATCGCCGCGGCAAGAGACCCGCCGGTGGCGAGCATCGGGTCCAGAACGAAGCACTGTCGTCCCGCGAGATCGTCGGGCAGACGCTCCGCGTATGTTGACGGCTTAAACGTTGTCTCGTCACGAACGATGCCGACGAAGCCCACCTCGGCGGTCGGCACGAGCTTGGTCATGCCCTCCAGCATGCCGAGCCCGGCGCGGAGAATCGGCACGACGAGTGGCTTCGGGTCGGCGATCTTCACGCCGTTGGTCACCATGACGGGGGTTTCGATTTCGCACTCTGCAACGCGGACATCGCGGGTGGCCTCATAGGCAAGCAGCGTCATCAGCTCTTCCGTCAGCTGACGGAACACGGGCGATGATGTCGACTTATCGCGCAGAACGGTCAGCTTGTGGGTGATGAGCGGATGATCCGCAATGTGCACGCGCATGGTTTAAGGCTACGGGACGGGCATCCGATTCTTCCTAGAGTTCTCGGCATCTCGTACCCTCCCACCCGCATTTCATGATTTCTGGCACTTTTCGGCCCCGGCCCGGGGCCGAAAAGTGCCAGAAATCATGAAATAGGCTCGGGGCTATGGAGCCGCGTGAAGCCGATGTCAGGGCGATGCGACGCGCGCTCGCGCTCGCACACGAGGCGGCGGGCGCCGGGGAGGTGCCCGTGGGCGCGGTTGTGGTCGGCCCGGAGGGGCAGATCATCGGGCAGGGCCGGAACCTGCGCGAGAACACCGCCGACCCGACGGCGCACGCCGAGGTCGTCGCGATGCGCGAAGCCGCTTCGGCGATCGGGTCGTGGAACCTCGACGGCTGCACGCTGGCGGTCACCCTCGAACCGTGTCTGATGTGCGCGGGGACGCTGTTGCAGGCCCGCATTTCTCGCGTGGTCTTCGGCGCGTGGGACGACAAGGCCGGCGCCGCCGGATCGATGTATGACGTCGTGCGTGATCGCCGGCTGCCCCATCGCGCCGAGGTCGTCGGCGGCGTCCTCGAAGAAGAGACCCGAGCGGTGCTTGCGGAGTTCTTCGAGGAACGCCGCTGAGGAGACACGCCTGAGCGGATCAGCGCAGCTGGGGCAGCACCTCTTCGCCGATAAAGGCAATGTGGTCGAGATCGGTCATGTCGATGAGCTGGAAGTAGATCCGTTCCGCACCCTGCTCGATGAGGCGTCCCGCCCGTTCGACGATGTCGTCGGCGGAGCCAGCAAACGTGTGATCCTGGCGGAACTGCGCCAGGTCAACGCCCGTTGCGGCGGCGCGTCGCTCAACGTCCTGCGTGGTGGCGCCGCCCAGAGTCGTCAGGGCCACCGTGAGCTTGAGGCTGGCGGGATCGCGATCGATCCGTTCGCACGCCTCGCGCGCCCGTCCCCACCGATCGACGACGACCTCTTCCGGCTGGAACGCCACATTGAACTCGGTTGCGTGTTCTGCGGCGATACGGGGCGTGCGCTTGAGGCCCGCGCCGCCAACGATCACCGGGATGCGGGACTGCACCGGCTTCGGGAGGGCGGGGGAGTCCGTGAGCTGATAGTGGTCGCCGTCGAACGAGAACGTGGCGCCGGCTGGTGTCTGCCACAGCCCATTGACGATGGCGAGTTGTTCTTCGAGGAGGTCGAAGCGTTTGGCGGGGAATGGAATTCCGTATGCCGCGTGTTCGTCGCCGAACCACCCGGTTCCGAGACCGAGCTCAACGCGGCCTCCCGACATCTCATCCACCTGCGCAACCTGGATCGCGAGGATTCCGGGAACGCGGTAGGTCACGCTGGACACGAGGGTGCCGAGGCGGAGCGTTGTGGTTTCGCGTGCGAGGCCGGCGAGGGCGGTCCAGGCATCGGTGGGCCCGGGCAAGCCATCGACGAAGTCACCCATCGCCAGATAATGATCCGAACGGAAGAAACCGTCGAAACCGGACGCTTCGGCCTGCCGTGCCATGACAAGTTGGGTGGCGTAGGACGCCCCCTGCTGGGGTTCGGTAAAGACGCAGAACTCAGGAGTGGCCATGCGCCCATCCTGGCATCATGCCGTCGCGCCAGGGAACCGTTTTCCGCTAATCGCTGGACTTGAAGACGAACGCCTCGGTCGGCGGCTCGGTCGATCGCGGTTCAACGAAGATCTCGGGTTCCAGAACCACGTGCACAACGGAGGCTTCTGCTTCGCGCACGCGCTGTGCGACACGGGCGATGTCGGCCGTGACGTCCCGCAGAGCCTTGTTGTGGGGGACACCGATGTGCGCGGCGATGACGAGCTCACCGGATGCGGTGGGGAGGGCGCGGATATCGAGTACCTCGCGCACTTCTGGCCCCTTTTCGATCGCGCAGATGATCGCATCGAGCTGAGAAGCGGACAGGGCCTGATTTCGGTCGTGAGCGCTCATGACCGAAGCCTACTCCGACCCCGTTCATTTCTCAGGTATGCCTTAGCGTGGGGATATGGCTGAAGCACTTCCCTCTGTGGCATTTGTCGGCGCTGGTTCGATGGGCGGCTCCATCCTCAAGGGCCTTGTCGCCAGCGGAATCCCCGTTGACGGCGGCATTTATGTAACTAATCGCTCGGCGGCGAAGGCGGAGGCTCTCTCCTCGCTGGAAAACGTCACGAGCATCGCGCTGGAAAACACGCCAGACGGCAACGTCGACGCGGTTGCCGCGGCGCGTGTTGTGCTCGTGGGCGTGAAGCCGTACATGATCGCCGACCTGCTGGACCAGATCGGACCGCATCTGCGGGAGGACGCGATCGTTGTGAGCCTCGCGGCCGGCATCACGATCGCGCAGTTCGAAGACAAGCTCGGGCGCACCTCGGTCATCCGGTCGATGCCGAATACGCCGTCGACCGTTGGCAAGGGCGTGACGGGCCTTGCGGCTGGCACATATGCCAGCGAAGACGACATGGCGATCGTTCGCCGTCTGTTTGAAACCGTTGGCGACGTTGTTGAGGTGTCGGGGGACGATGGGATTGACGCGATCTCCACGATCTCCGGGTCCGGTCCCGCCTATGTCTTCCTCTTCATCGAAAAGATGATCGAGGCCGCGAAACACCAGGGTTTCGACGACGACACAGCGCGCCTGATCGCGGAGAAGACCTTCATTGGTGCGACGACGTTCCTCGAGGCTTCCGGACAGCACCCGGCCGACCTGCGTCGAGGCGTGACCAGCCCGAAGGGCACAACGCACGAGGCCGTCGAGACGTTCCAGGCGGCAGGCCTGGGGGATCTCTTCGTCCGAGCGACCGACGCCGCCTACGCGCGTGCGAAGGAACTCGCCGCCGAGGGGTGATTCTCGCCCGCGGCGCAGCGCTCCGCTGGCGAGAAACGGGCCCGATGGTGCTCCGGCGGCGCCGGCAGTTCGCGGGTATCACGCCGGCTCTTGTGCCCGGTCGCAGAAGGAGTAATGTCAGCGCTCGTGATTCGATTTCGGGCGCCGAAGGCGCTGTCGAACAGGGGGGCGTGGCCTCCACCCTGCACAGGCGATTGTGACGGGCTTCGGTGTTGCTCTTGCTGTCGGAACTGTCCTTCTGTGGCTACCGGTTTCGGCGGCTGACGCGCACCGCACGACCTTCGTCGAGGCGCTGTTTACCGCGACCTCGGCCCTGTGCGTGACCGGCCTGGGTCGATTCGGCCGAGCCGTGGCGCTCGAGTTGATGGCGCGGGGGACAGAGGTGCTCGGCATCGACGCATCGGAAGACCGAGTTCAGGAGCTCAACGGTGCGCTGACACAGGTTGTGCGTGCGGATGCGACGAAGGAGGACACTCTTCGTCAGCTCGCTGTTCATGAGTTCGATCGTGTTGTGATCGCCATTTCCACCGACCTCAAAGCGTCGATCTCGTGCGCCAACGAACCGAGCATCACCCGATGATTGGTCGTTCCTCGGGGTAGGTGAAGTGCACATCGCGCTGTCGCGCGGTCAGCGATGCGGCGAGGGCGATGGGGCCAACGCGGCCCGTCAACATCAGAATCGAGAGCACGATCTTGCCGAAGCCGTCGAGCTCGGCGGAGAGCCCGACCGACAGCCCGCACGTCGCAAATGCCGAGATCACCTCGAAGAGAATGTCGGCCAGCTGGGCGTTGTTCGTCATCGCGATCAGCAGCGATCCACCGAGAACGAGTGATGCCCCGAGGAACGTCACCGAAATCGCAACGCGCAGAGCACCCTCGGGAATGCGTCGCCGGGCCGCCATGACATGGTGCGTTCCCTTCGCCTCAGCGACGATCGCGAGGAACAGAACGGCGAGGGTGGTGACCTTGATCCCACCTGCCGTTGACGCCGATCCACCACCGACGAACATCATCGCGTCCGTGATCAACATCGACGCCGTTGACATCTCGGAGGTATCGACGACGTGGAACCCGCCGGATCGCATGTTGATCGAGGCGAACAGTCCTTGGAAGAGGCGGTCGCCCACCGCACGATCACCGAGCGTCGCGGGATTTGCCCACTCGGTCACGAGCCATCCCGCCATGCCGACGACGAGGAGAATGGACGTCGTCACGAGAGTGAGCTTGGTGTGCAGCGACCAGTGCTTGACCATCCACTTCGCCCGAACGAAGTTCAAGAACACGGGGAAGCCGAAGCTGCCGACAAAGACACCGATGGCAACGGCGCCGAGAACGACGTAGTTGCCATCGAGATCGGCAAGGCCGCCGGAGTGCACGACGAATCCGGCGTTTCCGAACGCGGAGATCGCGTAGAAGATTCCGTGCCAGATGCCGATTAGCCAGTCGCCATCGGCCACGATGAACGCCGGGATGAGCACCGCCATCAGGGCGCCCTCGGCGATGAATGTCACCGCGAGCACGATGCGCAGCAGACGCCAGACATCACCGAGGTCGCTGGCTCCGACCATCTCGCGCGCCATGATCTTGCTGCTGAGCCCAAGCCGTTTCGTGACAACGCGGGCGAAGAGAAGAGCGATGGTGACAACGCCGAGTGCGCCGACCTGGATCGCCGCGAGGATTACGATTTCGCCGAAGAGCGACCAGTGGTCGGCCGTGTTGACTGTTGTCAGACCGGTGACGGTCACAGCGGACACCGCTGTGAAGAAGGCATCGGACAGTGGTGTGATCTGGCGATTCGCCGACGCGATCGGGAGGCTCAGCAGCGCCGTGAAAACCAGTGCCGCGAACGCGAAGACGAGAACCGCGGTGCGCGCGGGCGACCGGCGGATCACATCCCTGAAGAAGCCGAGAACGACCCGCATGGCCGTCAGCGGTCGAGTGCGGCGAAGCGCTCGACGTTGGCGTTGGTTCCGGAGACGATGATCAGATCGTGGTTGGTGACAACCGTTCCGGCCTCGGCGTAGTGGAACGGTTTCCCGGGGCTCTTCACACCGACCACCGTCACCTTGTACTTCGATCGCACACCAGACTCCATCAGAGGAACGCCCCGGATGAACGTCGGCGGGAACATCTTCGCGAGCACGAAGTCGTCGTCGAAGCGGATGAAGTCGAGCATGCGCCCGTTCACGAGGTGCGCGACACGCTCGCCGGCCTCACGCTCGGGGTAAATGACGTGGTTCGCGCCGACGCGCGAAAGGATCTTTCCGTGCGACTGCGAAACGGCCTTCGCCCAGATTTGCGGCACCTTCAGATCGACGAGATTCGCGGTAATCAGAACGGAGGCCTCGATCGACGAGCCAACGGCGACGACGGCCACCTGAAAGTCTTCTGCGCCGATCTGCTTGAGGGCCTCGAAGTTGCGCGCGTCGGCCTGCACCGTGTGCGTGACCCGCTCCGACCACTTCTGCACGAGGCCCAGGTCGGTGTCGATCGCGAGAACATCGCGATCGAGTCTGTCCAGCTCTCCGGCGCAGGCGGCGCCGTAGCGCCCCAAACCGATGACGAGCACGGGCGCGTCAGAGCTGATCTGCTCAACCAAAGAAGGGCCTTTCAACGATTCCGCAGAGCGGAAATGTCACGTGCCGCGGGGGGTTGCGGCGTGTGCGACTCTACAACGCAAGCCTCCAGAGCACACGAACCTTTCGCATTCCGATATCGAATATGCCTCGAATGCCATACTGTGATGGCTATGGCGGACATCTTCGACGTGATTGCAGACGGGACCCGGCGCGACATTCTGCAGTTGCTGCTGCGTCGCGATCAGGAAACCGAGGCCGGGACCAGCGTCTCGGAGATCGTCGGCGAGCTGTCAGTGAGCCAACCCACCGTCTCCAAACACCTTAAGGTGTTGCGCGAGGCCGGGCTGGTCAGCGTGCGAGAAGAGGGGCAGCACCGGTTCTACCGGCTGGAACCCGAACCCCTCGACGAGGTGGACGATTGGCTCGTTCCGTTCTTCGTCGATGAGTCGGATCTGGCGGCCGAGGCAGCGCATTCGATTTATGCGCCGCTTCCCGAGCAGGCATCCAAGCTGGCCGAGTCGCTCGGACGCACGGCCGCGGTTGTACAAACGGCGCTCAAGCGACTCGGAGCCTGAGCTTTCGCTCGACGCGTGTGTCTGCAGCGCTCGTGTGACATTCGTCACCGTCAATCGATGACACGCGGGGATCGCCACGGCGGCTGATCCGCGACACGCTGGGGGAATGGACACCTCACTGGCTGTCGCGATGAGCGGCGTCGTTAAAGAGTTTCGAACGAGCGATGGCGCTTTTCGCGCCGTTGGCGGAGTCGACCTGGAGATCGCGCGCGGCGAAATCGTCGCCCTGCTAGGTCCGAACGGCGCGGGAAAGACAACGTCTCTCGACATGGTAACGGGGCTGACAGCTCCCACCGCCGGCAGTATCACTGTGCTCGGACGGAGCCCGCGCGCCGCAATCCGTGAAGGTCTCGTTTCCGCCGTTTTGCAGTCTGGCGGGTTGCTCCGAGACCTCACCATTCGAGAAACGATCACGCTCATCGCGTCGACGTTTCGTGATCCGCGGCCCGTCGATGAGGTCATGGATCGCGCGGGCCTCACAGCGCTTCATAAGCGCCGGGTATCGAAGTGCTCGGGAGGAGAACAGCAGCGTCTGAGGTTCGCCCTCGCACTCCTGCCGGATCCTGAGCTCCTCATCCTCGATGAACCCACCGCCGGAATGGATGTCGCGGCGCGCGCGGAGTTCTGGGACACGATGCGCGAAGATGCGGCCGGCGGGCGTACCGTGATTTTCGCGACGCACTACCTCGAAGAGGCGGATGCCTTCGCACAACGCGTCGTGATGATGGCGGCGGGCGCAGTCGTCGCCGACGGAACGACCGCTGAGATTCGTTCGGCAGCGGCGGGCAGGCGGCTCACGGCATACGTCGCTCCGGCGCAAGAACGGGAGGTGGTTGCTCGCCTGAGCGGCCACGACGCCGTTGTCTCGGTATCCGGTGATGCGGGTCGCATTGTGATCCGTTCGTCCGATTCGGATGTCGTGGCACGGATGCTCCTCACCGAGCTCGGCGCGCGAGACCTGGAAATTTCGGGAGGGTCGCTTGATGACGCCTTCCGTGCCATCACGGACGGAGCAACGCGATGAACGCCACGTACTTCCGCATCGAGCTGACGCGCATCACGCGCGACATTGCGTCGATGTTCTTCATCGCCGTCCTTCCCGCTCTGCTCTTCGTGATTTTCGGGGCTGTGCAGGAGTACGGCCAGGAGTCGGCCGGCCATGGCAACGTCTCCTTCTATGTCATGGTCGGCATGGCGGCATACGGGGCCATCACCGCAACAGTGGGCGTCGGTGGGTCAGCCGCTGTTGAGCAGATGCAGGGATGGGGGCGGCAACTCGGCCTGACACCCATCGCTGATGCGACGTTTGTCACAACGAAGGCCGCAGCAGGCTTCGTCATCTCCGTTGTTCCCGTCGCCATCATCTACGTGCTGGGCGCGCTGACGGGTGCGGTGGCCGAAGCGCACGTGTGGGTGCTCAGCGCGGTTATCGTGCTCGCGGGAGCGGCAGTTTTCAGTTTCTACGGCCTGATGGTCGGGCTGTTGTTCCGCAGCGAGGGCGCTGTGAGCGCGGCAAGCGGGTCGCTCGTGATCCTGGCGTTCCTCGGCAATGTGTTCTTTCCGCTATCCGGTGTTTTCCTCGAGATCGCGAAGTTCACGCCCCTGTACGGGTACGTCGCCCTGGCGCGGTATCCGTTGACCGAGGGATGGATCGCGGCGACCGGGTCGAATAGCGAACCGACGCAGGATCCGCTGTGGGTGCCGATTCTGAACCTCGCGGTGTGGGCGACCGTCTTCGTCGTCTCGACGCTCCTGCTCGCGCGCCGGGGTCGCTCGCGGCAGTGAACGATGCCACGATAAACGCCATGAATGGCAATGGGCGCTCACGGGACCCGTGGGAAACGTTCGCGCCCGTTTTCGGAATCGTGTGGGTGGTTTTCCTCTTTTTCCCGATCTCGGCGGCCCTGCGCTCGGATGCGCCGGGGCGGATGATCGCCGTTGTTCTGCTGGTGCTCTTCGGTGTCGTGTACATCGCCGCTTTTATTTGGATGAACGCGAGCGAATCGTGGGAGCAGTCTCGGCGGCGCGGGCTGCCGGCGGCAGGAGTGCTCATTGGCCTCATGGTCGGTGCGTGGGCACTCACGGACATCGGGGCGCTCGGAGCGACGGCGTTCATCATCTCGCTGACGATGTTCGCCGGGCCCAAGGCGCAGTCGATCACGATCGCCACGATCCTTCTCATCACGCACGTGAGTGTTCTGCTGTTATCGGGGGACATCGCCGAGAACTGGGTGTTGTTCGTTCCGCCCGCCCTCGCGTACGTGACAACGGCTACCGTTCGCCTGCTGGTGGCCGCCTCGGAGAGGCACGATGCGATGGAGCGGCAGATCGCCGTTGTCGCCGAGCGTGAGCGCGTCGCCCGCGATGTGCACGATGTGCTTGGACACAGTCTCACCGTGGTCACGGTGAAGGCGGAGCTCGCGGAGCGCCTCGTCGACATCGACGCGGAGGCGGCTAAGCGCGAGATCGCCCAGATCCGCAGCCTGTCGCGTGAAGCGCTCGCCGAGGTGCGGGCCACCGTGGCAGGGTTGCGGGTCGCACGCCTGTCCGACGAACTGGAGGCGGCGCGCGCGGCGCTTAGCGACTCCGGAATCAGCGCATCGATCGCCGGTGAGGCCGAGAGAGTTGATCCGCGGCACCGCATCGTCGTCGCCTGGGCGCTGCGTGAGGCGATCACCAACGTTGTGCGACACTCACGGGCGTCCCGTTGCGAGGTCACGCTGATGCCGGACGGCATTGTGATTGAAGATGACGGTATCGGGACACCGGCCGACGTCGCCGCCACGGGCCTGCGAGGGATTCGTGAGCGTGCGCGCGCCGCGGGTGCCACGCTCACGGTCGACCAACCCGCGACCGGAGCAGGAACGCGTGTGGAGGTGCGATGGTGATCCGGATCTTGCTGGCTGACGACCAAGCTCTTGTTCGTGGCGCGCTCGCCGCGCTGCTCCGACTCGAGCCGGACATCGATGTCGTTGCCGAGGTGGGACGTGGTGACGAGGTTCTCGCCGCTGCGCATAACACCTCGCCCGATGTCTGCCTTCTGGACATCGAGATGCCAGGAGCGGATGGCATCGCTGCTGCCGCTGAGCTGTCGTCGGAGCTGCCCGGTGTGCGCACGATCATCGTGACGACCTTCGGGCGCCCCGGCTATGTGCGCCGCGCATTGGAGGCGGGGGCGAGCGGGTTCGTCGTCAAAGACACTCCTTCCGCAGAACTCGCCGATGCCGTGCGACGGGTCCATGCCGGGGAGCGGGTTGTCGATGCCGCGCTCGCCACGGAGTCACTGATCAGCGGCGCCAACCCACTGACGGAACGCGAGCGTGATGTGCTTGCGGCGTCGCTCGACGGTGCGCCTATCGCCGATGTGGCGCAGGTGGTTCATTTGTCGCAGGGAACTGTTCGCAATTACGCGAGCGCGGCGATCGCGAAGACGGGAGCGGCCAACCGCGTCGAGGCCGCTCGCGCTGCCCGTGACCGCGGTTGGCTGTAAATAGTCCGCTCGCGAAAGGTGTGGTGGCGACCCGCGCCCCTTTCGCGAGAGGGCCTCAGAACTCGATGCCGCAGAGTTCGTTGAGCTGCGCGGACGCCGCGTCGACCTCGGCGGCAATGGCTTCGAACTCGACCGCGTTCTCGTCGATCACGGCCGACCATTCCCCCATCGCCTGCGTGGACTCTTCGAACTGCGCCATGTCCTCAGGGTCGTTCAGGTCGAGTTCCTCGAAGTCGGGCATCTCCGGCATCCCGTCGGCAACGCTCTGAGACCCGCCGCCGGAGCAAGCGGCAAGTCCGGCGGGAATCAGGGCGAGGGCGCCGATGGTGGCGGCGATGCGTCGGATGGTCGTCATGGGATCCTCCGGTCGGAGTGGAGGAGAAAACAGAGGTATCGGACGTTCCCCCGCTCCACCCGACGAACGACCAGAGTGCCGGTCGGTCTGCGCGACTCAGCGCTGATGACGCCTGTGGCTGAACAGCCATGCACCCCACGACGCGGCAAAGACGAGGATGCCAGCGCACCGGACGATCGCGATGTCCGCGTCGGACGGCGCCCGATGAGAAGACCGAGGATGACCACAACGTCCCTTGCCCGAGGTCGCGACCCTTTCCGCTCTGGATGACACGCCGCGAGGGAGGGAGAGGGGAAGATGGCCATTGCGCTCGTTGTCATGGGCCGTGAACGGTGGAATGAGGCGGCGCTCGAGGGCGACATCGCTGCCGCACGTGCGCACGGTTTGTCAGATGAGGAGGTTGTTCAGCGCGAGAGCGCCCTCCACGACACGGTTATCGGGGCGGACGATGTTCCGCGGCTGTGACACACGCGCTCGCAATCGGGCATGACCTGGGCCGGCGCGGCGAACCCGCTCTCGGCAGGGATGGCGGAGTCTGAGTGCTGGCCGAATTCTCTCTCACCGGGGGATCCTGTAGGATGACCCGAGGCACTTTTTCTGCCGTGCCCGGACGTCGGCACCACGTCGTGCCAGGCGTCCAACCTAGACATTAGTGAGGTTCCCATGGGTTCTGTCATCAAGAAGCGCCGCAAGCGTATGGCGAAGAAGAAGCACCGCAAGCTGCTTCGTAAGACCCGCCACCAGCGCCGCAACAAGAAGTAAGGCGCACGTCCATTTACGCCGGTTCCGTCACCAGACGGGCCGGCGTTCTTGGTTTTGGGGGACTGTCTCGACATCGCCGGGTGCGGCGACACGGCAGGAACGGATGGCGATATGGACGAGCCGATGGATCAACCCGAGCAGACCGAGGCGCCCATGATGGAGCCCTGCGAGATGTGACGTCCGGCGCTGCCTCGTGCAACAACACAGCGAGGCCCAGACCGATCTCTTCCGGGGAAACAGCGTCGGATATCTCCGGGAGCGGTGAGATTGGTTGGTGAAATCGACTGCGCAGTGTTGCGGTGCGAGACAATGGAGACATGGACGAGATCACTGTCGCCGAGCTCGCGGCGCGCACGGACACCCCCCTCATCGACGTGCGGGAAGAGGCCGAATTCGCGGCAGGGCGCGTCCCGGGGGCCATCAACGTGCCGCTGTCACAGCTGGGGGATCGGCTCGAGGAGCTGCCGCCGGAGTTTGACGTGATCTGCAAGATCGGTGGACGCTCGGCGCAGGTGCAGGCTGCCCTCGAGCCGCGCGGATACGCGGTGACCAATGTCATGGGCGGAACCGATGCGTGGATCGAGGCCGGCTACGAGGTCGAAAAGTGACCGAGCTGACCATCATCGGGAAGCCGGATTGTCACCTCTGCGATGTTGCGCGAGACGTCGTCGAACAGACGCTTGCCGACCTCCCGGAGGACCTCGCCGAATCCATCGAGGTGACCGAGCTGTCGATTCTCGACGACCCGGCGCTGTATGAGACATGGTGGGAGAGGATTCCCGTTGTACTCATCGACGGCGAACTTCATGCCCACTGGCGCCTTGCCCAGGACCGTCTCTCGAAAGCGCTGTGCGCCCGTTCGTGAAGGAAGAGGCTCGTCGACCGCGACGAAGTGGGTCGTGGACGTCGAGGTCACGCGCTTCGACCGGGCACGTGCCTATTGGACGGACCGCGGCTGGTCGGAGCGCGGACCCATCAAATTGCACTCGCGGATCGATGTGCCACGGCAGGATGCTGTTGACGCAGGCGAGACGGTGGTGGCGGGTGTCGCCTGGCAGCAGCACACCGGTCACCACACCGTGCGGATCACGGCACGCTAACCCGACCGGCTCTAGGCTGATAAATCCACCCCCTCGCAAAGGAGCTCCTGTGATCCGCCACATCGTCCTGTTCCAAGCAGCAGATGGAACACCCGTATCGCAATTGCAGGAAGCCGCCGACGCGCTCGAGGCGCTCGTCGGAAAGATCCCCGGCCTCATCTCGATGACGGCGGGCGTGGAGGGCGTTGGCCTTCCCGGAAACTACGACCTCGGGCTCGTGGCCGAACTGGAAGACGAAGCGGCGCTGACCGTCTACGCCGACCACCCCGCGCATCTTGAGGTCGTCGCTTTGGTCGGCGCCTTCAAGGTGGGGCGCGCGGGCATCGACATCCGCGTCTAAGCGGCCCGCACAGCACTCGGCCCCCGCATCCGTTGGGATGCGGGGGCCGAGTGCTGTGCGGGTTACGCCTCTTCGTCGTCTTCGGGGGTGAAGTCGACGCCGGTCTCGGCGCGCTGCTCTGCCGGAATGGGGGCGGGAGCCGCTGTCAGCGGGTCGAAGCCGCCACCCGACTTCGGGAACGCAATGACTTCGCGGATCGAGTCGGCGCCAGCGAGAAGCGACACAACGCGGTCCCAGCCCAGGGCGATGCCGCCGTGAGGGGGAGCGCCGAAGGAGAACGCGTCGAGCAGGAAGCCGAACTTCTCCTGCGACTCCTCCTTGCTGATGCCCATCACATCGAAGATGCGCTCCTGAACATCGCGGCGGTGGATACGAATCGAACCGCCACCCAGCTCGTTGCCGTTGCAGACGATGTCGTATGCATAGGAGAGCGCCTCGCCCGGGTTCTCCTCGAAGGAGTCGAGCCATTCGGGCTTCGGCGAGGTGAACGCGTGGTGCACAGCGGTCCACGCCGAGTTGCCGAGGTCCACATCGTCATCGTCCTGGCCAGTGGGCTTGAACAGCGGTGCATCGACAATCCAGACGAACGCCCAGTCGCCGTCAACGATCTGGCCAGTCTGCTTGGCGATCTCCACGCGGGCGGCGCCGAGGAGGGCACGAGCCTCTGAGGTGGTTCCGGCGGCAAAGAACACCGCGTCGCCCACCTTCGCACCCGTTGCTTCCGCCAGGCCGGCGCGCTCGTCATCGGAGAGGTTTTTGGCCACGGGGCCGCCGAGCGTTCCGTCTTCGAGGAACGTGACGTAGGCCAGCCCGCGCGCGCCGCGAGACTTCGCCCAGTCCTGCCAGGCGTCGAACTGGCGACGGGGGAGGCCAGCGCCGCCCGTCATGACGACGGAACCGACGTATTCCTGCTGGAAAACGCGGAACGGGGTGTTCTGGAAGTACTCGGCCAGCTCGACGAGTTCGTTGCCGAAGCGCAGATCGGGCTTGTCCGAGCCGTACAGGCGCATCGCATCAGCGAAGGTCATGCGGCGGATCGGCGTCGGGATCTCGACGTCGATCAGGCTCCACAGCTCCTTCACGAGCTCCTCGCCCAGCGCGATGATGTCTTCCTGGTCGACGAAGCTCATCTCGATGTCGAGCTGGGTGAACTCCGGCTGACGGTCGGCGCGGAAGTCTTCGTCGCGGTAGCTGCGGGCGAGCTGGTAGTACTTCTCCATGCCGGCCACCATGAGCAACTGCTTGAACAGCTGGGGCGACTGGGGCAGCGCGTACCAGGAACCGGGGTTGAGGCGCGCCGGAACGAGGAAGTCGCGGGCGCCCTCCGGGGTCGAGCGCGTCAGCGTCGGGGTCTCGACCTCGACGAAGTCGTGGCCCTCGAGCACGCGACGTGCCGCCTGGGTGGCCTTCGAGCGCAGACGCAGAGCGGCTGCGGGAGCAGGGCGGCGAAGATCGAGGTAGCGGTGCTTGAGGCGTGCCTCTTCTCCGATCGTCTCCTGGCCATCGAGCGCTGTCGATACCTGGAAGGGCAGCGGCGCCGACTCGTTGAGGACCTCGACCTCAGCGGCGATGACCTCGATGTCGCCGGTGGGGAGGTTGGGGTTTGCGTTGCCGTCCGGACGGGCCGAGACCTCGCCAACGATCTTGAGGACGAACTCGCTGCGAAGCGGGTGGGCGATGGCTTCGTCACGGATGACGACCTGAGCGATGCCAGAGGCGTCGCGGAGGTCGATGAAGGCAACGCCTCCGTGATCGCGACGACGATCGACCCAACCCGAGAGGGTGACGGTCTGACCGATGTGCTCGGCTCGTAGTGAGCCGGCCGGATGTGTGCGCAGCACGGAGAATCCTCCAGATCGAGAAAACGGGATGCCCGCCATCCTATTGCGCGAGCCTGTAATCCGCGTCTGTGTGCAGGCGCGCTATCCGCAGATCGCCGCGTCTGCCGTGCGGGCGGTGGCTTCGATCTGATCGGCGGTCGACTCAGCGTCCGTGAATCCGTCGGTGAAATCGTCGGGGGCGGGGGTTGCCTCGGCGATCATGCCGGTTTCCGGATCCTCGACCATGTCGGCATCCTCATCCTCGGCAGGCGCAAGGTTGATGGGTTCGTCGGCAATGAGGGCGTCCCACACGAGCTGGGCTTCGGGAGCGGGATCGATCCGGTTCGGGTCGCTGACGGCCTGTGCCCACGGCATGGTCACAAACGTGATGTTCTCCATGCCAACGGCGTTAATCCGCATCGCGAGACCGGCCAGGCGCGTCACGGAGTTGAGGCCCTCATCCACGGTCAGAGAGGACGTGATCGCGTCGACAAGCCCGTACAGGCGATCGGGGCGGGCGAGTACTTCGGTTGCGGTGGCTCGCTGAACGATCGCCGACATGACCATCTGCTGATTCTCGAGGCGCGAGATATCGCTCCCGTCGCCAATGACATAGCGAACGCGGGCGAGCGCAAGCGCGTCCTGTCCGCCCAGTTCCTGCTGTCCTGCCGGCAGATCGAGCATCGAGTGGCCATCGCGAATCGGCTCGTCGAGACACACTTGGATGCCACCGACCGCATCCACGACCGTTTCGAATCCGTCGAAATTCAGCGAGACCACGTGGTCGATGTCGACGCCCGTTAACGCCTCGACGGCCAACACCGAGCAGTGCTCACCGTAGTTATAGGCGACATTGACCAGCCCGTAGCCACCGGCGAACGCTCCATGGCCGACGTCCTGGCATGCGGGCATCGTCACGAGCGTGTCGCGCGGAATCTGCACGGCGTCGATGCGCTCGTTGTTTCCCGCGATGTGCACCAGCATCATCGAGTCACTGCGACGCGTGCCGTCATCATCCCCGAAGCGTCCTTCGCCCGCGTCGCGGCCGTCAGACCCGAGGACGAGAACATTCAGCGGTTCGGTTCCCACCTGGACGTTCGCGCCGGACAGCGACGATTCGAAATCCTGTCCCGCGCTGAGCTGCACAACCGTGAGGTTGCCGTTGAGGCGCGCAATTGCGGCAATCGCGATGAACGCGAGAACGACGATCACGGCGAGAACGGAAAATAGCACCGTTCGACGGCGTCGGCCGACGCGCAGCATGTCCGTGGCGGCGTGTTGCGCCAGGGGCGGGTATGAGGGAGACGTCACAAGTGCATACTCAACCCGGTTTTCGTCATAAATCTCAATTCGGTAACGCAACTGCCACGAAGTCCTCAGCAGGCGCATACGCAAAACCGCGGCGGGAGATGCGCTGATCGCGCCGATCGAGTCTTCCCAGGAACCCGCCGGTCGCGCGGGTAGTGTCGGGGCGGACCATCACGAGGGAGCACGAATGACGAACGACACCGCACAGGCACCTGCGCCGCGGAGGGGGAGCCTTGCACAGGCCCCACTCAACGTTGTCCGGGGCGGTCTGATCGGCCTGGCGGAAACTGTTCCGGGCATTTCCGGCGGCACCGTTGCCCTCGTGGTCGGCGTGTACGAGCGCGCACTCGATGCGGCGGGTGATCTCGGCGGCGGCTTCGCCGCTCTCGTGAAGGGACCCGATCACTGGCGTGGGTTCACGCGCCGCATGGCCGCCGTGGACTGGTGGCTCATCGGCCCGCTTCTGGTGGGAATGGTCGTCACGGTGTTAGCCGCGGCCGGAGTTGTCGTCGGCTTCGTCGACGGGCACCCGGAGAACTCTCGCGGCCTGTTTTTCGGCCTCGTCGCCGCAAGCCTGATCGTGCCGTTTCAGATCATGCCGAAGGGGGTCGGTCGCGGGCGGATCGCGATCGACATCGCCACGGTCGTCGTCGCCGCCGTCATCGCGTTCGTGCTCGTCGGGTTCGCCGGCGGCACCGCGATCGCCTCGCCGCCGTTCTGGGCCGTGTTCCTCGCCGCTGCTGTTGCCGTGTGCGCCCTCGTGGTCCCGGGCATCTCCGGATCGTTCTTCCTGCTCGCCATCGGCCTGTACTCGCCGACGTTGACGGCCGTCGACGAGCGCGATCTGGGCTACATCGCCGTGTTCGCGGCCGGGGCGATCGTTGGTTTGCTAACGATCGTGAAGATTATCCGCACGCTGCTGCGCACCCGCCGCCGCGCCACCCTGCTGGTGATGGCCGGCCTGATGCTGGGCTCGCTCCGTGCGCTCTGGCCCTGGCAGGGCGGTGAGCACTCCGCCGATGGCGCGGGATCGCTTCTGGCGCCAACGGAGCCGCTCGTTCCGATCATCCTCGCGGTTGTCGGAGCCGGCGTCGTGATCGCCCTGATCATCGCCGAGCGCGTTCTGCAGAAGCGCGCCTCTTAAACGGCCCCGAGGTCGATGCCTGCTGCGGCGGGCTCCGCGTAGGCCACCTCGGCGAATCCAGTGGGGCCGGTTCCCGGCCGTTCGAAGCTCGTCACACTCGACAGCGCGCATCGCCGCTTGGTGGGGGAGTGCGCGAGCGTCTCTCCGGCGACCGCGAGATGGGCGATCCAGATGGGCGCCTGGTGCGAAACGATGACAACATCTCCGCCGTCGGCCGCGTCCCATGCCGCGTGCATCGCCGTGACGACGCGCTGCGAAATCGACGCAAACGGCTCGCCCCAGCTCGGCTTCGACGGGTTCACGAGAAGGCGCCAGTTGAGCGGGTTGAGCACCGCTTTTTTCATCCGCTTTCCGGCGAAGGCATTCCACGGTTCGATCACGCCCTCGTCGATCACGGGGGTGAGATCGAAGATCTCGGCGAAGGGCTCGGCCGACTCCTGGGCGCGCTGCAACGGTGAGCAGACGAGCCGCGTGACGGGTCGTTCGAGTGTCGAGATGTGCTCAGCGGCGGCATGGGCCATGCCGCGGCCGGCCTCGCTGAGGCCGTAGCCCGGGATCCGTTCATAGAGAACATGCTGGGGATTGTGGACCTCTCCGTGACGGACGAGGTGGAGGCGCTCAGCTGGCATGGCGCCTACGCTACCGGGGTGACCTCCCCTCTGCGGTTCCCCTGGCCTCTGGCGCTCGGCATCGATGCCGTGCTCGTGACGTGCTTTGTCGTGTTGGGGATGGGAAGCCACCACGATCGGTGGGGCGTGGCGGATCTTGCGCTGGTGGCGTGGCCGTTCCTCGTTGCGCTCGCCGCGGCCTGGGCGGTTCCGGTCGTTCGCCGGAGGCCTCGTGGACTGGGGCTTCCCGCGCTGATCGTCGCGCTGGTGACGGCTCTCGGCGGACTCGCGCTGCGGGTGTTGACCGGTGGGGGATTCGCCCTGTCTTTCGCGATCGTCACCCTCGTCGTCATCGCGGCTTTTGTGTGGGGATGGCGCGTGATCGTCGCGGTCGCGGCCTGGCTTCGTCGACGCTCAGCCTCCTCATTACTACAACGCGTAGAATTACTCGGGTGCCCCTGACGAACCTGATCCGACGCGCCTGTGCCGCCGCTTCGATCGCGATTCTTGCCGCGACGATCGCCGCCTGTTCAGTCGACCCCGTCACGAAGCAGTACCTCGAGGGCGAAAACGCCGGTTACATCTCCGGAGAGTTCCGTGTGACGGAAATCGCACCGGAGGATCGTAGCGACCCCGTTGCCTGGGCCGGCGTGACGGAACACGGCGACGACCTCACGAGCGTCGACACCGCCGGCAACGTCACGGTTGTGAACTTCTGGTACGCCGCGTGCGGCCCCTGCATCGTCGAGGCCCCCGATCTCGAGGCGGTCTGGCAGGAGTACCAGGATGAAGACGTCAGCTTCGTGGGCGTCAACACCTACGACCAGGCGGAGACGGCGATCTCCTTCGCGATCGACAACGACGTCACCTACCCGAGCATCATCGACGTGAACTCGGGGGCCGTGAAACTCGCGTTTGCGGCGGCGACGCCGATTCAGGCGACGCCGACGACGCTCGTCCTTGATCGCGAGGGACGGGTCGCCGCTCGCATCGTCGGTCAGCTTGAGGGGCCGTCGATCCTTTCGACCCTCGTGCGCGAAACCCTCGAAGAGACCGCATGAGCGTCGAATACCTCGTCGGCGCCGGGACCCTCTGGGCGGCTCTGCCGATCGCGCTTCTTGCCGGACTGATCTCGTTTCTCTCGCCCTGCGTTCTCCCCCTCGTGCCCGGCTATCTCGGTTTCATCTCGGGATCCGTCACGCCCGCACGCGAAAACGCTGACGGACAGCTACGCCTTGCCGCCAGGGGCCGGCTTCTCGGTGGTGTTCTGCTGTTCATCGCCGGATTCACGGTCGTGTTCATAGCGATGAACGTGCTGGGCGGAAGCGCCGGAATGTTCTTCCTGCAGTACAACGACATCATCACGCGCGTGCTCGGCGGCGTTGTGATCCTCATGGGGATCGTGTTCCTCGGCGCCTTCGGTGTGATGCAGCGCGCGATCAGGCCGAGTCTCAACGGAGACCTGGGGCTCGTAGGCGCGCCCCTTCTCGGCGTGGTCCTCGGTATCGGCTGGGCTCCGTGCATCGGGCCAACGCTCGCCGTGATTATTGCGATGTCATACGGCACGGGCGATCCGTGGCGCGGCGCGCTTCTCGGCCTCGTCTACTCCCTCGGCCTCGGCATCCCCTTTATTCTCGCGGCGCTCGGCTTCGGCTGGGCCAGCCGCTCCTTCGCGTTCTTCCGCCGGCACGTGCGCGCCATTAACGTCGTCGGGGGATCGCTTCTGATTCTCCTGGGCGTGCTCATGGTGTCCGGCATCTGGGGGATCCTCATGTCACGTCTTCAGGTGGTGATCAGTGGTGTCGTCCTCCCGATCTGACCTCGCGAACAACTCGGATGCGGATCCGAAGCGGCCGTCCGACCACATCGATGCGGCGCTGTCCTCGGCGCCCGTTTCGCCCAAACTGGGCGTGATCGGGTGGATTCGCTGGGGCTGGCGGCAGCTCACGAGCATGCGAACGGCGCTCGTGCTGCTCCTTCTGCTGGCAATCGCCGCGATTCCGGGGTCGATCTTCCCGCAGCGGATGGCGAACCCCAACGGCGTCACGCAGTGGCGGTCGGACAACCCGGATCTGTTCCCGATCCTTGATGCCCTGCAGCTGTTCGATGTGTATCAGTCGGCATGGTTCTCGGCGATCTATCTGCTGCTGTTCATCTCGCTGATCGGCTGCATTCTTCCGCGAACGAAGCACCACTTTGCGGCGCTGCGTTCGAAGCCGCCCCGCACACCAGCGCGGCTGTCACGGCTGGCGGATTTCCGCTCCGAGACCGTCGCCGGCATTGATGCGGATGAGGCGATCACACTGGCGGAGAAGCGCCTGCGCAAGCAGGGCTACCGTGTGAGCCGATACCGGGACGGCGGATCGACATCCGTTTCTGCCGAGCGTGGATACTTGCGCGAGACGGGCAACCTCGTCTTTCACGCATCGCTCGTCGGCATCCTCGTGACGGTCGGCGTTGGCGGTCAGTTCGCCTACACGGGGCAAAGCGTCATTATCGAGGGCACGACGTTCGTCAACACGCTGTTGAACTACTCGTCGATGAACCGCGGACGCTTGGTGTCGGACGACGCGCTCGCGCCGTATTCCATGACGCTGGACACGTTCGATGTCGACTACGTTCCCTACGGCGAAGCCGGGCGTGGACAGGCGATGAATTTCTCGGCCAACGTCACGATCCGCGAACCCGACGGATCCGCCGCCGAAGAGTCGGTGCGCGTGAACCACCCGCTTCGTGTTCACGGCGACGCCATCTATCTGCTCGGCAACGGCTACGCGCCGACGATTACGGTGCGAAACGGCGACGACGACATCGTGTTCCGCGACCATGTGCCGTTTCTCCCACAGGACAGCAACATGACGTCCCTGGGCGTGATCAAGGTCACAGACGGTCTTGAGGAACAGATGGGCTTGGTCGGGTTTTTCTACCCCACCCAGAACGAAATGGAAACGGGTGCCTTCACGTCGATCTTCGGCGATCTGCTCAACCCTGTTGTCACGCTGAACGTCTTTGAAGGCGATCTCGGCATTGATGACGGAACCCCGCGCTCCGTCTATGCGCTCGACACGTCCGACATGGAGCAGCTGACGGGCGGCGACACGGAGATCGACTCGATCGAGCTGTCGCCGGGGCAGACCGCTGAACTTCCCGGCGGTCGCGGCAGCGTGACGTTCGAAGACGAGACGCCAGAGGACGCCGAGTGGAACGAGACGGGGTACACACAGTCCGTCAAACGGTTCGCCTCCCTGCAGATTCATCACGATCGATCCACAACGTGGGTCTTGGTGTTCTCCACCCTTGCCGTCGCCGGCCTGATGACGGCCCTGTGGGTTCCGCGCCGTCGCCTCTGGGTGAAGGCCACTCCCACCGGGGAGGACGTCACACTCGAATACGCTGGTCTCGCCCGCGGTGAGGACCCCGCGATTCGCACTGCTGTCGATCACCTCGCCACAGGGCACAGCGAACAGCTGCGCTCCTGACCGGCTCCATCGCTCACACCTGAACCAAGGATCGTCACATGTCCGTCGTCCTCCTTCCCGCAACCATCGCCTGGGCGCCGTCCGCGAATGCCGCCGTGCTCGACTCGTGGTCACGCGTCATGCTGTGGACGGCGATCGCCGTGTACGTTTTCGCCTTCATCGCGTACGCCGTCGACCTCGCGAACCGTGCCGGAGCCACCGCGAAGGCGCGTGACCGTGTCGGTGCAGCCGGCGAAGCCATGCCCGCGGTGCCGCAGGATGAGGGGACGCAACGTCCCGAGCGACGCGTGATGGCGCGGGTGGGGGCAACGCTGACGTGGATGGCGTTCCTCCTGCACCTGGGAGCGACGATTTTCCGCGGACTGGGCGCCGGGCATGTGCCGTGGTCAAACATGTACGAGTTCGCCATGACGGGAACTCTTCTCATGACGGCCGTCTACCTCGGGACACTGTTCTGGCGCGATCTGCGCTTCCTCGGCACGTTCATGACGGGCCTCATCACGGTTCTTCTGGGATCGAGCATCCAGTTCTACACGCAGATCGTTCCCCTGATGGACCCGCTGCAGTCGGCGTGGCTCGTCGTGCACGTCTTCGTCGCTTCGCTGTCCACGGCGTTCCTGGCATTGGCGTTTGCGCTCAGCGTGTTGCAGCTGCTTCAGGCGCGACGCGAGGCGAAGGCCGAAGCGCCCGCGCGGAGCCTTCTGCGCACGTTGCCGGCGGCGGAGACGCTCGAGAACCTCTCGTATCGCCTTGCGATCATCGGCTTCGTCTTCTGGACCTTCACACTGATCGCCGGTGCGATCTGGGCGCAGGAGTCCTGGGGTCGGTACTGGGGCTTCGACACGAAGGAAGTCTGGACCTTTATCATCTGGGTGCTGTATGCCGGGTACATTCACGCGCGTGCGACGCGTGGCTGGCGTGGCACACGGTCGGCATGGTTGTCGATCGTCGGCTTCGTGGCCGTGATCTTCAACTTCACGATCGTGAATATGTTCTTCGAGGGCCTGCACGCATACAGTGGGCTGAACTAAGGCGTGAAGAAGGAGCCCGGCCGGAAAATATTCCGGCCGGGATTCTTCGTGCGCGTGCGGGAACGTGCGCCACTCGGAATGTTGTTTTGTGTTGCTCTGTGTTGTAATCTGTGGTTAGTCCACAGGGGAGTGACATGTACGCAACGGAGCGCCAAGAGAACATCGCGCGAGAAGTGCGCCAGAACGGCAACATCTCCGTGCGTGACATCGCCGAGCGATTCGACGTCACAACCGAAACGGCCCGCCGCGATCTCGCCGCCCTCGAAAAGCACGGCCTCCTGCGCCGCGTTCATGGCGGCGCAGTGTCCGCCGAGCGCGCAAGCATTACGGAAACGGGCGTCGCCGAACGCCAGCACTCTCACGAAGCGGAGAAGACGCGCATCGCCACGCTCGCCCTCTCCGCCGTTCCCGCCGGATTTCGCGGATCGGTGCTCGTGGATGCCGGAACGACAACGGGCGCACTCCTTGAACCGCTCGCTGCGCGCCTCACAGGCGGCCGTGCGGAAATTGTCACGAACGCCGTCGCCCACGCCGCGGCGCTTGCTGGGCGAGACGGCCTCGACCTGACGGTGCTTGGCGGTCGCGTGCGCTCCGTCACCGGTGCGGCCGTGGGAGCAACAACCGTCGCCGCCCTCGAAGCGATCCGGCCCGACATCGCCTTCGTCGGAGCGAACGGCCTCAGCGCGGCGTTCGGTTTGAGCACCCCCGACCCCGACGAAGCCGCCGTGAAACGGGCAATGGTTACCGCCGCTCGTCGCACGATCGCGCTCGTCGACTCCTCCAAGTTCGACGTCGAGTCCCTCCATCGATTCGCCGAGCTCTCCGAGATCGATGTTCTCGTCACCAACGAACAGCCGAGCGCCGACCTGGCAACGGTGCTCGCCGCGCACGACGTCGAGGTCTGGGACGGTACCCCGTGATTTCCGCCCGCCGCCGAAAGGATCCGGCATCATGATCGTCACGCTCACCGCCAATCCGTCGCTTGATCGCACGGTGGAGCTCACCGCGGCGCTCGCCGTCGGCGAGGTCCAGCAGGCCGCCGCCGCACGGGAAGACGCCGGGGGAAAGGGCATCAACGTGGCTCGTGTGCTCGCAGCCGCGGGTGATGACGTTCTGGCCGTGCTTCCGCTTGCTGAGGGCGATCCCTATGCGGCGGCGGCTGAGGGCCTCGTGCCGCTCGTCGCCGTTCCCGTTTCCGGTCGCGTCCGCGCCAATCTCACAATCACCGACCCGGAGGGCACAACGACCAAGCTCAACCTACCGGGCGCCACTCTTTCCGCGGCCGAACAGGAAGCGCTTATCGACGCCGTCGTCGCTGCGTGCGCCGAGCACCACCCCAGCTGGCTCGCTCTGTGCGGTTCGCTCCCGCAGGGAACGTCGCCCTCCTTCTACGTCGATGTCATCCGTGCTGTGCGCACGCGCGTCGACGCTCCGCCCCTCATCGCCGTTGACACCTCGGGTGATGCCCTGACCGAGACGGTCGCACACGGCTACCCCGACCTGATCAAGCCGAATGAGCTGGAACTGGCCGAGTTGGTCGGACAGACGCTACCCGCCGATGTTCCCATCGAGCAGGCCGTCAACGTTCTTGCCCGTGACCTCGTTCCCCACAAGGTGGGCGCGGCGCTCATCACGCTTGGCGGAGACGGTGCGGTCCTCGTGCGCGACGACGTATGGCACGCCTCGATTCCGCCCGGGGTCCAGGTCCGATCAACCGTCGGAGCCGGCGACAGTTCCCTCGCCGGATTCCTGCACGCGTTTTCCCGCGGGGGCAGCGAACAAGAGTTGCTCGTCAGCGCCGTTCGCCACGGATCCGCAACAGCTTCCCTCCCCGGTACGCAACTCGCGACACCGGATGACCTCCCCGGCGGCACCGTTGCCGTCACGCACCTTTCCGCAGCACACACCTCCCAGAAGGGGACCTGACATGTCCACCATCACTCCGGCCCTCGTCAGCCTCGACGAGAACCTCGGCTCCGACAAGGAATCGGTGCTGCGGGCGCTCTCCGCGCGCTTCGCCGCAGAAGGCCGTGCAGGCAGCGCCGACGACCTCTTCGTCGCCGCCTGGGCGCGCGAGGAAAAGGATGCAACGGGTCTGCCCGGCGGCATCGCCATCCCGCACGCCAAAGCCGCTACCGTCACCGAAGCCTCACTCGCCTTTGCTCGGCTGACACCCGGTGTCGACTTCGGCTCGTTCGACGGCCCGAGCGACATCGTCTTCATGATCGCGGCGCCCGACACGGCTGCTGAAGAGCACCTCGCGGTGCTGTCGCAGCTCGCCCGCCACCTCATGAACGAGGACTTCACGGATCAGCTCCGACGTGCAACGACCGACGACGAGGTCGTCGCGATCGTCCGCGAGGCGATCGGCGAAACCGACGCACCGGCACAGGACGTCGCGGAACCCGCTGCGGCACCAGCCGCGGACGGCCTGTCCATCCTCGCCGTCACCGCCTGCACCACCGGAATCGCCCACACCTACATGGCCGCCGACGCTCTCGCGAAGGCCGCCGGCGAGGAGGGCGTCGAGTTCGCCGTTGAAACCCAGGGGTCGAGCGGCTTCACCCCCTTCACACGGGAGCAGATCGCCGCCGCAGACGCCGTGATCTTCGCCGTTGATGTCGACGTTCGCCAGCCCGAACGCTTCGCCGGGAAGCCCGTTATCCGGCGATCGGTGAAGGCCGGAATCGAGCACCCCCGGGACATCGTTGTCGCCGCGGCGCAGGCAGCAACCGATCCCAACGCGGAGCGCATCTCTGGTGACCCCGCGGCCGCGACGGCGCCGGCGCAGGCGGAGAGCTGGGGCAAGCGCATCCAGCGCATCCTCATGACCGGTGTCAGCTACATGATTCCGTTCGTTGCCGGCGGTGGACTGCTGATGGCTCTCGGCTTCCTCTTCGGCGGTGCGGACATCACGGACAACGCAAACAGGTTCGCCCTCGAGAACGCCCTCTGGAACCTCCCCGAGGGCGGACTGACGGCGTACCTCGGTGCTCTCTCGTTCACGATCGGCGCCCTCTCGATGGGCTTCCTCGTTCCCGCCCTCGCCGGCTACATCGGCTTTGCGATCGCCGATCGCCCCGGTATCGCCCCCGGCTTCGTTGCCGGAGCGGTTGCCGTGTTCATGAACGCCGGCTTCCTCGGCGGCATCGTGGGTGGTGTGCTGGCCGGACTGGCCGCCTGGTGGCTCGGAACGCTCAACGCCCCGCGCTGGCTCCGCGGACTGATGCCCGTTGCGATCATTCCGCTGCTCGGATCGATCTTTGCTTCCGGTCTCATGCTGCTGTTCCTCGGCATGCCGATCGCCGCGCTCATGAACCTCATGGAGGGCGGACTGACCAACCTGGCGCAGTCGGGCCTGCTGCCGATCGTCGGCGTCATCGTCGGCGTCATGATGTGCACCGACCTCGGTGGCCCCATCAACAAGGTGGCCTACGCCTTCGCCGTTGCCATGCTCGGCCAGGCCACCGCGGCCAACCCCGAGGGGTACTACATCATGGCCGCCGTGATGCTGTCGGGCATGGTCCCGCCGATCGCGATGGCGCTGTCGTCCACTGTTCTCGCTCGCTCGCGTTACTCGGCAGCCGAGCGCGAAAACGGCATGGCGGCATGGCTGATGGGCTTCTCGTTCATCTCCGAGGGTGCGATCCCGTTCGCCGCAGCCGACCCGCTGCGCGTTCTCCCGTCGGTGATCGCGGGAGGGGCCGTGACCGGCTTCCTGTCGATGCTGTTCCTCGTCCAGTCGCAGGCACCCCACGGCGGCATCTTCGTTCTGTTCGCGATCAGCCCCATCTGGGGCGCGCTCGTGGCGCTGTTCGCCGGTGTGATCGTGTCGGCCATTCTGGTGAGCGCGCTGAAGTCGATCGGCGCAAAGCAGGTCGTCGAGGCCTGATCCGACCCGGAGAAACACGAAGGTCCGGCCAACCGATTATCTCTGCTGGCCGGACCTTCGTGTTTCTCAGGACATCAGTTGTCGGCGTCAGCCTGCTGTTCAGCGACCTGGCGGCGAACGTCTTCCATGTCGAGGCCGCGCACAGCCTCGATCACCTGATTCAGCCCCTGCTCGGGCAGCGCACCGGGTTGGGCGAAAACGCCGATGCCATCGCGGAACGCCATGATCGTGGGAATCGACCGGATCTGGAACCCGGCCGCGAGCTCTTTTTGGGCCTCGGTGTCGATCTTTCCGAACGTGATGTCGGGGTTCTCTTCCGATGCCTTTTCGAACACTGGGCCGAACTGTTTGCACGGGCCGCACCAGTCGGCCCAGAAGTCGAGGAGGACGATGCCGTCCTGTTCGATGGTGTCGTTCAGGTTGTCCTTCGTGATCTCTGTTGTGGCCATTCCCCGAGCCTACGCGCCGTATGCGGCACGGGCACGGTCGGTCTCGTTTTGGCCACAGCGTCGGGCCGCCTCAGGAAACGGTGATGGGATGGAGCCGATGAATACCACCTCCCGCACCGCCGGCCGATCGTCCCTTCTGCGATGGCTGGTTCCCGTCGTGATTGTCGTGATCGCCGTCGTGTTGATCGCCATCGTCGTCATCCAGGCGGGACGGGATAATGACGCGCCTCCCAGTAGCGCGCCGTCGGCGCAGGTGACGGCCACGCCGCCCGCCGCCGAGGAGACAACGGAGCCCTCCGCTTCGGAGCAGACGGAGGAGCCCGAGCGCCCCGATGCCACCATGTTCGAGCGCCGAGTCGAGGGCGATCCGCACACTCTGGGCCCCGTCGACGCCCCGGTCGGACTTGTTGTGTACAGCGACTACCAGTGTGGATTCTGCGCCTCCTGGAACGCGGACACCCTGCCCGAGCTGGCGCGCTACGCCGAAGACGGCAAACTCCGCATCGAGTGGCGTGATGCCAACGTGTTCGGCGATGCCTCCGTTCGCGCCTCGACCGCCGCCTACGCGGCCGGGCTGCAGGGGGCATTCTGGGAGTACCACGACGCGCTGTTCCCCGATGGGGCGAAGCGTTCCGCCGACCAGCTCAGCGAGGATGCTCTGGCCGAGACCGCACGCGACCTCGGACTTGATGTTGAGCAGTTCCGGGCCGACTTCGCCTCCGAGGACGCCGCGATGGTGATCCAAAATGACATGGCCGAGTCACGCGGAATCGGTGTGACGAGCACCCCCAGCTTCCTCCTCGGTGGACAGCCGATCGTCGGCGCACAACCCACCCAGGTGTTCGTCGACGCGCTCGAACAGGCTCTCGCCGCGGCCGGAGAGTAGCTCCGTGGAGATCGGTTTCGTCGCGGCGTTCTTCGGAGGCGCGCTCGCGCTGCTGAGCCCGTGCAGCGCTCTGCTGCTGCCGGCGTTCTTCACGGCGACCGTCGGCGCGCGAATGCGGCTGCTGGTGCACGGGGCCGTCTTCTATGTCGGCCTCGCCGCGACGCTGGTGCCGATCGGCCTCGGCCTGGGCGCGCTGGGCACTCTTCTGGCCGATCAGCGCGGCGCCGTGATCGCCTTCACATCGATCGTGCTCGTCGTGCTGGGCGTGCTGCAGGTTCTGGGGTTCGGTTTCGACCTTTCGCGTGCCGTTCCCGGCATGAGTTCGGTGCAGCAGAAAGCTCACGCCGCCAGCGGTCTCTTCCGGACCCTGCTCCTCGGGGCCGCGGGTGGCATCGCCGGATTCTGCGCCGGCCCCACCCTCGGAGCAGTGCTGACGATCGCGCTCGCGCAGGGGAGCGCTGCGATCGCCGGCGTGCTCCTTGCTGTGTACGCGGCGGGCATGGTTGTCCCGCTGATCATCATCGCCGCACTCTGGAATCGGCTGGGCGATCGGGGCCGGCGCGTTCTGCGCGGCCGCACCTTCCGCGTCTTCGGACGCGAGTTCCACACCGTTTCCGTGATCACCGGATTGTTGATTATTGCCGTTGGCGTCCTCTTCTGGACGACGAACGGGCTGGTCAGCGTTCCGTCGCTGGTTCCCGCGTCCGTTCTGGCGTCGCTCCAGACGAGCGGCGCTGTTCTCGCGAATCCGATCGTCGACGTTCTCGCGATTATCGCGGTCGCGGCCCTGGCGCTCGTCGCGTGGTGGGCGGCACAGCGCCGCCGCACCCCGCGAGCGTAGCCGTCCGGTTGGCTCGCACCCCGTTTGCGAGAGGGGCACGAGCCAACCGGTCACGCCGCCGCGACGACCTGTTTCGCCGGCAGCGTGCGGCGCGCCTGAGTTGCGATGATGCTCGCCGCGAACGACAGCGTTGCCCAGATGATCAGCGCGACAACGGCTCCTCCCACTCGCCCCGATCCTGTCACCTGAGACAGAAGTGCCGTCACGGCGGGCGCGGCAGGAAGAACACCCGCGATGTCCACGAGGAACGCGGGCGCGGTCGAGATGATGCCGACAGCGATCGTCAGGGCACCAGCGATCGCTGCGAGCCAGCGGCCCGCGCCGCCGAACACGGCCACGAGAGCCTGGTGTACGGCCGCGAACGCGACACCGATGAGGGCGCAGAGGCCGACGATCGCCCATCCGGTTCCGAACGTGTAGTCGCTGACGAAGTTGAGCACGACGCTAACGAGGAGTCCCTGGACGGCGCCGATCGCGGCACCGGGGAGAAACGCGAGGCCCGCGAGCGAGAACGCTCCTCGGCGTGAGGTCAAAGCACCGCTGCTCACGGGCCGCAAGGCCATGAATGTCGCCAGCCCGCCGAACCACAGCACGATCGCCGCGAGCAACGGCGCAGCAGCATTTCCGAAAACGTCGAAGCCAGCATCGCCCGATGAAACCGGCGCGCTCACGACCGACGCGAGGTCGGACGCTTCGTCGTTCGTAAACCGGGGGAGCTGATCGACGGCTTCGCCCAGGCCGTCGCCGAGTTCGCCGGCCCCGCTGGAGAGTTCGCCGATTCCGTCAGACAGCTCACCAGCGCCGTCCGCGATCGCGCCCGTTCCGGTTGCCAGCTCCTGGGCACCGTCGCGCGTCTGGAGTGCGCCGAGACCGAGCTGGTCAGCGCCGCTTCCTAGGGCGAAGGCGCCACCAGCAAGCTCATGGGCTCCGTCAGCGAGGCCCCCCGCACCGCTGGCGATGGCACCCGTTCCGCTTTCGAGCTGACCGGCGCCGTCGACAAGCTGGGGCGCCCCGTCGGCCAGCAGTCGCGTGCCGCTAGCCAGCTCCGCCGCGCCGGGAGCGAGCTGGTCGGCGCCGTTCGCGAGTTCGTGCGCACCGCCGGCCACCTGCTGTGCGCCGGGGGCGAGCTGGGCCAGGGCTGAACCGACCTCGGAGACGCCGCCGGAGAGCTGTTCGGCTCCCACCTCGAGCTGGTGGACGCCTCCGCTCAACTGCTCTGTGCCGTCTGCCACCTGTCGTGCGCCGGGCGCGAGCAGGGCGACGGCATCGGCAACCTGAGCTGTTCCTCCGGCTAGTTCGCGTGCGCCGGGAGCGAGCATCGCCGCTCCGCTCTCGAGCTGCTGGGCGCCCTCGTGCGCCTGTGCGGCGCCGTCTGCGAGGGGCGTGATGCCGCCGGCGAGTTCCGTAACGCCCGCCGAGAGCTGCTGCGCTCCCTCGTCGACCTGCGTCGAGGCCTCGGCGAGTGCACCTGTTCCGTCGGCGACGTCGCGCGCGCCCGGTGCGATGAGAGCCAGTTGCTCGCAGACCGCCTCGCCGCCGCCCATGGCGACGCAGTTCGCGGCCAGTTGCTCGATGCCGTCCGCGACGCCCGCTGAGCCCGCGGCGAGACCGGGGCTGACGCCGTCACCGCGGAGGCCCGTGGCGATCGCTGTTGTCCCCTCGGCGACGCCGCGTGCTCCGTCGGTGAGTCCGGGCTGCTCGCCCGTTCCGTTAACGCCGTTCGCAAGCTGTTCCGCGCCGTCCGCGAGCTCACCAATCGAGGGAACGAGCCCCGGCTGTTCGTCGGTTCCGCTGAGCCCCGCGACAAGCGCGTCGACACCGTCAGCCAGCTGCGTCGCGCCACCGGCAAGCCCCGGGGAATCGTCTCCGCCGATAAGGGCGAAACGGAGTTCTTCGATACCAAGGGCAATCTGATCGGCCCCGGCCGCGAGTCCCGGCTGTTCGTCTGTTCCCACCAGGCCGGTGCGAAGATCACCGATTCCATCGGTCAGCTGCCGCGCTCCATCAGCCAGTCCGGGCTGGCCGCCGGCTCCCTGCACACCGGCGGAGAGCCCGCTGATGCCGTCGGCGACTTGTTCTGCGCCATCGGCGAGACCGGGCTGCTCGCCCATTCCTGAGAGCCCGTCGCGGATGGCGCTGATTCCGCCGGCAATCTGATCGGCGCCGTCTGCGAGCCCGGGCTGGCCGCCTGCGCCGGTGAGCCCTGCGGCGACCTCGGCGAGTCCGCGCGTCAGCGCCGCGGCTCCTCCGCTTAGCTGCGCTGCGCCGCCCGCGAGATCGTCTGCCCCCGCGGCCAGCTGGGAGGTTCCGTCTCCGAGCTGGAACGCGCCATCGGCGATGTCGTTCGTTCCTCTGGCCAACTGGGCGATGCCGTCCGCAAGGGAGAATGCGCCGTCTGATAGCTGTTCTGCGCCGCCGGAGAGTTCGGATGCGCCGTCCTGAGCGCTCGTGGCGCCGTCCGCGAGTTGGTGGGCACCGTTTGCCGCTTCTCCCAGCTGATCGCCGAGTTCCGTGAAGCTGAGGAAGACGTTCTCGAGGGTGGCTTCAGATATCGTCGCGCCCATGGTCTGCGCGGCGATTGTGGCAACCTGCTGGGTGATCAGGCCGTCAACCATGCGGGCGTCCGTGGCCGTTTCGACCTGGATCGTTGCCTGTTCGGGAGAACCATCTCCCTGGAGGGCATCGGCGGGCGACATCATCGCGGCGCTGAAGCCGGCGGGGATTGTGATGACGGCCTGGTACAGCCCATCGGCGATGCCGTCGGCGGCATCTTCGTCGTTGGAGATTACCCAGTCGAGGTTGCTGCCGAGATCATCCGATCCCGTCACGAGTCCCGCTGCGAGCTGCCGGCCGAGGGGAATGGGCTGGCCGTCGATTTCGACGCCGTCGTCGTTGTTCACGATCGCCGCCGTCATGTTGTCGAGGCGATCGGCGGGGGAGAACAGGGCGCCAACGAGCACCCCGCCGATGAGGGCGGGCAGCAGGACGATGCCGACGATCGTCACCCAGGTGATGGGGCGGCGGGCGCTTTCGCGTTCGAGAAGGGAAGTCATGCGTTCACCTCGGTGGGGATCGTTGCGCGGGTGACGGTAAGAGTGGAAGCGCCGGGACGGCCGGCGTTGTCGAGGAAACGCGTACCGCTGTCAGCTGAGTGGGCCGTGACGACCACGGTGAGCGGTTGGGTTTCGTCGTCCGCTCGGATCACGGCGGCAATGTCCTTGCGCGCGGTGGGGCTGAGGTCGTCCGCCCCGTCGATCAGGACGATGCGTGCGTTGGCGTCCAGTGCCGATCGTATGGCGGAGCGAGGGTTCGGGGCGCTCTGCAGCAGTGCGAGACCGACGTTGGCGCGTACCCATCCCGCGCGGGATGGCAGGAGGCGTTCGCCCACGCGCAGGAGGCTGTTGTCGTCGGGTGAGACGCGCCCGGCGAACGCCAGAAGGACGGCGCGGGACACGTGGGGGTCGTCCGACGCGAGCACGAGGGATTCCCCCTCGGCGACGCTGACATCGATGCCCTCGACGATTGCGTGATCATCTGCCCGGATTGTGAGGCTGCGGGCGGCGATCGCTGCGGGGCGTTCTGGCCAGCCGGCCAGTTGTTCCTCGCGTTCGACCGCTTCTCCCTCGATGTCGAGGTGGGGCAGGCGGCGGGCGAGCCAGCGCGGCAACCACCAGGCCTTCGTTCCGAGCAGTGCCATGATGGCGGGGACGAGCGTCATGCGAATGAGGAACGCGTCAACGGCGATGCCGACCGCAAGGGCGAGGGCGATCGGTTTGATGTTGCTATCACCCTCGGGGACGAACGCGGCGAACACGGCAAACATGATCACAGCGGCGGCCGTGACGACGCGCGCGGACGCGGTGTAGCCGGATCGGATCGATTCGATGGCGACGTCGCGGGTGGCGCCGAAGCGCTTGGAGCGGTGCACGTACTCTTCGCGCATCCGGGAGACGAGGAACACCTCGTAGTCCATGGCGAGTCCGAAGAGCACTCCCATCACGACGATCGGCATAAAGGCGATCACGGGGCCTTCCTTCGTGACGTGCAGTGCCTCGGCGCCCCAGCCCCATTCGAAGACGGCGGTAACAACACCGAAGGCCGCGAGGATCGACAGCAGGTAGCCGAGTGTTGCCTTCAGCGGCACCCAGAGCGACCGGAACACGATCGTCAGGAGTACGAAGGAGAGCCCGACGACGAAGATGCCAAAGGGCAGGAGAGCGTCAGCCAGTTGGTCAGAGATATCGATGGCAACGGCCGTGAATCCGGTGACCTTGATGTCGATTCCGAACTCGTCGTGCCATTGCTGCTGGTGAGAGCGGAGCTCGCGAACCAGGTCACTTGTTGCAGGGTCTGACGGCCCGGTTTCGGGGATGACCTGCACGATCCCGGTATCGGCGGTTTCGTTGGGGGTCGCGAGAACAACATCGGCGACGCCGTCGATCTTCGCGACCTCGTCTCCGAGGTCTTCCATGAGCGTCAGCGGGTCGTCGCTGGTGATGATCGTTCCCGTGAGGATGAGGGGCCCGTTCACGCCCTCTCCGAAGTTCTCAGCGGCGAGGTCATAGGCCTGACGTGCCTGGTTCTGTTCCGGCAGCACACCGGCGTTCGGCAGGGCGAGCTGGAGGTTCGCCGCTGGCAGGGCGACGATGCCGAGGCCAAGAACAACAGAAACGGTTGTGACGATGGGGTGCTTGGTGACGAGCGTCACCCAGCGGCGGGCGAAACCGCGATCAGCCGGCTTCTTGGGGGCGCGCCCCGCCGCGCGATGACCGACGAAACCGAGGAAAGCGGGCGTGAGACTGACCGAGATCAGAACGGCGATGGCGACGGCTGCTGCCGCGGCGATACCCATCGTTGTGAGGAAGGGGATTCCCGCGAACCCGAGCCCGATCAGAGCGATGAGCACGGTGACACCCGCAAACACCACGGCGGAGCCCGCTGTTCCGGTTGCGCGCGATGCGGCGTCCTCCGGCGTCGTCCCCGCGCGGATGGCGTCCTGCGCCCGGGCCGCGATGAACAGAGAGTAATCAATCCCAACGGCCAGGCCGAGCATGAGTGCCAGCATCGGCGTTGTCGCCGACACCGTTGCGAACTGCGTTGTGGCGAGAAGGCCGAGCATCGAGATCCCGACGCCGATGAGAGCAACGGCCAGGGGGACGCCCGCCATGGCGACGGCGCGGAAGGCGACGATCAGCACGATGAGCGCCACGATCACGCCGATGACTTCGACAATCGACAGCGCGGGCAATTCTGCCGCGTAGAGGTCGCCGCCGAGCGCCGTGATAGAGCCCGGCGGGAGTTCGTCGCGAAGCTGATCGACCCGGTCTTCCACGGCAGTTGTGACGGCGGGGTCGATGGTTGTTGCCTGTCCGTCGAGCTGGAGCTGGACGATGGCTGCGTTGCCGTCATCGGAGATCGAGCCGTCGACAAGGCCCTCGTAGGGGGAGGTCACGGCGGACATCTCCGGTACCTGTTCGAAATCGGCGATGGCGGCCTCAATCGGCTCGCGATATGCGGCGTCGTCGACGGCGGCGCCGTCTGCCGTGACGATGATGATCTGTGCGCCGGTGCCGGCCACCTGCGGGAAGGTGCGGTTGAGCTGCTCCAGTCCCTCCTGCGATTCGGTTCCGGGGATGGAGAAGGAATCGTCGAAACCCTTGTTCAGGGTTAGCGCCGAGCCTCCCATGATCACGAGAAGCAGAATCCAGGTCCCGAGAACGCGCCAGGGGTGGCGGAAGGACCAACGTCCGAGGGATGACAGCAGGGTGGACACGGATGAGCCTCCGGGTCGATGTCGGATCTCGATACAGATGTGTATCGAATACATTTGTGTATCGTAGCGGGTGTGGAGATGAGTGACGCACAGGTTTCGCGCGATGCGCCGCGCGGCCGTAATCGTGAGGCGACGACGGCGCGCCTTCTTGATGCGGCCGCCGAGGTGTTCGCCGAGGTCGGGCTGGGAGCGGCGTCCGTCGAAGCCATTTGTGAGCGCGCCGGATTCACTCGCGGGGCGTTCTACTCCAACTTCGCGTCGAAGAACGAGCTGTTCCTGCGCCTTGCCGCCCGCGTCTCGCACGAGCGCACGGCGGCGGTGCACGAACGCGTGATGAATCTCGAGCAACCGCTCGACCCGTACCGTGTTGAGGACCTGGTGCGCGTGCTCGGAGATGTCACCGAGGACACGTTTGAGATTCTCCTCTTCACCGAAATCGCTGCACAGGCGATGCGCGATGCCGAACTCGGCGCGATGCTCCATGCCGAGAACGAGCGCATGACCGACCAGGTTGCGCAGATCATCGCAACGATCGCGGACCGTGGCGACATCCGTCTCCGCGTTGCGCCGCGCGATGCCGCCCGTCTCTTGCTGGCCGTGTGGAGCGATGCGACACAGCGCGCAGCCCTTGAGCGCGCGGATGCCGAGCGAACGATTGCGTTGCGTGCCGACGATGTCGGGCGGGCCGTGCGCCTGATTGTCGACATCTCGGCGTCACCAATCGAGTAAAGCGCGGCGGCCGTTCGTCACCACACGCTTGCGGTGCGGACCACCGCGGGAGCGTGACCCGGTCCTGCTAACGCGACGTCAGTTCCTGATGGCAGGCGCGAATCCGAGCCTCCCACCAGGCGCGGCGTTCTGCGCTCGCCGCATGCTCATCGAGGAGGTGGCCATCGGGCGTGATGCGGGCCACGGGAATATAGCCGTCGACGGGCTTCAAGGGGGTGGTTGTTACGTCCGCGGCGAGGAGCGAGGCTGTTCCGAGTCCGCAGTCGTAGTCGAGTGTCGGAAGCGCCGCGGCGAGGTGTGCGCCCTGGGCGAGGCCGATGGAAGTGTCGATGGCTGAAGAGACGACGGCGGGCAGACCCGTGCGCTCCACGATGTCGAGGGCGCGACGGACTCCGCCGAGCGGCTGGGCTTTGATGACCATGAGGTCGGCGGCTTCTGCGCGGGCAACGGCGAGTGGGTCTTCAGCGCGGCGGATTGATTCGTCCGCGGCGATCGGGATGTCCCAGTCGATCAGACGTCGACGGATCTCGGCCAACTCCTCCACGGAACCGCACGGCTGTTCGGCGTACTCGAGGTCGTAGGCGCTGAGCGCGTGCAGCGCGGTTTCCGCTTCATCCACATTCCACCCGCCGTTGGCGTCAATGCGCACACGCCCTTCCGGGCCCATGGCGTCGCGAACGGCGGCGACACGGGCAACGTCGTCATTCAGAGTTTGGCCGCGTTCGGCCACCTTGACCTTGGCGGTTCGGCACCCGTCGTACCGGGCAAGGACGGTGGGAACGTCACCCGCGTCGATGGCGGGGATGGTGGCGTTGACGCCGATTCGGTCGCGCCGCGAGGCGGGCTGCGGGTCGAAGGCGAAGTGGATCGCCGACTCCAGCCAGGTCGCGGCCTCCGCCGTGTCGTACTCGAGGAAAGGAGAGAACTCCGCCCACCCCTCCGGTCCTTCAAAGAGAGCGGCCTCGCGGTGATCGACGCCGCGGAATCGCGTGAGAAGAGGAAGGGTCACGACGCGCAGCGTGCCCAGCAGATCATCCAGCGCCGGCAGGTTCATGTGCCCATCCTGCCGTGCGGTGCGCCCGGACGCGAGTGATGTTCCGCGCGTCGAATCGAGTTAGCCGATCGGCAGAATGTGCTGCGGCGTGGGGTGTTCGAGCCGATGGCGCACGCGGCCGGGCAATCCCGTTCGTTCGTCGAGGGACAGCGAGACGATTGCGTTCGAGTTTTGTCCGGCGACGAGCAGGGCATCACGCACGATGACGTGGTGGCGGGGCACGCTGATGCCGGAGTCCGCCGTGGCAATCGGACGGAGCGATTCGCCATTGCCCTCGACACGGAGCACGGCGATTGCGTTACTCTCCCCGCGCAGACCGGCGTACACGAACTGGCGGTCGCGTGATGCCGTCAGCTCGGCCGCCGTGTCGCCGAGGAGGCCTCCCGCCGGGCAGGCGGAAACGATTCTCCACGCGCCGGCGCGGTCGGGGGCGAGGGTGAAGACCTCGCACGAGAACTCCGTGACAACATGCAGGTGCCCGCTCGGGTGGACGAACATGTGGCGTGGTCCGACACCGTGCGGGAAAACGATCTGGTGATCGGGAACGAGGCCGCGTGTGCCAAGGCGCCAGATTCGGACGAGGTCGTAGCCGAGATCTGTTGTGGCAACGCGCCCGTCGGGGAGGAACGCGGCGGCATGCGCCCGCGTGGGGCGTTCCTCCTCCTCGTTCGGCTCTTCGCTGAGGAGGAAACCTGACGGAGCCGCCTGCGACACCACTGCCCGATAGGGGTCCTCTGCGGCGGGCGCGAGCGACGGCTTGTCAAGCGAGCCATCAGCGCCGAGCGGAATGTGAACGACGCGGCCATCACCCCAGCACGAGGCGATCAGGCACGTTCCGTCGGGTGCGACGGCAAGGTGGCACACGGCCTCGCCGGCGGGGACTGTTTTTCCGAGCGGGGTCAGCGACTCCTCGCCCGTGCGCCGGTACGCGCCAACGCGGCCGCTGCCTTCCAGCGCGGCATAGACAACGTCGAGGTGTGGATGGCGCGCGAGCCACGTCGGCGATGGAGCCTCGACGGCCAGGCCGCGGAGGGCAAGATCACCGCTTGCTAGCGGCGAATCCGCATCGCCTGCCGTGATCGCACCGATTCCGGTTCCATCGGCGCCCATGTCTGCGCCGCGTGCGCCCGTCCAGAATCTCATTCGGCCATCCTGCCGTATGTGGGCTAGGGCGTGTCTCACAATTGATCGCCGACTGCGCAGGCCGTGAGCACGCGCCTCGCGGCGTTGTCATCGGTCGACGATGCCCCGCATCGACTCCCTCTTCCGCCTGGCGATGCACGCACTCACGGCCTTGCTCGTTGCGGCTCCAATTATGAGACACGCCCTAGTTCTTGCTGTCGCGCCAGGCCAACCACCGTGAGACGAGGTCAGTGTCGATGTCCGGCCCGGAAACGCCGAGCGTGAACAGGCGCACTCCCGCGTCGAAGAGCGCATTTACGGCGTCCTCGTCACGCCCCTTGAGCTCGTTCGAGAGCACGAGGGCACCCAGCTCGATGCGCTCGGTCTGCTCTGCCCACGCGGCCAACATTGTCCACGATTCGAAGTGTGTGCCGTCGGGATCGCCGCTCAGCGTGAAGAAGTGATCCCAGTTGAACAGGACGTCGACGCCCAGGTCTTCCAGGCGCGCGGCGGCGTCGCGGATGCCGGCGTACGAGGTGTGGTGCTGGGGCTGGATCTGCACGCCGAGGCGAGTCGGAACTTCGGTGTTGACCTTGCCGACAGATAGGCCCCGTCACGCCGCTGCGGAACGCCCGGCGTAGGCTGGGAGGCATGGTGTCCGACATCTTCGATCCCGAACTGTGGGATCCCGCGCCGCACTCCGACGGGTATCGCGACATTACGTCGCACGTGTCGAAGGACGGCCGTATCACCCGTATCGCGTTTGACCGCCCCGAGGTGCGCAACGCCTTCCGGCCGGCCACCGTGGACGAGCTGCACCGGGCGCTGGAGATCGCACGCACGGACGCCAGGGTGGGAGTTGTGCTGCTCACCGGCAACGGGCCGAGCTCCAAAGACGGTGTCTGGGCATTTTGTTCGGGCGGCGACCAGCGCATTCGCGGCCGCGATGGCTACAAGTATTCCGACGCCGATGGTGAGGTCACGGATCCTGCCCGCGCCGGACGCCTCCATATTCTCGAAGTGCAGCGGCTGATCCGGTTCATGCCGAAGGTCGTGATCGCGGTTGTTCCCGGGTGGGCAGCAGGCGGAGGACACTCCCTTCACGCGGTGTGTGATCTGACGATCGCCAGCCGTGAGCACGCAAAGTTCAAACAGACCGACGCCGACGTCGGTTCCTTCGACGCGGGGTACGGATCGGCCTACTACGCGAAGCAGATCGGCCAGAAGTTCGCGCGTGAGGTCTTCTTCCTTGCGGAGGAGTACTCCGCGACGCGCGCCTACGAAATGGGCGCCGTGAACCGCGTTGTCGCGCACGACGACCTCGAGAACGAGGCGATTGCGATGGCGCGAACGATCCTCGGGAAGTCGCCAACGGCGATCCGCATGCTGAAGTACGCCTTCAACGCGGCTGACGATGGCATGGTCGGCATGCAGCTGTTCGCGGGGGAGACGACGCGCCTGGCGTACGGCACCGATGAGGCCGTTGAGGGGCGTGATTCCTTCCTGGAAAAGCGCGACCCCGACTGGTCGGCTTTCCCGTATCACTTCTGAGATCGTGGTGGCGCGGGAATGGCGTCCATCGCCCTGGGCCCGTCTCTTCATTCGCAGCGGCGACTGGGCGATCCGAGTGGATCGCGAGCGCATCGCGATTAGGTGCGGCGGCGACGTCGTCACCACCCCGCTGACTGGGGAGAGCCTGCGCCTGCGGCGGGGACGGGTGTGGAATGACATTGTTCTGCCCGGCGGCGATCAGATACTCACCGGTCTGAGCCGCCGGGACCGGGCGACGCTGGAGAACGAGATCGGCGTGCGCCTGCTCGAGAGGATGTGCACGGAATGGTCTGCCGCCTTCGGCCGGTCCGTTGCGGACAGAGTGCGACACCGGCGCTGGATGGCTGAGCGATTCATCGGTGACTGGGATCGCACGCGTATGGCGCTTGTCCGCGACAAGGAGGCGTCGTTTCAGGCGCTCCGGGGCCGTGCGCGGCGCGGAGGGCTCGACGAGACGGCGGCGGCGGCCGTGCACGCTGTGCACACGCCCTCCTCTGTGCGCGACGCGGTCGATGACGAGAACGAGGCGATTTTCCGGGCTGAGCTGAAGGCCGAAAGGCACTTTCTCCGTTCGATCGAGAAGACGCCGCTCACGCGCGAGCAGGCGCGGTCGGTGATCACGTTCGACAACCGCGTGCAGCTCGTGGCCGCAGCAGGGTCCGGAAAGACATCGACGATGGTGGCGAAGGCCGCCTGGGCCGTGCACAAGGGCATTGCCCGGCCCGATGAGGTCCTCATGCTCGCCTTCAACCAGGCCGCGGCGCAGGAGCTCGAACAGCGCACAACGGAGCGTTTTCGGGCCGCAGGACTCTCCGGAACGGTGCGCGCGATGACCTTTCACGCCTTCGGGCTGCGCGTGATCGGGGAGGCGACGGGGCGAAAGCCGTCCGTCTCCGAGAGCGTCGTCTCGGATGAGGGCACCTCGCTCATGACCACCCTCATCGCGCAGCTGGCAGCCAGCGACCCCGCGTTCGCGGCCGCCTGGCGCATCGTGGGTGACGGATCAGAACAGCTCGTGCGCACGGCCCTGTCCCACGCCAAGAGCAACGATCTTTCCGACGCTCAGCTTCGCGAGCGCGCCCGGGCCACCGAGGACCTCGAGCTGGCCGAGGCATTCGTCACGGTTCTGACGGCGGTGCGTGCCGCGTGGGATGCGCATCTTCGTGCGGAGGGAAGCGTCGATTTCGATGACATGCTGAACCAGTCCGCCGAGCTCATCGAGAGCGGACGATGGTCATCGCCGTATCGCGTCGTTCTTGTTGACGAGTTTCAGGATGTTTCGCGCGCCCGCGCCCGCTTGGTCAACGCTTTGCAGAACGGTGGCGAGAGGCATCTCTTCGCGGTCGGGGACGACTGGCAGTCGATCTACCGTTTTGCCGGTTCCGATATCACCGCCATGACGCGCTTCGAGGACATGTTCGGCCTCGCACAGGTCCTGAAGCTGACGCGAACGTTCCGCAGCGGCGCGGAGCTGAGCCGTGCGGCGGGCCGGTTCGTGATGAAGAACCCGGAGCAGATTCGTAAGACGGTGCGGTCGACCCTCTCGCATCCCGATCCGATCGCGCTCGAGTTCGTCGCCGGATCGGGGGACGCCCGCGAGGCGATTGCTCGGCATCTCGCTCAGATCGCAGCGCGCCTCGGCCCGGATGACACGGCAACCGTGAAGATTCTGGGGCGCTTTCGGCGGGACGAGCAGTTCCTCCCCGACACGGCCGACGACCGGTTGACGATCGAGTTCCAGACCATGCACGCGTCAAAGGGGCTGGAAGCGGACCACGTCATCCTGCCCGCGATGAACCAGGGCGGATTCCCCTCGACGCGGGAGGAGGACGCGCTCCTGCGGCTGGTCCTTCCGAGTGGCGACGCCTTTCCCTTCGCGGAGGAGCGGCGCTTGTTCTACGTCGCGCTTACACGGGCGCGGAAGAGCGTTCTGCTGGTGGCAGACGAGAACCGGCCATCGGAATTCGCGATGGAGCTTCTCGCTGATGGTGTTGTCACGGCGAACCGCGATGTTCACGTCTGCGTGCAGTGCCGACGCGGGGTACTCGCGCGACGGCGCGGTGCCTCGGGGGATTTTCTCGGCTGTTCGCGCTTTCCCGCCTGTCGCCACACGGAAGAGCATGCGAGGGTGGCCACATGAAACTCGAGCGGATCAGCAGCGACGATCCGCGTGATGTTCTGCGCGCGCTCCGCGGTGCGGTGCTCGGGGCCGGGCCCGCGATCGCCCTGGGCGGCGCACCGAAGCTGCCCGAAATCGTGCCGCCCGGAACCGGCGTTGTGATCACAACGTCGGGATCGAGCGGTGTCCCCAAGTCTGTCGCCCTGTCACGGTCGGCTCTCACGGCGGCGGCAATGGCTACGGCGGCGCGCATCGGTGACGGGCACTGGCTTCTTCCCCTGTCCGGAGGGTATATCGCGGGGGTGCAGGTGATGGTCCGCGCGCTGGTTGCGGGGCGTGATCCGGCAATCCTCGCCGGTCACTTCTCGGCGAGCACCTTTACGCATGCCGTCGGCGGCATGAATTCCTTCCGTGATGGCGCGCGGGTGCCCCGTTACACCTCCCTCGTTCCGGCACAGCTGCGCACGCTCGTTGACGCGGCAGAAGAGGACGAACGAGTCCGCGAAGCGCTGGCGTCGTTCGAGACGATTCTCATCGGCGGGCAGCGCCTTCCCGATGCCCTGCGGGACCGCACGATCGCTCTGGGCGCCCGCGTTGTGCGCACGTACGGCTCAACGGAGACCAGCGGCGGGTGCGTCTACGACGGTGCTCCGCTGGACGGGGTGGAGGTGGCGGCGCGTGGCGGCGAACTCCGAATCTCCGGTCCGCAACTCGCCGACGGCTACCTGGGTGACCCCGAACTCACGGAGAGAGTATTCGTCACGGAGGCCGGTCGCCGCTGGTATCGCACCGGTGACGCCGGTGACGTCGTAGACGGCGTTGTCGACGTCTCCGGCCGCGTTGACAATGTGATCATCTCCGGTGGGGTGAATGTGTCCCTCGATCGCGTTGAGCGCATTGTCCGAGAGATTCCCGGCCTCGACGATGCCGTTGTTGTTGGCGTCGAACATGACAAGTGGGGACAGGTGCCCGTCGTCGTCGCGCGCCCAATCGTCGACCTCGATGGCGCGCTCGCTGTGATCCGTGCGGCGTGCGAGCGCGAACTCGGTGCGCCCGGTCGTCCCGATCGTGTGGTCTGGCTGGAGGAAATTCCGCGTTTGTCCAGCGGAAAGCCGGACCGACGCGCTCTTCGCCGGATGGTCTGACGGCGGCGATTCACGCGCCAGATTGTCGCCCTTTTTGTCGCCATTCTGCCTAGACTGGCGGGGCCAGTGAGGGCGAACCGGGAGGACGAACATGGGCGAAGCGGAGATTGCGGGCCACATTCGCGCGGCGATCATGTCGGGCGAAATGGTGCCGAACCAGCGCCTCGTCGAGGCGGATCTGACAGAACGATATGGCATCACACGTTCCGCCGTTCGCGCGGCGCTCGTGGTGCTTGAGGGGGAGGGTGTTGTCGAACGCCTTCCGAACCGGGGCGCACGGGTGCGGCAGATCTCCCTGGAGGAGGCCGTCGAAATTGTCGAGGTGCGCGAAGGGCTTGAGGTGCTGTGCGTGCGACGCGCCTGTGAGCGGCTGACTCCGGCCGATGCCGAGCAGTTTTCGGCGCTGGGGGATCAGATGTCCTCCGCCGTCCACGAGGGCGACCTGCCGCGGTATGCGAGCCTCAACCAGGACATGGACCGGCGGATCTGGGAGCTGAGTGGGCACGAGACGGCTGCGGTGCTGTTGCACCGCCTGCGTGCGCAGTCGGCGCGCCACCAATTTCGCCTCGCGTATCAGCCTGGTCGCGCAAAGGAATCGCTGGGGGAGCACCTGGCGATTATTGACGCGCTGCTGGCGCGGGATGCGGACCGGGCAGAGCAGGCAACGCGGCAACATCTGTCCGGCATCCTCGCGGCGCTGACGCTGCGCAGTCAGGCGGCTGCGGCGGTGTGAACGACGGCGGCCACTCATGTAATTGTCGACAATAAGTAGAACAATTTCGTTTGCAGGGCCAAGATGGATCCCAGGTCATCGATCGAGGAGGATCCATGGGGCACCGGGCCGCGTCTTTACTCGTCGTCAGTGCGCACGCCGGCGACTTCGTCTGGCGTGCGGGAGGGGCAATCGCCGCGTCCACCCCACGATCGTCCTGACGCACCCGCTCGCCGACCCCTATAACGGTGATCATCCTGCCGCCGCACGGATGGCGTTACAGGCGCGAATCCTTGCTCAGGCGATCGGCGTTGCCGGTTCCGATGGCTCGTATCCCGGCCCCGACGACATCATCGGGGCGCCACCGGTGTTCTTCTTCGAACCACACCAGCCCGAGCAGTGCGACTTCCGGCCCCACGTGCTGCTCGACATCACCTCGTCGTTTGAAACAAAACGCGAGGCGATGGAGTGCCTGCCCGCACAGAAGCACATGTGGGAGTACTACACACAGCTCGCGATTCGTCGCGGTGTGCAGCTGCGCCGCAACGCCGGCCCCAATCTCGGCCTTCCCCACAACACGATGGGAGAGGCGTATATGCGTCATCTCCCCCAGGTCACATCGGAACTGGCATGAGTGCGGCAACGGACCTCGGTGTGATCGTCACGGACATCGCACGAACCGACAGCGGAATCATCGATGCGCTGGCGGCGCACGGCGTTGCCACCGTTCATGAGGCGATCGGCAGACGCGGCCTCGTCGACCCGTCGATCCGTCCCATTCAACAGGGGGTAAGAACGGGGGGATTCGCCGTGACCGTGCTGTGCTGGCCCGGCGACAACCTCATGATTCACGCGGCAATTGAACAGTGCCGAGCGGGCGACATCCTCGTGATCGCCACCACCTCCCCGTCCACCGACGGCGCCTTCGGCGATCTGTTCGCCACCGCACTCCACGCCCGAGGCGTACGCGGAGTGATCACAACGGCAGGCGTTCGCGACACCGCTGAGCTTCGTGACATGGGATTCCCGGCGTGGTCTCGCGCAGCTCAGCCTCGATCGCAAGGGGCTGCGTGGGCTCCTGGACGACCTCGGCGTCAGCTATATGTCGCAGGCGGAATACGATGCCCGCTGACGGGATCCGGTGCATGCTCATGCGCGGAGGAACCTCGAAGGGGGCCTACTTCCTCGCAGAGGATTTGCCGGGGGACAGGCGCGAGCGTGACGCCCTTCTGCTGCGGATCATGGGATCGCCCGACCCGCGACAGATCGACGGAATCGGCGGCGCGCACCCGTTGACATCCAAGGTCGCCGTGATCTCACCATCAGACGTGGACGACGCCGATGTCGACTACCTCTTTCTGCAGGTAGGTGTTGACGAGCCCATCGTCACGGACAGGCAGAACTGCGGGAATCTGCTGGCAGGGGTTGGTCCCTTTGCCATCGAACGGGGACTCGTCCCGGTGGGCACCGAGACAACCCGGGTGCGCATTCACATGGTCAATACGGGCGGGCGCTGCACGGCCACCGTCCGCATGCCGGGCGGCGTCGTCTCCGAAACCGGCGACCTGGCGATCGAGGGCGTGCCGGGAACCGCCGCGCCGATCGGTCTGGACTTCCTCGACGTCGAAGGTTCATCGACGGGAGCACTGTTTCCCACCGGGTCCGTTCGTGACGAGATCTACGGTGTTCCCGTCACCTGCGTCGACGCGGGGATGCCGTCCGTGATCGTCAGCAGACCACGATCCGGAGGTGCGATCACCGCGCGCACGTTCATTCCGCACCGCGTGCACCAGTCAATCGGGGTTCTGGGGGCGCTGACGCTGGCCGCCGGTGCGCTCGCCGTGGGATCCGTCGCCCACGATTGCGCGGCGCTTCCCGCCACGGACGAGCCCTTTGTCGCCGAGCACCCGACAGGGTCGTTCGCCGTTGACGTTGCCCTTGCCCGCGAAGCGGGCCGCTGGCGCCTGACCCGCGCCGCCTCGCTGCGCACCGCGCGCACGCTCTTCGACGGAAGAGTCTTCCCCGCACACCCGACATCATCGTTATCGTCATCGCCGTCAGAGAGGACAGCATCATGACCCATTACACCTCCTTCGACGTGGCCCACCTCGGCAGCGACGACTGGACCAAACACGGCGATCGTCTCCACCACATCGCGTTTGCGCCGGACACCCGCGAGGACATCCTCAAGGCCGCGGACATCTTCCTCGAAAACGGCATCTACATCGAGTCCGGTCCGCACAAGCACGCGATCAACCAGACCTTCTTCCTCTACGTGTGGGAGCCGGGCGGCAATCGCATCGAGTTCGCCAATGCCGGAGCGCGGCTTCTGCTTGACCCGGACCAGCCCGTTGTCGAATGGAGCGAAGAAGAACGCAAAAAGGGCCAGGCGTGGGGGATGAAGACGATCGAGAGCTTCCACACGCACGGCACTCCGGTCGTCTAGGGGCGATCGCCGGCTGGAACGAGTGTTCCGGCCGGCGATCGCACATCGGTTCCCTACGCCGTCGGCGGTGTGTTCGGCGGGGTCCCTGCCCCGGGAGGCGCCGGGGGTGCGGGAGGCGCTGGTGTGGTCGGAGCAGGTGGTGCAGGCGGTGCCTGCGGCGATCCGAGCGCGGGTGACGCCGGCTGCTGCGGGGGCTGTGAGCGATTCTTCGTTGCCCACTCGCGCGCCTTGCCCGCCATATCGCCGAACTTCTTGCTCGCCTGCGACAGCTTCGCCTCCCACTCCGGGTTCGGCACCTGCCCCGCGATGATCTTGGGCCAGGCGACGAGGATTGCGGCAACGGCGAAGGGCTCGAGAAGCGCGACCTTCGTCGCCCAGGCGAGGGAGAACGCGATCAGGAGAGCAACGAGATTTCCCTGCACGGGAAGAATCCAGATGAACAGGGCGATCGGGGCGAGGTAGACGAGGAAGATCAGGACCGTCAGCCCCCACACTCCCAGCGTGAGCTTCACGGAGTTCTTGAGGAAGCGCGGGTAGTTCTGTGCGTAGAGGATGAGGCCCTGGCGGCTTGTCTCCCAGGGGTTGGTGGAGCGCACGCGAAGGTTGTGCGCAATGATCGCCTCGTCCACGTACGTCAGCGAGTTGGTGACGATCGCACTTCCGATCCCCGCAACGGCGCGCAGGCCGGGGATCGGCAAGATCCCGGCGACGAAATCGACCAGCCGCGTAAATGCCTTCAGGACGGCGCTGATGATCGCGTCGATTCCCGCGAACACCGACATTTCGACGAAGCGTTCCTTCACAGCCTGCTGCCCGAACGCGACCTGTCCCTTGCCAGCGGGCAGAGGGCGACCGTCGATCGCCTCAACGAGCACGGCAATATGGGCGCCCTTAACCAGATAGAGCAAGTAGCGGCGCAACACGCGAAGAACGCCGCCGCATGCAGCAAAAGCAATCAGCCCACCGACGAAGGCGCCTCCGCTGGCAGAGCCCCCGATGACGCCGATCGCGGCGCCGATACCGGCGCCGATGCCCGTGATGATGATCCATGCGACTGCGATCCCACCGTAGACAAGGATCCGAAATAGCAAGAAGGGCGTCGTTTTTTTCAGAAGCGCGAGTGCTTCTTTATAGGTGAAGTCCATTTTTCCTCCCCGGAAGAACGTGTGTGCCGAGAGTAGCGCTGCCCCTGTAAATCGTGCGTAAGTGTGGGTTTTACGGAGCGATTACACCCCTCGTCTTACGATGACGATATCGCCAGAACGGCGGTGGACGCATCACATCGAACAAGGGAGTGAAACATGCGGGGGATGATGATGGTCGGCATGGTCGGAACAGTTCTACTGTTGTCGAGCTGCGGAACGCTGGAACAGGTGCAAGATGTGACAGACGCGATCGACGCAGCAGCGGAAGAAGTCGCCCAAGCGCAAGAGCAGGATTCCGGCAGCACACCCGACGACGGTGGCGGCGAGACAGAAGGCGTGAACGAACCGAGCGTTGACGTCGCCTTCGATGACCGAGAATTCGACGTGACGGTGTACCAGTCTGAGCTCGAGTACACCCTCGAACGAATGCGAACCCTCGACGAGGTCGATGCCGAGAGCAGAACGCAGGACCCGGCGGTGAGTATCGCCTTTGACCTTCGCATCACCAACCCGCGCGCTGAATCCATCCAACCGATGGCGCCGATCGCGTTGCGATGGGAACACGGGCAGGACACGTACGAGGCACACGCGAGCGGGATTCTCGACAGTGTGCCCGGCAACGCATCGAACGCAGGAGAAATGATCGTCACGCTGAGCAGCGATCAGTGGGAAACGTTCGATCCGGACGCGGCGTTCTTGATGATTGGTGCGCCGGGGCAGAGTATCTCCTCGATTGCGCTGGGGGTTGACTATGGCACCATCACCCGGCTGCCCGTCGACATTGAGAGCCTCGTTGGGGAAGAACTGGTTTTGCAGAAAGAACACCTGAATACGACGATCACAATCACGCTCGCAGAGGTGAACTGGCGACGCGGAAACGGAATGCGGCCCGACGGAGAGGCCACTCTCGCTATCGAGTACTCGATCGTCAATTCTGGCGCGAGCATGTCATGTTTTGAAGCACGGGACTGGCAGCTGCTTCTTCCGGATGGCGGCACGGTTCTCGCCGACGGCGTATCGGATCGTTGCGTGCACGCGGGGGACTCGCTTCGCGACATCCGAGCGTCTTTCACGGTCGCCAGTGACTACTGGGGTGACTATGTCCTGACGCAGGCGCACCCTTATATGCACTGGGACGAGCCTGTTGAGGTGGCGCTGCCGTTCACCGCCGAGGAGTCAGAGGGAAAGACAGCTGCGGAGCGCGCAGGAACGGCCGCGCCCTAACGAAGGAAGAATGTGCGGTGCGGTGCCGAAACGAGCGCATTTCGGCGCCGAGCACACCGTTTTTCCTTCGTGAGGGAAGCGCGCGGCGTCGATGTTGATGCGACGCCGCGCCCGCGCAAGGCTCGAATACGCACCGAACGGCAGGTGCTCCTACGCCGGAGCGCGGGCTCCCAGCGCTTCTCCGGCGAGGGCGAGGGCATCAGGCCCCGTCTGCGTCGCCCCCGCGGTGTGCTCAGACGTGAATTGCTCGGTGCCCAGAACATCCTTCAGCGAGGCACGAAGCTGTTCAAGACCGGGAACGGTCTGCGTCCCGGGACCGACTCCTTCGCGATCGCGCAACGCGGACGCCGCTCCGAGAAGTCGCGCCGCCGACAGCAATGCACCGTCGCTCTCGAGGAGCGTCGCGGCCAGCTCGAGAATACCGGGCACCCACCAGGCGTCCGAGAAATTGTGCTCTTGAGCGATACGGATCGACGAGATCAGATTGGTGACAGCGCCATCATGCTCGTTCACCGCGTGCTCGCTCAGGGCCACGCTCCAGAAACTGCGGCACAGTTCTAGCTGATCGCCGAGCTCCGTGCGGATCGTTTGGGCAGCATGCGCGAATGATCGCGCGAGCTCTGGTGCGTCATCTTCTGCGGCGATGTACGAACGACGCTCGAGCACGAGGGCCTCGAAAGTCCGAAGACGCGCACGTCGCGCGGCCGAGAGCGCATCCACCAGAGCACGGTCGGCAGCAGCGAGTCGGCCCAGCTTTTGCTGTGCAAGGGCCAGGTTGAAACTCGCCCGCAGGATGCCGACTGGATCACCCTCGCGGCGGGCGATCACCAGGGCCTCGGAGAACACCCCGGCGGCCGAGTCGTGGTCGCCCTCGTGAGACGCCGCGGCCCCCAACAGCATCAGCGCCGTGGCGACGCTGGCGCTATCCCCGAGTTCTTCACGAATGTCGCGGCACCGCGTCGCATCGCGAATTACCAGCGCGGGGGCGTCGCCGGCATCGAGGTGAAACCAGGCGGACGTTTCGAGAAGATCAGCGAGAAGGGCGGGGGCGAGATCGGCCGCGAACGCGGCATCGAGGCGAGTGCGCGCCTCGTCGTGGAGGCGCTTGGCCGTCCAGTACTGGCGAAGCTGAACGCACATCACCGCGAGTGCGGCGCGATCATTCCGCTGCGCATCGTCGAGCGCCGCGCGCACGTCGTTGATGTGAGCATCGACGCGAGCGAAGAGCGTTGCTTGATCAGGCGAGGCCACGGCGGAGCGCGCCCCCTCCAGGAGGTGACCGACGGCTTCGGCTCCGCGTGCCCTGACATCAACCTCTTCGCCTGAGGCGTCCAGCAGAGATTGTGCGATGGAATGAACGGGACCCGGGAGCCGATACCGGCGCGGGTCGCCAGCGACAACGCGGAGCATCGCGCTTGTCAGGAGCTCGTCGACAGCATCGACCAGGGTCTCCTCGGTGACGCGGCCACCACTGCAGACGTGGCGGATCCCGTCGAGGGTGGGCGGATCGCGGAAGACGGATAGCCGGATGAGGAGCGTACGCGCCGTCGGTGAGAGCGCCCCGATCGTCCACGCGAGTGCATCGGACAACGAACGCTGCCGTGTCGGACGATCACGATCGGTCGCGCGCCAGGGGGCGTCTGAACGGAGCTGGTCGAGCACATCGTCGAGCGAGAGCACACCGCAGCGTGCCGCGGCAAGTTCCAGGGCGAGGGGATGCCCGTCGAGCAACTGGCAGATCCGGGCGACCGTCGTCGCGTTGTGGGAGCCGAGCGCCACCGTCGGGTCCGCCGTTGTTGCGCGCCGTAAGAGGAGCTGCGCGGCGTCACTGGCCGCACACGCATCGACGGTGTCGGTGGACGGAACATCGAGCATGTCGAGGGGGTACACCGTCTCGCAACGCAGGTTGAGCGGCACACGGCTCGTGACGAGAGCGGACAACGCCGGGCAACGCTCGAGGAGTGCTGAGATCACGTGTGCCGTCTCGTGCGCGAGGTGTTCAGCCGCGTCGAGGATGATCAGAACGCGTCGGGAGCCGATGTCTTCTCCGAGGCCGTCGATGCTCTCGGATCGTGAATCGAGCGCGGACGCGATGCGGCGCGGCAGTAGAAGGCCATCGGTGAGACTGCCGAGTTCGACGAAAGCGACTCCTCCAGGAAAGTCCGCCGCGGAGACTCGCGCGGCCTCGGCGGCGACGCGCGTCTTTCCTGCGCCACCGATGCCCGTTATCGTTACGAGGCGTTCACGAGAGAGGCGCTCCGCGACGTGTGCGACGTCCCGGTCACGTCCGACGAACGGCGTCGTGAAGCCCGGCACGTCCACCCGCGCCGATGCGGGTGGGGCGAGGCGCGGATCCTGGGTGAGAATCGCCGTTTCGAGATCGACCAGCGCCGGGCCGGGGTCGATTCCGAGATCATCGCGAAGAGTGCGCTGCGCGGCACGAAACGCCTCCAGCGCATCGGCCTGTCGCCCCGCCCAGAACAGCCCGGTCATCAGAAGAGCCCATGCGTTCTCGTCGTACGGTCGGTCGTCGACGAGATTCTCAAGCACGGCAATGTTGATCGGAGTGTCCGCGCAGTGAAGGTCGGCCTGCGCGTGAAGGAATGTTGCGTCGCTGCGCATTCTGGTGAGTTCGTCGACGTCAGCGGCGAGGGGAACATCCGCGACAGCGGGCACACCGTTCCAGAGAGACAGTGCCGTGTGAAGCGCCGTTCTGGCCGCGCGAAAGCTGCCTGCCCCGACCAGCGCCCGTCCCTCCTCTACCAGCCGGCCGAATTCGATGGCGTCGATGTGTGATGGCAGAGCAGCGAGGCGGTACCCGGCATCCGTTGTCTCAATCAGCTGCGCTCCGAGCTCGCGCCGGAGCTGAGAAATGATGACGCGAAGCGACGTCGAAACGGTTGACGGAGCGTCATCGCCCCAGACGCGCTCGATCAGGTGATCCCGCGTCACCGGATCTCCGCCGGCGAGAGCCAAGGCGAGAAGAACGGCCTGACGACGTTCACCCCGAACGGTGATCCTGTGGCCGTCGTCGTCTACTTCGGGCTGTCCGAGCACCCTGACGTGCACACGCCTCTCCACGCCAACCGTCGAGATTCCCGTCGACATAGATTCGCCTTCCCTCCGTGCGAACGTAGCGCGGAACGGCGGCTGGCGGAAGCAGGGCCGAGAAGTACGATCGATGCGTGGCCTCCTCAAAGCACCAGAAGCACATCAGCGGCAACCCCGCCAAGCGATCAACGCAGATCGATGACTCGGGGGCGCCAGTCGGGCCCGTGACGGCTCGCGACTGGATCGGCGCTGCGCGTCTGCGCACGTTGCCGCTGGCGATTACTCCCGTGCTCATCGGGACGGGCGCTGCGGTTCTCGCCAGCCCCGATAACGCACTCCGCGGCGTGATCGCGCTGCTGTGCCTTGTTGTGGCGGTCGCGCTGCAGATCGGTGTGAACTTCGCGAACGACTACTCCGACGGTGTGCGGGGAACAGACGACTTCCGTGTTGGCCCGGCGCGGTTGACGGCGTCGGGACGCGTTCCGGCGAAAACGGTGCTCATCACGGCGCTGACGTTCTTCGGCCTTGCCACGGTGGCGGGGCTGGCGATTGTCATTCACACCCAGCAATGGTGGTTGCTCGCTGTCGGCGCCGCCTGCATCATCGCCGCGTGGTTCTATACGGGGGGCAAGCGTCCGTACGGCTACAACGCCCTCGGCGAGCTCTTCGTCTTCGTCTTCTTCGGCCTTGTTGCGACGCTGGGCACAACGTGGGTGCAGGTTCAGTTCCTGCCGCAGGAGGCCTGGTTCGGCGGGGTTGCGGCGGGTGTTCTTGCGTGCGCTGTTTTGCTGGCGAACAACCTTCGCGACATCGATCAGGATCGTGTCGCCGGAAAGCGCACACTCACGGTGATCATCGGCCGCACGTGGACAAAGGTGCTCTTCACCGTGTTCATCGCGATTGCGTTCGCGATCGCCGCCTGGCTGGCGGTGTTCTATCCGCCCGCGTGGTTGTCGTTCTTCGCCCTGATCCCGGCGGCCGTTGCCATCACGATCGTGTGGAGCCACCGCACGCCCCGCGAACTCGTCACGGCTCTCGCCCTGACGTCGATCGCGTCCCCCATTTATGGCTTCTTCCTCGCCTGGGCGTTCATCGGCTGAGCGCCCGCACCGGGCAGGGTCACAGGAGCGGTCGGAGCTCTTCGCGGATCCAACCCCGCAGTGAGCTGGGGGTGGTGGTGATCACCGAGCGGCTTTGCTCGGGGGTGAAGCCGTCTCGTCGTCCCGTGGACATTCCGAGGATCGCCTCGGCCATCGGGGCGGGCATACCTGCCTGAACGTACTGCTCGCGCATCTCTTCATCCGTGATGCGCTCGATGCGCCTTCGCGATCTGGGCTACGACGTGCACTCGCGTCCGGGACCAGGGGCTGAGTACGCGCTGCGACCGAGCATGAAGATCCCGCCGTTGTTGCTGAGCCCAGACGAGGTTTCGACCATCGTGACTAGCCTGCTCATCCTCGAAGCCTGGTCGCCGGACGATTCTTCCGCCGCGACGGCTCGCACAAAGCTCGAGCAGGTGCTTCCCGCACGTTTGCGGAGGCGTGCCGCGGCTGTGGCGTTATCCACACAAATATCGCGCGAGGCGCCCGCTTCCGTTGACTGGGAGATGGTCGGGACGATCGCCGATGCCGTCGCAACAGATGCGCGACTGACGTTCGACTACACCGATCAGCATGGCCGGGAATCCCTCGGTTGAGGGCTGGCTCACGAGCAACTTTGGTGCGAATCAGTGATGTCCACGACGTGACCTGATCAGGACACCTCGTCGCTTTGTGCGCCCTCGTTGGCCTCATCTTCGATGTCTGCGTCGATCTCGGCTGGCGTTTTCGGACGCTTCTTGGCCTGCTGGCGCTCGTAGATGCCTTCCGACACCTCGCCGAGAGGTTTACGCAGGAAGATTATCGAGAGGCTGATGCCGATCATCGCGGCGAAGAGCGTTGCCAGCCACCACATGCCCCAGAACGCGGGAAACAGCATCATGATGCCCAGGGGGACCAGGAAGAACGCCAGGCGCAGGATCGTATACACAACGACGGATCGAATCTTCACGCGACCCAGGGTACGCAGATGACCTGTGTGTGCGGGCCGTCCATAGGGTCTGCCTCATAGGATGGGTACGTGGCCCGTTTTCTCATCATCCTGTCGGTCGCGGCAGTCGTGTTCACGATCTTCGCGATCGTCGACTGCGCGACGCAGCCCGAGACCCGGCATCGCGGCGTTCCCAAGGGGGCGTGGGTGGTCATTACCCTCGTTCCCGTGATCGGCGGAATCCTCTGGCTGACGATTGGCCGCGCCCGTAAGGGACAGCAGCCCCCGTCGCGGCCCGTTGCTCCCGACGACAACCCGGGTTTCCTCACGGCGGCAGACGAACGAATTCGTCAGATCGAAGAGGAGCTCGCCATGCTCGACGCGGAGGAGCAGTTCAACGCTCCCTCGGCGGAAAAGCCGGGCGATGGCGATGATGAAGTCGACGAGGATGACGACGACGGGCAGAGCCCCGTTCGGAACTAACGTGTCGGCGTCATCGCCCGCGATGAACGCGGCCTGCGAGCTGCTTGACTCCCTCGTTTCCCTCGGTGTGCGGCACGTTGTGCTCAGCCCCGGTTCCCGTTCGCAGGCGCTCGCGCTCGCCGCAGCAGACCTCGAACGGCAGGGCAGGATCTCGCTCCACGTTCGCATCGACGAGCGCGTTGCCGGATTCATGGCGCTGGGCATCGGGCGCGAAACGCGCGTTCCTGCGGCCGTGATCTGCACGTCGGGAACGGCGGTCGCCAACCTGCTTCCCGCAACGCTTGAGGCGTTCCATTCCGGCGTTCCGTTGTTGCTGCTGACAGCCGATCGCCCTCTCGAGCTGCGCGGAGTCGGCGCCAATCAGGCCACTGATCAGCCGGGGATCTTCGGAGATTCCGTACGCCTTGCGGTGGATGCGCCGACGCCGGATTCCGAGTCCGATGTCGGCGACATGGTGCGGCTTGCCGCTCGCGCCTTCGTTGCGGCGGCGGGGGAGAGCGTTCAAGGCCCCGTCCACCTGAATCTGCCGTTCCGCGAACCCCTCGGTGGGGCGATCCCCGAGTGGTTCGCGAGCGGAGGACGAGGCTCGGGCGAGCCCGTGCGGCAGGCGCGGCAGCTGATCCCCGAAATGCCCGAGCCCGTGACCGTTGCACCCGGACCGCGCACCGTGGTTGTCGCCGGGGCGGATGCGGGGTCTGACGCCGAGGTGATCGCGCACCAGGGCAGGTGGCCGTTGATCGCCGAGGTCGTCAGCGGAGCGCGTTTTGGGCGTCGAGTGGTGAACGGCTACCGCGAAGCGCTCCGTGACCTCGACCTGGGCGGGCGCATCGAGCGCGTGATTGTCGTCGGTCACCCCACGCTGGCCAGAGAGACCGCCGCGCTGCTGTCGAACCCCGATGTCGAGATCATCGCTGTTCGCGGCACAGGAGAACCGCTGAACCTCAACGGTAAAACCGTGCATGCGGATGCGGTTGCGGTCGGTGCGGGGGAGCCCGACCGCGAGTGGAACTCCGCATGGAGCAGGTTTTCGCGCGCGCACACCGTTGATCTCGATACGTCGGCTCCTGATCTGGACGGGCTGCAGTCCACCGACCCGAAAACGCGGCTGGGCGCTGTTCGTGCCGAGCTTGATGCCGTTCGCACGCCACTCGACCGCGTACAACTGGTCGCGGGGGTGTGGCGGGCGACATGGCCGCACGATCGCCTGATGTTCGCTTCCAGCAGGCTCGTCAGGGTTGCCGACGAGGTACTGGGTGGCAAACGCATCCCGGTACACGCGAACCGCGGTCTCGCCGGAATCGACGGAACGATCGCTACCGGTCTGGGGATCGCGCTCGCCGCCCGTGCCACCGGTGACGTCGGAGTCACCCGCATTCTGACAGGTGATCTCGCCTTTCTGCACGACGTCGGCGCGCTGTTGATACCTGCGGGGGAGAGCGCCACGCGTGTCCAGGTGGTTGTCGGTAACGACGGCGGAGGCACGATCTTCGACGGCCTTGAGGTCGCGAAGTCAGCGGGCGACGATGCTATGCGGCGCGTGCAATACACCCCGCAATCGGCCGATCTCGCGGCGCTCGCCTCGGCCTACGGCTGGGAACACGTCACGGCAACAACTCGGGCCCAGCTGGACGAGGCGCTCACCTCGGTGATGACCGCGCCTCGCATCATCGAAGTCCCTCTGACGCGCTGAGGTCCGACTTCCGTCGATACAGGAGCGGAGGTTGCCATGACCGAACCTCATCCGCTGTTGTCGAACCGGTTCGGCAAGGCTGCCGGCAGAAGGAGACATCGTGGCCACTATCGGAGACGTCGCCCGCGTTGCGGGCGTCTCGCGCAGCCGAGGCTGTTGACGGAGTACACCGCATCCGTTGTCGACGGCCGCGTTTCGGTCGATTTTGATGGACAGGACCTGCCGCTGATCAAGGAGGCCTCCGCTTATGAGGTCATCGTGACTCCGGCGGGCGAAGGGGAGACCACACAGGTCGACCCGATCGCCTGGGCCGGCTCCTACGAGGCCGAGGACGCCAGCTTTACCGGCTCCGGCCACTCGATCAACACCGACACGGGATCGACGAACAACGTCGGCGCCTTCTACAACTCGGGCGGCGCCAACGTCGGTGGTCTGCGCACGGGCAGCGATGTCACGATCAACTTCGACGTGACCGTTCCCGTTGCTGGCGAATACGATCTGTCGGTGTTCGCGAACGCGTTGAACACCTTCGGCGCTGTTTCGGAGAACGGGCCCACGAATGTATTCGTTCGGGTGAACGATTCGAGTGAGCAGGAGATCTTCCTCCCACTCGGCTACAAGTGGCAGGTCCGGGACCATGCTGAGACAACGGTTGTGCTGGAAGCGGGGCTCAACACCGTGACCCTCGCGGCGCAGAGCACCGAGGGAGCTGGCGCCACGATCGGTGACGCGATCGTCGCGGATGACGATGACGACGCTGACGCGACCGGCGATACAGACGGTAGCGATGCTGGAGCGGATGCTGAGGGTAGCGATGCTGCGAACGGCTCCGACGGCAGCGGCGCCGGGCCGGACGCCGCCGATGACGGAGACGATCGCCGGATCCCCGGTCCGATCGACCTCGCAGATCTGACGGCAGACAAGCAGACCCTGGCCATTCAGATTGCGGACGGGCGCATTACCGGAATGCTGGACGATGATCGGGCCGGCGATGAGGTGGTGTTCTACGTTCACTCGGAGCCCGTTCTGCTGGGCGCGGCCGTTTTGAACGGCAACGGTGCGGCAACCTTCGACCTCCCGGACCTAGATGAGGGTGAGCACCACCTCGTCGCGCTGGAGCTCGACGGCACCCTTGCGGCATGGAACACATTCGAGATCAGTGAAGAGCCGGGCTCCTTGGGGCAACAGGCGGTCAGATCGCGGGCATCGCGATCGGCGCCGGAGTTCTCGCATTGATCGCGGGTGCGGGCTTCCTGATCATCCGTCGCCGGACGGAGGTCTGAGGAGCAACCGCTCTGCGGGACATCACACACTGAGGTGGGGAACTGGCTGAGCCGGTTCCCCGCCTCAGTCGTTGTGATCGTCTGCGCAGGCGACATGACGAGAGCGGCTGCCGGATCCGGCAGGATGGTGCCTATGACTCATCGCCGTGTCGTTATCGCACCCGACAGTTTCAAGGGAACCGCCACCGCCGCCGACGTCGCGGTGGCCATCGCCGAAGGCTGGGTGCGGTCAGCTCCCGCAGATCACCTCGACCTGCGCCCCATGGCAGACGGTGGTGAGGGAACTCTCGACGCATTCGAGAAGGCCGTGCCCGGCGCCACCCGCGTTGCCGTTCGTGTCACGGGTCCCACGGGGTTTCCGGTCGATGCCTCCTGGTTGCGCCTGCCGGCAACGGATGAGCTTCCGGGAGGAACGGGAGTCGTTGAGCTCGCGAGCACGTGCGGTATCGAGCTACTCGGGGAGGAACGCTGCCCCTGGGACGCGGCAACACTCGGCTTCGGCCAGGCGATTGTCGCCGCCCTTGACGCGGGCATCTCGCGCCTCATTCTCGGAATCGGATCTTCTGCGTCCACCGATGGCGGCGCGGGCCTGCTCACGGCTCTCGGCGCCCGTTTCCTCGGTAATTTCGGCGCGTCGATCACCTCTGGCGCTCGGGGCCTGACGGACCTCGCTCGTGTCGACGTGACCGGTCTGCGCGCTCTGCCCGCGGGGGGCGTGCTCGTCCTCAGCGATGTGACCAACCCCCTCACGGGCCCGCGCGGGGCCGCCGCGGTATTCGGGCCGCAGAAGGGCCTTACCGCGCCCGACGACATTGCCCGTGTTGATGACGCCCTCGCCCGGCTCGCGGGCCTCGTCGGGCGTGCCGATCTCGCAGGGGCACCCGGGGCGGGAGCCGCGGGAGGCACAGGATTCGCTCTGCTCGTGTGGGGCGCTCAGCTGACGGCGGGAGCCGAGGAGATTTCGCATCTGACAGATCTCGCTGATGCCATCGGCAGCGCCGACGTTGTCGTCACCGGCGAGGGGAAGTTCGACGGACAATCCGCCGCAGGGAAGGTCCCGTCGCACGTCGCGGGCCTCGCCGGTGCGGCCCGCATTCCCGTTGCGCTTGTCGCTGGACAGATCGATGGTGACACCACGGCATTCCGCGCCGCGGCATCGCTGACGGACATCGCCGGGTCATCCGACGCTGCGATGGCTGATACGCTGCGCTGGCTTCGTGACGCGGGGGAACAGCTCGCCGCCGAGCTCTAAAGCTTCAGGGCGTACAGAACGTCGAACCACGTGTGGGTCGTCGCCTCATTGAACGGGGCATCGCGCGCTGCGACACGGCGCTTGAGGTCCTGAGCGAGCGGCTCGAGACGATTGACCACGTGAAGCGGATATCCGTACTCGGCGCGATGTTCCTCCCACTCATCCTCATCGTCGATGTAGATGCCGCGGTCGTCCGTTCGCCGCACGACGTCGAGATCCATATCGATCGCCGACGGCTCCGCACCGACCCACTGCGCTTCCCATGCGACGTCGATATAGATGCGTGTGCGCTGAGGCGCCGCGTTCACCGTCAACACCCATTCCGCGCCGTGATCGCTTCCGGGCTCGGGGTCGGGGAGGAGCATGACGCAGTCGGACTTCAGCAGAGTGTCCCGGCCCGGCCGGTGGCTTCGCCAGCCCGCCCGCTGCCCGAACCACGCGCCCCACTCATCGCGACCGAGGTAGATCACATCGTGTACCCAGTGCGGTCCGCCATCCCACTTGCGCCAATTGATGTGCATCCTGGTGCCGGGAGGGGACGTGGTACTCATCCTTCGACCATAGTTCGCGAATATGATGTCCCGAGTGACCGAACCGCTCTCCTTGCCGCGCCTCGTTGCCACAACGCGCGAGATTGAACCCGCTGACACGCTTTTGTTCGCGTCGGCCGAGAGTCCTCTCGTCTGGACGCGCAAGGGCGACGGCATGGTCGCCTCCGGGCCCGATCTCCTGCACATCGATGTCGCCGAAGACGGGCGCATCTCCGCGATCGCTGATCTCTGGCGAGCGGTCTCCCAGGCAACGGAGGTCGATGACGAGGTGAAGATCCCCGGAACGGGCCTGGTGGGCTTCGGCGCGATCGCGTTTGATGACGAATCGGAACTGCCGTCGACGCTGATCGTTCCGACCACGATTGTCGGGCGCCGGGGCGGCCGAGGGTGGGTCACCCGCATTGCCGTTGCTGACCGTCTTGACCCCGCCGAGTTCGGCCCGACCGATCTGGGGGGCTCCTGGTCCGCCACACTCGGGCCCGGCGCCATGGACCCCGCGCGCCACGAGATGGCGGTGCGTGAAGCGTTGGCCACCATTGAGCACGGCGATCTGCGCAAAATCGTGATCGCGCGCGACATCATGGGGTCGGTTCCGCGCGGATCCGATCTCAGGCGGCTGGTGCGCGCGCTCGCGAACGACTATCCCGACACCTGGACCTATGCCGTCGACGGGATGATCGGGGCGAGCCCGGAAACGCTCGTCACTGTGCACGGCGGAGCTGTTTCTGCGCGGGTGCTGGCAGGAACTCACCCCCGTGGAGCCGACGCAGCAGAAGACACCGGAATCCCCGACGCGCTGCTCTCGAGCGAAAAAGACCGGGCGGAGCACCGCTTCGCCATCGACGACGTCCTCGCGTCGTTGAAACCCCACACAACGAACCTCACACCCGCGGGGGAGCCGTTCGCGCTCGAACTGCCCAACCTGTGGCACCTCGCGACCGATGTCAGCGGTGAGCTTGCCGGCGGCGCCTCCGCGCTTGACCTCGTACGGGCGCTGCACCCGACGGCCGCCGTCGCCGGAACTCCCACCGATCGCGCGATCGAGGAGATCCGCCGCATCGAGCCGTTCGATCGCGGGAGGTACGCCGGTCCGGTTGGCTGGATCGACGGTAACGGCGACGGCGAGTGGGCCATCGCGCTGCGCGGGGCGCAGTTCGGCCCGCCAACCGGGCGCAAGCGCACCGTCACGGCTCACGCGGGTGGCGGAATCGTTGCCGGCTCCGACCCCGATGCGGAGTTGTTGGAGACGCGCGTGAAGTTCCGTCCGATTGTCGATGCTCTCGCCTAGGAGAGCAGTCTGATCTGGCGGTCGTAGACTCGGCGGGTGACTTCTCTTCAGCGGCCCGACCTCGGCAAAGACCCTCAGCAGGTAAGCGGCATGTTCGATCAGGTCGCGAAGCGATACGACCTGACGAACATGGCCATGACCTTCGGGTTGGACGCGCTGTGGCGAGAAGCGACGACCAACGCCGTCGCTCCGCAGCCGGGCGAGCGCATCCTCGATCTGGCCGCGGGAACCTGCCGTTCCTCCGCGTCGTTCGCGCGTCGCGGAGCCGAGGTCGTCGCCGCCGACTTCTCTCCGGGCATGCTGGCCGAGGGAAAGAAGAACTTTGGCGACGTGCGGGGGATGAGCTTCGCCGAAGCCGACGCAACGAACCTGCCGTTCGATGACGAGTCCTTCGACGCCGTCAGCATGTCCTACGGACTGCGTAATGTGAACGACCCGAAGAAAGCGATCGCTGAGCTGCTGCGCGTGACCAAGCCCGGTGGGCGCATCGTCATCAACGAATTCTCCACTCCTCCCAACCGCGTCTTCCGTGGGCTGTACCGGTTTTACAACGACCGGATTCTTCCCGCCGTGGCGCGGACCGTCGGCTCGAACGGCGAAGCCTACGACTATCTCAACGAGTCGATTCGCGATTGGCCCGCGCAGCACGAGCTCGCCGAGTGGTTGCGCGAGGCTGGGTGGACGGACGTGGGCTACAAGAACCTCAGTATGGGTATCGTCGCCCTTCACCGCGGTCGTAAGGCCGCGTAGCGTGGCGCAACACGGGCGGACCTCCGTCTCGCCGCGGGTAGGCTAGACGAGTGACTTCGAGCCCCGCTAACACGGGCTCGCGCCTGGCGAGCCGCTTCGGCCTCAGCGACCGTATCTTCGAGGGCCCTGCCGCGAAGAAGTTGGCCTCGACCATCGAGACCGGCCTGGTCGAGGTGGAAGAGAAGCTGGCGCGCGAGCTCTCGTCGACAGACCCCCTGGTCGACGCAACGGCCCGCTACCTCTACGAGGCGGGCGGCAAGCGCGTGCGCCCGATGCTGGTTTTGTTGACGGCGCAGCTGGGCAAGGGCATGACACCAGCCGTTCGCGATACGGCCGTCGCCCTCGAGCTCATGCACCTCGGCTCGCTGTACCACGACGATGTCATGGACGGCGCTGATCGCCGCCGCGGAGTTCCGTCTGCGCACCGCGTGTGGGACAACAACACCGCCATCCTCACGGGCGATCTGCTGCTGGGGCGTGCCAGCCGCGTGATGGGCCGTGCGGGCGAAGACGCTGTCGACCTCCAAACCGAGACTTTCGAGCGACTCGTCATGGGGCAGCTGCACGAAACGGTCGGCCCGCGGGGCGACGAAGATCCGATCGATTTCTACCTGCAGGTTCTTGCCGATAAAACGGGTTCGCTCATTGCCGCTGCCGCACAGGCTGGTGCGTACTTCTCGGGAGCAAAGCGGGAATACGCCGACGCTCTGAAGGACTACGGCGAGAAAGTTGGCGTCGCCTTCCAGCTCGCCGACGATGTGATCGACCTGTCCGCCGATGCCGAGGAAACGGGCAAGGTTCCCGGAACCGACCTTCGCGCTGGCGTCGTCACCATGCCGTATCTGCTGCTGCGCGCGAGCGACGTTGCTGCCGACATTGATCTCGCCGATCGCATCGATAGCGGTGTCCAGAAGATCCGCGACGGCGCAGACCCTTCCATCCTCGACGGTGAACTGTCCGAGCTGCGCGACCACGCGGTCACGGCGAGAACACACGAGCTTTCCCTCCAGTGGACCGACGATGCCGTCGCCGCTATCAAGGTTCTTCCGCGCGGCGCTGTTCGCGAGGCTCTGACCCGTTTCGCCCGTCAGCTCGCTGACCGCACCCGTTGACTTGTCGATCGTCGGCCATCGTGCCGCATTCCCCGAAGAGAAGGATCCGCCCCGCATGACCAAGCTCCGCCTTGCCATCGTCGGCGCCGGCCCCGCCGGAATCTACGCCGCTGACATCCTCTTGAAGACTGAGCGCAGCTTCGACGTGTCGATTGACCTGTTCGAGCACCTGCCCGCTCCGTACGGTCTCGTTCGATACGGCGTTGCGCCCGACCACCCCCGCATTAAGGGTGTTGTAACGGCTCTGCGCGGCGTTCTCGACCGCGGTGACATCCGGATCTTCGGCAACGTGCACTTCGGAGAGGACATCACTCTCGATGACCTCAAGAAGCACTACAACGCCGTGATCTTCTCGACCGGCGCGGTTCGCGATGCGGACCTCGACATCCCGGGGATCGATGCGGGTGAGTCTTATGGCGCGGCCGACTTCGTGAGCTGGTACGACGGGCACCCCGATGTGCCCCGCACCTGGCCGCTGACGGCGGAGCACGTCGGCATGATCGGTAACGGCAACGTTGCTCTCGACGCGGCGCGCGTTCTCGCGAAGCACGCGGACGACCTGCTGTCGACCGAGATCCCGAACAACGTCTACGAGATCCTCAAAGAATCTCCCGTCACGGACGTTCACGTCTTCGGACGCCGCGGCCCTGCTCAGGTCAAGTTCACGCCGCTCGAGCTGCGTGAGCTGGGCGAGCTGAACGACGTCGACATGGTCGTCTACGACGAGGATTTCGATTACGACGAGGCGTCGAAGGAAGCCATCGCCACGAACAAGCAGGTCAAGGTCATCGACCGCGTCCTGCAGAAGTGGCGTGAGCTGCCCAGCGCGAACAACGCGGGCGGAACGGCGTCGCGCCGCATGCACCTGCACTTCTGGGCGCGGCCCGTCGAGGTGAAGAAGGACGCAGACGGCAACGTCGCGGCTCTCGTCTACGAGCGCACCAAGGCCGACGGCGCCGGTGGCGTCGAGGGAACGGGCGAGATGCGCGAGATTCCTCTCGGCCAGCTCTACCGGGCGATCGGATACTTCGGTTCGCCGCTGAAGGACGTTCCGTTCGACGCGCGCCACGGCGTCATTCCGAACCACGAGGGCAAGGTTCTCCAGGAAGACTCCAACGAGATCCTCCCCGGCGTTTACGCAACGGGCTGGATCAAGCGCGGTCCCGTCGGTCTGATCGGCCACACCAAGTCGGACGCGATGGAGACGGTGACGCACCTCGTCAACGACCAGGCATCCTGGTGGCAGCCGGAAGACCCGTCGGCTGAGGCCATCCCGGCGCTCCTCGAGAGCCGCAACGTGAAGTGGACCGACCTGGCTGGCTGGCACCGTCTGGACCAGCACGAGGTTGCCCTCGGCGAGCCTCAGGGCCGCGAGCGCGTGAAGGTCGTCCCCCGCGACGAGATGGTGAAGATCTCCCGCGGCGAGTAGCAGACAGAAAAAGGGGGTCGGGGAGCAAAATTGCTCCCCGACCCCCTTTTCATGATTTCTGGCATAATTCCGACCCAGACCGGGCCGGAATTGTGCCAGAAATCATGAATTAGAGGACGCCCGGCGGGGGCGGCGACCGCCCTGGGGTGCCTGACCGCTGCGGCTCGGCTGAGCCGACTGCGCGGGGCGGCTGCCCTGACCGCCACGAGACTGTCCGCCGCGTCCACCTTCGCGACGCTGACCGCCCTGGCCCTGACCGGGCTGGCGGGCTTCACGCTTGCGGCGTGCGTTGGCGCCCTGCGACTGGCCGCCACCGGTCGAACCAGCCGCGGGAGCGTTGCCGGATCCGGGGCCACCCGGGCGGGGCTTGACGAGAGGTGCAACCTCACCGACGAGCGTCGTGACGGCGGGCGATGCCGTCGTCACGGGCTGCGGGGTGACGCGAATCGCTGCCTTGCGCAGCAGCTGACGCATGTCCTCACGCTGGCTCGGAAGCATGAGGGTGACGACGTCACCCGCGTTGCCGGCACGAGCCGTCCGGCCCGAGCGGTGGAGGTATGCCTTGTGCTCGACGGGCGGCTCGACGTGAACGACCAGGTCGATGCCGTCGACGTGAACGCCGCGCGCCGCGATGTCGGTGGCGACGAGAACGTTGACCTCACCGGACGACAGCTGCGCGAGGTTCCGCTCGCGGGCGTTCTGCGAGAGGTTGCCGTGCAGGTCGACGGCCGGAATGCCGGCCGAGGTGAGCTGCTTGGCGAGGCGTTTTGCCTGGTGCTTCGTGCGGGTGAAGAGGATACGGCGCGAGGTGCCGGAGGCGAGCGCCTTGACAACGTCGGTGCGTTCTTCTGTCGACGACACCTCGAAGACGTGGTGCGTCATCGCGGCAACGGGCGACTCTGCGGAGTCCACCGAGTGGGCGACCGGGTCGTGCAGGAAGCGCTTTGCAAGCTTGTCGACACCGCGGTCCAGCGTTGCCGAGAACAGCATCCGCTGTCCGTCCTTGCGGGTCTTCTCCATGATGCGCGTGACGCCGGGAAGGAAGCCAAGGTCTGCCATGTGGTCGGCCTCGTCGAGAACCGTGATTTCGACACGGTCGAGCTGCACGATGCCCTGGCCCATGAGGTCTTCGAGGCGACCGGGGCAGGCAACGACGATGTCGACGCCGCGACGGAACGTCTGTTCCTGGGGGCGCTGCGAGACCCCGCCGAAGACGGTGGTGACGGTGAGGCCGGCGGCCTTGGCTAGCGGAGCGATCGACTCGGCGATCTGGTTGGCCAGCTCACGCGTGGGGGCCAGAACGAGACCGGTCGGACGGCCGGGGCGCGTCTGTCCGGCGCCCGAGAGGCGGGCGACGAGCGGGATCGCGAATGCGAGGGTCTTGCCGGAGCCCGTCTTGCCGCGGCCGAGGACGTCGCGTCCCGCGAGCGTTGTCGGCAGCGTGGCGGTCTGGATGGGGAAGGGCGTGGGGCGATCGATGGCGACGAGGGCGTCGACGAGGTTCGCGGGAACGCCGAGGTCGGCGAAGGATGTTTCCTGCACGGTGGCAGTGGTCATGCGATCTTCTCTCAATGAGTACCCGAAACGGCGCAGAAAAGCGCGCGGATCAGGTGGAGGAGGGGCGAATGCGACGAGCGTCGAATCCGATTCGCCACGGAGGTTGCGGACGGAGCATCATGCTCAGAACAGCCGCGACGACGAGCACGCAGGGGCGCTCAGTGATCCACCATAGAGCACCGAGCCTGTGAACCTGTCGGCGGCTCGTGCCCGTGGCGCGAACCCCTATTCGCGCAGCGTGTCCGCGAGCTCCTCGAGAACGGCGGTTCGCGCCTCGTGTCCGCGTTCTCCGCGGCGGGCGATTAGCGCGTCGACAAGTGCCTCTGTCACGAGCATCAGGGCGGCTCGCGATGTGTGCAGCAGCTCGTCCTGGAACGAGTCGTTAACCGGGGGGACGATGAGCACGGCGTCCGCCTGTTTTGCGATTGCCGAACGCGCAAAAGAGGTGACCGCGATGACGGTCGCTCCGCTCTTTTTTGCCGCGTGCGCAACGGACAGCGTTTGGGCGTTTGCGCCGGATCCGGAAACAATGAGACACACGGATGATGCCCCGAGCTGACGCGCGGCGATCCGCTGTGCGAGGGGGTCGCTCAGCTGCTCAGCTGATCGACCAGCGGCGGTGAGTCGGAGCACGAGGTCGAGCCCGAGCGGCGATGACAGTCCGTTGGCGACGACGAACACGCGAGGGGCCGTGTCGAGCGCGTGCACGAGCGTCTGCAGCGCGTCCTCGGTCACACCCGACAGTGTGTGGCCGAGACGATTCGCGAAGCGTTCGAACGACGCACGCATCCCGCCGAGAAGGGTGCCGTCCGCGAGCATGTCGCCGGACGATGCTTCAAGGGCGACTTCGCCGGCGATGGCAACGCGCAGTTGCGGGTAGCCGTCGTATCCGAGGGTTTGCGCCGTGCGAACGACGGTGGCGCGCCCGACGCCTGCGGCGTCCGCGACGTCCTGCGCCGTGCGTTCGACGGCGGACGCAAGGTCGGCGGCGATCGTTTCGGCGACGCGCTTCTCTCCCGGGTGCATCGACGGAGCGAGCGCGACGATGCGGGCTGTTGGCGGTGCGTCAGCGTTTCCGTCCCACACCACGTGCCACCGGTCCTTCCATGATGCGGCGGCGCAGTGCGCCGGAGACCCCGTCGATGATCATTGTTGCGACGATGCCGACGATCAGCAACATGCCGACCGTCTCCCACTGACGATAGTTGGTGTAGTTCGACAGCATGCTTCCGATGCCTCCGGCCCCGACGAGACCGAGAACCGCGGAGGTGCGGATGTTGATTTCGAAACGGTACAGCGCGAACGAGATCAGCGTTGGCATTGCGGCGGGCCACAGCGCCCAGCGGATCGTCGCCAGGCGGTTGCCTCCCGCCGCTTCGACGGCCTCTGCGGTGTCAGAACGAAGAGATTCGATCGTTTCGTACACCCACTTCGACTGTGTGCCGATACCGGCAATGGCGAGGGCGAGAGCTCCAGTGAAGGGGGTGAGTCCCGTCACGGTCAGGAGGACAAGGGCGATGATCACTTCCGGAACCGCGCGGATCACATTCACGAGGGCGCGGACGGCGCCGCGCGTCAGGTTGTTCGGATTGGTGGGTGTGGCGGCCAGGAGCGTCAGGGGAACAGAGGCGATGGCCGCCACGGCTGCGCCGACGAGCGGTGCGATCTGGCGTGCGTATGCCAGAACGGGGCCGTTCCCGACGGCGATGGTGCCGTCGAAGTCGAAGATGATGGTCGAGCTCACACATGCTCCCTGCGATCGTGGACGATGCGTTCACGCTAAGAGTCTTGTATGAACGAAACGGTCACGGCAGTGCGAACATCTGGTTGCGAGAGGGAGCCTGTGCGTTCAGTCGGCGGACACGTGGTCCCGCGGCGACGGCTTCAGAGCCGCGTTCCATCGCAGTTTCGGCGCCTCGGCGGTGGCCTCGTTCGCGAAAGCGCGCGCGTCCGCGACGGGGAAGAACGTCACGAGACGAAGGCCGTCATGATCATCCGCCACGCCATAGACGAGAACACCCGACCCATCCGCAACAGGAGGAGTGATGACGGTGCGGGTGCGAACGCCAAGCGCGCGCTGATCGATTACCGTCGAGCCGGCCGGAGGAACGAGTAAGAGCGGCATCGCGGCGTTTGAAACGCGCTCAAGAGGTGTTGCGTCGAACGACCCGTCCAGCCGGAACTCGCTCTCCGCATACTGAAGCGTTCGAGCGAGGTGGCCGTCATTCCAACGATCGCTCTTATACCCGTAAGGTGTCTGCACCGTGGAGAAGAGGTAGCCGTAGACGTGCAAAAGGCCGGCATTTCCGATGGGGAAAACCGTCTCGATCCCAGCCGCGGCGTGGAGACGGGCGAAGAGCTCGCGAGGGATAACGGGTTCGCCGACCTCCTCGTCGATAATCGTCGACCAGCCCCACACAGAGAACCGCCCTGCGCGCGCGTCAGCACGGACGCACGGCAGGACGGCTTCGAGAGTTGGAATCACCACTCGCGTCAGCGGTAGTTCGTGAACTGGAGATCGACGTCGAGGTCCTTGCCCTTGAGTAGCGCGATGATCTCCTGGAGGTCGTCGCGGCTCTTCGAGCTGACGCGCACTTCCTCGCCCTGGATCTGGCTCTTAACGCCCTTCGGGCCCTCATCGCGAATGATCTTTCCGATCTTCTTCGCGATGTCCTGCGCAATGCCCTCCTTCAGGGAGGTGACGATCTTCACCTGCTTGCCGGACTCGAAGGGCTCGCCCGAGTCGAGGCTCTTGAGCGAGATGCCGCGCTTGATCATCTTCGACTGCAGTACATCGAGGGCCGCGGTGGCGCGGTCCTCGGTGTTGGAGACGATGAGGATCTGCTCACCCGACCACGCGACCGACGTTTCGGTTCCGCGGAAGTCGTAGCGCTGCTGGATCTCCTTGCTCGCCTGGTTCAGGGCGTTGTCCGCTTCCTGACGGTCGATTTCCGAGACGATGTCAAAAGATGAATCCGATGCCATGAACAGAATCTTACGGGGGATGATCGCCGGCGGGCGTGAACGGCTCGGAGGCGAACCCCGTAGCCTGTGTATGTGACAGAACAGCGCATGAACGTCGAGTCGTTCAACCTCGACCACACCCTGGTGGCCGCCCCGTATCTGCGTCTCGCCGACCGCAAGCAGCTTCCGCACGGCGACGTGATCGTCAAGTACGACGTGCGCTTCACACAGCCGAACCGTGGGCACCTCGAGATGCCGGTTGTGCACTCGCTGGAGCACCTGTTCGCGGAGAAAAGCCGCAACCACTCCGATGCGGTCGTTGACTTTTCTCCCATGGGCTGCCAAACGGGCTTCTACCTGATTCTGCAGGGCGATCACGATGTCGCTGATGTGGCCGCTCTCGTCGAGAAGACGCTGGGCGACATCACCGATGCGGTCGAGGTTCCCGCCGCCAATGAGGTGCAGTGCGGATGGGGCGCCAACCACACGCTGTCCGGCGCGCAGCAGGCCGCGCGCGACTTCCTTGCCAAGCGCAACGAGTGGATGCAGGTGTTCGCGTGACCGCGATCGTCATCCAGGTGGCGATGGAGGAAGAGGCGCAGCCCTTCCTCGACGCGGCCAGCGAGGTCAGCGAGCCGTTCACGGTGGGCGGAGCCGAACACCGCGGCATCGTCATCGGCGGCGCAACAGTTGTGCTTGTTCGCAGCGGTATCGGCATGGTGAACGCGACGGCGGCGGCAACGGGAGCACTTCACCGATACGGACCCGACGGCGTCGTTCTCATCAGCGCGGGGAGCGCGGGTGGGCTTGCCGCCGGCATCCAGGTGGGAGATGTTGTGATCGCGGATCACACGGTCAACGTTGAGGCATCGGCGCTGGCGTTCGGATACGTGCCGGGCCAGGTTCCCGGAATGCCGGCAACCTACGACACCGATCCGCAGCTGGCACAGGCATTTGCCGACACCCGCATCGACGACATCTCGGTGCGGCATGGCGCGATGGGGTCGGGTGACAAGTTCGCCACGAACGATATTGCCGTCGGCCTGCGAGAGACCTTCCCGCAGTTGCTCACGATCGACATGGAAACTTCCGCCATCGTCGCCACGGCGCGGGCGTATGGCGTGCGCTGCGCTGCCGTGCGCGCGGTGAGCGATCTGTGTGCACCAGACGGGTCCGAGTTCGCCACGCACATCGATGGTGCGGCGGAACGATCAGCGCGTGTCGTCATTGACGGGCTCGCGCGACTGGCCGCATGAGCGCTCGCCGCATCCGCCTTGATGTCGCCTACGACGGAACGCGGTTCAAGGGGTGGGCTCGCCAGCCGGGGCTCCGCACGGTCCAGGGCGAGATCGAAGAGGCGATGGTGCGCGTTCTGCGCAGCGATGTACGTCTCGTTGTTGCCGGTCGCACGGATGCGGGTGTGCACGCCAGCGGGCAGGTGGCGCATGCGGACCTCGACGAGGAGCAGTGGCGTCGGGCAACCGTTCGCCGTCGCCGGAACTGGTCGGACGAAGATCCGATCGCTTTTTTGGCGCGCCGCGTGCAGGGGGCACTGGGAGCGCACTCCGATGTGGCGGTGACGCGCACGTCGACGGCCCCGGCGGGGTTCGACGCGCGATTTTCCGCGACCTGGCGGCGGTATCAGTACCGCGTCGCTGATGACGTCGGGGGATACGATCCGATCGCCCGCAGGAACACGACGTTCGTTCGTGCGCGGCTCGATGTGGATGCGATGAATGAGGCCGCTCGTTCCTTGATCGGCTTGCACGACTTTGCCGCCTATTGCAAGCCGCGGGAGGGCGCAACGACGATTCGCACGCTCTTGGAGTACGACTGGCATCGCGACGATCGTGGTGTGCTCGTGGCGAATGTTCGCGCCGATGCGTTCTGTCATTCGATGGTGCGTGCCCTGGTCGGCGCGTGCGTCGCGGTCGGCAACGGCCGTCTCGAAGTGTCCGATGTGGCGCGTTTGCGTGACGAGCTCACGCGAACCAGCGAGTTCAGCGTGCTCGATGCGCGCGGTCTGACGCTGATGGCTGTTGGTTATCCGGCCGATGATCAGCTGGAGGCTCGAGCCGAGCTGACGCGTCGTCGGCGAGACGCCGGGGAGATCATTGCTGATTCATAGCGCGATAGAGGGAGGTGTGTCTATCGTGAGATCACGATGCGCGTCTTGTCTTATAACCTCCGCAAGCACTCGGCGGCCAGCGAGCTACACCAGCTCGTCGAACGCTGGGAGCCGAACGTGCTCTGTCTGCAGGAAGCAAAGCCGAACGACCTCCCGAGCCGCCTCGGCGGGCTCCGCCTGGCGGCGGCAACGGACAAGAATCGCCTCGGCCTTGCCGTCTACTTCCGCGAGAACACCTTCCGGTACGTCGACTCCGTCTCGTTGGGGCTCAAGAAGTCCCTTCATGACATCGTTCTCCGGCCCGCGCACGAGAGGCTTCTCGGCGTTCAGCTGTACGACATCGACGCCGCACGCGAGGTGACAATCGCCTCGTTTCATGCCGCGCCGCTCACCGCATTGAACTCACTGCGTCGTTCGCAGATTCGATCGGCGCTTCAGGCGCTCGAACAGCTGGGCCCCGGAACGCCGACGCTGATGGTCGGCGACTACAACTACCCGATCTTCAAAGAGCGTCTGAGCGATCGCGTTCGCGAGCACGGGTACGACCTCACGCTCAGCGACGTGCGCACGTACACGCGGTATCGCTTCTTCCGCGGCCACTACGACTTTGTGACATCGCAGGGACTCTCGATTGACGACGTTGTGACGCTGCCGCAGGGCGTCAGCGACCACCTGCCGATTCTCGCTCGCGCAGAGTACCGACGCCGCTGAACCGGCTTCTCATCCGCGAACGGGGAGCGTCGGCAGCAGGTCGTCGAGCTTGTCGGCGGTGTCCTCCCAGCCGTCGACGGCGATGCACGCGACGCCCATTGCCAGCACGGGATAGTCGTTGCCATCGACGTCAAGACGGTCGCCGTAGAAGAGCATGTCGTTGAGAGCAATACCCGTCTGCTCCGAGAGCTGGTTCATCCCGTAGGCCTTGTCGATGCCCTTGCGGGTGATGTCGACCGATGTGGAGCCGCCCGAGCGCACCTCGAGATCGGGGATGCGAGCCTGGACGGCATCGCGCAGGGCCGACTTCTTTTCACTGCTCGGGTCCCAGGCCTTTTTAGCATCGACGGGAGCAGCCTGGCCCAGCGCAGAGAAGGTGATCTGCGAACCGCGGTCTTCGAGAATCGGCCCCCAGGTGTCGGTTTCCCAGTAGCCGAGGCGCTTCGCTTCTTCTTCAACGGCCGCAAGGGCGCGAGACTTCTCATCGTCCGTGAGCACCCGGGAGTACAGCGGTTGGAAGTCGTCGCCGTCGTGCCGGAAGTATTGTGTGCCGCACGTGGGCAGGAGGTGCACATGCTCGAGGCCTGCGGCGTCGCGCGGCAGGCGCTCAACCAGCTGGGAGCGGAACTGCGTGATCTGCCCGCCCGAGATGATGGCCACCTCAACGCGCGCCGCCAGATCGACCAGTTGCCTGGCGATGCGCGGGTCGATCGGAGACTTCGACGGAGCAAGAGTGTCGTCGAGGTCGAACGCGACAAGGAGGGGCGCAGTGGTTGTCATGGGACCATTGTCGCCGATCGCCGTCCGTGCAATCGCGAAGAACTCGCGTCGGACTCCCAGGTGAGGGTGCCGATTCCGGTCGCGGATCGGTGGGCTATCCGGTAGTCTTGATCGCTGGTGCGCACGTGTGCACCAACCGAACGTGAGCCCTCCACCGGCAGAGTTGCTTGGCTACCGCCGATGGCAACCGCCCCGGAGTGGGATTCACGAACACCTCCGTTCGACAAGAAAGCAGCACTATCGTGACGCGCACTTACACCCCGAAGGCCGGTGACGCCCAGCGCGAGTGGCTCGTGATCGACGCAAACGACGTCGTTCTCGGTCGCCTCGCCTCGCAGGCTGCCGCGCTTCTCCGCGGCAAGCACAAGACCACGTTCGCTCCTCACATGGACATGGGGGACTTCGTGATCATCATCAACGCCGACAAGGTTGTCCTCACGGGCAACAAGGCGCAGCAGAAGCGCGCTTACCGCCACTCGGGCTTCCCGGGTGGTCTGAAGTCGGTGACCTATGAGGAGCTCCTCGCGACGAACCCCGTTCGCGCCGTCGAGAAGGCCGTCCGCGGCATGCTCCCCAAGAACACGCTGGGCCGCGACCAGCTCGCCAAGCTCAAGGTGTACACGGGTGCAGAGCACCCCCACGCCGCGCAGCAGCCCAAGACGTTCACCATCGACCAGGTCGCTCAGTAAGCGCCGCGGCCCTAAGGATCAACTCTCGTGACTGAAGAAGTTCAGAACTACTCCACCGAGACCCCGGCCGAGGCCGAGACGGTCGTCGCGGAGCGCCCCGTCGTTTCCGTTCCGGGTGCGGCCGTTGGCCGTCGCAAGCAGGCCATCGCCCGCGTGCGTCTCATCCCCGGTGAGGGCTCCTTCACGGTCAACGGCCGTGCACTCGAGGAGTACTTCCCCAACAAGCTGCACCAGCAGCTGATTACCGACCCCTTCACGTTGCTCGGCCTCACGGGCGCGTACGACGTTATCGCTCGCATCGACGGTGGCGGCCCCTCGGGCCAGGCCGGCGCGCTGCGTCTGGCGATCGCTCGTTCGCTCAACGAGATCGACCGCGACAACAACCGTGCCGCCCTCAAGAAGGCTGGCTTCCTGACCCGTGACGCTCGCGTCATCGAGCGCAAGAAGGCTGGTCTCAAGAAGGCCCGCAAGGCTTCGCAGTTCTCGAAGCGCTGATCGAGCCGATGGCTCTGTTCGGCACGGATGGCGTGCGGGGTCTTGCCAATGGCGAGACCCTCACCGCCGACCTTGCTCTCTCCCTGGCCCAGGCGACTGCTGTCGTCCTGGGCCAGGGGCGTTCCGCAGAGGCACGTCGTGCCGAGGGGCGTCGGGCGAAGGCGGTCATCGCCCGCGATCCTCGTATTTCGGGCGAGTTCCTCGGTGCGGCTGTTGCAGCGGGGCTCGCATCGAGCGGTGTTGATGTGTATGACGCGGGCGTGATTCCCACACCCGCTCTCGCGTTCCTCGTCCGCGACTTCGATGCCGACTTCGGCATCATGATCTCCGCGTCGCATAATCAGGCTGCCGACAACGGCATCAAGATCTTTGCCCGCGGTGGGGTGAAACTTCCCGATGTCGTTGAAGATCGCATCGAGCGGTATCTGGATCGGCCCAAACTGCAGCCAACGGGCGCGCACGTTGGTCGGATTGCTCGCTTCGCCGATGCCGAGGACCGCTACGTTCTTCACCTGCTCGGAACGCTTCCCGCGCGTCTGGACGGGCTGCACGTCGTCATTGACTGCGCTAACGGCGCCGCCTCTGGTGTTTCACCGCAGGTGTTCGCGGATGCGGGCGCGCGCGTCACGGTGATCGGAGCCGATCCCAACGGCCTCAACATCAACGAGGGCGTCGGTTCAACGCACCTCGAGGTCTTGCAGCACGCTGTTGTTGCGCACGGCGCTGATGTCGGTATCGCGCACGACGGCGATGCTGATCGTTGTCTCGCTGTTGACGCTGCGGGCGCGGTGATCGACGGTGACCAGATTATGGCGATCCTCGCCGCGTCGATGCATGAGCGCGGAATCCTCGCGGGTAACACGCTTGTCGCGACCGTGATGAGCAACCTCGGACTCAAGCTGGCGATGGCAGACCTCGGTATTGCCATCGTGGAGACCTCGGTCGGCGACCGCTATGTGCTCGAGGCGATGAGCGCCGGCGCATACTCGCTGGGCGGCGAACAGTCGGGCCACGTGATCATGAGCGAGCACTCGACAACGGGCGATGGTCTTCTCACCGGCCTGCAGATCGTTGGCGAAATGGCCAGAACGGGTAAGACTCTCGCCGAACTGGCAGCGGTGATGCGGGTGTATCCGCAGACGCTCATCAACGTGAAAGACGTTGATAAGACGCGCGTAGAGGACGATGAAGAACTCCAGGGCGCCGTTCGTGCGGTGGAGTCTGAACTGGGCGAAACGGGTCGGGTTCTGCTGCGCGCGAGCGGGACAGAGAACCTGGTGCGCGTCATGGTCGAGGCTGCAGACGCCGAGACCGCGCGGTCTCTCGCGGAGCGACTGGAGGGCGTTGTTCGCGACCGTCTCGCGCTGTAGAACTCTTTCGCCGCTGTGAGAGCGGTTGAGATGGCCGGACGGGTCGACATCAATGTCGACCCGTCCGGCTTTCGGTCTTTCTGGGGTGCGGTGCGAGCTTCACATCATTTTTCACCCTGACATTTTCGGCATCGACTGCAAGCGCTTACAATGAACGCATTGCCCGGATGGACAGCTTCGTTCGGGCGCTCTAAGGTGGAAAATTCGAGTTCTCCGAACTCGCGGTGCCGAATGAGGGGGAGAGGGTGATGGCGCTAGGCGCGCACAAATCACGACCGCTACGGGGCGGGTTGATCGCCGTTGTCTGCGCCGGGGCGCTCCTCGCGCCCGCCGGCCACGTATCGGCATTCGCGGCAGGCGATCTCGTGGCGTTCAATGGACAATCGTCGGTGTACATTGACGAGCCGTTGCAGGGCGGCACGCTCGGCAGCTGGGAGCTCTCCGGTTACAACTGGCAGCCCGACTTTACGACGGTGCTCGAAGACAACGCTCGGGAACGGAGCATTAACACCAACAACTGCCAGGGGATCTGGCCGCTCTGCACGGCTGTGCGCAATAACGAGCGGGACTCGCGGTGGTTGACTCTCACAACGGACAACACGCGCGATGGTCTCGGCGAGGCTGCGACGGCCTTGCACTCCGGCACCATCCCCTCTGACCTCGGCGTGGTACTCGAATACGACCAGCGCATCTATCGTACGAACGATGGGCGCATGGGAGGTTTCCCCGAAACGCAGGGCGGCGGCGATGGCATCGCCGTCTATCTTGCGGATGCCAATCCTTCAACGTACGGCAACCCCGGGGTTGATGTTACGCCCGACGAACCCGGTGGATACGGCGCAGGTCTCGGTTACTCTGCCGTTTCAGACACCGGGGACAACTGGTGTTCCGCGCAACAGGGCGTTGCCGGCGGGTACATCGGCATTGGCTTCGACGTATACGGCAATTACCAGAAGGCCGACGGCGCGAACGAGTTTAATGCCTATGTTCGGGCGACTCGTCCGAGGAGTATCGCCAACGGACATCCGGATGCTTTCGTCGGCGAACTCGCCAACGGCGACGTTCCGCACTCGAACCGCGTGCCACAGTCGATCGGGCTGCGTGGCTCGGGCGTGCGCTTCAACGACCACCCGGCATGTGATCCAAACGCGACGAGCGCATTCCCCGGTCTTCTTAACGCTTATGGCGCGATTGAGCTCGACGAACCGCTCGTGACGTCGCCCGATGTCCACTCGCTCTTCCAGGTCAAATGGGAAGGGGGGCCCAACGACAACGCTGACCTCTACGAGGGCGTGTACACAGAACCGGGGCAATCGGGTGTAGCCGTACAGGCCGAGGAGGTTCCTGCGGCGCAACTGCCCATGGGATTTGATGACCCGCGCGGTTACGTCAAGTTCAGCGTCCCGTCAAGTATCTCAAGCTTCAACTTCGCGTACACCAGGAACGGTACAAGCGCGGGCGCGCCGGCTATCGGCATCACGCAGGATGTATCGCTGGGGCCAAACGGGGCATACGCACCGTTGAACCGCACCGTCGGAGGTTACCGGTGGCTTGCCGGAACTGACAATTTGTCGACGTACCCGAACCCAACGACCGTTTCCCACGTCAATAGCAACGAAGCCACGCGCCTCGGCGCGGTGATCGACAACGCCAGGGGTGACTCCCGCGAGTACCGCCGCGTGCGCATCACTCTGACGCCCGATGGCAGTGGCACACGCCTCGTCCGGGTGTACTGGTCAGAGAAGCTTGACGTCGCTGACGACAAGTGTTACAGCGAAGAGGGCGCCGAACTGCCGGGCCGAACGGCGAATGGGGTGATAGACACCTGCGTTGATCCCGTTGTTGGCGAGGAAGCGGGCACGTGGTTCCATGATCGCGCCCAGCCGCTCGAGTACGAAGAAATGTTCAGCTACGACTTGGGCGACAGCGACGTGCAGGCTGAACTTCCTTCCCAGTTCCGTCTCGGGTTTTCGGCATCGACGGGGTGGGCAGTGAATCACCACCAGATTCGCAACCTGAGCGTGACGTCGGTTATCGACCTTGAGGTTGAAAAGCAGGTGGCCTTTATTGGCGACAACACCGATGCGACGATGGTTTCCGAGTGGCTTGATGAAGACACGGGAACGCTCGGTGAAAACGTCGCGTATCGCATCGCCGCATGGAATAACGGCCCGAGCGATGTCGATCAGGCGTATCCCGCAACGCTGACAGACGGACTTGAGGAAGTGCCTTTCCAGAACGTCGATGATGTTCTGTGGACCGCGCATGCTCAGGATGGTGCCGCAATCTGTGCAGCGTGGAACGCCGTGACGGTCACATGCGACGAATGGGTGACGGAACTCTCCGGCGTTGGTCCGCTAACCGTGGATGAACCATTGCGTTGGGCCGCTCCGTCGCGCACAACTGCGCCGACGGCAGGTATCTCTGTGACCTTTGTCGGTGCCGTATCAGACGGCGACGCCTCGAGTCCGCAGATCATCCCCGGCGACTGGTACGACAATGTGGCGCACGTGGCGGCGAGCGTTCACGGTGGGCCTCGCGAAGACGATCTCTCCAATAACTCTGATGACGCGCGCATCCGCGTCGTTCCGCAACTTCAGGTGAACAAACTGTGGTCGATCGATGACGTTGTGTACGTTGACGGCGAGCAGCCTGATGAGTACGTTGCCGCACTGGAGATCGATCCGCTTCCGGACGGCGTGGACGAGCCGGAATTCGACGGCGTGTATTCGTTCGGGATCGACATGCTCGACAACGACGACAACCCGGTTGTCATCAACGAATCCGTTGACGTACCTGTTGGCTGCTCTGTTGACGCGGCCGTGACATCCGTCAATGGCGAGGAAATCGACGCAGACCTGGCCTACGAACACGTGCTCACAGCGAGTCCGGCGTTGAACGTTATCGAGCTGACGAACACCGTCGAGTGTCAGAGTCTGACGTTACGAAAGAGCGTTGTGAACCCGACGCAGGCGGTGAGCGTCATCGGCGGCCCCGACGAGTGGATTCTGTCGGCGACGTTGCTGGGTTCGGATGCTGTGATCGATGAAGCACCGAGCGTGGAAATCGCGGGCGTTGATCCGAGCGTCAGCCTGGCAACCTCGACAACTCCGGTTGACGAGGGCAGCTATCAGCTTCAGGAACTGCCGCTCGCGGGGTCTGCAGCCGATCTTGGCGCGTACATCGTTGAGCAAGAGTGGTCGTGTACCTATCCGGATCCGACAGACCAGGATCCTGATGCGATCGCAGAGGCAACGGTCACGCCCGAAGGGGTGGTCTCGGTTCCCGGCGGAGCAGACGTCACGTGCGAGATCGTCAACGCGACCGCTGAAATCACGGTTCTGAAGTGGGCGGAGGCAAGCCATTTCGAGCCCCAGGATTTCACTCTTGAAGTGCGACAAGCCGCAGGGGGCCCCTCTGACCCGGCTGTTCTGAGTGCTGAGGGGTCGTCTGAGCAGAGCATTGACAATTCGACTCTTGTCGTCCCGGGAAACTCATACGAGATTTCGGAGTACGCCAACAATCCACACCTGCCGTTCCTGCAGAAAGCGTTTGAGCAGTACGTCGCATCGGCGGAGTGCCCGGCTTCGCCTCAGCTGAGTGATCTGGAAAACCCGGCGTGCTGGAGTGAGAGCGACCCGCAGTCGGTCAGCGTCAGTTCCGGAGAACGTGAAATCTATCGGTTTGTCAACATCGCACCCAATGCGCCAGAGATGCCGCTTACGGGTGGAAAGTCGGCGACGATGTTCTTCGTCGTGGGTTTTCTGGTCATTCTGAGTGGAATGGGGGGAATTCTGCTGAAGAGGTGGAGGGGGAGAATTCATAGCTAATTCGATGAGTGCTTTCGCAAATCGATACATCTGTACCCATTCCGTGGGCGTAAAGTAGGGAAGAGAATGACAAAAACGAGTTTCACGAAGCGGGGGCTCGCCACTCTTGGCGTCGCTGGCCTCCTCGTCGCAGGATCGAGTTCACTCGCGAGCGCCGATGTCGGACCTGACCAGCCGGGTGCTCCCGAGCAGGGAACACTCACCATCCACAAGTACGCCGGCGAACCTGTTGCGGGCGCAAGCAACGACGGCACCCCCATTACGGGAAGCGAGTTGGACGGTCGCGAGTTGCTGGGAGGCGTCACGTTCGAAATCCAGCGCGTCGGTGTTATCGACGGCGGCGTGTGCGTCGAACTCGACCTCACCGATCCCGATGCGTGGGAATCTGTTCCCACCTCCGGAGTTCCGGCTTTCGGCGCAGCTGACGGCGACCTTTGCGCCTTCGGCGCACCCGTGTCTGCCACGACGAGCGACGTCGAGGGTCCTGATTTCGGAACTGTCCAAACCACGCTCGATGTTGGCTTGTACTACGTCGAAGAGACCGATCCAGGTAGCAACCCGGTCGTCGAGGGCGCAGCACCGTTCTACGTGACGATTCCGATGCCGACGGTGACGGATGACCCGACCGAGTACGACTGGAACTATGACGTCCACGTCTACCCCAAGAACCAGCTGTTCGACGCACCGGAAAAGACCATTACAGAGCGTCCTGACGACCTGACGGTCGGCTCCAACGTGACGTGGAACCTGAGCGCCACAGTGCCGACACTGAACGACACGGCCTTCACCGAGGCCTCCATCACCGATACGTTGAATGATCGACTCGCCTATGTCTCGTCGGTCGTGACGGTCGATGGCGTTGTCGTGTACTCCGACGTCGATGGCGTTGACGTCGATGTTCCGGGCATTGTCACGCGCTCCGGAGAATCGGTATGGACCTTTACCGACCCGGAGGGACTCGCGTTCCTTGACGGAAATCAGGGCGCTGAGCTGCTCGTTGAGCTCGTCACAGAGGTGACGGGTGGCGAAGGCGAGATCAGCAACGGTGGCGATGGCATCGACAACCCGGCTTCCTTCTCGTTCAACGAGACTTCGGTTCCCACTCCGTTGGCGTACACCTACTGGGGACAGTTGCAGATTACGAAGGTTGACGAGTCGGACAACGCTCGAACGCTTGCGGGCGCGGAGTTCGCTATCTACGAGCTCGCTGACGGCGCGACGGAATGCCCCGCGGAGCCTGCAGGCGATGCGGTTTCGACGGGCGTTTCTGGCGCGGACGGCGTCGTGTTGTGGACGCAGGCTGACGGCTCGGAGGTCTCTCCTGTCAACCTGTGGGTGGCAAACTCGAACACTGAGCTGACGGACCCGGCAAAGGACTACTGCGTTTACGAGACGCAGGCTCCTGCTGGATACACCGCAACGGGGCCTGAACTCGTTGAGATCGTTGCCGGCGGACTGACCTCGGCGAGCGACCTTGTGTGGGAGAACCCGCAGCGAGAGGGCCCTCCGCTTCCGCTGACGGGAGCTGGCGGTACGGTCGCCATGACGTTCGGCGGTCTGTTGCTGGTCGGGCTGGGAATGGCGAGCGTGATGCTGACGATGAAGCGTCGTCGTCAGGCCACAGTCTAAAAGACCTGGATCTGGGCGGCTGATTCAGTGACCCCAGATGGGTGACGGCGTAGCGTCCCGTGTTGTTTGCCGGAAAGGTAAACCGCGACACGGGACGCTACGTCTTTGAACGACGTAGGAGTGAGCACCTCATGGCAACATCAGCCCTTTTGCCTGACGACTCTGCGCCGGGGCAACATCAGCCCGCGGCGCGTTCAGCGTGGCGTATGCCATGGATGAGTGCGCTCTCGGTGCTTCTCGTGCTCGCAGGTGTGTGCCTGTTTCTGTATCCGCACATAGCGTCGTGGTTCAGCCTGCGTGAACAACTGCGAGTGATTGATCTCCAGCTCAACAACTGGCAGGACCTTGGTGAGCACGAGGAGCGTGTTCGTCAGCACGACCTTGACCAAGCTCGTGCGTACAACGACGCCCTGGTGTCGGGCGCGATGTTGAATGCGAACGCCAACGTTCCCGCCCGTAGCGCGGGAGCCGACGACGCAGACCTCGACTACTTGGGGCTCTTGAACCGGTCGGGTAGCGGACTGATGGCACGTTTGAAGTTCGATCGGCTGGGGATCGACTTGCCCGTTTACCACGGAACGTCAGACGAGACACTCCTCAAGGGTGTCGGGCATTTGCAGGGTACCTCGCTACCGGTCGGTGGCGAAGGTTACCGATCGGTGCTCACGGCGCACCGTGGGTTGGCCTCGGCAACCATGTTCGACAATCTCGTCGACGCGCGGATCGGGGATACGTTTGTTGTCGAGGTTCTGCATGAAGTTTTGACCTATCGAATCGTTGAGACGCAGGTTGTTGAACCAGACGAGACCGAGGCGATCTTTTCCATTCCCGGACGTGACCTGGTCACGCTGGTGACGTGTACGCCGTTGGGCGTCAACACCCACCGCGTGCTGGTAACCGGGGAGCGTGTGGCACCGACGCCGCATGAGGATCTGATCGCGGGTGGGCAGCCGTCGGGAACGCTGGGTTTTCCGTGGTGGGGAATCGTGCTCGGCGGAAGTGTTGCAGCCAGCGGAGTGTTCGTGTGGCGCAGCGGTGTTCCTCGCGACGTGTGAACCCTTCCCGTTCGGACATCGCTCGGCTTGTGCGCAGGGAGAGGACGAACCGCAGGGCCACATCTTTGGAAGCGCTTCCTCGCGCTATTCGCGGAGGCATTGCACCGTTTCAGTATTCTGTCGGCGCTCGTTGATGGGATTCATGCGTTTGTTGCAAACGCTTGCAGTGCGTGTGAGCGCGGGGTAATCTCCCTGGTGGCACGTCGAAGTGTCAACGAAGCGTAGGGCGACGGCGCCACGCTCGTACGAGAGTTATGGAGTTACTTGATGGAAGACGCTCTTTCCGCAACCGGAAGACGCCGGCGGCGTCGGGGACTCAGGGGTCTCGCCATTGCTGGCGCGCTCGCCTTGGCCGCACCGCTGATTGCCTTGACCACGCCCGCTGAACCAGCGCAAGCTGCAGCGCCGGGGCCGAAGGACACAACCGCGGTGTTGTTCTCGTACACCTGGGATGCAATCGCACGAGAGTGCACCGAGAACCTGGGGCCGGCGGGATACGGATTCGTTCAGACGTCCCCGCCCCAGGAACACGTTCTGGGCTCAGAGTGGTGGACGTACTACCAGCCGGTTTCTTATAAGTTGGAGTCGCGTCTGGGTACTGAGGCGCAGTTCCAGTCGATGATTGACACGTGTAATGAAGCGGGCGTCGGTGTCATCGTCGATGTGGTCATCAACCACATGGCAGGAAAGCCTGAGGGCGGCGTTGGCTGGGCGGGAACTCCCTTTACGCACTATTCTTACGAGGGTACGTACGGTGATCAGGACTTCCACTCCTGCCGTCGCGACATCAGGGACTACCAGAGCCGCTGGGAGGTGCAGGAGTGCAACCTCGTTGGCCTGTCCGACCTGAACACGAGCTCGGGGTACGTTCAGCAGACAATCGCTGACTACCTCAACGACCTCGCGAACCGTGGTGTTGCTGGCTTCAGAATCGATGCAGTCAAGCACATTTCTGCCGATGACATGTGGGGAATTTGGAATCGCGTTGAGAACCGCGATTCGCTTTATGTCATGCAGGAGGTCATTCGCGCAAACGAGCCGGTGCAACCCGAGGAGTATCTCGGGATTGGTGACATCCACGAGTTCTCCTTCGGGCGGAAGCTCAAAGAAGCATTCGATGGGCGTAGCCTCAACTGGCTGATCGAGGGCGCCGGCATCGGCGGTACGTGGGGCGGTTTCCTCCCGCACGATGACGCGGCTGTCTTCGTGGACAATCACGACACTGAGCGCAACGGTGAGACGCTGTCCTACCGTGATGGTGCAGCCTACGACCTCGCTCAGATCTTTACTCTTGCGTGGAACTACGGTTCGCCCTCGATTCACTCGGGATACTCCTTCGGAGGCGACTACAACGTCGGGCCCATTACCGACGGCTCGGGGCGCGTGATCGACCCCGTAGAGGGCCAGGGGAACTGGACCTTCAAGCACGCGCAGAATGACATTGCCAACATGGTCGGCTTCCGCAACACCACGTACGGCGAGGGCATCACGGACAAGTGGTCGAACGGGTCGAATGCGATTGCCTTCGGTCGCGGTGATAAGGGATATGTCGCCATCAACCGTGGCGGCAACCTGAACAGGACATTCACAACGAGCCTCCCCGACGGTGAGTACTACAACGTGATCACTGCGGAGAACAATGGCGGAACCTGGTCCGGTCAGACGGTGACAGTTTCTGGTGGACAGTTCACGACGACGGTCCCGGGCGATGGTGCGGTGGCCATTCACGTGGATGCAATGGTGGAAGAACCCAAGCCGAGCGAATTGACGGTCTTCTACTCGACGGATGCAGAGTGGGACTCGTATTACCTGGACTACCAGATCGGCGAGGGAACTGACGGCGCCGGATCGGCGACGATGGCGGCAGCGTGTGAAGGCTGGGTATCGGCCGTTGTGGAGACGAACGGCGAAGACGTCAACGCGTCCTTCAACGACGGTGCCGACGCAACGGATGACAACTCCGGTGCTGGCTATATACTTTCGGGCACTTTGGCCGCAGTATCGGACGGAGATGTCTCAACGCAGGACCCCTGCCTTGTGCCGGGCGAGGACATCAAGGTGTTCTATTCGACGGATTCGGGTTGGTCGAGCCCGTACGCGCACTACAAGGTGGGTTCGGGCTCGTGGACGAGCGCTCCGGGCGAGAAGATGGAGATTGCCTGCTATGGTTGGGCGGCTCTGACGATCCCGTCGAAGGGTGCTGACGTGACGGCTGCGTTTAACAACGGCGCTGGTTCGTGGGACAACAATGGTGGGCAGGACTATGTCTTGTCTGGTCAGATCGCTGCGGTGAATGCTCAGGGTCAGGTTTCGCACACGGATCCTTGTGACGCGGTGACGAACGATCTGACGGTGTTCTACTCGACAGACTCCGGCTGGCAGAACTGGTACGCCCACTACAAGGTGGGTTCGGGCGCATGGACAAGTGCGCCGGGTGAGGAGATGACGATCGCGTGCTGGGGGTGGGCATCGCTCACCATTCCATCGGATGGGGCGGACGTCACTGCTGCGTTTAACAACGGTAACGGAAACTGGGACAACAATGGGGGGCAGGACTACCGATTGACCGGTCAGGTTGCTGCTGTTTCTGCGAACGGAAACATCACACACACGAACCCGTGTAGCTGATCAAGCAGGGGGGGCGGCGCTTTCGAGTACACCTCGAGGCGTCGTCCCCCTGTTACGGGTCAGAGCGTGACACCGACCGAACGTCGGAACAGCCCGATGCTGTCGGGGCGCAGACTGTCGGCCGCGCACGTATGGCGGCGCGGAGCAGAGAACGATGCGACCTGGGGCGTCACCACCCCAGGTCTTCGATATAGCGCAGCAGAACGCCTTCGCGAAGCGCCCAGGGGCTGACCTCGAGCTCTTCAACATCCATTGCCTTCATCGCTTCGTGGAGCACGACGGCGCCCGCCGTGATCTGGAACGTACGGTCGGCGGTGATTCCTGGGAGCTCCTGTCGCGCTTCGGCCGGGATGCGTCCGAGTACGGGAATCCATGCGCCAAGCGCGGCGCGTGGGAGCACCCACCTCTCCATGCCCGACCAGCCCGGGCGTCTATAGCCCACAAGCCGCGACAGGGAGCGCACCGTCTTGCTCGAGCCAACGACGTGGTCAGGCTGAGGAAGCGTGTGAAAGCTCTTTGCGAGGGGTTCCAACACCTGAGCGGCGTGTTCCTCCAGCTTCGCGATGCGTTCATCGCCGGCGGGGTCTTTGTCGAGGTACGCGACCGTCATGCGTCCCGCGCCCAGCTGAACCGACTCAGCCAGTTCAGGTAGTTCTTCCGAGCCGCCGGCGATTTCGAGGGATCCGCCACCGATGTCAAACATGAGGATCTGGCCCGCTGACCACCCGAACCAGCGGCGGATCGCGAGAAAGGTAAATCGTGCCTCCTCCGTGCCCCCGAGTACTTGCAGCGGCTGACCAAGCACCTTTTCGATCTTCTTGATCACCTTGGGGCCATTCGCCGCCTCCCGCACGGCGCTCGTTGCCGTCGCCAGCAGTTCTTCGACGCCTTCCTTGGCGGCAGCCTTCTTCGCTTTTTTGACGGACTTCACGAGCGCCGCGAGGCCTTCGTCGGAGATCGCGCCGTGTTCGTCGATGAACCTCATCAGCTTGAGCATCTTTTTTGAGCTCGTCGTTGCGAGAGGGCGGCCGCCTGGCCTGGCATCGGCGACGAGCAAGTGCACGGTGTTGGAACCGATGTCAAGAACCCCGAGTCGCATGGGGAAACCGTACCGCCTCGCTGGTGACGATGGTTCCCAACCAACCATCCATGTCGTTGCGCGGAGTACGCGAAGGGACAGATCACTGTGAGGCCCATCCCAAAAGGACCGGTGCGGCATTGCCGGTACGATGTTGCGGATGACCCCCGCAAGCTCAGCCCTGCAGCTATCGCTCTACCGCGACATTCCTCGCGCGGAGTGGGCGCGGCTCGCGCGGGGGATGGAACAGCCCCTGACGGAGCAAGAGGTTGTTCAGATCCGCGGTATCGGTGACCGACTATCGCCGGCAGAAGTACGCGATGTGTATCTGCCCATCAGTCGACTGCTGAGCGGCTGGGCCCGCGGCACCCGAGAAATCGGCAGAGAAGTCGGTGCCTTTCTGGGCGAAGACCAGCCGCGCATCCCATTCGTCGTTGGCGTCGCAGGGTCCGTTGCCGTCGGAAAATCAACGGTTGCCCGTCTTCTCCGCGAACTCACCAGCCGATGGTCGGAAACGCCGCGCGTCGAACTTGTGACGACGGACGGGTTTCTCTACTCGAATGCCGAGCTGGAGCGCCGTGGGTTGATGAACCGCAAAGGTTTTCCTGAGTCATACGATCGGCGAGCCCTTGTCGACTTTGTGACGCGCGTGAAGTCAGGCGAAGCCGAAGTACGAGCTCCGTTCTACTCGCACATGAAGTACGACATCATGAACGACGCGTCGGTTGTTGTGCGCCAACCGGATATCCTCATCATTGAGGGGCTCAACGTGCTGCAGCCGCCACCCGCTCCGAATGATGTTGCCGTCAGCGATCTTTTCGATTTTACGGTGTTCGTTGATGCCGACCGTGCGCATATTGAGCGGTGGTACATCGACCGCTTTCTTCAGCTGCGTCAGGGAGCCTTTTCGAATCCCGCGTCGTACTTTAACGTGTTCGCGCATCTTTCTGATGCCGAGGCCGTGGAAACGGCCCGTGGCATCTGGCGCGACATCAACTTGCCGAACCTGATCGAGAACGTCGAACCTACGAAGCATCGTGCAACGCTGGTGCTCCGCAAGGGGATCGACCATTCGGTCGAGTCGGTTCTGCTGCGCAAGCTGTAGCTCACGGCCGCCGCTCGATGCCCCTCGGGGCGTCGTTGTCATATTTCATTTGTATGTAAGCGTTTACGCCTTATGCGCGTGAACCGTTCACAGGGGGAGATGCTTCCTGCTCTCAGGGAAGCCGGTTCTTGTTGCCTGAGCCCAGGGTTCGTCGCGACAGGTGCGGCGTGCGAGCACCCATCTGAGAGATGGCTGTGTGTATAGTAGCTACTGATAATCCCTGATCAACAGCGCAGTGTGGCCTGTTGGAACAACATCGCCTATGTGCAACGGAGATCTGATAGCGATGCAGTCCAGTCTTCACTTCGGAGGCGCCGGAGTTGCGGAAACTCCGACGAAGAGCTTTGGTAAGCGCTTGCAGTTAGCGGCCTTGACTGCACTCAACGTGCTGCTGGTTGTCGCCGCCATCGTGATCGTCAGCAAGCTGCTCACACACGGGGTCGGCGAGCAGCCGGTGGGCGCAGTCGCAGCGGCCGAGTCCTGTGAGGCCCGCGACAGCGTCCGTGTTGTCGCAGATCCGAAGATCGCGGGCGCACTCGAACACATCGCGGCGAAGGTCCGTGAGAACGACTGCATCAGCGTTGACATCGTCGAGGAGGACAGCGATCACACCGCGGTGCGGCTTGGCGCAGGGCAAGACCTCGAGTTTGATGCGTGGGTCCCCGATTCGGATCTGTGGCTGCTTCGTGCGGAAGAACTGGCCAATGTCTCGGGGGAAGAAATCACCGTCACCACGCGTGACGTCGTGGCAAGCACACCGATTGTGCTCGCGGGGACGGAATCCACCGCGATGGCCCTCGAAACGCTGGAGGTCACTTGGCAAGGCATCAGCGATGGGATCGTCTCTGTTGTGCTACCGGATCCGGCTGGCGCCGCTGCGAGCGTCGCGGCGCTGTCTGCTCTCCAGCACGCTGTCGGTGACGACTTCACGGCCTTTACCGCACTGGTCATGAGGCTTCACAGCAATATGGTGGACGCATCGCAGGATGGGCTCGAAGCCGTTTCGGAGTCGGACCGGCCGACAATCGCCATCACCACGGAGCAAATGGTGCGGGCATACTCCGATGGCGCCCCTACTCCGCTTGTTTCCGTTTATCATCCCGATGTCTCCACCGCGTCCGCTGTGCCCCTCGCTACCGCAGACAATGTCTCCGACGACACGAGCCACGCACTCGGGGTGCTGATAGAAGCCATCCATGCGTCCCCTGAGCTGCTTGCAGAGCACGGGTTCCGCGATGCGTCCGGGCAGGCTCACCACATGGCCGAGAACGAGGTGATCGTTCCGGTGAGCGCCGAATCTCATATCGATGTCCTCGACACCTGGGGCCAGCTCACAGCGCCGTCTCGAATGTTGTCCGTCATCGATGTGTCGGGATCGATGAACGATGTGGTGGGAGGGAATACTCGGCGAATTGATCTCTTTTCCGAGGCCGCAGTTCTTGCCGTCAACGCGCTTCCGGACAACACCGATATGGCGACGTGGATTTTCTCCAGCGGGCGCGACGGCGACAAGCCCTGGGAAGAAATCGTTTCGTTCGGATCGCTTGGCGATCCGCAGCACCGGCAACTCACGATCGACACGGCGCGCGACCTCGAACACCGCGTCGTGGGAGGCACGGGGCTCTACGACACGGTCTTGGACGCCATGAGATTTATGCGAGAGTCCTACGAACCTGACAAGGTGAATCTGATTCTGCTCAATACAGACGGCGTCAACGAAGACCATATTGGGGTGGAGCTTCCCGAGCTCCTCGACGAACTTCACGTCCTGCACGACCCCGAGAATCCCGTCGTGGTGATCGCCGTTGGATACGGCCCCGACACCGATCAGCAGGTTCTCACGCAAATTGCCGAGGCAACGGGAGGCGCTGCTTACCACGCACTGCATCCAACGGATATCGCCCAGGTTCTTATGGAGGCGGTGACGCAACGAGCCTGTCGCCCAGATTGCGGCGGGTAAGGCGACACCAGAAGACATCGGACCGCGCGAAACGTGCTCGGTGGGAGAGAACACCTGGGCCGAAGGACGACCGATTTGCGCGCAACGATATGAGAAGAAAAATAACGGGGGCGTAATGGCGCGTACTTCGAAACGAGCGAGGCCGGACGAGATCGCTCGCGCCGCGACACGTGGCGACGTCGCGGAACTTGAACGGCTGAGCGATCGGCTGTGGTACGAGTTGCCCGCAGCGTACGGGAACGAACTTCTGGCATTTGCGGGGAAGCTTCCCAAAGGCATGCTGGAGAAGCATCCGAGGATCCTTCTCGCGGCGCACCATGCCCTGTACCTCAGTGACGATGATCGAAGCACGGCTTGGCGGGGCTTGCTGGTCTTCTACGTGAACTACGGGGCACGCTTCGCCGCAAATTTCGAAACTCATTCTCACCCGTCCGACATGCTTGAAGCAGGGGTGATCGGCCTGATCGGCGCACGTTTGCGCGGCGACTACGGATTAGCGGAGGACATCGCGAAGCGACTCTCGGGATATCTTGCGGAGGTGCCCAATGACGGCTCTGAACAGTGGTCGGAGCTCGGTGGGCGGCGCCCGGGCTGGCTTGAGCTTCAGCGCGCGTACACGAACGCGCTCAAGGGCGACATGCGAACGGCCGCAGTCCTCGCACGATGCGCGTACGAAGCCCGTGGCGAGCCCCCTTACCGACACTTCGCAGGCCTGGGGGCGGCCGCGTTGGCGGCATTGCTATCGGCTCTGGAAGGACGACGCGAACACGCGAAATCCTGGCTGGCAGAGGTCGCGAGATGTGGCGACCCCTTGACGACGTTGGAGCCGTTGCTGATGGTGCCTGCTCAACTGGCCTCGGCGCACTTGGCAATGGATGCTCTGGACGAATCCGGTGCGCGGGAGGCGCTGCGGTCATTAGACGGTGACTCCGGAACGTTCGAGCCTTGGCCATACGCGGCGGCGGCACAGGCACGCTTCGGGCTGTTGTTCGGGTCTCCCGCGGCAGCTCTTGCCCGGCTGGATGCCAGTGTTCGTGAGCACGGGGCGAGCACGCGACTACATCATCTTGCGGGAGGAATACTCGGAAGCGCGCGGGCAGAGCTGTTGTTGGACATGGGGGAGGGGGAAGCGGCGATGCAGTTGTTCCGTCAGTTTCCCGGTCGAGATTCCGCCCGCGTGCTCGCCGCGCGCATCCATCTTCGCGCGGAGGAATACAGTGACGCGGTACGCGTGGCGGCACCCTTGCTCTATCGCGTTGACACCTCTCACCGTGACATGCTGGATGCCTTCCTTGTCGTTGCTGCTGCTCAGTATTGTCTCGGGGAGATCGACGACGCCGGCACACTTTTTTCCCATGCGTACGAATACTACGAGTTGACTCAGAACGCCTACGCGTTCCTGCAGGTCGAACGGCGCATCATGTCGCGCCTGTGCGAGTTGACGGGAGTTGTTTTTCCGGTCAGGGGCGATAACACGTATGCGCCCGTTGAACGCGTACATCTGACTCCGCGGGAGACAACAGTTTTCGCGGCGCTTGTGACGGAAGATAGCTTGTCGACGATTGCGCACCGTATGGCGGTTTCGCTCAACACCATTCGTAGCCAAACTCGGAGCATCTATCGCAAGCTGGGGGTACACACGAGAAGAGATGCTGTCGCTCAGGGCATCCGCCGGGGAATTTATCAGCCGGAGGATGATGCTTCGCGATCGTCGTGACGTGCGGAGGGCGGCTCCACGGATCACTTTTCATCGTCCGGCGAGGGGGCACATCGCGGCGCTCGCCCGTTTGTCAGCAGAGCGGACATAGGATTGCCCGCATGTGTGGCATCGTCGGATACGTCGGACCCCGTGAGAGTCAGAGCATTCTGGTCTCCGGGCTCGCGCGCCTGGAATACCGCGGATATGACTCCGCGGGCATCGCTGTTATCGACGAAGGGGGAACCCTCGGGATGCGCAAGCGTGCGGGTAAACTTGCCCGCCTGCGCGAGTCGCTCGACGAGGCCCCGCTCGGCGCCGGAACAACGGGAATCGGTCACACACGCTGGGCCACGCACGGCGGCCCGACCGACGACAACGCGCACCCGCACCTTGCCGATGACGATCGCCTGGCGGTGATCCACAACGGCATCATCGAGAACTTTTCCGAGCTCAAGAAGGAGCTCATCGCCGAGGGGTATTCCTTCCGTAGCGAAACCGACACCGAGGTGGCAGCCGTTCTGCTCGGCCGCGAGTACCGCACGGCCGGCGGAGACCTCGAGGCCGCCTTCCGCGCCGTTGTCAGCCGGCTCGACGGCGCATTCACGCTGCTGGCGATGCACGAAGACAGCCCCGGCGTTGTCGTCGGCGCGCGACGTAACTCGCCCCTTGTGATCGGCCTCGGCGACGGCGAGAACTTCCTCGGCTCCGACGTTGCCGCTTTCGTTGAGCACACGCGGAGCGCTCTCGCGATCGGTCAGGACGAGATCGTCACGATCACTCCGAACTCCGTTGTCGTCAGTGACTTCGACGGCAATCCGGTCGAGGCGACGCCCTTCGACGTGTCGTGGGACTCCGCAGCCGCCGACAAGGGCGGATGGTCGAGCTTTATGGCCAAGGAGGTCTCGGAAGAGCCCGAGGCCGTTGCCAAGACCGTGCTCGGAAGAATCAGTGGCGATGACATCGTCATTCCCGAGCTCGAGGGGATGGACGAGCTGTTCTCCGGCATTGATCGCGTCATCGTCCTCGCGTGCGGAACGGCCTATTACGCCGGCCTCGTCGGAAAATACGCGATCGAGAAGTGGGCGCGCATCCCCGTCGATGTGGAACTCGCGCACGAGTTCCGCTATCGCGATCCCATCGTCGATGCGAAGACGCTTGTTGTGTCGATCAGCCAGTCGGGTGAGACGATGGACACGCTGATGGCCGTTAAAGAAGCGTCCCGCCTCGGCGCGCGCACGCTGTCGATCTGCAATACGCAGGGATCGACGATTCCCCGCGAATCCGATGCCGTTGTGTACACGCACGCCGGCCCCGAGGTCGCTGTGGCCTCGACGAAGGCTTTTGTCGCGCAGATCACCGCCCTGTACCTTCTCGCTCTTCACGTTGGACGCATTCGCGGATCGCTGGCACCCGAGGTGGGTGCGGAAGCCGTCGAGCAGCTGGAGTCGCTGCCCGAGAAGATCCAGTGGATCCTCGACAACGAGCAGGAGCGCACAGAACAGCTCGCCCGCTGGATGGCGGACACACGATCGGTTCTGTTCCTCGGCCGCCACGTTGGGTATCCGATTGCGCTCGAGGGTGCGCTCAAGCTGAAAGAAATCTCCTACATCCACGCCGAGGGCTTCGCCGCCGGCGAGCTCAAGCACGGTCCCATTGCGCTGATCGAGCCCGGCCAGCCCGTTTTCGTCGTCGTGCCTTCGCCGCGCGGTTCCGCCACGATGCACGCCAAGGTCGTCTCGAACATCGAGGAGATCCGCGCACGCGGCGCCCGTGTGATCGCCATCGCCGAACAGGGCGACTCGGCGGTTCTGCCCCACGCCGACGAGGTCCTGCGCATTCCGCTGGCCGCACCGCTGTTCGAGCCGCTGCTCGCGGTCGTCCCGCTGCACATCTACGCCATGGGCCTTGCCACGGCGAAGGGTCTCGACGTGGATCAGCCGCGCAACCTGGCCAAGTCCGTCACCGTCGAGTAAACGGTTCTCGTCTTGCATCCGGATCGCTCTCCGAACAGGTGAACGGTCCGGGGCCGTGAGGAGCAGGCTTTTCGGATCACCGCGGGGCGGAGTATCGTCGGCGTGCCGGGAGAGGGGCATCATGATCGTCGGAATTGGCGTGGACATGGTCAACATCGAGCGATTCGAGGGACAGATCGCCCGTTCCCCCCGCCTCATGGAGCGCCTGTTCACTCCTCACGAGCGCGAGCTCCCGCTGCGCTCCCTCGCCGCCCGCTACGCCGCAAAAGAAGCGCTGATCAAAGCGCTCGGCGGCTCAGAGGGCGTGTTCTGGCAAGAGATCGAGGTGCCGCGGCTCGGTGAGCGGCAGGCGCCGTCGTATGTTGTTGACGGGGAAACCGCCCGCACTCTCGCAGAACGGGGCGTGACACAGACCCACCTCTCGCTGTCACACGATGGCGGGCTTGCGCTGGCCTATGTCGTTCTGGAGGGCTCATGACCGGTTCGTTGCCGCGCGGCATCATGCGCGAGGCGGTCATCAACCGCGGCGCGATCGAGCACAACGTCCGTCAGCTCCGAGCCGCGGCGAAGACCACCGAGTTCATCGCCGTTGTGAAGGCTGACGGATACGGACACGGTGCCGTCACGGCTGCGCGCGGCGCGATTGCCGGCGGGGCGACGCGCATCGGCGTTGCCGAAATCCCTGAGGCGCTGAGACTGCGAGACGCCGGAATTGATGCGCCGATTATTGCGTGGCTGCATGCGCCGGACACCGCCTTCGGACCCGCCATCGCTCAGGGAATCGAGCTCGGGGTGTCGAGTCTCGATCAGCTGCTGCGGATCGCCGAACACGCGCAGACGCAGCCGGCGCTTGTCCACATCAAGGTCGAAACGGGGCTGGGGCGCAACGGCGTCGCACCCGCTGATCGCGCCGCGGTGTTTGCGGAGGCGGCGCGTCTGGCAGCCGCGGGCCGCATTGTGATCGAGGGCATCTTCAGTCACCTGTCCGGCACGAGCATGGCCGATGACCGCGATCAGGTGGCCGAATTCGAGCGGGCGCTTGCCGAGGCCGATGACGCCGGGCTGCAGCCACGTCTTCGTCACCTCGCCGCAACGGCGGCGGCCATCGCGCTACCGGAGGCGCGCTTTGACGCGGTGCGGGCGGGCATTGGGATCTACGGGCTATCGCCGTTTGAGGATCGTTCATCCGCTCAGCTCGGCCTTCGTCCGGCAATGACGTTGCGGGCACGTGTTGCCGCCGTGCGTCGCGTCGGCCCGGGACACGGCGCCTCCTACGGATACGAGTACCGGTCGGAGCGTGAGACGACGTTCGCGCTGGTTCCTCTGGGGTATGCCGATGGTGTGCCGCGGCAGGCCTCCGGCGTTGGGCCGGTGCGCATCGGCGGGCGCCGGTTCACGGTGGCGGGGCGCGTGGCAATGGACCAATTCATTGTCGATGTCGGAGACACACCGGTGCGTGTCGGTGACCAGGCGGTGCTGTTCGGAGATCCGACAACGGGTGCACCATCAGCGAGTGACTGGGCGGAAGCGGCAGGAACGATCAACTACGAGATCGTCACGCGCATCGGCGCGCGCGTCACCCGCACCGTCAATTCATGATTTCTGGCACGATTCGGCCCCGGACCGGGGCCGAATCGTGCCAGAAATCATGAAAAGGGGCGCTCGGGGAGAAGGGGAGCGGGGAACCATGGGGATGAACGAACTGATCGGTCGGCGGCGCGTCGCTACGAGCGCCGCGATGGAGGAACTCGGCCGCGCGATCGGCGGCGGGCTGCGGGCAGGGGACCTCCTTGTCCTCACCGGCCCGTTGGGCGCGGGGAAGACCACGTTGACCCGCGGAATCGCGGAGGGGCTTGGCGTTCGGGGGCCCGTGCAGAGTCCCACCTTCGTTATCGCCCGCACCCACCCTTCGCTCGTCGGCGCAGCGCCTCTTATCCACGCTGATGCGTATCGCCTCGGGGATGCCGCGGAGCTGGAGGACCTCGACCTCGATCTGGAGGCGGCCGTGACGATCATCGAGTGGGGGCGCGGCAAGGTGGAATCCATCGCGGACTCCTGGTGGGACATCGAGATCGAGCGACCGGTGGGCGCCGCGGACGACCCTGAGAACCTGGACCGTGACGCCGACCGCATCGTGTCGATCACGAAGTTCCCCTGAACGCCTCCCAGCCAGGCGTTTCCTAGCTGAGCATGGCTACTGTGATATCGATGATTCTCGCGATTGACTCCTCCCTCGGCACCTCTGTTGCCGTCGTCGATTCGGCGACCGGTGTCGTTGCTGCGCAGGCAGACAGCGAGGGAACTCGCGGTCACGCCGAGGTGGTTGGAACGCTCATCGCGCAGGCGCTTGCGGAGGCGGGGGTCACCGCCCGCGATGTGACCGCGGTTGCCGCGGGGATGGGACCCGGTCCTTTTACGGGCCTGCGCATCGGAATTGCCGCTGCCCGCGCGTTCGCTGTTGGCCGCGGGCTGAGTGTCGTCCCCGTTGTCAGCCACGACGGTCCGGCGCTCGACGCGATGGAGGGCGGCTCGGACGACGTCACGGTTGTCACTGATGCGCGCCGCCGCGAGCATGCCGTGACGGTGTATGGCGGCCGTGATGGCGATGGCCTGCCGATTCGCGTGACGGAACCGCACCTCGTGCCGAGCGCCCAAACACCGGCGAGCGCATCAGGGGCAGGCATCACCACGCGGATCTCGGCGGGGGCGATCGGCCGGATTGCCGCGCGGATGATCAGCGCCGGCCGCGTCGACGCCGCGATGGAGCCCCTGTACCTGAGGGCACCCGATGTGACGGCGCCGGGCGCGGCGAAGCGGGTGTCGACATGACGATTCGTGTGGCGACGATCGCCGATGTGGGCGCGATCATGGCGATCGAACAGGCGAGCTTTCCGGCGGATGCGTGGAGCGAGTCGCTGATGCGTGCCGAGCTCGAGAACATTGCGCACGGTCGCTATTTTGTTCTGGAACAGGGCAACCATGTGCTCGGGTACGCGGGCCTGCGCCACCTCCCCGGTGGCAAGGACGCGGACGTGCAGACGATCGCAGTGTCCGACGCAGCCCGTGGCCGTGGCCAGGGTCGGGCGCTTCTTCGCACTCTTCTCGAGGAGGCCGATGCGCGTCGTGCCCGCGAGGTGTTCCTCGATGTGCGGGCCGACAACGCGGTCGCCCATGCACTGTATGTATCCGAGGGGTTCACAGAACTCGGACGGCGCCCGCGTTATTACCAGCCCGACGATGTTGATGCGGTGGTCATGCGACTCGACATTGCGTCATGGCGGGGCGCGCAGGCAGCGAACCAGAAAGAACAGGGAGCCTGCTCATGAACGAGCCCCTCGTCCTGGGCATTGAGACGAGCTGCGATGAAACCGGAATCGGGATCGTTCGCGGCCGCACGTTGCTGTCGAACACGATCGCTTCCAGCATGGACGAGCACGCGCGCTTCGGAGGTGTTGTTCCCGAGGTCGCTGCGCGTGCGCATTTGGAGGCGCTGCAACCGACCATCGAGAGAGCTGTGGCCGACGCGGGCGTGAGCCTGGCGGATCTTGACGCGGTTGCGGTCACGAGTGGCCCTGGGCTCGCTGGGGCACTGATGGTGGGAGTGGGAGCCGCCAAGGCGCTCGCGCTGTCGCTGGAGAAGCCGCTGTACGCTGTGAACCACCTCGTCGGGCATATCGCCGCAGATATTGTTGCGCCCGACTCGGAACGGATCGAGTATCCGACGATCGCGCTGCTCGTCTCCGGCGGGCATACATCGCTTCTGCACGTGCGCGATCTGACAACCGACGTCGAGCTACTGGGCGAGACGGTGGACGATGCCGCGGGGGAGGCCTTTGACAAGGTCGCGCGCCTGCTCGGTCTGCCGTATCCGGGCGGTCCGCAGATTGATCGCGCGGCAGAGGGCGGCGACCCGCGGGCGATTCGCTTTCCTCGCGGTCTGAGTCGGAAGAGCGACCTCGAGAAGCATCGTTGGGACTTCTCCTTCTCGGGTCTGAAGACCTCGGTGGCGCGGTGGGTGGAACAGCACCAGGATTCGGGGGAGGACCTTCCTCTGGCCGATGTTGCGGCCAGCTTTCGCGAGGCTGTTGTTGATGTTCTTGTCACGAAGACACTCGATGCCTGCCAGGAGCGCGGCGTTCCCCGTCTGTTGTTAGGCGGCGGCGTGATCGCCAACGCACGCCTGCGGGAGGTTGCGCTTTCCCGTGCCGCGGCCCGCGGCGTTGAGGTGCGGATTCCACCGCTGAGCTTGTGCACGGACAACGGCGCGATGATCGCGGCGCTGGCGGCGCAGCTGATTGCGAGCGGACGCCAGCCGTCGACTCTGGGCTTCGGCGCAGATTCCACGCTTCCTGTGACAGAGATTCAGGTCGCCGAGGCGGGGCAGGGGACGGCGTGATGCCGGCGCGGGAGATCGAGAACGATGGGGCCGACGAGCCCCAGGTCTCCCCGCGCCAACCTACGGAGGAGGAGCGGCGGCTTCAGGAGGTCGCGACCGGCTCCCTGTCGGTTATCGCCTCGGACACGTTCGGGTGGATTGATCCTGCCGTTGCCCATAGCCCGCTCACCCGCCGTGATCGGCGAGAGGTTGTCACTCGGCTGGGCGTTGCTGCCCTGTGGTGGTCTGCCGTTGGACTCATCATTTCCTGGTTCGGCCCGTGGGGCGCCGCTCCGGCGGCTGTCGGAATCGTTCTCGGGATCGTTGCGCTGCTCCGTCCGACGGAGCGTCGGCGCTGGTGCTGGAGCGGTATTGCGCTCGGGATGACGGCTATCGCTTTCAGCGCCTACTGGCTGTTGTGGATGCTGCCGCAACTCGGGGCGATCGACCCGGTTCTGTAGCCGCGTTGCGCAGGGCGCACGCGGCAACGCTCCGGTCCTCTGTGCGGAAGACCGGAGCGTTGCCGCGTGACGTGTCGTGATCAGCTCACGGGCACGTAGGTGTTGTCGTCCTGGTAGACGTAGATGTTGATCGTGCCCTCGGTGGGGTCGCCGACCCGGTCGAAGGCGATGTTGCTGGAGATGCCGTTGTAGTTGGCGACGCCGCCGCCGATGATGATGTCTGCGCAGTCCGCGAAGGTTGTGCAGGTCTCACCGTCGCCGGTTCCGCCCGAGACCTCGTAGAGCGCGTCGGCGATGTCGTGTGCGTCGACAGACTGCATGCGCAGTGAGGCGAGCGCGAGCAGGTTGACGGCATCGTACGACTCGGGGCCGTAGGTGTAGTCGGTGAGAGGGTCGGTTCCCTCATCCTCGAGGAAGGCGGTCAGGGCGTCGACCCAGTCCTGCACCTGCTGCGGTGTGGGGCCGGGGTAGGTGCCCTTCATGCCCGTGAGGAGTCCGTCTTCGAAGTCTGCCGAGTAGTCGGCGAGGTTGCCGTCGACGAGGTACATCTGCTCGACGGGGTAGCCCTCATCAACGAGGTTCGGGAGGATCGTCTTCGTCTGGTCGAAGGCGATGATCGAGATCGCGTCGGGGTCTTCTGCCAGGACTTCGGAGATCTGCGCGTTGAACGTTGTGTCACCCGCGTTGAAGGTGGGGCTGGCGACAACCTCGCCGCCGGCGCCTTCGAAAGCTTCTGTGACGTAGCGGGCGAGGCCCGTTCCGTACGAGTCGTTGAGCACGATCAGTCCGAGCGTCTGATGCCCGTCGCCGGCGATCATGTTGCCGTGGACGGCACCCTGGAGAACGTCGCTGGGCGCGGTGCGGAAGTACAGCTCGTCGGCACGCGATGTGAACTCATCCGAGGTGTTCGCGGGCGAGAACAGGATCGTGTCAGCACCAATGACCTCGTCGATGAACTGCAACGAGACACCGGATGATGCCGCTCCGATGATCGCCGAGACGTCGGCGTTGAGCAGGCGGGGCACCTCGGTCTCGAACGCGCGGTTGGTGAGGTCGCCCGAGTCGCCCCATTCGATGTCGACCGTGAGGCCGGACTCTGCGCTGTACTCGTTGATGAGGTGCTGTGCGTAGGCGACGCCGGCTTCCTCAGGCGGGCCGAGGAATGCGAGGTCACCCGTTTGCGGAAGCGCCGTTCCGAGGGTGAGGGTGTATTCCTCGGGGTCGAAGGCTTTCGGCGCTGGCAACTCGGGGAAGCTGTCGGCGGCGTCGTCTTCCGCGTCTGCCGTGGTGTCGGTGCCATCGCCTGTTGCGGGCGCGTCATCGCTGGTGCTGCATCCGGCGAGTACGAGCGCGGCAACGCCGGTGACCGCAGCGACAGAGGCGAGCTTGCGGGATCGAACCATGCTGGTTCCGTCCTTTCGTCTGTCCGCGGGCCGGTGGGGTGTCAACTGAACGCCGCGGGTTTGGCGCGAACGTACCGACGCATTGTTTCCAGGATGTTTTCAGGCTCGAACGACGGAGTTCGGATTTGTTAACGTGCGGCGATGCGCGTCTGTCTGGCCTGTCGGGACATGTCGACGATCAGGATGATGCAGGCGATCCACACGATGATGAATCCCGCCCATCGTTCCGGTGGCATCTCCTCGTGAAGAAGAAACGCTCCGGTCATGAACTGCAAAAGAGGTGCCGCGAATGGCGGCAACGCCGACGGCGACCCACTGCAGTGGTCGCAGGCGTTCGTGAAGAAACACGACGGCGAGCAGAATCGTGGCGATCGGGTTGATGAAGTATCCGAGGCTGGCTTCGAGAACGTGCCCGGTCTGGGCGGCGAAGAGGAATCCTTGCCAGTTCGCGTAGATGAGGATGCCGGCGACGAGCGTCCACATCAGCAGCCGGGGTGATCGGAAGACGGCGAGGACAAGGAGCCAGCTCCGTGTGACCGTGAGCAGCACAGCGCAGAACACCAGCGAGAGCACAACACGCCAGCCGAGGGTCTCCCAGGGGCCCGTTGGCGCGAGGGCGACGAAGTACAGCGGGAGCAGGCCCCAGAGGGCGTAGGCGGCAAAGCCGTAGCCGACGCCGAGGCGCGTCTGCGTCGACAGGTCGCTGGTGTCCACTACGGGGGTCGAGTGGGTCGTCACCGCGTCAGACTACGCCCGGGAAAGGGCATGTTTACGCCGCTGAACGATCGAATCCCGTCAACTGTGCGGCAGCGTCTCGATGCGCGTGTGGGTGAGTTCCTGCGGTCGCTGGGTGGCGATGAAGGCTACGAGCTTTTCGCGGACCTGACACCGGAGTGCCCACAGGTCGTCGCCGTTTGCGGCCGTCATAGTGGCGCGCAGTTCGGCGACGCCGCGCTGTGCGTCGGAGACGATGAGTCCCCAGCTTCGGCGATCCCATTCGGGGGAGTCGTCAAGGATCAGCGCGAGCTCAGCACGAATGGCTTCGACGTTGATCGAGTAGTCAGCCTGCAGAAAAACGGTTCCGGTCAGAGCTGTTTGGCTGCGTGTCCAGTTGATGTAGGGCGTTGTCGTGAAGTGCGTCGACGGCAGGACGAGGCGCCGATCGTCCCAAATCTGCACGACGACGTAGGTGAGGGTGATCTCCTCGACGGTTCCGAATTCATCACCGACTTCGAGGGTGTCGCCCACTTTGAGGGCGTTGGAGAACGTCAGCTGTAGGCCGGCGACGAGGTTGCCGAGTGTGGATTGGGCGGCGAGGCCGGCGACGATTGATGCGACTCCGGCCGATGCGAACAGAGAAGCACCGAAGGTCTCGGCGCCGTCGATTGTGAGAAGCATGGCGCCGACGGTGAGAACCGCGACGACCGCGATCACCAGGCGGCGGATCATCTTGATCTGCGTTTTCCGGCGGCGCAGCGTGAAGTTGTCGACAGCCGAGGCGTCCTGCCGCACCATGGCACTGTCGATGAGGAGGATGAGGATCTTCGCGATGATCCACCCGACGACGCCGATGAGGCTGAGCGTCAGGCCGTAGCGGACGCCGGCTTGGAGCTCCGCCAACCCTTCGGGGAAGAAAGGCGGGACAGCGGTGCGCCAGAGGAGAACCGTGACGAGCCAGAAGATCGGCTTCGGGAAACGTGTGCGCAGTTCGCCGAAGATCAGGTGGCGTCGATGCAGCGATCCGGCGACGGTGCGAAACAACCAGGAAGCGACGAATCCGATGGCAACGGCGCCGGCGGCCGCGATGGCAACCCAGAGCCATGCCAGCAGCGGGCTGGCCGCAACGGTTTCCGCGAGGTGTGTCACGTCGTTTTCGAACTCTTCCGTCATACGCCCCACAGTAGATCGGGTCGATGCAACAGAAGAACCCCGGAGGCGCGTGCCTCCGGGGTTCTCAGAAAGTGCGAGGGTCTGAGCCTCAGCGCTCGACGACCGCGAGCACGTCGCGAGCCGAGAGCACGAGGTACTCGTCCGCACCGAACTTGACCTCGGTCCCGCCGTACTTGCTGTACAGGACGCGGTCACCGACAGCGACGTCCACGGGGACGCGGTTGCCGTTGTCGTCGATACGACCCGGACCCACAGCCACGACCTCGCCCTCCTGGGGCTTCTCCTTGGCGGTGTCAGGGATAACCAGACCGCTGGCCGTGGTCTGCTCTGCCTCGACCTGCTTGATGACGATGCGGTCCTCGAGCGGCTTGATGGAAACCGACACGGTTCACCTCTGCTTTCGAATGTCCTTGAGAAGACGTGTGTTCGCACTCTCACCCCGAGAGTGCTAACCGCAAGTGTAGGGCGCAGATTGGCACTCTCGCAACGTGAGTGCCAACTTCAGGCGTGCGTCACTACTCTGGACGGATGGACAACGCTGAACTCGACGCGCTGCTTACCCCCGACGCCCTGCGGCTGCTGGACGAGCTCGACCCCGTTGTCACCGTCGGTGACGTTGCCCATACCGTGTCCCGGTTGCGCGCAGCGGGACATTCACCCGCCCTCGTTTCGGCCGTTGTCGGCCAGGTCCGGTTGCGTGACAAGGCCGAGGCGAAGTTCCCCGGTTTCGCCCGCCGCATGCTCTTCACCCGGGCGGGGCTCGAACAGGCCACGCGCATGAGCGTTTCTGCTCATCACGCCGCGCGCTTTCGACAGGCGGGACTTCGTCGCGTCGCCGATCTCGGCAGCGGTATCGGCGGTGATTCCCTCGCGTTCGCGGCCCTCGGCCTCGGCGTTCTCGCCGTGGACGCCGACGAGATCACCGCCGCGCTCGCCGCCTACAACCTTTCGCCGTTTCGGCAGGATGGTGGCGGAGTCGAGGTGCGGAGTGGCCGCGCCGAGGAAACGGATTTGGCGGGCATTGACGGCGTCTGGCTCGACCCTGCCCGGCGCACAACCGGGCACTCCGAGACCCGCCGCGTCACGGCTGATGACTATTCGCCGCGCCTCGACTGGGCGTACGAGCTGGCGGAACGGATCCCCGTTGGGATGAAGCTCAGCCCTGCGCATGATCGCGACACGATCCCGGATGGCTGGGAGGCACAGTGGATCACGGTGGACGGCTCGACCGTTGAGCTCGTGCTCTGGTCGGGCACGCTCGCACGCGAGGGGGTGACGCGATCGGCGCTGGTGATCCGCGGCGATACCGTGGCGGAACTGACGGCTGCCCGTGATACCGAGGACGAGCCGGTGCGACCCCTCGGCGCTTTTGTGCACGAACCGGAGGGCGCCGTTATCCGTTCCCGCCTCGTCGGCGACGTCGCCCGCCTGCTGGACGCGGGCCCCGTCGCCGACGGCATCGCCTACCTCACGGGTGATACCGAAATCACCAGCCCCTTCGCACGGTCGTTCCGCGTTCGCGAGACTCTCCCCGCGGACCAGAAGAAGCTCCAGAAGGCGCTCCGAGAACGCGGAATCGGCGTTCTCGAGATCAAAAAGCGCGGCGTCGATGTCGATCCCGCAGCTTTCCGCAAGAAGCTGAAGCTGCAGGGCGACAAGAGCGCCGTGCTGTTCCTCACGAGAATCGGCGGGGCACGCACGGCGATCCTCGCCGATCGCCTGTCGTAGGGGAGAACGAGGCCGTGCTCGTTGCGGCTCTCGGAAGAGAAACGACCTCTTAGGCTTCGTCCCCCGTCACCGAGCGGTGCACGCCGGTGTTCGCGTTCTGCTCGGAGCCGAGCGTGCCGAGATAGAGCTCCGTGACCTTCGGATCGTGGAGGAGCTCGCGTCCGGACCCGGCGTAGGCGTCGTGTCCCTGATCGAGAACGTACCCGCGATCGCAGATCTGCAGGCAGCGGCGGGCGTTCTGCTCCACCATGATGCAGGTGACGCCGGCCCGGTTGATTTCGCTGACGCGGATAAACGCCTCGTCCTGTCTGACGGGGGAGAGCCCGGCGGACGGCTCGTCGAGCAGGAGCACCTTCGGGTCGAGCATGAGCGCCCGTCCCATGGCCACCATTTGGCGCTCGCCGCCGGAGAGGCCTCCTGCGCGCTGTTTGAGGCGCTTGCCCAGGTCGGGGAAGACATCGACAACGAACGCGAGGCGTTCCGCGAACATCTTGGGTTTCTGATACGCGCCCATTTGCAGGTTTTCCTCGATCGAGAGCGACGGAAAGACGTTGTTGGTCTGCGGGATGAACCCGACGCCGCGTGCGACCAGCTTGTTCGCCCGCAGATTGGTGATGTCCTCGCCGTCGAGCGTGATGTGTCCGCTTCGGACGTTCACGAGGCCGAAGATCGCCTTGAGCAGCGTTGACTTCCCGGCGCCGTTGGGGCCGATGATGCCGATCAGCTCACCCTTGCGCGCGGTCAGGTTGCAATCGGTGAGAATGTTGACGCCTGGCAAATATCCGGCCGTGATGTTCTCAACGCTGACCACAACATCTCGGTCGTCTGTTTCACTCATCGCGGGTCCTCCTCGTCGGCCTCGGCCTGTCCGGCGGCTGTGAGTTCTTCCGCGCTGATCGCGGCGGAGGCTGCCGCGTCGGCCTCGGGGTCGGTGTCGACGATGCTGATGCGTCCGGTGACAACGCCCAGATCGACCTCCTGGTGTGCGCCGAGATAGGCATCGATCACGGCGCGATTCCTCATGACCTGATCCGGTGGACCCTCCGCCACAATCCGCCCTTCTGCCATGACAACAACCCAGTCGGCGATGTGCTGCACCATGTGCATGTCGTGTTCGACGAACAGTACGGTCATGCCCTGGTCCTTGAGGCCGAGGATGTGATCGAGCAGGCTCTGCGTCAGAGCGGGGTTCACACCGGCCATCGGCTCATCGAGCATGACCAGCGTTGGATCGGTCATCAGAGCCCGCGCCATTTCGAGCAACTTGCGCTGGCCGCCCGAGAGCGAAGCGGCGTAATCGTCCTTCTTGGTGTCGAGGTTGAAGCGCGCGAGAAGTTCGAGCGCGCGCTCTTCGATCTGACGATCTTGGTCACGCCAGAGAAACGGCAGCAGGCTGGCCCAGAACTTCTCGCCAACCTGTTCCTTCTGGCCGAGCTTCATGTTGTCCATGACCGACAGCAGCCCGAGAGCCTTCGTGAGCTGGAACGTGCGAACCAGTCCGCGCCTGGCAACGGCGTGCGCGGGAACGCCAGACAGCGAGCGTCCCTCGAATGTCCACGATCCAGCGTCGGGCCGGTCGAAGCCGGTCAGCAGATTGAAGAGCGTCGTTTTCCCCGCTCCGTTGGGGCCGATCAGCGCGGTCACGGCGCCGCGGGGGATTTCGAGGTGTTCGACGTCGACGGCTGTCACACCTCCGAACGAGCGGGTGATGCCGTCCGCCGTGATGATGGGGTCGATTTTGGGCACACCGGGAACGGCATCGCCCACGTGGAGACCGGCGGTCTTCTGGCGCGCCACCGGCGCGGACTGGGGTGCGTGATCACTTGGCAAAGGACATCTCCTTCTTCTTGCCGAGGATGCCCTGTGGCATGAACACGACGATCATCATGAGCGCAACGCCGACGAGGATGTCTCGCAGGCGGGCCGCCTGCAGCGTCGACATAAACGGGAGATAACCCGCCGTGACAAGAGCGGGCAGGAGAGCGCCGAGGAACGAATTGAGGAACCAGAAGATTGCGGCGCCGAGGATCGGGCCGAAAACGGTTGCCGCACCGCCGAGCAGCAGGGCTGTCCAGATGAAGAACGTTGTCGACGTTTGATAGTTCTGCGGGTTGACAGCGCTGAGAAGCGACCACACGAAACCGCCGAGCGAGGCGATCACACCGCCGACGACGAGCGCCTGCATCTTGTACGCGAAGACGTTCTTGCCCAGCGCGCGCACGGCGTCCTCGTCTTCGCGGATGCCTTTGAGAACGCGACCCCAGGGGCTGCGGGTCAGGGCGAACACCAGGAGCGCCGCGATCACGACGAGAGAGATGGATACCAGGCGCGCCCACCACCCGGTTTCGTTGTACACCCATGGCCCGAAGCCGTAGGTGCCGGGTGGGATCGGGTTCCACGCGCGGAAGGACGCGTGATATCCGCTGAGGCCATCGGCGGATCCGGTGACGGGCTCGAAGGCGGTCGTGAGGAACACCAGGCGGACAACTTCGGCAACGGCGATTGTGGCGATCGCCAGATAGTCGCCGCGCAGCCGGAGCGTGGGAATACCCAGCAGAAGGCCGAAGAGTGCGGACGCAACAACGCCGATGAGGAGGCCGGCCCACCATGGCAGGCCGAACGTGAGAACGCCGATCGCGTAGCTGTATGCGCCGATGGCCATAAAGCCAGCAACACCCATGTTGAGCAGGCCGGCGAAACCGAAGTGCAGCGCGAGGCCGAGACCGGCGAGGGCGTAGGCGAACGTTGCCGGTAGGAGCAGAGAGGCGAGGGCTTCGCCGAAGATACTTCCCCAGTTCATCAGGGCACCTATCCGATTCGTTCGCGGCGACCGAGGAGACCCTGCGGTCGCACCAGGAGAATGACGATGAGCAGGAGCAGCGCCGGGACGAAGCGCAGGTCGGCGGGGATCCACAGGCTGACAACTTCGACGATGACGCCGATGATGAGCGAGCCGATGAGTGCGCCGTAGGCGGTTCCGAGGCCGCCGAGCGTGACGGCCGCGAACATGAGCAACAGAATGTGCATTCCCATGTCGAACCGGACGCCGGGACGGTAATACGCGTAGAGGATTCCGCCGAGGCCGGCGAGCGCGCCGGCAACAACCCAGATGATGCGGACAACGCGATCGACGTCGATTCCGGTTGCGCTGGCGAGCGCGGGGTTGTCACTGATTGCCCGCGTGGCCTTGCCGATGCGGCTGTAGGTGAGCCACAGGGCGAACGCCACGATGACAACGAGCGCGATGCTCATCGACACGATCTCCATGGGGCTGAGCGCAACGGCGCCGAAGATCGGGACCTTCGCCGTGCTCACGAGCGTCGGAAGTTGGAGGGTGCTTCCGCCGATGAAGAACTGGAACGTGAACCGCATGGCGAGGGAGAGGCCGATCGACACGATCATCAGCTGCACGATTCCGACGCCGCGCCGGCGCAGTGGCCGCCAGAGCGCCATATCGAGGGCGTAGCCCAGCCCACCGGCGAGGCCGATGGCGATCAGGAGCCCGAGAACGGTCATCGCCGGGCTGACCGCGATGGAGGCCAGGGCGCTGGAGACGCCGACAGCGACGACGGCGCCGAACGTGACCATCTCGGCGTGTGCGAAGTTCGACAGCCGCGTTGTTCCGTAGACGAGAGACAGTCCGATCGCCGCGAGCGCCAACATCAGGCCGAAGTTCAGCCCCTGGAAGATGCGCTGGATCAGCTGGTCCGCGAAGCTGACGGTGTTGCGTTCGACGTCGCCGATGAAGAAGTTCACGACGGCGAAGCCGGCGGCCCCGACCGTGACGTCACGGACGTTCGGCTGCTCGCCCTCGGCGATCTCCGTGTCTTCGTCAACGACGCCGATGCCATCGGGCAGTGTGGATTCGTCGAGCGTGACGGTGTACTCGCTGTCGTTGTCAGGAACCCAGGCCTCCCATCGGCCGTCGCTGCCCGTGACGACGCTTTGTTCACCCCCTGAGCCATCGATGACGAGGGAAACTCCCTCGAGCGGATCGCCGTTGAGCTGAACGAGGCCCGCTATCCGGTACGGGTCGCCCTCCGCGGCGGCGGCGGGGGTGGCGCCGAGCGCGAAAACGGTCAAGAGGGTCAGAAGGGAGACGATCACAGCGCGCCATACGCTGGTTCTCGCCCGCCCTCGTGGGGCGGCGGGAGATGTCATGGGGCCTCCGGTCAGGGCCGAGGTCGGCGGCACGGTTGCGCCGATTGTGCTCATCGCACGGTAGAAGCTCGATGAGAACTGGGTGTTTCCTGTGTTACGGGTGTGTAATTTCCCGAGTGGACGTTGGGTGATCGGGCGGAGGACCTGCCCCCAGCTCGGCGGCAATAGACTGTGCGCACGGGGTATACGCGCCCACGAGCCGGTCCCGTACCCCGAGCCACGAGCGAGCAGCAGGAGATACCGCCATGACGGAAAACGACCCCTTCGGATTCGTCGGACTCACGTACGACGACGTGCTGCTCCTCCCGGGGCACACCGATGTCATCCCCAGCGACGCCGACACCTCGTCGCAGCTGACGAAGCGGATCCGGGTCGCGATGCCCCTTCTGTCCGCCGCGATGGATACCGTGACGGAAAGCCGCATGGCGATCGCGATTGCGCGTCAGGGCGGAATCGGCATTCTGCACCGCAACATGTCGATCGCGGATCAGGCCGCCGCCGTGAACCGCGTGAAGCGTAGCGAGTCGGGCATGATCACCGACCCCATTACGACAACTCCCGACGCGACGATCGCCGCTGTCGACGCCATCTGCGCCGAATACCGCATCTCGGGCCTTCCCGTTGTTGACGACAAGGGTGTTCTTGTCGGCATCATCACCAACCGAGACATGCGATTCGTTGAGCACGAAGCGCGTGAGACCACGCGTGTGTCCGATGTCATGACGCACGAAGGGCTCGTGACGGCTCGTCCGGGCATCACGCGCGACGAGGTGCTTCCGATTTTCGCGAAGCACCGCGTCGAGAAGTTGCCGCTTGTTGCTGACGACGGAACGCTCGCGGGTCTCATCACGATCAAGGACTTCGACAAGACCGAGAAGTATCCGCAGTCGACCAAGGACGACCGTGGACGCCTGCGCGTTGGTGCCGCGATCGGTTTCTTCGGTGATGCGTGGGAGCGTGCCGAGGCGTTGCGCGACGCCGGTGTCGACCTCATCGTGGTCGACACCGCCAACGGACAGTCCCAGGGCGTGGTCGATATCGTCACCAAGCTCAAGGGCGATGATTCGTTCGCGCACATCGACATCGTTGGCGGAAACGTCGCCACCCGCGAGGGCGCTCAGGCGCTCATCGACGCCGGTGTCGACGCCGTCAAGGTCGGCGTTGGGCCCGGGTCGATCTGCACAACCCGCGTTGTCGCCGGCGTCGGCGTTCCCCAGATCACGGCCATCTACGAGGCATCTCTCGCCTGCCGCGCGGCCGGTGTGCCCCTGATCGCCGACGGTGGCCTGCAGTACTCGGGTGACATCGCGAAGGCGCTCGTTGCCGGTGCCGACACCGTGATGCTCGGATCCCTTCTGGCCGGAACCACGGAATCGCCCGGTGAGCTCGTCTTCCAGAACGGCAAGCAGTTCAAGCAGTACCGCGGCATGGGATCGCTTGGCGCGATGCAGACCCGCGGCAAGAAGACTTCTTACTCGAAGGACCGCTACTTCCAGGCGGATGTTCCGAGCGACGACAAGCTCATCCCCGAGGGCATCGAGGGCCAGGTGCCGTTCCGCGGTCCGCTGGAGGCCGTGGCCTACCAGCTCACGGGTGGCCTTCGTCAGTCGATGTTCTACGTCGGCGCCGCGACGATCGACGAGCTCAAGAGCCGCGGCAAGTTTGTGCGCATCACTCCCGCGGGGCTCAAGGAGTCTCACCCTCACGACGTGCAGATCGTCGTCGAAGCTCCCAACTACAAGGCCTGAGGTGGGTTCGCGTAGGGTGATCTGGTGACCATGGAGATCGAGCTGGGCCGCGGTAAGCGCGGCAGGCGGGCATACACGTTCGACGACATCGCTGTTGTGCCTTCGCGCCGCACGCGAGACGCAAGCGATGTTTCGACCACCTGGTCGATCGACGCGTTCACGTTCGACACCCCCGTGATCGGCGCGCCGATGGACTCCGTGGTCAGCCCGGCGTCGGCGATCGCGCTCGGCCGCATGGGTGCGCTGGGTGTTCTCGACCTCGAGGGGCTGTGGACGAGGTACGAGGATCCCGAGCCGCTCTTGGCCGAGATTGCCTCGCTTCCTGCCGAGTCGACAACGCAGCGCATGCAGGCGCTGTACGCCGAGCCGATCAAGGCCGAGCTCATCACGCGCCGCATTGCCGAGATCCGCGAGGCGGGCGTTGTTGTTGCCGGAGCGCTTTCGCCGCAGCGCACACAGGAGTTCTACGAAACGGTCATCACGGCCGGCGTGGACATCTTCGTCATTCGCGGAACAACGGTCTCCGCCGAGCATGTCTCGCAGAACACCGAGCCGCTCAACCTCAAGCAGTTCATTTACGACCTTGACGTTCCCGTGATCGTTGGCGGTGCCGGAACGTACCGCGCCGCTCTGCATCTGATGCGCACGGGCGCTGCCGGTGTCCTCGTGGGCTTTGGTGGGGGAGCGGCGTCGACAACGCGCCTCGCCCTCGGAATCCACACGCCGATGGCAACGGCCGTCGCCGATGTGGCTGCGGCGCGACGCGACTACCTCGAAGAGTCCGGCGGTCGCTATGTGCACGTCATCGCTGACGGCGGTGTCGGAACCTCCGGCGATCTCGTCAAGGCGATCGCTATGGGAGCCGACGCGGCCATGCTCGGTGTTTCCCTCGCGCGCGCTACGGACGCGCCCGGCCGCGGTTTCCACTGGGGCGCCGAGGCTCACCACCCCGAACTTCCTCGTGGTCGCCGCGTGCAGGTGGAGCAGCTCGCCACCATGCACGAGGTTCTTTACGGTCCGGCACAGGAAGCATCCGGCACGCTGAACCTGATCGGCGCGCTGCGCAAGGCAATGGCCACAACGGGATACTCCGATGTCAAGGAGTTCCAACGGGTGGACGTCGTCGTCACGCCATACGAATGACGCTCGGGCCCGAGATCTCATCCGTGCAGGAGTTCCCACCGACGCTGCGCGAAGTGATGTTGCGCCCGCGCTGGCTGGGCATGCTGACGATTTGTTTGATGGTGGCGGCGATATTCGCGTGGCTGCTGCAATGGCAGCTGAGCCGCGTCGTCAACACCGACCCGATGCCGGAAGGCGCGACGGAACAGGTCCTTCCGATCGACGATGTTCTGGTGCCGGGTGACTACATTCAGGGCCCGTACATCGGACAGCGCGTCGACGTCAGCGGAGCGTGGGACGCCGAAGACTTCGTCGTGATCACTCACCGCTACAACGAGGGCGACGATGGGTTCTGGGTAGCGGGCCGCCTCGAAACTGATGACGGCGCATCGCTGGCCGTTGCGGTCGGCTTTGCCGAATCGCGCGAACAGGCGGACGCCGCCGCCGAGGCGCTTTCGCGCGAGGTATCGCACGAAACGGTCCAGGTGACGGGGCGCCTCATCGCAGATGAGGGCCCCCAGCAGCCGCGCGGCGACGATCCGTTCGAGATCACGCGGATGTCACCCGCCCAGCTCTTCGCGGTGTGGAACGACCCTTCCGGCCCTGTCTATCGCGCCTATCTCACCAGCGAGGACCCCGTGGCGGGCATCGCAGATGCCGGTCTGGCCGAGATTTCCTCGCCTGCGCCCGAGAGCGAGAGTCCGATCAACTGGCTCAACCTGTTCTACGCGCTCGAGTGGGCCATCTTCGGCGCGTTCTCGTTCTACCTCTGGTATCGCCTCGCGAAAGACGCGTGGGAACGCGAGGTCGAAGAGTTCCACGGCATCGACCCCGATGCCGTCATCGATGACGAATAAGTTCCTCCAAGAATCGCCAAAGTAGGATCGAACCCATGCCCCAACCGCGGCTTTCCAGCTTCCCGAAGATCCGTCGTGCCCTGCGCTTCTATCAGATCACGTCCGTCATCACGGGTGTCGGCCTGCTCCTGCTCGTCATCGAGATGATCCTGAAGTACACGCCGATCCACGTCGAACTGTTTGCCAGCGCCGAGCGCCTGCTGTACTTTGCGCCGGTCATCGTCTCGCCCGAGTGCGTCTGGTACTCGCAGTTCGTTCCGGGGACGGACGGTTGCGAGATCGATTCGACGGGTGAGGGGCTGAACCTCTCGCTGTTCATCCTCATCGCGCACGGCTGGTTCTACGTCGTGTACCTGTTCGCCTGCTTCCGCGTGTGGAGTCTCATGCGCTGGCGCTTCCCCCGCTTCCTGATGCTCGCGGGCGGTGGCGTTGTTCCCTTCCTGTCCTTCATCATGGAGGTCATCGTCGCTCGCGACGTCAAGAACTATCTCGCCGAGCGTGAAGAGCGCGCGGCCGAGAAACGCGCTGCTCTTTCGGCAGCGAAAGCCCGTTCCCTCGAAACGAACGACACCTCTGAGGAGACCGCTCGATGAGCGCAGATACCGTCCAGCGTCCCGTTTTGGTTGTCGATTTCGGCGCCCAGTATGCCCAGCTCATCGCGCGTCGCGTGCGCGAGGCCGGCGTGTACAGCGAGCTCGTCCCGCACAATGTCACGGCGGAAGAAGTTCGCGCGAAGAACCCCGTCGCGCTGATTCTCTCGGGCGGGCCATCATCGGTGTACGCCGAGGGCGCCCCCACGTTTGACGCAACGATTTTCGAACTGGGCATTCCCACGCTCGGCATTTGCTACGGCTTCCAGGTGATGGCGCAGGCGCTCGGCGGCGAGGTCGCCCAGACCGGCAACCGCGAGTACGGTGCGACGCACGCGACGATCGCGGGCCGCGGTGGTGTCCTTCTCGAGGGCACGCCCGCTTCACAGAACGTATGGATGAGCCACGGCGACTCCGTTGCGAAGGCGCCGGAAGGCTACGACGTTCTTGCGTCGACGGCCGGCACGCCCGTTGCGGCATTCGGAAACCCGGAGACCTGCTTCTACGGTGTGCAGTGGCACCCCGAGGTCAAGCACTCCGACCACGGCCAGGCGGTTATCGAGAACTTCCTGCACAAGGCTGCCGGTCTTCCCGCTGACTGGAACAGCGGCTCGGTCATTGAAGAGCAGATCGCCCGTATTCGTGAGCAGGTCGGATCTGCCCGTGTGATCTCGGCGCTGTCCGGCGGCGTTGACTCCGCTGTGTCGACGGCGCTCGTCCACCGCGCGATCGGCGATCAGCTCACGGCTGTTTTCGTTGACCACGGTCTCCTGCGCAAGGGTGAGCGCGAGCAGGTGGAGAACGACTACGTCGAGTCGACGGGTGTGAACCTGATCACGGTCGAGGCGGAGGAGACGTTCCTCGGACACCTCGCCGGTGTGACGGATCCCGAGACGAAGCGAAAGATCATCGGGCGCGAGTTCATCCGCGCTTTCGAGCAGGTGCAGCGCGACCTCGTCGACCAGGCGAAGGCCGATGGGGAGCCCGTGAAGTTCCTCGTGCAGGGAACCCTGTACCCCGACGTTGTGGAGTCGGGCGGCGGCGCCGGTACGGCGAACATCAAGAGCCACCACAACGTTGGCGGGCTTCCGGAAGACCTCGACTTCGAGCTCATCGAACCCCTGCGCACCCTGTTTAAGGACGAGGTGCGTCAGATCGGTCGCGATCTCGGCATTCCGGAGGCCATCGTCGGCCGCCAGCCGTTCCCCGGTCCTGGCCTCGGAATCCGCATCATCGGCGAGGTCACGCGTGAGCGTCTCGAGATTCTGCGTGAGGCCGACGCGATCGCCCGCGAAGAGCTCACGGCGGCGGGGCTGGACAAGGAAATCTGGCAGTGCCCCGTTGTGCTGTTGGCCGATGTGCGCTCGGTGGGCGTTCAGGGCGATGGCCGCACATACGGTCACCCCGTTGTTCTGCGCCCGGTGTCCAGTGAGGATGCCATGACGGCCGACTGGACGCGTCTCCCGTACGAAACTCTCGCGAAGATCTCCAACCGCATCACCAACGAGGTGCGCGAAATCAACCGTGTCACGCTGGACGTGACGAGCAAGCCGCCGGCAACGATCGAGTGGGAGTGAGCCTGTCGCTCGCCCGCTGACACGAAGGGCTGCCCCGTTGGGGCGGCCCTTCGTCGTTTCTTCCGCTCAGCGCACCGCGGCTGGATGCGCCGGCGCTTTCGCCGGGCGAAGATGGATGTATGACCACCCATCAGTACACCTTTCGCGGGCTGATCGTCCGCGAGCACACCGTTCGTTCACCGCTCGACTGGTCACAGCCGGATGCCGGGCAACACATCGAGGTCTTCGCCCGCGAGGTCGCGAAGCCGGGGATGGAGGAGGCGCCCATTCTGCTGTTCTTGCAGGGAGGGCCGGGCGGAAAGGGGCCGCGACCAGCGCCGGAAGGCGGATGGATAGGAGAGGCGCTGAAGACGCACCGCGTTGTTCTTCTGGATCAGCGGGGAACGGGACGCTCCTCACGCATTGAGGCGTCGACGATTGCGGGGATGACGGCGAACGAGGCGGCGGACTACATCCGCTTGTTTCGCGCCGAGCAGATCGTCGCTGATGCCGAGCACATCCGCCGCGAGGTCTTCGGCGGGCGCCGCTGGCAGACCCTCGGGCAGAGCTACGGTGGGTTCCTGACACTGACCTATCTGTCGTTCGCGCCCGATGGGCTGGAGGCCAGCTATGTCACGGGTGGTGTGACCTCGATCGACCCCGATCCCGTCGAGATTTACCGGAATACTCTTCCGCGCGTTGCGCGCAAGACGGCGGAGTTCCACCGACGCTATCCGCAGGACACCGAAACGTTGGCGGCGGTTGTCGACATCCTTGAGAACGAGGACGTGAGGCTGCCGAGCGGTGACCGGCTCACGTCACGGCGGTTGCAGACACTCGGGGCGGACTTCGGAATGGGACCGGGGATGGAGCGCCTGCACTGGTTGCTCGACGAGGCATTCCTTCCGTCGGGCCGCCTGAGCGAGGCGTTTCTTGCGGCCGTCGATGCCGAAACTCAGCTGTACGGAGGGCCGCTGTACGCCGTTTTGCAGGAGGAGATCTACGCTGATGGTGCGGGGGCGACGCAGTGGGCGGCGCACCGCGTGCGAGAGGAACTGGGCGGGTTCGACGCGGCGGAAGAGGTTGCGGCGGGGAGGGCGATGCCGTTCACGGGCGAGATGTTCTTCCCCTGGCAGTTTGACGAGGTGCGATCGTTGCGCCCCTTCCGCGATGCCGTGATGGCGTTGCATGATCGGGAGGACCACCCCGAGCTGTACGACATCGAGCGGCTTTCACGCAACGATGTGCCTGTTGCTGCTGCGATGTATCACGACGATATGTTCGTGCCGATTGAGTTCGCGGAGCAGACCCGCGATGCGGTTCCGAACATGCACCTGTGGATTACGAACGAGTTTGAGCACGATGGCATCCGGCAGGAACCGACTGTCGTTCGTCGCCTGATCGACCGGGTCATCACCGAGGGCGGCGTGCGCCGCTGAGAGAAATGCAGAATGGCCCGGCTCCAGGAGGAGCCGGGCCATTCTGTTGCGTCAGCGGTTAGTCACCACGCATGATCGCGAGCATGCGCAGGATCTCGATGTAGATGAACACGACCGTGGCCATGATGCCGTAGGCGGCCATCCACGCCAGCTGAGCGGGAGCGCCGTTGCGGACGCCGCGCTGAATGGCGTCGAAGTCCATGACGAGCATGTAGGCACCCATCAGAACAACGACGATGCCGATGATGAGACCCAGCGGAATACCCATCACGGTCATCGAGCGAAGGCCGAAGGCCATGTCGCCGGGCAGGACGCCGAAGAGCATCAGGCCGACGTTCAGCAGCGAGAACACGAGGTAACCGAGCATCGCGATCATGACGATCTTCGTCATCTTGGCGGAGGCGCGGATCTTTCCGCTGGAGAACAGCGCGAGCGTGACACCGATCACGGCGATCGTCGCGAGAGCGGCCTGCATGACGATGCCGGGCATCACGAATTCGAAGAAGGCCGAGATGCCGCCAACGAAGAGACCCTCAACGACCGCATAGGCGAAGATGAGTCCGCGAGGAGCCATCTTGCGGCGGAAGCCGAAGGCGATCACGAGGCTGATGACGATCGTTCCGATCGCGCCGACGAGAGCGGGCAACATCGTCGGCGCCGCGGTTACCTGCGTGGGGGAGATCGTTCCGCCCAACGTCCAGATCCACGCGAGCACCGACGTGATGAGCATGATGCCGAACAGGATCACGGTCTTGACGATCGTGTCCTCGTACGTCATTCGCCCGGTCTGGGGCGTGCCAGCGTCGGGGGCGGCGTACATGCCCTCCATGCGGGCCTTGTCTGCCAGGTTAGGCATCTGCGACGCCTGACGTGCGCCCATTGCCTGGTTCGGGTTCAGCGGGGTCTGATAGCCCTGCTGTCCGCGAGGACGGTCCTGTGTGAAGTAGGGGTTGTTGAATCCGGTGGCGGCCATGTGCGAGGTCACGCTCCTGAGAGGTTTGCTGTGCGCGCGGGCGCGCGTCGTCGCTCTACAATATCGGCCTCAGCTTATGGCGGGGCTGTGATGGCATGGAAGCGCGGCGAGGTTTCCCGTGGCGTTCGCGAAGCGTTTGCCCCGGCGGAGTAGGGTGTGCGGATGGCGCTCATCATCGGCCACCGCGGCGCACCCGGGTATCGTCCCGAGCACACCCGATCGTCCTATCTGCTTGCGGTCTCGCAAGGGGTTGATGCGGTTGAGCCCGACATCGTTCCCACGCGTGATGGCGTTCTCGTGGTGCGTCACGAGAACGAGATTTCCTCGACGACAGATGTGGGCGACCGCCCCGAGTTCGCGAACAGGCGTGCCGTGAAGCAGTTCGCCGGACACCAAGTGGAGGGGTGGTTCACAGAGGACTTCGATGCGGACGAAATTCGTCAGCTCCGCGGACGAGAGCGCATCCCTGATATTCGGCCAGAGAGCGCCCGCGGCGACGGCAAGGAGCCCGTTCTCCTCCTGCGGGAGGTGCTCGACATCGCGCGCGAGAGCGGAATCGGCGTTGTCGTCGAAATCAAGCACGCCCCCTACTTTCAGAGCATCGGTCTTGATCCCTGCGCGATGCTCGCTTGCGAGCTCCGAGACGCGGGGTGGCAGGGGGAGCTCGCGAAAAAGCTCGTCATCGAATCGTTCGAGCAGTCGGCTCTCACCGATATGCGGTCACGGGGTATCGATGCGACCTATGTCTATCTGCTGGAGAAGAGCGGAACCGCGTTGGACCTGCTCCTTGCTGAGGGGGATGAGGCGCCAACGTACCGTCAACAGCTGAGCCCCGGATGGCTCGACCGGCTCGCCACCGAGGTTGGCGGCATCAGCGTTCACAAGAACCTGATCTTGGCGCCCGATCGTGAGGGAACGGCGACGGGGCCCGCACAATTCGTTGCGGATGCGCGCGAGCGAGAGCTCGACGTCTTTGTCTGGACGGCGCGTCCCGAGAACCGTTTCCTTCTGCCGGCCTTCCGCACAGGCGGAAGCGCTGCGGAGCACGGCGACTGGCGCTCCGAGTGGGCTCTTCTGCGCGAGGCGGGTGTGACGGGTGTCTTTGCCGATCACCCAGACCTGGCCGCAGAGGCCTTCCGGTGAATTACACGTCGGTGTCGTCGCTGGTGTCGTCGTCCTTCGGGAAGAAAGCGGCGACGCCCTCTTGGCCCGGACCCAAACGAAGGAAGGCGCGGATCTCCATCTCGGCCGCAGCCGCGTCACCGTCGATGATGTTGGTGGCGATGCGTTCGTAGACCTCTGCGACGCCTGCCTCGTCGGCCAGGAGCGGGACGTGCTCGCCGAGGTTCCGGGTGAGGACGAGCCATGCGTCCGAAATCATGTTCTGGAAGATGAAGTTTCCGCTGCATGAGGCGAGATACGAAAACAGACTCCAGGCCGCTTCGTAGCCCTCTTTTCCGCCGCGGGCTGTGGCCGGGCGAATATCCCGGGCGAGCGCCGCAGCGTGGGCACGTTCCTCGGAGTTCATCCTCGGAACAGCCAGACGAAGAGCGATACCCGACTGGTAGCCGAGGAACTCCAGGGATGCCGCGGGCATATCGGGGGTGACGTCGGTCACGCGTGTGTAGCGGCTGGCAACCATTTCGATGAGGCCCTGACGCTCGAGGCGCTGCAGGGCTTCGCGCACGGGCATGCGCGACACACCCAGCTGGTCAGCCAAATCACCATCGCGAACCCGCTGGCCCGGCGCAAGGGTGCCGTCGACAACCGCTTGAGCGAGTTGGTCGTAAACAACGTCAGCAAGCCGCGCCGGCTGCGCCGTGATCGCTTCGTCGCGCGCGGACATGAGCCACCCCTTCGGTTCGGTGTGCGGCCGGAGTCGAGAAACCGCAGTAACTCTATGCGAAACCCTGTGTCGAGAGGGATCGATCCACGCGGCGGTTCGAAACTCGCCGTCATATCGATCACTATCGTCACACGGAGCACCCGGCCGATGTCGGAGGTGTCACCGTAGAATCGACGGGACATGCCTGATGCACTGATACCCGCCACTGGCGACCCGCTTCTCGACGGCCTCAACCCTCCGCAGCGTGAGGCGGTCGAATACCGCGGCTCCGCGCTTCTGATCGTCGCGGGCGCTGGCTCGGGCAAAACGCGCGTTCTCACGCACCGCGTCGCCTCGTTGCTGCGCAACCGCGAAGCCTGGCCCAGCCAGATTCTTGCGATCACCTTCACCAACAAGGCCGCGGCCGAAATGCGCGAGCGCGTCGAAGACATCGTCGGCGAACAAGCCAAGGGCATGTGGATCTCCACATTCCACTCCGCCTGCGTTCGTATCTTGCGCCGCGAGGCCGAGCAGTTCGGCTTCACCAAGTCGTTCACGATCTACGATTCCGGCGATGTGCGCGCGCTGCTCAAGCGGCTCGTCAAGGAGCACGAGGGTGATGCTTACGGCCTCACTCCGGCCGCTGTGCAGAGCCGGATCTCGAAGCTGAAGAACGAACTGCACGACGCCGACAGCTTTCGCAGCCAGGCCAACATCTCTGATCCCGCAGAGCGCATCTTCGTCGAGATCTTCCAGGACTATTCCCGTCGCCTGCGATCGGCGAACGCGCTCGATTTCGACGATCTGCTCGCGCAGACGGTGTTCCTCTTCCGCGCATTTCCGAACGTTGCCGACACGTACCGTCGCCGCTTCCGTCACGTCCTGGTCGACGAGTACCAAGACACGAACCACGCGCAGTATCAGCTGATCCGCGAGCTCACGAAGCCCGTCCAGGGCGAGCAGATGGATGTGGGCGGCGGCATGGTTGCCCTCCTGCCAGAAGCATCTGATGCGCGGGCGTCGCTCACCGTCGTCGGCGACTCAGACCAGTCGATCTATGCCTTCCGCGGCGCGGATATTCGCAACATCACCGAGTTCGAACGCGACTTTCCCGGGGCAAAGGCCATTCTGCTCGAGCAGAACTACCGGTCAAGCCAGAACATTCTCGATGCGGCCAACTCGGTCATCCGCAACAACTTCGACCGCAAAGACAAGAAGCTGTGGACGGACCAAGGGCCGGGCGAGAGCGTGGTGGGGTTCACCGGGTACTCGCAGCACGACGAAGCACAGTTCATCGCCGACGAAATTGATCGCCTGCGCGGGCAGGGCACGAACTACAGCGACATCGCCGTGTTCTATCGCACGAACTCGCAGTCGCGTGCGCTGGAAGAGATCCTGATCCGCGCCGCCGTTCCGTACAAGATCATGGGCGGAACGAAGTTCTACGACCGCGCCGAAATCAAGGACGCGATCGCGTATCTCGTCGCGGTGGTGAACCCGGCCGATGAGCTGGCGGTACGCCGCATCCTCAATAAACCCAAGCGCGGCATCGGTGCCGTCACCGAGACGAACATCGCCCGGTTCGCGGCCGACAACGATATGACCTTCCGCGAAGCGCTCGGACACGCTGACGCAATGGGGCTGGGGCCCAAGATTCGCAAGGCGATCGAGCAGCTCGACGCCGTGTTGCAAGACGCCACAGAGATCCTCCTTCCGGCCGAGGGGGACGCCCCGCCAACCTCCGTGACGGAGGGATTGCGTCTCCTGCTGAATGCTTCGGGCTACGAGGACGCCCTGCGGCGGTCGCAGGATCCTCAGGACGAGGCGCGCGTTGAGAACCTTGACGAGCTCGTGGCAGTGACGCGCGAGTTTGCGCGCAACAACCCCGATGGCACCATCATCGACTTCCTCACCGAAGTTGCGCTGGTGGCCGACAGCGACGATCTTGAGGACGAGTCCGGCGTTGTGTCATTGATGACCCTTCACACCGCGAAGGGTCTCGAGTTCGACACCGTTTTTCTCACCGGGGTGGAAGAGGATCTCATTCCTCACCGCATCTCGGCTGGCGAGCCGGGAGGGCCCCAGGAAGAACGCCGCTTGTTCTACGTCGGTATTACCCGCGCACGCCGCCGCCTGTACCTCTCCCTGGCGATGACCCGCGCACAGTTCGGCGAGGTGTCGTCTGCGATGCCCAGCCGCTTCCTCCAAGAGATCCCTGCCGGTCTCATCGAATGGCGACAGTCGCCGAGCGAGATGAACGGCCGAGGCGCCGGTGCGCGTTCACTCGGCGGCGGCGGAAGCGCAGCTCGCGCTCGGGAGAACTCGTGGGGGCAACGCCCGCTCACCCCGAAGAACAAATCGTCGTTGGCTGAGTTCACCAACCGCGTCACCGGAAAGGTGCGCGACAACGGCGACCTCGAGCTCACGGCCGGAGATCGCATTCAGCACGATGATTTCGGTGAGGGAACGGTCGACGCGATCACCGGACAGGGCGCCAAACGCATCGCACACGTCCGATTCGAATCCGCGGGAACGAAGAAGCTGCTCATCAAGGTGGCACCGATCACAAAGATCAGCTGAGGGTGAACAGAACCACCCGGACGACGCAGCCCTGAGCGTTCCCCCATAAGGTGGATCACATGGGTCTGTTCTCTCGGAAGAAGAAGTCCGGCGACGATGGCGAACAGGAGCCGCAGAAGCCTGCGGCCTCTGAGGAGGCGACATCGGTCGAACCGGACGTTCCGGCTGCGCCCGAGCCGACCGCCGACGTTAACATTTCGTTCTCTGCCTTCCAGGGCGTTGGCGCGGGGTCCGGCCCCGAAGTGCAGGACCCGCAGAGCGAGCCGAAGGCCCCAGCCCCAGCCCCAGCACCTGCCGCTCCGAAAAACGGACAGAACCCCCGGCCGCGCGAGCTTCCCCTCGCTCCGGCTGCTCCGCCGGCCAATCTCGAGACCGTCAAGGGCTTGAAAGACAATGCGCTCCTGCGGGACGCTCTGCAGTCCCTCCCTGAGAAGCCCTCTCCCCAGCAGCTACTGGGCGTTGCCCGACAGATGATGCAGGGGCACCTGTTCCTTCGCGTCGCGGGCGACGTGCGCGAGCAGGTTCAGGCAGGCGGAAAGGCGACACTCACGTTCGGCGTCGCGAAAAACGGCGATAAGAGCTACATGATGGTCTTCAGCTCGGGTCGCGCGTTGCGCGAGGCCGTGAAGGCTGATGGAAACGAGAAAACCTCCGCCGTCGCGCAGGCCGTTCCGCAGATCGTTCAGCACATGATCGACAACGGATTCGACGGGTTGATCGTCGACAACGCTTCTGCGCCGCATCGCATCGTCCTCCCCAAGGAGGTCCTCGAGCGGGCGATCGGACAGGCCGATCCGGCAATGCGCCTGAAAACCCTCATCGCTCAGCCCCGTGATACCGATACGCCCAAGAAGGTCGCCGCCGCTCTCGCGGACCAGCCGCCGCTCTGGGTCGCCGTCGGACCCTCGCCGCAGGACGAGGAGAAGATGGGAATTGCCGAGGCCCGTTTGGCCAACGGGACGCGCCTGCTTCAGGTGTACTCGCACCCGCTCGAGGTCGTTGCACAGGGCCGTAGCGAGCGGGCCCTGCCATTCGGCGCAGAGAAGATCGCCAAGGTGCTCACGGACCACCCGGAGCTGGGCGGAGTTCTCATCGACCCGGCCGGGCCGCTCATGACTCTCACCCGCGAGGAACTCGACCCGGTTCTTGCCCTCGCACACGGTGCGGAAGACTCTGCCGCAGAGCCCACCGACTGATCGTCGAGGTCGCCGTCACACCAAGAGCTCTGCGTAGAGCTCGCGGGTGCGGTCGGCGATCGATGCCCAGGAGAAATGCTGCTGCGCGCGCTCGCGTCCCGCGGCGCCGAGTGCCCGCGCCCGGTCAGGGTCGGAAACCATCTCGGTGATGGCCCGTGCCAGGTCGGCAACAAACTTCTCGGGGTCGAGCGGGGTGCCCGTTCCATCGTTGGCCTGTTCGATGGGCACGATCATTCCCGTGACGCCGTCTTCGACGACTTCGGGGATTCCGCCGGTGCGCGTTCCGACAACGGGAGCGCCGCATGCCATTGCCTCGAGATTGACGATTCCCAGTGGCTCGTAGACGGACGGGCAGACGAAGGTCGTCGCGGCTGTCAGAAGAGCGCAGAGCTCGCGTCGCGGGAGGTGCCGGTCGATCCAGACGACTCCGTCGCGCACACCGCGAAGCTCGGCCACGAGACTCTGCACCTCGGCCATGATCTCAGGAGTATCGGGGGCACCGGCGCACAGCACAACCTGCACTTCTGGGGGGAGTTCGCGCGCCGCTCGAAGGAGATACGGAAGGCCTTTCTGCCGCGTGATTCTGCCGACGAAGACCACCGAGGGGCGGTCGGGGTCGACGCCGAGCTCTCGGACGACGTCGCCGTCGTCGATGCGATGCCATTCGTCGAGATCGATGCCGTTGTAGACCACCTTCACGCGGGCCGGGTCAAGATCGGGGTACACGCGCAGCAGATCACGACGCATCCCCTCGCTAACGGCGACAACCGCATCGGCTCCCGTGAGTGACTCGCGTTCGATCCAACTCGAGAGACGGTAGCCTCCGCCCAACTGCTCGGCCTTCCACGGGCGGAGCGGTTCGAGGCTGTGGGCCGTTGCAACATGGGGAATACCGTGCAGCTGTTGGGCGACACGACCCGCGAAGTTCGCGTACCAGGTGTGTGAGTGCACGAGGTCGGCGCCGGCGACATCGCGGGCGATCACCAGGTCGGTTGCCATCGCCTGCAGGGCGCCGTTGGCGTCCGCGAAGTCGGCGGGTGTTCCGTACGAAAACACACCGTTTTCCTCGCGGCGGGTGCCGAATGTGCGCACAACCACCTCGATATCGCGGCGCAACGCCTTCACGAGTTCGGCGACGTGCACGCCGGCACCGCCGTACACCTCGGGGGGATATTCGCGGGAGAGAACGTCGACTCGCATCTCTTCAAACTAGACCCACGAGACGCGCGGGGGAAGCAAAGCGCAACGAAAAGAAGTTCGTCAATATTGGGGCTAGTTCTCGTGGCTCAACCGGAATACGGTGAGGTCATGAAGTTCTTTGGCATCGTCCTCGCGGGTGGCGAGGGAAAGCGGTTGATGCCTCTCACGGAGTTGCGGGCCAAGCCCGCTGTTCCGTTTGGCGGGCAGTATCGCCTGATCGATTTCGCACTGTCGAATCTCGTGAACTCGGGGTTGCGCCAGATCGTCGTCCTCACCCAGTACAAATCTCACAGCCTCGACCGCCACATCTCGCAGGTATGGAATATGAACGGGCTTCTCGGCTCGTACATCGCGTCCGTTCCCGCACAGCAGCGGCTCGGCAAGCGCTGGTTCCAGGGTTCGGCCGACGCGATTTTGCAGAGCCTGAACCTCATCTACGACGAGAGACCCGACTACATCGCTGTTGTCGGCGCTGACCACGTGTACCGCATGGACTTCGATCAGATGCTGCAGGCGCACATCGAGTCGGGCGCAGACGCGACGGTTGCGGCCATTCGGCAGCCCATCGCCATGGCGAACCAGTTCGGCGTTATCGATGTCGATCCCGAAGACCCGACGCGGATCAGGGAATTTCTGGAGAAGCCCGAGACTCCGCAGGGCCTTCCGGATTCACCAGGAGAAGTCCTCGCGTCCATGGGAAACTACATTTTCACGGCGCAGGCTCTCATCGACGAGGTCTTGCGTGACGGAGAGCGGCAGGATTCCCAGCACGATATGGGCGGGGATATCATCCCGGCCTTCGTGGAACGGGGTAGGGCGGGTGTGTACGACATGGTCCGGAACACGGTTCCGGGATCTTCTGATCGCGATCATGATTACTGGCGAGACGTGGGATCAATCGATTCGTACTTCGAGGCGCACCAGGATCTTATTTCGGTGTTGCCGGTTTTCAACCTCTACAACCAGGAATGGCCGATTTTCACGCAGCAGATGAACCTGGCGCCCGCCAAGTTCACGCGTGATGCGCGAGGAACCCTCAGCACGATCATCGACTCGATTGTCGCGAGCGGAACGGTGATCTCGGGAGCGCACATCGAACGCAGCGTTCTGGGCCAGGGGTGCGTTGTGGAATCGGGCGCGCACGTCAACGACTCGATTGTGTTCGAAGACGCGCGGATCAAACCGGGGGCAACGGTTCGCCGGGCGATTATCGACAAGAACGTGGTCATCCAGGCAGGTGCAACGATCGGTGTCTCCCGCGAGGAAGACATCGCTCGGGGTCTCACCGTGACCCCCAGCGGCATCACGCTCGTGGCCAAGAACGCGGTGGTCCCCGCATTCTGAGCGGGGACGCCGTCGTCGGCTAGACGAACGCGCCGACGCCCGTGATGTCGCGGCCGATCAGGAGCGCCTGAACGCTCTCGGTGCCCTCGTACGTGTGAATCGCTTCGATATCGGCGAGGTGTTGCATCACACGGTTCTCCAGCAGAATGCCGTTGCCGCCCAGCAGGTCCCGTGCGTCTCGCGCGATGTCGCGAGCTGTGCGGGTATTCGTGTACTTCGCGAGCGAGGCCTGAGGGGGGCGAAGGCTGCCGGACGCTTCGAGATCAGCCAGGCGGCGGCAGAACAGCTGCATGCCGGTGAGCTGGGAGAGCATGCGCGTCAGCTTCTCTTGTACGAGCTGGAACGAGACGAGGGGCTTGCCGAACTGCTCGCGCTGTTGTGCGTACTGCAGGGCGATCTCGTAGCACGCGGTGGCGTGCCCGAGCGCGGACCACGCCACTCCGGACCGAGTCGCGTAGAGAACGCGCGAGGTGTCGGCGAACGAGTGCGCGCCGGGAAGGCGTGCGTCCAGAGGAACACGGACGTCATCGAGCAGAATGTGCGCCTGGTGGATGGCGCGCAGCGACACTTTGCCCTGGATGACATCGCCGCGGTACCCGGGGGTTTCCTGCGGGATGAGGAAGCACCCGACGCGTCCGTGATCGGGGTCCGATTCGTCCTGGATCCGTGCCCAGACAAAGGTGATCCCACCGGAGGCGCCGTTGCCGATCCACTTTTTCGCTCCGCGGAGCACCCAGCTGTCGCCGTCGCGGGTTGCCACCGATTCCAGTCCGGTCGAATCGCTGCCGTGATCGGGTTCCGTGAGCGCGAAGGCTCCGGGAGTTTCGCCGCTGTGCAGCTTGTCGAGCCACGCCGCTTTCTGCTCAGGACTTCCGTAGAGAGCGAGTGTGCGCAGGGCGAGTCCGCCCTGAACAGCGAGCACCGTTCCGAGAGACCCGTCGCCGCGCGAGAGCTCCATATTGACGAGTCCGGCGGCCAGCGGTGAGAGATGGGGGAGGCCTTCGTGTTCGATGCCATCGGCCAGCACGTTGTGCCGTCCGAGCGCGTCGAGAACGCTGCGCACGGGGTACTCGGCGTGGTCCCACGCATCGAGGAGATCATCAGCGACCTCATCGACGACGTGTCGCGCGCGTCGCCATGCGTCGCGGTCTGTTCCCGTTACATCGGAGAAGACGTCGTAGTAGTCGGTGTCGAGGGGACCTGTTACGTCGTACGAGCTGATGCGCTCGCCGGGGAACGTCTCTGTTGCCATGACCGCAACGCTAGGGCGAGATGTGCGGCACCCGCGAAGGCTTTGTGGAGTCCCGACACCCGGTAGGCTGATACGCAGACTTTCCAGGAGGCACGACCAACATGATGTTCATTCTCTCGCTGATCCTCTTCCTCGGCGGTATAGCCCTGTTCGCAGTTGCGTTCATGGTCGAATCGCTCCAGGCCGTGATCTTCACGGTCGGCATCCTCGCCATCTGCTTGGCGATGGCGCTACCGATGTTCAAAACCGCGAAGTAGTCACTCACGCGAGCGAAGCGTCTCTCACACGGTGGGAGGCGCTTCGTGCTGTCTGTGTTCGTCGTGTTTCGCGCGGTAGTAGGGTGGAGGCCAGTCGAGATCTTTCGGCTATCGCGATTGCCGGGCGAACAACGCCCTGCCGTCTTCCTCCCCGTGCCCCACCGAAGGAATGCAACGTGGATCTGTACGAGTACCAGGCTCGAGACCTTTTTGAGAAGTACGAGGTGCCGGTGCTCGCCGGCATCGTTGCTGACACCCCCGAGGAGGTGAAGGCAGCGGCAGAGAAGATCGGCGGCGTGGTCGTCGTCAAGGCTCAGGTCAAGACGGGCGGTCGCGGTAAGGCGGGCGGCGTTAAGGTCGCCAAGAACCCCGACGAGGCATACGAGGCAGCGAAGTCGATCCTCGGACTCGACATCAAGGGTCACGTCGTCAAGCGCGTGATGGTCGCCGAAGGCGCCAACATCGCTCAGGAGTTCTACTTCTCGGTTCTGCTCGACCGCGCCAAGCGCTCCTATCTGTCGCTGTGCAGCGTCGAGGGCGGCATGGAGATTGAGCAGCTCGCTGTGGAGAAGCCCGAGGCGCTCGCGCGTATCGAGGTGGACCCGATCGTCGGCATCAACAAGACGAAGGCGATCGAAATCGCCACGGCCGCGAACTTCCCCGAGGAGCTCATCGGAGCTGTTTCGGACGTGTTCGTGCGTCTGTACGACGTCTACAAGGGCGAAGACGCAACGCTCGTCGAGGTCAACCCCCTCGTGCTGACGGCTGAGGGCGATGTCATCGCTCTTGATGGCAAGGTCACGCTCGATGAGAACGCCTCTGAGGTGCGTCACCCCGAGCACGAGGCTCTCGAAGACAAGGGCGCTGCAGACCCGCTCGAGGCCAAGGCGAAGGCCGCTGGCCTCAACTACGTCAAGCTCGACGGAGAAGTTGGCATCATCGGCAACGGAGCCGGGCTGGTCATGTCCACGCTCGACGTCACCGCTTACGCCGGCGAGAAGCACGGCGGCGTGAAGCCCGCCAACTTCCTCGACATCGGTGGCGGAGCCAACGCCCAGATCATGGCGGCGGGCCTCGACGTCATCCTCGGCGACCCGCAGGTCAAGAGCGTCTTCGTCAACGTCTTCGGCGGCATCACCAGCTGCGTTGCCGTTGCCGAGGGCATCGTCAAGGCACTCGAGATTCTCGGCGATGCGGCAACAAAGCCGCTCGTCGTGCGACTCGACGGCAACCAGGTCGAGGAAGGCCGCGCCATTCTCGCGCAGGCCAACCACCCGCTCGTCACGTCCGCTTCGGGCATGGACGAGGGCGCCGACAAGGCTGCCGAACTGGCGAACGCCTGAGACGACGAGATCGGATAAGGACAACAAGATGTCGATCTACCTGAACAAGGATTCCAAGGTCATCGTCCAGGGCATTACGGGCGGCGAAGGCACCAAGCACACCGCACTGATGCTCAAGGCGGGAACCAACATCGTCGGCGGCGTGAATGCCCGCAAGGCGGGAACCACGGTGACGCACGACAAGCCCGGTGAGGGCGAGGTCGAGCTGCCCGTTTACGGCTCGGTCCGCGAGGCGATGCAGGAATCGGGCGCCGATGTGTCGGTTGCTTTCGTTCCGCCGAAGTTCGCCAAGGACGCCATGATCGAGGCAATTGATGCCGGGATTCCGCTGCTCGTCGTGATCACCGAGGGCATCCCCGTCGGTGACAGCGCGGCTGCGTGGGCATACGCGAAGCAGAAGGGCAACAAGACCCGCATCATCGGTCCGAACTGCCCCGGAATCATCACACCCGGTGAGGCCCTGGCCGGTATTACCCCCGCGAACATCACGGGCTCCGGCCCCATCGGTCTGGTGTCGAAGTCGGGAACGCTGACGTACCAGATGATGTTCGAGCTGAAGGACTTCGGCTTCTCGACGGCGATTGGTATCGGCGGAGACCCCATCATCGGCACGACGCACATCGATGCGCTCGAGGCGTTCGAGAACGACCCCGACACGAAGGCGATCGTGATGATCGGTGAGATCGGTGGCGACGCTGAGGAGCGCGCGGCCGATTACATCAAGGCACACGTGACCAAGCCGGTCGTCGGCTACGTCGCCGGGTTCACCGCCCCCGAGGGCAAGACGATGGGCCACGCAGGCGCGATCGTCTCGGGCTCGGCCGGAACCGCTGCTGCGAAGAAGGAAGCCCTCGAGGCCGCCGGTGTGAAGGTGGGCAAGACGCCCAGCGAGACCGCTCAGCTCATGCGCGAGATCATGCAGAGCCTGTAAACACGCTCTGACGGCGAGGGCGCCCGGCCATCTGGTCGGGCGCCCTCGCTGTGTACGCGGCGGTTGCCTGTGCCTCTTGCCCCTGTGTGCACGGCTGGCGCGCGCCGTTCGCGATCACACAGCCCGGCGCGGGTATCGTCAAAGCGCTATGCAACGGGTACTTATCGCGGGTCTTGCCGCTGTCGATGCGCTGATCGCGGCGGCCGCTGGCATCGCCGTCGTGCTCGCGCCGCTGACGCTGCTGTGGATCACGTCGTTTTCCGACGCGGGCGCCTGGGGCGCTCTCTGGCCCACAACGGCGCGCATATGGCAGCTGGGGAACCTCGTCCCCCTGCACGTCTCCTTCGACGAGATCACTGCTGCGTCCCTCGGCGTCGCTGACGGCGGGAGTAGCTTTGCCGTCACACTGGCGCCGCTGGCCTTCGCGGCGTTCGCGTTGCTCTTCGCGGCGCGTTCCGGACGTCGCGCCGTTGAGGCCGGAGGAACCCTGGTGGGGGTGGTCTCGGGCATCGCAGCAATGGCGATGATCGCGTCCGTCGTACAGCTGAGCAGCGATAACGCCATCGTCGATGCGACGACGTGGCAGGCGATCCTCTTTCCCGTTTCGATTTACGCCACGGGCATGGTGGGCGGTGCGATTGTCGCGGCGTGGAGCGCAGGGGACGGGGGAGTGATCGACCTCATCCATGATCGTCTGGACGCCTTCGGGCCCGCTTGGCGTGAGGTGCCCGCGCTCGTTGTGCGGGGCGCGGCGACAGTGATCGTCGGCATGATTGGTGTTGCCGGCGTCGGGTTTGCCGCTCTCGTTGCTTTCCGCGGGAGCGAGATGATCGCGCTGTACGAACGAGCCGGCGTCGATGTCGTCGGTGCAACGGGTCTGACCCTGGGGCAAGCAGCGTATGTGCCGACGTTCCTCAGCTGGGTGTTGTCGTGGGTCGCCGGTCCCGGCTTTGCTTTTGGCTCAGGAACGGCTGTTTCGCCCGCCGGGACCTCCCTGGGTGTTGTTCCGGGTATTCCCGTGTTCGGCCTCGTTCCGGACAGCGGTTCGCAGTGGTGGCTCTTGATCGTGCTGGTGCCGATCGCGCTGGGCGCGTTGGCCGGGTGGATCGCTCGTCGGTCGTACTCCGATGATTGGGCGCACGATGGCGAGGGGCGCGAGCGCTACGCGCCGCGCATCGTCATCACCGTCGGAATCGCCGTCGTTGCTGGTGCCGCGGCTGCCCTGATCGCCGCCGTCTCGCGTGGGGCCATCGGTCCGGGGCGGATGGAGCACATCGGTCCTGACCCCGGGGCCCTCGCGCTTGCGCTGGGGCTTGAGGTCGTTCTCGGCGCGGCAATTCTCCTCCTCACCCCCATGAAGCGGGCCACGAGCGATGATGATGGGGAGCCGCTCACCCGCGGGAAACGCGGCTCGGAACCCCGACTAGACTGAGCGGGTGCTGAACGTCGTTGTGCTCATCTCCGGGACCGGATCAAACATGCGGGCTCTCCTGGAGGCCGCAGCCGACGACACCTACCCGGCACGTGTTGTTGCCGTCGGAGCAGATCGTGCCGCGTCCGGTCTCTCTCACGCCGACGATTTCGGAATTCCCCGCTTCACGGTGCCGTTTCGCGACTATGGCAGCCGCGAGGAGTGGGGAATCGCCCTGGCCGACCAGCTTCGTCAGGCGCAGCCCGATCTTGTCGTGCTCAGCGGGCTGATGCGCCTTCTGCCCGACGCCGTTGTCAACGAGTTCGCTCCGCGCATCATCAACACCCATCCCGCGTATCTGCCCGAGTTTCCCGGCGCACACGGCGTACGAGACGCCATCGCGGCCGGCGTCACACAAACGGGCGCGAGCGTGATCCAGGTCGATGGCGGTATCGACACGGGTCCAATCCTTGCCCAGGAACGCGTTGCGGTTCTGGCCGGCGACACCGAAGATTCCCTGCATGCGCGCATCAAACCCGTTGAGCGCCGCCTCCTGATCGACATCGTTCGCCGTATTGCGGTGGGCGAGATCGATCTATCCTCCCGATAATCCCACTCGCTTCTTTCTCACCCCGCACCAAGGAGAGTTCTCATGGCCGGTCCGAGCCACGACCCATCGCTCTATCGCCACCGCGACGTTGTGCCGATTCGTCGCGCGCTCGTTTCCGTCAGTGACAAGACCGATCTGCTCCCGCTGGCCGAGGCACTCTCCTCGGCCGGCATTGAGATCGTTTCGACCGGTTCGACGGCAGCGACGATCCGCGAGGCGGGCCACGAGGTTACCGATGTCGCCGAGATCACGGGGTTCCCCGAGATGCTCGATGGCCGCGTCAAAACGCTGCACCCGAAGGTGCACGGTGGCCTTCTCGCCGACCTGCGCCTTGCGCATCACGAACAGCAGCTGGGCGAGCTGGAGATTGCGCCGTTCGAGCTTGTTGTCGTGAACCTCTATCCGTTCGTCGAGACGGTTGCCTCTGGCGCCGAAGGCGACGCGGTTGTTGAGCAGATCGATATCGGCGGTCCGGCGATGGTTCGGGCATCAGCGAAAAACTACGCCAACGTCGCGATCGTCGTGAACCCCGCGTCGTACCCGTCGATTATTCGTGCCGTTCAGGGCGGAGGGACGTCCCTCACCGAGCGCCGTGAGCTCGCGGCGCGTGCCTTTGCGCATACGGCCTCCTATGACACGGCCGTTGCACAGTGGTTCGCGGAGGAGACGATCGAAGGCGAGACCAGCCTTCCCGATCACCTCACGATTCAGGCCGAGAAGCTCACCGACCTGCGTTACGGCGAGAACGACCACCAGCGTGCAGCGCTGTACAGCCGTGTCGGCGGACACGGAATTGCCCAGGCGGAGCTTCTGCAGGGCAAGCCGATGTCGTACAACAACTACGTTGATGCGGATGCCGCTCTGCGCGCGGCCTACGACATGGTGCTTCCTGCGGTGGCGATTATGAAGCACGCCAACCCGTGCGGCCTCGCGGTGGCCGATCCGAAGGCCCTCGACCCGATCGCCAGCGCGCACCACCGCGCGCACGAGTGCGACCCGCTGAGCGCGTTCGGCGGAGTGATCGCTGCCAACCGTACGGTCACGTTGAAGATGGCAGAAAACCTGCGCGACATCTTCACCGAGGTCATCGTTGCGCCGGACTTTGAGCCGGCCGCGCTGGAGCTGTTCGCGCTGAAGAAGAACCTGCGTCTGCTCAAACTTCCCGCCGACTGGAGCCAGGAGCGCATGGACGTGCGCCTGGTGTCTGGTGGACTGCTGCTGCAGGACGCTGACCGCTTCCCCGAGGACGACTACGAATCGGTCGCAAACGACTGGAAGCTCGTGGCGGGGGAGCAGCCGGATGTGCCTATTGCCGATCTCGTCTTCGCCTGGAAGTCCTGCCGCGCGGTGAAGTCGAACGCGATTGTTCTCGCAAAGGACTCGGCGACGGTCGGCATCGGCATGGGACAGGTGAACCGCGTCGATTCCTGCGCCCTCGCGATCGAGCGCGCAGGCGACCGGGTCGTGGGATCCATCGCGGCTTCCGATGCCTTCTTCCCATTCTCGGACGGACCTCAAGCACTGATCGATGCCGGCGTGAAGGTCATCATCCAGCCGGGTGGATCTGTTCGCGATGAGGAGACGATCGCCCTCGCGAAGAAGCATGGCGTCGCGATGTACTTCACGGGAGAGCGTCACTTCTTCCACTAAATTACATTCGGAATATTCTCGGCAGCCCTCCAGCCTTGTCATAGGCTGGAGGGCTGCCGCGCTTGTCGCGGCCCGTGAGGCGATGGCCGCCACACGCTCTGACACCCCATAGGTTTCATGTCTCAGTCGTCACCTGCCACGAAGCGTGTCCCCCTGCACAGGGCGCTCATGCGTCTTCTGCCCTACGCAAAAAACCACCTGCCCCGACTCGGCCTTGGCGCGCTCACAGCGCTGGGCGCCGCCGTGGTCGCCCTTCTCGTCCCCACCGTCCTCGAGCGCATCGTTGGCGGCCCCATCGCCTCGGGTGAAACGATCTACGTTCTCTGGGGTGCGCTCGCCGTCCTCGGTCTGGGGCTGCTCGAAGCGCTGATGGTGTGGCTGCGTCGTTGGCTCGTTCTGACGCCGTCCTCCGCCATTGAATACAACGTCCGCACCGCGTTCTACACGCGCCTGCAGCGGCTGCCGATCGAATTCCACGATCGGTGGCAGGGCGGACAGCTGCTGAGCCGAATGATGCAGGACATTGGCCTGGTACGCCGCTGGCTGGCGTTCGGCGTGATCATGCTCGTCGTCAACCTGCTCACTGTCATCATCGGCACTGTGCTGCTGTTTCAGTGGCACTGGCTGCTCGCCACCGTCTTCCTCGTTTCCGGAATCCCGGTCTTCATCCAGGCGTATCGCTTCGAGAACCGCTATGGGGCGCTCACGCGCCTCAGCCAGGACCAACAGGGCGACCTCGCGACCAGCGTCGAGGAGAGTGTTCACGGAATCCGCGTTCTGAAGGCATTCGGTCGCGGGCCGTATGCGCTGGGCCGTTTCACACGCCAGGCCGAAACGCTGCGAGCAACCGAGATGAAGAAGGCGCGATCGATCGCGGTCGTCGACTTTGTTCTCGTGATCATGCCGGAGCTGGCGTTCGCCGCATGCCTCGGTCTGGGTATCTGGCTGACCGCGGCCGGTGAGATCCAGGTTTCGCAGCTGTTCGGCTACTTCGCGATGGCGACGATTCTGCGCTGGCCGATGGAATCGATCGGCTTTCTCTTTTCGTTCACGCTGGATGCGCGCACGGCAACTGATCGAATCTTCGAGGTGTTCGACGCGGTTGACACGATCACCGATCCTGCTTCTCCCGCCACGATTGCCGAGCCGCGCGGTGCTCTCGCCTTCGAGGGCGCGAGATTCCGCTATCAGGACGCCCGTGACCGCGAGAGTGATCTTCTCGACGGAATCGATTTGTCGCTCAACCCCGGCGAGACAATGGCTCTTGTTGGGCTGACCGGCTCCGGAAAGACCACCCTCACTACCCTCCCCACGCGCTTGTACGACGTCACGGGAGGGCGCGTCACGCTCGACGGTGTCGATGTGAGAGACATGTCGATCGTTGAGTTGCGCACCCACATCGCAACAGCGTTCGAGGACGCAACGCTGTTCTCCGCGACCGTGCGAGAGAACGTGCTCCTGGGCCGTGATGATCTTGATCCCGGAAGCGAGGAGGCCGAGCGCGTTGCACGCGAGGCGCTTGACGTCGCCCAGGCCGAGTTCGTCGACGAGCTCCCGGACGGCATGGAGACAATGATCGGTGAGGAAGGCATGAGCCTGTCCGGCGGACAGCGACAGCGACTGGCCCTGGCCCGCGCCGTTGCCGCCCGTCCGCGGGTGATCGTGATGGATGATCCTTTGTCCGCTCTCGATGTGAACACGGAGGAGCGGGTGCAGACGAAGCTGCGGAAGGTTCTGGCCGGAACGACGGCGCTCATCGTCGCCCACCGGCCGTCGACCGTTGCGCTCGCCGATCGCGTGGCGCTTCTGGAAGAGGGACGCATCGTCGCCGTCGGAACCCACAGTGAGCTGATGGCCTCGTCGCCCAATTACCGCTCCGTGTTGTCGAGCTTCGAAAAGGACGAGCGCGACGCCGAGGCGATTCGCCGCGACCCCAACCCGACGGCCGAGCTCGACGTTATCGCTGCTCGCGATCTTTCTGAGGACAACGAGGGGGAGACCCGATGAGCTCGACCGTTCAGGGCGTTGCGGGAGAGGACCGCGACGACTACACCCGCGGCGAGAGTCGCGAGATTCGCGCACGTTCGCTCCGCCTGCTGATCTCGCTACTGGCTCCGACGAAGTGGCGCGTCGTTCTTGTCGCGGCCGTTGTCGTCGCCCAGACGGCGATTCGCGTTGTCGGACCGGCTTTGCTCGGAATCGGGTTGAACACGGCTCTGCCCGCTGTGATCTCCGGCGCCGACTGGGGACCCACATGGTTCGTCGTCGGGGCGTATGCGGTGACGGCGGTTCTCGGCGCCAGCCTGCTCGCGTGGTACGACATTCTCGCCGCGCGCCTGACGCAGAACGTTCTGCTGGATTTGCGTCGCCGCGTGTTCCGGCACACACAGCGTCTGAGCCTCGAGTTCCATGAGTCCTATACGTCCGGCCGCATCATCTCGCGGCAGACGAGTGACCTCGAGACGATTCGTGAGTTGCTCAACGGCGGCCTGACCCAGTTGGTTAACGGCGTGCTCTACGGGGTTTTCACGCTGATCGCGCTGATGATCATCGACTGGCAGTCGGGCGTTATCGTGCTCATCGCGTGTGTTCCCCTCGCCTTCTTGATGCGCTGGTTCTACCGCAGGTCGCAGCTCGCGTATCGCCAGACGCGGGTGCACAGCGCCCGTGTGATCGTGAAGTTCGTTGAGACGATGACGGGCATTCGGGCAGGTAAGGCATTCCGCACGGAGCCGCGCAACGATGTCGAGTTCGGGCACCTTGCCGGTGAGTATCGCGACGCGAACATTCGGGTGATTCGGCTGTTCGGAACGTTCGAGCCGGGCCTGATGGCCATCGCGGCATTCTCGATCGGTGCCGTGGTGTTCTGGGGCGGTGCGCGCATCACCTGGGGTGAGTTCACGGTCGGCGCGCTTCTGGCCTCCGTTTTGTACGTGCGCAACTTCTTCACACCGCTCCAGGAAGTGGCGATGTTCATCAACTCGTTCCAGGCGGCGTCAGCGGCGCTCGAGAAGGTCTCCGGCGTGCTGGAAGAGGAACCGTCGGTTCCCGACCCCGAGCGCCCCGTATCGCTGCACGGTGCCACGGGCCACCTCCTGTTCGACAACGTCACGTTCGGCTACGGAAACGGGCGCACGATTCTGCCCGAGTTCACGCTGGACATCTCGGACGGACAGACGGTGGCCGTTGTGGGAACAACGGGGGCGGGAAAGTCGACGCTGGCGAAGCTCGTGTCGCGCTTCTACGATCCCAGCTCGGGCCGCGTCACTCTCGATGGGGTAGACCTGCGCGATCTCGCACCGGAGGACCTTCGCCGCGCGATCGTCATGGTCACACAGGAGGCGTATCTGTTCAGCGGAACCGTCGCGGACAACATTGCGCTGGGTAAGCCCGACGCGACGATGGAGGAGATTGTCGCGGCAGCGAAGGCCGTCGGCGCGCACACGTTCATCGAGCAGTTGCCAGATGGTTACGCCACCGACGTCAACAAACGTGGTGGCCGCGTGTCGGCCGGGCAGCGGCAGCTGGTGTCGTTTGCGCGGGCGTTCCTTGCCGACCCTGCCGTTCTCATCCTCGATGAGGCAACGGCTTCGCTCGACATCCCGTCGGAGCGGATGATCCAGGATGCGCTACAAACGCTTCTGGCCGATCGTACGGCGATTATCATCGCGCACCGGCTGTCAACGGTGGAGATCGCCGATCGTGTGATCGTTATGGAACACGGTCGCGTGATCGAGGATGGTACGCCCGAGCAGCTCATTTCGGGCACGGGAACCTTCTCGAAACTGCACCGTGCCTGGCGGGAGTCACTCGTCTAAGCGCATCGGCCCGGCACCTGTTCAGGTGCCGGGCCGATGTCGACGTGGAGACTGGCGGCGAAGCAACGTTCGGGGGAGGGAGAAAAGCGCAACTCCGCCGCCAGGTGCGCCGTTTCAGAATCTGAATTCGGCGACGACCTCACCGTACTCGGTCTCATCCACCGGAATGAAACCGACACGTCGGAAGAAGGCCTCGGGTCCGCTCTCGCCGGCCTCGTAGACAACGGTCAGACGCTCGAAACCGCGCTGCTTCGCCTCGGCGAGAACGGCATCGACCGCGAACCGTCCTGCACCGCGGCCCTGGGCAGCAGCGTCGACGTTGATGCGCCACAGAGCAGCGCGCAGATAATCGGTGGACTCGTCCGGATCGAAGTACGCACGGATAAACGCGACAACCTCATCGCCGTCCAGAATGACGCGTTGCCACGTCTTCTGCGGATCAGCAACGACCATCGCGACGGAGTACGTCGTCGGCGCGATGAACTCTTCCTGCCCCGGCTTGAGCGTGAGGCTGTTGGCCGCAACGATCGTGGCAGCTGACAGGTCTTCTACGTGGAGCTCGCTCATACGCTCAGGGTAGGGCACGAGCGGGGCCCGTGGGAAACGGTCGTGTTACGAGATCACCGAGACCGGGGTGCCCTGCTGCAGGAAGTAGTACGTCCACTCGGAGTCGCTGACAGTCAAGTTCACGCAGCCGTGGCTCATCGCGGCGCCGGGTCCGAAGTTGTTGTGCCAGTAGGTGCCATGGAAGGCCTGGTCACCGTTGAAGTACGACACGTAGGGGACGTTCGGGGTGCAGTAGGCGAACGGCCGGTCGTCTTCGACGTACTCGCCGTTGGCATCGCATGAACCGAGGTTCTGCATGGGCGTCTGCCAACCGATGGTGAACTCACCGGTGATGGTCTCGAAGCCGGGCTTGCCGACCGCGTGCGGCATCGACTTCACCAGCTGTTCTTCTCCTCCGTTGACGGTCTCGTAGAAGTACGAGCGGCCATCGCTGATGGAGACCACGGCGCGGCGGAACCGCTCGACCGTCTCGTATTCGACGCGCGAACCGGCGAGGGCAATGTCCGTGCCGTCCAGGGACGTCAGCTGCTCGGTAACCTTCTGGCTGATGCCGTCAACATCGTCCAACTGGAAGCCGTCGCGCCCCTCGGTGATCGTGTGGAGGTGGTCGCCGGCGGCGTTTGTGACGACCTCGGCGTCGACTGGCTCCTGCTCGACCAAGTCGGGCAGTTTTGCGACGTAAGCCTGGATCGCGGAGGTGTCGGGCGAAACATCGACGGTTCCGTTATCGGTGACCGAGACATCGAACCACTCGGCCACGACATTCGCGGATGCCTCATCGACGATGGCGCCATCGATCGAGAAGTCGACTCCGGCGAGGAGCGCGTTGATGTCGTCTGCCGCGGCCTGAGCGTCATCCGTGGTCAACGCTGCGCGGGTTTCGACGATGTCCGCCGTGACGGAAATGCCACCAGAAGCGGCGAGAATCTGCGCGCCCGATGCAAGCGACTGCGCCTGGTCACTGGTCAGCGCACTTTCAATCCGGGACGCCAGAGCCGAGGTGTCGATTCCGCGGCCGGGCTCATCAGCCACCACCTCATAGCGGCCATCGTTCAGCACGATGTCTGCGTTCACGGGGGCGATGTAGGCGTCAGTGAGTTGATCGCGCAGGGCTGCGTCCGCGGCATCCTGGTCGATCGACAGAGACGAGCCGAGGTCACCGGAGTTCCAGGCGCCGAGCTGCCAGGCCTTGTGCGTATCGAATGCGCTCTCCACGGCCGCGTCGACATCGGTGGACAGGCCCAGATCGCGTCCTGTGACCATCGCCGTGTGGCCGTCAACGGTGACGGTGATGTCGAGGTCCGCCAGGTGCGTGCTGATGGCGGACTTCGCGGCGTCCGGAGTGTGCAACGCCACCGAGGCGCCGAGGACCTGGACACCGGGGGCGAACACCGCGGTCGACGCCACGGCGATGGCGATACCGGCGGCCACAAGAACTCCGGCGGGAATCCCGACGCCGAGCCACAGCCCCTTACGAGACTTTTTCTTCTCGGTCGGTGCCCACTGCACGGGTGGCTGCTCGGCGGCGTCGGCACCGTTCTCGGCGCCGTCAGCCGGCGTCGGTTTCGTTGCGAGGTCGGTCATCGGAAATCTCCCCAGATCAGCGCTGATTCAGCGCGCAGTTCTCGTCATGATATTCCGGAGAAATGGCCTGCGCGTGGGAAATCGGTCACGAACTGCGAACGATCCGCTGAGTGCTACCGCAGGGAGCGCATTCCGACCGCGAGGCCAACCGCGACACAGAAGACACCCACGGCAATGCCCTCCCAGGCGAAGCCCAGCGCCCACAGCGATGCCGTTGCGCTGGCGAAGATCAGCAGCTCGACGACGATGCGAATCGCGGAGGGCACTCGGATAACGGCCTTCGGCGAGACGAACAGCGTCCACAACACGATCACCAGCAGGGGCGCGGCGATGCCCGTGGCGATGTTCCATGGAACCGGCCACGCGAGAATGCCCCACGCCGTGATCGCGGCGAGCGCCACGATCTCGGACAGCAAGCGCAACACATCGAGCACCGTGATGCGCTGGCGGCTGGCTCCGGGCGTTGCTGTTGCGTCGGTCATCCTGCAATTTTACGAAGCTGGCGCCTGGGGGCGACATCCACGTGAACGACAAGGAAGGAAACCGTGCGCTGACGGCGGCGCGCCCATAGGGTGGAAGGGTCCCGCCTACGCGTCACCGCGACGCGGCTCGGTGGGCGTCTGAGGGGAGATCCAGAAACATGGGAACATTCTTCGCCGCCGTCGGTGGAGTCGGGATCATTATCGGTCTTGTGATCCTGCTGGCCATTGCCGCGGTGATCGGGCTGATCGTCGTGCTGCTGATGCGTGCGTGGTACAAGGTCGCCCGCGCTGACGAAGCGCTTGTGATCGTTGGACGCCGAGGGAAGGGAAAGAACAAGAGCGTCGACTCCGCTCTGACCGTGGTCCGTGGTGGCGGAGCAATCGTCAACCCGATTACGCAGCGTGCTGAGACGCTGTCGCTTCGCGCTCGCCAGATCATGGTGCAGCCGACTGCACAGTCGATTCAGGGCGTCACCGTCGACGTGACGGGCGTTGCGCTCGTGAAGGTCGGTTCTGACCGTGAGGCCATCGCCCGTGCTGCGGAGCGTTTCGTCTCGCAGGATAAGGCCATCGAGGTCTTCACCACCGAGCAGCTTGAGGGTGCGCTGCGTGGCGTTGTGGCCACGCTGTCCGTTGAGCAGCTGATGCGCGATCGGCAGGAGCTCTCTGACCAGATCGCCACGCTGATCAAGAGCGACCTCGATGAGCAGGGTCTGGTGCTGGACAGCTTCCAGATCCAGGGCATCACCGATATGAACGGCTATGTGCACGCACTCGGTGCCGAAGAAGTCTCGAAGGTGAAGCGCCAGGCTGAGATCGCGCGCATCGACGCGGAACGTCAGATCAAGGCGCGTGAGATTTCGACCAGCGAAGAGACGCTGATCGAACAGACCGCGTACGACAAGAACCAGGCTTCGGCCGCCGCCGATGTCGGTGAGGCTCGTGCTGAGGCCGAGCAGGCCGAAGCTCTCGCCCGCGCTCGTGCCGAGCAGGGCGTCCTCATGCAGCAGGCGGATAACCGTCAGGCTCAGCTGGATGCCGACGTTAAGCGCGTTGCTGACGCTTCTCAGTACGAGGAGCAGAAGAAGGCCGACGCCCGTGCGTATGCGCAGGTCAAAGACGCAGAAGCACGCGCCGATGTGCAGCGCCGTGAGGCCGATATCTACCAGTACGAGCAGCAGAAGCGAGCGGATGCCGAGGCCTACTCGCGCATCAAGGAAGCCGAAGCAGACGCTCAGCGCGCCGAGCGCGAGGCGGAAGCAACGCGCCTCAAGGCCCAGGCTGACGCCGACGCTGAACGCGCTCGCGCGCAGGCAGCCGCTGAGGCCGTGCGTCTCGCCGGTGAGGCGAAGGCTGCGGCGATCGAGGCCGAGGCAGAGGCGCTGAAGAAGAACCAGGACGCGATCCTCGCGCAGCGCTCGCTCGACGTTCTCGTTCCGATGATGACGGAGTTTGCCAAGGGCTACGCCAACGTCGGAAACGTCACGGTGCTCTCTGGCTCCGGTTCTGGAGAAGGCGGAGCATCGACGCACATGGCCGGAGAAGCAGCCATGGGAATGCGTGCGATGTTTGATACGGTTCGCGAGGCAACGGGCGTGGACTTGTCGTCGGTTCTGCAGGGTGCGGCTGTTGGCCGCGGCATTGCGAGCGGACAGGCTCAGGCTGCCCCCGAGTCCCAGGCTCCTGCACGGAAGAAGTTCGCTCCCTCGGAGGAGAAGTCCGTTCCCTCGGAGGACTGAGCAGCGGGGGCTCCGCCTCTGTCCGCAGGACATGAGCCGTCGGGTGGATCGAATCTCACGATGGGATCCACCCGACGGTAGTTTTATGCGCAAAAGCGCGTCACGATCCGTGGGACTCGCCTTCCCGCCGGATATGGCGCCGGGTCCTCTCGCGCCGCGTAGGTTGGAACAGCACCAATCAACGACGAACAGGGAGTGCCCATGCAGCAGCGACACCTCGGATCCACGGGCCGTGACGTTTCAGTGGTTGGCCTCGGAACGTGGCAGCTGGGCGCCGATTGGGGTGACGTTTCGGAACGCGATGCGTTCGCCGTTCTGGACGCGGCCGCTGAGGAGGGCGTGACCTTCTTCGACACGGCCGACGTCTACGGCGATGGGTTGAGCGAGCGGCGGATCGCCGCGTGGCGGGCGCAGAACCCCTCCTGGGACGGTGTTGTTGCGACAAAGATGATTCGACGTGCTCCTGAGCCCACGCTCGCTCACGCGACGCTGGAGAACTTCCGGGCCTGGACGGATCGTTCTCGTGAAAACCTCGCGGTCGACACTCTCGACCTCGTGCAGCTGCACTGCCCGTCGGACGATGTGTTCTCCTCCGACGAGGTCTTCTCCGCCCTCGACACCCTTGTCGATGACGGCGCGATTGCTGCGTACGGCGTCAGCGTGGAAACGGTCGAGCAGGCTCTGTCCGCGATCGCTCGTCCCGGTGTCGCATCCGTGCAGATCATTCTCAACGCCTTCCGGCAGAAGCCCCTTGAGAGTGTTCTCCCCGCGGCGCGCGAGGCCGGCACCGGGATCATCGTTCGCGTTCCGCTCGCGAGCGGGCTGTTGTCTGGCCGCTACACGCGGGAGACAACCTTTGCGTCGAACGACCACCGCACGTACAACCGCGACGGTTCGGCGTTCGACGTTGGCGAGACCTTCGCCGGGGTCGACTTTGCCACCGGCGTGGACGCGGCCGCCGAGTTTTCTGAGCTGGCCCGTGCAGAGAGGCTGGAGCCGGCCCGCGCCGCTTTGGCGTGGGTGATCCAGCAAAGCGGTGTGAGCACGGTGATCCCCGGTGCCAGAAACCCCGAGCAGGCGCGGGGCAATGCGGCGGCAGCCGCCGTTCCTGCACTATCCGAGACCTTCCTCGCCGGCGTTCGCGATGTGTACGACGCGCGCATTCGCGCCCAGGTACACGAGCGCTGGTGAATCGGATGACCACGATGCGTGCCGTTGTCGCAGTCGGTCAGTCATATGACGATCCGCTGGCGCACCTCGTTCTCGATCGTTCTTACCCTCGGCCGGAGCCGCGCGCGGGATGGACACGTGTGTTCGTGAAGGCGGCATCGCTGAACCCGCATGATCTCTGGACGCTCCGCGGGGTCGGACACCCCGCGGAGCGTCTGCCCATCGTTCTGGGGTGCGACGCAGCCGGGGTCACGGAGGACGGGCGCGAGGTCGTTGTTCATCCCGTGCTGGGAGAGCCGCGCCGCGGCGGAGGTGACGAGACGTTCGACCCCCGTCGGTCGATTCTGAGCGAGGCGTTCGACGGCGGCTTGGCAGAAGAATTGCTCGTACCGGACCACATGCTTGTCGACAAGCCCTCGTCGCTGACGTTTTCGCAGGCGGCAAGCTTGGGAATCGCGTGGGGCACCGCCTTCCGCATGTTGTTCACGCGGGCCGGTGTGAAGCCGGGCGATCGTGTTCTCGTGCAGGGCGCCTCCGGCGGCGTCGCCAGTGCGTCGATTGCCATGGCGCGCGCGGCGGGCGCGATTGTCACGGCGACGGCGCGCAGCGAGGAGAAGATGCGCTTCGCCGAGTCGATCGGCGCGCATACTGCCGTTGCCCACGGCGAGCGGCTGGCGGAGAAGGTCGACGTCGTCATCGATTCCGTTGGCGAGGCCACGTGGCGGCACTCCTTGCGCGCTGTTCGGCCGGGTGGGGTGATTGCGACGTGCGGTGCGACCAGCGGCGCGATGCCGGCCGCCGAACTGCAGCGTGTGTTCTACCAGCAGCTCAGCATCGTCGGATCAACGGGATGCACAGGCGGAGAGTTCGAAGCGATGCTGCGGCTCGTGGAATCCGCGGGGCTGAGCCCCGCGCACGAGGTGATCGCGTTCGACGAGATCCGTGAGGGCTTCGCGCGCCTCGATTCCGGTGAGGTCCGCGGCAAGATCGTTGTCGACATGGCGTAGGAGACGCCGCGCGCCACGCGAGGCCGTCCGACGCGACGCGCCGATTCGGTTCTCAGGAGCCCACTGGGTAAGATAGTCCGAGGCCCGTTTGCGGGCCAAGGAGGATTCGCCTAGCGGCCTATGGCGCACGCTTGGAACGCGTGTTGGGTGCAAGCCCTCGGGGGTTCAAATCCCCCATCCTCCGCCATTGTGCGAGACCCCTCGATCCCTGTTTTTATGCAGGGTCGAGGGGTCTTTGCGTTTCCTGTGCCGTGACATCGCGGGTTACCGGCCAGAAAGAGTGGATGGGTCTGGCGTGTCACCCGCGTCCCGCCCACCCTGCTCGGGTCCAGAGCCCCTCGCCCGCGTCGAGCCCGGTGTCATAGAGCGCCGGTCCGATCGGTTCCTCGACCGGTGCCGGAGCGGTGACGGGTTCGATCGGCTTGGCGAGGTCGAGAGCGTGTTCGAGCGGGAGCTCGTGCAGGGTGAGGAACCACTCGACCGCGCGGCGGCGGTGTTCCTCGCTCATCCCGCGGTGTCGACGCAACAGATCGCGGATCTGTGCGTTCAGTCCCTCGAGCGGACTGGTGGTGCGCGGGTTGCCGTAGGTGATGTGGGTGAAGATGAGGTTCTTCCGAACGACCAGGCGGACCAGCAACCAGGCTTTCCGGAGTCGGTCATGGGTGAATCCGAACTGGCCGTTGCGGAACAGGGTCCGTTCGGTGGTGAGGTGACCGAATGACTGCCACCACTGCTCCAGGAGCAGCTGCCACTGGATCGCGGCGTCCGCGTCGCGGACGGAACTGAGGTCCATCACCAGGCGCCGTAGCGCGCGCCCTGCCGGGGTTCTGGGGTTGCGGGTGAGGTGACGGGTGATGTTCATCTGCAGGTGGAACAGGCAGCGTTGATGCTTTGTCTCGGGCCAGGCCTGTCGCAGTGCGGACGGGAGGCCGCTGCCGCCGTCGGAGATGACGATGCCGGGCGCGGGGATCTGCTCGAACAGTGCTTTCCAGGCCGCGGTGTTCTCTCGCGCGCACCATTGCCAGGCGAGGACGTGTCCGGTGTCGCTGAGAGCGATGAGCAGGCACCAGGAGCCGATGTGGATGCCATCGACGAGGACCGCGTGATAGGTCGTCTCGACCGGGCCCAGTCGCGGGGAGATGTCCCAGCACCACGCGGTCCGGCGGCGGAACGAGCGCCCGGTGGCCGTTCCATCGATCTCGGCTTGGGTGAGTTTCCCGACGAGCCAGCAAGCGAAGGCGCGGAGCTGTTCGCGGGCGGTCACGTCGGGTCGGCGGCGCACGCTCGAGGATCCGCAGGACGGGCAACGCCAGCGTTGGGTTCCGGAGCGGTGTTTCCCGTTCTTGACCAGCTTGCTGCCGCATACCAGACAGGTCGTCGAGTTCGTCGGAAGGTCCACGAGTAAGCCTCGCAGACCATGACTGTTCTCGTTCTACCGCGCGATTACGCGGCTAGATCACGAAGTCATCCACTCCTTTTGGCCGATAACCCGACATCGCGTCAACCTAGGGTTACCGGCCGAGACGTGTGGGGTGACGCGCCCCGAACGCCCTAACGAAGGAAAAATCGCCGCGAACCGGGCTCAGAGGGGGGAAATAGTGGCGTTGGCGCCCGAATTTCCTTCGTTAGGGACGGGCCGGGCCGGGGCCGTCCAAGTGCCTGTCCGGTTGGGTAACCAGCTGGAGGTTGTCGGCAGCTCGGGTACCGTTCGCGAACGGGGGAGCCGTGGGCACCGCCCACGAGTAGGGGGGACCCACGTCGCGCACCGCCTGCGTGAGGAAGCGGTCAGCGGCGGCGGAGTGAGCGCGGGAGCATGGCATCGATCACGCCGCGCATGCCGGGGCGACGGATCCCCTTCCTGACGTCCGTGAGGGGACCGGAGAGATCTTCGAGGACCACGTGATGCGAGGCGAACGACGCGTGCTCGATCGACGTGACGAGGGCGCTCACGGCCTCCTCCGGGGCTCCGGCGGTGGTGAGGCGCTCGCCGAACGCGCGCGGGGAGTCGGTTGCTGTCACGATGACGTAAGCATCGATCGCGCTGTTCCTCAGCTCACGCCAGGCTGCGCCGATGTCACCGCGTCGTGCACGCCGAACGTGAGAAACACGAATGCCGAGCCGAACGCCTGCGGGAAGGGCGAGCAGAAGGATCGCAAGGGCGATGACGATGATGGTGCGCCACGGCACGGACCATGTCGCGGCAGTGTCGTCGTCGGCGACGGTGTCTTCCTCAGGGCCCGACGTTTCGTCCTCGTTGGATTCTGCGGGTTCGTCCTCGGCGGGAGTTTCCTCGGGCTGGGGTTGCTCTTCTTCGGGCTCCGGCTCGGCGGGTTCCGGCGCTGCTCCGTTGTCGCTATCTGTGATCTGTCCCTGCGCGTTCGCGACGCCGGGCGTCGGATCGAAAGCCGTCCACCCGATGCCGACGAGGTACACCTCCGGCCAGGCATGGAGCTGATCGCTTTCAACCGTTGTTTCGACGTTTCCGTCGATGACGCGATCCGTGACAGCTCCCGGCAGATACCCAACAGCAACACGGGTCGGAATTCCGAGGGAGCGCGCCATGATCGCGAAGGTTGATGCGAAGTGCACGCAGTAGCCCTCGCGCACCTCTAAGAATGCCTCCATTGCGTCGACGCTGCTGCTGTCGAAGCCGCCCTCGAGAGGAGTGGACAGAGAGTACGTGAAGGCGTCGGAGCGGAACCACTGTTCGAGTGCGACGAGTGCGTCGTACGGCGAGATGCTCGCCAGCGCAGCCGCGCGGTTGCCCGCACTTCCTGTCATCACATCGGCGTCGAGGCCGATGGCCTCATACGCCGCGAGAGCGATGGGGTGATCGGGCGCGAGACCGTCGAGGGAGAGCGTGTCTTCGGACACTAGCCCGTTCGTCACCGGATCGCCGCTGGGTGACATCGCTGGCCAGGGTGACGCCTGCGCCTGTTCGAGGGTCGGTTGTGGGGATGATGCGTGAACGGAATAGACCTCGTCCCGAGAGGACAGGCCGTCTCCTCTGACGGTGCGGTTGTCGATCTGTCCCTGCCACCCTGCCGACGCCCCCGACACCGACAGAGCGTTCGCGGGAACGGGAAGGCGGGCGGCATCGAGATCGACGATCTCCACGTGCGTGATCTGGCTACTCAGCTCGACCTCACCGACCTCACCGGTGGTCGAAACGGCGCCGAATCCCTGTGCGAGCGACTCCAGGGGGCCGTCGTCGAGGTGCCAGCGTCCGCCCTCGAAGGCGGTGTGCGTTGCGAGGCGCAGATAGGGCGCCGCTCCGCCCTCGGTGCGTACCCGCATCACCTCGACGTTCGTGTTTCTCCGCAGATCGTCGCCAAGGTCGAGGGAGACATCGACGCTCGAACCGCGTGCGAAGAATGCGGGACTATCGCCGGAGACGAACGGGAGGCGCGGGGCGATCACGAAGGCGGCGATGATTGCCACGGCGGCGATGCCGGCCGTCACGGCGGTGACCCGTCGACGCGATTGTCCCGTGATTCGATGCCGGGGCATACCGCCCAGCGCGATCATCGTGACAATGGCAACCGCCAGCGGGACGGCGTGCAGAAGATGTGAGCCGCGGGGGACGGCGAGTTGCGGCAGAACGAAGATGAGGATCAGCGGCAGCGACGCCACAACGGGCACACGCGCTGTTCCCGTGAGCTGATCAACCGCGAGGGCGATGAGGCCCGTCGCCGCGATGAGCAGGAACGCCAGCGCCGGCCCGACATCGACGGGGGCGACGCTTTCGACGATCTGCGCAATACCGCCGCGGAAGACGCTCGGGAGGCCCCACGGTGAGCCGGGAAGAGGGATGAGTCCGCCGAGCACCTGGCCGGGGTAGGCGACGAAGAGCGACGCGGTCCAGACGATCATTTGGGCGCCGAGGGCGATGAGGTCGCCGTTGCGTTCGGCGAAACGGGCGAGCAGGCCGACCCCCACGATCGCCGTGACGGCGAGGACGGCCCCCGGTACCCAGGATGGGCTGAGCAGGGTGGTCAGGGGGAAGACCGCGGCAACAACACCAACGGCGACAGCGATGCTGAGGACAACGCTCGGGGGCTGTCTCCGCGGGGCCGTCTGCGCCTGATCGGCGCTCATTGTGCGCTCTCCGCACAGGCGTTCCACGCGAAACGGACGCCGTCGTTCAGGCAACCGGACGCCCAATCCGCGTTTCGTGCGCGATCGCTCACCTCTTCTGTTGCAGCGAGGAGGAGAGACGCACCTGTTGCGGATGCAACGGGAATGTCGCCGTGAGCTCCCCAGATCGCCACCGTCACGCCGACGGGCCCCGAGGCGTGAACGGAGGACGCAACGGAAGACACGGGCTCAACTGTCGCGAGAACGAGAAGCAGCTCATCGACGCTGTGCGCATCCGTTACGGTAGCGAGCGCGGCGCCGTCGCCCGTGACGACGTCGACGGCATAGCCATCGGCGACAAGGCGCGCGCAGACGGATCCGCAGGCGCTGGCCGCGGTATCGAAGATCTCCTCGGAGGGCCAGGATTCCGCCGCGAGGTCCAAGACGACGAGAGCCGTCGGAACGGTTTCTTGCTCTTCGTCGCGGACCATGAGAACGCCGTGGTGAGCCGAGGCCCGCCAGTGCACGCGTCGAACAGAGTCTCCGTGCGCAAACGGCCGCGGAATGAGATTCGCTGATCCGGGGCCTGCCTGGTCAACACTGATCGAGGAATCGCCTTCGGCTGCGGCGAGACGGTGAAACGGCGTGAGGTCCCATACGCGTGGTGTCGCTGTGACAGTGTGCGTTTCCCCGCCGGTGATAGCGCGCGTGGCAACCCGCAGCGGCGCCATTGTCGTGAGGTACAGAGGGCCGAGATCGTGAACGCCGCGGCGCAGAGGAGAGACGGCGTACGTCACCCTGAGCGCACCGTTTGCGATGCGCGGAGGTGCCGATGTGAGGGGTTCGATTCCCGTGGCGATCATGTCGTCGGCATCGTCGATCGCCCAGAGGCCGTGGCTCTTCGCGCGCACGCGTATTTCGACCTCGGCGCCGACGGGCACGATGGCGTCAGACAGCTCTCGGCTGACGTCGTGTGGCGCCCGAACGACGAACAATGACGCTCCGGCGAAAACTGCGGCCAGGACCATGACGAGCCCGAAGAAAGCCAGCTCAACGCGCGAGGTCAGCGCTCCGGCCCCCGCAAGTGTGATGCCGGCCACAACAAGTCCGACCCCGCGCCATGTTGGCACGGGCCACCGGAAAGGCGGGCGCTGCGTCACCGATCCGCCACAGGAATCGGGATCTGGGAGACGATTTGATCGATGATCCGAGGAACAGGATCGGCGGATCGGCGTCCACCGACGGCCTGGCGGGTCGGAACAAGGCGGTGGCCGAACACCGATCGGGCGAGGCCGGACACATCGTCGGGGAGAACGTGGTCACGTCCCTGAAGCGCAGCCCAGGCTTTCGCCGCGCGCACGAGTTGCAGCGTGGCGCGGGGGCTTGCGCCGAGGCGGAGGTCGGCATGCGAGCGGGTTGCCTGGGCGATGGCCACGGTGTACTGCTCGATTCGTGGTGAGACGTGAACCGAGCGGGCGAAGCCGATCAGGCGTGCGACGCCGTCGAGCGAGACGACCGGACGAATGAGTGAGAGAGGGTTGACGGAGTCGCGCTGGCGCAGCATCAGCGCTTCTGCCTGTGCATCGGGGTAGCCCATCGACATGCGAATCATGAAGCGATCGAGCTGTGCTTCGGGGAGCGCGTAGGTGCCGTCCATTTCGAGCGGGTTTTGTGTGGCCACAACGAGGAACGGGTCGGGCAGGGGATGGGTGTGGCCATCGACCGAGACCTGTCGCTCTTCCATCGCTTCGAGGAGGGCGGACTGGGTTTTGGGGGACGAACGATTGATCTCGTCGGCGATGACGATGTTCGCGAAAACGGCTCCGGGCGTGAACTCGAACTCGTGGTTGGCCTGGTCGAATACCGACACACCTGTGACATCACCGGGGAGCAGGTCCGGGGTGAACTGAATGCGTCGCGCATCGGCATCGATTGACGCGGCCAGGGCGCGCGCGAGCATCGTCTTGCCGACACCGGGGACGTCTTCGACGAGGAGATGTCCTTCTGCGAGCAAGACGACGAGCGCCGAGTGGATTGCGTGATCCTTGCCGTCGATCACCTGCCGCATGCAGTCGGCGATTCGTGCCGTCGTTTCGCGGAACTCTGCCGGCGTCATCGCACCCTGCGCGGGTGCCGTGCCAGTCATGATCTCGGGCATCGCGTTCCCCTCGAAATCCTGCGTCGTCCCGTCAGCCTAGGGCATGGCAGGTGTGCGCACTCCGCGCAGGGTCCGAGAGATCAGCCAGCGTGGGGGTGGGGTGCGGAGGCGGGACGGCGCGGAAGGAAGTCCGAGGGTTGTTCTCTGATGCGTTGGAGGGCGAGCTCGATTCCGCCGCGCACCACGACATCCCCGCCGAGGGCGCTGATAGCAAGCTCGGGAACGGGAGGGGGAAATTCCGTCGTGAGAACGTGACGTGCGCGCTCGACAACGGGGTCGAGAGCCCGCGCGATGGCACCGGCGACGACGATGCGTTCCACATCCAGCAGGCTCGAGAGAACAACAGAAACGCGCGCGAGGCGGCTCCCCAGATCGGAGATGATGCCGTGGGCGAGGGCATCGCCCGCGGCGGCAGCGTAAAACACGTCGGTAGCTTCGATGTGCTCGGTGTCGATGTCTCGGAGCACGCTGGGCTGGTCGGATTCCGTGACGGCGGCGCGCGCCCACCTGCGGGCGAGCGCGCCGATGCCATCGGACGCGTACCCGTCGTCGAAGATCGTGTCGAGGAATCGTGTTTCCCCCGCGCCACCGCGCGAACCGTGGAGGAGGCGTCCGTCAACGATGAGGCCCGTGCCGAATCGTTCGCCCGTGAGGAGCGTGGCCGTGTTGTCGGACGGGGTTGTCTGCTGAGCCTGTTCGGCGAGGGCAGCGAGGTTCGCGTCGTTTTCCACCACGACTCGACCGGAGAGACCGGCGTCGAAGCCGGCGTTCATCAGTGGCCAGAACCCGCTTCCGCCCGATGGTGAACGGCCGTCGCCGTCGACGGGAGCGGGAATTCCGACAACGGTCAGGACGAGATCGCCCGGTGCTCTTCCTGCCTTCTCCAGCGTGCGCGAGAGCATGTCGCGCGCCGTATCGACACGGCTCTGACGGCCCGCGACGGCAGAGTCGAGCGTGAGCGAATGACGGGCGAGAACACTGCCTCGTAGATCGGCCACGATCGCCGTGAAGCTGTGTTCTCCGGCGTCCAGCGCGGCGATCGTTCCCGCGTCCTCGCGCAGCCGGTACCGATGAGCGGGCCTGCCCATGCGCGTGAGCCCAGCCTCGCGACTGTCGGCGACCTTCTCCAGCCAGCCCGCGTCGACAAGGTCGGAGCAGAGGCCGATTACCGTTGCGCGCGTGAGTCCGGTTTCTTCCATGGCCGTGGCCGCGGTGAAGGCGTGCGCGCGCAGCGCGAACCGCATGAGGGCGCTCGAATTCAGCTGACGCATCAGCTGGGGTGAGCGTGCGGATCCGGAAACCATGTCCCCGACGATACTGCGCGAAATGTTGCGTCGGCCTCTTGACGGCAGGAACGAGGGGTGCGAAAGTTGCGTTGTCGAATAAAATATGGAGACTATATTTAGATCGACGATCAACTTCGGGATGCAGCCCGACGGAAGGACAATGGTGTCGAAGAATCTCACACGCGCGGCGCGCTTCGCCGCGGCGGGAACGGTGGTCGCGCTTGTCGCGCTGCCGCTCGCCGCGTGCTCAGCGGGCGACGGCGCAGAGACAGTCCGTTTCACATTCAGCAAGCGCGAGGCGATCGAGTTCATGACCGACGTCGTCGCGGACTACAACGCCTCTCAGAACGACTTCATGATGCCGTCGTTGATCATCTCGGATCCCGCGCTCCAGACACTTCCCGTGCGGCAGCACCTCTTCCAGAATCAGTTCAGCAACAGCTATAACGTCGCCTTCGCTTCCTATTTGATGGCGATGGCGCCGGCGATTGTTGCGTACCTCTTCACCCAGCCCTGGGTGATGGAGGGCGTGACACAGGGCGCCGTCAAGGGCTGACCTCCGTGGCCGCCGCGCCGCCCTGTACTTTTCACCACCCACGAAAGGACCCCTCGTTGAACACTCTCCTCGCTCCTGCCGAGGTTCTGACCGCCTCTGACGCCGAATGGTGGCGGCAGGCAGCGGTCTACCAGATCTATCCGCGTTCCTTCGCTGATGCGAATGGCGACGGAATCGGCGATCTCCGCGGCATCATCTCGCGCATCCCGTATCTGCGCGAACTCGGCGTCGATGCCGTGTGGCTGAGCCCGTTCTATACCTCGGCGCTCGCCGACGGCGGATACGACGTTGACGACTACCGCGACATCGACCCGCGTATCGGCACCCTCGACGACTTTGACGACATGGTGCGCGAGCTCCGTTCCGCAGGCATCCGGATTGTCGTTGATCTCGTGCCGAACCACTCGTCGAACCTGCATGAGTGGTTCCAGCAGGCGCTCGCCGCTCCGAAGGGATCGCCGGAGCGTGATCGATACATTTTCCGCGACGGCACGGGGAAGAACGGTGAGCTGCCGCCAGCGGACTGGACCTCGATCTTCGGAGGGCCGGCCTGGACGCGCGTCGCCGACGGGCAGTGGTACCTGCACAACTTCGCCAGCGAGCAGCCCGACTTCAACTGGAACAACCCCGAGGTGCGCGAGGACTTCCTCACCACGTTGAGGTTCTGGTCCGACCGCGGCGTCGATGGCTTCCGCGTGGACGTTGCGCACGGGCTCAGTAAGGACCTGCCGGAGATTCTCCCGTCACAGGCGGAACTGGACGCGTTGCCGAAGGACGGAACACACCCGCTGTGGGACCGCGACGAGGTTCACGAGATCTATCGGACGTGGCGGGATGTGTTCAACGAATACGACCCGCCACGCACGGCGGTCGCCGAAGCATGGGTTCCGGCCGAGCGTCGCATTCGTTACGCGAGCCAGGAAGGGCTCGGGCAGGCGTTCAACTTCGATCTGCTCGAGTGCGACTTCGACGCGGCTCAGTTCCGCGACGTTGTCACGCACAACCTCGGCCTCGTCGCAGCGAGCGGCTCATCGTCAACCTGGGTGTTCTCCAACCACGATGTGGTTCGTCATGCCACGCGCTATGGATTGCCGCCGCGGGGAGACAACACGACCGAGAAACAGGGGAGTGCGTGGCTGCTCACGGAAGGAACGACCCCGGAGCTGGACGCCGAGCTGGGCCTGCGTCGCGCGCGGGCGGCCACCCTGTTTGCTCTCGCCCTCCCCGGAAGCGCCTACCTCTATCAAGGGGAGGAGCTCGGCCTGCACGAGGTGGCCGATATCCCCGCCGAGCAGCGCCAGGACCCGTCGTTCTTCCGCAACCCCGGCGTTGACCCGGGGCGGGACGGTTGCCGAGTGCCGTTGCCCTGGGAAGCTGACGGGCCCTCGTACGGCTTCGGTGCGGGAGGCGCACACCTGCCGCAGCCGTCGTGGTTCGGGGCGTCGTCCGTTGCCGCGCAGGAGGGTGACGAAAACTCGACCCTGTCGATGTATCGACGCGCGCTGCAGCTGCGGCGCGAGCTACAGACCGCAGAGACCGTGGAATGGGACGAAGAACTGTCCCAGGGGGACGTGCTCGTGTTCTCTCGCCCGAACGGATGGACGTGCGCGACGAACTTCGGCGACGCGCCGGCGACGCTTCCGGCCGGTGAGGTGATTCTCTCCAGCGTGACCGAGCCGGCAGAGGCGGGTGTTCTCCCCGCTGCGAGCACCGTGTGGCTTCGTCGCCGCTGAGCAACGCTGTGAGGATCCCGGGGGCCGATTCGAGCCCCCGGGATCCTTCCTGTTAAACTCAATCCGGCTCTCCGCGTGACGGCACCCAGGCCAACTCCCCCAGGACGGAAACGTAGCAAGGGTAACCAGGCTCTGCCGGGTGCGCGGGGAGTCTTTTTGTGCCATCGGTCGGTCCGCTGCGACGTCCGAATTCCGCGAGTGCCGCCCCTACGGTCGTGCGAGGCTAGTGCCGTGGCGATGACATTCGACGAGCGATACCTGGCCGTCAGCGGTCTTGCGCAGCGCCTCGGCTATTCCTCCCGCCAGCTCGGACGCGTTCTCTCCTCCGAGCTTGGCGCGGGGCCGATTGCGCTGGCCCGTGCGGCGCGTGCTCATACGGCACGGATCCTGCTGGTCGAGACGGCGCTTCCGATCACCGATGTCGCCTTCGCCGCCGGGTTCTCGAGCGTGCGGCAGTTCAACGACACGGTGCGTCAGGTGTTCGGCATCACGCCGACGGCATTGCGTTCTCGGCCACGCCATGAGGCAACCGAACCGGGCCGGATCGTGCTGACGCTCCCCGTCCGCGCGCGGCGCGGAGGTACTGACGGGGCCCGCTCGACGCGTCGACGCGATTCTCGGGGCAGCCGCCGCGCTCGCCGCCGGCGATCTTGTCCTGACGGGGGCGGACGACGGCCCGTCGCAACGCGCGGCTTTGATGGCGATGCCCGGTATCGGTCCGTGGACAGCGGACTACGTGCGCATGCGCGTTCTGGGCGATCCCGATGTGCTGTTGTCCGGTGACCTTGTCCTGCGGCAGGGGGCGGCCCGTGTTGGCGCCCCGTCAGAACGCGCTGCGCTCGACACCTGGGCGGAGCGACTCGCCCCCTGGCGTTCTTATGCATCCGCGCACCTGTGGCGCGCCGCAACCCTTCCCGAAGGAGCATGACATGCCCGTATTCGCCCAGACCACCACTCCCGATGGTCCGTTCTCGCTGATCGCCGCTGACGACGGCGCCGTCCTGTCGTCAGGGTGGACCGACAGCATCGATGAACTTCAGGCGCGACTGCGGACGCCCGTCGGCGCCGCGCGGGGAACGTCCCAAGCGATCCGTGCCGTGGAGGCGTATTACGACGGCGATCACGCCCCGATCCTGCGCGTTGCCGTTCGGCAGGACGGCACAGCGCTGCAGCACCAGGGATGGGACGCTCTGCGTGAGGTCACGCCTGGCCGCCCGCTCAGCTACTCCGAGTTCGCGGCGGCGCTCGGCCGCCCGACCGCTGTGCGCGCCGCCGCTTCGATCTGCGCGCGCAATGCGGCCGCGCTCTTCGTGCCGTGTCACCGCGTGCTCAGAAGCGATGGCTCGCTCGGCGGATTCGCCTGGGGAGAGACGGTGAAACGTTCTCTTCTGTCGCGCGAAGTGCACGGGCGGCCGCGCGCCTGAGCGTGCCCTCGGAAGGTGAGAACTTCCACACTGTGTAGAAGTGAATCCGGGTAGCGTGGAATCCGTGGCGAGAAGCATCTACATCACGTCGGCCGAAGGACACTCGGGCAAGTCCACCGTTGCGCTGGGCGTGCTCGACTCCCTGAGCAGGGTGACCCCGCGCGTGGGGGTGTTCCGCACCATCTCACGCTCGACAACCGCGCGCGACTATGTGCTCGAGATGCTGCTCGAGCACGACGGCGTTGATCTTACATACGACGAGTGCGTCGGCGTCAGCTATGACGATGTGCGGGCCGATCCCGGACGCGCGCTCGCCGAAATCGTGGAGCGTTACAAGCGCGTGGAAGACAAATGCGATGCGGTTGTCGTTCTCGGCAGCGACTACACCGATGTCGGAAGCCCCGCAGAACTCGCCTTTAACGCGCGCATTGCCGCAAACCTCGGCACCCCTGTGCTCCTCGTTCTGGGCGGACGCCAAAGCCAGGGGCAGGCAGAAGCCCTCGGCCAAACGGCACCGCGTTCACCCGAGCAGACCGGCCAGATCGCCTCGCTCGCCGTGGCCGAGCTGAGCCGTGGCAACGCCGAGCTCGCGGCGACGATTGTCAACCGTGCCGACGGTGACCGGGTCGATGAGATCATCGCCGCTGTTCGCGAGCTCACGCCGAACTCGCCTGTCTGGGCGCTGCCAGAAGATCGCCTTCTCGTCGCCCCGACGATGGGAGACATCCTCCGCTCCGTCGAAGGCGAACTCGTCAAGGGGGAGCAGGCGCTGCTCGGCCGCGAGGCACTCGGCGTGACCGTCGCCGCCATGTCTGTGGCGGGTGTGCTGCCGCGACTCGAGGAGGGCGATGTCGTCATCATCCCGGCCGATCGCGCCGATGCGCTCGTTGCGACCCTCTTGGCCAACAGCTCCGGGACGTTCCCCTCACTTGCCGGCATCGTCCTGAACGGGCCCTTCGAGGTGCCGGAGCCGGTGCTGCGCCTGGTCGAGGGGCTGTCGTCATCGATTCCCATCATCCGCGCGGACGGCGATACCTACGCCACAGCAGTGCGCATCATGAACACACGCGGACGACTGGCCGCCTCGGGCCAGCAGCGCTATACGCGTGCCCTCAGCCTGTTCGAACAGAACGTCGACATCGACGAGCTCACGCGCGTGCTCGGGGTCGCGCGTGCCCGTGTTGTCACGCCGCTCATGTTTCAGTACCAGCTGCTCGAGCGCGCCCGCGGCAATCTGCAGCACGTGGTTCTGCCGGAGGGGAGCGACGACCGCATCCTGCGTGCCGCCGCAATCCTTCTCGAGCGTGGCGTGGCAAAACTGACGATTCTGGGGGAGCCATTCGAGGTGCGGGCCCGCGCCATCGAGTTGGGTCTCGACATCGCCGACGCTGATGTGCTCAGCCCCTTCGATGCCGTCTTCGTCGATCGCTTTGCGACGGAATACACGCGGCTGCGTGCGCACAAGGGCATGACGTACGACAAAGCCGCGGATCTCGTCACCGATGTGTCCTACTTCGGCACGATGATGGTCCACATGGGCTACGCCGATGGCATGGTCTCCGGCGCGGCGCACACAACCGCGCACACCATTCGGCCGTCGTTCGAGATCATCAAGACGAAGCCGGGAACATCGGTCGTTTCGAGCGTTTTCCTGATGTCGCTCGCTGATCGCGTTCTCGTCTACGGCGACTGCGCCGTGATTCCTGATCCGACGAGCGATCAACTCGCCGATATCGCGGTGTCGTCTGCAGCCACCGCACGCCAGTTCGGCATCGAACCGCGCGTGGCGATGCTGTCGTATTCGACGGGCGAATCCGGAACGGGCGCCGACGTCGACAAGGTGCGCCAGGCCACCGCCTATGTGCGGGAGCGGGCTCCCGAGCTGCTCGTCGAAGGCCCGATTCAGTACGACGCCGCATCCGACGCGGCTGTCGCACAGGCGAAGCTTCCCGGCTCCGACGTTGCGGGGCGGGCGACGGTATTTGTCTTCCCCGATCTGAACACCGGCAACAACACGTACAAGGCCGTGCAACGTTCGGCGGGCGCGCTTGCCATTGGCCCGGTTCTCCAGGGCTTGAACAAACCAATCAACGATCTTTCTCGCGGCGCGCTCGTCGACGACATCGTCAACACCGTCGCCATTACCGCGATCCAGGCACAGGAGCAGTCATCCACATGAGCGTCATCCTCGTCGTCAACAGTGGGTCCTCGTCGTTCAAGTACCAGCTGATCGACATGGTCGGCGAAACCACTCTCGCCTCCGGTCTCGTCGAGCGCATCGGCGCGCAGCTGGGCCAGGCTGAGCACACCGTCGCGGGAGTCTCTCATGACATCGCGCGGCAGATTCCCGATCACACGACCGGGTTCCAGGTGATGCTCGACGCTTTCGCGGCTCATGGTCCGTCGCTTGCCGAAAATGCTCCCACCGCGGTCGGACACCGCGTGGTTCATGGCGGCGCACGGTTCTTCGAGGCGACGGAGATCACCGACCTCGTCGAAATCAACATCGATGAGCTGTCGGTTCTCGCTCCTTTGCATAATCCTGGCGCCCTGCAGGGCATCCGCGCGGCGAGGGCGGCCTTTGTGGACGTACCGCACGTGGCTGTTTTCGACACGGCGTTCCACCAGAGCATGCCGGCGGAGGCATACACCTACGCGATCGATCGTGACGTGGCGGAACGCCACCGGATTCGTCGCTACGGATTCCACGGGACCAGCCACAAATTCGTGAGCGAAGCCGCGGCCGCCTATCTGCAGCGCCCGCTGAGCGAACTCAAACAGATTGTCTTCCACCTCGGAAACGGAGCGTCCGTCACGGCCGTTGACGGCGGTTCCCCCATCGATACATCGATGGGGCTGACCCCGCTGGAAGGTCTCGTCATGGGCACACGCTCGGGTGACCTCGACCCCGCGATCCTCATCCACCTGGCACGTCGCGCGAAAATGTCTATCGACGACATCGACGAGTTCCTCAATAAAAAGAGCGGCCTCGTAGGTCTCGCCGGCGTCAGCGATATGCGTGATCTCCAGGCGGCGCGCACCGCCGGCGACAACAACGCTGCCCTCGCGCTGGACGTGTACGCCCACCGCCTGCGCGGCTATGCGGGCGCGTACGCGGCCGAACTCGGCGGACTCGACGTGATCAGCTTCACGGCGGGGGTCGGCGAAAACGTTCCGGCTGTTCGACGAGAAGCGCTCGCTGGCCTCGATTTCTTCGGGGTCGAGGTTGACGACGAACGCAACGAGAACGCCGTTCGCGGCCAGATCAGCCGTATCTCGTCGGACGCATCTCGTGTGACGGTTCTCGTCGTTCCCACGAATGAGGAGCTGGAGATCGCGCGCCAAAGCTACGCGATCACGAACTGACGACACAATAGGGGCGATAACTGCCTCTCACTCTCCCTTCGTCACCCCCGACCGCTTCACCACCCGGCCCACTCTGCGGGGCAATTTCGGCATGGCTGGGTCGACGCACTGGATCGCGACGGCGGTTGCGCGATCACGAAACGTAGGACATCGCAGACGCGCTTTCTTATGCGGTTCACTACGCCGAGATCGGCATCGAAACATCGGCTCAACTTGCGGGCATGGTGAGTACAGTGTCCGATCTCTTCGTCACGCACTGGCCGGAATCGGCCAGAGAATGGATGCCAGAGGGCAACGTCCCGCACCCCGGCGATCTCATTCCACGAAAGGCATATGCACGGACGTTGCGCCTGCTCATCGAGACGGCGAGCGGAACAACGCGGGAGGACCGGATCGACAGTGTTCGTGCGGAGTGGAAAACGGGCATTGTCGCCAGCGCGCTCGCTTCTGCCGCGCGAACCCCGCATCGTCACTCCACGGGAGCAGACCATGCCGGTGTCATGACGGCGGAGGATATCGCGTCGTTCGAGGCATCATGGGAGACCCCGGTCTCGACAACGTTCCGCGGCATTGACGTGGTGAAACAGGGCCCATGGGGGCAAGGGCCGGCGCTCCTCATCGCCCTCGCTCTCCTCGACGGCTTCGACGATGCGCAGATCGATCCGTCGACGGCCGACGGCGCGTACCGCATCCTCGAGGCGCTCAAGCTCGCGTTGGCGGATCGTGATGCCTATTTCGGCGATGTGGACGATCCAGAAGCTCTCCTCTCCGCGCTTCTCGACCCCGCACACATCGAGCGTCGCCGCGAGCTCATCGGCGAGACGGCGTCGCTCGCGCCGGTCGCACACGCGGCGACACCTGTCACATTGACGTCGTTGACCGCTGGGGAAACATGATCTCCGCCACGCCGTCCGGGGGGCTGCAATCGTCACCCCATATTCCCGAGGTGGGTTTCTGCCTGGGGACGCGCTTGCAGACGGCTCTGCTGCGAACGATCGTCGGCGGCTACGAGCCGCAGCAGGCGATCGACGCCCCCGCCTTTCACACAACGTCGATGCCGGGTTCGTTCTGGCCACGCACCTGGACTCCGGGGATACGCGACAGGGCGATAGCCGAGGCCGCGGATACCGGACTGACGTCTTTCCTGTGAACGTTTCGTTGCGAACGGCGCGGGAAATGTGAGAGCACCCCCTGAGCGCATCTATGCTGGCAGACACGCACGGCCCGCTCTCTCGCCCTAACCGGAGAACAACGTGACTGATACCCGAAATGCCCTCCGGAGGAGCGCACCACAGCTCGCCGACTACGACGCTGTTCTGTTTGATCTCGACGGTGTGCTGACGCCGACCGCCGAAACGCACATGCTCGCATGGCAGACGATGTTCGAGGAGCTGTTCGAGGCGTGGAGCATTGCGCCCGCGTATACCCAACAGGATTACTTCGATCATCTCGACGGCAAAAAACGCTATGACGGCGTTGCCTCCTTACTCAGAAGCCGCGATGTCGAGGTCCCGTGGGGCACGCCGTCTGACGATCCCTCGGCCGACACCGTGTGCGGCATCGGGAACCGCAAGAACGGCGTTTTTCTGCGCGTTCTTGGCGGACAGGGCATCGCTCCGTACCCGGGATCACTGGCGCTCGTTCGATTGCTGATGAGCTGCGGTGTTCCCGTTTCCGTCGTCTCGAGCTCGAAGAACGCTCGCCCCGTGCTGGCGGCGGCGGGAATCGAAGATCTGTTTCCGGTGATCGTCGATGGCGTCGTCGCAGAAGAGCGCCACCTGCCGTCCAAACCCGCCCCCGACGTTTTTCTCGTTGCGGCGAAAGAAATGGGTGTTGAGCCCGCACGCTCCGTCGTTGTGGAGGATGCCACTTCGGGTGTCGCCTCCGGCGCGGCCGGAGGCTTTGGCCTCGTGATCGGCGTCGACAGGGGCGCGGGCTCTTCCGCCCTGCGCGACGCCGGAGCACACCTTGTCGTGAAGGACCTTGCTGACCTGATGGAGGACGATCGATGATCGACCGCGAACGCTTCCCGATCGACCCGTGGCGTCTGGTCGAAACCCGTTATAGCGACGAAGACCTGGGTGTGACCGAGACCATCTTCGCAACGGGAAACGGTTATCTGGGGTTGCGGGGGAACCAGCCCGAGGGCCGGCATGCCCAAGAACACGGAACGTTCATCAACGGGTTCCACGAGACCTGGCCGATTCGTCACGCAGAGGACGCGTACGGCTTCGCCGAGGTGGGGCAGACGATCGTCAACGTGCCCGACACGAAGGTCATGCGCGTTTACGTCGATGATGAACCGATGTCCATCGACCTGGCCGAACTCGTCAGCTACGAGCGCTCGCTGGACTTTCGGGACGCCTCCCACAACCGTTCCGTGCGCTGGATCACGCCGTCCGGCAAAGAGGTGCTGCTCGAATCTCGCAGCCTCGTCTCCTTTACCGACCGGCACCTTGTCGTTCTCCAGATGACGGTCACGGTCGTCAACGCCGATGCTCCCGTTGTCATCAACTGCCAGATGATCAACCGACAGGACGGCGAAGACGTTTATGGCGGTCGCCCGGTGTATGCCAAGAAGAACGGTGAGGAAGCGGAGTTCGATCCGCGCAAGTCTCAGCGCCTGTCTGATCGGGTTCTCGAGCCCCAGGAGTATTGGCAGACGGAGCGTCGATCGGTTCTCTCCTACGAGACCTCGTCGAGCGGGATGCGGTTGGCCGTTGTCGCCGATCACGAGATCACGACCGACAACACCTATACCTCGCGAGCACTCGTTGAGCCCGACATCGCGAAGAACGTTTTCCGGGTGGATGCAAAGGCGGGCATTCCCACGACGGTCACCAAGTTTGTCGCGTATCACACGTCGCGCGGTGCCCCCGTCAGCGAGTTGATTGATCGCGGTCGTAGGACCCTCGATCGAGCGACGGCGGAGGGTGCGGAAGCGCACTTCACCCGCCAACGTGCCTGGCTGGACGATTTCTGGGATCGTTCCGACGTCAAGATCGCCGGACAGGATTCGATGCAGCAGGCCACACGTTGGTGCCTCTTGCAGGTCGCGATGGCGTCGGCCCGCGCGGATGGTTGGGGAGTCCCCGCAAAGGGGATGACCGGATCCGGGTATAGCGGACACTACTTCTGGGACACCGATATCTACGTCCTTCCGTTCCTCGACTACACCTCTCCGTGGTGGGCGCGCAACGCGCTACGCATGCGATCGGCGATGCTGCCCGCTGCCCGCCGTCGTGCGCGGCAGATGAGCGAAGAGGGCGCGCTCATCCCGTGGCGAACGATCAACGGGGAAGAGGCATCTGCCTATTACGCGGCGGGAACGGCTCAGTACCACATCAACGCCGACGTTGCGTATGCGGTCGTGAAGTATGTACGCGCAACCGGCGACGAGGAATTCATGGCGCGGGAGGGGGTCGATCTCCTGGTGGAGACCGCCCGCCTGTGGGCAACCCTGGGTTTCTGGCGGACCACGCCAGAGGGCGACTCGTTCCACATCCACGGTGTGACGGGCCCGGACGAGTACACGACGGTGGTCAACGACAACCTCTTCACGAACGTCATGGCCCGCTTCAACCTGCGCGCCGCGGCGGTTGTCGTCCGAGAAATGGCCGAACGTTCACCGGCCGATTACCGCGCGATGGTCAGCCGCCTGAATCTGTCAGCGGACGAGCCGGAACGGTGGGAACGCGTGGGTAACCACATGCATATTCCCTACAGCGAAGCGGCGGGAATCCACCCGCAGGATGCCCAGTTCCTCGAGCGTGAGGTGTGGGATCTCGAGAACACCCCTGATTCGCAGCGCCCGCTTCTGTTGCACTATCACCCCCTGGTGATCTACCGATTCCAGGTGCTCAAGCAGGCGGACGTCGTCTTGGCGCAGTATTTGCACGGGCGCCAGTTCACCGACGAGGAGAAACTAGCCGACTTCGACTACTACGATCCGCTGACAACCGGAGATTCGACGCTGTCGGCCGTTGTCCAAGCGGTCATGGCGGCCGAAGTGGGCTATCGCGACCTCGCGCTCGAGTACTTCGAGCATGCGTTGTTCGTCGATCTGGCGGACCTGCACGGAAACACCTCTGACGGCGTGCACATTGCTTCTGCTGGCGGATCCTGGACCGCTCTCGTGAGCGGATTCGGAGGGATGCGCGACGATGATGGCCGTCTCACCTTCGATCCGCGACTGCCTGTCACATGGCCGCAGCTGAGCTTTCCCCTGCAGTGGCAGGGCGCACGGCTCGACGTCACGGTCCGTCAACGCGAGATCGCTGTGGCGATGCGTGACATCGAGGGAACTCCCGCGAAAACAACGTTCTCCGTTCGTGGTGAGGACTTCACGGTCGCTGCGGGCGAGAGCGTTGCCGTTCCGCTCACCCACCACGGTCCGGTGATTGCCGGTAAACCGTGTCTGAAAAAGCGTTTCCGCGAGGATGGGAGTCCGCTCGAGGCCGCCGTTCCGCCGGAGTCGCCGACCTCTCCGATCCCGATCCATGAGTTAACACTCGATGAGGACGTGATGCGGGTTCCGACGAACAGCTGAGACCTCCCGCACCCACGGAGAATGTCAGTGGTCTGGCCGTAGGGTGGAGGGGTGAGCACAGCCCTGTATCGCCGCTACCGGCCCGAGAACTTCGCTGAGATGATCGGCCAGTCCCAGGTGACCGATCCGCTGATGACAGCGCTGCGCTCAGACCGCATCGGCCATGCCTATCTTTTCTCCGGTCCGCGCGGGTGTGGCAAGACAACATCGGCGCGCATTCTTGCCCGGTGCCTGAACTGTGCTCAGGGGCCAACAGACACGCCGTGCGGCACGTGTGACAGCTGCGTGGAGCTGTCACGGGCGGGCGGGGGATCACTCGATGTAGTCGAGATCGACGCCGCCAGCCACAATGGTGTCGACGATGCGCGAGATCTGCGTGAGCGCGCCGTTTTCGCTCCGGCGCGTGATCGCTTCAAGATCTTCATCCTCGATGAGGCGCACATGGTCACGGCGCAGGGCTTCAACGCGCTGCTCAAGCTGGTCGAAGAGCCGCCGGCGCACGTGAAGTTCATCTTCGCCACGACCGAGCCCGAGAAGGTCATCGGCACCATTCGCTCGCGCACGCACCACTATCCGTTCAGGCTGGTTCCTCCGGCTGCCATGCTCACGTATGTCGAGAGTCTGTGCCAGCAAGAGGGCACGATCGCCGAACAGGGCGTGCTTCCCCTGGTTGTGCGCGCGGGCGCTGGCTCGCCCCGCGACACGCTCTCGATCCTCGATCAGCTCATCGCCGGTTCTGAGGGCGACACGGTGTCGTATTCGCGAGCAGTGGCTCTCCTCGGCTACACACACGGCGAGTTGCTCGACGAGGTCACCGATGCTTTCGCATCGGGCGATGCCGCCGGCGCGTTTGCCGCTGTTGACCGTGTTGTGCAAACAGGCCAGGACCCTCGTCGCTTTGTCGATGATCTCCTCGAGCGATTGCGCGATTTGATCGTCATCGCCGCCACCGGTGCTCAGGCTTCTCAGGTGCTCCGAGGATTGCCGGCTGACGAGCTTGAGCGCATGCAGCAGCAAGCCCGGATATACGGAACGGCTCGGCTGTCGCGCACGGCCGATATTGTCAGCAGCGCACTCGATCAGATGGTCGGAGCAACATCGCCGCGTTTGCAGCTCGAGCTGATGATCGCGCGTGTTCTCACGGCCGATACGGCGCCCTCCGCGCCCGTTGCCTCGAACGCCGAGTCGCGGACCGTCGCCCCGGCACCGCGGGAAGCCGCGGCGGTTGCCGCCCCCGAGCCTCGTGCAGAGCCTGCTGCTCCCGCAGCGCAGCCCTCGGTCGCTGCGCCGCCGGTCGCGTCGCCTGTTGCGGCGCCTCCGGTTGCAGCTCCTGCCGCAGCGCCGGTGACGGCACCTCCCGTTGCTGCTCCCACGGCGCCCCCTGCGGCTGCCCCGGCGCCCGTGACCGACGCCGCTCCTACGCCACCTGTTGAGCCGCTTGTCGTCGCCCCGGGCAACCCGGCCGAAGACGACGTTCCCGCCGCTGGCTGGGCCGCCCAGCAGGCTCAGACAGCGTCGCCGGACGCATCGGACGCCGCGGTTTCCAGCACGGAAACGCACCCGGGCGCCGATGCGAGCCCCTCCGTTGCTCCTGCGAACGAGAACGCATCTGCGGCCAGCCCCGAGTCCGAGGCCCCGGCCCTCACGCTCGATGGGCTGCGACAGGCCTGGCCGCGCGTTATCGCGGTGCTCGAGAGCGCGAACCGTTCATCCTGGCTGGTGATGCAGTCGGCCAGCGCCGCGCACGTCGGCGGCGATGTCGTCGGTCTCGCGTTCACGAACCAGTCCGATCTCGGGCGGTTTAAGACGCGCGCTGCCGATGGGTCCGGCGTCAGCGAAGACCTTCGCGCGGCGATCGAGAACGTCCTCGGCCAGCGGGTGAAGTTCCTCGCGAAGCACATCCCAACGCTTGATTCCCCTCCGGCCGCCGATGTGCCACCTGCCGAGCCAGAACCCGAACCGGAGGCCGATCAGCCCCCGGCGCCGCCAGAGACCAGCTCGTACCACTCTGCTCCCGTTACCGGGTGGGCTACTGCGCCCATTCCCCGCAACGAACAGGCCGACACGGCATCCGAGAGCGCCCCCACCGACGCGCCGGAGTCCGTGCCGCCAGCTTCCGAATCCGTTTCTGCGGCGGACGCGGACGCGGCCGCGCCGCAAGAGGCTCTCGCGCCCCCGACACAGCCCGCTGCCGCCCCCGCCGCAGCGTCCACACCATCGGCCACGGTTGACGGCCCGCCCGCCGCGGCCTCCGCTGCTCTGCCCCCGCGCCAGACGGCCGCGGCGCCGCCTCCCTTCCCCTCATCCGTCGCCGCCCCCGGTATTCACCAGGTGGGGCCATCCGACGACGACATCCCTCCCGAGCCAGAGGATGAGCCGCCGTACCCCGATATCGAGCCGACTCGTCCCGTTGGCCCTACCGTGCAGTCTCGGCAGATACGGCTCGATGAGGGCATCGAAAGATACGGCGAAGCCGTCGTTCGCCAGAAGCTCGGCGCACGCTTCCTCCACGAAGAGACCTATGAACCGCCAACGCGGTTCCAGTAAAGGACACCCCACCCTCCATGTACGACGGCATCGTCCAAGAGCTAATTGATGAGCTCGGACGCCTTCCCGGCGTCGGGCCCAAGTCGGCGCAGCGCATCGCCTTCCACATCCTGCAGACGCCAACGTTCGATGTTTCGCGCCTGGCGGGCCTGCTGAGCGAGGTGCGCGAGCGCGTCAAGTTCTGCGAGCGGTGCGGAAACGTCTCCGAAAACGAGGTCTGCGCCATCTGCCGCGATCCGCGTCGCGACCAGAGCGTTATTTGCGTTGTCGAGGACGCAAAAGATGTTTCGGCCATTGAGCGAACTCGAGAGTTCCGTGGGCTGTATCACGTGCTCGGTGGCGCCATTAACCCCATGGGCGGCGTCGGACCAGACGACCTCCGCATCCGCGAACTCATGGTGCGCGTTGGCGATACCGCCGTCGAAGAGCTGATTTTGGCCACCAACCCGAACCTCGAGGGCGAGGCAACAGCGGCGTATTTGTCGCGGATGATGAAGGACATGGCGATTTCCGTCACCCGCCTCGCATCCGGTTTGCCTGTTGGTGGCGATCTCGAATACGCCGATGAGGTCACCCTCGGACGTGCCTTCGCCGGACGGCGATCCGCGTAACCGGATTCTGAGCAGACGCTTGTCGGTCGTAAGGTATCGGGAGGCGGAACTTCCCCGCCCGTCGCATCACCCGGGAGCACCACAGTGGCATTGATCGTGCAAAAATTCGGCGGTTCGAGCGTCGCGGATGCCGAGAGCATTAAACGCGTCGCAAAGCGCATCGTCGATACGCGCCGTGCGGGCAACGACGTCGTCGTCGCCGTGAGCGCGATGGGCGACACAACCGACGAGCTTCTCGACCTCGCCCAGCAGGTGGCACCGACTCCCGCCCCGCGCGAACTCGACATGTTGCTCTCCAGCGGTGAGCGCATTTCGATGGCGCTCCTCGCCATGACGATTCACTCCATGGGCTACGAGGCGCGCTCGTTCACGGGCAGCCAGGCCGGAATGATCACAACGGCCGATCACGGCTCGGCGCGCATCGTCGACGTCACGCCCGTTCGCCTGCGCGAAGCGCTTGACGACGGCGCGATCGTCATCGTCGCCGGGTTCCAGGGCTTCAACCGCGACACCCGTGACATCACCACTCTCGGCCGCGGCGGATCCGACACCACCGCCGTCGCTCTCGCGGCAGCGCTGGGCGCCGATGCCTGCGAAATCTACAGCGACGTCGACGGCATCTTCACCTGCGATCCGCGCGTTGTTCCGCTCGCCCAGAAGCTCAACACGATCACGGCCGACGAGATGCTGGAACTCGCGGCAAACGGCGCAAAGGTCCTGTACATCCGCGCCGTTGAGTACGCGCGCCGTCACAACGTGCTCATCCACGCTCGCTCCACGTTCACGTCCAACGAGGGCACTTACGTTCTGACCGAGGGAATGCCAGACCCTCGTCTCGCCAAGGGAGAAGACATGTCCGAAGTCATCGGCAAGGAAGAGCCCGTCGTCGCAGGCGTGGCCATCGACCGCAGCCAGGCCAAGATCACCGTGGTCGGCGTGCCCGACGTTCCGGGATCGGCCGCCGCGATCTTCTCGCGCGTGCAGAAGAGCGGCGCGAACATCGACATGATCGTGCAGAACGTGCAGTCTGCGAGCCCCGGTCGCACCGACATTTCGTTCACCCTTCCCAAGGAAGAGGGAACGGACGTGGCCAAGCAGCTCCAGGCGGAGCAAGCCGACATTGGATTCGAGAGCCTCGTGCACGACGACCAGGTGGGCAAGCTGTCGGTTGTTGGCGCGGGCATGCGTTCGCACTCCGGCGTCTCTCTCACCCTGTTTGACGCGCTCAGCAGCAACGGGATCAACATTGAGATGATCTCCACCAGTGAGATCCGCATCTCCGTGGTGTTGCGCGATACTGATCTTGACGAGGCCGCTCGCGCCGTGCATACGGCCTACGGTCTCGACGGCGAGATCGAAGCAACCGTCTACGCCGGCACCGGCCGCTGATCTGAGAGGGAAAACGTCATGGCACGTATCGCAGAAGCCGGAGTCTCCGTCGCCATCGCCGGTGCCACCGGTCAGGTGGGCGGCAAGATGCTCGAGATTCTTCACCAGCGCGAGTTCCCGGTCCGAGAGCTGCGTCTGTTCGCCTCGCCGCGTTCCGCCGGTAAGACCCTGACCTATGCCGGCGTTGAGGTCACGGTCGAAGACATCAACACGACCGACCTGTCCGGTATCGACATCGTGCTGTTCTCGGCTGGGGGTGCGGCCTCGAAGGAGCACGCACCGCGCTTCGCCGAGGCCGGGGCCACGGTTGTGGACAACTCCAGCGCCTGGCGTATGGACCCCGAGGTTCCGCTGGTGGTCAGCGAGGTCAACCCGCACGCCATCGACGACGCCATCAAGGGCATCATCGCGAACCCTAACTGCACCACCATGGCGGCAATGCCGGTTCTCAAGGTGCTCGACCGCGAAGCGGGACTGGAGCGACTCATCGTCTCCACCTACCAGGCAGTGTCTGGTTCGGGTCTTGGCGGCGTGCAGGAACTGCTGGGTCAGGTGCAGGCGGCGATCTCACAGGGCGGCGCGGAACGCCTCGTTCACGATGGTTCGGCAATCGACTTCCCCGAGCCCGAGAAGTACGTTGCGCCGATCGCTTTCGACGTCGTCAGCCTGGCGGGCAATATCGTCGACGATGGCCTGAACGAGACCGACGAAGAAAAGAAGCTGCGCAACGAGAGCCGCAAGATCCTCGAACTTCCGGATCTGCGCGTTTCGGGTACGTGTGTGCGCGTTCCCGTTTTCACCGGGCACTCGCTGTCGATCAACGTCGAGTTCCGCGAGGCGATCACGCCGGAACGGGCTCGGGAACTCCTCGCGGACGCCCCCGGTGTGCAGCTGGACGAGGTGCCGACGCCCCTCAAGGCCGCAGGCCAAGATGCGAGCTTCGTCGGGCGTATCCGCCAGGATGAGTCGGTGCCGAACGGTACGGGCCTCGCCCTGTTCGTCTCGAACGACAATTTGCGTAAGGGAGCGGCCCTGAACACGGTTCAGATCGCCGAGCTCGTTGCCCAGCGCGTTTCCGTGTGACATCAGGTTTGTTCGGCGCCTCAAGAACCCGAGTTCTTGAGGCGCCGTTCGTTCGTCTGGCCCGCAGGTGACGGGAGTAGGGTAGATCATCGTGAGTGAAAACGTTGACGTCGTCCTCATCGGCGGCGGAATCATGTCCGCCACGTTGGGAACACTGCTGAAAGAACTCGACCCCGATCTGAAGATCGTGGTGTTCGAGCGTCTTGGCGATGTGGCACAGGAAAGCTCGAACGCGTGGAACAACGCGGGCACGGGTCACGCGGCACTGTGCGAGCTGAACTACATGCCGGACGCGGCGAATCCAGCGAAGGCCGTTGACATCAACGAGCAGTTCCAGGTCAGCCGTCAGCTATGGGCATCGTTCATCGAAAAGGGCATCCTGGATGAGGCGAAGACCTTCATCAACGCCACGCCCCATATGACGTTCGTGCGCGGGGAAAAGGACGTCGCCTACCTGCGCGACCGCTACGAGACGCTGCGCAAACAGCCGCTGTTCTCCGGGATTGAGTACAGCGAAGACTCGCGCGTCATCAACCAGTGGGCACCGCTGCTGATGCAGAAGCGCAAGGCGGGCGAGCCTTTTGCCGCCACGCGCGTCCCCGCGGGGACGGATGTCGATTTCGGCGCGATCACGCGCCAGCTGTTCGCTCACCTGACGAACAACGGCGTGGACCTGCGTCTTGACACCGAGGTGAAGAAGCTCAAGCGTCAGAGCGATGGCTCCTGGCAGGTGCGGTATCGCCGCCGTATCGGTTCGGCGCCCGGACAGATCAACGCGAAGTTCGTCTTCGTCGGCGCGGGCGGCTGGGCCATTAAGCTCCTGCAGTCTTCGGGTATTCCCGAAATCTCGGGCTACGGTGTCTTCCCGATCGGTGGTCAGTTCCTGAAGACCACGAACCCTGACCTCGTTGCGCGTCACCAGGCAAAGGTCTACTCGCAGGCGGCTGTGGGGGCGCCGCCAATGTCGGTTCCGCACCTGGATGCGCGCATGGTCGACGGCGATGGCGCACTGATGTTCGGTCCGTTCGCGACGTTCAGCCCGAAGTTCCTCAAGCAGGGGCGCCTGTTCGACATCGTTCAGCAGGTGCGTCTGTCGAACATCGGGTCGATGCTCAAGGTGGGCCTGACGAACTTCAGCCTGGTCAAGTACCTCGCGGGGGAGCTCCTCAAGAGCCATGCCCGCAAACTGGATAGCCTGCGGGAATTCATGCCGACCGCGAAGGCCGAGGACTGGGAGCTGATCCAAGCAGGCCAGCGTGCCCAGGTAATGAAGGGCGGCAAGCTGCAGTTCGGCACCGAGGTCGTCGCCTCGGCTGACGGCTCGATCGCCGGGCTTCTCGGTGCGTCTCCCGGAGCCTCGACGACCGTGTCGATCATGCTCACGCTGATCGACCAGTGCTTTGCCGACCGTCAAGACGAGTGGCGCCCGCTCCTGGAGGAGCTGATCCCCACGCTGGGCAAGCGCCTCAACGATGATGACGCACTGGCAACGCAGACGCTGGCCAACACGGCTGGCGCCCTGGGCATCAATCCCTGACCGACCTGCATTTTTGTGATCTGAAGGACGCACCCGGTGGCGAAGCTGTATTTCCGATTCGGGGCGATGAACTCCGGGAAGTCCACCGCTTTGCTTCAAGCGGCGTACAACTACGAAGAGCGGGGACAGGCTGTTCTTTTGGCCAAGCCCGCGATCGACACAAAGGGCGCGGCCGAGATCGAGTCGCGCCTGGGGGTGACGCGTCGGGTTGATTTCCTCATCGATCCGGCGGCAAACGCCCGAGAGTTGTTCGCGAGCGAGCGTGATCGTGTGCGTCACGAAGGGCAGGACGCCCTGTTCGACGGCGATCGGCCGAGTGATGTCGCGTGTCTTCTGGTCGATGAGGCGCAGTTCCTCACACGCGAGCAGGTGGACGATTTGTTCCGCATCGCTGTTATCGATGCGATACCCGTGATGGCATACGGAATCCGCACGGATTTCCAGACGGAGGCCTTCCCAGGGTCGCGTCGGCTTCTCGAGATCGCTCATGCGCTCGAGGAGCTGAAGACGATCTGCCGCTGCGGCAGAAAAGCGATGTTCAACGGACGCCTGATCGATGGAAAGTTCGTTTTCGACGGGGACCAGGTGGCGATCGACGCCGCAACGTCTGCCGTGCGAGACGCGCATTTCGTCACATACGAGTCGCTCTGCGGCGCCTGCTATTTGGAGGAATCCGGGGGCTGGCTCGGCCGGGGCTGAACCATCGGCGAGGCCGTCTTCCCATAAGCTGAGGCCATGCGCGTACTTCTTGCCGGCGGCGCCGGTTATGTCGGAACCCACACAGCCATCGCCCTCATCGAAGCGGGTCATGAACCGGTTCTGCTGGACGATCTGTCGAACACCAGCGACGTTGTCGTCGACAGAATCGCGGAGATCACCGGAACCCGCATTCCGCTTGTCATCGGAGATGCAGCGGACGACACGATCGTCGAGGGCGTTTTCGCCGATCACGGGCCCTTCGAAGCGATTATTCACTTCGCCGCCCTCAAAGCTGTTGGTGAGTCAGTGCAGAAGCCCCTGGCCTACTATGCGAACAACCTCGACACCACCTACGCGCTGTTGCGTGTGGGGCTGGCGCAGGGCATCCGGTCGATCGTGTTCTCGTCAACCGGCACCGTGTACTCGGACCCGGCGGATCTGCCGTTCACCGAGGATGCCACCCGCAACCTCGTCGAGCTGTCAAATCCGTACTCGAAGTCGAAGCTGATGAACGAGGTGGCCCTCACCGACGTGCAGACCGCGAACCCCGAGCTCAACGTCACGCTGCTGCGCTACTTCAACCCGGTCGGCGCGCACGCGTCGGGGCTGGTCGGAGAAGACCCGAAGGGCATCCCGAACAACCTGATGCCCTTCGTCGCGCGTGTCGCCGTTGGCTCGCTACCCGAGATCGGCGTTTTCGGCGACGACTACGACACCCCGGACGGAACCGGTCAGCGTGACTACATTCACGTTGTCGACCTTGCGGAGGGTCACGTCGCCGCCCTGGAAAACGCGCAGCCGGGCGTGTCATCGTACAACCTCGGAACGGGAAACCCCGTCAGCGTTCTTCAGTTGATCGCGTCTTTCGAAAAGGCCATCGGTCGCGAGCTTCCCAAGGCGATGAAGCCGCGCCGCGCAGGCGATCTCGCTGCCACATACTGCACGCCGGCAAAGGCTGAGGCGGAGCTGGGGTGGAAGGCCACCCGCACAATCGACGATATGACGCGCGATGTGTGGAACTGGCAGCAGAAGAACCCTTCCGGCTACGCCGGCTGATCGCTTCACAAGCGTTGTCTCTGCGCGGGAACTATCCGCGCGGAGACAACGCCTGTTGTGCTCGTGCGGCTACTCGGGTGCCGGGCCGCCTTCCAGCATCCAGCCGATTCCGAACTTGTCGACGAGCTGACCGAACATGTTGCCCCAGGGGGCGGGCGCGAACGGAAGCGTGACGTCTGCGTCGTCTGACAGCTGTGTGAAGATCGCCTCCATCTCGGACGTGTCCTCGCCGTACAGGCAGATATCGACGTTGCCGGACGATCGTGTTGCGGGGCCGTCGGCCGCCATCAGCGTGATGCCGCCTTCGAGGTCGAGCTGGCCGTGCATCACCCAGTCTGGCGGGCCCGGCATATCATCAATGGGCATCTCGCGGTAGTGAGCCAGTTCGAGCGTGCCGCCCCATGCCGGGATCCTGACACGGCCCGGATCCCGGCGAAAGAGGGCAGACGAGATTATGGGGGCGTGCCTGTGGCCGTCCCTGCGTCCGCTACGGAACCAGGCCGAGGTCAGTGATGACGTGGGTGACGTCCTCCCGCGCCTCGTCGTCGAGCCCGAGCAGCGGTTTCGGCAGACACGACCTCTGGGCACGCCCGACGTGTTCGGCGATCGCGGCGACGACGCGGATGCTGCCGCCGTGCTGGGCGAAGAGATCCCACAGGGGTTGCAACCGGGCGCACTCTGCCGTTGCTGCCGCATCGTCGCCGCGGTGGGCGGCGCGGGTGATGCGCAGGGCGGGTTCGGGAAGCGTTCCCGCGAGCACCGAGTACCAGGCATCACAACCCGCCTGCAGTCCGGCTGCGGCGAAGGCATCTCCGGAGACCCCGATCGTCACGTGTGAGGGGATGATGGCGCGGATCGCGTCGACATGCGCGCGAGCGGTGGTGGGGTCTTCGGGGACGCCCGGGATCTTGATGGAGACGACGTTCGGGAGCTGGGCGACTCGCCCGTATAGCTCGTGTGAGAAGGAGAAGCCGGTTGTGCGCGGGTTGTCGTAGACGACAACGGGCAGATCCGTTGCGCTGGTGACGTCTGCGTACAGCCCGTATACGTCGTCCTCCGTGAGCGGCTGGTACGACACGGGAGCGAGGAGCAGGGCATCCGCGCCCGCCAGCTGGGCGTCTGCGGCGTGCTGGATGACGTGTGATGTGCTAACGGCGCCGATTCCGGCGATGAGGGGAACGCCCTCCGACATCTCGGCGGCGATTTCGATCGCTCGGTGCCGTTCTTCGCGAGATAGGTACACGCAGGAGCCGGTGGAGCCGAGCGCGCCGATCGAGTCCACGCCGCTGCGCGCGAGGCGCACAATCTGGGCGGCAAACGATTCTTCGTCGAGGCGATCGTCGACGAGAGGAGTGAGGGGAAAGGCGCTGAGTCCCGCGATCTTCATGACCACAGGCTAACCCTCGCTGGTGCCGTTTTCTGCGGGCGGAGCGGTGCGGAGGTCACCGGTTTGCCGCAGGGTGCGCTGCCGCGCTACTGTGGTCAGACCACACAAGGAGGGGCGATGGCAGAGCAGCCAAAAGCGTGGCGCACTGTGCTCGATCACGTTGAGCGTCGTCTCCGTGATGGCTCGCTCGGACCGGGGGACCGCCTGCCCGGTGAGCGCGACCTTGCCGCCGACCTCGGCGTTGGGCGGTCGAGCGTTCGCGAGGCCGTGCGCGTTCTGGAGGTGATGGGCGTGATCCGCACGGCAACAGGCTCGGGCCCGCGCGCGGGGGCCATTGTCACAACGTCCGCCGGAAGCGGCGTTGCCCAGGTCCTCGGGCTACACGCAGCGGCGCAGGCCTTCGCTTTCGGGGACGTCGTCGATACGCGACTCGTTCTGGAACAGGACGTTGTTCGGATGCTCGCCGAGCGGCGGACACCAACGGGTGCTGCCGAAGAGATCCTCGCTGCGATGGACCACCCGGATCTTGACCCGGCGGAGTTTCTTGCTCTCGACGCACAGTTCCACAACGCGCTGGCGGAGGCCACGGGAAATGCCGTGATCAGCACCATCATGACGGGACTGCGCGCCGCCATCGAGACCTACGTGCAGGCGGGAGCCGGCGAAATCCGCGACTGGAGCGCGATGCGCGCGCGCCTGCAGGAGGAACATCGCGGAGTCATCGCCGCGATTCACGCGGGGGAGTCGGGCGTCGCCCGCGACCGCATTCACGACCACATCTCCGGCTACTATGCCGCGACGCAACACACGGAGGAATGATCGCCATGGTACAGAGGCAGCTCCCGAATCCCGCTGACGTGCTCGAGTATCTGAAAATTCGGAAGCCGGAGCTCGGCAAGAGTGCGCGGCTGAAAAAGGCCCTCACGGTCTACGACCTGCGCCGAATCGCCCAGCGACGCACGCCCGCCGCAGCCTTCGACTACACGGACGGCGCAGCCGACCAGGAACTGTCGTTGCAGCGCGCACGCCAGGCCTTCGAAGATATCGAGTTCCACCCCGACATCCTTCGACCCGCCGAACACGTCGACACGACGACGGAGATTCTGGGCGGCACATCGGCGTTGCCCTTCGGTATCGCGCCGACCGGTTTCACGCGTCTGATGCAGACGGAGGGGGAGACCGCGGGAGCCGGAGCCGCCGGCGCGGCCGGAATTCCGTTCACGCTCTCCACTCTGGGAACAACCTCTATTGAGGACGTGAAGAAGGCGAATCCGGCGGGCCGTAACTGGTTCCAGCTCTACGTTCTTCGTGACCGCGAGGTCTCCTACGGACTGGTCCAGCGCGCAGCCGAGGCCGGATTCGACACCCTCCAGTTCACGGTCGATACCCCGATCGCCGGAAACCGTATGCGCGACAGTCGCAACGGTTTTTCGATTCCGCCGGCGCTCACGGTCAAGACGATTCTCGATGCGATGCCTCGCCCGTGGTGGTGGTACGACTTCCTGACCACGCCGAAGCTTGAGTTTGCGTCGCTGACGTCCACGGGTGGAACGGTGGGGGAGCTTATTGGTCAGGCGATGGACCCGACGATTAGCTTCGACGACCTCGCGACGATCCGCGACATGTGGCCGGGGAAGATCGTCGTCAAGGGCGTGCAGAACGTCCCCGACGCCGTGAAGCTCATCGATATGGGCGTTGACGGTCTTGTTCTCTCCAACCACGGCGGGCGCCAGCTGGACCGTGCCCCAATCCCGTTCCGCCTCCTGCCGCAGGTCGTTAAAGAAGTGGGCAGCGATGCGACGGTGATGGTCGACACCGGCATCATGAACGGCCAGGACATCGTGGCGTCCATCGCTCTCGGAGCAAAGTTCACGCTCGTCGGACGCGCATATCTCTACGGACTCATGGCGGGCGGACGAGAGGGCGTCGATCGGATGATCCAGATTCTCTCGTCAGAAATTCGCCGCACGATGGCGCTTCTCGGGGTCTCGTCGATCGAAGAGCTGGAGGCGCGTCACGTGACACAGCTCACCCGTCTCGTGCCCGTGAGGTGACGCGCGCGGGCGGCGGGGATTCGGCGGCTGAACAGTGATGCGATAGACTATTTCAGTTGCCACGGGGTGTGGCGCAGCTTGGTAGCGCGCCTCGTTCGGGACGAGGAGGTCGCAGGTTCAAATCCTGTCACCCCGACCATGAGTAACAACGAAGAAGGGCTCGGCCACAGGCCGGGCCCTTCTTCGTTCCCCCTGCGGGTCGCCGTTCCGGGGTTACCGGCCAGAAAGAGTGGATGGGTCTGGCGTGTCACCCGCGTCCCGCCCACCCTGCTCGGGTCCAGAGCCCCTCGCCCGCGTCGAGCCCGGTGTCATAGAGCGCCGGTCCGATCGGTTCCTCGACCGGTGCCGGAGCGGTGACGGGTTCGATCGGCTTGGCGAGGTCGAGAGCGTGTTCGAGCGGGAGCTCGTGCAGGGTGAGGAACCACTCGACCGCGCGGCGGCGGTGTTCCTCGCTCATCCCGCGGTGTCGACGCAACAGATCGCGGATCTGTGCGTTCAGTCCCTCGAGCGGGCTGGTGGTGCGCGGGTTGCCGTAGGTGATGTGGGTGAAGATGAGGTTCTTCCGAACGACCAGGCGGACCAGCAACCAGGCTTTCCGGAGTCGGTCATGGGTGAATCCGAACTGGCCGTTGCGGAACAGGGTCCGTTCGGTGGTGAGGTGACCGAATGACTGCCACCACTGCTCCAGGAGCAGCTGCCACTGGATCGCGGCGTCCGCGTCGCGGACGGAACTGAGGTCCATCACCAGGCGCCGTAGCGCGCGCCCTGCCGGGGTTCTGGGGTTGCGGGTGAGGTGACGGGTGATGTTCATCTGCAGGTGGAACAGGCAGCGTTGATGCTTTGTCTCGGGCCAGGCCTGTCGCAGTGCGGACGGGAGGCCGCTGCCGCCGTCGGAGATGACGATGCCGGGCGCGGGGATCTGCTCGAACAGTGCTTTCCAGGCCGCGGTGTTCTCTCGCGCGCACCATTGCCAGGCGAGGACGTGTCCGGTGTCGCTGAGAGCGATGAGCAGGCACCAGGAGCCGATGTGGATGCCATCGACGAGGACCGCGTGATAGGTCGTCTCGACCGGGCCCAGTCGCGGGGAGATGTCCCAGCACCACGCGGTCCGGCGGCGGAACGAGCGCCCGGTGGCCGTTCCATCGATCTCGGCTTGGGTGAGTTTCCCGACGAGCCAGCAAGCGAAGGCGCGGAGCTGTTCGCGGGCGGTCACGTCGGGTCGGCGGCGCACGCTCGAGGATCCGCAGGACGGGCAACGCCAGCGTTGGGTTCCGGAGCGGTGTTTCCCGTTCTTGACCAGCTTGCTGCCGCATACCAGACAGGTCGTCGAGTTCGTCGGAAGGTCCACGAGTAAGCCTCGCAGACCATGACTGTTCTCGTTCTACCGCGCGATTACGCGGCTAGATCACGAAGTCATCCACTCCTTTTGGCCGATAACCCCCGTTCCGTGTGTGTCTCCTCGCGGAAAAACGATGGTTGATGAGGCCTTGTCGGCTTCGAATGTCAGGGGTGGTTCGTACGCTGGGAGCATGCCGAACGCTCTCGCCGCCCCGCCCGCTCCTGCCGGAGTGATGGCCGGAATCGGCGCGGCGATCGACAACATTGCGGAGGCTGCTGACCACATTGAGGCGCTCTCCGACGGTGATCTTGTGGCCGTGACGCGCGAGGTCGAGCGCCTGGGCCGGCTGGCGGACGCGTTGCGGGTGCGGGTGGCCGGCGAGGTCGATGTGTTTGTCAGTTTCAGAAACGGTGCGAGACTCGCGGGATGCATCACGCAACCGCGAACGTGGCACCCTACCCTGGAGGCGTGGACATGGAAGCGGACATCAAGGAAGCGATGCGGGAGTACGACCGCGGGCTTCCCTCGTACCGCGCGCTTCGCGACGCACTGGAACACGACATCCCCCTGCACCTGCGGCAGTGGGGAGTGTCCTACTTCCGCGTCGAGGCGCGCGTGAAGAAGCGATGGTCGTTTGAGCAGAAGGTACGCCGCAACCCAGCTCGGCAGGTTCACGATGTTGTCGGCGTGCGCATCATGGCTTTTTTCCGCAGCGACCTTGCACAGATCGAACGCATGACGCGGCGCCTTCTCGAGGTCGTCGAAGACTCATACATCGACAAGGGTGATCTGCTGGACGATGAGAGCTTCGGATACCGCAGCGTCCAGTTCGTCGGACGAACGCGGGGCGACGGAACAACGTTCAAAGAAACCGAGCCGGGACTTCCCGTCGAGGTGCAGATCCGCACGATGCTCGAGCACGTGTGGGCCGAGGTCGAGCATGACTTTCGGTATAAGCCGCAATCCGAGCCGCCAACGCCGGAGATCAACCGTCGCTTCGCTCTGACAGCTGCTCTTCTGGAACAGGCAGATCGCAACCTCGACGACATTCGCCGATCGATCGAGCAGTAGACCCTACGGGCGCGGTGCCAAAGTCAGAAGGGACACCTCGGGGCGGCACGCGAAGCGCACGGGGGCGTAGACCGAGTGCCCGAGACCCGCGCTCACATTGAGCGGGATCTCACGTGCGCCATGGCGCCAGGAGGATAGGCCGCGTGCCTGGGCCAACGGGATGTCGCAGTTCGCCACGAGAGCGCCCACACCCGGAACGCGCACCTGACCGCCGTGGGTGTGGCCTGCGAAGATCATGTCCGCTCCGCGGTCGCCGAAGCCATCGAGGATGCGGCGATACGGCGCGTGGGTCACGCCGATCGTCAGGGACCCATCGGCGGCGTCCATTGCCGAGGCATCGAGCGCTTCCCAGTCTTCGAGGTCGTGGTGCGGGTCGTTCGTCCCCAGAAAGCGCAACCGGTGTCCGCGCACATCCAGCGTCACGGCCTCGTTATTGAGGCCGTACCAGCCGAGTTCTCCTTCGAGGACCTGGTCGAGTCCCTGGGTATCGAGAAGCGGCGCTGCCTTGGTGCGCTCCGAGGGCCCGAGGAAGTACCGGAACGGGTTGCGCGGACGGGGAGACCAAATGTCGTTGGAGCCGTGCACGTGCACGCCGGGCAGGCCGGCAAACGGAGCCAGAGCCGAGCGGACGGCGGGGATCGCATCCGGGTGACCGAGGTTGTCACCCGTGTCGATCACAACATCCGGTCGCAGGGACGCGAGATTCGCGATCCACTCGCGGCGACGTGTCTGCCACGGAGCCAAATGCATATCGCTGATGTGGAGAACACGGATGGGGTCGCTCCCGGAACTCAACACCGGCACCACGTGGTGTCGAACGGTGAAGAGATGACGCTCGACTCCCATTCCCCACGCCGCCGCAGCGGCGCCCACCGCGCCCACCGTCATGAGCGCGGTGAGAGGGCCGCTGCGTGGAGCCATCAGTCGTCGTCCTCATCCGGCTCGAAGGAGGTGTCGCAGTTGCGAGCCTCCCACGAGACCGTGACCGTTGTTCCCTTTTCGACGGACTCTCCGGCACTCGGGTTGGTTTCCGTCACGCGCGGACGGTTGGCGTTCCCGTTCTCGGTGCACTGTCCGAGGGACCCACGCAGACCTGCCCGGGAGAGCTCGCTGACGGCCTGAGGTGGCGTCTGTCCCGAGACGTTCGGAACCTCAACACCGTTGCCGTCCGATACGAAGATGTTCACGACGCTTCCCACCGGAGCGCGTCCCGACGGATCGGTGCGCTCGACGCGTCCCGAATCCTGGACGCCGGTGACGCGATCTGAGACGATACGCGGCTGGAAACCGGCTTCGCGGATCTTCCGCTCGGCAGCATCCGGAGCGTCGCCCACGACGGAGGGAACGTCCGCCTCGACAACACGAATCAGGTTGCTATCGGGCTCGGGGAAGGCGTCGCCGCCGTACTTGCGATTGGCCGCGGCCTGAACATCGCGGGCGAGGTTGTACCGCAGGCTCGACATCAGCGTTCCGTGCTGATTGGTCATGCGATACATGTCGATGCTGAGGAACTTCTCAACCGTGTCCTCGCCGATGCTTCCCACCCACGCCGCGGTGGTCACGTTTGTCGTGGTCTGGATCATCCATGTGCTGCGGCCCTCGGCCGTTCCCGTCTTACCGATGATGGGAACGCCATCGTTCGGGTTCGCCTGCGTTGCCGTCGCGCCAGGGCCACCCATCACCGCGGCGAGAGCGTAGGCAGTCGTAGCGGCGATGTTCTCGTCGAGCTTCCGCTCACATGTGGTATCGGGAAGTTCCAGCTCGGTTCCATCCGCCGCGACAACACCCGTAATCGCCGTCGGCTCGCACTGTACGCCGCCGTTTGCGACGGTCGCGTATGCCGAGGCCATGGTGATGGGGTCGATGCTCTGCGAACCGAGAACGGAGAAGGGACCGAGCTGATCGAGCACCGATCCACCCCCACCGGTCTTCACATCTAGCCGCTCGGCAACACCGTGAATATCGCAGATGTCCAGCTGCTCCGCCATCGCGAGGAAGCCGGTGTTGAGCGAGGTAGCGGTGAAATTGACGACGTCCGCCGTTCGACCGGCACCGTTGCCGAAGTTCTGAATCTGTGCGGGCGCGTCCGTCGGCGATCCATGACACGTCATCTGGTAGGGGCGGTTGGCACCGTTGACCATCTCGCGCACGGACCGGCCCTGCTCCAGCCAATCGATCAAGGTGAAGAGCTTGTAGGTCGACCCCACTTCGAAGCCCGTCGCAGCGCCGTGTTCTTGATCAGCCGCGTAGACGAGCGAGGTTTGCCCTTCGCCGCTCTCGACCTCATTGAATCGAGTGTTCTGCGCCATCGACAGGATTTCGCCGGTCTGCGGTTTTATCTGAACCAGGCTCGAGCCCACCCGGAGCTGATCGTGCGTTGCCGGCACGTTGGCTTCCATCGTGGCTTCAGCGGCCTGCTGCATGTCGAAGTCGAGCGAGGTGTAGATGTCGAGACCGCCGCGGCTGAGCAGATCGATGCGCTCTTCCCGCGTCTCGCCGAACACACTCGCGTAACGCGTATCGTTGACGATCGTTTCTTTCACGTACTGGCAGAAGTAGCCGGAGCCGCCCGCTGCTGAGCAACCCCGCTCGCGGTAGCTGAGCTTCGGCTCGATCGGCTGTTCTTTCGCCTCGTCGTACTGTTTCTGGGTGATCTTTCCCTCGGTCACCATGCGGTACAGCACGTAGTCGCGGCGCTCCAGCGTTCGTGCATAGCCGTTCTCGGCGCCGTTGGCTTCGCTCTCAGGAACATCGAGCCGGAACGTGTTGGGGTTCTGCACCATACCGGCGAGAGTTGCCGCCTCGGACAGCGAGACGTCCTTCGCCGACTTCGAGAAGTAGCGCTGGGCAGCGGCCTCAATGCCGTAGGTCGTGCCGCCGAAGTTGGCGAGGTTGAGATACCCGAGAATAATTTCTTCCTTCGAGTACTCCTGCTCGATCGCGATGGCGTAGCGCATCTCCTGCAGCTTGCGCTGGTATCCGTCGACGCCCTCCGAGTCGGTCGCCTCGTTATAGCACGCGATGCGCTCTTCGTCGGATTCGGCCGTGCGCTCACAAGCCTCGACCTGAACGTTCTTGACGTACTGCTGGCTGATCGACGACCCACCCTGCGTTTCGTCGCTCGCCGCGTTGCTGAGGATCGCGCGGGTTGTTCCGATCAGGTCAACGCCGCCGTGCTCGTAGTAGCGCGGGTCTTCCGAGGCGAGAAGCGCATCGAACACCAGCTGCGACACCTCGTCATATTCAACGGGTTCGCGGTTCTGGTCGTAGAACGACGCCAGCTCGAAGTCTTTGCCGTCGGTGGTCTTCGCGTAGATCGTGGTGACCTCCATGGGGCGGTCTACCTCGAGGTAGCCGGGGAGGTTCTCGAACAGCGAGATCGCACTGGACGCCGTATAGCCGGAAACGGCAATCGCGGGGGTCACCGTCGCCGTGACGAGAACACCGGCAACCGCGCTGAGACCGACGAGCCCGAGGAATCCACCGAGAACACCGCCGACCGTCCTTTTCGCATGAGGCATAGGCTAGATGGTAGGGGAGAAGCCTGAAGAGGGTTGCGCCTGCAAAGCGTTCTTCGACGTGATCCCCAGCCTGTGACCTATCTATGAGCCCTGACGACGGGAGCTATTCGTGACCACCTGGGAGTACCTCACTACCCCGCTGATGATCCACAACACAGCGGCAATTTTGAACAACTGGGGCAAGCAGGGGTGGGAACTCGTGCAGATCGTGCCGAACACCGAAGGCGGTCTTGTCGCGTATATGAAGCGCCAGACGGGCCTCGGCGAGCAGAACGCCGGCCTTGCACATGCAGCTGAGGCGGCTAAGCAGTTCGAGGGTCAGCAGTGAGCGTCGCCGCCCGCCTGGCGGAGCTGGGAATCGAGCTGCCGAGCGTCGCTGCTCCCGTTGCCGCGTACATCCCCGCGAAGGTGCATGGGGATCTCGTCTGGACATCGGGCCAGCTTCCCTTCACCGGTGGTGAGCTACCCGCAACGGGAAAGGTCGGCGAGGGCGACGGATCCGTTGCTGCGGCTGACGCGAAGGTATACGCCCGTACCTGCGCTCTGAACGCGATTGCCGCGGCTTCTGCGGCGGCGGGTGGAGTGGACCGGCTCTCCGGTGTGTTCAAGGTAACCGGCTTTGTCGCGTCTGAGTCGTCGTTCACCGGACAGCCGGGCGTTATCAACGGTGCCAGCGAGGTGCTCGGCGAGATCTTCGGCGACGCCGGCGCGCACAGCCGCTCAGCGGTCGGAGTGGCGGTTCTTCCGCTCGACGCGCCCGTCGAGGTCGAAGTGGCCTTCACGATCACGTAGCGAGACCATCGCGAAAGAGCGGCGGGGGAGGGCTGCCCCCCGCCGCTCGTGTGTCAGATCAGCGCACCTGCGCCGTGATTACACTCATCACCGACGTATCGGCGAGGGTCTGCGTGTCGCCCACCTCGCGCCCTTCCGCCACATCGCGCAGCAGACGCCGCATGATCTTCCCTGAACGGGTCTTGGGGAGTTCTCCGACGATGTACACGTCTCGGGGACGCGCGATCGGGCCGATCTGCTCGCCCACCCATCCGCGCAGCTCTCCCGCAAGACCCTCGGCGGTGTTCTCCTTCAGATAGCTCTCTTTGAGGATCACGAACGCGACGACCGCCTGGCCCGTTGTCTCGTCGTTTGCGCCGACAACGGCCGCCTCGGCCGTTGCGGGGTGGGCGACGAGGGCCGATTCGATTTCGGCTGTCGAGAGCCGGTGGCCGGAGACGTTCATCACGTCGTCCACCCGGCCCAGCAACCACACATCACCGTCCTCGTCGAGGCGTGCGCCGTCGCCCGCAAAGTAATAGCCGCGATCGGCGAACATCTTCCAGTACGTTTCGACGAACCGCTCCGGGTCTCCCCAGATGCCGCGGAGCATGCTGGGCCACGGCTCGGTCGCCACCAGCAGACCGCCGTCGCCGCGAGCAACGGGTTCGCCCGTCTCGTCAACAACAGCCACCGAGATGCCGGGAATGGGAACCTGAGCGGAACCGGGCTTCAGATCGGTGATGCCGGGGAGCGCCGAAATCATGATTGCCCCCGTCTCCGTCTGCCACCACGTATCGACAATCGGGGTGACGCCCGCTCCGATGACGTCGCGGAACCACTTCCACGCCTCGGGGTTGATGGGCTCGCCCACTGATCCGAGCAGGCGCAGCGATGACAGATCGCGTGACTGCGGGATCGACCTGCCCTGTTTCATGAAGCTGCGCACGGCGGTCGGGGCGGTGTAGAAGATCGTCACGCCGTACTTCTCAACAACGTCCCACCAGCGGCCGGGCTCCGGGTGGTCAGGCGTTCCCTCGTAGATGACCTGGGTGGCGCCGTTCGCGAGCGGACCATAGACGACATAGCTGTGTCCCGTGATCCAACCGATGTCGGCCGAGCACCAGTACACATCGTTTTCGGGGCGCAGATCGAACACGTTCTTATGGGTGAACGCAGCCTGTGTGAGATACCCGCCGGAGGTGTGCAGAATGCCCTTCGGTTTGCCCGTTGTTCCCGAGGTATACAGGATGAACAGCGGGTTCTCTGCGGGGAATGCACGGGCCTCGTGGGTAGCGGGCTCGGCGGGAACCACATCGTGCCACCACACGTCGCGGCCGGCGTTCCACTCGACCTCCTGCCCGGTACGCCGCACAACGAGGACATGCTCAACCGTGCCCTGTTCGCCGTTGCCACGATCCGCCAGAGCCTGGTCGACGGCAGGTTTCAGTGCTGATGCGCGGCCCTTGCGGTACCCGCCGTCCGCGGTGATCACTACCTTCGCCCCGGCATCGTCGATGCGTGCGCGGAGGCTGTCGGCGCTGAAGCCGCCAAAGACCACCGAGTGGATTGCTCCGAGGCGTGCCACTGCAAGAAGCGACGCGATCGCCTCAGGAATCATCGGCAGGTAGATCGCGACCCTGTCGCCGGGGCCGACGCCGAGACCCTCCAAGACGTTGGCAACCCGCTTGACCTCGCTCGTCAACTCGGCATAGGTCAGCGATCGCGAGTCGCCCGGTTCGCCCTCAAAATGCAACGCGATCCGATCGCCGTTTCCTGCTTCGACGTGGCGATCGAGACAGTTATAAGCAACGTTGAGCTCTCCGTCGTCAAACCAGCGGGCGAACGGAGGCGTCGACCAGTCGAGCACGCGGGTGAACGGGGTATCCCAGTGCAGAAGGTCGCGCGATTGCTTCTCCCAGAACGCGAGGCGATCGGCGCTCGCCTGCTCCTGGATTTCGCGGCCCGCGACGGCTTGCGCCGCGAAATCCATGGGCGGGGCGAATCGGGGATTCGAGGCGGTGGCACCTTCGAGGTGGGAAGACATCTGCGCTCCTTCGCGGCATGGTCAGCGTGCGGACCACTCAACGCCCGCACGTGAACCGTACGGGCATGCCGGTCATCAGAGCCAGAAGCGAGTTGCGTGTCCACATTGTCCGATTCGTCACGTTATCTGACGATGGGGGCACCACCGTGAGCAGCACCGGCGCCGCTTTCCTAGCGTCGTGGCCATGACGGAACCCTTTGTCGTTCAGCCCCGCAACCCGTCGGGTACGCAGCCCGTCGCCGCGACGAGCGACGAGGCCCGTCCACTCGACTCGGGCACCTTCGGCGCGCTCGCCCCCTATGTTGCGGACGCTGATGTCACGGATCTGTTCGTCAACGGGTCGTCGGGGTTGTTCGTCGATCGCGGAGCGGGAGCGGAACGGGTGACGACGTGGCGGGCATCCGAACGGGAAGTGCGAGACCTGGCCACGGCGCTCGTCGGCCGCGGCGGTCGCCATGTCGATGACCAGACGCCGCTTGTCGACGTGCGGTTGGCGGGAGGTGTTCGCGTACACGTGGCCCTTGCACCGGTGGCGACGGGCGGCACGGCGATCTCGGTGCGCGTTCCCCGGCTCGGACGAGTGGACATTGACGGCTTGCGGCGTGGCGGCGCCTTCACCGAGTCCGCCGCGGCCTGGCTGGGCCGGCTCGTCGCTCGCCGCGCCAATGTGCTTGTCACCGGAGGCGCTGGCTGTGGCAAGACCACGCTGCTGTCCGCGCTTTTGGCGGGCGCACCGCCTACGGAGCGCATTGTGACGATCGAGGACGTCGCCGAACTGCGGCTGGAGCATCCGCACCACGTGGCTCTGGAAGCACGCCAGGCCAACAGGGAAGGCGCGGGGGAGATCCCTCTGGCGCGGCTGGTGCGGGAGAGCCTCCGTATGCGCCCCGATCGCATCGTTGTCGGCGAGTGCCGAGGGGAGGAGATCCGCGACCTTCTCACGGCACTCAACACCGGCCACGACGGAGGAGCGGGAACGCTGCACGCCAACAGCATCGCGGATGTGCCCGCTCGCCTCGAGGCTCTGGGCGCGCTCGCCGGATGGGACGACCACGCCGTCGCCAGACAGGCATCGAGCGCAATCGACGTCGTCCTCCATCTCGAACGCACTGCCGACGGCACACGGCGACTGGCCGCGGCCGGAGCACTGCGCATCGACAACGGGCGCCTTGCCATCGAGGAGGTGACACCGTGGGAATGAAAAAGCCCGAAGCGCGGGTGTCCGATCCCGGTGCCACAGTGCTGCCGCTGGCCGTGCTCCTCGAAGCCGGAGCAAACCCGGCGACGGCGTGGCGGGATCTCGCCGTGCACGGTGACGAAGCAGCGAAGCACATCGTTGACAAGATCGATGCGGGAACCTCCGTTGCCCAGGCAATCGCTTCTCGCCGCGAACACGCGCAGGAATGGGGCGATGTCGCGGCCGCGTGGGAGGTCTCCGAAACGGTCGGTGCGCCGTTGGCGGACGCCTTGCGCGCAATCGCTTCCTCCCTGCGTGACGCCGGCGAGTTGCGTGACGACACTCGCGTCGCGCTCGCCGAGCCGATGGCATCCGCCCGGCTGATGGCGTGGCTTCCCGTTCTCGGCATCGTCGTCGGCATTGGCCTGGGACTTGATCCGCTCGGGGTTCTCTTCGCCTCGCCCATCGGCGCGTTGTGTCTGATCACCGGTCTGGCCCTGATGGTCGGTGCGCGGGTCTGGACAGCGCGCCTGGTCCGCGCCGCGCGTCCGCGCCCCGGAACACCAGGGATGTACGAGGAGTTGCTGGCGATCGCGCTCTCCGGCGGCACGTCCATCAGCAGGGCGCGTGCCGTTGTCGCCTCCTGTGATGAGTGGACGCCGGCAGCGGCAGAGGCATCGGAAGAAGCTGATCGCGTGCTCGAACTCTCGCGAAACGCGGGCGTGCCCGCCGCCGAACTCCTGCGAGCCTCTGCGGGATACGCCCGCCACCTGGCCCGCACGGAGGGGCGTCTGCGCGGCGCTCGCCTCGGCACACGGCTGCTCCTTCCCATGGGCGTGTGTACGCTACCGGCCTTCCTGCTGCTCGGGGTTGCACCGATGCTCATTGGCATCCTCGGTGCGACCCCGCTCCCGATGTCCGCCGGATAGCCGGCGGATCCACCAGAAATCGATAGAAGGAGATCGTCATGTATGACCCTGAAACCGTCCCGCTCGCCCTGATGGAGGACGAGCGCGGAGCATCCACCGCCGAATATGCAATCGTCACGATGGCCGCCGTTGCCATCGCGGGAGTGCTTGTGGCGATCATGCGCTCGGGCCAAGTGCAGTCGCTTCTGAACAATATCGTCCAGAACGCCCTCCAGGTCCCATGATCTTCGGCCCCACCAGGGACGACCGCGGCTCCGCTTCGGCGGAGTTCGCGGTCGCCCTGCCCGCGGCGGTGCTCGTCGTGGCGCTGGGGATTGGCGCGCTCGCCGCTGCTGGAACGCAAGTGCGATTGCAGGACGCGGCATCGAACGCCGCGCGGCTCATCGCCCGTGGTGAGCCCGAACGCGCGCCCGGTGTGGTGCACGCCGCCGTTTCCGGCGCGCATGCCGCGATTGGCCGAGACGGCGATCTGGTCTGCGTTACCGCCACCCATCGCGTCAGCATCGGCGTGTTCTCACTTCCTTTGTCGGCAACCGGCTGCGCGCTTGAGAGCGGAATCTGATGGGAGGCGCGGCCTTCACCGGAGCGTCTGTTGCAGCGACGGCGGTTGTTGTGGCCGGTCTGGCGCTTGCCGGAGGCGCGGCGGCCGAGTCCCATCGAGTCGCGGGAGCTGCCGACGCGGCCGCTTTGGCCGCCGCCGACACGCTCAGCGGATTCGCGGGAGGAGAACCCTGCGACCGGGCCCATCGCGTCGCATCGGCGGCGTCTGTAGGGGTCACGATTTGCGAACTCTCAGGCAGAGACGCGACGATCGAGGTCCGGGGTACGTTTATCGGCCTTCCCGTGATCGCACGGGCAAGAGCCGGCCCACCCCGGTAGCGCATACTCCCTTACATGGGAGGCACCGAGCATGGCGACGATCCCGACGTCGCAACACGTGAGCGGTGTGTAGGGTGTGCATCGAAGAAAGGACGCCCCCTTTGGTAGACGGCAAGAAGCTCGTGATCGTCGAGTCGCCCACGAAGATGCGCTCGATCCAGGGTTACCTCGGAGACGACTACGAGGTGCTGAGCTCTGTGGGGCACATCCGCGACCTCGCTGATAAGCGCGACATTCCTGAAAAGGACCGTGAAAAGTACGGCAAGTACTCGATCGACATCGAGGGCGGGTTCGTCCCCTACTACGTCGTCAGCGACCGAAAAACCAAGACCGTCGCTGAACTCAAGCGTGCGATGAAGGGTGCGAGTGAACTCATCCTCGCAACCGATGAAGACCGCGAGGGCGAGGCCATCGCGTGGCACCTTCTCGAGACGCTGAAGCCCAAGGTTCCCGTGAAGCGCATGGTGTTCCACGAGATCACCAAGGACGCGATCACCAAGGCCGCCGAGTCCACGCGCGAACTCGACACCTCTCTTGTCGATGCACAAGAGACGCGCCGCGTTCTTGACCGCCTGTACGGATGGGATGTTTCTCCGGTTCTTTGGCGCAAGGTCGGCTCCGGCAACTCGGGTCAGGCTCTCAGTGCCGGTCGCGTGCAGTCCGCGGCAACGCGCATGGTCGTCGATCGCGAGCGCGAACGCATGGCGTTCGTCTCCGCCGACTACTGGTCGATTTCTGCGCTCGCCGCACGGTCGGCCGAGAGCTTCTCGATTCGACTGGCCCGTCTTGACGGAGCCCCTCTGGCCAGCGGTCGCGACTTCGACGACAAGGGCCAGCTGAAGAAGGCCGTTGTTGTTCTCGACGAAAAGCAGGCCACCGAGCTGGCATCCGCCGTCGAAGCGGCCGGTTCGGCTGAGGTCACCAAGGTCGAGGCAAAGCCGGGAACGCGCCGCCCCTACGCGCCGTTCACAACTTCCACGCTGCAGCAGGAGGCCGGTCGTAAGCTCGGCATGACAGCCAAGGTGACGATGTCGGTCGCCCAGAGCTTGTATGAGCGCGGTTACATCACCTATATGCGTACCGACTCGATCAACCTGTCGGCGCAGGCCGTTCAGGCTGCGCGAGCGCAGGCCGTTGCGCTGTACGGCGACTCCGCTGTTCCGGCCAAGCCGCGGATGTACGCGTCGAAGTCGAAGAACGCTCAAGAAGCGCACGAGGCCATCCGCCCCTCCGGCGACACGTTCCGCACGCCCAGTGAGGTCACGGGGCAGCTCGGCAAGGACGAGCAACGCATGTATGACCTCATCTGGAAGCGCACGATCGCCAGCCAGATGTCCGACGCGAAGCTCGAGACGACCACCGTGACGCTCGAGACCACAGCGGCGGACAAGAAGGTTGAGTTCACCGCGTCGGGAACGGTCTACACCTTCAAGGGCTTCCTGGAAGCGTATGAAGAGGGCGCAGACGAAAAGCGCCACAAGAGCGATGAAGACCAGAACCAGCAGCTGCCGCAGGTAGCCGCTGGCGACGTTCTCGCGGTGTCGGATACGGAGGCCAAGGGCCACAGCACCTCTCCGAAGCCGCGCTACACCGAGGCCAGCCTGGTGAAGGCGCTCGAGGAAAAGGGCATCGGTCGTCCCTCGACGTTCGCGAGCATCATCGGCGTGATCCTCGACCGAGGATATGTCTCCAAGCGAGGTCAGGCGCTTGTTCCCTCGTGGCTGGCCTTCAGCGTGATCCGCCTTCTCGAACAGCACTTCGCCGAGCTCGTCGACTACGACTTCACGGCAACGCTGGAAGAAGATCTCGACCGGATCGCCCGCGGCGAGCAAAACCGTTCGCAGTGGTTGCAGGCGTTCTACTTCGGCGGCGACAACCACCCGGGACTGCGCAACATCGTCGACAACCTCGGTGAGATCGACGCGCGCGAGCTCAACGCAACGCCGATCACCGACACGACCACACTGCGCTTCGGCAAGTTCGGTCCCTACCTTGAGATCGTCGACCCTGAGAACGCCGAGGCCGAGCCGCGGCGGATTAACGTGCCGGAGGAGCTCGCACCGGACGAGCTGACGCAGGAGAAGGTGCAGGAGCTCATCGACGCTCCGGTTGCCGGAAACCGTGTGCTCGGCGAAAACCCCGACAACGGCAAGATCATCGTTGTCAAAGACGGACGCTTCGGTCCGTACCTGGAAGAAACCGAACCCGAGAGCGACGAACCCCAGGCCGATGAGGCCACGGGTGAGGTCGTCGAAGAAAAGCCCAAGAAGAAGACGACGAAGAAGGCGGCTGAGCCAAAGCCGCGCCGTGCATCGCTGTTCAAGAGCATGTCGCCCGAGACAATCGACCTATCAACGGCTCTTCAGCTCCTGGACCTGCCGCGCACCGTGGGAACAGATCCCGAGAGCGATGAAGCGATCACCGCGCAAAACGGTCGCTACGGTCCGTACCTGAAGAAGGGCACGGATTCTCGTTCGTTGGACTCGGAGCAGCAGATCTTCGACATCACACTCGAAGAGGCTCTCGAGGTCTACAAGAAGCCCAAGTACGGCGCTCGCCGCCAGGCCGCTGCTCTGAAGGATTTTGAGAAAGACGATCCGACGAGCGGCAAGAAGGTCGTCATCAAGGACGGCCGCTTCGGACCGTATGTCACGGACGGTGAGACCAACGCGACGATTCCCAAGGGGGAGAACGCCGAGGAGGTCGACTTCGAGCGGGCTGTGCAGCTTCTCGTCGATAAGCGCGCGAAGGGACCGGCGAAGAAGCGCACAACGCGGAAGACGACCACGCGCAAGACATCGACGAAGAAGAAGTGATGCGCGCCTCCGGCGGTCTCTGGATCACCTTCGAGGGCGGCGACGGAGCGGGCAAGACGACGCAGGCCGAGCTTCTGCGTGAGTGGTTCGAACAGCTCGGGCGAACGGTTGTGCGAACACGTGAGCCCGGTGGCACCGAGGTGGGCAGGACGATCCGCGAGATTGTCCTGCACCATCGGGGTGGTCTGGGGGCGCGCGCTGAGGCGCTGCTGTTCGCCGCCGACCGTGCGCACCACATCGACACGATCGTGGCGCCCGCGTTGGCGCGTGGCGAGGTGGTCATCCAAGACCGCTATCTCGACTCGTCCGTGGCCTATCAGGGCGCCGCACGAGATTTGGGCGCGGGCGAGGTTCGAGAACTGTCGCTGTGGGCGACAGGCGGGGCGCTGCCGGACGTGACGGTGCTGATGGACCTCGACCCGGGGGCAGCCCGTCAGCGGCTGGACGCGGACGACAAACCGTTCGACCGTATGGAAGCCGAAAAGGCCGAGTTTCACGCCCGCGTGCGTGACGGTTTCCTCGAGCTGGCGCGCGCTGAACCGGACCGCTTCCTTGTGGTCGACGCATCACTTCCGGCGACGGACATCGCTGGGCGCATCCGCGAAGAACTCGAACGCCGGGGACGATAAGCGCACGTCTCCCCGTCAGCGGCGGTAGCGCCAGCGGGCGACGCCGATTCCGATCGTGACCGCGCAGACGACGATGAGCGGCACGGGCGCCGCGAACATCATGATCGCCGCTGCTCCGCCGAGCGCTGTCAGCACGACGCCATCGACCGCCCACACGGCTCGCGCGGCCGCGCCGATGTCGCCCATTGGCGTGGGAATGGGCGTGAGAAGCGTAACTGGAAGCGGACCCTTGAGCGCGCCGCCTGCACGAGCGATCAGAGACAACGCGCCCGTCACGAGCGTGCTCGCGAGGGGCGCGGGGCCCCCAGCGAATCCGGTTGCGGCACACACGCTCATCCCCACGACGGCGATCGCGATCGCGGGGAACACGAGGTGGTTGGCGAGAAGTGACTCATCGCTGAGTCCGTACAACGGGAGGCCGGCGGCAACGTTTGCGGCATGTCGTATGCCATCGGTGAGGGGACCGAGGCCGGCGAACATTGCGATGCCGGCGACGGCACCCAGGAACACGCTCGGGGCTCCCGGGGCGGACGCGAGAACAACAACGAGCGTGGCGAGCACCAGGGCGGTGGTCCCCGCGATGAGGCGACCCGGTGTTCGGCTGGCACCGACAGCATCGCGGACGAAAAACGTGAGCGGAAGGGGCGCGCGGCGCGGTATCGCACGGAGCGTTCTTCCGACGCGGGGGAGGGGGCGGTAGACCGACACCGCGGCATCGAGGCTCATTGCGGTCGCGTGCCCCGTCGCCTGATCCCAGCGGCTCGCCTGATCGATGAGCACGGACAAACGGACGCGGTTGATCAGCGTCGGCGTGCACGCAATGAATGCGATGCTCACGGCCGTGAGCGCGATGAGCGCGCCGCCTACATCTGCGCCGGGATAGGCCAGCCCTGCCCATCCCCACGGGGTCAGCGCCATCGTGGACGGAATGGCCATCGAGACGGACCCGAGTGTGATGATGCCAGCCGCCGTCACCACAGCCGCTCGGGGCAGCGCCTGGCCCATCAGCCACAACACCGCGGTGATCGTTCCGACCACGGCGCCGGTCACGGCGAACGTCACACCGGCCAACAGATCTGCAGAGCCTGCGCTGACCAAACCGGCTCCGATCGCCCCGCTCGCCGCGGTGGTGAGGAGCACGACGCCGACCCCCGAACGCAGAACCGGGCCGAGGAATGCAACGGATCGCGGTATTGAGCTGGTGGCAAGGGCATGCGTGAGAAACTGGGGTCGCACGGCAGGACCTCGATCACGTCCGAGGATCAGGGAACTCGCCCACACCGTGGCGACGATCAGAGAAGTGACGTGCGCGGATGCGTCAGAGGTGAGCATCGCGATGCCATCCGGGCTGACGATGCCCAACCACGCTGCTCGAGCGATCGGCGCCACAACGGTGAGTGTGAGCATCGCTGCCAGATAGACCGCGAAGGCTCGGTCACCGGGGGAGCGTTGTCCGCGGTCTCGCCAGATCCGAAGAGCCAACCGCACGGGCCGGGTCATGCTGGCGCATCCAGGTCGAGAGTTCGATCGGCGAGCTCCTCGGCGAGTTCCGCGCTGTGTGTCGCGATGACCAGCGTTGATCCGGCATCACGACGGGCGCGCAAAACCTGGATAACGAGCGCGATGTGCTCGTTATCCATGCGCTGTTCGGGTTCGTCGAGGACAAGCACATCGAACTGCCGCGCGAGAACGAGAGCGAGGCCGAAGAGTTGCGTCTGGCCCGATGACAGCTCGTGCGGGAACCGATCGCCGAGCCAGCCCAGGCCCAGCTCATCCAGGAGGTCATCGGCCCGTGCCTCGGCTGATGTCTCTCGATCTGGCCACGTCGTCGCGACGAGCAAAACGTGGTCGCGCACCGTCAGATCGGGGGCCATCGGTGCCAGCTCGATCGCGTCTTCGACACTCGAGAGCAGGCGTGAAGAGCGACAGACCATGCGGGAGAAGAATCTCATCCCTATGGCGGATGTGGGGTGTTGTGCCTCATGGCACAGTCGATGTGACGATAAGGAGACCACGATGTCAACACCCGCACCTGTTCGCGTATCGCGCGGGCCCGTTCGCGACAGCGAGCGCAGTATCGCCCCCGATCTTGCTCGGGGTTTTGCGCTGCTCTTCATCGCTCTCGCCAACACGCCGTTTTACCTGTGGGGTGCGGCGGAAACGGGTCTGACCTCTGCGCATCCCGTCAGCGGGAGCGTTGTTGATCAGGTGGTGCAGTTCCTCATCATGCTCGTCGTGGACGGGCGCACCTATCCGCTGTTCGCCTTCCTGTTCGGCTACGGCATGGTGCAGCTCTATCGCCGGCAGATCGCCGGTGGCGCGGATGACAAGACGGTTCGCCGTCTTTTGCGCGCGCGCAACTGGTGGTTGTTGGCGTTTGGCTTCGTGCACGCGCTGCTGCTGTGGATGGGGGATGTGCTGGGCGCCTACGGGCTCGCTGGCCTCGTGCTCGTCGCGTTGTTCTTCCGTCGCAAGGACCGCACCCTGATGGTGTGGGCGTGGATACTCACGGGGCTTCTGGCGCTGTTTAGTGTCTTCGCGATGGTCGGTGGGTGGTTCTCATCGATGGTCGACCTGGACCCGGAGATGTTCGAGGCCGGCGGTTTTGACATGCACGCCGGTGCCGCGGAATCCAACTACCTGCTCTCCATGCTGACGCGCGTGGGCTTCTGGTTCGTCGTGGTCGCCGGACAGGGGCTCGTCGGACTCGTCGTACCGATCATGATCCTCGTGGCCTTCTGGGCCGCGCGCCGCGGCGTCCTTGACAATCCCGGAGAACACCTGCGCCTGCTGAAGTGGACGGCGGTTGTCGGTATCGCCGTGGGGTGGCTTGGCGCTCTGCCCGGGGCGCTTGTGCACCTTGGTGTGATTGATCTGCCGCTTCATGCCTCGTGGATGTTTGCGGGCCTCACGGCATTCACGGGAATGTTCGCCGGGCTGGGGTATGCCGCTGTCTTCGGCCTGATCGGGCACGCGATGCAGGGGCGTGAGCGTCGCACGCGATTGGGATTCACCGGCGCGGTCATGGCTGTTGGCAAGCGTTCCCTCAGTTGCTATCTCATGCAGTCGGTTCTGTGCGCGCCGCTTCTGTCGGCATGGGGGCTCGGCTGGGGAGGCCACATGTCGAGCGCCGAGATGGCACTGTTCGCGATTGCCGTTTGGGCGGTAACCCTGGTGCTTGCGGCGATCTGGGAGTCGCGCGGCTGGCGCGGGCCAGCCGAAACGCTCCTGCGCCGGCTTGTTTACCGGCGATAACGTGCTGGCAGTGCCGGGAAGAAATGTACCCTTCCTGCCAAAATGGTGAACATGATGGATTCTGACCTCGCGCCAAAGATCGTCTTCTTCGTCTGCATGGTGGGGTCGGGCGTTCTGCTCATCTGGATGGCGCAAGCGGCGGCATCGGGACGACTGAAGAGAAATCCGCTCGCGGGTATTCGCACGTCGCGAACCATGGAGAGTGATGCGGCGTGGCTCGCCGCCCACATTCGTGCTCGGCGCCCGACAGCAATGGGTGGGATCACCGCGGTCGTGGCGGGGTGTTGTGTGCTCCTGCCCGTTCCTGTTGCGGTGTTCTCCGTGATAGTTCTTGCCGGCGCCGTTGCGACGCTGGCTATTGTGATCTATGCCGCGGTCGTCGGTGGCCGGGCCGCAGCTGAGGCCTCGAGCGGCGAGAAGCAGGAGGATCTGGTCTGACGGCGTGCGCCCGTGTGGGTGCCGTGGACACCTATGCGCCGCGGTCGAGCTGGTCGAGGCGTGTAACCGCCGCACGGGCATAATCGCTGATCCACCGATCGCGGATGTCTACGAAGCCGTCGCTGATCCCGATCAGCTCTCGGCCTATTTCACAACGGGAGGGGCGCACGGGCGTCTCGAGACGGGACGTGACGTTTCGTGGGACTTCGCCGATTTTCCCGGACGCTTTCCCGTGAACGTTGTCGAAGCCCATCCTCCCCACCTCATCGTGATCGAGTGGGAGGGCGACCATGCGCTCGCTTCGACCGGGCGCACGAGGGTGACATTCGAGTTTGCGGCGATCGATGACGGTGCGCGCACCCTGGTGACCATTAGCGAATCCGCATGGTCCGCGACTCCCGCCGGTGCGCGCAGTGCCTTCGACAACTGCGAAGGATGGACGAGCATGCTCCAGGCGCTGAAAGCTCTGGACAGAGCATGGAATCAACCTGCGTGACGGGTTTTACGTCTGAGCTCGGACGGGACGGGCAACAGCGTTGCGCCGTGCCGGGCGCGCAGTGACAGCCCGAGAACAGGGCGGTGTTCGGCGCTCATCCTTCGTGTCGGAGGGAGGCCGTAGGCTGAATGGCATGACGACGACCACGGCCGCGCCTCCCCTTCCGTGGAGCGATGTCCTTGGACAGGATGCCGCCGTTGCGACGCTTCGTGCGGCAGCCGCTGATCCCCGTCAGCTCGCACACGGCTGGCTGATCACCGGCCCTCCCGGCTCCGGGCGTTCAACTATCGCGCTCGCATTCGCGGCGGCGCTTATCGCCACGGGTGAACACGAAAAGGACGCGATGGGCCAGGTGCTCGCCGGCACCCATCCCGATCTCACACGCTTGCGCACCGAGGGTGTTGTCATCACCATCGCGCAGGCCAGAGAGATCGTGGAGCGCTCGTATTACGCTCCGTCCGTCGGCCGGTATCGCGTGATCGTCGTCGAAGATGCCGATCGGATGACCGAGCGCACATCGAACGTGCTCCTGAAAGCGTTGGAAGAACCGCCCGAGCAGACCATCTGGGTGCTGTGCGCTCCCAGCGAGGCTGATCTGTTGCCAACGATTCGGTCTCGCGTTCGCACGCTCCGTCTGCAAGAGCTCGAAGTGGATGACGTCGCTCGGCTCCTCGTCGCGCGAACCGGCGTCGACGAAACGCTTGCGGAACAGGCCGCACGCCACGCGCAGCGCCACATCGGGATGGCGCAGCGCCTCGCAACCGACCAGGCATCGCGTGAGCGACGAGATCAGACCCTTCGCGATGTTCTGCGTGTTCGGGGCATCGGGGACGTCGTCGAGGTTGCCGGACGCATCGTGCAGGCGGCAAACGACGATGCGAAGGCCCTGACTGCCGAGCGCGACGAGGCCGAGCGTGCTTCCCTGTTGCGCACGGTGGGGATCGCTGACGGAGCGAAGATCCCGCCGTCCGTCCGTTCGCAGCTCAACGCCCTGAAGGACGACCAAGAACGACGTGCCAAGCGCAGTGTGCGCGATGGAATCGATCGCGTTCTCACCGACCTGCAATCGCTGTTCCGAGACATCCTGATGCTGCAGCTGGGGCGTGAGGAAGGGCTGATCAACATCGAGCTTCTCGACGATGTACGCCGTGTCGCCGAAACGTGGAAACCTCAGCGCACCATCATCGTCCTGGACGACATTGCCGAAACGCGCACGCTTCTTGCGCGCAACGTGCAGCCGGCGCTCGCGATCGAGAGCCTTCTCATTACTGTTGTCAGCGGAAGGAAGCCGTGACCCGTTTGCGAACGCTGATGGCGGGAGCAGTCATGGCTGCTCTCGTCCTGTCCGGATGCACAAGCGTTCCGAACGCGCCCGAGCAACTCCCTCCCGTTCTCGACGGTGTGCCGGACGAGCTGCTGGGGTTCTACGACCAAACCCTGGCGTGGGGCGCATGCGACCAGGAATCAACATCGGCTGATGTCGAGTGTGCCGAGGTGACGGCGCCGCTGGACTGGCACGACCCTGACCGCGGCGAGATCTCGATTGCGATCGTGCGCCCGGCGGATCGTCCCGCCTCCCCCGTGGGGTCGTTGCTGGTGAACCCGGGCGGGCCCGGCGGAGCCGGAGTCGAGTACGTCATGCAGATGACCGAGTTCGAGGCGCTTCGCGACGAACTCACCGGCGCATACGACGTTGTCGGATTCGACCCGCGCGGCGTTGGTCGTTCTACAGCGGTTGAGTGCCTCGACGCCGATCGTATGGACGACTACCTCTACGGGGTTCCCGAGGCCGAGCGCGGAAGCGACGAATGGGACGCGGCGCTCACGGACGCGGCCGCAGAATACGCGGAGGCATGCGGAGAGAACTCGGGTGAGCTGCTTGAGTTCATCACAACGGAACAGGCCGCTCGCGATATGGACCTGCTGCGCGCCGTTCTCGGTGATCACCAGCTCGCCTTCCTGGGTTACTCCTACGGGACATATCTGGGCGCTATCTACGCCGAGCTGTTTCCCGAGAACGTTGGCCGCTTCGTTCTTGACGGAGCGCTTGACCCCTCCGTTCCCGGAAGCGAAGTGGGCCTGATTCAGCTGACAGCCTTCGAGGCGACTCTCGAGCGGTACATCGACAGCTGCCTCGCGGGATCCTCGTGTCCTTTCCGCGGCACAACGGCCCAGGCGCTCGACGAGGTGAAGGGCCTGTTGGCTTCGCTCGACGCGAAACCCCTGCGTGCCGCCGACGGGCGTCTCCTCGGAGCGGACACGCTTGCCACCGCCATCCTGCAGGCGCTGTACAGCCCCGACTACTGGCCGTATCTGACGCAGGCGCTCGCGGGAGTGCAGCAGGGAAGCGCAGACGGCGCCATGTTCCTTGCTGATGTGTACAACGGCCGCGAGACCGGTGCGTACGCCTCAAACGCAACCGAGGCGTTCAACGCCTACAACTGCATGGACTATCCGCCAGAAGACACCGCGGTCGTCGAAGCCAGCCGGGACGCACTGTTGGAACAGGCACCCATCATGGGTCCCTATCTTCTCGGCGCCGACCCCTGCGAGTTCTGGCCGTTCCCGCCCGCCGGAGAACGCGCTCCGATTGAGGCCGCTGGGACGCCCCCGATCCTCGTGATCGGAACAACGGGCGATCCGGCAACGCCATTCGAGTGGGCGGAGGCGCTCGCCGATCAGCTCTCGGGCGGCGTTCTGGTCGCCTACGAAGGGGAGGGGCACACAGCGTACGGCGGCGAGAGTGAATGCATCGACGAAACAGTCGAATCGTTCCTGATCGACGGCGTCGTTCCCGACGACGGGCTTGTCTGCACGAGCTGAATTCGTTGCCTCGCATCGCCACGCCCGGGATGAAGTCTCGGTTCGCGTGAGCGTGCTCGCGCCTGTAATATAGTCTCTCGTGCCGCATGCGGCACAAGCGCCGCCTTAGCTCAGTTGGTAGAGCGATTCACTCGTAATGAATAGGTCGTCGGTTCGAATCCGACAGGTGGCTCAGAAAACCCCCGGCAAACTTCGGTTTCCGGGGGTTTCTTGCTTTCTGTGGGTCGATCAACCGCGCCGAAAGCTCGTCGTGGCCGAGAGGCGCCCGTCCGAGCGGGAGCAATGGATCGTTCCTGAGGATCACATGTATGCCGCTGGCCGCATGTCGGTGCGCGTAGCGTTGAGGAAGCGATGGGCGCCCGCCTCTCGTCTCGGGCCCGAAGGCCGCACCGATCGACGGGATACCTCATCTCTTCCACTCTCGCTTCGGCAGAGGGCCGTCTCGGCCCCGTCCGTCAAACGTATGCCGGCACGGATACGTTCCCCCCGCTCGCGAAAGCCTACACCGACGTCGCAAAGGTCGTCCGTGAGTCTGGTCTGCTGGGCCGCGCCCGGAAGTTTTACCTCTTCGTCGGCGTCGCTCTCGCCGTCGCCTTCGGCGGCGTTGTCACGGGCATGATTCTGCTGGGCGACAGCTGGTTCCAACTGTTGATGGCCGGTGCGCTTGGCCTCCTCTTCACCCAGGTGGCTTTCCTCGCTCATGAGGCGGCTCACCGCCAGATTCTCGCGGGCGGACGGGCCAACGACCGGCTCGCGACGATTCTTGCCGCGGGCGTGGTGGGTATCAGCTACGGCTGGTGGGACCGCAAGCACAGCCGTCACCACGCGAACCCCAACCGCGTTGGCAAAGACCCCGACATTGACGTCGACACCATTTCGTTCCTCGACGAAGACGCTGCTCAGGCACGCGGACTTCGCCGGGTGATTACCCGTCACCAGGGATGGCTGTTCTTCCCTCTTCTCACGCTTGAGGGTCTCAACCTCCACGTTCTGGGGCTGAAGCACCTTGTTGCCCGCGAACCGGTGAAGCAGCGCTGGACCGAGCTGGGCCTGATCGCCCTGCGGTTCACGATCTACCTCGGCGCGATCTTCTGGATCATGCCATTCGGTATGGGGATGGCGTTCCTGGGCGTGCAGCTGGCCGTCTTCGGCGTCTACATGGGCGCATCGTTCGCCCCGAACCACAAGGGCATGCCGGTGATTGCCCCCGACGCCAAGCTCGACTTCTTCTCGAAGCAGGTTCTCACCTCGCGCAACATCTCGGGCGGCTGGTGGGCAACCACCCTCTTCGGCGGACTGAACTACCAGGTGGAGCACCACCTGTTCCCGAACATGCCCCGCACACACCTGGCGAAGACGCGTGAGATCGTGCGCGAACACTGCGAGACGCTTGGAGTTCCCTACACAGAGACCACGGCGTGGCGCTCGTACGGAATCGTCATTGAGTACCTCAACCGCGTTGGTCTCGCGGCCCGCGACCCGTTCGATTGTCCGGCAGCTGCGGAGTTCCGTCGCGGCTGAGGCCGGCACAGCAACTCCGGCGCACGCCTCTTCAGCGCGTTGAACCGCGTCTGATAAGGCGCGCAGGGGGCTTCACGCGTTCGCGTGGGGCCCCCTCATCGCGTTCAATCAGGCGGTCGAGGAGCCGGAGAGCTTCGGTCGCCATCTCCTCGTGTCCGGGGTCGATCGTGGTCAGCGGTGGAACCGTGAATCTCGAGCCATCGAGAGAATCGAAGCCAACGACCTGCACATCCTCGGGGACGCGCCGTCCTGACTCCGAGAGGCCCGCCAGTACGCCGGTCGCGAGCGTGTCGGTGACAGTGAAGACGCCGTCGAACGCGAAGCCATCCCGGACAAGCCGGAGAATGGTCGCGTGACCATGCTCGGCTGACGGGATCTCAAGGGGGATGATGAGATCGTCTTCTGGCGTCATTCCGGCGTCATGGTGAGCCTGGCGCCACCCGTTCGTGCGGGCGAGGGACATGCCGCTTGCGTCGTCTCCCTCTGGTGCTCCGCCGAGGATCAGAATGCGGCGGGAACCGCGGCTTAACAGGTGCGATGTGGCGATGCGCGCACCGCCGACATTGTCCATGCCGACATGATCAAACCGGTTGGAAACGTCTTGTTCGCCGAGGATGACGACCGGCATGTCTGATCGAAGCGTCGCGATTTCTTCCGATCGCATCCCGACGACGGAGAGCAGGACGCCATCGTAAAGGCGCAGTCGTGCGACGTTGAGCGCGGAGAGTTCAGCCTCGCGCCTCGAACCGGTCTGCTCGACGACAAGGTGCCGACCGGTTGACCGCAGCAAACGGTCGAATCGTGCGGCGAGCTCCCCAAAGTACGGGTGATCAAGATTCGGGATGACCAGGGCAATCGTGTTCGTTCTCCCTGCGCGGAGGTGGCGCGCGGTGAGGTTGAGCGCGTAGCCCAGCTGTTCTGCTGCTGCCTCGACGCGCTCACGCGTCGCATCACTGACGACACGTCGGCCCGTCAGCACGTTCGACACTGTCATCGCGGAGACTCCGGCCACCCGAGCGACATCGTTCATCGTTACTGGCATGTCATCCGTTCTGCGGCGGCACGGGAAAACAAGGGTGGCGAACAGTCCTGGTTCTCGTTAGCGTATACGGAACCCTGAGTTTATCGATAAAAATGGGACTGGCCCGGTAAGAAGCGGGCCGCCAATGGTATTGATCAGGGGCGATGACCTTACAGCGATGTAACGAAGGAGTCACTCCGTGTCCGATCCCATCCGCGCCGTGATCAATCTCGATCTCCCCGGCGCGCGCATCTCTCGCCACATTTACGGGCACTTCGCCGAGCACCTGGGACGGTGCATCTACGGCGGGTTCTTCGTCGGTGAAGACTCCGACGTCCCGAACGTGCGCGGTATCCGCTCCGACGTCGTCGATGCGCTCCGGGCGTTGAACATCCCGAACCTTCGTTGGCCCGGTGGGTGCTTCGCCGACGACTATCACTGGCGCGACGGAATTGGCCCCCGCGACCAGCGACCCCGCATGGTCAACTCACACTGGGGAGATGTCGTTGAGGACAACTCTTTTGGCACACACGAGTTCATGGACCTGTGTGAGATGCTCGGAGCAGACCCATACATTTCCGGCAACGTCGGCTCCGGTACGGTCGCAGAAACAAGCGACTGGATCGAATACCTCACGCGCTCAGACGACTCTCCCATGGCTGCGCTGCGTCGGGAAAACGGGCGCGATGAGCCCTGGAAAGTGCCCTTTTTCGGAATCGGCAACGAAGCGTGGGGCTGCGGCGGACACCTGCGTGTGGAACAGTTTGCCTCGCTCGCCCGCCAGTACTCGACATACGTTCGCAATCACGCGGGCAACGAGGTCTATCGCATTGCGGCGGGTGCTAATTCCGACGATTTGCACTGGACCGAGGTTCTCATGACCTCCTTCGATGACTTGACAAAGGTCGATGCGAAGGCCGTGCCGTTTCAGGGGATCTCGTTGCACTACTACACGCTGACGGGCGACTGGCACGACAAGGGCAACGCGCTGACGTTTGACACGGAGGAATGGTATCTCGCGCTTTCGCGGGCGCTGCATATGGAGCAGCTTTTGACGCGACACGGTCAGGTGATGGATCGCCATGACCCCCATCGCCTCGTCGGCCTGGTCGTCGACGAATGGGGCACATGGTGGAACGTGGAGGAGGGAACGGAACCCGGATTCCTCTATCAGCAGAACACGCTCCGCGACGCGCTCGTTGCTTCCGTGCACTTCGATGCGTTCCACCGGCACGCGGACCGCGTTGTGATGGCGAACATCGCGCAGACGGTGAATGTCTTGCAGGCGATGCTTCTGACAGATCCGGAATCCGGTGCCCTCGTAAAGACGCCGAGTTACCACGTCTTCGAGATGAATACGGGCCATCACGACGCAGAAGGGCTTGACATTCACCTGCTCGGCGTTCCGTCACGCAGCGTCGATGGCGGTGAACTGCCGCTTGTATCCGCGTCAGCGTCCGTGAAGGGGGACACCGCCTTGGTCTCGCTCACGAACCTCGACCATGCAGAGGAGCGCACGATCGAATTGGATCTGCGCGGACGCGCTTACCTCGAGGCGACGGGGCGACTGCTGTCGGCATCTGAGCTCAGCGCGCACAACACCCCGGACGCGCCGGAGGCTGTCGCACCCGTAACACTTGACGGAATCCGTCGAACCGACATCGGGCTGTCGGTCACTCTTCCTGCCGGCTCCTACGCGACGATTTCCCTCACACTCGCCTAATCATCGGACCGACGAGCCTCACGGATCACGAACAGCGGACACGAGCCACTAGTGGGACTGCCAGGCGTCTTCGTCAGCCGCGCGCTCCGTGACGGCGAGTGGAAGGTGCTTGGTCTGAAGCTCAGCGATTGTCACGTTTTCGAGCACATCGCGCAGCGCGTGGCGCGCGGCGATCCACACCTGCTGTAGGGGAGCGGCCGCGTCGTTGTATGAGACGGCCTCTGGCCGCTGGTCGTAGACCGATACGAGCGGACCATCCACGGCCCGGATGACGTCCGCCACGGAAACATCGGCTGCTGGCGATTGCAGAAGCCAGCCACCGGCCTGCCCGCGCTGTGAACGCACAACGCCGGCGCGCCGGAGGTCGGCGAGAATCGCGAGGAGAAACGCCTTCGGGATGTCCTGGCGCGACGCGATCTCGTCGGCGCTCACAGCGCCCTGGCCGGTGAGGCTCGCGAGCTCGATGAGCGCGCGCAGAGCGTAATCGGATCGGGTGCTGACGCGCATGAGGAAATTCTCTCAGGCCACGGGGAAAACGGTTGCGTCGTCGCCGGAGTTGGGCGTGTTCAGCACACACGTTGCCGTCAACCGGTATTCCTTTTCGCGTCGGAGTCGGATTGTTGAATTCCTTGACGTGCCCTCTGGGTCGCGCGCGGACCGTCTCATATCGGACGAACAGCACACTGATATTTCAGAGGACGGTGGCTCAACGATGAGCAACATGGCAGTCAGTTACGCAGGTCCCGGCAAGGTCGAGGTTATTGACACGCCCTATCCGGAATTCGAGCTGAAGGACGGGCCAGGTGTGAACCCGGCAAACATCGGCAGGAAAGCGCACCACGGTGTCATCCTCCGCACGATCGCGACGAACATCTGCGGTTCCGACCAGCACATGGTCCGCGGTCGCACAACAGCACCCGAAGGGCTCGTGCTCGGTCACGAGATCACCGGCGAGGTGGTCGAAGTCGGCCGAGACGTCGAGTTTCTCAAGGTTGGCGACGTCGTCTCGGTGCCGTTCAACATCTCCTGCGGGCGTTGTCGCAACTGCAAGGCGCGCCAGACCGGGATCTGCCTGAACGTCAACCCCGACCGTCCGGGGTTGGCATACGGCTACGTCGACATGGGCGGATGGGTCGGCGGGCAGGCTGAGTACGTTCTCGTGCCATATGCGGACTGGAATGCGTTGAAGTTCCCCGACCGCGATCAGGCGATGGAGAAGATCCTCGACCTGACGATGCTCTCCGACATCTTCCCCACGGGCTTCCACGGTGTGGTCGGCGCCGGCGTCACAGTCGGCTCGACTGTCTACGTTGCCGGCGCCGGCCCGGTGGGTATCGCCGCCGCGACATCAGCCCTGCTCCTGGGCGCGGCAACGGTGATTGTGGCTGACCTCAACGCCGACCGGTTGGCGCAGGCTCGGAGCTTCGGCTGCGAAACGGTGGACGTTTCGCTGGGCGATCCGCAGGACCAGATCGAGCAGCCTCGGCATCCCCGGACTCTATGTCACCGGTGACCCGGGCACACAATCCTTCGGCAACGGGTCAGAAATCGCCGACGGATCAGCGTGACGCGGCGGGTTCTGGCGCGCCCAGTGCGGCGATCCGATCGGCGACGAGGCTCTGCACGGCCGCTGCGCCGGCCATCGCTCCCGTGGCAATGGCGTTCGCGACCGAGAACATCGGCTGCGGGGCGTCGGACGTCTGCGCGAGGTCTCCCGCAGCGAAGACTCCGGGCACGCTCGTACGGGTGAACGCATCGACGATCACCGCACCCGCATCGGTGATCGTCACACCGAGCTGCTGTGCGTGAGGCGCGGCCCGAGACCAGTCGGATTTCGTCAGCAGGCCGCCGAACGTATGCGTTAGAACATCACTCTCGCAGAACTCGCACGTCGCACCGGAACGTCGGTCAGCACGTGGTCCCGGCTGGAGAACGGGGGACGGCGCGCAACGATCGAGCTGCTTCTGCCTCTCGCCCGGGCGTACGGGGTCACCCTGGACGAGCTGGTCGGGGCGCCATCCACGGGTGACCCCCGCATCCATATGGCGCCGGTTGTGCGCAAGGGGATCACTTTTATCCCGCTGACACGCCGCGCGGGCGGCGTGCAGTCCTACAAGATCATCTATCCCGGATCGCCGCGACTGACGGGCGATTCCCGTGAAAACCGCGTTACCCATGAAGGATACGAGTGGCTGTACGTGCTCAGCGGACGCCTCCGCCTTCTTCTGGGAGACAAGAACCTTGTCATGGGGCCGGGCGAAGCGGCCGAGTTCGATACGCACATCCCACACGCGCTGGGCTCAGCGGATGGTCACCCCGTCGAGGTGTTGTCGTTGTTTGGAAAACAGGGGGAGCGGGCCCACTTTCGGGCGCGTGGGGATCAGAAGAACGGCGCGACGACGGCGTAGGTCGCGCACACGGCGCCGAACGCGAGCACAGCGCCGAACGCAAGCGCGAGGGGCGCGCCACCGTGTGAAAGCGCATTATTGCGGGTCAATGAGGTGTGCGCGCGCCGGTAGGCAATAGACGCGGCCGCGTATGCCGCAACAGACAGTGTCACGGAGCACATCGCGACGACGACGGAGATGGCACCGAGCACATCGATCGTGAAACGCATCGCCACGAGGCTCGCAACCGCGAAAGTGAGACAGGTGCGGCGCCAGGCCAGCAACGTGCGCTCCGCTTGAAGTCCCTCGTCGTAGACACGATCCGTCACGCGAAGGTTCCGATGATCACGAGCACAACGGCCACAAGGAGGCCAAGGATGATGATTCCGCCGACGGCGAGCCCCGGCAGAGGCTGGCCGCGGCGCATTGCTCGCTCGGTGTGCGCCCATCCGAACCATGCCTGTACGGCTGCCAGAACGCCCAACGCGATGAGAACCGCGGCGGAGGCGAGGCGCCATTCGGCGGATGCTGGCAGCGCGAGCGCCTCAAGAGCAAAGGCTCCCGCGAACATCGCGAGCGCCGTGCGCAACCACGCAAGAAATGTGCGCTCGTTAGCGAGGCTGAATCGGGGGTCAGGCTCGTCGCCGTGACCGAATACGCTGCGGGGGAATCGAGCCATGACTCAAGAGTACGCGGTGAGAAATATCCATTGACCTGGGGAAATTGAGTGATCTCATCATCTTGATGAACGTGCTCGACTTTCTAAGTGTGGACGTTCGTCGCGCATCGGCCCTCGCCCCTGTTCGCGCAGATAGCGTGGAAGGAGCGGGCCGCTTGCTGACGGGTCCGCACACCGAGACGGAAGGAGGCGCGATGACTCGCGTTTTGATCATCGGCGGACACGGCAAAGTTGCGCTGCGGCTTGCACCGATTCTCGCGGCACGCGGAGACGACGTGACGAGCGTTATCCGCAACCCCGATCATGCGACCGATGTTGTCACGGCGGGCGCGACCCCGGTTGTCGCCGACATCGAGACGATCGGCGCCGGCGAATTGGCAACGATCATCGCCGGCCATGACGCTGTTGTGTGGTCGGCTGGAGCGGGCGGGGGTTCCCCCGAACGCACATACGCGATCGACCGTGACGCGGCCATCCGATCGATGGATGCTGCCGCTGCTGCGGGGGTCTCGCGCTACGTGATGGTGTCGTACATCGGATCGGGCCCGGACCACGGTGTTCCCGAGGACCATTCGTTCTTCGCCTACGCCGACTCGAAGACCGTCGCCGACGCGCACTTGCGCGAGACGGACCTCGATTGGACGATCCTCGCTCCGGGCGGGCTCACTCTCGACGAACCAACGGGGCGCATCAACGTGGAAAACCCCGGAGACGGCCGCGTGTCGCGCGGCAATGTCGCGGCGGTCGCCGCAGCCGTTCTCGCGGACGACTCGACGATCCGGCGCACGATCACGTTCGGCGATGGCGATGTGCCCATCGCTGAGGCGATCACCGCCTAACCGTCACGGTTTTCGGGCGGGCACCGTGACAGCGCGGTGCCCGCCCCGTAGGCTCAGGACATGGGTAGGGCTCTCTTGATCGTCGATGTTCAGAACGACTTCACCGAGGGCGGCGCGCTCGCCGTTGAAGGAGGCGATGCCATCGCCGCGCGAATCACACGATTCCTTTCCGAGAATCACCATGGATACGACGCCATCGTCGCTTCACGAGACTGGCACGCTGTCGATGATGACAACGGCGGGCACTTCTCGGATACTCCTGACTATGTCGACAGCTGGCCCGTTCACTGTGTGGCCGGAACTCCGGGAGCAGAATATGACCCGTGGTTCGACTCCGGACCTGTCACACACCATCTGAAAAAGGGCCAGGGCGTTCCGGCCTATTCGATGTTCGAGGGCATCAGCGAAGACGGCGATACCCTCGCGGAGATTCTCGACGGCGCAGGCATCGATTCCGTCGATGTGGCGGGGCTGGCAACGGACCACTGTGTGCGTGCGACGTCACACGATGCTCTCGCGCACGGCGTTGACGTGCGTATCCTCACGGACCTCATCGCGGGAGTTGCCCCGGAGCCCAGTCAGCTGGCACTTCAGCAGCTCGAGGCGGCCGGGGCAACTCTCGCGACAACGCGCGTTATCTGATCCGTTTTAGTCCAGCTGATTCGCCGCCAGCCACTGCGCGGCGATATCGGGCGTCGACATCTCCTCCTGCGTGCTCTGGACATTCAGCGCAACCAGGTCATCGGCCGAGAGAGCCGCGCTGACGGCATTGATCGTCTCCGCGATCTCATCGGCGAGAGTCGCGCTGGCCACGGGAACCACGTTCGACGCGAGGAACAGGGCTTCGGGATCGTCCAAGACGACGAGGTTCTCCAACTGGATGCGCGGGTCCGCGGTGAAGACGTTCGCAACGTCCACGGTTCCGGCGACGAGATCCTCGACGGTCGTGTCGCCCGTCGCGGAGAAGTCAACGTCGACGCCGTAGACATCCGCGAGACCCGTCGGGCCATACGGGCGTTCGGAGAGCTCCGGAGGGCCGCCCAGCGTCAGCGATCCCGAGAGGCGAGCGAGATCGGCGATTGACGAGAGCCCACCCTCGTCCGCGAAGGCTCGCGTGACGGTGTACGAATCCTGGTCGCTCGCCTCGGCCGCATCCAGCGCCACGAGGCTCTCGGGAAGCGCCTCGACGAGAGCCGCTTCGACGTCTGCCGGAGAACGCGCCTCGGTTTCGTTATCGAAGAACTGCAGAAGGTTCCCCGTGTACTCAGGGAAGAGCGAGATGGCACCTTCTTCGAGCAGGGGCATGTACGCATCGCGCTGACCGATGTTGAACTGCCGTTCAACCTCGTGCCCATCGGCTTCGAGCGCCTGGGCATAGATTTCGGCGATGATTTCGTTCGAGTAGTAGGCCTGTGAGCCGACGACGATCGTGCCGTCGGCGTTGTTGCCGCCGGCAAGCGGATCAGACGAGCTGCACCCGGCGAGAGTGAGCGCAGCAGCGGAGAAAACGACAAGTGCGACGCGTGTTCGGGACATGAGGTTCCTTTCGTGGTCAGCCGAGTTCATCCTGTCAGACCTGGCGCGATCTGACCCCGCGGGGGACGGCGGTGCGCTGGGCCACGGCGAGAAGCCCGTCGAGCACCAGCGCGAGGGCGGCGACGAGGAGCGCTCCGCCGAGCACCATGTCGTACCGGCGTAGGTTCAAACCGGTAATAATCGGCAGCCCGAGTCCGCCAAGCCCGACGTACGCGGCGATGGTCACGGTGGCCACCACCTGCAGAACAGCGGCACGGATCCCGCCCACCAGCAGGGGCAGGCCGAGCGGCACTTCGACCCGCCAGAGCAGCTGCCACTCGGTCATACCCATGGAACGCGCCGCGTTGATCGTTGATCGATCGATCGCTTCGAAGCCCGTGTAGGCGCCCGCCAAGAGCGGCGGAATCGCGAGAATCACGAAAGTGATCAGGGCCGCCTCCGTCCGTTGAAGCACCCCCATCACCAGGACGAGCAGGACCAAGAGCCCGTAAGACGGCACCGCACGCGCCGCTCCCGTGAGAGCAACGGCGATTTCCCGTCCTCGTCCCGTGTGACCGATCGCCCATCCGGCCGGCACAGCGATGACGACGGCGATCGCGACGGCGAGCAGCGTCACCCACACGTGTTGCCAGAGCAGCCCGCCGAGGTGAGCTGACCCCGTCCACTGAGCGGGATCACGGAGCCAGTCGATGGCATCGATGAGTAGATTCATGCGCGTGCTCCGGCCGATGCGCGCGTCCACGGCATCAGTTTTCGGCCCGCGAGGACGAGGAGCAGATCCACGATCAGAGCGATGGCGGCGACGACGATGAGCCCGGCAAGTACCTCGGCGACGATGCGGCGTTGCAGGCCGTTCGTAAAGAGGTAGCCGAGGTTCGTCACGCCAACGAGGATGCCGACGGTGGCGAGGGCGATCGTGCTGACAGCGGCTACCCGGAGACCCGCAAGGATGACGGGCCCTGCGAGAGGAAGATCGACAGCCCAGAAGCGGCGCGCGGAGCCGTAGCCGACGGCGGTGGCCGCCAACCGGGTGGCCCCGTCAACAGAGTCGAGACCATCGACGACCGAGCGTACGAGAATCGCGATCGTGTAGATCGTCAGGGCGATGATCAGATTCGCCTCGCTTGTCGCCGGAAATCCGGCGACAAGCGGAAGGAACATCAACAACGCCAGCGAGGGGATCGTATAGAGCAGGCCGGTACCCGTGACGATGGCGCTGCGGAGAAAGCGGAACCGCCACGCAGCCCATCCGATCGGAACCGACAGCAGGAACCCGATCGCGATCGCGATGGAGCTCTGGCGCAGATGCACCAGGGCGAGAGCGCCGATCAGATCGAGGTTCTGCAGAACCCAGGTCATGCTACGAGTCGTCCTCGACGAGGCGTCCCTGTGTACGTCCCTCCGCGTCCACGAGCACGGGGCCGTGGGGAGTGCGTTTGACGCGCAACGCGCGTGAGCCGCGTTGCGCGCCGATGAAGCTCGCAACGAAGTCGTCTGCGGGATTCTCGATGATCGCGCTGGGGCTATCCACTTGCAACATGCGGCCCCCCTTCGCGAGGATGGCGACCTGATCGCCCAGGAGAAAGGCCTCGTCGATGTCGTGCGTGACGAAGACGATCGTTTTCCCGAGTTCGCGTTGTACGCGCAGCAACTCTTGCTGCAGTTCCGCGCGAACGATGGGATCGACAGCGCCGAAGGGCTCGTCCATGAGGAGGATGTTTGGGTCAGCCGCGAGGCCGCGGGCCACGCCGACGCGCTGCTGCTGGCCTCCAGACAGCTGAGACGGATAGCGATCGGCCATCGCCGTGTCGAGTCCAACGGTGTCCATGAGGCTCATTGCCCGGCGACGTGCTTCGCGTCGACTGACGCCCGTGAGACGGAGGACGGTGGCGATGTTGTCCGCCACGGTGAAGTGGGGGAGAAGACCGGAGTTTTGGAGGACGTAACCGATGCGTCGCCGGAGGTCGACAGCATCGGATGACCTCACGTCTTCTCCGTCGATGGCAACGGTTCCCGAGGATGGTTCGACCATCCGGTTGATCATGCGCAGAAGCGTCGTTTTTCCGCAACCTGACGACCCGACGAAGACGGTCGTCTTTCGCGCGGGGATGACGAGGGAGAAGTCATCGATCGCCGTGGCGTCTCCGAACCGCTTTGTTACGTTCGTGAACTCAATCATGTGAGACGCCCGTTCTCCGCCGCGGTGAGGGTTGCACCACCAGCGCAACTCTCGGGTGGGGAAACGCTAGCAAACTTCCGCCAGCGGACGCACGTCTCGCTCATGCATGAGGGCGTCGGGTCATCCCCTCCTAGACGACGTCGAACGCATTCCGGCACCGGCGCACCGTGTCCTGGTCGGCAAGGGATGCGCCGCGGGCCACGGCTTGGTAGTAGAACACGCCATGGAGGAGGTCGATACAGGACTCCACGTCAATGTCGTCTCGAAGCTCTCCGCGGTCAACGGCCGTGGAGAGGGCCTCGGCGATAGCCGCGCGACGTCTGCGTACATGAGACAACCAATAGGCGCGCTGTAGGTCCGGATTCTCCATGACCAGGGCGATGCGTTTGCGAAACTGCCGTTCGGAATAGCTGCCCGCACGAACGGAGAAGAGGGGCGAGAAATAGGCATCCACGATGGCCGACTTGATGTCGCCCGACAGATCAAGGTCTCCCGTCGTCCGACCCTCGTCCAGGGCGGAAGCGAGTAGATCCGTCAGGCTGGGCCAGCGACGATAGATCGCAGAGCGTGAGACGCCGCTGGCCTCGACGACGGGGCGCTTGACCCCTGATCTTGGACACGCTGATTCCAGCACGACGCTGGGGAAGCGAGAATCCAAGGGATGGCAAGGAAGAACTACACGGACGAGTTCCGACAGCGCGCGGTGGACCTGTACGAGTCCACGCCCGGCGCGACGTTGAAGGGCATCGCGGCGGACCTGGGGATCTCCCGCGGTGCGTTGAAGGAGTGGGTCGACAAGCACGGAACCGGGACCACGACCGCCGGGGCGACGTCGCCGCCGGTGTCGGGGCGCCCAGAGTCGCAAGGCGCACGGATCGCGCGGCTCGAGGCCGAGCTGGCCGAGTCGAAAGCGGAGAAGCTGAAGCTCGAGACGGAGCGGGACATCCTCCGCCAGGCGGCGAAGTATTTCGCCGGGGAGACAAACTGGTGAACCGCTTCCAGTTCGTCCAGAACCACAAAGACGCCTACGGCGTGAAGCGGTTGTGTGAGGTCATCGAGATCGCGCGGTCGTCGTTCTATGCGTGGCTCGCGGCAACCCCGGGACGGGCCGCGAGAGTCGCGGACGATGCCCGATTGGCGGCGCGGATCCGGGTGCTGCAGGACCCAAACCAGGGTGGTGACCGTGCTTACGGAGCGCCCCGGATCACCGCCGACCTCAACGACGGCATCCCCGCCGCCGGGCGGGTCAATCACAAGCGGGTCGCCCGGGTGATGCGAGAACACGCTCTCGCGGGGATCCGGCTGCGGCGGCGGGTGAAGACCACGATCCCGGACCAGTCCGGACAGAAGTACCCCGACCTGATCGGGCGGGACTTCTCCGTCGGCGAGCCGAACCGCAGGTATGTCGGCGACATCACCTACCTCCCCATCGCGGACGGCTCGAACCTCTACCTCGCGACCTGCATCGACCTCGGGTCCCGGAAGCTCGCCGGCTGGCAAGTCGCCGACCACATGCGCGTAGGGCTCGTCGAAGACGCTCTCCGCGCCGCCGCCCGCGACCGCGGATCGCTGGCCGGCGCGATCTTCCACAGCGACCACGGCAGCGTCTACGCGTCGAAGGCCTACGCCGCGCACTGCGAGCAGCTCCAGGTCACCCAGTCCATGGGCACGGTCGGCACGAGTGCCGACAACTCACTGGCCGAGAGCTTCACTGCCGCGCTGAAACGCGAGCTCCTCGAAGGCGCTTCGGCGTTCCCCGATCAGGCCACCGCGTATCGGGCCGTGTTCCGCTGGGCGAACCGCTACAACACTCGCCGACGCCACTCCGCGATCGGCCAGATCGCCCCGAACAGCTACGAGACCGCCTACGCGGCGACCACGTCCGCTACCCTCGCGGAAGCGGCATAACCGAACCGACACCGTGTCCACGATCGCGGGTCAAGCCCCAGGAGCAGCATCGCGGCGAGGACACCCGTGCGGTCCTGACCTGCCGCGCAGTGGAAGGCGACCGTGCCTCGACTCTGGGCGATCACCGCAAGCGCGGCGACGAGCTGCGCCGCAGATCGTTCCACGATGCGCACGTACAGCGATCCAAACGACGCCTGATCCAAAAAGCGACGGGGGTCATCAACGCTGGCGGAGAGATCCGTCATGAGGGGGAGGTGGTGGTAGTTCACGGGGAGCAGGCCGAGAGGCCCGCGCCCCGTCAGCGACACCTCTTCGGCGCTTCTGAGGTCAATGACGGCGGTGACCCCGTGACGATCAACCAGATCCTGTGCGGAGACAGCGTCGGCAATCGAGAGGTCGTCCGCGCGAAGGGCGAACCCCGAGCTGATCTGGCCGTGTTGAGTGCGAAGGCCGGCGAAATCTCGCACATTGACCGGGGCAGAAAGCGGAAAAGGCAGGGCGTCGATAAGGGTCATGTGATCTTCTTTCGGATGATGGCGCTGGCCTGGTCGATAACAGTCGCCAGGGCGATGATGCAGAGCACCATCGCGGCAAGGTGGCCGTACTCGTAGCGATTCATCGCCGTTGTGAGTTCGAGTCCGATTCCGCCGGCGCCGACGAGACCGAGAATGGTCGCGCCGCGGACGTTTCCTTCGAACAGCAGCAGCGTGTAGCTCGTGAGCAGCGGCAACGATTGCGGGAGGATCGCGTACTGAATGATCTGTCGTTTGGATGCTCCAACGGCTTCCATCGCCGTGATCGGACCGCGGTCGACGGCTTCCATCGCTTCGGCATAGACCTTGCCGATGGAACCGAGCGAACCGACGGTCATGGCGAGAATCCCCGCGAAGGGCCCGAGCCCTACGGCAGAGACAAACATCAGCGCGATCACGAGGTCGCCGAGCCGCCCACCGCGATCATCTATGACAACGATGTGATGGCCGTAGCGGGGCTGACCGCCGCGATGGAAAAGGGCGTGCGCGTTCCTCGCGAGCTGTCGATCATCGCGTGGGACGATTCCGTATTGTGCGAGCACACTTTCCCCCGGCTGACGGCCCTTCGGCACGATGTGCTGGGGTTTGGCGCGCACGTGGCTCGTCGACTGTTCGGCTTGATCGACGGAGCCGAGGCCGGTTCTTTCGGCGGAGAAGCCGCGCAGTTGACCGTGCGCTCGTCCACCGTCGCGCCGCCTGATCGCGCGGCCTGATCGCGCGGTCTACGACGAACGGCGCGACTTCACCCTGATGTGAGACCGCGCCGCTCGTGCCGGGGTGTTGCGTTAGTGCCCGGAGCCGAGGCCACCGCTCAGGCGGCGGTGGATATCGCCGGTTTCGTCGTCGATTCCTTCAATGACAACGCGCTTGCCGCGCTGGTCATACTTCGTGACAACGGCGTCGAGAGCCGCGACGGTCGACGCGTCCCACACGTGTGACTGTGCCATGTCGATGACGATGCGTTCGGGGTCGTCTGCGTACTCGAACTGCGTGGTCAGATCGTTGCTCGACGCGAAGAACAACTCGCCCTTGACCACGTAGCGGGCAGTGGGCACCGGAGCGTCGAGGTCGATCGTCCGGGTGACCGACGCGAAGTGCGCGACGCGCTGGGCGAAGAGAACTATCGCGGTCAGAACGCCGAGGCCAACGCCGACGGCGAGGTTGTGGGTCCACACCGTTGCGACAACCGTGACGAGCATGACGGCCGTTTCGCTCTTCGGCATGCGCTTCAGCGTGGAGGGGCGGATGCTGTGCCAGTCGAAGGTGGCGACGGAAACGACGATCATCACGGCAACGAGAGCAGCCATGGGAATGATGCCGACGAGGTCGCCGAGAACCAGAACGAGGATCAGGAGGAACACGCCGGCAAGGAAGGTCGAGATGCGGGTTCGTGCCCCCGACGCCTTGACGTTGATCATTGTCTGACCGATCATCGCGCATCCGCCCATGCCGCCGAACAGGCCCGACAGCACGTTCGAGATACCCTGGCCGACCGACTCGCGGGTCTTGCGCGAGTGGGTGTCGGTGATGTCGTCGACGAGCTTCGCCGTCATGAGCGACTCGAGCAGACCCACGATCGCCATCGCGAGCGCATACGGGAAGATGATCTGCAGCGTTTCGAATGTCAGCGGAACATCGGGGAAGAACAGCATCGGCAGGCTGTCGGGGAGCTCGCCCTGATCACCCACCGTCGGAACGTTGATTCCCAACGTGACAACGGCAACCGTCACGAGAATGATCGCGATCAGCGGAGCCGGAACGACCTTCGTGATCATCGGTAGCAGGTAAATGATCAGCAGACCGACGGCGACGAGCGGGTAGACCAGCCACGGAACGTCGATCAGCTGGGGAAACTGCGACGTGAAGATGAGGATTCCGAGCGCGTTGACGAATCCGACCATCACCGATCGCGGAATGAAACGCATGAGTTTGGCCACGCCGAGGATCGCGAAGATGATCTGGATCACGCCAGCCAGAAGCACGGTGGCGATGAAGTAGTCCATGCCGTACTCACGCGCGACAGGAGCGATCACCAGGGCGATGGCTCCCGTTGCCGCCGTGATCATCGCGGGGCGGCCGCCAAGGAAGGAAATGGACACCGCCATGATGAACGACGAGAACAGGCCCAGGCGCGGGTCGACTCCCGCGATGATCGAAAACGCGATCGCCTCGGGAATGAGCGCGATGGCCACAACGAGGCCCGCGAGAACCTCGCGGGTGAGAAGTCGCGGGCTCTTCAGCGCCTGAAGCACCGTCGGCTCAATGCGATAGCGGGATGCGGGATCCTTCGCTGGCGTGACGGAGGTCATACAGCTCCTTGTGTGATGACGTGGGGGAAGAGAGCGCGCGAGACACGCGCAGACCGCCGGCATAGCTCGACGGGGAAGAATGGGGAGGTCGCGGGGCAACCTCGCAAAAGGCTACCGTAACGTGAGGGTCGGGTCGCATTGATGGGAACTGAAGTGACGGACGACACGGTGATGCACATCGGAGAGCTCGCCGAGCGCACGGGACTCTCGCTCCGCACCATTCGGCACTACGACGAGATTGGCCTCGTCACCCCCTCCGGACGATCAACGGGCGGATTCCGGCAGTACAGCGCGGACGATCTGGGACGCCTCATGCTGATCCGGCGTATGAAACCCCTCGGGTACACCCTCGAGCAGATGGCCGAGCTGCTTTCCGTCATCGATGCCCGCTCCGCGGGCGATGACTCCGAGGAGACGGCCGCAGCACTCGCGCGCTTTCGCGCGGACGCCGACGCCCGCCGCGAGAAGCTCGCAGCGCAGGTGGCGATGGCCGACGAGTTCATTGACGCGCTGTCGGCGCGCTGACACAGAAAACGCCCCCTTCCCGAAGGAAGGGGGCGAAGGGTGGGCCCAGCGGGGCTCGAACCCGCGACCCGCGGATTAAAAGTCCGATGCTCTGCCAGCTGAGCTATAGGCCCACATATCAGCCTACCTGGATCGCGGCGGTGCGTGCTCAGCGGACGCGCAGGGCACCGGCTTGCACCTCAATGCCGAACCGTGTTACTTCTCCGAGGACATCGCCGTCCACCTCGAACTCGCGGGGTTCAGCGAGCTCGATCGTCAGAGACGTGACCCTGCCGTGGGTGGTTGATTCGCTGCTTTCGGCCGTGTCCGCCGAGCCCGGCAGGAGTTTTTTGAGGCCGTTGTCCCACAGCATGTTCCGCATCGTGTCGAGCCATCCGGCAATGCCGTCGGCGTTGAGGAGCAGAATGTCGAGTTCACCGTCGGAGGGATCGGCGTCGGGGAGAAGCGTGATCCCGCCCTGCACGGTGCCGCAGTTGCCGATGAGGAGAGTGTGCGCCGTGCCCTCGATCGGATCTTTTCCCGGTTCTGTGAGCATGACCCCGATGACCTCGCTGGCCTCAACGGCGCGGCCGAGGGACTCAACGTAGGCCAGCCATCCCGCCCGGTCCTTCAGCTTGTCGTCGGTTTCCGTGATCATGTGCGCGTCGATGCCAAAGCCCGCCATCACGGCGAAGGCGTGCCGCTGCTCATCGCCGTTGATCGTCGCTGTCACCCACCCCAGGTCGATGGTGCGGGTAGTGCCCGTCAACGCGCGTGTGAAGGCAGCGGTGAGGTTTCCAATCGGCACTTCGAGATTGCGTGCGAGCAGGTTTCCCGTGCCGAGGGGCGCGATCGCGAGATCCACATCGTCTGCTTCGGCAACACGCTCGGCGACGAGGCGCACCGTACCGTCACCGCCGGCCGCGACGACGACGGATGCTCCGGCCGTGATCGCCGCATCGGCGGCCCCGTATCCGGGGTCATCGACGGCGGTTTCGAACCACTCGACAACGGGATCGATGCCCGATGACTCCGCCGCTCCGGCCAGGCCCTTTTCCAGTTCTTCCCGCGAGGTCTTCGACGAGTTCCAGACGATACCAATGCGTGGGGTGGTCATACGCACATTGTGACCCCGTGGGCGCCCGGTGTCACGGATTTCACGATGGTGAGGCCGCGTGTTCATCCGGTCGTTCGGAGACGAAGCAGAGATGCCCGACGCGGCGTAGCCTGGGAGGTGATCATGAGCGACTTCTCCAAACCTGTTTTTCGGCCGTCCGACACGCTCGATCGACTTTTCGAGGCGGAGGACCCGGCCGAGGTGTCGCGCGCCGCGCATCAGACGGCGGCGACACTCCTCGCGCGCGTGAGAAACGAGGAAGACCCAGAAGTCGTAGACCGGCTCATCGGATTCACGGCGACACATGGCATCGATGACATCGCCCAGCTCTGGTCGCACATGCCCGCCAAATCCCTTCCGGGCGCGCTGTGGCGGATGTACCTGGTGCAGCTCAGCATTCACCACGACGCGCAGACCGCGTCGTTGCTGTACGAACGGGGGAGGGCGCACCTACACACGGGTGACCCGATCATTGCGGGGGCTCCGACTCCCGCCAGCCCCGACGAACTCGTCGCCCTGATCAACACGATCTTCCGTGGCGCATTCACGGGAGATTTCGCCGTCGCCCTCGATCGCACAGCCGCGTTTTGCCGTGTACAAGCATCGGGCGCGACGCACATCGCTGACGACTACGAGGTGACAGAGCCTGAGCGGGCGACGGAACTCACCACGCGCGCCGCGCGGCTCAGCAGCTTTGCCGAGGAGCTTAGCCTGGCCGCCCGGCTCTGGCGGCGCGACGACCTGATGTAGCCGTCTGCTCTGCTGAGGAGGAGCGTGCTCCCGGAGCGGAGCTCGGCGGGAAAGAAAAGACCGGGCCGCGGAAAAACGCCTCTCGGCGGAAGGCCGCTCGAAGCGGCAAATTTTGGAGCCCGGGGTTATCCGCGACCCGGCACACCCAGTCTAACCATGAGGCCCCCGGGAACATTCCCGAGGGCCTGAGGCTTTCTTCAGCCGGATCGGTTACCCGAAGCGGCCCGACACGTAGTCTTCGGTTGCCTTCATCGCCGGGGTGGTGAAGATCTTGTTCGTGTCGTCGAACTCGATCAGCTTGCCCGGCTTGCCGGTTCCGGCGATGTTGAAGAACGCCGTCTTGTCGCTCACGCGTGACGCCTGCTGCATGTTGTGCGTGACGATCACGACCGTGTAGTCGTTCTTGATTTCGGCGATGAGCTCCTCGATGGCGAACGTCGAGATGGGGTCGAGCGCGGAACAGGGCTCATCCATGAGGATCACATCGGGCGATACGGCGATGGCACGCGCGATGCAAAGGCGCTGCTGCTGCCCGCCCGACAATCCGGAACCGGGCTTCTCGAGGCGGTCCTTCACCTCGTTCCACAGGTTTGCTCCGCGCAGGGACCGCTCGACGAGCGCATCCTGGTCTGATTTCGCCATGCGGCGGTTGTTGAGCTTCACACCGGCAAGCACGTTGTCGCGGATCGACATCGTTGGGAACGGGTTCGGACGCTGGAACACCATCCCGACCTGCCGGCGGACGAGCACCGGGTCGATGCCCGGGCCGTACAGGTTGCGCCCATCGATGAGGACTTCACCCTCGACGCGTGCGCCCGGAATGACCTCGTGCATGCGGTTGAGGGTGCGCAGGAACGTGGACTTGCCACACCCTGACGGGCCGATGAAGGCCGTCACGGTTCCCGGCTGAATGTCGATGCTGACACCCTCGACGGCGAGGAAATCGCCGTAGTAGACGTTGAGGTCGTTGACTTCGATGCTCTTGGACACCTGAGAGAATCCTTCTGTTCGGGTCTCGGAAACGGTAACGGCGCTCAACGGCCGGTCATTTTGGGGGCGAAGAACTTCGCGACGAGGCGTGCGACAAGGTTGAGCGCCATCACGATGAGAATCAGCGTGAGGGCCGCGGCCCATGCGCGCCCGTGGGCGGCCGCGAAGTCCGTTCCGGGCATAATGTATTGGTTGTAGACGAAGACCGGCAGCGTCATCATGTTGCCGTTGTCCATTTCGATGGGATTCGTCTGCAAGCTGTGCGTGAAGCCGGCCGTGAGAAGCAGCGGAGCGGTCTCGCCAATCACCCGGGCGATGGCGAGCATCACCGACGTCATAATCCCGGCGATCGAGGTGGGGAGCACGATTTTCACAATCGTCAACCACTTCGGCACGCCGAGAGCGTAGGACGCCTCACGGAGCTCGTTCGGCACGATCCGCAGCATTTCTTCCGAGCCGCGCACAACGACCGGGATCATCAGCACGCTCAGCGCGAGGGCGCCCATGATTCCCATCCGGATGCCGGGGCCGAGGATGAGTGCGAACGCGGCGTAGATAAACAGACCCGCGACGATCGAGGGAATTCCCGTCATGACATCGACGAAGAACGTGATTGCACGGGCAAGCTTGCGCCCCTCGCCGTATTCGACGAGGTAGATCGAGGTCATCAGCCCGACAGGAACGGAGATCACGGTGGCGAGCAGCGTGATGATCACGGTGCCCCAGATTGCGTGAACCGCACCGCCGCCCTCGCCGAGGACATTGCGCATCGTGTACGTGAAGAACTCCGCGTCGAAGCGGCCAATGCCGTTGATAACAACAGTCCACACGACCGAGGCCAGCGGGAGGCAGGCGATGACGAAGGCGGTCGCGACAAGAGCGGTCATCAGCCGGTCTATTGCGTGGCGACGACTCTCCGCGAGCGTTGAGATCACGAAAATCGCGACGACATACAAGACCATGCCGATGAACAGGAGCCCAGCGACGTTCAGCTCGGCGAGGTCAGAGCCGGCGTTGGCGAAGGTGAACACGGCTCCGGAGATCGCGAAACACGCTCCGAGAAGCGCCCAGGGCGCCCACCGGGGGAGATGCCCGGCTGCCATCTGGTGTGGGGGAGCGGACGTGGCAGTAGTCATATCAGTTCGCTCCCGAGAACTCGGCACGGCGGTTCACAATCCAGCGCGCAACGGCGTTGACCGCGAAGGTCACGATAAACAAGACCAGACCCGTCGCGATGAGCGTGTTGATGCCCTCGTCGTGCGACTCCGGGAAAGAAAGGGCGATGTTTGCGGGGATCGTTGTCGGGTTCGCGGATGTCAGCAGCTGGAAGACGACGATGTGCGATCCCGAGAGCACCATCGTCACTGCCATCGTCTCTCCGAGCGCTCGGCCGAGGCCGAGCATCATCCCGGACACCATTCCGCCGCGAGCAAACGGCAGGACGGCCATCGTGATCATTTCCCACCGCGTGGCGCCGAGCGCCAGAGCGGCCTCCTCATGAAGCTTCGGTGTCTGCAGGAACACCTCGCGGCAGATGGCAGTCATCACGGGAAGGATCATGACGGCCAGAACCAGCGCCGCCGTGAGGATGGTGTTTCCGGTGGGAGAGACAACGCCACCGAAGAGGATGTTGAGAACGGGAACCTGGCCGACCGTGCTCCCCAGCCACACATAGAACGGCTGCAGGAATCCGGAGAACGTCAGCGCCCCCCAGAGACCGAAGACGACCGACGGAACGGCGGCGAGCAGGTCGATGATGTAGCCGAGCACGGTCGCGAGCCCGCGTGGAGCATAGTGCGAGATGAACAGGGCGATGCCGATGGCGATCGGCGTCGCGAGGACGAGTGCGAGGACCGACGACCAGATCGTTCCGAAGATGAGCGGGCCAACATAGGGCCAGAAGCTCTCACCGCGCAAGATGTGGTTATTCGACGTGTCCGCGCGAAACGCTGGAAGCGATTGAATCACCAGGAAGACGGCGACGGCGGTAAGCGTCAGGAGGATCAGCACGCCGGCGGCGAGGGCTGTTCCCGAGAACGCGAGGTCTCCGGGGCGCTTCTTCGCGACGATGCGTCCGGCATCGATCGCGGGTGCGTCCGTGGGCGGGGGCGTCTTCTCAGACGTGGACATGGGCTCCCAGTCTTCGGGTGATGAGAATGTCTGGTTCATGCGGGTGCCCCCGTGAGTGTGACAGAGTGCGTGCTCTGCCACGCTCACGGGGGCGACGCGTCGGTGCTCAGATTACCCGGCTCAGGGCCGGTCCTCGCACCGGCGTGATCAGGAGATCGCGCTGATGGCTCCGAGAACCGTCTCGCGCAGGCTGTCGGAGAGCGGAGCGCTGCCGGCGTACTCCGCTGCAGCTTCCTGGCCCTCAGCCGAAACGACGTACTCGAGGTAGGTCTTGACCAGCTCTGCCTTGTCCGCGTCAGCGTATGTCGCACACGCAACGGCGTAGGAAACCAGTGCGATCGGGTACGAACCGGCGGGCGCAGCTGCGGGGTTCACGTCGAAGACCAGGTCGGCCGCACCGCGACCCGTTTCGAGGGGCGAGCCCTCGATCAGCATCGAGGCTGCGTCTGACGAGTACGGAACGTACTCGCCGTCGACACCGACGTGCACCTGGCCGGAGCCTTCGGGGATCTGCGAGGCGTCGAGGTAGCCGATCGTTCCTTCGCCCGACTCAACAGCCGAGCGAACGCCCGCCGTCTGCTGACCCGACTCGGTGCCCTGGATCGGCCAGTCGCCGGATACCTCGAAGTCCCAGACATCGGGCGCGGTCGAGGCCATGTACTCAGCGAAGGTCTCCGTTGTGCCCGATGTGTCGGCACGGTTCACGGGAGTGATCGGAAGGCTGGGCAGCTCGACACCGTCGTTCTGCTCGGCGATCTGCTCGTCGTCCCATGTGGCGATGTCGCCCTTGAAGACAGCGGCGATCGTCTCCGGGTCCATGTTCAGCGACTCGATGCCGGGAAGGTTGAAGGCAAGAGCAACCGGCGAGACGTAGACGGGAACCTCGACGATGTCCGCGGACGTGCACGCACCGAAGTCGTTGTCGGCGATTTCCTCGAGGTGGAACGCGCGGTCGGAGCCGGCGAAGTCCGCAGCCCCGGAGATGAAGTTCTCGCGTCCGGCGCCGGAGCCCTCGGGTGCGTAGTTCACGGTGACGCCGTCGTGGATGGTCTGAAAACCGACCGTCCACGCGTCCTGTGCGGCGCCCATTGAGGACGCGCCGATGCCGGAGAGCGTTCCGGTCAGAGCAGAACCGTTTCCGGTCTCGGCCGAATCGTTGCCGTTCGAGTTGCCGGCGGGGCCCTCGTTGGCTGCGCAGCCGGCGAGCGTCAGAGCGGCGATCGCGCCGAGAGCCGAGATGCCGGAGAGGCGGGTGAGCTTCACGTGTGTATCCGATCCGTGAGGGAGGACAAAATGGTGGAGGGTGATGGGAACGGGACCCAACAGACAGTGAAGTTAAGCGGGGGATCTGTCCGGATCGGAGCGCGCAGGTAAACGCCGAGTGAACGAGCCCTGGAGGTTCGCCTGGCACGGGTTTCGCCCAGGGTCAGCGAAACCATATGATCCGGACATGGGTAAGTCGACGACACCTGAACAAAAGGCACGGAATGCCATCGCGGACGCCGAGAAGGCGGCCAAGAAGGCAAAGAGGGCCGCCAAAGCGCTCGCGGGCGATGCGCGCAGTCAGCTGAAGGAACTGGCCGCTGACGCAAAGACGGTTGCCGCAGACGCGGAGAGCAAGGTCGCGAAGAGCCCGAAGAAGGCGCGCAAGAAGGCCGAGAGGGTGGTTGTCTCGCTCAGTGATGGGAAGAAGCAGATCCTCAAGGATGCAGAAAAGGCGGCAGCCGCTGCGAAGAAGGCTGAGCAGAAGGCTCGCGCGAAGGCGAAGAAGAAGGCCAAGAAGTCCGCCAACAAGAAGGTCGACGACGTCGTTGCGGCGGCGAAGAAGGCTAAGAAATCGGCTAAGAAGACAGCGGCGAAGAAGACCTCGTCGATCGAGAAGGTCGTTCGAGAGATCTCAGATCAACCGCGTGTGGCGGCAGCCGCCGCAAAGAGTGCGGGCGAGGATGCTCAGGATCTCGCGGCGCTGACCGTTGCCCAGCTGAGGCAGCGCGCACGTGAGCTCGGCAAGAGCGGCTACTCGCGTCTGACCAAGTCTCGGTTGGTCGAAATGCTCCAGCGGTAGCGCGTCGACGAACGCGCGTCACGTGCCAGGAGTGCCACACGGCACTCCTGGCACGTCGCTTTACCCCAGGCGGTAGTCGACGACGACGGGGGCGTGATCGCTCCAGCGCGTGTCGTACGAGGGGTAGCGGTCGACGCGGTATGCCTCAACGCGCTCAGCGAGGGACGGCGTTGCCAGGTGGTAGTCGATACGCCACCCTGTGTCGTTGTCGAACGCCTGGCCGCGGTTGGACCACCACGTGTATGGTCCGTCGACCTCGCCGGCAGCGGTGCGCCCGACGTCGACGAAGCCGAGGCCCGTGCCGACCGTGCCATCGACGCAGTCGGTCTGCTGTCCGAGCGGTGCGAGCCAGCGGTCAAAGTAGGCGCGCTCGCGGGGGAGGAAACCGGACTTTTTGCGATTACCGCGCCAGTTCTTGATATCGAACTCGCGGTGCCCCACATTGAGGTCTCCCGTGACAACGGCAAGGCCGCCGTCTGCGAGCTGGGGGAGACGCACCGTCATGGCGTCGAGAAAAGACCACTTCTGTTCCTGCTTCGGAGTGTCAGCCTCGCCCGAGTGCACATAGGCGCTCACGACCGTGACAACATCGGATCCGATGGCGAAGTCTGCTTCGAGCCAGCGACCATCGGCGTCCAACGGGTCGATTCCGAGATCCGTTCGATGAGCGACGGCGGGTTCGCGTGACGCGATGGCCACGCCCGCTCGGCCCTTCTGCGGTGACTCATGCTCGAGAACATGCCACCCGGGTAGCAGGCTTTCGAGGTGTTCGCGTGTTCCGCGCACCTCCTGGATCGTGAGGATATCGACGTCCGAGGAATCGAGCCAGGCGTTCATACCCTTGCGGGCCGCTGCGCGAATACCGTTGACGTTGACGGAGGCGATGCGTGTCATGATCACCACCGTACCGGCGACCCCTGACGCCCGAATGAAGAAGGCGCCGAGCTCCTGAACGGAACCCGGCGCCTTCTTCGGACGGACGTTACTTCACGCCCGAGATAACAGCCTGCTTGACCTCGGCGATCGCCTTTGTGATCTGGATGCCGCGGGGGCATGCCTCGGTGCAGTTGAAGGTCGTGCGGCAACGCCACACGCCCTCTTTGTCGTTGAGGATGTCCAGACGAACCTGGGCCTCGTCGTCACGCGAGTCGAAGATGAAGCGGTGCGCGTTGACGATCGCTGCCGGACCGAAGTACTGGCCATCGGTCCAGAAAACGGGGCAGCTGGTCGTGCACGCGGCGCAGAGGATGCACTTGGTCGTGTCGTCGAAGCGCTCGCGATCCTCGATCGATTGGAAGCGCTCCTTGCCCTTCTCCGGAGCCGATTGCGCCTGGAGGAAGGGCTGCACCTCGCGGAATGAGTCGAAGAACGGCTCCATGTCGACGATGAGGTCCTTTTCCAGAGGCAAACCCTTGATGGCCTCGACGTAGACGGGCTTCGAAATATCGAGATCCTTGATCAGCGTTTTGCAGGCAAGACGGTTGCGGCCGTTAATACGCATCGCATCTGAACCGCAGATCCCGTGTGCGCACGAACGGCGGAACGACAGCGTGCCGTCGATGTCCCACTTGATCTTGTGCAGGGCGTCGAGAACACGGTCCGTCGGATACATCTCGACGTCGTAGTCCACCCACTTGGGCTCTTCGTCGACCTCGGGGTTGTACCGGCGCACCATGAAGGTGACGAGGTACGACTGGATCGCCTCGGAATCGGAATCGGAATCGGGAGCGGGTACAGGAGCGGCGGCCTCTGTCTGGATCGCTGTGGCAGCCATCAGTACTTCCTCTCCATCGGCTGGTACCTGGTCATCACGACAGGCTTCCAATCGAGCGTGATGTGGTCCTCGGGGTTCGGCGAGTGGGGATCGCCCGTGAGGTACGCCATCGTGTGCTTCATGAAGTTGGCGTCGTCGCGGTCGGGGTAGTCCTCACGCATGTGACCGCCGCGGCTTTCCTTGCGGTTGCGCGCAGCGTAGGCAACGATCTCGGCGAGGTCGAGCAGGAAGCCCAGTTCGATCGCCTCGAGCAGATCGGTGTTGAACCGCTTGCCCTTGTCATCGACGTAGACGTTCTGGTAGCGCTGGCGCAGGCTGTGGATCGTTCCCATCACGTTCGTGAGGGTCTCTTCCGTGCGGAACACCTGAGCGTTCTTGTCCATCTCATCCTGCAACGTCTTGCGCAGGTCGGCGACGCGCTCGGTGCCCTGAGAGCTGCGGATGCTCTCCACCAGTTCCCGGACCTCCTTGGCGGGGTCCTCGGGAAGAGGAACGAAATCTGCCGACTTCGCATACTTCACGGCGTTCTGGCCGCAGCGCTTGCCGAAGACGTTGATGTCGAGAAGTGAGTTGGTGCCGAGACGGTTCGAACCGTGCACCGAAACACACGCACACTCTCCGGCCGCATAGAGACCAGGAACAACGGTCGAGTTGTCCGAAAGGACCTCACCATCGTTGTTCGTGGGGATTCCGCCCATCGCATAGTGAGCCGTCGGCATCACCGGAACGGGCTCGACAACAGGGTCGACGCCGAGGTAGGTGCGGGCGAACTCCGTGATATCGGGCAACTTGGTCTCGAGAACCTCGGCGCCCAGGTGGGTGCAGTCGAGATAGACGTAGTCCTTCTCGGGGCCGGCTCCGCGGCCCTCGAGAACCTCCTTGACCATCGACCTGGCGACGATGTCGCGCGGCGCGAGGTCTTTAATCGTGGGTGCGTAACGCTCCATGAAGCGCTCACCCGAGGCATTGCGCAGAATGGCGCCCTCACCGCGAGCACCCTCCGTGAGCAGAATGCCGAGACCAGCGAGACCCGTCGGGTGGAACTGGAAGAACTCGATGTCCTCCAGGGGCAGGCCCTTGCGCCAGATGATGCCGACGCCGTCACCCGTGAGGGTGTGCGCGTTCGAGGTGGTCTTGAACATCTTGCCGAAGCCGCCGGTGGCGAAAACAACGGACTTGGCGTGGAAGACGTGCAGTTCACCCGTTGCCAGCTCGAGCGCCACGATGCCGGCGACCTTGGTCGAGCCGTCGTCTTCCTTCACCGTGATGAGGTCGAGCGCATAGAACTCGTTGAAGAAGTTGATGCCCAGCTTGACGCAGTTCTGATACAGCGTCTGGAGAATCATGTGGCCCGTGCGGTCTGCTGCGTAGCAAGCACGACGAACGGGAGCCTGACCGTGATCGCGGGTGTGACCACCGAAGCGGCGCTGATCGATCTTTCCGTCGGGCGTGCGGTTGAAGGGCAGGCCCATGTTCTCGAGGTCGATGACCGCGTCGATGGCTTCCTTCGCGAGGATCTCCGCCGCGTCCTGGTCGACGAGGTAGTCGCCACCCTTGACGGTGTCGAACGTGTGCCATTCCCAGCCGTCTTCTTCGACGTTGCCCAGAGCTGCCGCCATGCCGCCCTGCGCGGCGCCCGTGTGGGACCGCGTCGGATAGAGCTTCGTGACAACAGCGGTCTTCGCACCGGGGCCGGCCTCGATGGCTGCGCGCATTCCTGCGCCGCCGGCACCGACGATCACAACGTCGAACTGGTGGTAGTAGACGCCGTCTTTAAGCTCAGCGTCGGGATAAGCAGTAGAAGTCATTCCTCAGTCAATCTCTCGCGTCAGCCGACAGCGCCCTCGGCGACGCAAGCGTCCCAGAGCGTGCTCGTCTCGGTGACACCGAGGCAGGGGTCAAAGGTGAAGACGACCAGCGTGCCGAGCAGGATCATGAGCGCGGCGACGATCCAGATCACCCAGACGAGCGTCTTCTGGACGGCCTTGTTCAGCACGTAGTCGTTAACAATCGTGCGCATGCCGTTGGAGCCGTGGATGAAGGCGAGCCACAGCATGGCCACGTCCCACCACTGCCAGAACGGGTTGGCCAGCTTGCCGGCGACGAACGCAAAGTCGATTGCGCTAATGCCGTCGCCGATCATGAGGTTGACGAACAGATGGCCGAAGATCAGCACGATGAGCAGAACGCCCGAGACGCGCATGTAGATCCAGCCCCACTTCTCCAGGTTCGAACCCTTGGTGCGAGCGGGAGTACGGGGAGCGTCGATGTTCTGGACGGACATCAGTGACCACCTCCGACGTGCGAGAGGACGTTGGGGATGTGTCGTGCGGAGAAGCCGACCATCACGACGGCCCACACGGCGATAACGCACCAGAAAATCTGGCGGTGGTACTTCGCGCCCTTCGACCAGAAGTCGATGAGGATCACGCGAAGCCCGTTGAAGGCGTGGTAGACGATCGCGCCGACGAGGCCGATTTCGCCGAAGCCGAGCAACGGCGTCTTGTAGACCCCGATCACGGCGTCGTACGACTCGGGGGAGACGCGGATCAATGCGGTGTCGAGGACGTGCACCAAGAGGAAGAAGAAAATCGCGATTCCCGTGATGCGATGAAGCACCCAGGACCACATTCCTTCACGCCCGCGGTAGAGCGTCCCCCGCGGAACCTTTGATGAGGTCTGAGACACATCGGGTGTCAGACGCGCGGTTGCGGACACGATCGTCCTCTCTGATCGACACTTCGTTCCCCGATGGGAGCGCTCCGGCGACGGCGCGCAGATCGGGCCTCCTCTAGCCTACTCGCGGCAGGCCGCGGCATCGACAAAGGGCGACCTAAGTCACGCTGAACGGGCGGGAACGCGGCGCCCGAGACGCCTCCGGGGATGTCTCAGCAGTGTGCCGGACGCGTCGGATACCGTTGGGGGCATGTCTCAGCCGATCGATGACTTTTTCGCCGTGATTCCTGCCGGCGGTATCGGATCACGTCTCTGGCCGCTGTCGCGGGCTGAGTCCCCGAAGTTCCTTCATGACCTCACGGGCGAGGGATCATCCTTGCTCAGAACAACATGGGACCGCCTTCTGCCGTTGGCCGGCCCGGGCCGCATCAGCGTTGTGACGGGGCGCGCCCACGGCGACAAGGTGGAAGAGAGTCTCGGTGACATCGACCTGGCGAACGTCTTCATCGAACAAGAACCCCGCGACTCCGCAGCGGCGATCGGCCTGGCAGCGGCCATCCTTGAGCGGCGTCACCCGGGCGTGATTATCGGTTCGTTCGCGGCAGATCACGTCATCAAGCGTCAGCGCGTTTTCGAGTTCACGGTGCGTCAGGCTGTTGCCGCGGCGCGCGAGGGGTACATCGCCACGATCGGTATTCAGCCCTCAGAGCCCGCTGTCGGTTTCGGGTACATCAAAACCGGTCAGGAGCTCATCATCGACGAAGCTCCGATGGCGGCTCTCGTTGAGCGTTTCGTCGAGAAGCCCGACCTGGAAACAGCGCGGCAATACTTCGCCGACCGCTCGTACCTGTGGAACGCCGGCATGTTCATCTCGCGCGCCGATGTGCTGCTCGAAGAGTTGCGCATCAACGAACCGGAGCTCCATGACGGACTCGTGGAGATCGCGGCGGCCTGGGACACAGACGCGCGCGACGAGGTCGTGGATCGCGTGTGGCCCACGCTGAAGAAGATCGCCATCGACTACGCGGTCGCCGAGCCTGCCGCTGACAAGGGCCGTCTCGCCGTGATCCCCGGCCAGTTCGACTGGGACGATGTGGGCGACTTCGCGAGTCTGTGGACGCTCATCAGCGGCGGCGTCCGCGACGGCGTCACCGTGCTGGGCGAGAACACGAACGTCCTGAGCGACGATGCAAGTGCTCTCGTTGTTTCTCAAACGGATCGCGTTGTCGCGCTGATCGGCGTGGAAAACGTCATTGTCGTTGACACCCCGGACGCCCTGCTGGTGACCACGCCAGAGCATGCGCAGCGCGTCAAGAGCGCCGTGAACGCGCTTCACGACCGCGGCCAAGACGACGTTCTCTAGACGCGCATTCGTTCGGATCAGGCGTGCCGGTGGGCGAATGTGCACACCAGCATGTCGTTTTGTAACTATCGCGTTGCGGGCATCACCGATGAACTGATTGCTCGTTGTTGACCATGTAGCGTGTGCACAATGCCTCTGCGGCGCCGATCCGTTTGGAGACCGTGCGCTGGAGGCCCTTTCTCTCAGGAGGACACAGCAGATGAAGACAATGAAGCGTGCGGCACTCAGCGGCCTCGCCGTGACGAGTGCGGCGATTCTGCTCGCAGCCTGCGGCACAGCGCCGGAAGCAGAAACGCCGGTTGACGCGGGGGACGGTACGGAAGTTGAAGTGCCCGAAGGCCTCGACTTCCTGCCCTGCCTGATCTCGGACGAGGGCGGCTGGAACGACCGCTCCTTCAACCAGTCGGCGAAGACGGGCATGGATCGTGCCGGTGACGACCTCGGCGTGACACCGACCGAGATGGAGTCCACCAACTCCAACGACTACGGCCCCAACCTGTCGGCACTCGTTGATGAAGGATGCGATCTGATCGTGTCCGTTGGGTTCAACCTCTCGGCCGCAACGGTCGAATCGGCGCTCGCGAACCCGCACCTGAACTACGCGATCATCGACGACTGGGCAGACAACGACTTCGACGGCGAAACCGACGCTCCCAACATTCGTCCTCTCGTCTTCGACACCGTTGGAGCAGCGTTCCTCGGGGGCTACGCGGCAGCCGCGTACTCGCACGAGATCGGCGGCAGCGACTCTGTTGGCACCTTCGGTGGCATGCAGATTCCGTCGGTGACGGTGTTCATGGACGGTTTCGCGCTCGGCGTTGACAAGTACAACGAAGAGCACGACGCAGATGTCTCTGTTGTCGGCTGGAACGTCGAAACGCAGGAGGGCCTGTTCACGGGCGGCTTCGAGGCGAACGACCGTGCGCGTCAGACGGCGGAGCAGGTGCTCTCACAGGGCGTCGACGTCATTCTCCCTGTTGGCGGACCGATCTACACGCCGGCGATTGCCGCGATGCGCGACTCCTACGAGGGCGTCGTCCTCCTGGGTGTCGACAGCGACCTCGTGCTCGAAGAGCCCGACAACGCCGACATCATCCTGGTGTCCATCATGAAGGCGATCGACCAGGCAACGTATGACGCAACGGTCGAGGCGGCGCAGGATGGCGCCGACTTCAACACCGACGCCTACATCGGCACGCTGGAGAACGGCGGAACGGGCCTGTCCGGCTTCCACGACTTCGAGTCGGAGCTTCCGGATGGCCTTCTCGACGAGCTGGCTGATCTGCAGGAGCAGCTGATCTCGGGCGACCTCGTTGTCGAGTCGGAGAACTCGCCGTAATCGGCCCACACACACACAAGCGGGGCGATCGGAATCATCCGGTCGCCCCGCGTGGCGTCCACAGGGACATGTCGTCCCTCACTAGACCCCCGTTGCCCTTCAGGTTAGGTTGACTGCATGAAGCTCGAGCTCCGCGGAATCACGAAGAGATTCGGCAGCCTCGTCGCCAACGATCACATCGATCTCACTGTGGAACCCGGCGAGATCCACGCACTTCTCGGCGAGAACGGAGCCGGTAAGTCGACGCTGATGAACGTCCTCTACGGCCTGTACCAGGCCGATGAAGGCGACATCCTCATCGACGACGTCGTCCAACATTTTCAGGGCCCAGGAGAGGCGATGGCGGCCGGCATCGGCATGGTCCATCAGCACTTCATGCTCGTTCCGGTGTTTACGGTGGCCGAGAACGTCGCTCTCGGGCATGAGCAGACGACGAAACTCGGTGCGCTCGACCTCGGGCGCGCTCGTCAGCAGGTGCGAGATGTGGCCAAGCGATTCGGCTTCCAGGTCGACCCCGACGCCAAGGTCGAGGATCTCCCCGTCGGCGTGCAGCAGCGGGTCGAGATCATCAAGGCGTTGTCGCGTGATGCCGAGGTGCTCGTTTTCGATGAGCCAACGGCTGTTCTTACCCCCCAGGAGACCGACGAGCTGATGGCGATGATGCGTCAGCTCAAGGCCGAGGGCAAGGGAATCGTTTTCATCACGCACAAGCTGCGTGAGGTGCGTGAGGTTGCTGACCGGATCACGGTCGTCCGCCGTGGCAAAATCGTCGGGACCGCATCGCCGCAGTCCACGAACGCCGAACTCGCCAGCCTCATGGTGGGCAGGGCCGTCGAACTGACCGTGCAGAAATCCCCCGCCGTCCCCCGCACCGCGGGCGGACTGGAGGTGCGAGGTCTTCGCGTGCGCGGCGACGATGGCGCGATCCTGGTTGATGGCGCGAGTTTTGATGTGCGACCGGGAGAGATCCTGGCAATCGCCGGTGTGCAGGGAAATGGGCAGACGGAGCTCACGGAGGCCCTCGTGGGGCTCGAGAGCAACGTTGACGGTTCGATCAATCTCGGTGGGATCGAACTGAACGGTCGCAGCGTTCACGCGATTCTCGGCGCTGGCGTCGGATTCGTTCCGGAAGACCGCAAAATCGACGGCCTTGTTGGCACGATGTCGATCGCCGAGAATCTCATCCTCGACCGCACCGACACGGGGGAGTTCACCTCGGCCGGTACGCTGCGTCGTTCCCAGCTCGATCGTTTCGCGCACGAGTGCATCGAGGAGTTCGACATCCGTGCGCAGGGGCCAGAGACGAGGGCAGGAATGCTCTCCGGCGGAAACCAGCAGAAGGTCGTCGTCGCACGAGAAATGAACCGGGACATCCGGTTGTTGATTGCCGCTCAGCCCACCCGCGGCGTTGACGTTGGGTCGATCGAGTTCATTCACAGCCGCATCGTGGCGGCGCGCGACGAGGGCCTCGCCGTGATCGTCGTATCGACGGAGCTGGACGAGGTTGTCGCGCTCGGCGACAGGATCGCTGTGATGTATCGAGGGAAGATCGTTGGAATCGTGCCGGGGGACACCCCGCGTGAGACTCTGGGCCTCATGATGGCCGGCGCCGAGGTCGAGGAGCAGGCAGCATGAGCGAGCAGACCCCCATCACAACCGCAACGCAGAGCGTTCCCGAGCCGCCGCGTGAGAATCAGCTGATTCGCGACATGCTTCGGGGAAATGTCGTGACGACGATTCTCGCGTTTGTTGTGGCGTTTGCGGTCGGTGGCATCCTCATCGCCTTGACGAGCGACGACGTTCGCTCGTCTGCCGGATACTTCTTCGCACGTCCCGGTGACACCTTCGCCGCGCTGTGGCAGGCGATCGCCGGTGGTTACGATGCGATGTTCCGCGGCGCCATCTACAACACGCGTGCAGCCGAACCAGCCATTGCGATCAGGTCGCTGACGAACTCGATTGGCTACGCGGCTCCTCTGATCGCAGCGGGTCTCGGTGTGGCCGTCGCCTTCCGCGTCGGAATGTTCAACATCGGTGCTCAGGGACAGATCCTGATGGGAGCGGCCTTCGCCGCGCTGATCACGTTCCCCATGGGGCTGTCGATGCCGTTGCAGCTCGTGATGACGATGATCGGCGCCGTTGTTGGTGGCGCCATCTGGGCGGGAATCGTCGGTCTCCTCAAGGCGCTGACAGGCGCGCACGAGGTCATCTTGACGATCATGTTCAACTACGTCGCGGTCTACCTCGTCACGTGGATGGTGTCGACGTCCGGCGTTCTGCAGCGGGCCGGGAGTAACCAGCCGATCTCGGAACCCACACCGGCTGCCGCGCAGTTCCCCGATCTGATCGATGCGCGCTATCCGGCGCTCGACTGGGGCTTCATCTTCGTGCTGATCGCCGCGGTCTTCGTGCACTGGCTCATGGAGCGTTCGAGCCTCGGAATGCGCATGCGGGCCGTCGGTGAGAACCCGCACGCCGCAAAGGCCTCGGGCATCAGCGTGCAGCGGATGTACGTCTACGCGATGCTGATCGCCGGTGGCCTTGCCGGACTTGCCGCATCGCAACAGATTCAGGGGGCGATCACGAGCGGGTTTACCTCGACGATTGACGCCGGGTTCGGTTTCGACGCGATTACCGTTGCCCTCCTGGGCCGGAGCCGGGCGTTCGGTGTTGTTGCCGCGGGCCTCCTCTTCGGCGCGCTGAAGGCCGGGTCGTACACGATGCAGTCGTCCGAGGGCATCCCGGTCGACATCGTTCTCGTTGTTCAGGCGGTTGTTGTGCTGTTCGTCGCGGCGCCGCCTCTCGTGCGGACGATTTTCTTCCTCCCGAAGACAGCACAAGAAAAGCAGGCGAAAGCGCGCGGCAAACAGGCCAAGCGGGCGAAGATGGCGGTGGCGCGATGAGCCAGATCACGGTAGGCGACACCACGGCGATGCCGGACGAGGGCCCGATCGAGCGTGAGCACGTGAAGGTGCGATCGTGGAAGCTCCCGATCACGCTCCTCGTGATGACGGCGCTTTTGGCGCTGCTGTACAGCCTGTCACCGCGTGAGGGCATCGCGCGATTCAACCTCGCCGGCGGTCCGGCAACGATCCAGCTGGGCCAGATCAGTGTTCCGGCTGCGACCTCCGCATGGCTGAGCATCGCTGTTCTCGGGCTGCTCGCGGCATTCGCCGTGTGGAACACGCTGACTTACCGGCGGACGGCCATCTGGGTCCCCATCGCGTTCGCGGCCTTTGGGCTCTTCGGCTTTCTCGCCTGGGCAGGCGCGGGTGGCATGGTTCCCGTTGTCACACTCCTAGCCGGTGCGCTATCGCTCGCGGTGCCGCTAGTCTTCGGCGGTTTGGGCGGTGTTATCGGCGAACGCGTTGGCGTTGTCAACGTGGCGATCGAGGGACAGCTGCTGCTGGGCGCGTTCAACGCGGCGCTGGTGAGCTCGATCACGGGAAGCCCCATCGCCGGCCTCATCGGCGCGATGTTCGGCGGCGTGCTCGTTGCGCTGGTTCTTGCGGCGTTCTCGATCAAGTACCTCGTTCAGCAGGTCATCGTCGGTGTTGTGCTGAACGTTCTCGTGCTGGGTTTGACAACGTTCCTCTACAACATCCTGTTGTCTCCGAACGAGGCGGCGCTCAACAACCCGACCCGCTTCTCGACGATGCCCATTCCCGTGCTCAGCGAGATCCCGGTCATCGGCGGCATCCTGTTCAACCAGACGCTGATCGTCTACCTGATGTACGTCGCCGTCGTCGTCGTCACGTGGGGGCTGTATCGCTCGCGTTGGGGCCTGCGGTTACGTGCGGTGGGTGAACACCCCCAGGCGGCTGACACGGTCGGCATTCGGGTGAACGCGACCCGCTTCTGGAACGTGACGCTTGCCGGTGCGATTGCCGGAGCGGGCGGTGCGTATTTCACGCTCGTCTCCGTTCCGCGCTTTGGTGAGAACATGACGGCGGGACTGGGGTTCATCGCTCTCGCCACGGTCATCTTCGGCCAGTGGGATCCGATCAAGACGGCCCTGGCCGGTCTGCTCTTCGGATTCGCTAGCCAGCTCCAGGGCCTGCTCGTTGTGCTCGGAACGCCGATTCCGAGCCAGTTCATGCTGATGCTGCCGTATGTGATCACGATCCTCGCCGTTGCGGGCTTTGTCGGCACCTCGCGTGCGCCGGCTGCTGCGGGTACGCCGTACGTGAAGGGCTGACGGCGATGACGGACATCGATTGGTCAGCGCTTCGAGACGCGGCGAACGCCGCCATGAGCAAGGCATATGTGCCGTACTCGCACTATCCCGTTGGCGCCGCCGCGCTCGTCGACGATGGCCGCATCGTTTCGGGCTGCAACACGGAAAACGCTGCGTACGGTGTCACGCTGTGCGCTGAGTGTGGCCTCGTGTCGCAGCTGGCGATGACGGGAGGGGGCAAGCTCATCGCCTTCACCTGCGTCAACGGTGCCGGCGAGACGATCATGCCGTGCGGCCGTTGCCGGCAGCTGCTGTACGAACACTCACACGAGGACATGCTGCTCGAAACGGTGTCGGGTATCCGGCACGTGGATGAGGTGCTACCCGACGCCTTCGGGCCCCGTGACCTCGCGCGCGTGGCTGGCTGAGAAGGAGAGAGACACATGAGCGAGCCATTCGATGCGGTTGATGTGATCCGCACCAAGCGTGACGGCGGGGCGGTTCCCGAGGAGAAGCTCCGCTGGCTCGTTGACGCCTACACCCGCGGCTACGTTGCCGACGCGCAGATGGCGGCGTTCGCGATGGCCGTTCTGCTCAACGGCATGGGCCGCGAGGAGATTCGGGTGCTCACCGACGCGATGATCGCATCGGGGGAGCGGATGGATTTCTCCGGGATCGGAAAGCGCACAACCGACAAACACTCGACCGGTGGCGTCGGCGACAAGATTACGCTTCCGCTCGCCCCTCTTGTCGCGGCGTACGGTGTTGCGGTGCCGCAGTTGTCCGGGCGCGGCCTTGGCCACACGGGAGGAACCCTCGACAAGCTCGAGTCGATTCCCGGATGGCGGGCAGCTCTCACGAACGACGAGATGATGTCGCAGCTGGCGGGCCCAGCGGGCGCCGTGATCTGCGCGGCCGGAACGGGTCTCGCGCCCGCCGATAAGAAGCTCTACGCGCTGCGGGACGTGACGGGAACGGTTGAGGCGATTCCGCTCATCGCCTCGAGCATCATGTCGAAGAAGATCGCGGAGGGCACAGAGTCTCTTGTTCTCGACGTGAAGTTCGGTTCCGGCGCTTTCATGAAGGACGAGTCTCGCGCGCGAGAACTTGCCGAGACGATGGTGCGCCTGGGAACTGATTCCGGTGTGACGACAACGGCGCTTCTCACGGATATGTCGACGCCGCTCGGGCTGGCCGTCGGAAACGCCAACGAGGTGCGCGAATCGGTTGACGTTCTCGCCGGCGGCGGCCCTGTCGACGTCGTCGAACTCACCGTGGCGCTGGCGACCGAGATGCTGCGTATGGCGGGCGTCGATGATGCGGACCCCGCTGATGCGCTGGCGGACGGCCGTGCGATGGACTCGTGGCGGCGCATGATCGAAGCCCAGGGCGGCGACGCGGACGCGCCGCTTCCCGCGCCGAACGAGACCGAGGTCATCCGGGCCGATCGCGACGGTGTGATCACTCGTATCGATGCGTTCGGCGTCGGAATCGCCGCATGGCGCCTCGGAGCGGGACGTGCCAGGGCAGAGGACAGCGTCGACCATGCTGCCGGCATCGACCTCGCCGTGAAACCCGGTGACGCCGTGAAGCGTGGCGACATCATCATGACCCTCGGCGCGTCGGAGGCCGGGCGATTCGACCGGGCGGCTGATGCGCTGGTGGGCGCGTGGGAGATCGGCGATACTGCTCCCGGGCCCGCTCCGATCGTTCGCGATCGCATCACCGCATGAGCAGCCGTCCTCAACGCCAGGAGAAAAACATGTCCCGCCGCACATCATCCCGTGGGTCGTCACGTCGCGAGGCGATGGTGGGCAATGTCCCCATTCGTAGCCTTCCGAAGGTGTCGCTGCACGATCACCTCGACGGAGGGCTGCGAGCCTCGACGGTTTTCGAGCTCGCCCAGGAGCTCGACGTTCCGCTTCCCGCCGACAACCCGCGTGCGCTCGGAGAGTGGTTTGCGGAATCAGCGAGCAAAGGCACACTCGAGGAATACCTCGACACCTTTCATCTGACGCTTGCGGTGATGCAGACGGCCGACAACCTCACGCGAATTGCGCGCGAGTTCGTTGAGGACCTGGCTAACGACGGCGTCATTTACGGCGAGGTGCGATGGGCTCCCGAGCTGCACACGGACGGCGGGCTGACAATGGCCGAGGCCGTTCAGGCGGTCCAGGACGGCATCGAAGAGGGCGAGGACGCTGCCGATGAGGCGGGGCACGCGATTCGCGTCAGCCAGATCCTCACGGCGATGCGCCAGGCGAACCGCTCGCTCGAGGTGGCCAAGCTTGCCGTTGATTTTCGCGAGGATGGCGTTGTCGGATTCGACCTTGCCGGCCCGGAACAGGGTTTCCCCGTTTCGCGTCACGCGGAGGCACTCAGCTACCTCGCGGGGGAGTTTTTCCCCGTTTCTCTGCACGCCGGCGAGGCCGAGGGGCCGGAGTCGATCCGCGATGCGCTGATCACCGGTCGCGCTCTGCGAATCGGTCACGGCGTGCGCATCGCGGAAGACCTCGAGACGATCGAAACAGAAGATGACGAGGTGCGGGTGCGCTTCGGCGACCTCGCACGCTGGGTGCGCGACCGTGAAATCCCGCTGGAGCTATCGCCGTCTTCCAATCTGCAAACCGGCGCCACCGCGGCGTGGGGAGCGTCGCTGGAGGATCACCCGTTCGATCTGCTCTATCAGCTGGGCTTCTGCGTCACGGTGAACACGGACAACCGCTTGATGAGCCGGACCACGCTCACCCGTGAGCTTTCTCAGCTGGTGGAGACGTTCGAATACGACCTGGACGATCTTGAGCAGTTCCAGCTGAACGCAGCGGCCGCGACCTTCCTGCCCGTTGAGCTGCGCGAAGAGCTGATCGACCTGATCACCGAGGGATTCAACCGCTAAGCGCGGCGCGCTTTCAGCTCAGCGCGTTCCCCAGTTGTACAGCTGCTTGCGCAGGTGAAGGTAGAGGAACGTCTCTGTCGCGGCGACGCCGGGAACACCTCGGATCTGAGAGTTCAAGATCTCGAGGAGCTCGTCGTCGTCCTCACACAGCACCTCAGCCATGATGTCGAATGACCCCGCCGTGAGCACCACGTAGACGACGAAGGGGAACTCGCTGAGCGCATCGGCGACAGCGCGGGTGTCTCCCGAGACGCGGATGCCGATCATGGACTGCCGGTCGAACCCCATTTGTACGGGATCGGTCACGGCGACAATCTGCATGACTCCCGACTCGGTGAGCCGCTGCACGCGCTGGCGCACGGCGGCTTCGCTGAGCCCGACGCTCTTGCCGATGTCGGAATAGGAGCGACACCCATCCGTTTGCGGCGAGCTTGCTTAGGCTCTCGGGAAAGTCCTCCGGGGCTGTATGCGAAGGAGCAGAACATGACCGAGATCACACGCGACGTCGTCATCGTTGGTGCCGGCCCCACCGGCCTGCGTGCCGCAGCCGACCTCGTGGCGCAGGGCGTCACCGTAGCCGTGCTGGAAGCCCGCGACCGCGTTGGCGGGCGCACATGGACCGACACGGTCGACGGAGCGCGGCTCGAGGTGGGCGGACAGTGGGTCTCTCCCGATCAGGATGCTCTCCTGGCCACCCTCGACGAACTCGGCCTTGACACCTTCGATCGATACCGAGCAGGCGAAAGCGTCTACATCGCGAAGTCGGGTGAGCTGGCGCGATTCACGGGCGACATCTTCCCCGTCGCTGCCGAAACCGAGGCGGAGATCGTCCGGCTGATCGCGCTGCTCGACGAGCTTGCGGCCGAGCTTGATCCCGACCGGCCATGGGAGCACCCCCGCGCGAAAGAGCTCGACAGCGTCACGTTCGAGGCATGGCTGGCGGCCGAGACAGACGATGCTGAGGCACGTGACAACATCGTCTGTCTCTCAGAAGGTGGGAAGGCGCAGATCGATTCCGCACGTTTCTGAAAGCGAGGTTGTCGCCGAGGTGATGTCGGTGGTGACGGAAAGCAGGCGGGTACCGATCCTGGCGTAGTCCTCTGGCGAGAGCTCGGTGATGTCGGTGCCGCCGGTGAGCTCCTCGAGTTCGGCGTAAACGGCCGAGAGTACGGCGACCGGCTCGCGGACCTCGTCGGTGATCAGCGCAGCCTCGAGATGATCGAGATATCCGTCAACGCTTGTGGCAGCCGGCCAATCGATGTTCACGACCGTCTCGCAGTCGGCCGCAATGTCTGGGGGCAGGTTGTCGCGGATCGTCAAACCGGGGATGTCGGAGTCGCCACGTCCCGGAATGAGCTGGTTGAAGTCTTCCGTCACGCGAACTGCGTGGTTGACGACGATCGTTGTGACGACAGCGAAGGCTGAGAGCAGAGCGATGACGCCACCGACAACGGCGATGACGATGGCCGCGATGCTCGTCCCCGTTCCCCGTGTTCGCCGAACGAGAGCGACGATGGCCAGGATGAGCGCGATCAGGAAAAACGCCCATGACGCGAAGGACACGTATCCGAGGATCATCGAGAACGACGCGCCGAAGCCGAGCAGAGCGAGGATGACGCCGACGATGGCGAGGACGAGCGCGGCGATGGACGTTCCCGCGCCAGGTGAGGTGTCGTCGAAGCTCATGAGCCGATTCTGCCGTACGCGGTGGTGTGCGTGTTCTGCTGCGTCTCACGGTGAGGAACCCTGCGCCGTGCGGGCGTCCATTGTGCACCGAAACATGGCGTTCCCCGGCCGCGCGAACGCGACCGGGGAACCGTGAGACGGGAGGTCAGGCCGGTGCGGCGGCCACAACCTCCACGATGCGGGAGAACAGCGGGTGGCCGCTCTCCAGACCCGTGACGAACGATGTGAACGTCTCGGCGTCGAGTTCGGTCAGCTTGCGGCGGAGTTCGACGGACTGCTCATCATCCGGGCTGTCAAACGCGATTGCGGCACCGATCGCGGCGAGCAACCCGTCGACGCCGAGTCCGCGCTCTGCTGCCTCGGCCGCGGGGCCGATGAACCTTTCGTGACGTGACAGTTTGCGCAGCGGCTGCCTGCCGACGCGCTGGACCGTGTCCGGCAGGGCGGGATTGCGAAAGCGCTGAAGAATGGTTTCGCGATACGCGGCGAGCTCGGCCGCAGCGAAACCATGTTTCGCCTCCAGCAGGGCCCCCGTCTCTTCCAGAGCCGCGGTCACGGCGTCCGTAACCTCGGGGATCGCCAGCGCTTCGGCGATCTTCTCCGCGCCGTGCACCGCGCCAACATAGGCGGCGGCGGCGTGCCCGGTGTTGACCGTGAACAGCTTGCGCTCGATGTACGGGCCGAGATCGTCGACGAAGTGCGCACCGGGAATCGTCGGAAGAGTGTCGCCGAAGGGGCCCCGTTCTATTGCCCACTCGAAGAACGGCTCGACGGTGACGTCGATGCCGCCGCCGCCCGGCTGCCCCGGAACGATGCGATCAACGGCGGTGTTTGCGAAAACCGCACGGGGGGCGAGACGCTCCCATTCCTCGCCGGCCAGTTCCACGATCTGCGCGCGTAGCTGATCGGTGGCGCCGATGGCGTTCTCACACGCCATCACCTGCAACGGCGCCGCGTGGGGGCTGCGTGCGCGCAGACCGGCGAGCACGTGGGGCGCGATGAAGCGCAGGACGGTCGGTCCGACCGCCGTCGTGACAACGTCCGCGCCCGCAACGTGCTCTGCGACCTGCTCAGGGTGTTGCGCACTGTTGACGGCGGAAAAGCCCGTCACAACCCGGTCTGTGCCGCCATCGCCGACCTCGTGCACGGTGTAGCTGTCCGCCTCGCGCAGCGCCTCGACAAGCGGAGCAGCGACATCCGAGAACACCACCTCGTATCCGCCCTCAGCCAGCAAGAGACCGACGAAACCGCGACCGATGTTGCCTGCGCCGAAGTGAACAGCCTTCATCTGTGTCGTCTCCTCGCCCATTAGTTCAGCGTTCCCGACAGCAACTCGTACAGCTCTTCGGGGGTCTTCGCCGCCGTGAGTTTCGCAACGGCGACGTCGTCACTGAACTGCTGAGCAACCGCACTAAGAATCTCCAGGTGAGCGCCTCCCTTGCCGGCGATACCGACAACGAAGGTTGCTGTGTCACCGTCACCCCAGTCCGCTCCGCCGTCGTAGCGGACCACCGACAGAGCAGAACCCAGCACGGCGTCCTTGGCGGCGTCCGTGCCGTGAGGGATGGCCAAGCCGTTGCCCATGTAGGTGGACACGGTGTTCTCGCGCTCAACCATGGCTGCGGCATACGCGCTCGTCACGGCACCCGCCGACTCCAGGATCGCCGCGGCTTCGGCGATGGCCTCGTCGCGTGACGCGGCACCGGCGTGAATCCGCACATACTCCGGACGGAGCACGTTCTCTGCCGGTGCGGAGTCCGGAACCTCCTCAGCAGGAGATGCCGGGGTGTCCCCGGACTGCTGTGCGCGCAGCATGTCGACGATGTCGTCGTACTCCGGGGCGTTCATAAACGCCCCGACTGAGACGTGCATGGCGCTCGGTTCGTTTTGCCGGGCACGATCCGTGAGCTGCGACTGGGTGATAACGAGGTCGGCGGTTCCGTCGAGGTTCGCGATCGACTTGTTCGTCACGTTCAGGCCAACAAGGCCGGCGTCGGCAAACTTCTTGCGGAGCACGCTCGCGCCCATCGCGGAGGAACCCATGCCGGCGTCGCACGCGAAAACAACCCTCTCGATCGTCTTCGTCAGTGCCGTCTGCGCCCCGGCGAGACCGGCGAGAACGGACGACCCCTTCCCCTTGTTCGCCTGGGTCCTGGCGACGGCCGCAGAGAACTGATCGTCGGCGGCAAGATCGCGGGCCCGACTGGCGCGGAGGATGATCGCGGCGATCACGAACGTCACAGCGGCAGAGATGAACACCGCGAGCGTAATACCCACGTAGTTCATGACTTCAGGTGTGGCCTGCAGATACACCGCGATAATCGACCCGGGAGCAGCCGGAGCGCGTAGCCCCGTGTCGAAGATCATGTTGACAGCAACACCGGACATGCCACCGGCAACAACGGCGATCAGCAGCATCGGCTTCATCAGCACGTAGGGGAAGTAGACCTCGTGGATGCCACCGAAGAACTGGATGATCGCGGCTCCGGGTGCGGAACCCTTCGCGGCGCCGACGCCGAAGAACGTAAACGCGAGCAGGAGTCCGAGACCAACTCCGGGGTTCGCCTCGAGGAGGAAGAGAACCGATCGTCCGGTGGTGTCCGCCTCAGCGATTCCGAGCGGCGTCAGAACGCCGTGGTTGATGGCGTTGTTTAGGAAGAAGACCTTCGCCGGCTCAATCAGAATGCTCGTCAGCGGCAGGAGTGAGTTTTCTACCAGCCAGGCCACGCCGGTGCTGAGCACGTTGGTGATCGAATTCACGATGGGGGCGAGCACGTAGAACGCGAACACCGCGGCGAGGAAGCCGAAGATACCGGCCGAGAACATGTTCACGAGCATCTCGAAGCCCGCCTTGACCTTGCCCTCCCACACGCCGTCGAGCTTCTTCATGATCCAGGCGGCCAGCGGCCCCATGATCATGGCGCCGAGGAACATGTGGATCTGGCCGAGACTATCCGCGCCAGCAGGAAGAGCAGCGTTGGCGTTGGAGATAAGCAGATCGCTTCCGGCGATCGCGCCCATCGTCGCGATCGATCCGACGACGCCTCCGCGCTTGTCATGAATCATGAAACCGCCGGTGTAGGCGATCAGCAGAGGCAGGAGATAGTGGATCATCGGGCCGACGATCGTGGAGAGATCGGCGTTGGGCGTCCATCCCTTCTCGATGAAGAACGCCGTGAACAAGCCCCAGGCGACGAGCGCGGGAATGTTGGGCATGACCATGCCCGACATGAAGGAACCGACCTTCTGCACTCCCACGCGGATCCCGCCGGGAGTCTTCGAATGAGCTGTCTGCGTTGACATGGTGTGCTTTCTTTCGGAGCCCGGGCCCGTCGGCAACGACGGGCCCGGGAGCGGGAACGGTGTGACTAGGCCGCAGCGCGCGCGGCGGCCGTGGCCGATTCGGCATCGGTTGCCGCAAGCGCTGCTTCCGCCATGCGTTGTGCGGACGCGGCGGTGTGTTGTGAGAGCTCGGCGCGCACATCGGTCATGGCCGCGGCCGACATCGAGAGCGTCGTCACACCGAGGCCGACGAGAACAACGGCGAGAAGCGGGTCGGCCGCGGCCTCACCACAGACGCCGATGGGTTTACCCGTGTTCTTGCCGCCTTCGGCGACCATTTTGATCAGGCGCAGCACGGCGGGGTGCCACGGGCTCTGCAGATGCGCGACAGATCCCAGCATGCGATCCGCCGCCATTGTGTACTGCACGAGATCGTTCGTGCCGATCGACGCAAAGTCGGCGACGCCGAGAATGTCGGTTGCCATGATCGCGCTCGAAGGAATTTCGACCATGACACCTGCGGTCTTCAGTCCGAGCTCCTTGGCAAGAGCCGTGAAGTACTCGGTTTCTTCCACTGTTGCGACCATCGGCGCCATGACCCAGAGGTCGGCATCGGTTGACGCATCCGCCTGTGTCAGGGCCGTGAGCTGATCGCGCAGAACGTTCTCGCGGTGACGCAGCGAACGCAGCCCGCGACGACCGAGCGCGGGGTTCTCTTCATCGGCGTCCGTGAGGAAGGGCAGGGGCTTGTCTGCGCCCGCGTCGAGAGCACGCACGACGACCTTCTTGCCGGGGAACGCCGCGAGGAGCTCTTGATAGCTCGCTGCTTGGCTGGCCACCGACGGCGCTTCGTTGCTGGAGAGAAACAGGAATTCCGTGCGGAACAGGCCAACGCCCTCTGCTCCGAGCGCGATCGCCTCTGCTGCCCCGGAGGGGTCCCCGAGGTTCGCGAGAATCGGAACGGGAGTGCCGTCAGCCAGGGCGCCCGGTGTGATCGGCGCCGCCGCGGCGGCCGCGCGTGCGGCGGCGCGTTCGTGAGCCTCGGCCCGCTGCTGTGACGTCGGATCGACGATGACAACGCCTCCTGCCGCATCGACGATCACCGTCTGCCCGTCCACCACGTCGGCCGTTCCGGTTCCGACCACCGCGACAATGCCCTTTTCCCTGGCAAGGATCGCAGTGTGCGAGGTGGGCCCGCCTTCCGTTGTCACAACGGCGAGAACCTCGTCCAGATCGAGCAGCGCCGTATCGGCAGGAGCGAGATCGGGAGCGACGAGAACGAAGGGGTGACCGGGTTCCGGAACGCCGGGTGCCGGAACACCGCGCAGGGCGGCGATGACGCGCTGCGCGACATCCGCCAGGTCCGCAGCGCGCTCTCCGAGATATCCGCCTATCGCTGTGAGCTGTTCGGCGAACTCGGCGAACGCGGTGTGAACGGCGAATTCTCCCGTCGCGCCGTCGTCGATCTTGGCGTGGACGCCATCGATGAGCGTCGGATCTTCCGCCATCATGGCCTGGGCTTCGAGGACATCGCGCGCGGATCCACCCGCGCGCTCGCCCCGGGCATTCAACTCACTCGCGACATCCGCGACCGCGCGGGCCACAGCAGCCTTTTCTTCGTCGGGGGTGAGCCGTGAACGCACATCGGACGGCGGGTCCAGTCGCGCCGCCATGTGCGCGACGGGACCCTGAGCGATGCCCCGACCGATTCCCGTTCCGCGGATCTCGGCCATGAGAATTACTCCGCGTCCGTGTCGGTCTCGAGCAGCGTTGTCAGCTCATCGAGCAGTCCCTCAGCGCCTTCGCCCTCCGCCGTCAGCGTGACGACATCGCCCGTGTTTGCACCGAGCGAGATCACGCCGAGGATGCTGGCGGCGTTCACGGGTGCCCCGTCGCCCTTGGCGATTGTGACATCCAGACCGGAGCTCTTCGCGGCCTCCGCGAACTGCTTGGCGGGGCGCGCGTGTAGACCGTGCGATGCGGCGATGGTAACGGTGCGAGTGGCCATGGTGGTGTCCTTTCGAGGTGACGGAACCGCGTTCGCGGTTTCGGAGACGAGCGACTGAACGAACCCCAGTGTGCGGGTGCCGTCTCTGTCGCGTGCCACGTCCGCTGGCAGAACTCCGACCGGCACGGCTCTTGCCGCGGCGCGCGCGCGGACATCGCGAGAGGCGGTGTCAACGTGCGCTCCGAGGAGAATCGCATCGGCTTCGGAGATATCGTGCGGACGGGGCATGTCCAGGGAGGATGCGATCGCCGTCAGAGCGATCCCGGCGTGGTGTGCCGCGCGCTGAAGGCGCGCCGCCACGAAAGTGCTCGAGGCGCCGGCGCCGCAGATCACAATGATCTTCATTGATCCCATTTCTCCCATTCAGGACCATCTTGTTACGCTCCGAACACCCTGGCAATGACACTCGTTTCCGCACCTGCGGAAATGTTTGTGCCCGGTGATCAAGCACGACGTCAGCGACGGGTGGTTCACTGGTCGGCATGACGCGTAAACGGCAGGAGCAGATGCTCGGCATCCTCCTTCGCCGTCCGGGGTGGGTAACGGCGGGTTCGCTCGCCGACCAACTTGGTGTGACACCCCGTAGCGTGCGCTCCTACGTCACGGCGATCAATGCGCAGTCGCCGGGCGTTCATGCGATCGATTCCGGACCGCAGGGATACCGGGCGACACCCGCGGCAACGGGGATGATCCGAACGGTCTCGGGAGGAAACGGGGGACACCGCACGAGCGGCTCTCAGACGTCTTCCGCATGCTCTTCGATGAACCGGACGGTATCAACATCTATGACGCCGCATCGCGACTCTTCGTGAGCGAGAGCACGGTGGAAGCAGACCTGCGCCGCGTGCGTAGCCGGGTGCGAGATACCCGCGTGAGACTGGAGCGTGACGCGGATACCGCGCGCCTCGCCGGGAGTGAGCGCGACCTGCGCCTCCTCATCGGCGATCTCGTCCATGACCGCGTCGACGAGGAACGCTACGGCCCCGAGGCGCTGCGTAGCGCCGCGGCCTCGCTCCGAATTCCCGCCGATCGTCTTGAGGATTTCGCGAACGGCGTCTTCACGACGCTGTCGGACCTCGGGTATATCGTGGATGAGCTGGCCGTTGCCGATGTTGCTCTCCACGTCACCATCACGGCAGACCGTGTGCGCGGCGGACACGCCCTGACAGCGGCACGTGATCAGCCCGACGTCCGGATCATCGACGCGATGGGTGATCTTGCTGCTCGGCACTTCGGTGTGGAGTTCGGCGCGGGTGATCGAGTACATGTGGCGCAGCTGTCGCTTCTTGCGGTCGTCGGCGCTCGCTCGGAAGATCTCCCCACGCGTGAGCCTGACACGGTTGTCTCCGGGGCCGTGCGCGCCGCGATTCAGCATGTTTCGGCGACGTACGGCGTCGACGTTTCGCAACGCCACTTGGCGGTCACGCTCGAAAAGCACGTGCAGAACCTTGTCGACCGTGCCGAGCACCACGTGCTTTCTCGGAACCCCATGACGCGCGCGTTGAAGTCGGCGTCGCCGCTGCTGTTCGAAATGGCGGTGTCGTTCGTCGGTGAGCTGTCCGATGTGCTCGGCGCGGCCGTTCCCGACGACGAGATCGCCGGTATTGCCATGCATCTGGGAGGCGTTCTCGAGGCGGGACGCGCACTTCCCGATCGTCTTCGCGCCCTGATCGTGTGCCCCGGATACGAGCATCCCGGGCAGCAGCTCCGCCAGAGCATCACGAGGATGCTGGGCCACGAAATCGAGATCGTCTCCGTCGACACACGATTCAGCGAGAACAGTGCCGGAACCGACCTCATTCTCACCACGATCGAGCTGCCCGCCCGCTCCGCGGACATGGCAGACGCCATTGTGCGGATCCCGCCCTTCCTGACGGACAGGGATATCACCCGCATTTCTGACGTTGTCAGCCGGGTGCGTCGGTCGAGGCGGCTGAGCGGGCTGCGATCCGAGCTGCAGCGCTGGTTCCTCCCCGGCGCGTTCATCAGCGACATCGATCCCGCCGCGTCTCCGGAAGACATCATCCGGCGGCTCGGCGCGCTCCTCGTGGCCGAAGGGGTGATCGATGAGGCCTATGTCGACAGCACGATCGAGCGCGAGCGGCTGTCGTCCACCGCGTTCACCGAGAGCCTCGCCGTTCCTCATGCGATGACGATGTCGGCCGCGCGTACGGCGATTGCGATTGGCGTCAGCGAACAGGCGATCGGTTGGGGCACCGACCGGGTGCACGTCGTCGCATTCGCAGCGTTCAGCGCAGCCGACCGATCGGCTTTCCAGGCGGTCTTCGAGCAGTTCGTCGACGTGTTTTCCGGGCCCGACAACGGCCGCCGGATCGCCAGAAAGGGCAACGACCTCCCGTCGTTCCTGACGGAGGTCGTTGCCCTCATCGACGGATAGCGCTACTCCTCGTCGAGGACGTGTTCGACGAACTCCTCGGAGATGTCGATATAGCCGAAGAGGGTCGGGCTGAGCGCCTCTTCACGGGTGATGCCATCGTGATCGAGTGTGATCCGTGGCGAGAGCGTGACGAGATCGTCACGCTCGCACTCGAGGTCGATGGTCAGCGGTGAGCACGTTGGCATGTTCGCGGGATAGGCGCCCGTGACGGTCAGCTCGGAAGGGGAATCCAGACGAGTGAAACTCCATCTGCCCACGTCATAGGTGCGGGGTATTGCACCGTTGTCGATGGCCACATTGACGCTCGTCAGCTCGACCTGATCGACGTCCTGTGGCATCTGCACCATGATCGTGCCGACCCTTATGCCGCCAAGGGTGTCGCCCGTTGGCGCGATGACGATCACATTGGCGGTGATGTCTTCTCCCGCGCCCGTCACGACGTCGCCTGACAGCGGTGCGAAGACCAGTTGGGTGTCATCGGGCACCGCCGCGAGGGTTGACTGTACGGATTCTCACAGACATCGTCGCGCCCAGGCGCCCTACTTACATCCGCTCCGCCAGCTCTGCCCGGACAGCAGCCTCAAGCGCCGTCAGTCGTGCGCGGGCGATGTCGGCCGATTCGCCGCGCACATCGAGATAGGCCTTGAGCTTGGGCTCCGTTCCCGACGGCCGGAAGATCACGCGCGCACCGTCCGATAGCTGGTAGCGCAAAATGTCGCCACCGGGTGTGCCGTCGGCCGGGCGCAGGAGGTCGTCCGCCACCGTCACCGTCATCGCGCCGAACGATCGCGGCGGTTCGGCACGCAACGATTCCATGGCACCGGAGATGAGAGAGAGGTTCTCGACGCGCACCGATATCTGTGTGCTGGTGAAGTGCCCGAATTCTGCAGCGAGCTCGTCGAGAAGGTCCGCGATTGTTGCGCCACGGCCGCGGGCCTCCGCAACAAGACCCAGCACCGCGACGGTGGCGGAAATGCCGTCTTTATCACGAACGGTTTCCGGGTTGACGAGGTACCCGAGCGCCTCTTCATAGCCGAAGACAATTCCGGGGGCCCTCGCGATCCACTTGAATCCCGTGAGCGTTTCGCGCCACGACACGCCGAACCTCTCGGCGATGACGCCGAGGCCGGGGGAGGACACGAGCGAGGAGGCGACGGTGGCGCCTGCTCCGGCGGAGCGCGCCGCACGCGCGCCGAGAAGCAGACCGATGTCGTTGCCCGTCAGCCGACGCCAACCGTCGGCGGACGGAATGGCAACGGCAACGCGGTCGGCGTCGGGATCGTTCGCAATGATGAACTCGGCGCCGCTCGCCGTTGCCGTTTCATACGCGAGGTCGAGAGCACCCGGCTCTTCGGGATTCGGGAACGCCACGGTGGGGAATGCGCCGTCGGGCTCGGTCTGCGCGGCGACGAGAGCGGGCAGCGGGTAGCCCGCCGCCTCCACGACGGCACGCAGAGTCTCCCACCCAACACCGTGCATCGCGGTGTATACCCAGCTCATTCCCGATGCTGATGCGGGCGCGGCCGCAACGGCCGCCGTCGCGGCGACGTAGGCCTCAACGACTCCCTCATCGGCGACGAGGTACTCCGTGGATCGTGGCAGGTCGGGAACGGCGAGCGTATCGGCGACGTGCTGGATCTCGCGGGCGATATCCGCGTCTGCTGGAGTCACGATCTGCGCTCCGCCATCAGCACCGCCGAGATACACCTTGTAGCCGTTGTCGGCCGGCGGGTTGTGGCTGGCCGTCACCATGACGCCGGCATCTGCGTCCAAATAGCGGACCGCGAACGCGAGCACGGGAGTTGGGAGGCGTCGCGGCAACAAAATCGCCTCCAGACCCGCCCCCTGGAACAGCTCGGCAGAGTCCCGAGCGAACACATCGGAGTTCTTTCGTCCGTCAAATCCGATCACCACGCGCGGGGTGTTGTCGCCGCCGCGCTCGCGCAGGTAAGCAGCGAACCCCGCCGCGGCCTGGGCGACGAGCACGCGATTCATCCGCATCGGACCTGCGCCGAGTTCTCCGCGAAGACCAGCCGTTCCGAACTGCAACCGCCCGGCAAAGCGCGCCGCGAGTTCGGACGACGCGTCGCCACCGCCGGCCTCAGCAGCCTTCACCAGAGCGGTGAGCTCATCGCGTGTCTCCGGATCCGGGTCCTGCGCGATCCAGGCGCGCGCCGCCGAGATCATCAGATTCGTCCGATCACATCAGCGAGCAGTTGCGAGATTCGGCCTTCCGCCGCCTGTCCGGCCTCGATGACCTCGGCGTGGCTGAGGGGAGTGGGGGAAATCCCGGCGGCGAGGTTCGTGATCAGAGAGAAGCCGAGGACCTCCATGCCTGCTTCGCGGGCAGCGATGGCCTCGAGTGCCGTCGACATTCCGACGATGTGGCCGCCGATTGCTGACGCCATCCGCACCTCGGCGGGGGTTTCATACTGCGGTCCGCGGAACTGACAGTAGACGCCCTCGTCGAGGGACGCATCGACCTGCCGGGCGATGTCGCGCAGTCGTGACGAGTAGAGATCGGTCACATCGATAAACGTCGCGCCCTCCAGAGGAGAGTCGGCCGTCAGATTGATGTGGTCGCTGATGAGAACGGGCTGACCGGGGGCCCAGGCATCCTTGATCCCGCCGGCGCCGTTCGTCAGCACCATTGTTTTCGCGCCCGTTGCCGCCGCCGTTCGGACGCTGTGGACGACGCGCCGCACGCCATGCCCCTCGTAATAGTGGGTGCGCGCGGCGATGACCAGAACGTTCTTCCCGTCCGGTGTGCGGACGCTGCGCAGTGTTCCTCCGTGACCGGCAACGGCGGGCTTCGAGAAACCTGTCACATCGGTTGCGTCGATCTCAGCGACGGTTTCTCCGATCAGATCGGCTGACTTCCCCCAGCCGCTTCCGAGCGTGACGGCGATGTCATGGGAACTGACGCCCGTCAGCCGGGCGATGTCAGCCGCGGCGGTTCGCGCCACGGCGAAAGGGTCAGCGGGCGAGTCGAGAGGATGAGCGGGGTTCGTCATGCCCCAACGATAATCGGGGTCCAGCGCGTGGGCGGGAATGGGAGAGAATGAATCCATGACCTTCGATTTCGAGCGCAAACAGCGGATTGTGATCATCGGCGGCGGACCGGGTGGGTATGAGGCAGCGCTTGCCGGCGCTCAGCTGGACGCCGAGGTCACGTTGATCGAGAACACGGGAGTCGGTGGCGCGGCGGTTCTCACCGACGTTGTGCCGTCCAAAACGCTCATCGCTACAGCAGACGCAGCGCGCGCGATCGATGACGCCGGCGATCTCGGCGTGCAGTTCTTCGCACGCGGAGAAACCGGGAAGCCCCTCAAGCCCGAGGTCGCGATCAACCTGCACGCGATCAACAAGCGCATTCTTGCGCTGGCGGGGCAGCAATCGGAAGATATGCGCGACCGCCTGCTTCAGGCGGGGGTTCGCATCATTTCCGGGCACGGTCGGCTCGAGGGCGATAACGCCGTCATCGTCTCAACGGGGCTGGACGGCACCGACTTTGACCGTCTGGAAGCCGAAACGATCATCGTTTCCGTTGGTGCGTCGCCGCGCGAGCTGCCGACGGCGGCTCCGGACGGCGAGCGCGTGCTGACGTGGAAGCAGATGTACAACATGACGTCTCTTCCCGAGCACCTCATCGTGGTCGGTTCAGGTGTGACGGGTGCCGAGTTTGCATCGGCCTATATGAACCTCGGGGCCAAGGTCACGCTGGTGTCCAGCCGTGAGCAGGTCCTTCCCGGTGAGGATGCGGACGCCGCCAAGGTTCTGGAATCCGCATTTACCCGCGGTGGAATGACGCTGTTGTCGAAGTCACGCGCGGACACGGTCGTCAACACGGGAGATGGTGTCGAAGTCACGCTCTCTGATGGCTCTGTGATCTCTGGGTCGCACTGCCTCATGGCAGTCGGTGGCATCCCGAACACGCGGAACATTGGCCTCGAGAGCGCCGGCGTTCAGATGCAGGAATCCGGCCACATCGTCGTCAACCGCGTTGGCCGTACGTCGGTTCCCAACATCTACGCCGTTGGCGACTGCACGATGCTCATCCCTCTTGCGTCTGTTGCCGCAATGATTGGGCGCACGGCCGTTTTTCACGCGATGGGCGATGGCGTCATCCCCTTCTCTGATCGCAAGATCGCGTCGAATATCTTCACCACGCCCGAGATCGCAACGGTTGGGTGGACGACGGGCGAGGACGCCGTTGTTCAGAAGATCGACCTGGCATCGAACCCCCGCGCGAAGATGATGGGTGTCAAGCACGGGTTCGTGAAGCTCTATGCGCGCAGGGGGTCCGGAACGGTCATCGGCGGCGTCGTCGTCGCCCCGAAGGCCAGCGAGCTGATCTTCCCGATCGCGATCGCCGTCGATCGTCGTCTCACGGTGGATCAGCTTGCGCGCGTGTTCACGGCGTATCCCTCGCTCGCGGGGGCGATCACCGATGCGGCGCGGTCCCTGCACGGCATTAACATGCGCGGGTTCTAGTCGCCGCTCGTGCGGTAACGAGTGTGGCGGTGCGGTCCGGATGGACCGCACCGCCACACTCGTATCTGCGTTGCTAGATGATGTGCAGGAGCTGGTGCCCCGAGGAGATCGTCTGGCCGACAGTCGCGTCGACCTTTTTGATGGTGCCGTCCTTGTGCGCGTGAAGAGGCTGTTCCATCTTCATCGCCTCGAGAACGAGCACGAGGTCGCCCTTGACGACCTGCTGGCCTTCCTCAACGGCGATCTTCACCACTGTCGCCTGCATCGGCGAGGTGAGGGCGTCACCGGATGCGCCGGACGACACCGACTTGGCCTGGTGGCTACGGCGCGACGGCGGCACACTGGCCGGACGCCCCGCTGACACGCTCTCGGGCTGTGTGATGCGATCAGGCAGGCTGACCTCAATGCGCTTGCCGTTGACCTCGACGACCACGTTGTGACGTGCCTCGGCCACAGAGGGGTCGGAGGGCTGACCATCCCACGGGTCGATGGTGTTGTCGAAATCCGTTTCGATCCAGCGGGTGAAAACGCCGAACTCACCGGACTCCGCGGTGAACGCGGGATCGTCGACGACAACGCGGTGGAAGGGGAGAACGGTGGGAAGGCCCGCGACCTCGAATTCCTCGAGGGCGCGACGGGCGCGGTCGAGAGCCTCGCGACGGTCGCGTCCCGTGACGATGAGCTTGGCGAGCATCGAGTCGAAGGACCCGCCGATTTCATCGCCGGCTGTGACGCCCGAGTCGACGCGGACGCCCGGTCCGCCTGGCGCCTTGAACACCGTGATGGGGCCCGGCTGAGGAAGGAATCCGCGCCCGGCATCTTCGCCGTTGATTCGGAATTCGAAGGAGTGCCCCTCGGCAATCGGGTCCTCATAGTCGAGCGTTCCGCCCTCTGCGATGCGCAACTGCTCGCGCACCAGATCGATGCCCGTGACTTCCTCGCTGACGGGGTGCTCCACCTGCAGGCGGGTGTTGACCTCAAGGAAGGAGATCGTTCCGTCCGCGCCGATGAGGAACTCGCACGTTCCGGCGCCAACGTATCCGACCTCGCGAAGAATCGCCTTGGACGATTCGTAGAGGATGCGCGTCTGCTCGTCGCTGAGGAACGGAGCGGGCGCCTCTTCCACCAGCTTCTGGTGGCGGCGCTGCAGCGAGCAGTCGCGGGTGGAGACGACGACGACGTTTCCTGCCCGGTCTGCCAGGCACTGGGTCTCCACATGCCGGGGCTTGTCGAGGTATTTCTCGACGAAGCACTCTCCGCGGCCGAATGCTGCGACGGCCTCACGCGTGGCTGACTCGAACATCTCGGCCACCTCGTCGAGCGCGCGCGCCACCTTGAGGCCGCGGCCGCCGCCGCCGTATGCCGCCTTGATGGCGATCGGAAGGCCGTACTGCTCGGCGAACGCGACAACCTCGGACGCATCATCCACCGGGCCGGGAGTTCCGGGGGCGAGCGGAGCGCCGACCTTCTCAGCCACGTGGCGGGCGGTGACCTTGTCGCCGAGCTGCTCGATGGCCTCGGGGTCGGGGCCGATCCACGTTATTCCCGAGGCAATGACGGAACGCGCGAACTCGGCGTTCTCGGCGAGGAAGCCGTAGCCCGGGTGGATAGCGTCGGCCCCGGAACGGCGAGCGATCGAGAGGATCTTGTCCGCCACGAGATAGGTATCAGCGCTCGTCGTCCCGTTCAGTGCGTATGCCTCGTCGGCGAGGCGGGCGTGAAGGGCGTCTCGATCCTGGTCTGCGTAGACCGCGACGGATGAGATTCCGGAGTCGCGGGCCGCGCGGATGATGCGGACAGCGATCTCACCTCGGTTGGCGATGAGCACCTTGCGAATTGCAGACATGAATTCGAGCCTATCCAGCCGGGGCGTCCGCGATTTGATTGAACCCCACAGCAATCGGCGTGTTTCGTGTGTCGTGACACATAAAAGTGCTGATCAGTCCGTGCGATTCCACAGCGAGGTCCAGGAGAATCCCAGAGACACAATCAGGCGACGCACCGTGGATAGCGACATGCCGACCACGGTCGACGGGTCTCCGTCAACGCGATCGATGAATGCTCCGCCGAGACTGTCGACCGTGAAGGCTCCCGCCACCTGTAGCGGCTCACCCGTTGCGACGTACGTGGCGATCTCCTCGTCCGTGATGTCGTGCGCAAACGATACGCGGGCTTCCGCGACAGCGTTTCGCTCGTTCAGGACACCGTTCTCGACAGCAATAACGCTGTGACCCGAGTGCAGAACGCCCGTCTTCCCGCGCATGGAACGCCACCGGGCGGTGGCGTTCTCGGGCGTCAGGGGCTTGCCGAAAATCTCACCGCCCAGCTCGAACATCGAGTCGCCGCCAATGACGATGCCCTCGAATCCCTCGGCTGCCAGCCGGTGCGCAACATCGCGCGCCTTGTGCTGGGCGAGAACAAGGACGTGCTCGGCGGGCGGGAGCACACGGCTTTCCGCCCGTTCGAGTTTCGCGATAACGGCTTCCTCGTCAACATCCGGCGCCTCGAGACGGGGTTCGATGCCGACCTGACGCATCAGCATGAGGCGGGCGGGGGACGTTGATGCGAGACAAACCTGCATGCATCCAGACTAGGGCGGACCCGCCGGTATTCAGCGCCTCGCAGGTCGAGCTGGGACGATGGTGCATATGAACACTGGCGACATCATCGAACTCGACATCACGGGCGTCGCCCACGGCGGCGTGTTCGTTGCGCGGCATGGCACCACGGCGAGCGAGCCGGGCATGGTCGTTTTCGTTCCCGACACGATGCCGGGAGAGCGCGTGCGGGCGCGCGTGACACAGGTGAAGAAGTCCTTTGCCCGGGCCGAGGTGCTCGATGTACTCGAGGCGTCCCTCCACCGCGTCGCACACGTGTGGGCGCAGGCAGACGTCGGCACCGCGCCGCAGCAACGGCCCGGTGGAGCAGACTTCGGCCACATCGCGCTCGCACACCAGCGCGAGCTGAAGCAGCGGGTGATCACCGAAGCGTTCGAGAAGTTCGCCGGAGGCGCTGTTCCGGTCGAGGTGCTACCAGCGCGTTCTCACGAGGAGGGAACCCGGTGGCGCACCCGCGTGAGTTTGCATGTTGACGCCGAAGGTCGAGTGGGACCATATGCGGCGCGGAGCCACGATGTGATCGAGGTGACCGAACACCCTCTCGCAACCCGCGCGGTTGAGGCCGCCGCGCTGGGGCTGACGCGTGAGAAAGAAGGACGCGTTGACCTGATTCATCCGGCAGACGGCCGCGTGAGAATCGTGCGGCGCCCAGCATCGACATCGCGGCGCACCGCACCGGAAGTCGTCACGGAGCGTGTCGGCGAGCGCGAGTTCCGTGTGGACACAACAGGTTTCTGGCAGGTCCATCGAGATGCCGCAACGGCCCTGGACCGTGTTGTGCGCAGCGAACTGGCGCAGCTGCCCGTGGCAGAGGACAGCCACCACCTGGATCTCTACGGGGGCGTGGGACTGTTCGCCGCGGCACTTGCGGATCACGGAGGAACGTCTCGGGTCACAACCGTCGAATCCTCCGCGCGGGCAACGCTGCACGCGCGCGCCAACCTCGCCGATCTGAACGTCGCCGCCGTTACCGCCCGTGCCGAGCGTTTTGTCGAGCAACTCGAGCCAGCGCCGGAGCTGCGGCGCGGCGTCATTCTGCTGGACCCGCCGCGGTCGGGCGCTGGCGAGAAAGTTGTTTCGCGCATCGCCGCGCTGTCGCCGTCGGCCGTCATCTACATCGCATGCGATCCCGTTGCGCTTGCGCGCGACGTGGGGGAGTTCCGGCGTGCGGGTTATGACGTCGCCCAGGTGAGGGCGCTTGATCTGTTCCCCTCGTCGCACCATGTTGAGGCTGTCGCCGTTCTCACGCGGTAGACGAGGACGCGGCTTTTCGCCGCGCTGCTGAGCGTGGCGCGCCGTCCGGCACTAGCCTCATAGCGTGACAACGGTGGCGCTCATTGACGATCATGAATCCGTGCGGCTCGGCCTCGAGGCGGTGCTCGTCCGCGACGGCATGATCATCGCCTACAGCGGATCGACGGTTGAAGAGTATGTCCGAGACCTCCGCAGGCGCTCCCGGCGCCCCGCCGATATCGTGCTGCTGGACCTGATGCTCGGAGACGGCACCACGGTCACGGAGAACGTCAGCCGGCTCGTGGCCGATTCGGCGGTGATCATTCATTCGGTTGCCGATCGTCCGGCTGCGGTGCGGGAGGGGCTCGCGGCGGGCGCGGCGGGAATTGTGAGTAAGTCGTCGCCGATGTCCGTTGTGACGCGGGCCGTGAGACTCGTGGCGAGCGGTGAGCCGCTCGACAACGTGGAGTGGGCGGCGGCCGTTGAATCCGACACGGCCTTCGCAAACGCCCACCTCTCTGAGCGTGAGCGCGATGTTCTCCGCCTTTATGCGGCGGGACTGCCGGTGAAGGTCGTGGCGACACGGCTCGGAGTCGCCTATTCGACGGCAAAGGAGAACATCCAGCGCGTACGCGCGAAGTATCTCGTGGTCGGGCGTCCCGCTCCGACCAAGGTTGATCTCATGCGCCGTGCCATGGAGGACGGTCTTGTGGACGCGCCGACGGATTCCGGTCGGCACCCGGAGCCGACACGTGACGACTGAGCTCGGCCCCCACGCCTCGCAGAGCGGGGAGACGCGGGCGCGCATCGAACGCGCCATCGAGGTCGTCACGGCGATCGGGGCGTCAATTATCGCTTCTCAAGCTTTTGCCATCGCGTGGTCGATGCAGACGGGCGACCCCTGGGGTCGGGTGATGTTCAGCCTGACGATGGTGGCTGTTCTCGTGATGATTCTGTGTTGTCTCATGGGGCGCGGAGCGCGCACAACCAGTGGCGTTGTCGCCATCATCATCCCTGTCATGCTCGTCATGTGGATCGCAGGCATAGGCGCGGCCACGATGCAGTCGAGAGAGACGCCCTGGCCCTACTTCATGCTCACCGTTGCAACGGCTGCCGCGATCGTCGCTTTTTCACCGCCGTGGCAGCTGGTATCGGCAATCGGGGTGCCGGCCCTGTTCGCCGCGGGCCGTCTGATACACGCCGATGACACGAGTGACGGTCCGATGGCGGTGTTCTCGGACGTGTCGATGTCGCTGCTGTTGGGAACAGCGTTCGTACTTGTTGCGCGTGTCGTGCGAACGACGGCGTCGAAGATCGACGACGAACGCGGGCGGGCGATACCGGCCTATACCGCCGCCGCCGCCGCTGACGCAGCGGAACGAGAGCGCGTTGAAATCGCCGGGCTGATGCACGACAGTGTTCTCGCCGCGCTGATCGCCGCCTCGCGCGCCCAGATGCCCCGAGAGCGGGAGCTGGCCGTTTCTATGGCACGCGAAGCGCTGACACGGCTCTCAGATGAGGATGGGACCGCGGTGGTGGGGCCGAACCCGCCAATCGATCTCGCGGGGATCGCCGAGCGGCTTCGGGGGCAGATATCCCCCCTCGGCATCGAGCGCATCACCGTCACCGGGGCCCGGGAAGTCCTCGTACCGGCGCGTGCGGCGCGGGCGCTTGTTCTTGCCGCTGCCCAGGCAGCCTCGAATGCGGTGGCCCATGCGGATGGTGTGGGATTGAATGTCCGCATCGCGGAAGCCCCCGGCGGCGTGCGTATCGTCGTATCCGATGAGGGGCCGGGATTCGATGTGAGCGCGATTCCCGCAGATCGCTTGGGTATTCGCGGGTCGATCATCGCGCGCGTTGCCGCCGTCGGCGGGAGCGCGAGGGTCACGTCGAGCCCTTCGGGCACCTCCGTCGAGCTCGCGTACACGGTGCCGCATGTCGTTGAGGGCGATCGCGCGGAAATTGCGCCGGCAGACGGCAGCGCAGAGGGTGAGACGGCGTCATGACGCGTTCGACCGCGGTGCGCGCGCTGGGGATCGCGTTTGTTGCCTACTTCGTTCTTCGGGGTGTCCTGGCACCGGCTCCCTCCGCGCACCCGATCTGGGCGATGGTCGCGATCGCGGTTTTCGTGATGGGCGCGGGAGCCGCGCTTGTCCTTCCTGCCGCTGATCAGCGTCCCGTTGGTCCGGCGGCGATGACGCGCTGCGCCGCCATCGCCGTCGCCGCTGCCGCGGGGGTTTTGCCATTGATCGCCACGGGCTTCGTCCGCGATCAGGACGGGCTGATAGCGGTCAACGCAACGTGGTTCATCGGAGCGGCCGGGGCGATGCTGGCGGTTGTCTGCGTCAGACGCCACCCGATTGTGGCCTGGGCGGGAGTGGCGGCTCTCTCGACAACGAGCTCGATTGTGCTGGAGTCGTTCGGCGTTGCCATGCGCGCCGGTCTGGTGGGGTCGATTCTCTGGGTGGTGATCGCTCAGCTCATGATCGCTTTGGCGGAGCGGGCACATCAGAACACGGAACATCTGGCGGAGCTCCGCACGCACGCATCGGCGTGGCGCGCCGCTCAACTCTCTGCCGCGCGTGCCCGCAGGGAGCGCGTCAGTGTTGCGCTCAGCGTTGCCGGGCCCGTTCTCACACGCGTCATCGAAACGGGCGGCGCGATCTCCGATGAGGAGAGGAACGAAGCCGTTTTCGCAGAGGCCACACTGCGGGACGAGATCCGCGGCACGCGTCTTCTCGACGACGGAGTGCGACGCGAAATCGCCGCCGCGCGTCGCCGCGGCGCCGCCGTTTCTCTGTACGACGAGGGTGAGCTCGACCACCTGACGGCAGAAGAATTGGCGGAGGTCAGGCGGCAGATCGCCGAGGTGATCGGGTCTTCAACGTCGGAACGCATTATCGTGCGCACTTCTTCTCGCGCGGGAACTGCCGCAACGATCGTTGGGCGACGCGAGGAGGACGAGGAAGACGTCGATCTCTGGCATGAGATAGAAGTGGACCCCGGACGGTGAGAGAAAAACCCATCCGGGGCCCAGGAACGCGGAGCGATTACCCGAAAACCGTCCGCAATGGAGCCTGTCGACATCCGCCTACCCTGGGGCGGACGTGACGGCGAGTCGAGGAGCGATGCTCTCGTGACTCGATATTCAGGTTATCCGAGGCCATCTGGAATGTCATAGCGACTCGTGTCCGCCATTCGGCGGACACGAGCTTGGGGACCCGGACACACGAAACGGGAATCCGTTGTGCCTGTCCGCCAAGGGAACGGGCGATTCCGTGGTTAGGGTGGAACGCGTGACCGAACCGGACATGTCGACCACCGCGGGCAAGATCGCTGACCTGCGCGCCCGCCACAACGAAGCCGTTATCGAGCCTGAGAAAAAGGCGCTCGAGAAGCAGCATGCCAAGGGGAAGCAGACCGCACGCGAGCGGATTGCGCAACTCATGGATCCCGGCAGCTTTGTCGAGATGGATGAGTATGTACGTCACCGCACGACAGCCTTCGGCATGGACAAGTCGCGCCCTCACGGTGACTCTGTTGTCACCGGTGTCGGCGCCATCCATGGCAGGCCCGTCGCTGTGTTCTCGCAGGACTTCTCCACCTTTGGCGGATCGCTCGGCGAGGTCGCCGGCGACAAGATCGTCAAGGTGATGGAGTTCGCTCTCAAGGGAGGGATGCCCGTTGTGGGCATTTTGGACTCCGGCGGCGCGCGAATTCAGGAAGGCGTGCTCGCTCTCGGGAAGTACGCCGAGATCTTCCGGCTGAACACCGCGGCATCCGGCGTCATCCCCCAGATTTCCATTGTGATGGGCCCCGCCGCCGGTGGCGCCGTGTACTCGCCCGCGCTGACCGACTTCGTCATCATGGTCGACAAGACCAGCCAGATGTTCGTGACCGGCCCCGACGTCATCAAGACGGTCACCGGCGAGGACGTCGGTATGGAAGAGCTCGGTGGTGCACGCACCCACAACACGCGCTCGGGCGTTTCGCACTACCTCGCGGACGACGAAGAGGACGCGCTGGACTACGCGCGCACCCTGCTGGGGTACTTGCCCGACAACAACATGGTCGAGGCGCCGGACTATACGACGCACTTCGATATGGAAACAACGGATCTCGACCGTGAACTGAACGAGATTATTCCCGACTCCACGAACCAGCCGTATGACATCAACGAGGTCATTACGCGCATCGTCGACGATGGAGACTTCCTCGAGGTGCAGCCGCTGTTTGCCCCGAACATCGTCATCGGGTTCGGCCGGATCAAGGGCGCCTCGGTGGGAATCATCGCCAACCAGCCGTCGCAGATGGCCGGAACGCTGAACATCGATGCGGGGGAGAAAGCCGCGCGCTTCATGCGGTTCTGCGATGCGTTCTCCATTCCGATCGTCACGCTCGTGGACGTTCCGGGTTACCTGCCGGGAACCGACCAAGAGTGGACGGGCGTTATCCGCCGCGGGGCGAAGCTGCTCTACGCCTATGCCGAGGCCACGGTTCCGCTCGTGACGGTGATCCTCCGCAAGGCGTATGGCGGTGCGTACATCGTCATGGGATCGAAGCAACTCGGCGCCGATGTGAACCTTGCGTGGCCAACGGCCGAGATCGCCGTGATGGGCGGGCAGGGCGCCGTGAACATCCTGTACCGCAACGAGATTAAGAAGGCCCACGAGGCGGGCGAAGACGTTCATGCCGTTCGGACGCGTCTTGCCGACGAGTACACCTACAACGTGGCCTCACCATTTCTCGCGGCCGAGCGTGGCGAGATCGACAGCATTATCGAGCCGGCGCAGACGCGCGTCATGATCGCGAAGGCCTTGCGTGGCCTCCGACGCAAGCGCGCGGAACTGCCCCCCAAGAAGCACGGCAATATCCCCCTGTGATCGGTAGGGTTTCGGTATGAGCGTCATCGATGTCGGTGAGGGCGGTCCCGCTGTTCGAGTGATCGCGGGCGGTCCGACGCCTGAGGAGCTCGCGGTGGTTGTTGCCGTGATCTCCGAGCAGTACGCGAATGAAGTCGCCGGCGCCACTGTCGACATCGCCCCACCACGCGACACCTGGTCGCGTGCGTCGCGCACGCGGCGTTTCCCGAGACAGACGTGGGGGCGCTAACGTGACAGCGTCCACCTCCACGTCTCCGCGAATCGTGGAGGTGGACCAGACGGCGTCGACCAACGCCGACCTCGTCACCGCAATCGCGGCGGGGGAGGAATGGCCGCATCTCAGCGTTCTGTTTACCCGTCACCAGACCGGCGGCCGGGGGCGCCTCGACCGTGCGTGGATCGCGCCGGCGAAGAGCGCGCTGGCTGTTTCGGTTGTTGTGAACATCGCGGGCGTTCCGCGGGACCGCCTCGGCTGGATCCCGCTGGTGGCGGGAACGGCGATGGCGGAGGCCGCAGCAAAGCAGTTGCCGGGCAACAATGTCGGGGTGAAATGGCCGAACGACGTTCTGGTGAACGATCAGAAGATCTGCGGAATTCTGACCGAGGTGGTCAGCGCCGACACGGTCGTGGTCGGAAGCGGCATCAACACTCGGATGACCGCTGATCAACTCCCGGTTCCGACGGCAACCTCGTTTGCTGCGTTGGGCGTCACCGTGGATGAGGAACGCCTCCTCGACGACTACGTCGCTGAGCTGGGAATACTCGTGCAGACGCTCGAGACGGGAACTGCTGCCTCACGCGTTCGCTCAGCATGCCTCACGATCGGACAGGGCGTTGTTGCGCATCTCCCGGGCGGAGAGCAGCTTCACGGCACGGCCGTCGGCATCGATGACGACGGCCGCCTGCTCGTCGACGACCGGCCGCTTGCCGCGGGCGATATTGTGCACCTTCGTCGTTCTGCGCCGGCCGACGGAGTGTGACGATCGTGGCTGAGGAGCAGATTATCGCGCGGTTTCGGTCCAGTGGCCGCAAGCTCATGTGGTCCGCGCTCCTGCTGATCGCCGTCTCGGGAGCAACCGGCTACTTCTGGTCCGCGTTGCCGTCCCCCTTTGAGGACTGGATGCTGTTGGCGGCTGCCGGAGCGGTTGTCCTCTTCTTTGTTGTTGTTCCGTGGTGGGCCTGGGCGCAGCGCCGGTACATCGTCACGACGCGTCGCGTCGTCGTCAGCCGCGGCATTCTGATCCGCCGGCGAAGTGAGCTGCTACACGCGGCGGGGTACGGGATCGATGTCCGTCGCGGACCGCTTCAGCGGATCTCCGGAACGGGGACGATCGTTTTGTCAGGTGCCGGGGGCACGTTGGAGCTGCGAAACGTTCCGGGCCCGGGCGTCGTTCGAGAAACGCTTGCTGATCAGGTCGAGGTGGGCCGCATCCTCGCGCACCGCGAGGCGCAGCAGCAGGCCGCGGATCCGTATTTCTCCGCGGGTGAGATAATGGACCGGTGATGAAGCTCGGTGTAATCGGCGGCGGTCAGCTTGCAAGGATGATGATCGCTCCCGCGACGGAACTCGGAATCGAGATTCGCGTTCTGGCGGAAGAAGACGGGATGTCGGCGGCGATCGCCGCGACGGCAACGGGGGACTACCGCGACGTCGACACGGTCCTTGCCTTTGCCAAGGACGTTGACGTCATCACCTTCGACCACGAGCATGTTCCGCAGTCCGTTCTCGGCGCGCTCGTACACGCAGGAATCGCTGTTCATCCCGGGCCGGGAGCACTGCGCATCGCGCAGGACAAGCTCGTGATGCGGGCAACGCTGGCGCAGATCGGCGCGCCGCAGCCCGACTGGGCGCCCGCGTCGAGTCGCGATGATTTGCAGGCTTTTCTCGACGGTCACGGCGGTAAGGCGGTTGTTAAGACGCCGCGCGGCGGGTACGACGGCAAGGGTGTGCGCGTCATCTCGGCGGCAGACGAAGCTGACGACTGGTTCGATGCGTTCGCTGGCGAGCCGATCCTCGTGGAGGAGCTCGTGGACTTCCGGCGCGAACTCGCACAACAGGTCGCGCGTCGGCCGAGCGGCGAGATGGTTCCGTTCGTCGTGGTCGAGACCGTGCAGCGCGATGGAGTCTGCTCCGAAGTTTTTGCGCCCGCACCGCACGCCTCTGAGCGCGAGATGGAAGTTGCCGCAGAGATCGCGGCCACCATCGCCGAGGGCCTCGATGTGACGGGGATGCTCGCCGTCGAGCTTTTCGAGACGGTCGATGGCCGCTTGCTGGTCAATGAGCTCGCGATGCGGCCGCACAACAGCGGCCACTGGACCCAGGACGGCGCCGTCACGAGCCAGTTCGAACAGCACGTTCGCGCGGTTCTTGACCTTCCGCTCGGATCGCCTGAGCTCACGGCCGAAGCAGCGTGCATGATCAACATCCTCGGTGGGCCGCAGAGCGGATCGATGTCGGATCGATTTGCTCTCGCGATGGCAGATCAGCCCACCGCCAAGATCCACACGTACGGAAAGGCGCCGCGGCCCGGCCGAAAGGTCGGACACGTGAATGCGACGAGTGATGAGCTGGAAGACGCCGTCTATATCGCCAGGGCGGCCGCCGCGAGCTTTGCATGAATTGCGTGGAACCGGGGCCATCGTTCAGAGATTTCGGTGCGGAACCCGTACTCTGACATGGTGCTGAACTCGTCTGAAGAGCCCCTCGTCGGCGTTGTCATGGGATCGGATTCCGATTGGCGCGTGATGCATGAGGCATCCGCCGTCCTGACGGAATTCGGAATTCCCCACGAGGTCGAGGTGGTCTCAGCCCATCGCACCCCCGACAAGCTGATCAGTTACGGGCGAGAAGCCCGTTCGCGCGGGCTGAAGGCGATTGTCGCCGGTGCGGGCGGAGCAGCTCATCTTCCGGGAATGCTCGCGTCGCTCACGGCGCTTCCCGTCATCGGGGTTCCCGTGCAGCTCAAGACTCTCGACGGCCTCGACTCGCTTCTGTCGATCGTGCAGATGCCGGCGGGCATCCCGGTTGCGACGGTGTCGATTAACGGCGCGAAGAACGCCGGGCTGCTTGCGGCGCGCGTCATCGGCGCGGCGGATGCCGAGATCGCCGACCGCATCGAGGCCTATGCGCGCGACCTCGAGAAGCAGGTGGAAGAGAAGAACGTTCGGCTGAAAGCGTCACTGTCTGAGGACGCTCCCTCGTGACGATGGCGGCCGAGCGAAGGGTCCCGCGCGCGTCCGTCATCGAGCAGTCGCCCATGCGTCGTCCCGACACAACGGATGGTGCAGCGATGGCCACGCGCGGCTGGTGGCTGATCCTCCTGAACTTCGTCATCCCCGGTTCGGCTCAGGCGCTCGCGGGGAACAGGAAGCTCGGGAAGCTTGGCCTCGCCTCGACGCTCATCATGTGGGTCGTCGGGGCGGTTTTGCTACTGGGGCTTCTCCTGTGGCGAAGCGGGACGCTCTCGATCCTGCTCACTCCGCTCTTCCTCTACGCCGCGGCGCTGGTGTGCGCCGGATACGGCGTGTTGTGGGTGGTGTTGTCGCTGGATGCCCTGCGCCTGACACGCATCGTCACGGTGGCGGCGCCGCACCGATTCTTCATCGCGCTGCTCGCGCTCCTTCTTGCTCTGGTCCAGGGAGGGGCAGCTGCCTACGCCGTTCCGCGCCTGTTCACGGCAGCGGGAACATTCGGATCGATCTTTCATACCTCGGCCCCCGTTGTGCCCCCGAGCGATGGGTACTACAACGTTCTGCTCCTCGGAGCAGATTCGGGAGACGGCCGCGATTCGGTACGGTTCGACAGCATTTCCGTTGTATCCGTCGGGGCGGAATCCGGTGAGATTATCGTCACGGGCATTCCGCGCGATATCGCGCACGTTCCGTTCAGCGCCGGCAGTCCCATGCGGGCGGAGTACCCCAACTACTTCTCCGGTCTTTCCGACCCGGACTGCGGGTGGAATAGCGGAATCAATCAGCTGACCAACGCTGTGGAGTTCTGTCGGCCCGACGGCGGCGCGTCGCTCTATCCCGAGGCGAGGGCCCAGGGGTCCACGCCCGCCATCGAGGCGACCAAGGACGCGGCTGAAGGCCTCATGGGCATTGAGATTCCGTACTACATCGCGATCGATATGCACGGCTTCGAAGCGCTGATCGATGCCCTCGGCGGCGTCGATATCACGGTTACCGAGCGTCTTCCCGAGGGCGGAGGCCCCGCGTACGAGGGCCAGCCCGCAGAGGACTGGGCGTCGGGATGGATCGAGGTCGGCCAGCAGCGAATGACGGGAGAAACGGCCCTCTGGTACGCACGCTCGCGGTACACAACAAACGACTGGGACCGGATGGAGCGCCAGCGCGAGCTGCAGGACGCGATTCTGACCCAGATGTCGCCGCAGAACGTCCTGCAGCGATTCGAAGAGGTCGCGCGGGCGGGCGAGGACGTTGTGACAACCGACGTGCCGCGGGCTCTCGTATCGACATTCGTTGAGCTAGCGGCGGAGAGCAACGGCATGAGAAGCATCGAGCTTTCGCCATCGAACGGCGTTGACCAGGAATGGCCGGACGCCGACGCGGTGCACCGGATGATCCGTGAGGCGATGCATCCCGCAGCAGACTCCGCTGGCTGAGATCCTCCCAGGCTGTCAGCAGGGCGAGAGATAGGATCCAGTGTGACTTTCTGCGGCAATCAGGCGCGAGAAGCAGTGAAGCAGGAGATGAGTCTGTGACGACGATTGATCTGTCGGAGTACGACGTACCCGGCCGCGGCCGCGGTGTGCTCGATGTTATTCGGTGGCGCTACCTCCTCGGCCTCCTGATCCGCAAGAGCACGGCGTTGCGCTACCGTAACTCCGCGCTGGGCTGGACATGGTCGTACGTCAAGCCGCTCATCCAGTTCTTCATCTATTACTGGGTGATGGGCTTCATCTTCGGGATGGCTCGCGGCGAGGTCGACAACTTCCCGCTGTACCTCTTCGCCGGTTTCATCGTCGTGACGTTCTTCAACGAAGCCTTCGGCAACGCCACCACGGCAGTCGTCGACAACCGAGCCCTCGTGAAGAAAATCTATCTACCGCGCGAGCTGTTCCCCATCTCGGCGGTCATCGGTGCCTTTGTCCACTTCTTGCCACAGCTCGCGATTCTGATCGTCGTCGCCCTCGTCTACGGCTGGGTGCCCGGCGTGGCGCACTTCGGCGCCGCGCTCCTGGGACTGCTCATCGTGGCGCTGTGCGCTTTAGGTCTCGGGCTGTTCTTCGCAGGGCTCAACGTGCGCTTCCGCGACGCGCAGAATTTCGTCGAGGTGCTGCGTCAGCTGGCCACATGGGCGTCGCCGGTGCTGTACACCTGGGTTCTCATCCAGGAGCACATGCCGGCCTGGTTCCTGTACGTGTACCTGATGAACCCCATCACCATTGCGGTGGAGCTGTTCCACTTCGCGTTCTGGGAACCATCCGTCGGCCTTGACGGTTGGCACGGATTTCCCCCGCACTTCGAGCTGTACACGGGCGGGGCAATCATCCTCTGCCTGATCTTCCTCGTGATCGGCCAGCTCACGTTCCGCCGCTTCGAGCGCACCTTCGCACAGGACCTGTGATGTCGAATACACTCCTGCAGACCAGCGACGCCACGCCGTCGATCATCGTCGACCACGTCACAAAGCAGTTCCTCAAGCGCAACACACACTCCTTCAAAGAAGCGTTCATTAGGTGGGTCAAACGCGGCAAGGTCCGCGCCGATCAGTTCAAGGCCCTCGACGACGTCTCTTTTCAGATCGGGGAGGGAGAGTCTGTTGCCGTTCTTGGTTTCAACGGTTCGGGCAAGTCGACAACCCTCAAGCTCGTCTCTGGTGTGCTGGAGCCCGATGCCGGACGCGTTTTCACCCGCGGACGCGTTGCGGGTCTCATCGAGGTTGGAGCGGGCTTCCACCCCGAGTTGTCCGGGCGCGAGAACGTCTACCTCAACGCCGCGATTCTGGGGATGTCAAAGGCCCAAACCGACGCGCGATTTGACGACATCGTCGCATTCAGCGAAATCGGCGACTTCATCGATCAAGAGGTCAAGCACTACTCATCCGGAATGTTCATGCGCCTGGCATTCGCCGTGGCGATTCATGTCGACCTCGACGTTTTGCTCGTCGACGAGGTGCTCTCCGTTGGCGACGCCCCGTTCCGGCAGAAGTGCTACGCGAAGATTGAAGAGCTTGTCGCCAAGGGCGTCACGATGCTCGTGGTGAGTCACGATATGGGAACGGTCCAAAGACTGTGTCGTCGCGGCATAGTCATCCACGAGCACAAGGTGCTCTTCGACGGGGGAATAGAGGAGGCCGTCGAGGTTATTAAGTCGACGCCACACTAATCAGATGTCGTCCGAAAAGGGATTGTCCTTCCCGATCGCCGCTCCGCTCACCCCTCGCTATGTAGCGCGGCCCACGAAGCAACCTGGCGCATTCCGACCCGAGATCGAGGGTCTTCGCTCGGTCGCCTTCTTGCTGGTGGCGGTGTTCCACATCTGGTTCAACCGGGTGTCGGGCGGCGTCGACGTTTTCTTTACTGTCGCGGGCTTTCTCATAACGGTCAGTCTTCTCAGCCAGATTCGTCGCTTCGGACGGGTGCGCCCGGGGATCTTCTTCGGTCGCCTCGCGCTACGCCTACTCCCCGCTGCCGCCGTTGTTCTCACCGCGGTGATGCTTGCGATCTGGTTCTTGCTGCCCTACCCCTCGTGGCGTGACAGCTTCACAGAAGTGTTTGCGTCGGCGACGTATTGGGAGAACTGGTACCTCGCCAGGAACGCGATCGATTACCTCGCGATCGACACGATGCGTTCGCCTGTGCAGCACTTCTGGGCGATGTCGATCCAGGGGCAGTTCTACGTCATATGGGCCGTCGTCTTCACAATGGTGTTGCTGATCGCGAAGAGCACGGGAACACGGATGAAGCGGGTCGCGTTCTGGACAATCGTGGTGCTTGTGGCCGTGTCGTTCGCGTGGTCGGTTTTCCAAACCGACGCGAATCAACAGTTCGCATACTTCTCCACAGCGACACGCGTGTGGGAGTTCGGCGCCGGAGCGTTGCTTGCGCTCGTTATCGATCGACTTCGGATCCCCGCCGTGCTTGGCGCGTTGTTGTCGTGGACGGCGTTCGCCCTCATCGCGTCTCTGGGATTCTTGCTACCCGTAGCGGACATGTTCCCCGGCTGGATCGCTCTCATTCCGGTGCTTTCCGCCGTCGTGATCATCGCAACCGGTCGTACCCAGTCTCGGTGGGGTGCGACGCAGTTGCTGGCATCGAAACCCCTTGTCTGGCTTGGTCGCCTCGGCTACGGGGTGTACTTGTGGCACTGGCCGCTACTGATCTTTACGCTCGAGTATCAGGGCGTGCAACAGGCGAGTCTGGTGACGGGGGCTGGCATCATCGCCGCGTCGCTGGCGTTAGCCTGGCTGACGAACGTATTCGTGGAACGGCCACTGTTGCGAGTGCGTGACGGCGGACGTGGCCTGGGGCGCCGCCTGTCGCTGGCAGCGTCAGTGACGGCGATCGCCGCGCTCGCGGCAACCTCGTTGACAGCTACATGGAATCTCGACCGGGCTAGCGACAGCGAAGAAACCGTAATTCAGGCACGTCTTGGTGATGCATGTTTTGGAGCGCTGGCCTTGGCAGATCCGGAGCGCTGCGCCAGGCGCACGGGAACAACGGTCGTCCCGGCTGATCCAACGCATGATCTCGCTCCGATCTTCCGAGAACCCTGTTCGACGCGCTGGGACGAAAGTGACGTGCGGCTGTGCACATGGGGCGACGAGAACGCTGACACCAAGATCGTTTTGATCGGCAACTCCCATGCAGCCGTGTGGTTTCCCGCGTTGCTGTACGTAGCGGAGCAGCATGGGTGGCGCCTCGACACCTACTATCGACAATCCTGCACCTTCAACACGGCCTACCGCGAGGAACGGCGTGCCATTACCGCTGAGACGTGTCTTGAGTGGAATGAGAAGCTACAGGTGGAGTTGGCGCAAGGGCCCCACTACGACTATGTGTTGACATCGGCGCTCGCATTGAACCGGGCATATATAGATTCCGAGACGGGCGAGCAGAGTTTTGAAGCGGGAGTCGCTGGATTCCACGAGGCATGGCAGCCGCTCATCGACCGCGGGTCGACGATTCTCGCTGTGCGGGACTACCCTCGTCTCGTCGGCGAGTCCCGAACGTGCGCGCTTGAGAAGTTCCTTGACGACTGTGTCGTGTCACAGGACGAGGCGTTGATCGATGAGAACGAGGAAACGATCGCCGTGGCTGCTCGAACGGTCAATGGTGCGACGGTGATCGACATGACAGAATGGTTCTGCTCGGACGGGGAGTGCCCAACGACGATCGGCGATGTGCGGGTGTATCGCGACCACGCCCACTTCACAGAAACATATGGGCACACGCTGGGAGAGCCGCTACTGCAGGAACTTCAGCGGCAGGCAGGTCTTCCCTCGCCGAACCAGTGACGCAGCCCGGAAAGGTGTTCGTGGGCAACGGGCGCTTCTCGAACGGGGTGTAATCGGGTCTGAATCTTCCCGTATCGGGCAACGAAACGGCGACCTGTATCTCGGTAGCGAGCTCGGCGTCGGCGGAATCAGTTCGTCGGGCTCGATAGACCGGGTGGCACTTCATGGCTGGCGCTCGAGGCCAAGGAGGGGCGGTCGAAGCGCGGCTCAGCCGCGGCCGAACAGCTTCTTGATGGTGCGGCCGGCTCGCTCGGGAAGGCTATAGCGTTCAACTTCCGCAACGAGGCGACTTTCGACGTCAACGAGGCGTTGGTCAATAAACTTCGTGAGGTACAGCGGCAAACCAATTCCGTGTTGCTGCACATACTCGCGCAGTGCCGCGTCGCGGATCTGCGCGTCGACACGACGGTGATCCTCACGTGCCTCGATCACGCTGTTGCCGGAGTTTCCGCCCTGCCCAGGGCGCTGATGCCAGTAGGCATAGGGGACCGGGCCGAGGTATTCGAGAGGTCCTCGCGTCAGCACCTTCAGGGCGAAGTTCCAATCGCCAACCACGGGCAGCGATTCGTCATAGAGGCCGAGCTCTTGGTGGATGCTACGGCGATAGACGAATCCAATGGGGACAAACCGATTAAACAGCAGCGCGTCGCTGAGGGTCGGGGCAGTCAGCTGGGGCTGGAAGATATCACGCCCCGTCTCGACGAAACCGCGCTCGGTCTGTTCTTCCCAGACGATCTCGATGCGGGAGACAACACCGCCGCGATGGGTGTTATCTTCCCGTTCGAGATAGGACGCGGCTCGATCCAGGAACTCGGGGTGCCACGTGTCGTCATCATCATGCAAGACGAGAAGCGGAGCCGTTGCCGCAAGCACTCCGGCATTTGCGCTGATCCAGCGTCCACGAGGCGTTTCGTGGTGGATGATGCGCACCTGTTCACGCTGGTGGGGCGGCAGGACCGATACGAGCGCTTCGACGGGGTCGCGGTCGCCACCGTCGTTGACGATGATGCACTCCCACTCCGCGAGCGTCTGAGAGGTGATACTCCGCAGAGCGCGCTCGAGAAGGTCGGGACGATTCTTCGTGCGAACGACGACGGCGACGCGCGGCTCGGTCATCGAGTTATCGACCCATTCCTGTGTAGGCCCAGCCGGCGGCCCTCCACGCCTCGGGGTTAAAGATGTTGCGTCCGTCGAACACCACGGCGCGCGCGACCTTCGCGGCCGTCTCGACGGGGTCAAGGGACTTGAACTGCTTCCACTCGGTCACGACGACGACGGCTTCTGCGCCCTCGAGCGCCTGTTCCATCGAGTCAGCGAAGCTCAGCTGCGGGTGCATGCGCGCGGCGTTCGCCATCGCCTCAGGGTCGTACGAGATGACGTCGGCGCCCAGCCCGTTGAGGCGAACTGCGACGTCGAGTGCAGGGGAGTCGCGGATGTCGTCGCTGTCGGGCTTGAAGGCTAGGCCGAGAACGGCGACGCGGTGGTTGTGAACAATGCCGTCGAACGAATCGACGACGAGATCGACGACATGCTGGCGGCGGCGCAGGTTGATCTCGTCGACCTGCTTCAGGAATGCGAGCGACTCTCCACGACCCAGCTCCTCTGCGCGGGCTGTGAACGCGCGGATGTCTTTGGGAAGGCACCCGCCGCCGAAACCGACACCGGCGTTGAGGAAACGGCGTCCGATGCGGGCATCGTGGCCGATCGCGTCTGCGAGCATCGTGACGTCGGCGCCCGTAACCTCGGCGATCTCTGCCATGGCATTGATGAAGCTGATCTTGGTGGCGAGGAAGGAGTTCGCTGAGATCTTCACGAGCTCTGCCGTTGCGTAGTCCATGACGAGACGGGGCGTCTCACGATCGAGAATCGATGCGTATACCGAGTCGAGAATAGCGACGTCAGCATCGCGCGTTGCTTCGTCGACGCCGTACACGAGGCGGTCGGGGTCGACGGTGTCCTTGACAGCGAAGCCCTCGCGCAGGAACTCGGGATTCCAAGCGAGGCGGGCGCCCGTGGGCTTCACGATCTCGGCAAGGCGTGCGGCCGTCCCGACGGGAACCGTCGACTTTCCGGCGACGAGCGACCCAGGCTTGAGGTGCGGAACGAGTGAATCGATCGACGCGTCGACGTAGGTGAGGTCTGCGCCCGCGCTATCCTTCCGCTGCGGGGTTCCGACGCCAATGAAGTGAACATCGGCGTCAGCCGCGTTGGCGAAGTCGGTCGAGAAAGTCAGGCGACCAGAGTCAAGGCCGGCGCGCAGGATGTCCGAGAAGCCGGGCTCGTGGAACGGTGCCTCACCCGCGGACAGCTTTGCAATCTTGATCTCGTCAACGTCGATGCCGACCACGGTGTGGCCGAGGGACGCCATCGAGGCAGCATGCACGGCACCGAGGTAGCCGCATCCGATCACGCTCAGCTTCATTGGAAGGGCTCCTTGCGTAGGAAGTGGGAACGACCCGCCCGCGGAACTCCGCGTGCAGGTGCTCGAAACATCTTGCCACGCGTGGCTCAGGAAGAGCGGAAGAGCATGGCTTCTCGAACGTCTAACCGTGGACTTGCGGGTGTTTCATCAGTGTTGGCCGTATCCTGATGCCGCTATGTCAGACGTCTCGCTCACAGGAGCTCTCCCGCTGCTTTCCGTCGTTATTCCGACACACAACGTTCGGCCGTGGATGCGTCAGACGTTCGATTCCATTCTGAGCCAGCGCGGTGATGACATGGAGGTCATCGTCGTGGACGACCGTTCAACCGATGGCACTCGTGAGTTCGCAGAGCAGTACGCCCTCGACGACCCTCGTGTGTCCGTCATTAGTGCAGCGTCGCCCGGCGGCGGTTCCGCGCGAAACGCGGGTGCGCAACGTGCGCGTGGCCGTTACCTCATCTTTGCGGATGGCGACGATCTGATTCCCGATGGCGCCTATACGGCGCTTGTGGAGAGTCTGGAACGATCCGATTCCGACATGGCTGTGGGGGACTACATCAAGTTCCGCGCGATTGACACGTGGCGCCCGACGGCAACGATGGCAGCCTTTTCGCGGCCGGCAACCGGGGTCACGCTGCGGGACGAGCCCACGCTCTTGCAGTCACGGCCCTGCTGGAATAGGGCATTCCGTCGAGACTTTTGGAAACGTGAGGGCATTGAGTTCCCTGACGTTCTGCGCTCGAATGACATTGTTCCGATGGTTCGCGCTCTGTCAGCAGCCGAGTCGATCGACATCATCGAAGACTGCGTGTATGTGTATCGCGAGAGACCAGGAATCGGGTCGATGACCGCGAAAGCGGGTTCAGCGACGTCACTTCTCAGCTATCTCGATCAGGAGTCGGAGTGTGCGCGCATGATCGCGCGCATCGGCGATGAACAGCTCTCCCGCACCTACGCTTACCTCGTGTACGACCGCGATGGTTGGGTCGCGGTCCAACGGTATCTCTTGGCATGGGATGGACCGAGCGAGAACGATGACGTGGTCGCCGAGGCCATGACCATTCTCATTGGGCTTGCCCCGCAGGCACCTGCTCGTGTCACTCCATTGCGGCGACTTGCCCTTGAACTTGTCGCTCGCGGCGAATTTGCCGCGGCTCACGTTGTTGCTCGTGTGCACGGAGGCGATATCCAGGTGGCAAGCGACCATGATCGAGAGCGCATTATCGATGCTTGGCGCCAGTTGATGGCTGTCATCCCCGATATGCGACCGCTCGCGGGACGTGAGCACCACATGCTGGTGGAGCGCCTTGCGAGGCGTCTCGCGTTGCCCTGCCCATTTGAGCTCGCTCAGGAGCGCAGGGCGCTCCTCGCGGAAGCCACCGAGGTTCTGGGCGAACGTGTGAGGCTCTTTGCCGCAGATAGCTGGTCGGAACCTGCAGACGATGAGGAAACGATCGCACTGCGCGAGCGAGTATCGGGAAGGATCGATGCCGTGCGCGGCGGCGGTCTCGTTGTCATTGAGGGGACAAGCGCACTCGGCGAAGGGGAGGTGCGTCCCGCCCTCTTCGACGGTGAAGGCTCTCTTATTCACGCGTCAGCACAGATTATCGAGCCTCAGAGCGTGACGTGGTCGGCTGGCGCGGACGGGCGCTCGAACTGGACGGCGGCGTTCTCATCGCGCAGCTTACCGATGCATCGCCCGCTTACTCCTCTGCTTGTGGGGCCGAACGAGCAGGCTCTCGTTGTCACAGCAGTTCCGGGAGGGCCACTCCTTCCCGAATACACGTCGCGCGATACGTTCCTGTACGACGTGTCGGAGCGTGTCGTCGTGATTCGACGCCGGAGGCACTGGCTTCCTCGCGCATTCCGTAGAGCGCTGTGGATCGCGCGGGACCGCTTGCGCGGAATCCTCAGGCGCTAAGCGACCGCTTTCGACCTGCGACGGAGATCTCGGAGAGGAGATCACGGTACTGGCGCGCAATGTTCCAGGGAGTGATGGGCGAGAGGAACTCGGCAAACGACGCGGACGTTACATCTCGGAACAGATGCGGATCCGCCAACAGCTCAGCGATGGATTCGCGCGGGTTCTCCGGGTCGAAGAAAGCGACCCAAGCCTCGTCACCGAATTGAGTAACGAGGTGCGGATCAGCAGGCAGGATCACGGGAACCTCGAACGTCGCTGCGAGGTGCAGGCTGCCGGAGTTGAGGATCGCCCGATACGGAAAAACGGCAACATCGGCGGCACGGAACCAGCGCGCAAGATCGCTGTCGTCCACGAACTCGAGATGCGCTGTTGTCTTGACCTCGGTAGGCAGAGAAGCGATGAACTCGTCGCGAGGCATTTCTTTGACGACTCCGCCGAGCAAGAGCGCGAGCTGGGGATCAGAGAGGCTCGCGGCGGCGTCCCCGATCGCCCGAATGAGGCTGTCGACCCCTTTATAAGGACGGATCTGACCGAGGAAGAGGACGGCTCGCTCGTCGTCGAGCGAGAAACTCTGGCGGGCATCGGCGCGTGTGATCCCGGTTTCATAGATCCCCTCGTAGCTGGGATGGGGGATCACGACGGTCTTCTCAGGGTCGAGCGTCATGACCTCCGCAACCGCTTCCGGAGTGTGGGGCGCCATGACGTGGATGCGTGTGGCCTTCTGGGCGATGAGGCGCGAGAGGTCGATCTCAATGTCGCGAAAAGCTAGCTCGTGGGGGAGTCGGTTGTGAATCGTCCACACGACACCGACCTCGGAGGCACGAAGCTCGTCGAGGAGCGCGGAAAACTCGCGTAGTCGCGCGCGCGCCGTGGCCGCGTCGGGAGCCTGTTGCAGGATCGGATTGGTCCAGTGCAAGTGGAACACGTCGCCAGGCTCGAGACCACGTGCTTTGAGTATCAGTTCTTCGTAGTTGCGGGCGCGGTCGGCTGTGAAGCCATCGGCAACTGCCGAGAGCTGCAACAAATTGAGGAAGGGGTTGTCGCGGTACGCGGGAAAAACGAGCACCTGATGGCCGGAACGCATGTCATCGATGGTAGGTGGTGCAGGTGAGGATTCCGCTGAGGGCGCCGCACCGACGCGACCAGGAAACGCGCTGTTGCCCGACTTTTGTACGTGTCACACTAGTTCTCATGCGTCACATGGGAACCTCGCTTCGCCCCGCACGGGTTGCTCTGGCGATCGCTGCGGTTACGGCCCTCGTCATGTCTATTGCCCCGTCGGCCTTTGCCGAAACGGCGGATCCGACGCCGACCCCGGAACCTACTCCGACGGTTCTCGAGACACTGCATCCTGAACCGACCGCGGAGCCGGAGGCACAGCCGTCTGCGCAGCCCACTCCATTGGCAACACCCGACGTCCTGGAAGCGCCCGCCAACCCCAGCCCAATCCGCGGCGACTACCTAGGGTCGGCAACGATTCATGAGGCGAACCCCGGCAACTATTTCGAGACCCAGCGGGGCGGTATAGACGCGCAGCCCGCATGGCGGGATAACTTCCGTCCCGGCAATCTCATCAGCGATGAGAAGCTCTACACCTCCGGCACCATGACGGCATTGCAGATTCAGTACTTCTTCGAGCAGAAAGTACCGCGTTGCAACTCGGGTTATACCTGCCTGAAAGACTTCCGTCAGTCAACGGAATCGAAGTCGCCGAATAGCTACTGCACCGGGCGCTATGCGGGCGCCGCTAACGAACGCGCGTCGACGATCATCTCTAAGGTGTCGAAGGCGTGCGGCGTCAGCGAGCGGGCGCTCATCGTGATGCTGCAGAAAGAGCAGGGTCTCGTCACACACGTCTGGCCGAGCCAGTTCCGATACGACATCGCAATGGGGTATGCCTGCCCCGACACGGGCCCGGGCAACTCCGCCAACTGCGACTCCTCATACTTCGGATTCCAAAACCAGATGTATATGGCGGCCTACCAACTGCAGCGCTATTCCAAAGACACATACTTCAACTGGTTTCCCGTCGGTAAGAGCTCGCGGGTGCAATATCACCCCAACGTCTCGTGTGGAACGCAGAGCGTTCTGATCGAGAACAAGGCGACGGCGGCACTGTACTATTACACCCCCTACGTACCCAACCGTGCGTCGCTGGACGCGGGGTACGGAACAGGTGACTCCTGCTCGTCGTACGGCAACCGTAACTTCGTCAATTACTACACGGACTGGTTCGGGTCTACGCACGGACCGGAGAAACCGGCGCCGCAGGTGCCAACGTACGAAGTTTCTGGCGAGATCGGCGCGCACTGGCGTTCTCTGGGTGGGGCGCAATCTGTGCTGGGTGATCCCGTCGCAAATAAGCGTTGCGGCATCCGTGATGGTGGTTGCTATCAGGCCTTCAAGAGTGGGCGAATCTATTGGTCCGGACCCGGCACGGCGGCGGCTATTTCTGGGGCTGGCCTCGATCGGTACCGAGCGCTGGGAAGCGAGTGGAGTTCGCTCGGTTACCCCACGCGGGACACAGTTTGCGGGCTTGCCGGGGGAGGGTGCTACCAACAGTTCCAGCAGGGAAAGCTCTATTGGCACGATGGCCGCGAGGCTGTGATCGTGCAGGGAACTGCATCGCGTGCGTACCAGCGAATTGGCAATGAAAATGGCTCACTGCGTCTTCCGCTGGCGGACGCCAAGTCGTTGACGGGCGGCGCATACCAACAGTTCCAGGGCGGCAAGGTCTATTGGCGCTCCGGTGGAACGGGATATTCGGTGACCGGTACGTTCTCTCGCAAATACGGATCGCTAGGGAACGAAAACGGGACACTGGGGTTTCCCACTCGCGACCGAGTGACAACGTTGCGTGACGGCGGAAGCTACCAGCAATTCCAACGCGGCAAGCTTTATCAGCACGGGACGAGGGGCGTTGTCGCCGTTCACGGTCAGATGTCCTCGACGTACAAGAGGCACGGCAACGAGAACGGTTCCCTTGGGTATCCCACGCGTGACCGGATGTGCGGACTGACTGGCGGCGGGTGCTACCAGCAGTTCCAAAGCGGCAAGATCTTTCAAATGTCGGCGACGAGTCGTGGCTACGCGGTGCACGGCGCGCCGTCCGCGGCGTATCGAGCGCGCGGCAATGAAAACGGCTGGCTGGGGTACCCGACGTCGAACGCCTCCTGCGCTGGCGACAACTGCCGTCAGAGTTTCGAGAACGGTTCGATGACGTGGAAGAAGGGATCACGGTCAATTTCGGTTCATCGGTCGTGACAATGTCTGACAACGAGGAGCCCGATCAACCGCAATACCAGTGATCGCTCCCCGAAACTCAGCGACGTGGCGTCCCTTGCGGAAGAGGACACGTCGATCAGCGCTCGAGGCAACGCGTCTCGATAGACCCGGCCCCGGTGAAGATATCAAGCGCGGACAGGCGTGGGAGGGTCACTCCCGTGAACGTCACGTCAGGGCCAGACTTCTCCATGCGCCAACGTGCGTTCGCGAGCATGTCGAGGTACGCGGCACGTAGCCCGCTCGTCGGAAGGACATCGAGCGCAGCCTTGGCACGGGCGAGGGTCGGCTCGGGTGCGAGCGCGCCCAAGAAACCCGCAGATCGCGCCACGTTGAGTGAGAAGTGAGAGGGGCCGGCAACGACATCATCAGGGTGACCATAGACCTCCAGCGGTTTCGGTTGAGCGACGGTCCCGCCGAGTTCGCGACACCTGGATGTGAGGTGTTCGAAGCGACGCGCGCGTGCGGGGCTGTCATAGGGGTGGGAAGCGATCTCGGGCGACAAAACTGCCGCCATGTCAATGATGATGTCGCCTGAGCCAGCGAATGATGATGGCGTCAACTGTGAGTGACCGAGTCGTGCGAGGCCCCACTGCATCAGAGGGTTGACTCCCGTCATGCGTAGCCGTGCATCGTGGGCCGTGCCGTGAAGTGAATTTCGATAGCCGAGGTAGAAAAGCTCGCTCGCGCGGGGATCATCTTCGGATGCTCCAAGGCTCCGCAAAGCCAAGCGAAGCTGAGAATCCACGGCTTCCCGGATCTCCCCTGTGGCACCAGTGCGATCGACCAGTGCGTTTCGGTGTATCCATCCCCAGGCGCCTTTGATGGCGCCGGCGCCGAGGCCTTGAAGAGGGAAAGTTCGCGGCGGTACGTGCGATCCACGAACGGGGCCGTAGCCGTCGTAAACACCGAGCAAGCTCGCCGCCCATTCGGTGAGCTCGCGATCTGAAGCCTTGTGCGTTTGTGGTGACAAATCGTGCATGCGCGCGTTGAGGCCGAGCGCACGGGCGACGCCGACCGCCGCATTGACGTCATCAGCGAGTTCGGGGCGGCCGGTATCGGTGACGTCGATCGAGAGCTTGTGCGCGACACCTGATGCAGAGGCCGCGGCGAGAACGAGACGAGAGTCGTAGCCACCAGACAAGCTGAGGCTCGTGCGCCAGCGGGGTACCGTCATCAGCGTCGCCATAACGCGACCGATGTTTGCCGCACCCTCGCGAATCCCCGTTGTATAAGAATCGGGGCTCGCGGACAGACGGTCGAACAGGGGAGTGCCAGTCAGCCGCCAGGAGCACGTCCAGCGTGAGAGGCGAAGACCATGACCAGGCGGAACGAAGGAGATCTCGGTTGCAATCGTCTGCGGCGACGTTTGTCCGCCGACGATTTCAGTCCGCGGAACACGCGCGAGGAGCGACTGCTCATGAGGTGTGACACGGTCACCCATCGCCCGGCGTAGTTCGGCGAGCACAGTGAGGGAATCGGAAAGGGCGGCATATCCGTTGCCTTCGGTTGTGAGCAAGCGTGCACAGCCGAAGACATCGCGATCGATATGGAGGCCCCCATCCCAGCGTGCGATGATATGCATTCCGTCGTGAGCGCCAGCCCTGTTTCTTACGGGGGAGGGAGCGCGCACCCAGCCCATAGGGCCGAAAACCGCGCATCCGTGCTCTAGATCGAAGAGTGTCCCGCGGAAGAATGTTGTTCCCGCGACACTCCTTTTCACGTCGGCGCTAACGATGGTCAGAGTACGGCCACGGCCGAGGGAGAATCGCAAAACGTCCGTCGCAGATGCGTGGGCATTAACCCAAGAATCGCACTGCGCTCGGCGCGCGGCGTTCGTCACGATGAACGTGTAGTTCGACACGCGTCAAGGCTATGCTCTCAGGCGAGCAGGCCCGGCAGTGAAACGATGGGGCGTATGAACACACGCGATGTATCCCGCTTTCACCGTCAGGTGCTGCATCGGCACGTCTCGTGAGCTGGTGGAACGCGACGCCAGCGGTTTTCTGCGCCGTGCTTGTCGTTTTGGGTCCCGGACTCTTCGCAACGTGGCGCCTGCGGGCCGGGGTGTTGGCCCGGTTCGGCATCGCCGCGTTGGTGAGCGTGTGTTCGTGGGGTGCCGCCGCGACGATCTTTGGGGTCGTGGGTGTGCCCTTTTCCCCCTGGCAGGTGCTCCTCCCGCTCATCATCGCGGCGACGTTGAGTGAAATCGTGCGACGGGCGTTCCCCTCGTTCGAAATTGGCCCGCTTCATGCGCGATGGTGGATAGTCGCAACAGCCTGGGCGATCGGCGCTACGATCATTTTCTTCGTTGCATTCCGTGGGGTTCCGGATCCCGATCGCATCTCGCAGACGTACGACAATGTGTTTCACCTCGCAGCTACTGCGGCGATCCTGGACGGAGACTCGGGATCGCCCTTTGGGTTCCGGTCCCTCATCGAGACGGGCGTGGATGGGCTTCGGTATTACCCGTCGGGTTGGCATCTCCTCACCTCAGCGACTGCGATACTTTCTGGAGAGTCCGTCGCCGTGGCGTTCAACGCGGTGTGGCTGGTGGTTGCGACAGCCGTCTGGTTGCCAGGAGTTGCTTGGCTGACGCAGGTGATGGTCGCTGGGAGACTTGCGGAGAGCGCGGCAATTGCGGCGCTGCCCCTCGGCGCGGCAACAGGGGCATTTCCCTATGCGCTTCTCGCCTGGGGGACGATCTATCCGACGTTTCTCGCGCATGCGCTGCTCCCCGGGGCGGCAGCATTGACGATTGCCTCCATCCGAAGCGTTCTTGCTGGGCAGCGGCGACGGCCGGGTATCGCGATGGCTTCGGTCGCCATACTGTTGTCGATCGGGGCGCTGGGGGTTTCCCACCCGCGCGTGCTTCCCAGCTGGGCGCTTGTCGGAGCACTTTTCCTGACATGGATGCTGGCACGTCGCTTCCTATGTGGCGTGCGGCGCGGGGGAACATCGCGACGACGGGCAATCATGTCGCTCGTGGTTACCGGGTCGGCCGTGCTGGTGGCGTTCGGGGGAGCGCTGACATACGCGATCGTTGCGCTCGGCCTGTTCACCGAGCCACTGGCAGATCGACTGGACGGGCCGCAAGCCCGTGCTGTTCAGACCGTATGGCAGGGCATTTTGCAGATCGTGGGGCAGCGGTCGCTCACGGCAGGAACAGAGCCCGTCACAGTTTGGGCGCCGCTGCTCGGGACGGCCGTTCTCGCTGGTATTGCTATCGCGGTGCGCTTGCGCCGCGCCCGATGGCTCGTCGCTGGTTTCGTCGTGACGGCCGCCATGTTCGTTTTAGCCGCGGGGTCGGACGGGGACATCGCCAAACTTCTCACCGGAATCTGGTACAAGGATCGCTTCCGGCTCCAAGCCACCGTCGCCGTCTTTGTCGTGCCGATTGCGGCGTTGGGAGTTGCCGGTGTGAGCCGGAACTTCCGCGCGCGACGCGGTGATCGGTCAGGGGTAGTTCTTTCACTGGGCATGGCCGCCATCGTCGCGGTGGTGTCGGGCGCATCGCTGAGCATGACCGGAACATCGCAGGCCATCGCGGATGTATTCCATCAACCGGAGAGACGCGCTGACTGGGAGATTGTGTCTGACAAACAAGTGGCGTTCATGCAGCAGCAGGTGGCGCAGATCGTTCCTGAAGGCGAGCGGGTCTTGGGAAACCCATGGGATGGTTCGGCCTTGACTCAGTTGTATGCCCAGCGTGAGCCCGTGTTCCCGCACGTCAACGGACAGTGGGACGCTGACCGGTTGACCGTGGCCTGGCATCTCGATGAGATCGAAGGAAACCCTGAGGTATGTGCCGCGCTGCAGCGTCTATCCGTGACATATGTTCTGTACAACCCGCACGAGTTCGGTGGCGGAGATCCCGCGGGCAATCACTTCCCTGGACCGCATGAGGCGGTGGAGAACGGACGTTTCACGGAGGTTGCGACTGACGGTGAGTCCGTCCTCTATCGCATCGACGTCTGCGGTTGAGCCGCGCGCCTCGGAACCCTCCCAAGTTAGTGCGACAACAATGGGCCTTATGGACACCGATCTTCTTGTCGTAGGCTCTGGCTTCTTCGGCCTCACGATTGCTGAGCGCGCGGCGAACGCCGGACGCAAGGTCACCGTGATCGAGCGCCGCGCGCACATCGGCGGAAACGCTTACAGCGAGGCAGAGCCTGAAACGGGCATTGAAGTGCACCGCTACGGTGCACACCTGTTCCACACATCGAACGAGACAGTGTGGGAGTACGTCAACCGCTTCACGAGCTTCACGAACTACGTGCACCGCGTGTACACGAACCACAACGGTGTTGTGTACCCCATGCCCGTCAACCTTGGAACGATCAACCAATTCTTCCACGCGGCATACTCGCCCGCCGAGGCACGCGCGATCATCAAGCAGCAGGCTGGGGAGTTCGACGTCAAGACGGCGCAGAACTTCGAGGAGAAGGGCATCGCTCTCGTCGGACGTCCTCTGTTTGAGGCGTTCTTCCGCGACTACACCGCGAAGCAGTGGCAGACGGATCCGCACAAGCTTTCGGGCGACATCATCAGTCGTCTGCCCGTGCGTTTCACCTATGACAACCGCTACTTCAACGACACCTACGAGGGGCTGCCAACCGACGGCTACACCGCGTGGCTTGAACGCATGGCTGACCACCCGAACATTACGGTCAAGCTTGAGACCGACTTCTTCGATCCGTCGCAGCCGTTCAACAAAGCGGCCGTTGTCGGTCAGGTCCCCGTGATCTACACGGGCCCCGTCGACACCTACTTCGAGAACAGCGAGGGCGCACTCAGCTGGCGTACGCTCGACTTCGAAGAAGAGGTTCTGAACGTTGGTGACTTTCAGGGCACGCCCGTCATGAACTACCCGGATGCCGGAACGCCGTTTACGCGCATCCACGAGTTCAAGCACTTCCACCCTGAGCGCGCCGACAGGTACCCGACCGAAAAAACCGTCATCATGCGCGAGTTCTCGCGCTTTGCCGAGCAGGGCGACGAGCCGTACTACCCCGTCAACACACCCGAAGACCGCGAGCGCCTGATGGCGTACCGCGAGCTGCAGCAGGGCGAGAAAGACGTGCACTTCGGTGGGCGCCTCGGCACCTACAAGTACCTCGACATGCACATGGCCATTGGGTCAGCGCTGTCGATGTGGCGCAACGAGTTCGGCGGCAGTGACAACTAACGCGGTGCCCGCCACATCGCAGGCGCGGATGAAGCGGGTTCACAGGCCGGAGATCGAGGGCCTCAGGGCGCTCGCCGCGTTGCTTGTCGCGGTATGGCATATCTGGGTCGGCGGCGTATCTGGCGGAGTCGACGTTTTCTTCGTTGTATCAGGCTTACTGATCACGACGACGTTGCTCACTCAACTGGACCGATTCGGCAGGGTCCGTCCGTTGATGTTTTTGGGGCGCCTGATTCGGCGGTTGTTGCCTCAAGCGCTTCTCGTGTTGCTCGTTGTTATCGCTGGAGTCTGGGTATGGATGCCGGATGTTCTTCGAGACCGTGCGCTGCGAGAGGTATTCGCATCGGCGTTGTACTTCGAGAACTGGCAGCTGGCTGAGTCTGCTGTCGACTACCTCGATGCAGAAGATCCGCACACCCCGGTGCAACACTTCTGGGCGATGTCGGTCCAGGGGCAGTTCTATGTGCTGTGGGCGGTGCTGTTTCTCATCGCATTGGCGCTCGCTGCGGGGCGCGCGGCTCGAGCAAAGCGGGTAGCTTTCGGGCTGCTCATCGGCGTCGCAACCGTCTCGTTCGCCTATTCCGTGTGGTTCACATCCGTCAACCAGCCCTACGCCTACTTCTCGACGTTTGCGCGTGCTTGGGAGTTCGCGATCGGCGCGATCGTCGCGTTCGCCATCGTGAAGGTGTCGCTGCCAAGAGGGGTCGCTCTTGTTCTTGGATGGACCGGTCTCATTGGCGTGGTGTCCTGCGCCATCGTGCTGGACGTCGACAATCAATTTCCCGGCGCCGTTGCATTGTGGCCCGTGCTGGCCGCCATGATGATTTTGTTCGCGGGCACAGAACGCAACACTCTGGGGCACGCTCCCTGGTTGCTCTCTCGCAGACCGCTGGTGTGGTTGGGCGGGCTGTCTTATGGGATCTACCTCTGGCATTTTCCGCTGGTGATCTTCTATCGACACATTACGGGCGAGCACGAGATCCCTATCTCGCACGGCCTGGGAATTATTGTGGCCTCGATTGCTCTGTCCTGGGTGACCACACGTTTCATCGAGACTCCGCTGCGGGTCTACGGCGACCGCACGTCCGGAACCAGACTTGTTGCGGCACTCGCGCTTGTCGCGGTGGCCGTCGCGACGGCAGGAGCAACGGTCTGGTCGCGGGACGCGCTGAACGCTCAGGCAGTCCAACAACAGGAGGCTGCTCTGGAAGAGCTCGCCTCTGATGAACGCGCAGCCGAGTGCTTCGGGGCCGCAGCCGCAGTGGCTGACGGGTGCGACGGCGTGCAACGCGGAGAACTCCTTGTTCCTGCTCGGGGTGACTTGCTCGCGGACACTGCGGGGGCGTATGGCTGTTACACGGCCGCTGAAGCGATGGATATCACGACCTGCCGCCTCGGCGCCGAGGGCGAGGACGCGCTGCGCGTGGCGATCGTCGGAAACTCCCACGCCGCGATGTTTGCCGCCGGCTTGCGGGACGAGGCGGAAGAGCTGGGATGGAGGCTCGACACTTTCGTCGGCAACGGTTGCATCTGGGGCGAGCCGATTTCAAGCGAGCGATGTGAGCGGCGTCAGAGTCAGATTGACGACCAACTCATGACGGGGGCCCCGTATGACCTCTTGCTCGTAACAACTGGCCGCGGAGATCGAGAGCACTCGGAGGAACGTGTTTCTGCGTATCTCGACGCGTGGGAGGCGGTTGAGGCTCGAGGAACCCAGGTTATCGCCGTTACCGATAACCCACGTCTTCCCGAGGACGTCTCAGAGTGCGTTGTGCAGCGTTCCCTGGACGACATTGCCGCCGGTGCGTGCGACTTCTCGTTGACTGATGGCACGCGCTCTCCGGACCTCGTAGCCGTGGCCGCCGAGCGGACGGATGGTGCCGTGCCACTGGTCGACACGATGGATCTCTTCTGCCGAGATGAGATGTGTGGCGTTGCCCAAGGAAACGTGCTGATGTACCGCGATGGGCACCACCTCACAGGTACGTACGTTCGCACAATGATGCCGTATGTCGTTGAGCGCATTGAGGATGTATTCGTGCGCTGACGGTGCGCAAGAACTCGTCGACGTCAGCGCTATGGTGGGTCGTAAATTCGCCTCAGTAAGGTTCTCTTCGTGTCCGTAGACTTCGCGCGCCTCATCGCCGGTGCGACAACCGCTGTTTTCGCCCTTTCTTTGGTTTCTTGAGCGACGAGCGCTGCCGATGATGCGGACGGATCGATAATCTCGCCGGCCGAAGAGAATGTGCAGAACGCGAATGATGCCACTCCGGATCTCGTGGAGCCGGAGCCGGAGCCGGAGCCCGACTACGACGTTGCCGATCTGCTGACCTGGCCGATTTCCACCGAATCAGTGGGCCCGTTGCATCTCGGGATGTCGATCGACGATGCCGCCCAGATTCTGGGTGCGGAGATCCAGCATGACGAACGTCCGAGCTTTGCCGGATGCTCGCTTGTGCAAGCCGGGGAGTCAGAGTTCTGGGACGCGGGGCTGTGGGTCACGGCGTACGACGGTGTCGTTACTGAGATGGCCGCGCGGTACAGGGGGCCGAAGGACATCGAAGGAGTCGGCATCGTCGAAGATCATGACGAGCTTCCTGCGCTGCTGGGTGAACCGGTCGCACAGGGCTGGGTGCATGGTGCGGGACCGATCTGGGTTCATGAGGGGCAGGGTGTCGGTGTCGTCCTGATCGCGAGCCAGCCAGAGCAGAACCAGGATCTGCCCGCAACAGTGACGGTGATTGACTTGGCGCACTCGTCAACTGACCCCGCCACTTACACCTCCCGCTGCATGTGATCCCGAGTCGACGCGCCTGCAGGTCGCGCACGTTTCGCTGACATATGATCAGCGCGATGACTCGGGTAAGAAGTGGGCGGCGCGGCATGCGGCGGTATGCCCATTCGCTGTGGTTGCTCTCTGCGCGCGATCTGCGCGTGCGGTACGCGACGAGCTGGCTCGGATACCTGTGGAGCGTTCTCGATCCGCTCGTGATGAGCCTGATTTACTGGTTTGTCTTCACGCAGATCTTCCACCGGACGGTTGGTGCTGAGCCGTACATCGTGTTTCTCATCTCGGCCCTTTTGCCGTGGATGTGGTTTAACTCGGCTACGGGCGACCTGACGACGGCATTCAATCGCGACGCAAAACTCGTGCGATCGACGGCGATTCCCCGCTCGATTTGGGTAGGGCGCATTGTGTTGTCGAAAGGGTTCGAGTTCCTTTTCTCGCTTCCGGTTCTCGCGGTATTCGCCATCTTCGCCGGAGCAAACCTTACTTGGGGCGTCTTGTGGTTCCCCGTCGCCGTCACGCTGCAGGCCTGCCTGCTCGTGGGACTCGGGCTCATCATCGCGCCGCTGTGCGTTCTTTACACCGATCTGGCGCGTACGACGAAGCTCATCCTGCGCGCGCTGTTTTATGCGACGCCCATTATTTACAGCGTTCAGGATCTCCCCAACGGTTTCGACTGGCTGGGAATCGCCAATCCCCTCGCCGGTATCTTCTCGCTGTATCGGGCAGCGTTCTTCCCCGAGCAGTGGGATACCGTCTCGATCGCTTCGAGCGCCGCGATTTCCGTCGCGGCTCTCATCATCGGCGTCATCGTGTTTCGACGCCTCGAGCGTTCCGTTCTGAAGGAGCTGTGATGACGAACGTCGCGATCTCTGTTTCGGATCTGGGCGTGCGTTTTCGCCGCAATAGGCGGGGTCGCCGCAGCATCAAGTCGATGTTCGCGAGTTCCAGCCGTCGCACGCCGAAGGGGGAGTTCTGGGCACTACAAGGTGTCTCGTTTGATGTGCGGCCGGGGGAGTCGATCGGCGTTGTTGGGCGGAATGGGCAGGGTAAATCGACGCTCTTGAAGCTCGTCGCCGGGGTCTTGTTGCCCGACGAGGGATCTGTCACCGTCAACGATGGTGTTGCCCCTCTCATTGAGCTCACCGGCGGTTTCGTCGGCGACTTGACCGTTCGCGAAAACGTCCGCCTTACGGCGGGCCTGCACGGCATGTCGAAGAAGCAGATCGCCGAGCGGTACGACGAGATCATCGCGTTCGCCGAACTCGAGGAATTTCAGGATTCAGCGTACAAACACCTCTCGAGCGGCATGAAGGTGCGGCTCGCCTTCTCGGTCGTGTCGCAGCTTGACGAGCCGATTCTGATCGTCGACGAGGTTTTGGCGGTTGGCGATAAGTCCTTCCGTCAGAAGTGCTACCAGCGCATCGATGCGCTTCTCGCCGAGGGACGCACGCTGTTCTTCGTGAGCCATAATGAGCGCGACCTCAAGCGGTTCTGCTCTCGGGGTCTCTATATTCGCGACCACCGTCTCGCGATGGATTCTCCGATCGACGAGGTTCTCGCGCAGTACTCCGCGGACAACGAGGCATAGGGGCAGATCGACTCGTGACCGACGCGTGAGGCGAGACTAGAGCTCTCGGATGATGCGGGCGGGAATACCGCCGACGAGAACGCCGTCGGGTACGTCCTCGGTCACGATGGCGCCCGCAGCAACGATCACGCCTGAACCTACTGTGACGCCAGCCAGCACGGTGGCGCCCGCGCCAATCCAGGTGCCGTCTCCGATCACGATGGGGTCGTGGCGCGGTGTGCCTGCACGTTTCGACGCAGGGCCAATATCGTGCGTGTCCGAGACGAGGCGCACGAAGGGGCCGAGATTTACTCGATTACCGATCGTGGTCTTGGGGCGGATATACGCGTCGCGATTGATGAACACTTCGTCGCCGATTGTGACGCTTCCCGTGATCTCGCTTCCACGATAAATCTTGGTGCGGTCGCCTATTCTGATCGTGACCGAGGCGTTGTGCAACATGCGCACGGAGGAATCGATCTGTGCGTCTTCGCCGATCTCGAGCATAGGACCAGTATGTCAGCCCGCCAGCGGCGGCATGATGCCAAAGTCGCGGTTGCGTGAGATCTGCCATCCATCACGCATGCCGCGCCACAGGTTCGACCAGCCCGTTTTCGTGATCTTCCGTTCGACAAAGGCGAGACGGATCATCTCTTTGACGAATGTCGCGGCCGTGCCGAGCGCAAAAGCGAGGGGGCGGTAGTCGCCGTTCGCGGCATAGTAGTGACGCATGATGCCGCGGTTACGCATGATGTAGTAGCGGTACATGTCGCTGGAGGCGTTGAGGTGCCGTGTTCCCATGTCCCACTGCTTGATTTCGCGTGTGCGGCGCAGCACGAACTCGTTGACGATGACACACGGCTCGTGCCGTGAGGCGAGGTAACCGTAGACCGTGTCGTCCCAGTAGATGAAGAACCGTGGGTCGGGCAGGCCGATCTTCGCCACCAGATCGCGGTGGATGAACATTCCCTCGAAGCAACCGGAGTTCATCTCGCGGTAGCCAGAATCGTCGAAGCCGGCCGGTGCGAAGGGGATCGGGATACCGAGAGAGGGTGAAACGCGGTACTGCCAGTAGAACTCGGAGCCGTCATAGTCGTAGCGGCGGCCCTGAATGTGGCGGAAGCGGGGCGTCCAGGCGCTCAGCCGCGACAGACCGTCGGGAACAACCTCGACGTCATCGTCCATCAGCCAGATCCACTCCGAGCCGAGATCGTACGCGGTGCGCATCCCCTCGCTGAAGCCGCCGGAACCGCCCGTGTTGGTGTCGAGTCGGCGGTAGACGATCTCCGCCCCGATCTTGCCGTCGAACCCGGCCACGATATCGGTTGTGTCGTCCGTCGACGCATTGTCGATGACGACGACGTGACCCGGTTTCGGATCCATGGTGCTGATCGATGCGAGCAGACGCGTCAGCAGGTGTGAGCGATTAAAGGTGACGATGACGATCGTCGACGTGCGGGGATCGAATTCCTGCGCCACGGTGGTGTCCTTCGGTCCTTCGGTCATGTGTTCGCCTCAAAGCTCTTCTGCCACGAATCCTCGGAGACGAGCTGGTCGAACGCGGCGCGGTACTCGCGCTGCAGCCTCGGCCATTCGCGCTGCAAACGGCGATGGAGCCGGATGGACTCCAGCAGCATGCCCCGGAACTTTCCACGGTCGCGTGTGTAGATCTGCTTCCCGGAACCATCGGCGGCGCTGACGATCGCGGAATCGAATGCGGGCAGCCGCCACCAGTGCGCATCGTCCTTGCCGAATTCCACCTCGGGCGTAGCAACGTTTTCGGTGGCCGGCTTTTTCAGCCAGTGAGTCAGAAGCGTCTTCGCCGTGAACCAGCGCAGCCTGATGCCCTCGGGGCTGTCGAATTCGTGACGGCGGCGGCGGGCGAATACCTGCCGACCCTTGCGGGAATGCAGGACCTGCTCGGGATCGCGATGAACGATTGTCTCCGGGAAAGTCTTCGCCAGTTCGCGCGCTTCCGGCATGCGTTTGGCGAGCGCCTCGCGCATGTGAGCGGGGCCGGAGAGCACATCGCGCAGGGCACGGTTGCGCAGAGCGACCGGGTAGTACTGCATCATCATCAGGTGCTTGAGATCGACGCGCCTGCTGTGACGGATCAGGGTGCCGCCCTCCGGCGCGGAGGAGTGCACGAGACCGGCGACGATGCGATTGCGCGCATGGAAGTATGCCTGCCAGTCGATGGAGTCGTCCTTGCCCACCCAGGACACGTGCCACAGCGCCGCGCCCGGGAGCGAAACGGTGGGAATGCCGGCTGAGCGTGCTCGCAGGCAATACTCCGCGTCATCCCACTTGATGAAGCCGGGCATCGCGAGGCCGACCTTTTCGATGGCGGCCTTCGGAATGAGGCACATCCACCAGCCGTTGTAGTCGGCGTCCATCCGCATGTGCAACAGAGGTGACTGGCGCAGGTTCGCCTCACGGAAATCGTGCGGCATCTGTTCCTGGAACAGGTTCCGCCACATGAAGGGGTGCTCGTCGATGACCTCGGCCCATGCGTGGAGGCGCGGCCGATCGAGGAGATCGAACATGTGTGCGCCGACGAGAACGGGTGTTGTGGCAAAGCGGCCGAACGTGACGGCGCGGCGAATCGACTCGGGTTCGATGCGAACATCGTCGTCGAGCAACTGCACGAAGTCGCTCTCGGAGCGCTTCATCGTCTCGCTCATTGCGCGGGCGAAGCCGCCCGACCCCCCAAGGTTCGCTTGGGTGATCACCTGCAGCTGTTCGCCGAGTGCCTCGGCGACGGCGGGGTACGCGCTCTGCCCGTCAACGCGATCCGTTCCCTGGTCGACGAGGAAAATTCTGTCGACAACGTCGAGAACATCGGGGCTTGCCGCAAGGGCTTCGAGTGTTTCGACGCAGTACGTTGGCTTGTTGTAGGTGGTGATCCCGAGCGACGCCTTACCGCTCCGGGCCGGTTCGTGATCTGTTGTCCACTGGGCTCCCGCAAGAACAACGTCCTCACGGTCGGCGACGATGTCGAACCAGATCCAGCCGCCGTCGGAGAACTGTGTCAGCGGAATGTCGAAGGTCGATGTTGCTTCGCCGGCGACCTCCGCCGTGTCAATGCGCTGCTGCACGGCCGACCCGTTGGATCGGTACACGAGAATCGTGGCGGCGCCCTCTGTGCGCACCGTGAGGCGCACCTGACGAACGCTGGTCCAATGCTGCCAGTACGACGCCGGAAACCCGTTGAAGTACGAGGCCAGTGACGTGCGGTTGCCCGCGGCAACGCGCAGGCGCGTCCGGTCGAGAACGTCCCCGATGTGAGCACTGTTCGTCACACGGACGGGCTTTTCATCGATGACGGACCACGTGTCAGCATCGAGATACAGCGGAAGAAGATCGGGGTCGCGGTCGGTGGGGAAGACCACATTCTGCAGAACGAACGACATAAGAGGAGTACTCCGACGGGATCCGGGGAAGCCCGACGCGCAGCGGGCCGCCCTGAGCCTACCCGGACCAGGTGAAGGTTCTACGGAAGCCGGCGCGGCGGAGGGGGAATCGGTGCCGCTGGGTCGATGCGGGTGCGCCATGAACGTTCCTGCCCGGCGCGAACAGCGCAGACGACGAGCAGCATCCAGCCCAGATCCGTGAGGGCGTAGCTTTCGAACGCCGACTCGACCAGCAGCGCAATGAGCACCAGCGGGAGCCAGGCGTACACAACCGAGCGCCGATCAGTCGCCGCGAGCCATGCCCGCGTGAGCGCCACGAGCGCGAGGATGACGAAGAGCACCAGCCCCACCCAGCCCAGCTGCAGAAGAACGTCAAGGTAGGCGTTGAGTCCCTGGTGGTGGGGAACTCCGATCGTGATGTCGATGATGTTCGTGGGGAACGGTCCGCCCTCCCACGAGCCGAACCAACTCCAGCCCCAGATGGGCTTGTGCCGCACCCATTCGAGCATCACGAACCACAAATCGGCGCGAGCTTGGAAGCCGGTCGTTGCGGCGAACATCGAGATGATCGTGTGACGGGCGGCATAGACGATGACCAGGAGCACGATCGTTATCGCCGCGAGCGTCGCGTGCGCACGGGGGCGGCGCGCGCGGGGGAGCCGGCGCACGCTCGCGAGCGCGACAACGGCCAGCAGGGTGATGGTGACCACCACGAAGGCGCCGGGCGAGCGGGCCAGGATGAGCAGAAGCGCGGCGAGGGTGATCGAATAGACCGCCACGTGGCGAGGGATTGCGCGCGCCCGCCACTCGATGATGAACGTGATCAGCGCGAGCACGGCGACAAAGCCGAGCAGATTGCGTGAGCCGAACAGTCCTTGAACCGGACCGCCGTACGCAATGTCGCCGGTGATGCGGAGGAACGCGAACGGCACGTCGAGCACGATCCCCGACAGGACTTCTAAGGCGAGCGATGCCGTCAGAAGCCAGCGCAGCACATCACCAACGCCGCGCACGATCTGCAGGGTGTCGCGCACATGTGCGATCGTGATGGCGATCACCGCCCATCCCGCAAGCGCGATCCAGGCCGTCAGCGTGCGGCCCTTGGCACCGTCGAGCGCCCAGGCCACGCTCGCGAGTGCCCACGACGCGTAGAGAACAAGGCTGGTGGGCGCGAATCCGATAACGGACAGTTCGTCCCGGCGCAAGACGAGGATGGCGATGCCGATCGCAGCGAGACCCGCAACGATCGTCGCGAGAGTCACGGGGCCGTTGGCATGGTGTATCGCGGTCGTCCCGAACGCCGCAGCCAGCGCGGTGAGCGTATACGCGCGGGCGAACGTTGGTGAGCGCAGCAGGTCTACGAGCGCCTGCGCCGCAGTTCCGTGCAGTGAGCTCACGGTAGATCAGTTCGGGCAGGGGAGGGAAAGACGCGCCGCCGGCTTCGTCGCGGGCCAGCGCTTTCCGGATAGGCCAAAACGGGGGAGGCCACGAGCTTGAAGGAGAACGCGGTAACGAGCATCCAGCCCCACAGCATGATCGGGTTGGACTCGGTCATCCCCTGCGTGAGCAGTGCCCACAGCACGAGAAGTGGCAGAAGAGACAGCGGCGAGTAGGGGTGATCGCTTCGGGCATCCCACCGCGGCCGGTCAACGGCGAAGAACCAGGACCGCCACACGGCGCCGCCGAAGATGATCGCGATCAGGGCAACGCCGACAGCGCCGAGCTGGAGGAACACGTCGAGCCACATGTTGTGCGCTTGGAACACCGTGATGGAGTGGTCAACGATCCAGCCGTCGAACGCTTCGTGCCATGGCACCCACGGCGATGAGAACCCGTGCCCGAAGACGGGGCGTTCTACGGCCCGGGCGGTCACGGCCTCCCAGATCCCGTCGCGGCCCGTCAGCCCTTCGGAACGGCCAAGAAGGGTGAGGATCCGGTCGTAGGTCAGCGCAACGGTCAACGCGCAGGAGGCAACGATCGCCCCAAAGATCGCGTAGGCGCGAGCGCGCCCGAGGGACGTCGACTGACTCCGCGTGACGAGGGCGATCACCAGAATGGCCACACACACGGCCCCCGACACGAACGCCGTGGCGGAACCGGCGCGCAGCATCAGCCATGCGGTGAGAACGATCCAGGCGATATGCATGGCTATCGCTTCGCGCGCGCGCCGTCCCAGAACCGCCTGCCGCAGAGATGCCGCGAACACGATCAGCGCGATAACGCAGAGAAATCCGAGAAGGTTCGAGTTGCCGACGATTCCCTGGATACGCGGGCCGATGAGAACCGCGTCGAAAAGATTGCCGCGGACCCAGTACCAGTGCGCATCCGGCTCCCCGTCGAGGGGGAAGAAGTTCGGCATCAGCGGGCGTCGGAGGACGAGCGCAACAGCGGCCTCCATGATGAGGGAGAGACCCATAATCCAGCGCAGCGCCGACTCGAGCGCACGCACGAGTTCTGTCCACGTGAGCGACGACGCCAGGAACAGGCCCTGCACCGTGAACGATACGAGGACGACCCAGGTGGTTGCTGTCGCGCTCGGCCACTCGGACCAGGTCACGGACACGAGCGCCAGCGTGAGATAGCCGAGGGCCGCCCAGGGCAGCGACCTCCACGAGAACGCCTCGTCGCCGCGCGAGCGTGCGATACGAGGAATCCAGATGCCGAGCGTGGCGGCCGTGAGAACGCCGAGCAGGGCGGCGACGCCGATCGGTCCGAGAAGGTTGTACCACCAGGAATACGCCAGACCAGAGAACACCACGAGCACCGCATAGGCGCGCAGCAAGAGGTGCGACGTGCGCTCGCGTTCGGGAGCGCACGGAGGGGGGCCAACGGGATGCCCGGACAGCTGCGCCATAGGGGATAGCCTACGGGGCGCGGGCGCCTGACTCATGGGCATCGGGCGTGTTCCCGAACCCTTACGCTTAGGGAATGCTTGTGACGTTGACGAACGCTCCTCGTGACTACGAATGGGGCTCGCGCACTCTCATCGCTGGCCTGCAGGGTCGTGGGATTTCTGATGTCCCCGAAGCAGAGATCTGGTACGGAGATCACCCCTCGGATCCGTCCGAGGTGGGTGACGGCACCGGTCGCACCCTTGACGCATGGCTGCGCGACGAAAACGTCACGCCCGGAGTGGGGGGCAGGCTTCCCTATCTGCTGAAGGTTCTCGCTGCGGGCCGCTCGCTGTCGATTCAAGCGCACCCGACGAAGGACCAGGCCGTCGAGGGTTATGCCCGTGAAGCGAGCCTTCCGGCGGGCGCTGCGCGAAATTACGCGGACGACAACCACAAACCCGAGATGATCGTTGCGCTGTCCGACACCTTTACCGCGATCTGCGGACTTCGGGAGATCGGTGCGACGCAGCGTCTTCTCGCGAACATCGGACCCGCAGCCCATCCTCTTGCGGAACGAATTCGCGATGAGCACAGCCTCGGTGAGGCCGTGCGCTGGTTGCTCTCCGGCGACGCGCAGGGCGTCGTTGACGCGATCATCGCCGCCCTCGGCGACGCGCGTGCGACCGAGTTCTCCGCTGAGCTGTCCAACGCCAGGGCCAACGCTGCCGAGTTCCCCGGTGACGCGGGCGTCGTCGTGGGACTTCTCATGAATCTCGTCCAGTTGCGCCGCGGCGAGGCGCTGTTCTTGCGCGCGGGGCAGCTGCACGCCTACCAGTCGGGACTCGGCGTCGAGATCATGGCGGCGAGCGATAACGTCCTTCGCGGCGGTCTGACGCCGAAGCACATCGATGTCGATGAGCTCATGAACGTCCTCGATCGTTCGGCCGGCCCCATTCCCGTGATCCTCCCGACTGTGTTCAACGGAGACAGCCACGGTCTCGACCAGTTCCCGGCGCCCGTCGGCGACTTCCAGCTCTTGCGAGGCTCAGTTTCTGCGGGGTCAACGGCGCGTCTGCAGCCCAATGGCCCCATGATCGTGCTCAGCACGGGCGGAGCCGTTCAGGTGAACGCGGGAGGAACAGTGGTTCACCTGCGACCGGGCGAGGCCGCGTTCGCCACGCCGGATGAGCAGCTTGTTGAGATGGGCGGCGACGGCGAGTTTTTCGTCGCCCAGCCCGGCCACGAGCCGCGCGACGACACGCCGAACGCGACAAAACCTTCAATGCGGGGATGAAAGCTTTAGTATCAGCGACTTGATATTCGCGAATCACACGGGTGTAATTACTTCTGGGGAAGGGACCTGTTCAGGGACTGTCCAAGGGGGAGAACATCATGACCGCATCGCAGTATCGATCCGAAGCACCGGCAGACTGGTTCGTTGACCCTGTCGACCTGGGGGTTCCGGGAGTCCGGCCCGACGAGCCCGTCGACGACGGCGCGCTGTCCTGGCAGAGCGATGCGCTGTGCGCTCAGACCGACCCAGAGGCCTTTTTTCCGGAAAAGGGCGGGTCGACCCGCGATGCGAAGCGCATCTGCACCACCTGTGCCGTACGTACGGAGTGCCTCGAGTACGCCTTGCAGAATGACGAGCGATTCGGCATCTGGGGTGGGCTGAGCGAGCGCGAACGGCGCCGCCTGAAGCGTGCACAGCAGGAACAGCAGGCTTCCTGACCTTCGGGCCTGCTGAGCGCAGGCATCGACCCGTGCGTGTCCCTGACCGTCTCTCAGTGGGACAGGCTTAGGCTGTGTCCGTCATGCCCGCCTCAGTTCACGTCGTGCTCGTCGCGCGATCTTCCCCCGGATCCGCGATACGTCTCGAGCGCACGGTCTCCGCGATTCACGCACAGACCGCACCCGTTTCGGGGATCACGATCGTTGTCTGCGGCGACCCCGCCCCGCTTCGAGCAGCGATCGATCAAGCCGGAGTTCGTCGCGTCCTGACAACAGGGGAGTCAACGACCTTCGCCGCGGCGGCGGAAATGGCGCTCGCACGTGTTCCTGACGGCCGCGCGGTCTGGCTTTTGTCCGACGCAACAGTCCCCGAAGACGACGCGCTCGCGGCCCTTGACGCCGCTCTTGAGCGGCAGCCATCTGTGGCGATTGCGGCGCCGAAGCTCGTTCGAACGGGTGACCGGCGCATGCTGGAATCGTTTGGCGTCACGATGACGGCATCGGGACGCGCTGTGGAGCTCGCCCACGCAGAATACGACCAGGGCCAGCACGACGCAGCCGATGACGTTCTGGGCGCCGATATTCGCGGAATGCTCATTCGCGCCGACGCGCGTGAGGGGCTGATGCCCGATCGCGCCCTCATGGGAGCCGACGAGGGGCTTGACCTGGGCGTTCGCGCCCGACTCGGCGGACGACGCCTCGCGCTCGCACCGAACGCGCGCGTTGCGGTGTGGGTTCCGCGACAGTTCTCGATCACCCGTTCCTATGTGTCCCGTGTGGCCCGCCTGCACAGGCGCCTTGTCTACTCGCCGATCTGGGCGCTGCCGCTGGTGTGGCTCACGCTGCTCCCGCTCGCGCTGTGGAACACCGCTGTCGCCCTTGTGCAGAAGCGACCAGGTCGCGTCGCGCCCGAGTGGATGGCGGCCGTGACGGCCTTCGTCCGTGTGCCGGCGATTGTCCGCAGCCGTGCCAGAATTCGTCACGTTCGCACCGGTTCCTGGCGACAGGTGGACCCTCTCCGCATCGGATACGCAGAGGTCCGTGAACGCGAGATCGCGGCAGAGGAACACGCCCCCCGCGTCCGTGAGCCCCTTCGGTTCTTTTCCGGCGGCGGAGCCTGGGCAGTTATCGCCGCGGCCACCGTGGGAATCGCGGCCTTCATCGCTCTTCTGACCTGGCCCGCGATGGCGGGCGGAGCTCTTCTTCCGCTCCGCCGCACCGTCGCGGGTCTCTGGCGCGATGCCACGTGGGGGCTCCGTGCCGAAGGCCTCGGCGAAGTCGGGGCCACCGATCCCTTTGCCGCGATCGTCGCCGTTCTGGGATCGCTCTGGCCCGCATCGCCGTCGTATGCTCTTGTCCTTCTCTGGCTTGCTGCGATGCCGTTGGCCGTTCTCGGAGCCTGGTTCGCCGCGACGCGTTTCGCGAACGGGGCCGACGCTCGCGTGGCGATCGCCGTTCTCTGGGGCATCGCGCCTCCCCTCTGGGATGGGCTGATGGAAGGGCGTCCCGCGGCCGTCATCGCTCATCTTGCGCTGCCATGGGCCGTCTACGCGGCGGCAGCGGCGCACCGGTCCTGGCCCGCGGCGGGAACAGCCTCGCTCCTCATCGCTGCCACGCTCGCCTCGGCACCATCGCTCGCACCGGCGATCGTCATCGTCTGGATCGTCGGCATCGTCCTGGCGTTCTCGTGGCGCCGAGCGTCTGTGGGCCGCATTGTCTGGTTGATGATTCCGTCGTTCGCGCTCTTCGCGCCGCTGGCGTTCGAACAGATTCAGCGCGGCACACCGCTGGCAATCTTCGCCGACCCCGGCGTCGCCGCCTCGTCGGGGGCAGCCTCTCCGCTCGTGGCGGCCGGGTTCGCCGACGGGCAGGCCGCGGCTTGGGCGCGTTTCCTCACCGACCTTGGCCTGGACTCCTTCGCACGGTTCGGGGCCTGGTCCGCCGTTTTGCTCGTCCCCGTCGTCGCCCTTGCACTGGCCGCGCCGCTCACGGGCCGCGGCAAGCCGGTTCTTATCGCCCTCACGGCGGCCGCCCTGGGCGTTGTGACAGCGGTCATCCAGCCCCATCTTGTTGTCACCTACGCCGGGGGCGTTCACCATGGCGTCTGGCCAGGAACGGGCCTGAGCCTTGCGTGGTTCGGCATGATCGCCGCCGCGGCCGTCGCGCTGGAATCGGGATCCCTTCGGCCGTGGCGCGGACTCACAGCGACGGTCGCTATTGCGTGCGTCGCTCTCGCGGTTGTTCCGCAGCTCACCGCCCTCCACCGCGGAGCAACGCCTCTGCACGCGGGCGTGGGAACGACGCTGCCCGCCTATATCTCGGCAGAAGCGCGCGATGACCGATCCGTGGGAACGCTGATCCTTGAACCCCTCGATCAGGGCGTGAGCGCCCGCGTTGTGTGGGGCGCGAGCGAAACGCTGGGCGGACAATCCACCCTCGACCGCACGCACCTTGCGATGCGGGAGAGCGATGAGACCCTGGCCGTTCTCGCCGCTGACATCATCTCTGGCAGCGCCACCTCTGTGAACGACGACCTTCGCGGGCTCGGGTTGTCGTTCGTGCTGCTGCGGGACAACCCCGCCGCAGCGGGCCCCGTGCAGCGTGCCATGTCACTCACCGCGCAGTCGTCGATGGATGCTCGGGCCGGTTTCGTTCGGGTGGGCGAGACCGAACGCGGCGTTCTCTGGCGCGTCGACGATGCCATTGCCGAACGCGAGGGGCTGGACGGCGCTGACGCCTCGATTGCCTGGATGATCGGCGGCGGACAGGCAGCGATCGTCCTCGCGGCGATTTTGCTGGGATTCCCCACGCGCGACACACGCCGCGCGTCACGTCAGTGGCCGCGCTCCGTTGTGTCTTCACCGGAGGACGACTGATGAAACGCACGCTCACGCGCCGTATCGCCGGAACCACTTTCGGGCTCGCTCTGACCGCGGCGGTGGTCGGCGCCGCCGTTCTTCCCTGGCCGGACATCACGGCCGCGGGAGTTGGCAATACCACCGAGGCGCCGCACACGATCGTGACGCCCGTTCCCGGGGAAGCTCTTCTCGCCTGCGACGGACCGATTCTTGCGCTCGGCCGTGATGCGAGCGACGCCCAGGGTCTCATGGCCGTGACGGACCCCGCGATTGCTGCCCTGAATGCGCGCAGCGAAGCACCCGATACGGACGGGCGCACGACGATCGACGGCGTCGGCGAGGCGACCACGATTGTGCAGCTACCAGACGGGACCGACCCCATCGCGGTATCAGGAGCGGGATCGGCGCTGCTGAACGAACCAGATATCACCGGTTTCGCGGCGTCCGCCTGCCGCGCACCCACTCCCGAAGCATGGCTCGTCGGCGCAACCGTGGCAACAGGAATTACGGACATCGTCGTCGTCGCCAACCCGTCCGAAGTGGCCGCGACCGTGTCGCTCGAAGTCTTCGGCGTCGACGGGCGAACACGGCCGCCGGGCGGAGAGTTCGCTCTGCCCGCCGGCGCCGCGCGTGCCATCCCCGTTGCGAGTATTTCCGGTGCCGAACAGAGCCCCGTCGTGCGCGTGATCGCCTCCGGCGCTCCCGTGCGAGCGTCCCTGCAGTCGAGCCGTGTGATGACACTGGACCCCGTCGGTGTCGACGTTCAGGCCGCTGCCGCGCCCGCGACGAGCGCCGTGATTCCCCGGCTCACCATCACGGAGTCCGCGGCGGAATCACCCGACGAGCCGACGGCGCTCCGGCTGTTGAGTATTGAAGGTGTCGACGCGGTGGCCGATGTCACCGTGGTCTCAGAATCCTCCGGGGGAGTCGCCTTTTCCGCGACCCTTGAGCTCGCGGCCGATCAACCCCTCAGCGTCGACCTGGCCGATCTCGCCGCCGGTTCGTACACCGTTCGCGTCGATGCAGAGTCTCCGATCGTCGCCGCGGTCCGCAACGTCGCCGGAGCTGACTATGGGTGGTCCGTTGCGGCCCCTGAGCTCGATGAGACGAGCCTGGTCACCCTGCCTGACGCTCCGGAAGGGCAGTTCCAGGTGGCGATCGCGAATACGGGCGATGAGCCGGTCACGGTCGTGGTCGATCGTCTCGACCGCGATGTGTCTACGCGCACCCTCGACATTGGCGTGGGGCGCTCCGCGTCGTTCCGCGCTTTCTCCGAGGGGACGTACCGTATCGACGTTTCGGACGGAACCGTGGCCGCGTCGGCGAGCCATGTCGTCGACGGCGCGATCGCATCCTTCCCCGTTCAGCCCGACCCCGCTGAGCCGGAGCCCGTCACCGTCTTCCACTGAGCGGCGCGCTAGCGAAAGCTCTCATGCCGGAGAACCGTCCATCCACGCGGCACCGAGAGTTGATCGGTGTGCGAGTGGCAGAGGTCGTGCGCATGCGGATCGTTTCCGCCGCCGAGAGGACCGAGCGCCGCCAAACGATCGTCGTAGTCGAAAGTCATGGTGGAAACAGCGGGGCGCTGGCACCCAACCTTCGAACAGCGGCGATCGTCCATCCTCAGACTCTAAGCTGGTTATATGAAGTGGTGGGATCGCGCACGCCGCGACGAGCAGGTTCCGAAGGTGTCTCGTCCGTCGCCGAACCGGCACGGTCGACACGGGCGCGCAGGGCGGAGCGCCCTGACCAAACCACCGATTCCTGCCATCGGATCCCGCTACGACCGTTTCGAGATGACCGTTGGTGCGGCGTCATCTTTTCTGCGTGGTGCCTGGCCAGACCTGAAAGACATCCGGTTCGAGATCGCCAGTATGCCCCTGCACGAGGGGGAGAGCGGAACGCCGCGCTGGCTCGTTGATCGCGATAACAACCGCATTCTCATTTACCGGGTGCCGGTCGAACGGCTGTCGAAGGCGCACGGGCTGCCGATGCATCGAACCGATGTCCACCACCAGCGCATCCTCATCGAGAGCGCTGTCTTCGGGGGAGCGGCGGAGTTCCTCGGCCGGGAACCGTGGGAGCTCGGCGCGGACGATATGCATTAGGCGTTCGTTCAGCTCAGACGGCGCGTTCCGCTGACGGCTCGGACGAGAACACCACGACGCTGTCACCCGCGAGCCGGGCAACGCGTATGTTCTCGTTCTCGAGAGCCGTTCGATCACGTTCGCGGCGTACTGCCGCGACGCCCTGCAGAACGACCTCGGGCGATGCGTCCGGGAGCGGCGTCACGAACGGCGCCACGTCGTGCATCAGGTCGGCGGCCAGGCGCGCGCGGATGCGGGGATCGATCTTCGCGCCCCCGGTAGCGAAACGCGTGACGCGGGAGTCGACGCGGGGCGGCAGGCGCGATACATCGGCGATCTCCGCCCAGTGCACCAGCTCAGGGGGGACACCAGGAGCGGGCGGCGGGAGCTTCGGACGGCGCACGCGCTCGCTATAGGTTCCGGCGACGAGATCACCGAGGCGCTGCGCGCGCGGTGTGAACGTTCCAACGAGGATCGCAATGCCACCGAACGTCATGTAAATCTCGAGAACGCCTACGAGCGCACGAATAAACGCGTGTCGGAATCCGATGGCGCCGCCGTCGGTGCGCACGATCCTCCCGCCCGCTGCGAGCTTGCCGAGGCTGCGGCCACGCGTCATTGTCTCCACGGTCAGCGGGAGGCCGACAAACGACATGACGAGAAGGACGATCGTGAGGATCTGGATCGTTCCCTGGTCGATGATGCCGGCCGCAGCGATCGTTCCCGCTCCCCACAGCAGAGCGAGAAAGAGGAGCCAACCGGCCACCATGTCGATGAGACCGCCAAGCGTGCGCATCCCCAGCCCGATGGGCTGCAGGTCGAGTGCGACTGCCTCGCCGGTGAGGACCTCGTCGTCTGCAACGAGTGCCCGCGGGCCAGTTGGCCGCGCAATTGCCGAAGGGGACATGCTCCCAGTCAACCAGACCAGGCGCGATGGGCGCCGTCCCGAGATGCGCTGCCGTCGTGACACGGTGGTCCCGTACAGTGGAACGGGTGAACATCGACGCCCTGATCGACGCGAGGCGGCCCGAGTGGGATCGCCTCCACGACCTCGCGAAGCGACGCACGCTGACGGGGCCCGAAACCGATGAGCTCATTCGTCTGTATCGGGCAGGATCGGCTGATCTGGCCGAAATGAAGACGACAACCGGCCGAACTCCGGCGGGCGACTATCTCTCGAACGTTCTCGGAGCGGCGCGCTATCGAATCACCGGTGCACCGGAGAATGCCGCCAAGCAGTTTCCGCGGTTCTTCCTCGAGCAGCTCCCCGCCGCCCTCTATCGGTTGCGATGGGACACACTCGTTGTCGCGGTGTCCTTTATTGCGATCACCTGGGTTGTCGGTTGGTGGGCATCATCAGATGCTCAGCTGATGGCGACGATCGGTGACGAGACGCAGTTGCGCCAGTACGCCGACGAAGACTTCGTTGCCTATTACAGTGATCACCCCGAGGCGGTTTTCGCGGGAATGGTGTGGACGAATAACGCGTGGATCGCGGCGCAGTCCATCATGTTCGGTATCACCGGCATTTGGCCGCTCTACGTGATGATGCAGAACGCCGTCGGTCTCGGCATATCGGCGGCCGTGATGTTCTTCTACGACCGCGGCGACGATTTCCTGCTCTTCATCCTGCCGCATGGTCTCCTGGAGATGACGGCGATTTTCGTTGCGGGAGCCGCCGGTTTCCGGATCTTCTGGGCGTGGATCGCGCCGGGGCGCGTTTCGCGCGGCACTGCTCTTGCGCGCGAGGGTCGCGCCCTTGCGACTGTTGTCGTCGGTTTGATTCTCGCGCTCGCGCTCTCGGGCATCGTTGAGGGCTTTGTCACGCGCCAAGAGTGGCCGCATGTCATCAAGATCGGTATCGGAGCGGTGGCGCTGGGTGTTTTCCTCGCCTACATGCTCATCTGGGGTCGTCGAGCCTCCCGCCGCGGCGCGACGGGCGATCTGACCGAGTTCGAGGCGGGAACGTCGCGGCTCGTCGCCGGGTAGCGCGGATCGCGCGGTCCCGAATTCACTCTGACGCAAAAAGGGGGCGTAGCGGGAGTGTTTCCCCGCTACGCCCCTCTTTCTGCGTCAGATTATGCGCCGAGCTTTGCCTTGATGCCGGCAACGATCTTCTCGTCGACCTGGCCCCAGTACCAGAAGAAGCGTTCCTTCACGGCGTCGACCGTGAGGCCCTGGTACTGACCGGCGAGGGTCGCGTGGAAGCGATCCTTCTCGCCATCGTCGAACACGTCGTTGTAGAGCGTGCTTGCCTGGCCGAAGTCGTCGTCTTCGCTGTGCAGCGTGTACGCGCTACGCACGAGGGCGCCATCGGTTTCCCACGTCGCTTCGGTTCCGCGCTCGGCGTCCGCGTGCGGGTAGCCGAACGAGTTGGTCGCGTGCACGGGCGTGCCGGCCGGGTTGAAGTGGTACTGCATGTTGCCCTCGTGCATGTAGTTGAACACGGGAGCAGCGTGCGGCTGGTTGACCGGCAGCTGGTTGTAGTTCGTGCCGATGCGGTAGCGCTGTGCATCGGGGTACGAGAACACGCGGGCCATGAGCATCTTGTCGGGCGAGATGCCCGTGCCGGGAACCTGGTTCCCGGGCGAGAAGGCAGCCTGCTCGATCTCGGCAAAGAAGTTCTGCGGGTTGCGGTTGAGCGTGAACTCACCGACCTTGATGCGGGGGTAGTCCGCGAAGGGCCAGACCTTGGTCATATCAAACGGGTTGAACCGGTAGGTCTTTGCGTCTTCGTACGGCATGACCTGCACGTGAACCTCCCACGTGGGGTTCTCACCGCGCTCGATGGCCTCGAACAGGTCGCGACGGTAGTAATCGGCGTCCTCGCCTGCGATGCGCTCCGCGTCCTCGCTGGACAGGGGAACAACGCCCTGCTTCGAGACGAAGTGGTACTGGATCCAGAATCGCTCGCCCTCGGCGTTGACCCACTGGTAGGTGTGCGAGCCGTAACCGTTGAGGTGCCGCCACGACTGCGACAGGCCGCGGTCACCCATGAGATACGTGACCTGGTGGGCCGACTCGGGCGAAAGGGTCCAGAAGTCCCACTGCATGTCGGCGTTGCGAAGCGCAGCGGCTCCCGTGCGCTTCTGCGAGTGGATGAAGTCGGGGAACTTCATGGCGTCGCGCAGGAAGAACACCGGGGTGTTGTTGCCGACCACGTCGAGGTTGCCCTCGGAGGTGTAGAAGCGCAGAGCGAATCCGCGCACATCGCGCCAGGTGTCGGGCGAACCCTGTTCACCGGCAACCGACGAGAAACGTAGCAGAACCTCGGCCTCGCTGCCGGGCTGGAACACCGCGGCGCGGGTGTACTTCGACACGTCCTCGGTGACGGTGAAAGTACCGAAGGCGCCGCCACCCTTGGCGTGGGGGTTGCGCTCGGGCACGCGCTCGCGGTTAAACGAGGCGAGCTTCTCAACGAGGTAGCGGTCGTGCAGGGCGGTGACCCCGTCGGAACCGGTTGTGAGCGAGAATTCGTCGCTCGTGACCGGCGTCCCCGTTTGGGTCGTGGTGTAGGTGATATCAGCCAATGCCGTTCCTTTCGCAGCTGGGACAGATGGCACGGAAGGTCACGCTCGCCTCGAGGACGCGCATGCCGTGGGTGTGGGAGGGCTCGAGACAGGGGGCGGCGCCGACGACGCACGGAACGTCTTCGACCTGGCCGCAGACGATGCACTGCACATGGTGGTGGTTATCGCGCGCCGCGAGTTCGTAGAGCGCGCTTGGCGCGCCGGGCAGGCTGACGCGCTGCGCGATTGACGCTGTTGTGAGACCTCCGACGATGCCGTGGACGGTCTGCAGGGCGATGCCCGGGATCGTCATCTGCACCTCGCGGTGAATGTCGTCTGCCGACGAATGAGGTCGTCTGGCGAGACTGTCGAACACCGCGACGCGCTGTGCTGTGACGCGCAGACCAGCGCGACGCAGGGCGTCAGCGGCGCTCGGGGTCACGGTTGAGGTTGTCATCGATGACAACCCTACCTTGTTCTGAATGATTCGTAAAAGCGAATCATGAATAAAAACGAAGAGAGCCCTACAGCCGCCCGGCTTTCTTCAGCGCCAGATACCGATCTGCGATACGCGGCGGCAGAGACTCCGCGGAATCGGCGATCGCTTCCGCGCCGGCGCGGGAGATCGCCCGTGCAACAGCCTCTGCTTCCTGCGCCGTCTGCTCGGCGGCCGCCGCGTGGAACAGCTCGGAAACACCCGCCGCGCTGTCGAGCGGAGAGGGGGCAATCGTGGTGTCCGTCACGGTGCCGACGAGAACAGTCGTTCCGGCGCTCGGCAAACTCGCAAGCGCCGAGAGGAAGCGCCGAGAGGAAGCGATTGACTCTTGGGCCGTCAGAACGACGATGAGGCTGGGCCGTCTAGCAAGCCGCTGCGCTGCAGAGAACGCGCCGTCCCAGCCGGTATCGATCAGCTGGGCTTCAACGGGCGCCAGCTCGTCTGCGATGTCGGGCAAGAGGCGGTTCCCGTCGACGCCCGTGACGCGCGCTCGCGTGACGCGGTCGTAGGCGAGGAGGTGAACGTGGTCACCAGCACGATTGGCGAGGGCGGCGAGGAGCATGGCGGCTTCGAAACTCGCATCCAGTCGCGTTTCGTCATCGACGCGCGCCGCTGCTGTTCGTCCCGTGTCAATGACGATCGTCACGTGCCGGTCGCGTTCGGGACGCCACGTGCGCAGCATCGTCGTTCCCGCGCGTGCCGTCGCCCGCCAGTCGATCGATCGCACATCATCGCCGCGGATGTATTCACGGAGGGAATCGAATTCGGTTCCCTGCCCACGCACCTGAAGGCTTGTCGAACCGTCGAGCTCACGAAGGCGTTGCACGCGGCTGGCCAGGTGGCGTCTCGCTCGAAACGGTGGCAGCACCCTGATCGCTCCCGGCGCCGCGAGACTGGCCTGGCGCCCGGCGAATCCGAGCGGCCCGCGCAGGCGAACGGTCATGAACTCACTGCGGAGTTCGCCGCGGCGGCGGGGGAGCAACGGGACCTCGAAAACGCGCGACTCGCGCGAGGGAATCGTCGCCGACAACCGGTCGCTCGGCGCGCCGGCCGTCGGTTGCCAGGCGTCGCGTGCCGTGAGGTGCGCCCGCCGGTGACCACCGTTGATGATCTGCACGCGGGTCACGGTCCGCTCGCCGAGCTTGGTTCGTGCCGGCACATCGCGTGAAATCCGCAGTGCACCAGGAGATGCCGCCGCCGCGACGTCGACTGCGACGGCGGCGGCGCACACCACAATCCACGCCGCGAGAACTGCCCAGGCGCTGAAGCCCGCTGCGGGGAGGAGCACGAGCGGGAGAGCGCCTGCCGCGACGAGCAGGGGGAAGCGACCGGTGACGAACATCTGTCAGCGGGGGACGGGCGTTGTCCGCACGACGGACGCGAGCGTCTTGTCCACCGAGACGCCCTCGATTTCGGCATCCGGACGCAACTGGATGCGGTGGCGCCACACAGGCGTGAGCATCGCCTGGATGTGATCGGGCGTAATCGCGGGGTAGCCGCCGAGCCACGCCCACGCCTTCGACGCGGCGAGGAGGGCCGTTGCCGCGCGCGGGCTGGCGCCCACCTGAACGCTCGCGGATTCGCGTGTTGCCCTCGCGAGATCGACGATGTACGCGAGCACATCGTCGGTTGCCTCGACAGCATCAACCGACTGCTGTGCCCGGAGAATCTCATCGGCCGTGACAACGGCAGAAACGCCCTCGAGGACGCGCGGGGAGAAACCGTCAGCATGGCGACGAAGAATGTTGACCTCGGCATCGCGCTCCGGCATGCGGATCATCAGCTTCAGCAGGAAGCGGTCGAGCTGTGCCTCCGGCAGTGTGTACGTACCCTCGTGTTCGATCGGGTTCTGCGTTGCTGCAACGAGGAACGGCTCCGGAAGGGGGCGCGTGACGCCGTCGCTCGAAACCTGGCGTTCCTCCATGGCCTCAAGAAGCGCCGACTGTGTTTTTGGCGGGGTGCGGTTGACCTCATCGGCGAGGAGGATGTTCGTGAAAACGGGGCCCTCTCGGAATTCGAACTCACCGGTCTTCGCGTCATACACGAGAGATCCAGACACATCGCCCGGCATGAGGTCGGGGGTGAACTGCACACGCTTCGTATCGAGCCCTGTTGCACGGCTAAAGGAACGAACGAGGAGGGTCTTGGCAACGCCCGGAACGCCCTCGAGAAGGGCATGGCCGCGCGCCAGGAGGGCAATGAGCAGGCCGGTGACGGCTCCGTCTTGTCCGATAACGGCCTTGCCCACTTCTGTCCGCACGCGCGCGATCACCTCGCGCAGGTCGTCGGCATCGGTCACAGGTGTCTCCTGCTCGGTCATGGGTGGCGTCCTTCCCAAAGGTCGGTCGAGGTGAGATCGTCTTCGAGGGCTCTGAGCCCCTCGGCGAAGGCGGCAAAGGCGGCGTCATCGTGCGGAATGGTCGTGAGAATGTCGTGAATCGCGGGCGCGCTACGCTCGGTGAGGTCCGCGGCGCTCATCGCGATGTCCTGGGGGGATGCGCTCGGGGGAAGAGCCAGTCTGCGACGGATTCTGTCGATCGCGCCGCGGCGAAGCGCATCCGCCGCGTGGGCGGTGTCGTTCGCCGCCCGGTACAGGCGCGCTCGTCCCTCGAGTGTTTCGTTCGCACGCACCGTGACCGGGAGATTCTCGGCCACGAGCGGCCCGAAGCGGCGCCCTCGCCACAGCGCGGCGGCGCCGGCCGAGAGCAGCGAGAGAACGATGAGCGGCGTCACCCAGGTGGGCGCGAGGTCTGTCAGCGACGCGGGGTTTTGTCCGCGGGCGTCCGCCGCCGACGGGGTGTACCAGACGAGGTGATCCGTGTCGCCGAGGATGTCGAGCGCAAGCGCGGCATGGCCGTGTTCGGCGAGAGAATCGTTGGCGATGATCGCGCGAGCATCGAACACCGTGACGGTCGATTCCGTCGTCACCGGCGTCTGTAGCAGCGCGAACCCCTCGCCAACGGGATAACACGCCATGACATCGTCGGTCTCGGGCAAAGCGTATGCCGCGCCGGGGGAGATGTCACCGGCAGCCTCCGCGGCGGAGAGAACACACTCGGGCGAAACAGGGCCCTGACCGTGCCCGCCGAAGCCGATTCCGGGGAAGAAGGCGTCGGCACCAGCGAAATCGGTGTCGAGGAGAACCGTGTGGCCGGCCTTCTCCGTGAGAGAGGCGAGGTCGTCCGGCACGAGCTTCCGCGTGTCGGTGATGACCAGTGTTGACTCCGGCGTCAGATCAGCCTCAGCATCCGCCCGCGAACCGACGACATCCACGGCGACTCCGTCTTCTTCGAGCAGCGTCACGATCGCGAGCGCGCCGTCGTAGCGCGGGCTGTCGGCGGCGAGGGGGTCCGGCGCGGACCAATTGCGTTCGAGAGCAACCGCGATGATTCCGGCGCCGATGATGGCGACAATGATCAGCACCCACGCCAAAACGCCCCGTGTCAGAGAACGCGGGGTGATGGCCTGCGCATCAGGCGCCTTCGCCGTTGTTGCGATGAGGCTCATACGAACATCGCCTCCGCAGTCGCGGAGGGACGGGTTCGCGCGATGCTCTCGTCGAGAGCAACAACCTGCAGTGCGACGTCCTGCTGTGCGGCACGTCGCAGATAGCGGACATCGTCAAAAGTGGCCGCGGCTGCCCGGAGATCCTCGGAACGGTCGGAGAAAGCGGTCGCGGCGCGAGCGGCAAGGGTGCGCGCGGTTGTTCCCGGGGGCGCCGTGACGATCCCACGTTCTTCGAGACCGCGCGCGAGCGCCCGAAATCCGAGGATGACGACCTCGTCCCAGTCAGAGCGCTCCATCGCCGCGCGAGTTGCCTGGCGCAGATCACGGGCGGACCGGCCATCGTCGGCAAAAACATCCGCCGAGCCGGGGGCGCGGCGGTGCTCGCCACGGGGGAGACCCCAGATGACCAGGGCCACGACAACGCCGGCAACAATAAGGCCGACGATGATGACGGTCCAGATCGTGCTCCACTGCGCCCCGCCGATTTGGGGGTTGAGAAGCGAACTGATGGCGTCACCGATCGTCTGCGCAACCCGGTCGAACAGTGTCGGTTCCGTTTCGGCGTAGATCGGCTTTTGTAGTTCGCGTTCGGCGCGCTCCCTCGCCTCGTCGGAGCCGGTGAGAAGCGCGGCGAGAGCCGGGACCGTTGTCATACGGGAGGGGCGGACGGCGGCTGCTGCCACGGCGGAACAGCACCACTCGTTCCCGAGGGCGGGGCCGGTGGGGCCGTTGGCGGGGCGTAGGAGGGAGGAGGAGTCGCTGTCGCGGGCGGATACGGCTGCTGCTGTTGCTGCGGCGGCGGGGTGTGCGCATACGGCGACGGGCGCGCATCCGGATCGAAAGTGTACGGATCGTCGGCGTCGAGACCCTGATGGGTGCGCTCGACGTAGCGCTGCATCCGAAGGTCAATGCCCTCATCGCGCATGCGTGCATCCAGATAACACAGCGCGCCGCCGGAGGCGATGACGATCATCAGCACGGCGGTGAACGCGAAACTAATGATCGAGGGAATGACAGAGAAGATCAGGGCAGTGACCGCGAAACCTGTGTCGTCGATCGCCGCGGGGTCCCCGAACGGGAACAGAACAGCGGGAAGGAACGACAGAGGGAGTATGACTGCGAAGGAGACAAGCATTGCCGCCACATTGGCGATGAGGGCAAGAATGATGAGCACGCCGAAGGTCGACCAAAAGCGACCGCGCGTGAGCTTCCAGGAGCGGACGATGCCGCGGATGGGGCCCGCGCCTTCGAGCACGATCGCGGCGGGAACAAGGTAGAGCTTTGTGCCGAGCCAGGCCGGAAGAACGAGACCGCCGAGAGCAGCAACAATCATGAACAGCGCAGCGGCCGCGATCGCTCCGGGGGTTCCCATGATCGCGGTGAGCACGATCGGGACAACGAGAATGCCGATCGCGATGGTTTGTGCGAGACCGAGCAGGAGTGTGTAACCGATCAGCGGCCAGAATGCCGGGCCGACACGGCGCCAGAGCTGGCGCAGAGAAGACTTCTCGGCCAGTGCTGCCATCCCTGTTTCCGCCACGACAACACCTTGTGCGAGAACGGTGACGGCGGTGACGAGGAATCCCAGAACGATCGAGACGATGATGATGAGCCCGATGGAACCGGCCATCAGCGTGTCGAACTCCGGGGAGTTCGGGTCGACCGTGTCCACCCGGGACAGCGTCGCAAAGGTGACGGCGCCGATCACGACCGTCAAAATCGTCATCGCGAGTGTTTGCACGCCGACGACGAAACCGAGGAGAACCTTCGGGTTGCCCTTCAATACGGCAAAAGCACGACCGAGGATCTGTCCAAACGACAGCGGATACAGGGGAATGAGGCCCTGCCGCGGAAGCGGCGCCCACCCCGAATTGATCGAATCAGTCACGTGTGTTCCTCCCTGGCTATCGTGTCACAGCGGGCCGGGGCACGGGCGGCGACACCCGTACGCGCCCGCGCGCCGAACCCACACGACTGCGGCGGACGTCTAGGCTGTGTGACCATGACCAGTCGCATTCTCGTGGTCGACGATGACACCGCTCTCGCCGAGATGATCGGCATCGTCCTGCGCACGGAAGGCTTCGATACCGCCTTTTGTGCAACAGGGGCCGAAGCCGTCGATGAGTGGCGCCGGACGGCGCCCGACCTCGTGCTGCTCGACCTCATGCTGCCCGGCAAGGACGGCATCGAGATTTGCTCTGAGATCCGCGCTGAATCGGGTGTGCCGATCATCATGCTCACGGCTCGGTCCGATACGACCGATGTCGTCGCGGGGTTGGAAGCCGGGGCCGATGATTACATCGTCAAGCCTTTTAATCCGAAGGAGCTCGTCGCCCGGATCCGCACCCGGCTGCGACCTGTCGCGCCGGAAGACTCCACGGTTTTGCGGATCGGCGACCTCGCAATCGACGTCCAGGCGCACGAAGTGATGCGCGCAGACGAATCGATCTCCTTGACCCCGCTCGAGTTCGAGCTTCTGGTGGCACTCGCATCGAAGCCGCAGCAGGTGTTCACGCGTGAACAACTGCTTGAGCAGGTATGGGGGTATCACTACAAGGCGGATACTCGCCTGGTCAACGTCCATGTTCAGCGACTGCGATCCAAGGTGGAGCTGGACCCCGACAACCCGCGCATCGTGATGACCGTCCGTGGCGTCGGCTACCGCGCGGGCAGCCCCGCCTGATCAGCCACGGGCCGTGACTCCGCTCACGAGGTGGGTTTCGAGAACGTGGCGACGCCCGATCCGCCGCTGGCGTCGGTCGTTGCGTTTTCGCACCGTCCTGATCACGACGCTGACAACGGCCTTGGCGATCGCAGTCGCTGCGGTGTGGGCAGCCCTGGCGATTCAGACTGACTTATTCGAGGCCCGACGCGGCCAGGCTCTCGAGGATACGAATCGCGCTGTCGCTCTCACACAGATGAGGGTCAACGAGGCCGACGTCGCCGGGGACCGGGCGGCCATCCAGGCGCTCACGAACGACATGCTCGATGACCTCGCAACAACGTCGTCGACGCAGCTGATTCTCGGATTCCCGATCGAGGCACAGTCGACGGCGGATGCTCCGAGCGCGTTCTCCTCTCGACCGGATCTGTTCTCCGCCGCGCTGTTGTCCGATGGTCTGCGTGAGCAGGTGACGATCGTTCCCGAGAGTCAGTGGTGGCAGTCGATCGGATTGCCGACCGAATCGGGCGTTGATGTGCCCGCGATCGTGGTGGGGCAGCAACTGGAGATGCCAGACGTTGGCGTTTTCGAGATCTACCTCGCCTATCCGATGACAGACGTGGCCGAGACGCTGGCATTCGTGCAGTTCACGCTCTGGGTCATGGGAATCGCTCTGATCGTTCTCGTCGTCGGCGTTGTGTGGATCGTCATGCGGTTCGTGTCGACCCCGATTGTCGACGTTGCCAAGACGAGCGCGCGGTTCGCCGCTGGCGATCTGTCAGCGCGTCTGGATGTGCACGGCGAAGACGAACTCGCGACCCTCGCGCGCTCGTTTAACCAGATGGCGGACAGTATCGAATCGCAGATTCGCGAGCTGGCCGAGCTCTCTCGTGTACAACAGCGCTTCGTGTCCGATGTCTCGCACGAGCTCAGAACACCGTTGACCACGATTCGTCTTGCCGCCGGGATGCTCTACGACGAACGCGAGAACTTCAACCCGGTCGCGGCGCGATCTGCAGAGCTGCTGCACGAGCAGGTGTCACGATTCGAGGAGCTGCTTGTCGACCTGCTCGAGATCAGCCGTTACGACGCCGGCTCTGTTCAGCTTGAGCGGGAACAGGTGAGCCTCTCGGCCCTGACCGGCGCTCTGACAGAGGATATGGCTGCTCTTGCGACACGGCACGGAGGTGAACTGCGTTTCCGCGGCGATGACGGGCCCGACTTCGTCGACATCGACCCGCGCCGTGTGCGTCGCATCCTGCGCAATCTGATCGGAAACGCGATCGAGCACGGGGAACACCAGCCGATCGATATCACCGTCGCATCGAATGAATCGGCCGTGGCCGTTGGCGTGCGCGACTACGGCCTCGGGATGGAACCCGGCCATGTCGAACGCGTTTTTGATCGCTTCTGGCGTGGCGATCCGTCTCGGCAGAGAACCCTGGGCGGCACGGGCCTTGGCCTGTCGATCGCTCTTGGCGATGCGACCTTGCACGGAGGGACACTGGAGGTGTGGTCGCATATCGGCGTCGGGACGCACTTCGTGTTGACCCTGCCTCGCCGTGCCCATGAAGAGATCGGTGCATCGCCGATATCCGTCGAACCCATCGCGCAACTGGAAGAGGGAGCGTTCCGTACGAGAACAGAGAACGACACCGAGACCCTCGTCATCCGGCACGAGAAGCCGCAGCAAGAGGAGGGGCGTTCGTGAACAGGCTTGTCCGTGTCACCGCCGTCGTCGCCGCGACGATCGTCATGCTGGCCGCATGCGCCGGTCTCCCCACCGCGGGCTACGTTCAGCCGGGCAACCAGACGGGCACAGCGCAGGCCGACGCCGTATGGCAGTTCACACCGGACGGCCCGTCGGAGGACGCGTCGCCGGCGGAAATCGTGCTCGGCTTCCTCGAAGCCGGTGAGAGTCCGACCGGGAACTGGGACATTGCACGGGAGTTCCTCACCGATGACTTCGCGGCGGAGTGGCGGCCCGAGTCGCAGGTGACCGTCGAGAACATCAGCGATAGAACCATCGCTGATTTCGTGGGTGATGCTGAAGAGATCGCCGATGCGGGCAGCGGCGAGTTGCGGGTGAGCGTGACCCCAACAGCCTTCGTCGGCGAAGACGGACAGTACGTTCCCGCATCTGGCGGGGCGCGAGCGCTCAATTTTCAGCTGGTGCGAGACGACGCCGGGCAGTGGCGCGTATCGGCAGCCCCGGACGGGGTGGTTGTCGCCAGTGGCCGCTTCGACTACATCTTCAGCGAACACGTTCTGTACTTTTTCGCCGTGGGAAGCGCCAGACTCGTTCCCGATATGCGCTGGTTCCCGAACACGACAGGAATGGCCTCGCGGATTGCCCGGACGCTTGTCGACGGCGGGCCGTCGGACTGGCTTGACGGCGCGGTGACGACGGCGTTCGACGGCGTGAACATGGGTCGACAGAGCGTTCCGCTGGCAGACGACGGGATGGCAACGGTCGATCTTTCCGGGCTCGTCCGGGAGAGATCCGATCTCGATCGCGGGCGGATGCTGGTGCAGCTGCAGTCCAGTCTCGCCTCCGCCGGCGTACACGCCGTGCAGATCACCGTGGACGATCAGCCCCTTCGGATACCCGAGATTACCGTCGACTATGCGCAGCCGGACGCCAGGGCGCTCGTGATGACGCACGATGAGTTCGGGTTCCTCGGCAGGGAGACCGACCGCATCCCCGGACTCAGCGACGTGATTGAAACGCGCTTCACCGCGGAGGCGAGCGAGGACGACGCGGCAACCTCGATCACGGTCGCCGGGGACCACTCTCACGCCGCTGTTCAGTCAGAGGACGGCACAGTGTGGCGCGTTCGTGACGATGGCACGCTCGACGATCTCGTGTACGGATCAGAATGGGTGGCGCCCGCCCTCGACCCGTTCGGCTTTATCTGGTCAGTACCCGAGGAGCGGTCATCAGCGCTTCAGGCCTGGGGAGACGACGGCGAGCCGATCTCCATCGCTGGACTCGACGAACTTTCGGAGATTGACGACATCCGGATGGCGCGTGACGGCGCACGCCTCGCGATCGCCGGCGCCATAGACGACAGGCCCGTTCTTTTCGTTGCCGGGATCACCCGCGCGCCCGACGGGACGCCGATCGAGCTGGCCGGAGTTCTTGAGGCAACGGCTCTTCCCGAGCGGGCGGACGTTATTGCGTGGGTCGCCGACACAACGGTCGCCGTCGCGATCCCGGGTGACAACAGGACCATCGTGATCGAACAGACGATCGGCGGCAGATCAGAACGCCTCACCGCCTCGTTCGCGATCACCATGATGACCTACGGCAACCCGCAGTCGAACGAGCGCATGCTCACGCGGGACGGTGAGCTTTTCGTCCGCAAAATCACCACGTGGCAACAAGCGGGGGAAGGCGTTTCTCTGCTGGCGACGCAGCTCGGTTCCCCCGCACCCTAGCCTTAGGCGTTTCACACGGCTCCTTCGTCCGTCGTTATCCCCGGAACCCCGCGTCCGCGCGCGGGACTTGCGACGCTATCGCCATGACCTCTTTGCGCCATGCGTTGGACGATGCGATGACGTTGCTGTTTCCCGTCGAGTGTGCGGGGTGCGCGGAACCAACGGGCGCGCTCTGTGAGACATGCCGACAGGCGCTGTGCCCGATTGTCGTGCGCCTGGACATCGGTGACGGCGCATCGCCCCCGCTGGCGGTGTACTCCGCCCTGCGTCTCGACGGAGCCGCCCGTCACGCCATCCGCGCGCTGAAACAGCGCGGACGCACGGGAACCGCTCGAGCGCTTGGCGAAGCTCTCGGAGCCGCCGTCAGGGCCGCGCGTGAGGCGCATGGAGGAGGCGCTGACGTCGTCCCCGTTCCGACCTCGCGGGCCGCCCTTCGCCGCCGTGGATACGCCGTCCCCGATCTGCTGGTGCGCAGAGCCGGCACACTCCCGCTTCGCGCTCTCACGAGTGCGCGCATCGTCGCTGATCAACGCGGTCTGGGACGGCGGGAGCGGCGGCGCAATGTCGCGCATTCCATGCGGGCGCGGCTCCGGCCAGGAACGCGCGTCATTTTGGCCGATGATGTTCTCACAACGGGAGCAACCCTTTTGGAGGCGCGCCGTGCCATCGAGGAGGCGGGTGGCATTGTGATCGCCGCCGTCACCGTCGCTGACACGCCCGGGAAAACAGAACATGACGGGGATGCAGAAAATACGTGACATGCGGGCGACGAACATCTACCGTGGGGTTCACCAAGCGACCGATGGTTCGCTCACTCCGGGCGAACCGGATGGGGAGGCAGAAGATGGACACCAGCATCGTCGGCGTCGGAGTCAGTATCACCGACCGCTTCCGAACCGTCGTGGAGGAGAAGGTCTCACGCGTTGAGACCCTCGCCCCTCGCGCCGAACGTCTCGACGTGAAGGTCACACAGGCCGCACATCGACACGGACGTGTGGAGGAAGCAAAGGTCGAGCTCACCGTCACCACGAAGGGCAAGGTTGCCAGGGCGGAGGCTCGCGAGGAAGACAAGTTCGCGGCGCTCGAAACAGCGCTCGACAAGCTCACAACGCAGCTGCGTCGGGCCAAGGACAAGAGGGTCTCTGACCGTCAGCGTCCGCGGAGCGCGCACCTCGCAAAGGACAGCGGTTCCCTCGAAGGAATCGACATCACGCCCGTCGACGTGGCAACGTTGCATGCTGTCGCAACGGGCGCGGTTCCGATCCAGAACACGGAGGACGAAGAGGAATACACCCCCGTCGTCATCCGGACGAAGACGTTCGGTCCCGAGTGGATGACGGTCGAAGAAGCCGTCGACCGCATGGAGCTGGTCGGGCACGACTTCTTCTTGTTCGTCGACGTCAAGACAGATCACCCGAGCGTCGTCTATCGGCGCCGAGGGTGGGACTACGGTGTCATCTCGCTGGAAACGCAGGCGCCGCCGGCGAAGCAACTCGCCAGCTGATCAATGATCGCGACTGTGGCCCGCTCCGTCAGGAGCGGGCCACAGTCGTTTATTCGATCTTTTCAATCGTTGATAGCGGAAAACCATCGAGGGGGGCAGACGGGGTAACGCCGTCGATTCCCGCGCGCGTGACGATGACGGTGGGAACGGGGAACAGCAGTGCCCCGGCGTGGTCCTCGACGATTGCCCGTGCGGCGAGACGCAGCATTTCCGTCCGTTCCGCGTCGCTGGAGACCAACTCAGACTGGGTGAGGCGTTCGAGAGCGTCATCGCTGGCGATCCCCAGGGCAACGACGGCGTCGCGATTACGGAGGAGGTCCTCGGCGGACGAGCGAACGGCGACGACCGCATCGACGTCGCCGAGCTGATCGACGGAATCCGGTTCGATCACGCGAACCTCCGCGGAAATGCCGATACCTGCGAGGCTCTGCGCGACGGCTCCTGCCGTGCGCTCTGTGGGTCCGGGAAGGAGGGCACCGATGGTGACCGCCGTTTTCGTATCGGTGCCTGTAGCGCGGATCACATCCTGCGCCGCCTCGGCATCTGCTCCGAGTGAGGACGAGAGCTCGTTCCGCCACGGAGACGCATCTTCCGTGAGCGCCGCGACCTCCTCGGCGCTTTCTCCCCACACCTGCGACAGGAGATCGGCGGGATCGATGGCCATCAGCGCGGCTTCTCGGACAGCAGGATCCGCGAAGAGCCCGTGGTCGTGCCGAAAGGCGAGAACGGACACACTGCCGGTGTCGACAAAGGACAGGGTCGTCTCGGCAGTCGTGGCGCTACGGACGAAATCGGCTGCCTGATGTTCGCCGATCGCAATGTCGACGATCCCGGTAAGGAGGGCGTTGTCCATGACGGATGCCTCATCGAACCGGTGGAAAACGGCGGAACCGTTGGACGCTGTCTGCCCCCAGTAATCATCGAACCGCGTGATGCTCGTCGTCGCGCCGGGGATCCATCCATCGAAAGAATAAGGTCCCGTGCCATCGAGAGTGCCGTCATCCGGGCCTGCGCGGGTAATCCACACATCCGTCAGCTGGGTCAGAAAAGACATGCGCCGCTCAGAGAGCCTCACCGCAACGGTGTGATCGTCAACGGCTGTGACGTCATCGATGATCGCGAAGCGCTCGCGTCGCTCCTCTGAGGCGTCCTCTCCTGCCTGTCGCAAAAGAGCCGCCACAACGTCATCGGCCGTGAGTGGGTCGCCGCCATGAAACACGACGCCTTCGCGCACCGTGAACGTGTAGAGGAGGCCATCGTCAGAAACGTCGTACGCCGATGCGAGCCGAGGAACCACATCACCATCCTTGGACACGTCAACAAGCGCCTCCAGCACGTTCCCCGCAAACACCTGTGTTGCCCCCGGGTCGTCGGCCGTCGGGGACAGCGACGTGGTCGGCAGAAGCGATCCCACGTTGATCGTCGCATCGGGCTGGAGGGCCGGCGACGTCGTCTCCGTCGCCTCTGCCGTCGGCAGAGCCGACGGAGAGGCGACAGGGGCAGGAACGGCGTCGGCCGTGCACCCCGCGAGCACCAGGAGGGCGGTGACACCGACGAGAGCCGCCGGGAGACGGCGCACGCGATCGTGGGGAAAACGCATCGTTGTGCCCATCCTTAGTCGAAGATTCCGCCGAGGAGGCTGCCGATCACGGCACCGCCGAGCATCGGGCCGAGGAGCCCGCCTCCGCCGCCGCCACCGCGCGACGGCGGTCCGCCCCATCCGCCGCCCCACTCGTCGGGGCGGGACGAATCAATGTCGCGCTGAGCAAGACGCAACGCCTCGTTCGCCAGCTGCGCCGTGCGCCGCGCGAGTTGCTGGGCGTGTTCCCTGGTGTCTTCTTCGCGCATGAGAGGGTCAACGTCGATACGCGTGCGTTCCGCTTCCGCAAGGCGCGTGCGCGCATCTGCGCCGATCCAACCCCGGTGACCATCGACGAGGCTCCGCGTCACGGCGATCGCCCGGTCAGCGGCATCGACATCATGCTGAACGTGCAGAAGAGACGGAACAGGGCGCGCTGCGCGCTCGCGCGCCAGCGACACGGCACGGTCGAGAGCCGCGTTGACCTCACCGATACGGGCAAGATCTGCGAACGGATCGGTGGGGGTTCCGGGAGCGGGAAGCGCCCTGAGCTCGTTTTCGAGTGCGGCAATCGCCGCAGCAACGTCGCGCGTCTGCGGACCGAGCCGCGCCTCCTGAATGTCGCCGCGCGAATCGGCGACGACATCAGCGAGCGTTGACTGGGCTCGCATCGCCTCGATTTCGAAGTCGTCGACGCCGTCGATGATCTTTCCGGCGCGCCGGACTGCCTCGGTCGCCGTTTCGAGCGCCACCATGGCGTCATCACGGTGCCCGCTTTCGCGACGGCGGGCGGCCACATCGGCAGAGTGATCGGCGAAGTCGAGCAGTTGCCGCGCCTCGACAGCGTTCGCGCCGACGCGCTGCATCGCCTCGGGGGAGTACCGCTCGGACAGACGCGCGATCGCCGCCTCTGTTGCGGGAAGCCGCTCGCGCATCAGCGCTGACTGCGTCCGAATGCGCTGGAGTTGCATCGGTGCTTCACGCACCTTCTCAATACGCTCCCTCAGCACCTCTGTGCGTTCGTCCAGCACCTGCTCCGCCCACTCGCAGAGCTGCAGAATGCGCTCGCCGCGGGCCCGGACATCGCCCGGCTCAGTGCCGAGCGCATCATGGTTCTGCTGGTGAAGGGCGAACGCTTCTCGCATATGAGTGGCAACAGCGTGAAGCGCCTCGCTGAGATCATGCGTCGCTTTTTCGCCGAGCTCCGCCTGCGCAAACGACAGCTCGTCGCGCGTCGTACGGATGCGTTCGTCTGTTTCGACGAGCGCCTGCTGGGCGCGACGAACGAGCTCCGCATCCTCACGGTCTCGCTTGGCCTGCTCTTCGCGCTTTCGCCTGCCCCAGAACACCATGACACTGAGTCTATTTCGTGTCAGCATCGCGCCGGTTCGTGGTTTGCGGGCGCGCTCATGACGAAGGGGTCCTAGGATGGGCGGGTATGCCGTCCGCGCGCGGTCGGTATGCGGCGTGCAGACCGCGCGCCCGCCAATTCGAGGAGTGAAAACGTGGCCAATCCGTTCGAGATGCTGCTTCGCGCAGGCGAGGGTCGCCTGCGCCGCCGTCTGCAGCGAGTCGTCGACGCCGTGAACGCGCTCGAAGAGGACTACACCAAGCTGAGTGACGACGACCTGCGCGGCGAGACCGCAGCGCTGCGCGCCCGCCACGAGAAGGGCGAGTCCCTCGACAAGCTTCTTCCGGAGGCGTTCGCCGCCGTCCGCGAGGCAGCAAAGCGCACCCTGGGCATGCGCCCCTACGACGTGCAGCTGATGGGTGGAGCCGCGCTTCACCTCGGCAACATCGCGGAAATGAAGACCGGTGAGGGTAAGACGCTTGTCGCCACGCTCCCCGCTTATCTCAACGCGATCGCCGGCAAAGGTGTTCACGTCATTACCGTCAACGACTACCTGGCGACGTACCAGTCAGAGCTGATGGGTCGCGTCTTCCGTGCGCTCGGAATGACGACGGGCGTCATCGTCGCCGGACAGAACCCCGCCCAGCGCCGCGAGCAGTACGCGGCCGACATCACGTACGGAACGAACAACGAGTTCGGCTTCGACTACCTCCGCGACAACATGGCATGGCGCAAGGAAGACCTCGTGCAGCGCGAGCACTTCTTCGCCATCGTCGATGAGGTCGACTCGATCCTCATCGACGAGGCGCGAACGCCGCTGATCATCTCCGGCCCCGCCGCAGGCGAGGCCAACCGCTGGTTCTCCGAATTCGCGAAGATCGCACGCAGGCTCGAAGCAGGAGTCGACTACGAAGTCGACCTGAAAAAGCGGACGGTTGGCGTTCTGGAGCCCGGTATCGAGAAGGTCGAGGACCACCTCGGCGTCGACAACCTTTACGAATCCGCCAACACTCCGCTGATTTCGTTCCTGAACAACTCGATCAAGGCCGTGGCCCTGTTCCACCGCGACCAGGACTACGTCGTTCAGGACGACGAGGTGCAGATCGTTGATGAGCACACCGGGCGAATTCTCGCGGGGCGTCGCTACAGCGAGGGTATGCACCAGGCGATCGAGGCGAAGGAGGGTGTGTCGGTTAAGGCCGAGAACCAGACCCTCGCAACCGTCACCCTGCAGAACTACTTCCGCTTGTACGACAAGCTCGCCGGTATGACAGGAACGGCCGAGACCGAGGCGGCAGAGTTCATGTCGACCTACAAGCTCGGTGTCCTCCCCATTCCGACCAACCGTCCCATGATCCGCAAGGACGAGCAGGACGTCATCTACCGCACGGAAAAGGGTAAGTTCGCTCAGGTTGTCGATGACATCGCCGAGCGCCACGAGAAGGGGCAGCCCGTTCTCGTTGGCACCGTGAGCGTTGAGAAGAGCGAGCTGCTGTCGAAGCTTCTGAAGAAGCGGGGCATTAAGCACGAGGTTCTCAACGCGAAGAACCACGCGCGCGAGGCCGAGGTGGTTGCGCTCGCCGGACGCCTCGGCGCCGTCACGGTCGCGACCAACATGGCCGGCCGTGGTACCGACATCATGCTCGGCGGTAACGCCGAATTCATCGCGGTTTCCGAAATGAAGCAGAAGGGCCTCGACCCGGAGGAAGCTCCGGAAGAGTACGAAGCCGCGTGGAACGAGGTCTTCGACAACGCCAAGAAGCACGTTGAGGACGAGGCCGAGAAGGTTCGCGAGGTGGGCGGCCTCTACGTGCTCGGAACCGAGCGCCACGAGTCTCGCCGCATCGATAACCAGCTTCGCGGTCGTGCCGGACGTCAGGGTGACCCCGGTGAAAGCCGCTTCTACCTGTCGCTCGAGGACGAGCTGATGCGCCGGATGAGCCACCCGCTCGCCGACGCCATGCTCGCGCGAACCGATTTCGACGACACACAGGTCATCACCGGTCGCGCGATTACCGGGTTGATCAAGAACGCACAGGCCGCGATCGAAGGTCGCAACGCTGAGTCGCGCAAGAACGTCCTGAAGTACGACGATGTTCTCAACCGTCAGCGCCTGGCGATTTACTCGGACCGTCGCGTGATTTTGCAGGGTGATGACATCCAGGCACGCGTCGAGCGGTTCCTCGAGGATGCCGTGAGCGATGTTCTCAAGGAACACACCTCATCGGGTCACAACGAGAGCTGGGACTTCGACGCTCTGTGGACGCAGCTGAAGCAGCTCTATCCCATTGGTGTCACGATCGACGAGGTCGTCGCCGAGGCTGGCAGCCGCAAGGGCGGTATTGATGCTGCGGGTCTGCGGCAGGAGATCCTCAGCGACGCGCGCATTGCTTACAGCAAGCGCGAGGAGAAGCTCGGAGAGCCCGCGATGCGCGAGCTCGAGCGTCGCGTTGTTCTGCAGGTTCTTGACCGCCAGTGGCGCGATCACCTGTACGAGATGGACTACCTCAAGGACGGCATCGGGCTGCGCGCCATGGCGCAGCGTGACCCGCTGATCGAGTATCAGCGCGAGGGTCACCAGATGTACGAAACGATGATGTCTCAGATCAAGGAGCAGACGGTCGGCTACCTGTTCAATCTCGAGGTTGAGGTGAAGCAGTCCAGCGACGGTGCCGCGACGGTGGAGTCGGAGGGCCTCCAGAAGAGCGGTCAGTCGAACCCCCAGCAGCTGGCATACTCCGCGCCGACGGAGACGGGCGCGACCGAGGTGCGCAATGCTCAGGGCAAGGTCCAGCGCGGCGGCGCGCAGCAGAAGGCCCAGGGGCGGTCGAGCGCCTTCGGCCCGGCCGCTGGTGCGCAGCAGGAGCCGATGAATCGCGAGCAGCGACGCAAACAGGCAAAGAAGAAGTAACGGCACACCGACAGAGGGGGCCATCCGAATGGGTGGCCCCCTCTTTTGGGTCTATCCTGTCTCGATGAGCACCATCCGACCTCTCGACCAGTCCTCGAAGCTTCGCAACGTCCTGTACGAGATTCGCGGGAAGGCCCTCGCGGAGGCGGACCGGTTGGAACGAGCGGGCCACACGGTGCTCAAGCTAAACACGGGAAACCCAGCCATTTTCGGGTTCGAGGCGCCGTATCAGATCGTGCGCGACATGCTCCGTGCCGTTCCGACCGCCCACGGCTACACCGACGCGCGAGGCATCCCCGCTGCTCGCCGTGCCATTGTCAGCCGGTACGAGAACGTCGAGGGGTTCCCCGTCTTCGACATCGACGATGTTTACCTCGGCAATGGCGTTTCCGAACTCATCACGATGACAACGCAGGCGCTTTTGGACCAGGGGGATGAGGTGCTGATCCCGGCGCCCGACTATCCGCTGTGGACGGCGATGACGAGTCTGTCCGGCGGAACACCGGTTCACTACCGATGCGATGAGGACAATGGCTGGGAGCCGGACCTCGAGGACATCCGGTCCAAGATCACGCCGAACACCAAGGCGATTGTGGTGATTAATCCCAACAACCCGACAGGCGCTGTGTACTCGCGTGAGGTGCTGGAGGGAATCGCGCAGGTGGCGCGGGAGAACTCGCTGCTCGTTCTCGCGGACGAAATCTACGACCGTATCGTTTTCGACGATGCCGTGCACATTCCGATGGCAACGGTTGCGCCCGATCTGCTGTGCATTACGTTTAATGGCCTGTCCAAGACGTATCGGGTTGCCGGATACCGATCGGGGTGGATGGTGATTTCCGGCCCGAAGGATCATGCCAAGGGCTTCCTGGAGGGCATTCAGGTTCTCGCATCAACCCGGTTGTGTCCGAACGCACCCGGCCAGCACGCGGTTCTTGCCGCGCTCACGGGGGTCCAGTCGATCAACGCCCTCATCGCGCCCGACGGACGCCTGCACGAGCAACGCGATGTCGCCTGGGAGGGGCTAAACACCATTCCCGGCGTGAGCTGCGTGAAGCCACAGGGCGCACTGTATGCGTTCCCCCGCCTAGATCCCGAGGTGCATGAGATTCACTCTGACCGAAAGCTCGTTTACGACCTGCTGGTGAAGGAGCACATCCTGCTGGTTGAGGGAACGGGCTTCAATTGGGCGACGCCGGATCACCTGCGCGTTGTGACGCTGCCCGAGGCCCGTGTGCTCACAGAGGCGATCGAGCGATTCGGTAACTTCCTCGCGTCGTATCGCCAGTAGGAGCGGAATCAGAGAACGGCCAGTGAGGTCGCGCGCCAACGCGCGTCGTATCCTTCGAGGCGAATGGCGATTGCGCGCGTGCGCGCGGGCATTTCGACGATCACCGTTGCTTCGACAACTCCGTCGGCCGGCTGCGACCGGTGAACGGAGGCGACGCGATACACGGGCTGTTTCGCCGGACGTCCCTCAGCACTGCGGGCGCGTGCCGCCAGTCCGGCGCGGGTGACAAGCGCGTGGTAGGGAGCGACGTCGAGCCAGCGCGCGAGCTGATCGACGTCTCGGGCGCCGGCGATGACCTCGAGAACCCCGCCGGCGAGCGTCGCAATGAGGGGCTCGGGGTCGGGGAGCTGATCGGAACGTGTTCGCGGAGCGCCGAGGATCTCCGGCGATACACGGCGAGGGCGGCGTCTACTCGAGGAAGGGAGCGGCATGGCAGAAGGTGGCATGACGGGCTTTCGGAGAGGGGACAGAACACCGATGTGCTCAGAGGGACAGCACGTGGATACCGGTTTGCCTACCTCAGCATGTCGCGCAACGTGCGCCCAAGATGCGTATATGCCTGTGGAAGGGTGGGCGACGACTGCGTCCCTGACGATACTGTCTGCGCATGAGCGAAGAACGGTGGGCCGCGCTATTCGAGGATCTCGAACATCAGCTGTCTGCCGGTATCGCCGAACACGACGCCGAAATGGCGAGAGAAAGTGAACGAACCCGCATCGCATCGGTTACTCTCCGCCATCGGCTACGCGCCGTGCCCGCGGGGTCCGAGGTGACATTCGACCTGCTCGACGGAGAGCCATTGCGTGGCCGTGTTGTTGCGACGGGCGTCGATTGGGTTGCTGTCGAATCCGCCGACGTCGGTGCGGTATCGCTGATTCCGCTCGTGTCGTTGGTCTCTGTGTCCACCTCGGAGGACGCGCGACAGGCGAGTTTTCTCGTCACCGAAACCGACCCCCTCGCAGAGCGGATGACCCTGGCGTTCGTGCTGAGGGGGATTGCCAGGCGCCGCATTCCGTGCGCCGTGATGTGGGTGGGTGGACGAGAGACATCAGGAACATTCATCGCCGTTGGCGCGGACGCCGCCGACCTCGTCGTTCACGATCTCGGAGAGGTGCCGACGGGGCGTTCGGCCGCGAACGTGCGGACGATCGTCATCTCGGCGATGCGCCGCATCCGGCTCCCACGCGGCGTCCGGTTGTGAGCGCGCTGTCCTAGGGAGTGTCGTGTGGGAGCGTCACGCGTGATCCCCAGAGTTCCGGAAGGCTGGCGACGTTCGACTCGTGCCACAGCGCATGCCGGCGACTGTTCTCGTTCTGCGCCTCGAGGTAGTCACGTACGCTGCCGCGTTCGATTCGCCAGGCGGCCGGAGCGCCGAGCCGCACACCCCGGAGTTCGCCATCGAGAACGAGGGTGACGACCTCCTCAGGAGACAGCGCAAGGAGCTCAGCCACCTCGGCTGGGGTAAAGAAAAGCGCGCCCTGGTCCGTGGACATGACCCCATTATGACGCTCCGACGCTGCGAAGGAGGGGTGGTATGAGTGCCTGTGGAAAACGCCGGTGCCGGTTTTGCGATTTCTGGCACGATCGGTGCGCATGAAGAGTATTTCCCGTTCTGGTCGGCGCCAGCGTTCGCCATTGCTTGATCTGCGGCTGGCGGTCGGAATCGCTCTTGTTGCGGCTTCTGTCGTTGGCGTGTGGTGGGTTGTGCAGAGCGCACGCGAGACCTTCCCCGTGTTGGCGGCAGCGTCGCCCATCGTTCCCGGCCAGGTGATCTCCGCGGGAGATGTCGTCGAAATCGAGGCGCAGCTGGGCCAGGCAGAGTCGCTGTATTTGCCTCCGGAAGCACTCATCGATGGCCTGGTCGCGACGCGTTCGATTGGGCAGGGTGAGCTCATCGCCACTGCGGCGACGGGCGACATCACGGCGTCCGATCTCACGAGCGTCGTTGTTCGGAGCGCTCTCGAAGTTCCCGCAGGCGTTTCGGCAGGAAGCACGGTCGAACTGTGGGCGGCGCGGCTCGAAGCGCCGGGGCAATACGAAGAGCCGCTCGTGATCGTCTCGGACGCCGTCGTTGCGAGTGTGCTCGCTGATGACGGCATGGTCTCCCGCGAGGGCACGCGACTGGAGCTGGTGATCGGGCGAGGTGATGTGTCCGTCGTGCTCGACCACGTCGCAGGAGGATCAGCGCTCTCGGCCGTCCCCGTTCACGCCGGAGGCACGTCGTGACAACGATCGTCGCCGCCGACGAACCACACGGATCCCGTATCGCCCGCGATCTCTCCGCCGAGGGAATCGACGTCGCAGGATTGCTGCGGCCGCACGACATGGTCCAGGCCGTAGCTGACGCCGCGAGTCGGACGCGGGAGATGCTGCGGGACGCCGAAACGATTGTTCTCCACACGACGCGAGCCGTTCTCGTTCCCGACGTTGTCGCGCTCTGCGACCGCAATGCGGTTCGGATCGTCCCCGTGGCCGCGCGCGCAGCCGAGAGCAGAGCGGCGGCGTCCTTCGGCCTGGACCGCGCACACGATATCGACGGCGACGCCGCGGAGATCGCGGCAGCGATCGTCACAGGGGGAGACCTGCCTCGCGATGTTTCGGATGGCGGGCAGCAGCGTGGTGCGATCACGGTTGTGTGGGGTCCGCATGGTGCGCCCGGGCGCACAACACTGGCGATGGCCATTGCCGCGTCTCGCGCGATGGGAGGCGTTCGCACGGCGATCGTCGACGCCGACACACACGCTCCGGCAGTAGCCCAACGGCTCGGACTGGCGGACGATGCGCCGGGTTTTCCCGCGGCGTGCCGCCAGACCGACTACGGCGTCCTGGACGGGCCCGAACTGACCAGACTCAGCGTGCCCGTGGAAATTGGCCGCCAGCCGCTGGAAGTGCTCACCGGGATCAACCGGCCATCACGATGGCCGGAGCTCTCCGCTCGGCGGGTGCATGCGGCGCTAGACACGGCCCGCTCCTGGTGCGACGATGTGATCGTCGATGTCGCAGCTCCGCTGGAGTCGAGCGAGGAGGTTCTGAGCGACGCCGATGCTCCGAGCCGGAACGCCGCGACGCTCGCCGCGCTCGCGGCCGCTGATCGCGTCGTGGCGGTCGCCTCGGCCGATGCGGTGGGCTTGGCGCGATTCGTTCGCGGCGTGACGCAGATTCAGGAGATCGCACCGACAGCCACCATCATTCCCGTCGTCAATCACCTTCGTCGTGGCGCGCTGGGCGTTGACGGGAAGTCGCAAGCGCGCCGGCTTCTCGGAAGGTTTGCGGCGCTTGACCAGATCGCGTTTCTTCCGCACGATATGCGAACCGCAGATCGGGCGTTGCTCGATGCTCGACCCGTGCTGTCACCGCGACGCGGCTCGCCCCTTGCGCAGGGGATACGCGGACTCGCCGCTACGCTGTGAAGGGTGTCGACCCTCAGTGATCTGCTTACTGCCCAGAACCGTCTCGGAGAGACGGACATCGAATGGCTGCACCGTGTGCACGGCGACGGGCAACTGCTCGCCGACCTCGCGTCGGCGGACATCGTCATCTGGGGTCAGACAGAAGACGACTCCTTCCGGGCCGTCGGTCATGTTCGCCCGAGCGGTGCGTCCACCCTGTTTTATCGCGATATCGTCGGCGAGAAAGTGCGACCGCAGTGGCAGCGTCAGGTGACGGACGCCTTCGATTCGGGCGTCATCGTCGATTCGACGAGTCCCGAGTGGTTCGAGGAGACGCCCACCCGCGTTAAGGCCGTTCCGATCGTGCGCCGCGACGAGGGCGGCACCGCCGTTATCGGTGTTCTGACGCGTCACACCAACCTGGGCGAAGTGCGCGCACCGTCGCGTCAGCAGCACACGTTCGACGAATGCGCCGATGCAATCTTTGGCATGATCGCCACGGGCGATTACCCCGACGTGACCGCCCCCATGGGCCCGCGGCGCGGAACACCTCGCGCGGCGGACGGTTTGATTCGTCTCGACGTCGACGGTGTTGTGACATTCGCCAGCCCGAATGGGCTGAGCGCCTTCAACCGCATTGGGTTCGTCGACGAGCTCGAGGGGGAGACCCTCTCGGACGTGGCGCGCAAGGTACTTCCGGCCGCGCTCGATGCATCCGCTGATGAGGCGTCGCTTCCCGTTTTGTTGTCGGGGCGTTCACCATGGCGCAGCGATGTTCAGGCTCGGGGCGTGACGGTTTCGCTGCGCGTTATTCCGTTGCGCGATCATGGCCAGCGCCTGGGAGCGATCGTGCTCTGTCGCGATGTCAGCGAACTTCGTAGTCAGGAGCAGGAGATCCTGACGAAGGACGCGACCATCCGTGAGATTCATCACCGCGTCAAGAACAACCTGCAGACGGTCGCGTCGCTGTTGCGAATTCAGTCGCGCCGAACCTCGAGCGAAGAAGCTCGCGAATCGCTGCTGCAAGCCATGCAGCGCGTCGCGGCGATCGCTGTTGTCCACGACACCCTGTCCGAAGGTCTCGCGCAAAACGTCGACTTCGACGAGGTCTTCGCGCGCGTTCTGCGCCTCGTCGCCGAAGTTGCCGCCGCTCAGAACACCGTGGCCAAGACGCGAACAACGGGTGCCTTTGGAACTCTTCCGAGCGAGTACGCGACGCCTCTCGCTCTCGCGCTCACCGAGGTGGTCACCAACGCTGTTGAGCATGGTCTGGCCGGACGGGAGGGCGAGGTGGAGATCATCGCCGAGCGTTCCGAAGAACGGTTGAGCGTGCGTGTTCGCGACACGGGGGCTGGTCTTCCCGAGGGACGCGTCGGACGGGGTCTGGGTACACAGATCGTTCGGACGCTGATTCAGGGCGAGCTCAGCGGAACGATCGAGTGGAGCACGACGAGCGGAACGGGAACGGCGTTTGACGGCGGAACCGGCGTCGACATCAACGTTCCGATGCGCTGGATCAAATAGCAGCGTCTCAGCGGGCGCGGGAGTGTGCCGCAAAAACAGAAAATGTGTGCCCCGGTCGCGAGCGACCGGGGCACACGTCACGGCGTTGTCGCAGGAGACGATTCTCGCGCGACAGCCGGCTGCTTAGCTTGCGCGACGGGCGCGGGCAGCGCGACGCTTGAGAGCGCGGCGCTCGTCTTCGCTGAGCCCTCCCCAGACGCCCGAGTCCTGACCGGTCTCGAGGGCATACTGCAGGCAGACCTCCGTGACGGTGCAGCGAGCGCACACCGACTTTGCCTTTTCGATCTGGTCGACGGCCGGCCCAGTGTTGCCGACCGGGAAGAACAACTCGGGGTCAACCGTGAGGCAAGCAGACTTGTCGCGCCAATCCATGCGGGGGTGCTCCTAGCGAGGTGGGGTTGTGTGGGGGTGAATTTCAGCGCGAGTCTGCGGGTCGACTACGCTGGATGTGAGTCAGGATCTCTCTTCCTGGGCCCCACCACGCTGTGGGAAACACACCGTTAACAATTGTCATACAGGTGATGCCGTCAGGCAAGGGTTTTTTCAGATCCGTGCAGTTTCGGACGGAACATACAAGGTTCCCTCGCCTGGCTCAGCCGCGAAGGGATTCATGTCTTCCTCCTCCGGTTCGCGCTCCGCTTCGACGATCGCGGCGTCCGCTCTTCTGATTGTGGAGGGCATCGGCATTGCGGTTCTCGCGGCCTGGCAGGTCGTTGAACTGTTCCGCGGCGAGGTGATGTCGCTCGCCAGCTCGATTGCGCTGATCGTGATGACCCTCGCAGCAGCGGCCGGTGTGTGCGCCTTCGGTGTCGGCGTGGCCGCGGGGCACTCGTGGGGGCGGTCGGGGGGAATTGTCGTGCAAGCGATGATCTTCGCGATTGCCATTGGTGCGATTACGGGCGAGTTCGCGAACCTGAATGCGGGGATGGTTCTCGGGATTCCGGCCGTGGTGACGTTCGTTTTGCTTTTGGCCGCTGCCCGTGCTGCTCGGCCGCCGGCTCCGGAAAAGCTCTGACTTGAGTTCACCTCCTGTCTGCCCGCACCCGCGAGGGTGCGGGTTTTTTAGTGTTCCGGGAATACTCGATGCGGTGTGGCGTTGGACTTGACAAGGCAGGGCTCAAGTTTGAAACTTGAGTCTGCTCACATCAACTTCGCCATGGAGGAGACATGACAAACACGAACATCCCGCAGGACGCCGACTCCTTCGACGAGTTCCTCGCGCGCTACTTGCAGGGAGATCGTGCGCGCCAGGGGCGGGCGATCGATATCCGGAAGCTGATGAGCTCGCGCACCTACCAGGTGATCCAGCGCGCGGGTGGGTTCGCCCTGAAACGCGGCCAGAGCGAACTCGACGCGTTGCACCTGCTCAGCGTGTTGACGAACGACGCCACAGTGCGCAGCGCGCTGGAGGGGATCGGGGTCGAACCCGATGCCCTGGCCGAACAGGCACAGGCGTCCTTGCCGCAGGCTTCTGGGCCGTCGGGAGCAGAACACGCGCAGATGACCGCGTCCGTGCAGCGCGCACTGTTCCACGCGCTCCAGGTCGCGCGCTCATCCGGGTCGACCTACATCGATCCCGAGCACCTCTTCTTCGCTCTTGTTCTCGCGCAGGACAGCCCATCGGGGCGCATTCTCGCGGCGCACGGAGTGACCGCTGATGCTCTCCTGCACGGCGCACGCGAGCAACAGGCTGCGACGGCGAACGGGGAGCAGGAGGAATCTCCGTCGATGCTGGACACCTACGGCCGTGACTTGACGCAGCGCGCGCGTGATGGCCTGATCGACCCCGTCATCGGACGCGCAGACGAGGTGGAGAGCACGATCGAGATTCTCGCGCGCCGCACCAAGAACAACCCGGTTCTTGTTGGCGAGGCCGGCGTGGGCAAAACAGCGATCGCCGAGGGCCTTGCCAGCGCCATCGTCGCAGGTGAGGTGCCACAACAACTGCACGGGAAGAGGGTGATCAGCCTTGACATGGCCAGCATGCTCTCCGGAGCGCGCTATCGCGGCGATTTCGAAGAACGCCTGACCACCGTCCTCGAGGAGGTTTCGGCGTCGGCTGGCGAGGTCATCCTGTTTATCGACGAGTTGCACACGATCGTAGGCGCCGGAGGCGGAGGAGACAGCGGATCGCTTGATGCCGGAAACATCTTGAAGCCTCGTCTCGCGCGCGGTGATCTGCGCCTGATCGGTGCCACAACGCTGAGCGAGTTCCGTCGGATCGAAAAAGACGCGGCCCTGGCACGGCGGTTTCAGCCCGTGCGCGTTGACGAGCCAAGCCCAGCAGACGCCATCGCCATTCTGCAGGGCCTGCGCGGCGCCTATGAAGAGCACCACAATGTTACCTATACAGATGAGGCGCTTCAGGCCGCCGTTGTGTTCAGTGACCGATACGTGCCGGAGCGCGTTCTTCCCGACAAGGCGATCGATCTGATCGACCAGGCGGGAGCGCGCGTGCGCCTTGGTCGCGGTGCTGACGTGGACGTCGACGCGCTTCGTGAGCAGCTGGCGATGCGAGAGGCCGAGAAAAACCTCGCCGTGTCCTCCGAACGGTACGAAGAGGCGTCGCGCCTTCGCGATGAGATAGCCGACCTGCAGAAGCGACTGAGCGAGGCTGCGCACACGAACACGGAGACCACTGTCGTCGTCGGCGAGGCGGAGATTGCCGAGGTCATTAGCCGCGCGACCGGAATCCCGGCGAACCGCGTGACGGAGACGGAACGTGAGCGACTTGCCGGCCTCGAGTCCGAGCTCCACGAGCGCGTTGTCGGCCAAAGTGATGCGGTCACGGCGGTCGCACGCGCTGTGCGCCGAAGCCGGACGGGTATGGGAGACGCAAACCGGCCCATCGGCTCCTTTCTTTTCTTGGGTCCGACGGGGGTGGGTAAGACCGAGCTCGCCAAGGCCCTCGCCGGAAGCCTGTTCGACGATGACTCCGCCATCGTCCGCTTCGACATGAGCGAGTTCGGCGAGCGTCACACCGTCAGTCGCCTCGTCGGTGCTCCTCCCGGATACGTCGGCTTCGACGAGGCCGGTCAGCTGACGGAACGCGTGCGGCGCCGGCCGTACTCGATCGTGCTCTTCGATGAAATCGAAAAGGCTCATCCCGACGTCTTCAACGTCCTGTTGCAGCTTCTTGACGACGGCCGTTTGACGGACGGGCAGGGTCGGACGGTGGATTTCCGCAATACCGTTGTGATCATGACGTCGAACCTCGGAAGCGAGTTCCTGGCGTCGCGCGCCGGCACGATGGGCTTCACTTCCGGCTCCCGTGACCTGCATGACGACGATGTGCGTGCGCGCGTCATGGGGAGGCTGCGAGAGAACATGCGACCGGAATTCCTCAACCGCATCGATGACATCGTGCTCTTCCGGAAGCTCGATCCCGAACAGCTGAGCGAGATTGTCGCTCACCTCCTCGACGCAACGGTGAAACGGCTCGAGGCGCGTGAGGTTGTGCTCGAGGTGACGGACGACGCACGCGAGTGGCTTGCGCGGAACGGTCATCAGCCGGAATACGGCGCTCGGCCGCTTCGCCGACTGATTCAGCGGGAGGTCGACGATCGAATCGCCGATCTGTTCGTCTCCGGAGAGCTGACGAGCGGATCAACCGCCGTCGTGAGTGCTACGGATACGGGAATCGTCGTCTCGGCCCGCGTTCCCCAGCCGGCGTAGGAGATCGTGCGGGGCACGGCGAAGCTCAGAGCATCGCTGTGCCCCGCACGCACACTAGGGGGTGCGGGCGTCGTACGCGTGGCGGATGGCACCAACCGTGTGAGCGGGTAGCTCCGCGAGAACCGGGGGCCGCCACGCGGGGCGTGACCCGTCGAGAGCCCACGCGGCCTGAGCAGCCGCCCCCATCGCCACATATTCGCCGGGCTCAGGAACGATGACGGGAACATCGAACACCTCCGCGGCGATCTGACGGATCGCGGGGCTTTTCGCCGCGCCTCCCGTCAGCATGATCCGCTCAGCAACGACCCCGTGTGATCGGATCGCATCGAGTCCGGCCGCGAGCGAGCACAGAACTCCCTCGATCACGGCGCGCGCCAGGTTCTCGCGCGTTGCCGCCGCGAGAGTCATGCCGAAAAGCGTTGCCGTTGCGTCCGGCAGATTCGGTGTGCGCTCTCCTTCGAACCACGGCTGCAGAACGAGGCCGCCGGATCCTGGCTCCGCTGAGAGGGCAAGGTCCGACAGTTCCGCATGGGTGACGCCGAGCAGAGCGGCCACCTGGTCGAGAGCCCGTGCGGCGTTCAGGGTAGTGACGATCGGCAGAAACCCTCCGGCAGCGTCGGCGAAGCCCGCCACCGTTCCCGTGGGGTCGCTGACGGGAGTCGCCGACACCGCGAACACGGTGCCGCTGGTGCCGATCGATACACCGATATCGCCCGTCTGTGCGCCGAGGCCAAGCGCCGCGCCGGCGTTGTCCCCCGCGCCCGCCGCGACGATGAGGTTCGGCCCGTTTACCCCCTCGGACGGCGCGAGCACCCGTGGCAGGACCACGTCGCGGGCATCACGGCGCAAAGCGCGTGACAGAAGCTCGCGGTCGTAGGCGTTTCGGCCGGGGTCGAAGTATCCCGTGCCGCTCGCATCGGAACGATCGGTGACGAGTTCGTCGAGAACAGGCCCGTTCGCCGACTCCTCCCGCGGTCCGAAGCCGCGAAGCCGCCACGTGAGCCAATCATGCGGAAGGGCGACGGCGGCGATTCGCGCGGCGATCTCGGGCTCGTTATCGGCGATCCAGCGCAGCTTGGTCACGGTGAACGACGCAACGGGGACCAGGCCCGTGCGGCGAGCGTACACATCCTCTCCGACCTCGCTGACGAGATCGGCCGCGGCACCGGCCGAGCGAGTGTCGTTCCAGAGAAGCGCCGGGCGGAGAACTCTGCCGTCGGCGTCCAACGCGACGCATCCGTGTTGCTGCCCCGCGACCGACACGGCGGCGACGTCCGCGAACCCGCCGGCTTCCGAGGCTGCCTGCTGAAGCGCTTCCCACCACGCCGACGGGTCGACTTCCGTTCCGTCGGGGTGTGATGCGCGGCCTTCGCGCACGATTGCTCCCGTGGCCACATCAACGATGGTGACCTTGCAGCTTTGCGTCGACGAATCGATGCCGGCGACGAGTCGGGAAGGGGTGCTCATCTCAGCGTGCGCCGAGCAGGTGTTCGGTGGCGAGCTGCTGCAGGCGGACGAACCCGAATCCGTGGCCGCCGAGGTAGCTGTCGGCGTCGAAGTTCTCGTACGCCGAAGCGTCGGCGAGGAGATCCGCGTACGACTCGCCTGCCGAGAGTGTGGGCTGCGCCAGTTCGGCGACCTTCGACACCCTCAGCGCCTCCTGTACCTCGGGGTCGGCGCGGAAAGCGTCAGCGCGCTCCTTCAGCAGGAGGTAGGTACGCATGTTCGCGGAGACCGAATCCCAGATTCCCTGCTCGTCCTCTGTGCGGCTCGGCTTGTAGTCGAAGTGGCGCGGGCCGTCGTACGCGGGGCCGCCGTTCGGTGCGCCGTGCTCCAGAAGATCAACGAGAGCGAACGCGTTGTGAAGATCGCCGTGTCCGAAGACGAGGTCCTGGTCGTACTTGATGCCGCGCTGGCCGTTGAGGTCGATGTGGAAGAGCTTGCCGTGGAACAGCGCCTGTGCGATGCCGGCGGCGAAGTTCAGACCGGCCATCTGCTCGTGTCCCGTTTCGGGGTTCAGACCGACCATGTCGGGTCGTTCGAGCGAGTTGATGAACGCGAGGGCGTGTCCGAGGGTCGGCAGGAGGATGTCGCCGCGGGGCTCGTTCGGCTTCGGCTCGATCGCGAAGCGCAGATCGTATCCCTTGTCGACGACATACTGGCTGAGCAGGTCGACGGCTTCCTTGTACCGAGCGAGAGCGGACTGAACGTCTTTGGCTGAGTCGTACTCGGCGCCCTCGCGGCCTCCCCACATCACGAACGTTTTTGCCCCGAGCTCGGCGGCGAGATCGATGTTGCGGAGCACCTTGCGCAGGGCGAAGCGTCGGACGGCGCGATCGTTGGAGGTGAATCCACCGTCCTTGAACACGGGCGCGCTGAACAGGTTTGTCGTGACCATCGGCACGATGATTCCGGTGTCGGACAGTGCCTGGGTCAGGCGGTCGATCTGCTTCTGACGTTCGGCATCGGTCGATCCGAAGGCGAACAGGTCGTCGTCGTGGAACGTCAGGCCGTATGCGCCGAGCTCCGCGAGCTTTTCGACGCCGTGGACGACGTCGAGCGCAGGGCGGGTGGGGCCGCCGAACGGGTCGGTGCCGTTGTAGCCAATGGTCCAGAGGCCGAAGGAGAAGCGATCGGCCTTGGTGGGAGTAAGTGACATGGAGTGACCTCGTTCAGCAGCGTCGGTGAATTGTTGCGATTGAGAACATATCAGGAAATGATGAGGACGAGCAACAGGCGTCCCGGCTCTTTGCGACGGGTGTTGCGGTGTGCGTCGCAGTCTGCGTATAGTCGACGCCGCGGGCAGTCGAAGCGCTTCGAATGAAAAGGCGCCGTCGCCACTTTCGGGCGCGTGGGGATCAGAAGAACGGCGCGAGACACACGATTTCTGGCAGGACGGCAACACGCTCTTTGCGACCGTTCCGACGAAGAACATCACCTCACGCGGAGACACGCTGAACTGTGCCATTCTCACGGTGGCGCTTCACGCTCCGCGCCCAGGAGTCATCGGAGTGCGCATCGTGCACCACGATGGCGGACCGCGAAAGGTCAGCTTCGACTTGCCGGGCGCCGAGGACGGGCACGGGAGCATCTCGATCGACGCCACGAGCGCTTCTCTGACCAGCGGCGACATCACGGCCACGATTCTGCTCGGCGCACCGTGGAGCCTCACCTTCACGGAGAACGCCACGGGCCGCGTTTTGACATCGAGTGGTAGCAAGTCGCTTGGCTATGTGCGCACGGCACCCGGCGCCGTTGTCGACGGCGGTATCACTTCGCAGCCCGGCGCGGAAACGTCTCGACCGCACACCGAAACGTTTATTCACGAACAGCTGTCCCTCGGTGTCGGAGAGCTGATCTATGGCCTCGGTGAGCGTTTCGGACCCCTGGTCAAGAACGGCCAGTCCGTTGACATCTGGAACGCCGACGGCGGAACATCCAGCGAGCTTGCCTACAAGAACGTGCCGTTCTACCTCTCCAGCCGTGGATACGGCATCTTCGTCGACAACCCCGGTCATGTCTCCTACGAGATTGGCTCCGAGGCCGTCGAACGCGTGCAGTTCTCCGTGACGGGGGAGTCGCTCGAGTACTTCGTTGTCGGAGGAGGTACCCCCGCGGCGGTGCTCCAGCAGTACACGGCACTGACGGGGCGCCCCGCAAAACGGTGGTGTCAAAGCGTGGAAGCAACATGGGGTTCGCCGGCCAGTAGTCGGGCGAAGGATTCTGTCGGTGTCAGGAAGCCCAGTCGGCGGCGGGCCGGTTGTTGATCTCTTCGGCGATGGTGGTGAGGTAGGGCTGGTGGTCGGGGATCACGGTGCCCTTGGGGAGGTACTCCCGGTAGAGCCGGTTCGTGTTCTCGTTGGACGGCCGCTGCCATGGCGAGTGAGGGTCAGCGAAGTAGACCGGCATGTGCGTGGCCAGGGAAACCTTCGCGTGCTGCGCCATCTCGGAGCCCTGATCCCAGGCCAGTGAGGCCTGCATCATCCTGGGTAGCTCGGTGAAGTACTCTATGACCGCGTCCGCCGTGCCCTCGGCATGTTTGGAGGGCAGGGCGAGCAGGCCCGTGAACCCGCTCATCCGCTCCACCAGGGGCGCGGCGCACGAGGCCCCGTTCTTCCCGATGATCAGGTCGCCCTCCCAGTGCCCCGGCACCCGCCGCTTCGCTGCGTCCTCGCCCCGCTCCGCGAGCGGGACCATCCCCACGATCGGCCCGCCCCTGGTCCGGCCGGTGGTGCGGGGCCGGCGCTTGGTCCGCTTGGACTGCAAGAAGATCCCACGCTTGGCGAGTTCTCCGCGGGGGATCGCGTAGATGTACTGGTAGATCGCTTCTCCGCTGACGGTGCTGCCCTGAGCGTCGGGAGAGTTCGCCATGCGTTCAACGGTCGGGTCTGCGGCCTCCAGACGCAAGCGGCCCGCAATCTCGTTCGGTGTCCATGACGCTGCGAGGTCGGCGTTCACCCTCGCCTGGAGCACCGGGTCCTTCGCCACTTTCCGGACCTGCGGGCGCGAGCGTTGGCGTTGCGCTTTCACGTCCGCGGTCACCGCTTGATAGCCACGGGACTTCGTCGAGTTCCGTCGCATCTCCCTGGAGACCACTGACGGGCATCTGCCCAGGTGAGCAGCGATGCGACGGACTCCCCACCCGGCCTTCGATCCCGTCGAGATCTCCATCCGCTCCGTGAACGTGAGCCGCCGCCGCACCATCCCAGGCATCCTCGCCTCGAGCCCCCACCGACCGGGAGTGTTGCTACGACGCTATGACACCACCAACCGACAGTCATCTCTTGCCGATTTACATTCATCCGACGACCTGAATGAAGCCAGCAGCCGAATGCACTCGACGGTCTACGTCGAAGTCGTGGTCTGGTCCAGGTCTCGGCGTCCCTTGCGGAGCCCGATTTCGTAGGCTGTAAAGGAAATGAGCGTCAGTGCGATTAACGGCAGCACGAACCACGCCATGGCTACGGTGAATCCCTCCAGTGCATCGTGCGCCGTGGCAGCCAGCACAAGGTATCCGGTGTAGGCGGCGTACAAAACCACGAACAAGCCGCCCTCCCAACGCGCCACCGCGAAGCCCGTGAACGCGATCGGCAGTAGTGCCACTGCGGCCGCCAGCATTACTGGGATATCGAAGGCCACTGCGGCGCCGGATACGGGAATGCCTTCAAGAGAGATGAGCGCGGTTAGTCCTAGCACTACCCCTATGTTGATGATATTGCTGCCGACCACGTTGCCCACCGCTAGGTCCCGTTCACCGCGACGCACGGCAATGATGGACGTCGCCAGCTCGGGCAGCGATGTCCCGACAGCCACAACGGTCAGTCCGACCACGAGGCTGCTTACGCCCAACGTGGTGGCTATGTTCACTGCTCCTTCCACGAGCAGCGTGGCACCGGCGACCAGCAACGCGACCCCCAGCAGCACAAAGAAGAGCGACCTGCTGACCGAGGCGCCTAGCGCAGCCCCTTCCTCGTCGGCTGGATCGACGGTTGCCGAATCTCCTGTCCCTTCCCGGGCATTCACCGCGGTCTTGGCGTCCCGCCGACTAATCACCACGGACATTATGGTGTGGATCACCACACCGAAAAATAGTATCAGCCCGTCCACCGCACTGATCCTCCCATCCAGGGACACGAGGAGCAGTAGAACTGACAAGACGACCATCAGGGGCAGGTCAAAGCGGACCAGCCTCCGCTTTACAGCGAGGGGAACGACCAGCGCGGACAGTCCCAGGATGAGCAGGACATTAACGATGTTGCTGCCAACCACATTGCCCACGGCAAGCCCCGGTTCATCACGCAGTACAGCACTGACGCTCACTGCGAACTCGGGTGCCGACGTCGCCGCTGACACTACGGTGAGACCGATCACCAATGACGAAATCCCGAAACGTCCGGCCAGTGCTGACGCCCCACGCACCAAAAATTCCCCACCCAAGACCAGCAGCACCAGTCCTATCACGATCCGTCCAATATCAAGCACATCCATGAGTAGGAGTGTACGGACCACAGTTCAGGCCCTGCCACGAGCACCCGCTGACCTCGAGATTTCACTGGGGTGTGGTCTCGACGGGTGGGCGTCATAGAGAAAGGTGCTCCTGGCCTGGGATGATACGGGGTGTCGAGTCTCGTAATCCCTGGCCGGAAGGAGCACCTTTCAGGTGTCCCACCCTACCGTGTTCTTCTACCCCCGCCCGCGTGTGGACGTCGCTGAGGTCCCGGCGGCCTCGCATGCGGGCGCGGTGCTGCTGACCGACACGATCCACGCCACCGGCCTCGCCTCTTCGCTGCGTGAAGCGTTGGGTTCATGGACGAAACCGCTGGCCGAGCATCACGCCTCCAAGGTCCTGCTGGACCTCGCGATGACTCTCGCGGTGGGCGGGGAGGTCGCCCGTGACACCGACCTGCTGCGGTGCGAGCCGGGCCTGTTCGGTGACGTCGCCTCGGCCCCAACGATCTCCCGCACGCTCACCACCCTCGCTGAGGACGCGCCCGCCGTGATGACCGCGATCGCCAGGGCTCGCAGGGCCGCGCGCGAGCAGGCCTGGGCCCTGGCCGGCGAGCATTCCCCGGCCGAGGGGACGAGCGCGAAGACCCCGCTGGTCATCGACCTCGACGCCACCCTGATCAACGTCCATCGTCCAGCTCGCCGGCGTCATCGTCGCCTGGATGCAGGCCATCGCGCTGGCCGGCCATGATGCACGTCACTGGGAGCCCAAACGGTTTCGCGCACGGTTGTTCGAGATCCCCGCGACCATCGTGCGCCGCTGTCGGCACAAGATCCTGCATTCGAGGCTCATCGCATTTGAGGGTGTAGCAAGGGTCTGAAGCCGCCTGATTCGAGGAGGCTGCGGGCGATGTAGTTGGTGAGGTTGCGGAAGCCGAGGGCGGAGCCGCGCAGGTGTTCGAGCCGGCCGTTGATCGCCTCCGTCGGACCGTTGCTGGTGCCCAGTCGCTCGAAGAACGCCAGCACGTCGGCGGCGCGTTTGGTCAGTGTCCGGCCGAGCTTGCCCAGTTCCTCGAGGGTGTCGGGGACCTTCTTGCTCAGCGCCGCGATCACCTTCTCCATCTTGGCTTTAGCCTTTGCGCGGTCGAATTCTCGATACGCGGCGACCATGGCCTGGTAGATCTCCCAGGTCGCTTCGACCGCGGCGTGCTTCTCGTGGGCGAAGAGGACGCTGAGGCGTTCTTTTTGGCGGTCGGTCAGCAGGCTCATCCCGGTGTGGAGGGTGCGGCGCGCCTTGTAGAGCGGGCCGTCCTTGCGGTCTCTGCGCTCGTGGAGCTGTTGCTGGACGCGTCGTCGGCAGTCGTCCAGAGCGTCTCCGGCCAGGCGAACGACGTGGAAGGGATCCATCAGCGCTACCGCGCCCGGTAGGGCTTCGCTGGCGGCGGTCCTGTATCCGGTGAACTCGTCCATCGCCACCACCTCGATGCGGTCCTTCCATGCCTCGGGGTGGGCCTCCAGCCAGGCCTTGAACGCCGCTTTGGAGCGGCCCTCGATCATGTCCAGCAGCCGTGCGGGCCCGGTCCCGTCCCTGGCTGGGGTGAGGTCGATGATCACGGTGACGTACTTGTCGCCGCGCCTGGTGTGGCGCCATACGTGCTCGTCGACCCCGATCACGCGGACTCTGTCGAAGCGGGCGGGGTCATCGATGAGCAGCCGCTGGCCCTCGGCGAGGACGGCGTCGTTGGCGGTGTGCCAGGCATCCCCTAGCCCGGCGGCGACCCGTGCGATCGAGAGGTGGTCGATGACCAGGTCTTCCAGTGCCTACCGCATCCCACCGCGGGAGAGTTTCGCCCGCTCAGTCGCTGCGGCGGTGGTGTCCTCGCCTCAGCGGTTCCCGCAGTGACCACAGATACTGCCGGATCCGCACCAGCAGCGTCGTGGGCCGGTGGCCGAACGGCTGGTGAGTGAGGGACCGAGTGATCGTGCCGCGCGAGGTCGAACTCGCTCCGCAAGCGCGGCACCACGGATCCTCCTCCGCGAGTCGGCATTCGAGCACCGCCCGTTCCGCCGTTAGCCATTGACCGACAGCGACGAGGCCGAGCTCGTCCAGGCGCGCGAAGGTCGTCAGATCGGGACTGTCGAAGATGGCGTTGGGCACGTCGAGGTCGTCCTGATGGCGAGCGTGAGGACTTCCACCATCGGGAGACCTCGACGTCTATCCGCGCACCGACGTGCCCACCCTCGCGACACGCAGCTACCCCCTCAACTGCGAAGAGCGGTGAAAGCCGCGGCGCGTATAACGTTGTCACGACAACACGAGTAGGCACAAAGGGGCAGTATGGCGACGCGCAGCGGGATCGAGGCGGTCAGAGCCGCGAACCTCGGAGAGGTGTTGCGCCGCGTTCACCACGATGGGCCGACATCGCGTGCTGAGCTCACGGCGGGGACGGGGCTGAACCGGTCGACGGTTGCGGACCTCGTCCAGGCACTGGCGGAAGATGGCCTCGTGAATGAGGGCGAACCGAATCAGACGCGTCGCGTCGGCCGGCCGTCGCCCGTTGTCTCCGCGAGCCCGGATGTCGTCGCGATCGCCGTCCTCCCGGAGGTCGATGCGCTCGAGATCGCGGCCGTTGGTTTCGGGGCGGAACTGCGCGAGTACGTGCGCTTCGGGCCGGTCCGGACGACGCAGGCTGTGGCCGAGAAGGTCGCCGAGCAGCTCGCCCTCTGGCGCGCGGGCGCGCTGTCCGCTGTGCGCATCGTGGGGCTGGGTGTCGCGGTCCCCGGGCTGGTGCGATCACAGGACGGCCTCATCCGGCTCGCGCCCCACCTCGGATGGGAAGACGAGGACCTTGGCACGATGCTGAGCGCGCGCACAGGACTGAGCGTTTCTGTCGGCAATGATGCATCTCTCGGTGCACGGGCGGAACACCTTTTCGGCTCGGCGCACGACGTCGCTGATGCCGTTTACCTCAACGGAGGAGCCTCGGGTATCGGCGGCGGAATTGTTCTCGGCGGGCGTCTCATCGGCGGCGCAGACGGCTATGCGGGGGAATGGGGCCAGAACCGGCCCAGCATCGCAGGTGGTGACCGCCGTACTGACCACGGCGTTCTGGAAGACGAAGTCAGCAGATCACGATTGCTCGAGGTGCTGGGCATCGCGGTTGCGGATGATGCGCTACTGGCGACCTCACTGGCCGCGTCGGATGATCCCGCGGTGCGGGCCGAGGTCGACAGACAGCGCCGCATCCTCGCATCGACGCTCGCGAACGCCATCAACGTCCTCAATCCGCGCCGAATCGTTCTCGGGGGTTTTCTCGCGATGCTGCGCGAGCGTGACGCGGAAGAATTCGAGCGGCTTGTGCGCGAAAGTGCGCTCGACGCGCCCGGGAGTCAGAGCGAGGTCCGTTCCGCGCAGCTCGGGGATAAGCGGATCCTGATCGGCGCAGCGGAGGCGGCGTTCGACACCCTGCTTGCCGATCCCCTTGCTTAGCTCGGTGGAGTGAGCAAAATGCTCGACGCTCTCCATCTGAATGCTGTGAGAAAAGTGGAAGCGTCGAGCAATATGTCGCTTCGGTTTCCGGTCTGTTCAGCGATCTGACAGAACCGCCCCCATAGCGTTATTCCTGCTGTGAACGGCCCCGGGGGAGTGCTCCCCTCGGGGCCGTTGGGCATTTACCGGGCGGCGCCGGTTCGCTGGCGCGGCTCGAGAGGTCACAGGGCGTCGAGGGCCTGCCGCAGGTCGGCGATGATGTCGGCGGGATCCTCCAGCCCCACCGAGAGGCGGATCGTCGACCAATTCATCCCGGCGGCGACAAGCTGCTCCGGCGTCATGTGGTTGTGCGTCATTGACGCGGGATGACAGATCAGCGAGCGCGCATCGCCGATGTTGGCGACCAGCTTGACGGTCTGGAGCGCGTCGATGAATCGTGCGGCATGCGCGAAAGCATCTTCGTCGCCCGTGCCGGCCGGTTGCGAGAGCTCGAAGGCGTAGACCGAGGGAATGCCCTTCGGGTACAGGCGCTCGCCCGCGTCGAAATACGGGTTGTGGGGAAGCCCCGGAAAATGCACCACCTCGACGGCGGGGTGGCTGTCGAGGAACACCGCGACCTCGCGAGCCGACGCGACGTGGCGTGACACGCGCAGCTCCAGTGTTTCGAGACCCTCGATCAGCTGGAAGGCGTTGAACGGGCTGAGCGCCGGGCCGAGGTCCGCGATGAACTTGCTCTTGAGCAGGGTCGTGAAGGCGCCCTCGCGCCCGAATGCCTCCCACAGCGCGACATCACCGAAGCGCCAGTGCGGAACGAAGAGCCCGGGCCATTTTTCTGGCTCGGCCGCGAAATCGAATGTTCCCAGGTCGACAACGACGCCGCCGAGCGAGCTGCCGTGCCCCCCGATGAACTTCGTCGCCGAGTGGACAACGATGTCGGCTCCGTGGTCCTTCGGGCGGATGAGATACGGCGTGGCGACGGTGTTGTCGATCACGAGGGGGACACCGGCGTCGTGGGCGATCGCTGCGATCGCCGAAACATCGAGAACCTGTGCGACGGGGTTTGTCACCGTCTCCGCGAAGAACAGGCGCGTCTCCGGGCGAACGGCGGATCGCCATTCGTCGTGATTGTTTTGGTCGACGAAGGTGACCTCGATGCCGAAATCACGGAAGGTGTCGTCGAAGAGGTCGATCGTTCCGCCATACAGCGAGCTGGAGGCCACGATGTGACCTCCGGGGCCAGCGAGCGCTGCCGTTGCCACGGTTGTCGCGGCCTGCCCGGATCCTGTCGCCGCCGCGGCGACCCCGCCCTCTAGCGCCGCGATGCGCTGTTCGAAAACCGCCTGAGTTGGGTTGCCGTTTCGGCTGTAGATATTCCCCTGCTTGCGCAGAGCGAAGAGCTCTCGTGCGTCGGCGAGGGACGGGAACTGGTACGCCGACGACTGGTAGATCGGCGGGACGACAACGTTGTGGGGGGTGCCGGGCGTATAGCCCACGTGTAGCTGCGTCGTCGCGAATGCGTGGCCGTCGGCGTTCGTCATGCGGCTATTGTGGCGCGGGGAGTCGGACGATCCCCAACGCGCGTGACGCATTGTGTCACGCGGGCGGGGCTGTCGATGCTCGCACAACAAGCCGGGTCGGCAGGCGCATGTGCGCGGAAGTGTCCTTCCCCTGCAGCATTTCGATGATGGCCTCGACGGCGGCTGCGCCCATCTCGCGAAGCGGTTGCCGCACGGTGGTGAGGGCAGGCGATGCGCTCGCGGCATCAGGAATATCGTCGAATCCGACGATGGAAAGGTCCTCGGGAACGCGCAGACCCCGTTCGTGCGCCACGCGGATCAGCTCGATCGCCGAGACGTCGTTGGCCGCGAAGACCGCAGTGGGGCGAACCTCAGCGTCAAGGAGGGCGACGGCGCCGCTGTTGGCGTCGTCGGCACGGTACCCGCCCGTTGTGACGAACGTCGGGGGAATCGGGAGGCCGGCATCGTGCATCGCCTCGCGATATCCGCGCTCTCGCACGTGCGCGGATTCGAGGTCGTCACGCCCGCGCAAATGGCCAACGCGCGTGTGGCCGAGCGAGATGAGGTGTTCGGTGGCTGCGCGAGCACCGGAGAGGTTGTCGCCGTCGATCGTTGCCGGGCCGCCGGAGCCCGTGTGCGGGTCGATGGCAACGAGCGGGATCGACGCATCGGGCGACGCAAGCGTGGGGGTGACGAGAATAGCCGCGTCGATCAGGGTTCCGCCCAACCGCGAGAGCGATCGGTTCTCCCACCCCCGATGGTTGCCGACCGATACCGCCCCGGCGTAGACGAGCACGTCGTACTGCGTGTCGCTGAGCGCGTCGGAGATCCCCTGGAGCAATTGGAGGGCGAACGGCTCGAACTCGGCAACGAGGACGCCGATGACGTTCGTCTTGCTCTGGCGCAGTGACGTGGCGACGAGGGAGCGCTCGTAGCCGAGCTTGTCGACAACCTGCATCACGCGCGCGCTTGTCGCGACCGCGATTCCATCGCGGCCGTTGATGACCTTCGACACCGTCGCCACGGAGACTCCGGCCGCGCGAGCGACGTCGGTGATGGTCGTGCGCCCCGTTTTCGCGGGTCCGGCGGTGATGCTCATGTCTCAACGGTAGTCGAACACGGGCGGTGGCATCGGGATAGAAAACGTTATCGATAACGATTGACATTGACTTGTCGGGAGTGGCAACATATCCATCGAGCCGGGCGATACCCGTCATCCGGCCCGGGCGAACAGCACTCAACGAGGAGAAACGCCATGCACACACGACGACGAATTCTTGCGACGGGAGCCGCGGTTGCCGCCGCCGCTCTCGTTCTGGCCGGTTGCGCCGGTTCCTCGGAACCGGACGACACGATGCAGCTCTGGCACAATTCAACGACCGGACCCGGCAAGCAGTACTGGGATGACGCCACCGCAGCATTCGCGGAGGAAACCGGCGTCACCATCAACGTTCAGTCGATCCAGAACGAAGATATGGACGGTCGCCTGCAGACCGCCGTCAACTCGGGAGACATGCCCGATCTGTTCATGGCACGCGGTGGCGGCAAACTGGCCGATGTGGTCTCCGCCGGAGCTGTCAAAGATCTCTCCGATCTGATCGATAGCGATGTTCGCGCCGACTACGGCGACGGCGTCTTTGACGCCTTCACCATCGATGGGGCCATCTACGGACTCCCCGTCGCTGTTCTCCCCGGCGGGATCTTCTACAGCGAGGATCTCTTCGCCGCCGCCGGAATCGACGAGGAACCCGAGACGATCGACGAGCTGCTGGAAGCAGCCGCGGCAATCGAGGAGACGGGCGTCTCGCCGATCGCCCTCGGCGCACAGGATGCGTGGCCAGCGGCGCACTGGTACTACTTCTTCGCGCTGCGTGAGTGCAGCCAGGACGTCATCGGTGACATCGCGACATCGCAGGACTTCTCGGACCCCTGCTGGCTTGCCGCGGGCGAGAGCATGCAGGCGTTTGCTGACGCGGAGCCCTTCAACCGGGGCTTCCTCACCACCTCCGCTCAGCAGGGAGCAGGGTCCTCAGCAGGGCTTCTCGCAAATCACCAGGCCGCGATGGAGCTCATGGGCGGATGGAACGTCGGCGTGATTGCGTCGTTGACCCCGGATGAGCAGCCGCTTGCCGACCTGAACTGGTTCCCCTTCCCCGCCGTCGACGGCGGACAAGGCGATCCAAGCGCAATGATGGGCGGCGTCGACGGATACTCCTGTTCCGCCACTTCTCCTCCTGCCTGCGAGGAGTTTCTGAACTTCATCGCGTCCACCGAATGGCAGGAGCGCTACGCCGAGGCGTACCAGACGATTCCCGCGGCGCCATCGGCTCAGGCTGCTGTTGACGAGCCCGTCCTTCAGCCGTTGATGGCTGCGTACAACGACTCTGCATATGTGGTCGTCTGGCTCGACACGATGCTCGGTCAGAACGTGGGCAATGCCCTCAACACCGCTGTTATCGAGATGCTCAGCGGCAACGGATCACCCGACGATCTCGTCGACACCGTTACGGCTGCGGCCGCGAGAGGCTAATTCCTCCTATGTCGTCCACTCTCATTCATGAGAAGCGTGCCGGGGGTCGTGCGTCCGCGCCGACCCCCGCACGCGGGGCCCGCCGAGCGCGGACCTCCCCAGACACGTGGCGTAAACGGGGCGAAATCGCTCTGCTCGCGGGCCCCGCAATGGTCGTGTTCGTCGCCTTTGTCATCTTCCCGGTCGCCATGGCCGCGTTCTACGGCTTTTTCCGCTGGAACGGTTTCGGTGCTCCGACGGAATTCATCGGGCTCGACAACTATGTGCAGATCCTGCAGGATTCCCGGTTCCGAGACGCCGTCGGCAACAACTTCTTCATCGTCTTCGCGTCGCTGATCATCCAGGGGCCATTGGCGATCCTTTTCGCCCTCCTTCTCAACCAGAAGCTGCGCGGACGAACGATCATTCGTGTCCTGATCTTCGTCCCCTATGTCATCTCAGAGGTCGTCGTCGGCACCGGGTGGACGCTCATGCTGCAAGACGCGGGAGCGGTCAACTCCCTGCTGAGCAAGATCGGCCTCGAAGCGGCGACCCAGTCATGGATCGCCGACCCGAATATCGCGATGACGACGCTGATCGTCATCATCTCGTGGAAGTACATCGGCTTCGCGGTGATCCTCATGCTGGCCGGGTTGCAGTCGGTTCCGGAAGAGCTCTATGAGGCGGCCGCGCTGGACGGAGCGGGATTCTGGAAGACCCAGTGGTACGTGACGCTGCCCTTGCTGGGACCAACGATTCGCATCTGGGCGTTCCTCTCCGTCATCGGTTCGCTGCAGCTCTTCGACCTCGTCAACATCATTTGGGGGCAGTACGTCGCCGCGACAGCCGGCACGTCCACCATGGCGACCTATATGTACCTCAACGGGCATCTTGCGGGGAACTACGGATTCGGTAATGCCGTCGCCGTTGTGCTCTTCCTGATTTCGCTGACGGTTGCCCTGATCTACCAGCGCTTCGTGCTTCGACGCGATACCGCCGGTGCGCTGACGGGCGCAAGCGGAAGGACAAAGCGATGACACAAACGCAGGTAGCTATTCGCGCCGTTGGAGTGAGCGCGAAACCCGTCGGCATGCGCCGCAACGCGAGCAGGTCATGGACCTATCTCGCCGCCACGGTCCTCGTGGCCGTGTGCATCGGCCCGGTGCTGTACATCATTCTCGGTGGTTTTCGGAGCAACTCTCAAATCACGGCCGACCCGTCCGGTTTCCCCTCGCCCTGGGTGCTCGGAAACTACGTCGACGTCCTCGGAAGCAGCCAGTTCTGGGTGGCGATGTGGAACTCCACACTGGCATCGGGTGGCACAACGGCCGGCACCGTGATCCTCGGTGTGATGGCGAGCTACGTCATCGCCCGATACGACTTCGTCGGCAAGGGTGCCATGTACTCGCTCTTCGCGGCGGGTTTGATGTTTCCCGTCACCGTTGCGATTACACCGTTGTATCTGCTGGTCCGTAACTTGGGGCTGGTGAACAACCTCGGCGGCATCATTTTGCCGCAGATCGCTTTCGCTCTGCCGACGACCATCATCATCCTCGTCCCGTTCCTCCGCGCTATTCCGCGGGAGCTGGAGGAAGCCGCGTCGATCGACGGCGCCAGCCGCCTGGGATTCTTCTGGCGCATGGTGATTCCGCTCAGCCTCCCCGGCGTTGTGACGGTGGGGATTTTGACCTTCGTCACCTCCTGGAACTCCTACATGCTTCCCCTGTTCATCCTCACGGACGAAAACCTCTTCACGCTTCCTCTCGGCGTGCAGAACTTCGCCTCGCAGTACTCGGTCGACACCGCCCGTGTGCTGGCATACACCTCGCTGTCAATGGTCCCCGCACTGATCTTCTTCAGCCTCTTCGAACGCCGAATCGTTGGCGGCCTGACGGGAGCGATCAAGGGATGACCGGCACGAATACTCAGGAGCTATCAATGGTACGAACGACGGTCCCGGCCATGCCCGTGATGAGCGCGCGCGTCAGCACGCTGCTGGCGGACATGACACTGGAGGAGAAGGTCGCGCAACTGGTGGGCTACTGGATCGACCAGGGCGGCAGCGTTGTCGCCCCCATGCAGGACGAGATGGCCGCGGACGACGCGGCACCGCTCGCGCAGTTCACCCGACACGGCATTGGCCACTTCACCCGCGTTTTCGGCACGCGCCCCGTCGAGCCAGCCGCACGCGCTGCCTGGTTGCGTCAGGAGCAGCGACGTCTCGTCGCCGAAACGCGCGCAGGAATACCCGCTCTCGTGCACGAAGAGTGTCTAACCGGCCTCGCCGCGTGGAAGGCAGCGTCCTTTCCGACGCCGCTCGCCTGGGGCGCATCGTTCGACCCGGAACTCGTCGAAGAGATGGCGACAACGATCGGAGCGTCGATGCGCGAGCTCGGCGTGCACCAGGGACTCGCTCCCGTGATGGACGTCATTACCGACCCCCGGTGGGGCCGGGTCGACGAGTGCATCGCAGAAGATCCCTACCTGGTCGGAACCATCGGAACATCCTTCGTGCGTGGCCTTCAATCGGAAGGCGTGCACGCCACTCTGAAACACTTCCTCGGCTACTCCGCTTCGGCATCGGGGCGAAACCATGCGCCGGTCCACGCCGGTCCCCGTGAAATCGCTGACGTCTATCTGCCGCCGTTCGAGATGGCTATCCGTGACGGCGGCGCGAAGAGCGTGATGAACAGTTACGCGGAGATCGACGGCGTACCCGTTGCAGCGAACCGAGAGCTGCTCACGACACTCCTGCGCGACCAGCTCGGTTTCGATGGCGTTGTCGTTGCTGATTACTTTGCGGTCGCCTTCCTCGAAGTGATGCATCAGGTTGCCGCAGACCGAGGCGAGGCAGCACAGACGGCGCTCGAAGCGGGCATCGACGTCGAACTCCCCAGCGGAGACGCCTACCTCGAACCGCTCATCGCCCGGGTCCGTTCCGGCGACCTCGACGAGGCCTACATCGATCGTGCCGTCGCTCGAATACTCGGACAGAAGGAAGAACTGGGGCTGCTCGAGCCCGACGCCTTTACAGAGGATTCGCCATCGGTGATTGACCTGGATACACCGCACCAACGCGACATCGCTCGCCGCCTCGCAGAAGAATCGGTAATCCTCCTCAGCAACGACGGCACGCTTCCGATCGCCCAGCCTGTCTCGCGTGTTGCCGTGATCGGGCCGAACGCCGACAGCACGGCGGCGCTGCAGGGGTGCTATTCCTTTGCGAACCACGTGCTCGCGCATCATCCGGGAGTTCCTCTCGGAATCGATATGCCGACCGTCGCTGACGCCATCCGCACGGAGCTGCCCGCCGCAGAGGTGGTGACCGCGAGGGGCTGCGATGTCGAAGGTGACGACCGAACCGGGTTCGCCGAGGCGGAGAACGTCGCGGCGGCGGCCGACATCGCGATCGTCGTCGTCGGGGACCTCGCCGGTCTTTTCGGACGAGGAACCGTTGGCGAAGGCAACGACGTCGAATCTCTGGACCTCCCTGGCGTTCAGCGGGAACTCATCGAGAGGGTCGTCGCCACGGGGACCCCGACCGTGATGGTCACCCTGACGGGGCGCCCCTACGCGATCGGTTGGGCGCTTGACGATGGCTCCCACCGGCCGGCCGCCGTCGTGCAGGCGTTCTTTCCCGGCGAGGAAGGGGCCTCCGCCGTGGCCCGGCTGCTGTCCGGAAATGCCGTTTTCTCGGGACGCCTTCCCGTAAGCCTTCCTCGCTCGGCGGGCGCGCAGCCGTACGGGTACCTGCGGCCAACGCTCGGTGGTGCATCAAGCGTTACATCGGCTGACCCGACCTCCGTGCGACCGTTCGGATTTGGGCTGTCGTACGCGTCGTTCGCCTATTCGGAGCTGGATGTGACGTCGTCTGTTCGCGCAGGAGATTCGTTCACGGCAAGCCTCACAGTCACCAATACCTCGAACGTGGATGGCGTGGAGACGGTACAGCTCTATGGGCGCGACACCGTGGCATCCGTGACACGCCCCGTTGCCCAATTGCTTGGCTATGCGCGGGTCGCGCTCGCTGCGGGGGAGTCTCGGCGTGTGACCCTCTCGGTGCCAACACAGCGTTTTGCGTTCAGCGACCGGCGGATGGTGCGGATCGTTGAACCTGGGGACGTCGAGGTGTGGGCTGCTTCGCATGCCGCTGCCAACGCGGCGGAGCCTGACGCTGACGCCGCAACGGGCGGGGTCATTCACAATGAGCGCGAGGCCGTGCGGGTTGTTCTTCCGGGCATCGCAACCCCGCGTGCACGCCTCGTGATCACGGGAGAGGTGCATGAGGTGACGGCCGCCGATCCCCGTATCGTCGACGTTCGCGTCGGCTGAGCGCGCCGCGTCATTTCATGATTTCTGGCACTTTTCGGCCCCGGACCGGGGCCGAAAAGTGCCAGAAATCATGAATTGGGGAGGATGAGGAGCTTTCCTGCCGCGCCCTTCGCGGTGGCTTCCTGGGCCTCGGCGGCGCGGTCGAGGGGGAAAGCGTCGCCAAGCTCGACGTCGAAGTAACCCGCGGCGATGAGCGCGAGAGAAACGGGCAGAGCCTCGGAGCGCCACGCGTTCTGCTGCTCGGTCAACGGCGTGGCCGAACCACCAGCGAAGGCGCGCAGTCCCATCTCATCGGCCTGAGCTCCGAGCACGATCGTCGCGATGCGGCTGCTGTCGTCCAGCAACTCGACCGATGCTTCGAGAACGCCATCTGCTCCGGCGCAATCCAGGATCGCCGTCACACCATCCGGCGCCATCTCGAGCACGCGCCCCGTGAGCCCGTCTCCGTAGCGCACGGGTTCGGCGCCGAGGTTGCTCACACGGTCAGCGCGGGCGTCGCTCGTTGTTGCAATCACGCGCGCGCCGAAGAGGACGCCGAACTGGATGGCGGCCTGACCGACGGACCCGGATCCGCCGTGGATGAGGAGGGTGTCGTCCTCGCGAACGCCGAGCGACTTCAGAGCCTGGTAGGCGGTTCCTGCGGGGATGCCGAGCGCTGCGCCCTGCGCTGCCGAGACACCGGCGGGCCGCACGGCAGCCTTGGACGCCGAGATGACGATATCGGTTGCGTAGGTTCCGAGGGTTCCCGTGAAGGCAACGGGGTCGCCGGCGCGGAACCCGTCGACGTCGTCGCCGACCGCGGTGACGGTTCCCGCTCCGTCCAGCCCTGTTCCTCGCGGCGAGGTAAACGGTGGAGCCGCACGGATCCCCTCTCGCAGCTTCTGGTCGATCGGGTTGACGCCGGCTGCTTCGATGCGCACGGCGATTTTCCCTGGGCCCGGCTGCTGCTCGGGGATCTCATTGACGGTGAGGACCTCCGGCCCTCCGAGCTGGGTGTACTGCACTGCTTTCGCCATACCTCCAGGGTAGGGCGGGAGAGCGCGGGTGTGTCTGTCAATTGTTCGCTGACGGCGCAGGCCGAGCTTGTGACATCTCCCACGAACAGACACACCCGCGCGGTGCTCGGCTACCGGAGAAGCCGGCCCTCCTCACTCCGGGAGGACGAGTGCTCCGTCGACGCGACGGGGAATGTTCAGGGGGTTCGATTCGCGCAGCTCAGCGGGGAGAAGGCGTTCCGGTGCTTCCTGGTAGGCGACGGGGCGCAGGAAACGGCGCACGGCGGTGGCACCAACGGATGTGTGCTGACTTGTTGTGGCGGGCCACGGACCTCCATGGTGTTGTGCCCAGCTCACGGCGACGCCCGTCGGCCTCGTGCAGGTGCTCCGACACGCTACGCCAGATCGACGGGTGAGCCTCGCGGCCGATGACCGTAGTGGCGATCACGTGCAGGTCCCGGACGTCCTCACCCCATGGCCGCGCAAGGGGGATCTGCACGAGGCGGGTCGCGAGTGAGGAGATCGTGGTCATCCCGCGAGCTCTTCTCCGTGCGCGATGATGGCAGCGAGGCGGTTGATCTGCTCGGGGGACGGATCGATGAGGGGCGCGCCGTCTTTGACACCGGCGATCTGGGGATTTTGGAGCAGCCGGGCGATCGACGATGGCGTGAACTGGGCGTTGGCACGGTGGTAGACGACGAGGGGGAGATCTGTTGCCGCGGCGATCTGTTCGACGTAGGCGATGAGGCCCTCTTGTGGAGCGCCCACGAGGTCCTCGTCGACGCGATCATGTGCGTCGAACGCTGTGACGGGGAAGAACAGGACGCGATCGGGGATGTTCAGCGTTGTCATCGGAGAGCCTCCTGTGGTTCGGGCGTTGTGTCAGGTTCACGGACGTTGTCGCGCCACAGGCGCGAGGCTCGCCAACCGAGCAAGCGCTCGGCGCGTTCGCTCGAGAACATCGATTGGTGCGCCGTGATGCTGTCCGCGTGCTCGGCGAAAGCCGGGAGATGAGCGCGAATTGCGTCGGCCGTTGACTGTGTGGCGAGAGCATCCGGCGCGCCAACGAAGAAGGTCTCGCCGTTGGGGATCTCGTGCGCTTTGGTGATCCACGTCGCAACGAAGTCTCCCGCGTCACGAGCATCGACGTAGTTGAACAGGGCGACAGCGGACAGCAGCGGGTTGGCCAGGCGTTCGTTCACCGTGTGGCCCTGCTGTGTGGGAGCCCCCTCCCATTCTTCGGGGGCAATCACGTAGCAGGGGCGGAAGATGCCGAGGCGCAGGGCATCGCCGCGCCGAACGGCCATTCGGACGATGCCTTCCATGGCCACCTTCGACGTGGAATAGCCGTTCCAGGGGGCGACGGGGTGATCCTCGTCCAGGGGAAGGTAGTCGGGGGTCCATCCGGCCGGTGCGTGATAGCCGAGCACCGTCGGGCTCGATGCGAGGAGCATCCTGTTGGCGCCGCACGCTGTGGTCGCTTCGAGAACCGACCACACGAGCTGTGTGTTGATGCGGTACATCTCGGGATCCGGGAGCTGACCGGGCACGGCGATCGCCGCGAGGTGCACAACGGCATCGGGCCGTTCGGCGGCGAACGCCGCCTGGGTAGCGTGTTCATCGAGCAGATCGACGGTTACCTGCCGGCTCCGAACCCGGTCGGACGTGACTCTGTCGAAGGAGACGACGTCATAGCCGTGATAGATCAGACGATCGATGACGCTTGCTCCGAGGCGACCGGCTCCTCCGGTGACGGCAACGCGGGTCATGATGGCTCTGCCGGGGAGAGGGCTTTTGTCGCGGGGCCGATGTTCAGCTCGGTGATGGTTACCGGGACGCGGTCGGCCAGCGAGCGGTTTCCGGCGAGGCCGACGACGACGCTGCGGGCGCCGTCCGACCAGTCTGCCCGGAATCCCAGAGGATCGGGGCGGGTACCGACGAAGACATCGTGCAGCAACTTCGCATCGCCGCCGCCGTGTCCGCCTTCGCCGCGAGGGATCGGTATTTCTTCTGCGGGGGAGAAGTGCTTCTGGACGACGAGGCGTTCTCCCTCGGGGCGGGTGTCCGTTGCGGTCACGTCATCGGGAGTCGCGCTGGGGTCGACGACGACGTCTTTTCCATCGCCCGCGAGGGTGGCGCCGCGTTCGACGACAGTGAGTTCGGCGCGACCCTGAGTGCCGTTGATCGCGACGATGTATCCCTCCCACGGTGAGTGGGCATTGAGGGAGTACGACATTGTGGCCCCCCGCGCATAGTCGACGATGAGCGCGAGGTTGTCCTCGATCGTGATGCCGCCCGAGAACACATCGCGGTCGCGGAGGTAGCCGTCGTGGTGTTCCTGATCGAGGTACAGGCCACGCAGCTTGTCGTCGTTACGCATGTCCAGTGTGAAGCGGTCGGAGAGCGATGAATCGGCCGATCCGCGGTCGGGGCGCTCACCGAGGCCGCGTGCGGCGGCGTTGTCGGCGCCGTAGAAGCGCAGACCTCCGCTGGCGAAAACGCGCGAGGCAACGTCGTCCAGCCACCAGCCGACGAGGTCGAAGTGATGACTGGATTTGTGGATGAGAAGCCCGCCGGAAGTGCTCTTGTCGCGGTGCCAACGGCGGAAGTAATCGGCTCCGTGTGACGTGTCGAGCATCCACGAGAAGTCGACGCTGGTGACCTCGCCGATTTCCCCAGAAGCCACGATGTTTTTCAGTGCGGCGTTGCGGGGCGAGTAGCGGTAGTTGAAGGTGACGGTGACCGATCGGCCGGTTCGCTCGGCTGCGTCTGCGATCGACCGCAGCCCGTCCGCCGTGGTTGTGAGCGGTTTTTCCACGATCGCGTCGGCCCCGGCCTCGAGCGCGGCAACGACATAGTGCGCGTGGGTGACGTCGGGCGTGGTGACGATAACCCTGTCGATCGCGTGGGCGCGGACGGCGCCCGCGATGTCGTCTGTGTCGAATCGCGCCGGTGTGCCGAGCCCGGGATGCTGGGCACGTGACCAGTCGAGACGGCCGGGGTTCGTGTCGCTCCAGGCAACGAGCTCCGCCACGTCGGCGTGCGTTGTGGCGATGGCGTCGAGGTACATCTGGGCGCGTGAGCCTGTGCCGATGATGGCGTACCGCAGGCGGGTCATGGGTCTCCTCGTTGAGATGAGAAAGCGGTTTCTCAGATGGGTCGATTGTGGGCGTCAGCGGGGGGAGATGTCAAGCGCGGAGAGCGTTAGGACAGATCGAGCATGGCGGGACGATGGCGTCCGCGCACGGCGATCGTCGGCCACGCCGGGTCCGTGCTGAGGATGTCGACATGGCCACCGTCGATGACAACGGTGTCTTCCACTTTGGCGCCAGGGACCCAGGGGTTCCAGGCGAACGCCCCGCCATTCACGACGATGTCGGCGGAAGACGGTGTGGCCTTCGGGTCGCGTCCCGCATATCCGGTGGGGCCGCCCTGGTGGTGCAGTCGCCAACCGGATGCGCCGTCCGGATCCATACCGTTGCGCGCATATGAAATGCCGATGTCTGTGAGGACGTCACCGAGACGGCGGCCGGGGCGGCTGGCCTCCCACGCATCCGCCTCGACCTCATAGATTGCCGCGTCCGGTGCGGTCCCGCCGACCCCCACCCAGCGGGAGAGGCTCAGGTGTAGGCCATGTCGCCTAGCTGTGGCAACGGCCATGGCGCGTCGGCCGAGCGGGGCCGCCGTGGGGAGCGGGTGTTGGACGCCGGATCGCGATTCGCCTGCGACGAGAACGACAGCGGGCTCGATGGCGCGCTCGTACATCGCGCTGGCGACGGCGGCAGCGAGCGCGTGTTCGCTGTGTGCGGGCCGGGCCGTCAGGAGCGCCTGGGTCATGGCCGTGGCAGCGTCCTGACCCAGTGTGCGATAGCGATCGCGCTCGACCGGCAGAAGCTGCGCCCGCGCGGCGCGCAGCTCAATATCAATCCTGCTCTCAGCGATCTCATCACCTGCCACTTCATCGAACGGCGCGTGCCAATCGACAACGTCAATCCGGCACGCGCTGAGTTCTTCCTCCGCAAGACGGAACGCCTCATTCTTCGGGGCGCGAACAACGACGGTGCCATCGCGATCAACGCGGGCGGAGAAAACGGGCGGGCCGCCCGTGGGAATCGCGGTTCGCGCACCGTCGAGCAGCCAAGCGAGCGATGCTGCGCTCGTGAGGCGTACGGCCTCGGCATTGTGCCTTGCCAGCACGGTGCTGAGGCGGAAGATCTTCTCGCCGCGATCGCTCGAGGCAGGGAGATGGGAGTCGATGATCATGATTGCTGCTCCGATGCGTCGTTGCGGGCGGGAAGCGAGGGTGACCAGGATCTGGGCTGATGATGTCACTAGGACCCTCGATCGTCACCGCAGTGGCCAAAGCGCCGCGAGCGGCCGTGTCGTAGTAGACAGTAACCGGTTTCTCGCGTAGCGTGAACCAAAGAAGCTCATCAGCGTGGAAGAGGATCGACGATGGCTGGAAAACGCGCCCGGCGCACCCTCACGCGGGAGACGACGATCTCCGATATCGCCGCGGCGGCCGGTGTGTCAAAAGCGACGGTGTCGCGTGTCATGAACGGCGTTTCGACGGTCAATGAAGAGATCGCGAAGCGCGTGCGAGACGTCGTTGTCGAGCTCGGATACTCGCCGAGCCAAACAGCCCGATCGCTGTCGCTTGGTGTCAGCCAGACGGTCGGCGTTCTCGTTCCTGACCTGGAGAACCCGATGTTCCACCAGGTTCTCAATGGGTTCAACCGTGCTGCGGCGCGAGACGGCTATCGGGTGCTCGTCGCCGACGCTTTCGAAGACGCCGATCGAGAGGCAGAGGTGGCGATCGACTTACGTGATCGCACCGACGCCGTCGCGCTTTTCGCGCCCCGCATGACGCGCGAGAACCTGCTCGAGCTGATTCCGCGGATATCGCCTGTCGTTGTCTTCAACCGCACAACGGGAAAAAACGCTGGTTCGGTTCTCATCGACTACCGCGAGGGCATCACGCTGATCGCGCGCCATCTGATCAACCTCGGGCATAAGAAGATCGCCTACTTGTCGGGACCGACATCCAGCAGATCAAACTGGGAACGCCAGAAAGGGCTCGACGATCTGCGCGCACATGAACCGGACGTGGACATCATCGATGTGCCATGTGGGCATTCGTTTCAGGATGGCTACGAAGCATGGTCCGCTTTTTCACACACTGGAGTATCGGCGGCCATTGCGTTCAACGATGTCGTCGCTCTTGGATTGCTGGGACGGTTGGCAGAAGAAGGCGTGTCCGTCCCCGAGGACTTATCGGTTGCAGGTTTCGACGACATCCCCTTCGCGAGCTATTCCTCACCGTCGCTAACGACGATGACAGCCCGTCTCAGCGGAATCGGCGAGCGCGTCTGGCAGGTATTGCGTGCTGAGATGACGGATTCGCCGGATCGCGAGCCCGTTGTGTTCTCTCCGGAGCTTGTGGTCCGTGGAACGACGAAGGTGAAAGCGTGATCCGCGAGCTGCTACGACCGCTCTCGCGCTTTCGGGGGCGACCAGGCGCGATGACGTCACGGCAATCGAGCTGGACATGTTCCGCGCCAACGACATCGAGGCTGATGACACCTCGGCAGTGATCATGATGCTCGCGGGCGGGCATCGACTGACGACGGCCGTCACGCTTGCCGCTGCGCACACGCGGGATCCGTACGTCGATGTTGTTGGTGATCGCGGAACGCTGCGGTTGTTTTACAAGACGGACGAAGTGCAGCTCATCGCCAGTGGCGGGGTGGTTATTGACTCGGACACTTACGAGACGACGCACCTGATTGACAATCTGCTCGACGCGCGTGGCGTGCATGCGCCTCTGGCGTCCGCCCTCGCCGAGACGGGTGCCTTTATGCGACTGGTAGATGCCGTCGTATCGGCACCGATGCCGCGTCGTAGAGCTTACTGCTTCAGGCGAACGAGGCGTTCGTGACCGGCCTCCTCCACGTCGGCGATGTTCTCGCGCGAACGAACGAAGTCGTTGAAGGAGCGATAGCCGAGCGCCTTCTCGCTAAACGATGGGTCCATGCGCCGGATGTGCTGTTTGACGGCCGAAGCGTACAGCCATCCCTGATCGTCACCCTTGTCCTGGCCGACGCGCAGAGCACGTTCGAGCAGACTCGATGCGACGGCGTGAAGATCTTCGGGCGGGGTCTCGCCGAACGTCAGGCCCGTGAGTTCCTCCTCGAGAACGGGAGGTGCTTCCGACTCTTGCTCAGGCTCGGGGGCTTTTTTCGCTCGTGCGGCCCGCTTGGGCTCGTCGCGCCGCTTCTGCTCCAGGGCGGGCACGCCGGGGAGGGTGTCATACGGTTCAAACTCATCACACGCCGCCGCGAGGGATTTTGCGGTGGATCCTGCCACGCCCACGCCGACGACGAGCCGTCCCAGGCGGCGGCACCGCTGTGCGAGCGGGACATAGTCGCTGTCTCCGGCGACGATCGCGACGTGAGTCAGATCGGGAAGGCGGAACATGTCCTCAACGGCATCGACGGCGAGACGAATGTCGGCGCCGTTTTTTGCATACGCCGCTGCCGGGAACAGCTGCACGAGATCGACGGCGCGCCCCACCAGCTGGCGGCGATAGATGGCGTTGACGGGAGAAGACCAATCGGCGTAGGCGCGCGTCAGGACGAGCGTGCCGTAGCTGGCGGAGAAATCGAGGATCGCTCCGACGTCAACAGTTGCCGCCGCCAGCCGCTCGGCGATCTCCGGTTCGGTCGGATCTTCTGCGATTCGGGCCCGGTCGCGGTGGTAGGAGTTGCGCCCGTGAACGCGGTCGTACCAGCTCATGACGATGTTGTCGAAGTCGAGGTAGACGGCTACGCGGCCGTCGGTGGCGTTCATCACCTGCTCGACCCTACGCCGGGCTGCTGAATGCGGCGATTCCTGCTGGTGGCATTGTCGGCGATGCGTCAGGAGGCGGCCATTGGAAACCGGTTCTCCATGTGATAGCTGTGCTGTCACAGCAACCGGTTTCTTGTCCGAGGAATCGACACATCGTAGGACCGGATCATTGTCGATCCGCGGTGGCGAAGACGCCACAAGGAGGCTCCCCATGGCGGTGGTGCACGAGTTCGCGAAAACACGGAAAGCGCCGGCGGAACGACGCAAGGGCGATGGAAAGGCCGCGGCGGTTTTTCTCGCACCGTGGTTCGTGGGACTCGCGTTCATCACGGCGTTCCCCCTGTTCGCCCCGCTGTTCTTGTCCTTTACGGACTACAGCCTGCTCGCGCCCCCCGAATGGGTCGGGCTCGACAACTACGTTCGGATGTTCACCGACCCGCGCTTCTTCACGGCGCTCGAGGTCACGTTCATCTATGTTTTCACCTCGGTTCCGCTGCAGCTGATCGGCGCCTTCCAGACCTTCACACAGGCGTACATCGTCTCAAACGGAACGGGCGGCCCGGTCGACTCGACGTTGTTCTACACGCTCTACCTCTACCAGCGCGGTTTCACGGCGTACGACATGGGATACGCGTCGGCGCTCGCTTGGTTCCTCCTGCTCATCATCGCGGGGATGACGGCCGTCAACTTCCTCGCCTCGAAGTACTGGGTGTTCTACGATGACTGATCTCTCCGTTCGCTCTCTGAAAACCGACGTCGTTCCCACCGAGACGGAGTCGATGCTCCTCAGCCCCCGGGCGTCACGGCGAATGCGTCGACGTGCGTTCGGCGGCTGGCGGCGCGCTCTCAAGCACGTGGGACTCATTCTGTTCGGGTTCGTCATGCTGTATCCGCTGCTGTGGATGCTCGCGAGCTCCTTCAAGCCGACAGAGTTGATCTTTCGCGAGCCGGGCCTGATCCCCAGCGAGTTCGATTTCTCGAACTACTCCGAAGGGTGGAACGCGCTTCTCCATCCCTTTAGCCATTACTTGATCAACTCCGCAATCGTCGTGCTCGGATCGGTTCTCGGAAATCTCGTGTCGTGCTCCATGGCGGCATACGCGTTCGCGCGGCTGAAGTTCCGGGGCCGAACCGTGTGGTTCGCCATCATGCTGATGTCGATCATGCTGCCCATCCACGTGATCATCGTCCCGCAGTACATCCTTTTCTCGTCGCTGGAGTGGATCAACACCTTCCTGCCGCTGATCGTTCCGAAGCTCCTTGCCACCGACGCGTTCTTCGTCATCCTCATGGTGCAGTTCTTCCGCGGGATTCCGAAGGAGCTGGAGGAGGCTGCGCGCCTCGACGGATGCGGGCACGCCCGGATCTTCTTGCAGATCATGCTTCCCCTCGCGATTCCGGCCCTCGCCACGACGACGATCTTTACCTTCATCTGGACCTGGAATGACTTCTTCAGCCAGTTGATCTTCTTGACCCGGCCCGATATGTACACCGTTCCGATTGCGCTTCGTACCTTCGTGGACGCGACGAGCAGCAGCTCATGGGGACCGCTGTTCGCCATGTCGATCGTGTCGCTCATCCCCGTGTTCTTTGTCTTCCTCTTCGGGCAGAAGTACCTCGTGAAGGGAATCGCGACGACCGGGATCAAGTGACCGACCGCGATGGCGCGGTCGGTGCAGAGAACAGCGACGTTCACCACACATCACCCCTCCACGCACCAAGGAGACAAGACATGCGATCCACAACACACGGGCGAGCGGCAGCAGCGCTCACATTCACCGCGGCCAGCGCTCTCATTCTGGCCGGATGCGGCGGAGATAGCGGAGTACCGGGCGGAAACGATGGCGGAGGAGGTGGCGACGCCGGTAATGGCGACGTCGAAATCCGCTTTTCGTGGTGGGGCTCGGACGCCCGCCATGAGGCCACTCAGCAGCTGATCGATCTGTTCGAGGAGAAGAACCCCGGCATCACGGTGATTCCCGACTACACCGATTGGGGCGGGTATTGGGACAAGCTCGCCACATCGGTTGCAGGAAACGACGCGCCCGATGTGATCACTCACGAGGAACGCTTCATCTCGGACTACGCCACCCGGGGTGTCATCACCGACATGTCGCAGCTGAGCATCGACACCTCGGAGATCCCCGAGGCCGTTCTCGGAACCGGTCAGATCGACGGCGCTCAGTATGGGATCCCGACCGGTGTCAACGCGTACACGATCGTCGCCGACCCCGTGCTTTTCGAAGAAGCTGGTGTCGACTGGCCGGACGACAGCTCCTGGACATGGGCCGACTTCGTTGACATCGCGGGTCACCTTTCCGAAGGGCTCGGCGCGGGATCGTGGGGCGTTCAGGACATCGGCTTCAACGAGGCCGGCCTGAACGTGTTGGCACGTCAAAAGGGCGAATCGCTCTACAACGAAGACGGAACCATCGGTGCCTCCGCCGAAACCATTGCTGAGTTCTTCCAACTCGGTCATAACCTGCAGGACAACGGAGGAGCTCCCGACGGATCGCGAACCGTCGAGATCCAGAACGCCGGCCCGGAGGGTTCGCTCCTGGGAACCGGCTCGGGCGCGATGGGGTGTGGTGGTCAAACCAGCTGGGCGCGTTGAGCTCGGCCTCCGGACATGATCTCGAGCTGCTGCGGATGCCAGGAGAGAGTGAATTCGACCGGGCCGGAATGTACTTCAAGCCCGCGATGTACTACTCGATCTCCGAGCGCAGCGCGCATCAGGATGAGGCGGCGGCGTTCGTCGACTTTCTCCTGAACGACGAAGACGCGGCGGCGATCATGCTGACCGATCGTGGTCTTCCCGCGAACCTCGACGTGCGTGAGTCGATCCTCGGCTCGTTGGAGTCGGCGGATCAGCGCATGGCCGATTTCATGACGGAGATTGAAAGCGAGATTGTCGACTCCACGCCGGTTCCGCCCAACGGTTCTGGCGAGGTGCAGGACATTATGATCCGAGTAAACACGGAGGTTCTGTTCGGTAGCCTTTCGCCAGAAGAAGCGGCACAACGCTTCATCGACGAGGTCAATGCGGCTACCGCCAGCTAACCTCGACGCGCCTCTGCCGCGCCCCGATAACCCGGGTCGCGGCAGAGGCGCGTTCTTGTGCCCCGGCCGAGTTATTCCCCGGGGTAGACAACGCCCACTTGGCGGCGAATCTCGTCGAGTGTTCCCATGATCGCGACGGTTTCGTCGATCGGGAGGATGTCGCCGTCTGTGCGGCCAGCGGCGACGAGACGCTCAGCCTCCAGCGCCTGATATTGCATTCCTCGCCCTTCGTGCGTGGGGGTGAACCGCTCGAGCACCGTGCCGTCGCCAGCCGTGACGGTGAAGGACGTCGACGCGTACCAGACGCGATCGATGTCGATGCGTGCGTCGGTGCCGAGAATTTGGGCGGCGTTCGCACCGGCGCCGCGCGATGACGAGAGCGTCGTCGACACGGCTCCCGATGCGTGCGTCATCACCGTGGCCACTTCGGCATCAGCCCCGGTATCGAGCAGGCGGCCGACCGCATGGACTGCTGCCGGCTCGCCCAGAATGTCCCAGGCGAACGAGATGGGGTAGACGCCGAGATCAAGAAGTGCACCCCCACCGAGCGACAGATCATTCAGGCGGTGCGCAGGATTGATCGGAAGTGCCTGCGTGTGGTCAGCAGAAATCGCGCGGATCTCACCCAGAGTTCCGGCTTCGAGAATCTCGTGGATGCGTCGCATGTGGGGCAGATACCGGGTCCACATCGCCTCCATGACGAGAACACCGTTTTCCGCGGCGAGATCGCGAAGGTCCTGCGCCTGTGAGTGGTTGAGGGTGAATGCCTTCTCAACGAGGGCATGTTTGCCCGCGCGCAGCGCGAGTGCTGCGTTCTCTGCGTGCATCGGGTGGGGTGTTGCGACATAGACGATGTCGACATCAGGATCGGCCGCGAGCGACTCGTATGAGTCGTGCGCGCGGGGAATGCCGAACTCGGCGGCGAATGCCTCGGCACCTCCGCGACTGCGGGACCCGACGGCCGCAATGTCGAGACCCGCTGTGCGCAGGTCGCTGGCGAAGGCGTGTGCAATGCCACCGGTTGCAAGGATTCCCCATCGAAGTGCCATGGGCTGAGCTTATCGTTCGCGGAGATGTAATTTCGCCATGAATAGCGATATCATCGATATCTAACGATGAATGGGGGTGCTCATGGGAGCACAGCACGATCATGGGCCATCGAGCGAGGATATGGCGGCGTCGCCCGCGCTGAGCAAACGGCTGGCCATTGCGATCGGACTTGTCTCGACGATCGTCATCGCGCAGCTGATCGGTGCGATCGTTACCGGTAGCCTTGCGATCCTTGTCGACGCCGTCCACTCGATTACCGACTCGGCCGGTCTCGTGGTCGCGTTCATCGCGGCGCGCCTCATGATGCGCCCGCCGACAACCACACGAACATGGGGGTTCCGGCGGATCGAGATCCTGGCCGCGCTCGCGCAAGCCGTATTCCTCATCGGCGCGGCTGCCTACGCTGTTGTTGAAGGGATCGATCGGTGGAGAAACCCGCACGTTGTCGACGCGTCCGCGCTTCTCGTCTTCGCTCTCGCGTCGCTCACTCTCAATGTCGTCGCCGCGCTCGTGCTGGTGGGCCGGCGCGGCGCGAACCTCAACATGCGCGCCGCGTTCCTCGAAGTCGTCATGGACGGGCTGGGAACCGTTGCCGTCGCGCTGTCGGCGATCCTCATGATGACGACCGGTTTCGCGCGCGCGGACACGATCGCTGCGCTGGTGATCGGTGCGCTGATTCTGCCGCGCGCAGGCCTCCTGTTCCGTGACGCGGTGCGCGTTCTCATGGAGTTCACTCCGCGCGGACTTGATCTCGAGGAGGTCCGCACTCATATCGGGGCGATGCCGCACGTTCTCGACGTGCACGATCTGCATGCATCAACCGTCTCGACGGGGATGAAGACACTCTCTGCGCACATCGTTCTCGACGACGAGTGCTTCCACGACGGCCACGCTCCCGAGACACTCGAGAGTATTGGAGTGTGCATGGCGGATCACTTCGACATCATGCACACCACGTTCCAGCTTGAGACCGCTGCACACCGACGTGACGAGGAGGGCGGTGTGATTCACCCCTGACGGAGATGCTCTGCAGCGGCCAGAAGATCGGCAAGCGCCTCTGTGCGCGCGAGGGAGAACAGCGAGGCGCGTCCCTCGGCGCGGGACGTCACGAGGCCCTGACTCCGGAGGCTCGCGAGATGTGTCGACACGGTGCTCTGGGCGAGCCCGAGATGTTCCGTCAGCTCGACCACACGATGCTCGCCGAGCCGCAGGTGGTGGAGTATCGCGAGCCGCGACGGATCGCCAAGGCTACGGAAGAGTGCAGCGGCCCCCGAAATATCGTCATCCGCGTCACTGCTGGTCATACATCGATGATAGAGGCTGGAGCGACGCGGTTGATCTGACTCGCTCGGCACACGCGACAAGTGCCTGTCTCCCCACGCGGGGAGACAGGCACTATCAGGATCAGAGAAATTACAGCGAGGCCAGAGCGGCGTTCAGCGTCGCTGACGGACGCATCACGGCCGAAGCCTTGGCATCGTCGGGGCGGTAGTAGCCGCCGATGTCGACCGGGCGACCCTGCACGGCGATGAGCTCGCCAACAATTGTCTCTTCTTCCGCAGACAGCTTCTCGGCCAGCGGGGTGAACGCTGCCGAGAGTTCGGCATCGTCCGTCTGCTTCGCGAGCTCCTGCGCCCAGTACAGGCCCAGGTAGAAATGGGAACCGCGGTTGTCGATCGTGCCGAGCTTGCGGCCGGGTGAACGGTCGTTCTCGAGGAACGCCGCTGTTGCGGCATCGAGTGTGTCGGCGAGAACCTTGGCCTTGGCGTTGCCCGTTGTCTGCGCGAGGTGCTCGAACGAGGCGGCCAGCGCGAAGAACTCACCCAGCGAGTCCCAGCGGAGGTAGTCCTCTTCGACGAGCTGCTGGACGTGCTTCGGCGCGGAGCCACCGGCGCCGGTCTCGAAGAGGCCGCCACCCGCCATGAGCGGAACCACGGAGAGCATCTTGGCCGACGTTCCCACCTCGAGAATGGGGAACAGGTCGGTGTTGTAGTCACGCAGGACGTTGCCGGTTACCGAGATGGTGTCCTCGCCGCGGCGAATGCGCTCAAACGAGAGCGTCGTGGCCTCTGCGGGGGCCATGATGCGGATGTCGAGCCCGTCGGTGTCGTGCTCGGGCAGGTACTGCCGCACCTTCGCGATGAGGTTCGCATCGTGCGCGCGCGTCTCGTCCAGCCAGAAGATCGCGGGCGTGTTCGAGAGGCGAGCCCGGGTCACGGCGAGCTTCACCCAGTCGCGAATCGGGGCATCCTTCGTCTGGCATGCGCGCCAGATGTCGCCGGATTCCACCGCGTGCTCGAGAACGACCTCACCCGCCGAGTTCACAACACGGACGGTGCCGGAAACCGGGATCTCGAAGGTCTTGTCGTGGGAGCCGTACTCCTCGGCCTTCTGCGCCATGAGGCCGACGTTAGGAACGGTTCCCATCGTGGCAGGGTCAAGCTTTCCGTTCAGACGGCAGTCGTCGATTGCCGCCTGGTAGACACCCGCATAAGACGAGTCGGGGATCACCGCGAGCGCGTCCGCTTCTTCGCCGTCGGGGCCCCACATGTGGCCGCCGCCGCGGATCATCGCAGGCATTGACGCATCGATGATGATGTCGCTCGGCACGTGAAGGCCGGTGATGCCCTTGTCGCTGTTAACCATGGCGAGGCTGGGGCCGTCAGCGATGGCCTTTTCGAACGCCGCCGCGATCTCTGCGCCGTTGTCCAGCGCGCCGAGACCGGCGTAGATGGCGCCGAGACCGTCGTTTGCCGACAGGCCGGCTGCGGCGAGATCCTCGCCGAACTGCGCGAAGACGGGAGCGAAGAACGTCTTGACAACGTGGCCGAAGATGATCGGGTCGGAGACCTTCATCATCGTTGCCTTGAGGTGCGCCGAGAAGAGGATGCCCTCGTCCTTGGCCTGCTGAACGGTCTCGGCCAGAAAGGCGTCGAGTGCCTTGGCACTCATGAAGGTCGCGTCGATGACCTCGCCCTCGAGCACGGGCAGCTTTTCCTTCAACACCGTGACGTCGCCGTCGGCGTCAACCAGTTCGATGCGCAGCACGTCGGCGGCGGGGGAGATGAACGACTTCTCGTTCGAGCGGAAATCGTTCGCGCCCATCGTTGCCACGCGCGTCTTCGAATCGGCGGACCAGTCGCCCATCCGGTGCGGGTGCGCCTTGGCATATGCCTTCACGGCGCCGGGTGCGCGGCGGTCGCTGTTGCCCTGGCGCAGGACGGGGTTGACCGCCGATCCCTTGACCTTGTCGTAGCGGGCGGCGATGTCCTTCTCATCCTCGGTCTGCGGGTCTTCCGGCAGGTTCGGAACGTCGTAGCCCTGCTGCTGCAGCTCGGCGATGGCCGCCTTGAGCTGCGGAACCGATGCCGAGATGTTGGGCAGCTTGATGATGTTGGCCGACGGGTCGTTGGCCAGCTCGCCCAGCTCGCTGAGGGCATCGCCGATGCGCTGCTCCGCGCGGAGGCGCTCAGGGAACTGCGCCAGGATGCGACCGGCGAGAGAGATGTCGCGGGTTTCGAACTCAACGCCCGCCTTACCCGCATAGGCCTCGATGAGGGGAAGCAGTGAGTACGTCGCCAGGAGGGGCGCCTCGTCGGTGTGCGTGTAAATGATCTTGGACATGCGTGACCTGCGCTCCAGAGCTCGTGATTGTGGCTTCACAGACAGGATCGCACAGCAGAGCGTTCCTGCCGCGTGATCTCTTGATATCAAGATACCTGCTCCGGTGTTCCGGGGCGAAAGCGAGGAGGCGTTCCGAGCTCTCCGCGCCGTAAGATCAGGCTGTGGCCGTGCTCATCGCTTGTCTCGCGGTTGTCCTTCTGAACGCCTACGCGGCACTCCTCATCATCCTGCGGTCGCTCGTGTACCGGGTGCGGCTGTACCGGCCCATGTTGCTCAACATCGGTCTCTCCTTCGTTCCCGTTCTCGTCTCCCTCGTCGCTATCGCCGGGTTGCTGGGAATACCGACGCTGCTCTCGATGACGGAGATTCGCCCGAACGTCGCTTCCGCCGCGATCTGGGCCTACCTCGTCGTGGGAACTGCGGCCTGGCTGCTGTTGTTCCCGAACGCGATCTACCTCATCACCGAGCTGAACTTCAGCCATCGTCGTGAGGAAGATCCTGTTCCGCTCTGGTACGACATCATTCAGACGCTCACCGTGACGCTGTCCGGAATCGCGAACGCCGTTGTGAGCCTCGCTGTTGTCCAGACGGCTTTTCTGGTGATTACGGACCCGAATACGAGTGAGGGAATTCCGCTGTCGAGCTGGTCGTTTGCGGCAACCATCATCGTCCTCGGGGCGATCGGCGTGTACCTCGGGCGGTATCTCCGCTTCAACAGCTGGGATGTACGCCATCCGCTCTCGATGCTCAGGAAGCTCGTCATGCATCTTCGGCAGCGCGGAAAGGCCATCGAAGCCGGCGGTTTCGTGCTCACCCACGCCGTGCTCATCGGAATGATCTACGTGCCGCTGTATCTGCTCGGGTTTGGAGCGCTCCGGGGCTGACGGTGCCCTAGCTGCCGAGCGCCTTCACGATGCGCTGAACCGACACCGTTTCGGCCGTTCCGAGACGCTGGGCGAACAAGCTCACCCGGAACTCTTCGAGCATCCATCGGGCGCGCACGAGGTTTTCTGGGGCGGTGATCGGCAGCGGAATGTCGCCGCCCGCCTCCCGGAAGGCCTTCTCCGCGCGCTCGAACTCTGTCATCCAGGCGCGATCGCGTCCCGGTGCGTCTCCGAGGTTTTCGAGACGGATCCGCGCGGCCTCCAGGTAGCGGGGAACGTGGCGCAGACGCTCGGCTCCGGTTTCCAGAACGAACCCGGGGTGGATGAGGTTCTGCAGCTGGCCGCGAACGTCTCCGAGCGCGCCGAGTAGCGTCATGGCGTTTTGTCCCTTGAGCGCCCGCTCTACCTCGCGGGCAGAGGTGAGGATCTTCGACACGAGCGAGACGAGGGCGAAGACATCGTCCACGGATGCCGCCGTCACCTGCGCACGCAGCGCCTCGAAAGCCTCGCGGGTGCGAACGGGACCCGCCGCCGCGATGAAACGATCGGCGACCGCCGCACGACAATCATCGATCACCGCCTTCGGCGAGGAATAGGGTGACGCGGCGAGGGCCAGCTTTTCCTTCGCGGTGAGGTGCTCCTGAATATAGGAAACGGGCGACGCCACCGTCAGGAGGAGAAGGCGCCGTAGCCCCGCGCGCGTGGCGATGGCAGCGTGTTCGGCTGTTGCCTCAACGCGAATCGACACAGAAACCTTCTCGTCGATGATGGCGGGATAGCCGCGCACGACGCCGCCAGCAACGCGCTGGTCAATCGCTTCCGGAAGGTTGCCGAACGACCAATCCGTGAGCTCCGACTGTTCGATGTTCGCCGGAGCGGCGTGTCCGGCGGACATCGTGCCGGGAGAGGGCGCGTGTTGCCCTTTCGGCGGCTGCGAGAGCTGTCGGGCCACCTGTTCGCGAGCGCGCGAGGCAAGCCGGGCCTGCAACTCGGGAAGATCGCGCGACGTTCCCGCCGTGCGGCCGCGCCCATCGACGGCACGGAACGACATCCGCAGATGACCGGGAACGCGGTCCCAGTCGATGTCTGCGGCGGAGACCAGCTGATTCGCCTGGCGCTGGACCAGGCGGGCAACGGCATCGGCCAGCGAGGACGCGGGGCGTCCGTCCGAGTCCTCGGGGCCGGAGCCGACGAGTTCGGACGAGAGCTTCTCCGCCCAGTCGGCGGCGGGAACCACGTGGCGACGGATCACTTTCGGCAGGGCACGGAGCATTGCGGTGATGAGCTCATCGCGCATTCCCGGCACCTGCCAGTCGAAGCCGGTGTTTTCCAGCGAGGCGAGAAGGGCGAGGGGAACGACGACGGTGACACCGTCGTCGTCTGCGCCGGGCTCGAAACGGTATGTCAGCTGCAGGGTCTGATCACCCTGCGTCCAACGCGTGGGGAAGTCGCCGGCGTCGCTGGAAGCATCGCCCTCGATCAGATCGCTCTCGCGCATCGTCAGGAGCTTCGGCGTCTTCTGTAGCGCCTGCCGCCACCAGGATTCGAAGCTGCGAACGTCGAAGACCTCCGCAGGAATGCGCGCGTTGTAGAACGCGAAAACTGCCTCGTCGCCGGCGAGGATGTCGCGCCGGCGCTCGCGCTCTTCGAGTTTTTCGAGGCGGCGGCGGAGCTCGTGATTCTGGCGAAGGAACTGCGTGACCGGCTTCGCGAGTTGCGCCGGGTCCCATTCGCCTTCGACGAGCGCGTGTCGAACGAACATCTCGCGCGCGGCAGGGCGGTCGATGCGCGCGAACTGAATACGGCGCCGCGGCACGATGTCGACGCCGTACAGCGTCACCTTCTCGTGCGCAACCGCGGCTCCGGCGTCCTTCGACCAGTGGGGCTCTGAGATCTGGCGTTTCACCAAATCGCCGGCGAGGTCTTCCGCCCAGGCGGGGTCGATCGCCGCGACAGTGCGGGCGAAGAGTCGCGATGTCTCGACCAGTTCTGCGGACATGACCGCCTTCGGACGCTGCTTCTTGAGGCCGGACCCGGGGAAGATCGCGAACTTCACGCCGCGCGCGCCGCGGTACTCGGCGAAGCGGGCCCCGCGCGCTGAGGCGTTCTTTGCGGTCTCTCGCTCGTCGAGCACGCCGATTTGCGAGAGCAACCCGGCCAGGATGGCGCGGTGGATGGCATCACCCTGGGGGTGTCCCGTCGGGGGAGCGGCGGAACGCGCGCGCGGACCGTCGGAGGGGGACCCTTTTCGGTCGCGGCCGCCGAGCTCGCGGGTGAGGGGACGCAACTGGCGGTGCACATCGAACCACTCACGCACGCGCACGTAGTTCAGATAGTCCGCCCGCACTTCGCGGCGGAACGCGCTCGATCCGAGTTCCCGCTGGCGGTCGCGCAGGTGGTTCCAGAGGTTCAGGAGCGTCAGGAAGTCGCTTGCGGGATCGACGAAACGCGCGTGTGCCTGCTGCGCCTTCTCACGCTCTTCCTCCGGCCGTTCACGCACATCCTGAATGGATAGTCCGGCGACAATCGCGAGAACATCCTCCGTCACACCGTCTTTGTTCGCCTCGATGAGCATGCGCGCGAAGCGGGGGTCGATTGGCAGGCGCGCGATATCGCGTCCCGTGCGGGTCAGGCGCGGACTGCCGCCGCCTCGTCCGAGAGAGACGGCGCCGAGTTCCACGAGCAGATCGAAGGCGGCCTTCACTCCGCGTGAGTCGGGTGGGAGCAGGAAGGGGAATGTCTGGATATCACCGAAGCCGAGCGAGAGCATCTGCAGGATGACGGACGCCAGCGAGGTGCGAAGAATCTCGGGGTCGGTGAACTCAGGACGCTTTTGGAAATCATCGTGCGCGTAGAGGCGAATCGCGATGCCGGGGCTCGTACGGCCGGCGCGACCGGAGCGCTGCCGCGCGGAAGCCTGCGAAACGGCCTCGATGGGGAGGCGCTGAACCTTCGCCCGGTGCGAATAGCGGGAGATGCGCGCGGTTCCCGTGTCGATCACATACCGAATTCCCGGAACGGTCAGCGATGTTTCGGCGACGTTTGTCGCGAGAATCACGCGTCTTTTCAGGCCCGTCACGCGTGATCGTTCGAAAACGCGATGCTGCTCGGCGGCGCTGAGCCTGCCGTAGAGCGGAAGCACCTCGACGCGGGCGGTCTGGCTGCGGAACGCCCCCTGCACGGCGTCCATGGCGTCTCGGATCTCTGCCTCGCCCGGCAGGAAGACCAGAACGTCTCCGGGGGCTTCCCGATCGAGCTCGCGCAGGGCGTGCACGATGGCCTGTACCTCGTCGTCGGCGTCATACGGACGCTCGTCAACGGGATCGGCGTCCTCCGCATCCTCAGGCGGCGGTGATGCGGAAGTGGCCGCCGACGACACCATGGGCCGGTACCGAATATTGACGGGGTAGGTGCGCCCGGAGACCTCAATGATCGGGGCGGGTTCACCATTTGGTTCGGCGAAGTGCGCGGCAAACGACTGCGGGTCGATCGTCGCCGAGGTGATGATGACCTTCAGGTCGGGGCGCTGGGGGAGTAGCTGTTTCAGGTATCCGAGGAGAAAGTCGACGTTGAGCGAGCGTTCGTGCGCCTCGTCCACGATGATCGTGTCGTACTTCTTCAGCAGTCGATCGCGGTGGATCTCGTTCAGCAGAATGCCGTCTGTCATCAGCGCAACGCGCGTTTCGGCGGATACCTGATCCGTGAAGCGCACTTTGTAGCCGACGAGGCCGCCGAGTTCACTGCCGAGTTCTTCGGCAACGCGTTCCGCGATCGTGCGGGCCGCGATGCGTCGCGGCTGGGTGTGGGCGATCGACTTACGCCCCAGCTCCAGCGCCATTTTCGGCAGCTGCGTTGTCTTTCCGGAACCGGTCGCGCCGGCGACAATAACCACCTGGTGATCGCGGATCGCGCCCATGATCTCGTCGCGCGCCTCGCTGACGGGCAGCTCGGGCGGATACGAGATGACGGGTTCGGCGGAAGACATAGCGTTTCAGTCTATTCCTGCGCGGGCGGGTGCGGCGCGACGCTGCGCGGAGCGGTGTCTGCGCCTGCTGAATGCCTCGTCCCGAACCGAGCACGGTCTGAGCGGGAGTAGCCTGAGCGCATGACTGTTCCTACCGTCAAGCTCAACTCCGGTTACGACATCCCTCAACTCGGCTTCGGCGTCTTCTTGGTGCCCCCGGCAGAGGCGGAGAAAGCCGTCAGCGAGGCGCTTGAGATTGGCTATCGCCACATCGACACCGCCGCGATCTACAAGAACGAGGAGGGCGTTGGCGCCGCGATCGCGAAGAGCGGTATCGACCGCTCCGAGCTGTTTATCACCACGAAGCTCTGGAACGATCGCCAGTCCGGCGAGCAGCCGCACGATGCGATGCGCGAGAGCCTCGACAAGCTCGGCCTCGACAGCGTTGATCTGTACCTCACGCACTGGCCGACGCCCGAGCGCGACACCTATTCGAACGCCTGGCAGAAGCTGATCGAGATTCGCGACGCCGGCCTGGCAAAGTCCATCGGCGTCTCCAACCATCTGCCGGCGCACCTCGATCGCATCGTGGAAGACACGGGAGTCGTCCCGTCGATCAACCAGATCGAGCTTCACCCCGCGCATCAGCAGCAGGACGTTCTGGACTGGGCTGCCACGAGCGGCACCAAGATCGAGTCGTGGGGGCCGCTCGGTCAGGGGAAGTACCCGCTGTTCGAGAACCCTGCCGTTGCCGCTGCTGCGGAGACGCACGGGAAAACGCCGGCTCAGGTCGTCATCCGCTGGCACCTCGAGCGTGGTTTCATCGTGTTCCCCAAGTCGGTGCGCAAGGAGCGTATGGCCGAGAACCTCGACGTGTTTGACTTCTCGCTCACCGCAGCCGAGATTGACGCCATCAACGCGATCGATCCGGGCGACGGGTCGGGGCGTGTTTCTGCCCACCCCCTCGAGGTCAACTGATCTCACAACGCTGAAGCGGGGCCGCCTCCGGGCGGCCCCGCTTCAGCGTTTCTGCTATGACGCGGTATCCCGTGCGAAGACGACGAACGCGAGAACGTACCCTCCGGTCATCGAGATACCTGACATGAGCGAAACGTAGGAGAAAAAGCCCGGTGCGAGCGCGGTGAGGGCAATTCCCACGACAGTGAGGGAGGCCCCAATGACCAGGCCGATTCTCGTGTTCTTTTGTCGTCTCGCGTCCAGAGCGGACGTCGGTTCCGCGTTTCGCGGAATGAAGACTCCCGCGAAAACGGCCAAAAGAGCCGTGGCAGCGATGATTGCCATTCCGGGGATGACGTGGCCAAAGACGACAAACGTGATCCCCGTCGCCGCCGCGAGGGGGAAGAAGATGAATCTGATCGCCTTCACCAAGGCTCTTTGTGAACCTGTCACATCATTACTCGTCATCAGTACCTCCGCCGGAGACGCGAATCATGTGTGGGGACCGAGACGACAACGACACCCCGATCACTCGGCGCGGCGGGCGGACGCCTTCACCTCTCGCGAATGCATGGCCATGATCACGACCTTGCGCCAATAAGGCTCACCCGCGAGGTGCGGACTCTCGGCGTAGCGGTTCACGGCCGACAGTAGCGTGGTCAATCCGCACGCCCCGCCGAACAATGTGGCGGGCCAGATGGTGTCCGAACGAACCACCGTCGCCAGAAAAAAGAAACCAATGCCGACGATGATCGCGCTAACTCTCGTGCGGCGCGTTCCGCGTTCCACCGCCAGGCCGACACCGACACCGACGAGAACCGCGAGGGCCAAGAAGCCCCACATGCTGGTGATCAGTTCCATGACGGCGTTCCCTGCTCTCGGCGTATTTCTCGCGGCCCTATGTCGTCGCTACGTCCCGAGCGTAGCTTGGTACAGATCACGGGCGCTCAGGCCCGTTTGCTGAGCAACCTCACGGGTGGCTTCCTTCAGGCGCGTTCCCTGTTCGACCAGGACGCGCACCTGCGCGACGCCCTCATCGAGGGGAACATCACGACGCTGGGCGCCGGCGACCACGATGACGAGCTCTCCGCGCACACCCGCAGACGCCCAGTCGGCCAGCTCGGCCAGGGTTCCGCGCGCGACCTCCTCATGCATCTTGGTGAGCTCACGGGCAACGGCAGCCAAACGGTCCGTTCCGAAGACGTCCGCCATATCGGTGAGAGTCTGTGCGACGCGCGTTGGCGCCTCGAAGAACACGAGCGTTCTCGGGTCCTGAGCCACCGCGGAGAACATCCGCTTTCTGTCGCCCTGTTTCCTCGCGACGAATCCCTCGAACGTGAAGCGATCGGTGGGTAAACCCGACACGGCCAGGGCGGTCAAGACGGCGCTCGGGCCGGGGATCGCCGTCACCTGCACACCGGCCGCGGTCGCAGCGTGCACCAGCCCGTAGCCGGGATCGCTTACGGTGGGCATGCCCGCGTCGCTGAGGACGAGAACATCCTGATCTCGCGCCAACTCCACAATCTCGGCGGCCTTTTGCTTCTCGTTGTGATCGTGCAGGGGGATCAGGCGGGGCCGGTTGTCGATGCCGAGTGCCTTGAGTAGCTTCTGGGTGGTGCGGGTGTCTTCCGCGGCGATTGTTGTCGCCTGGCCGAGCATCTCGATCAGACGCGTCGAGGCGTCGCCGAGGTTTCCGATCGGGGTGCCGCCGAGGATGATCATTTCTTCACCCTAAGCTGACGGGGTGAGGGAGCGATCCACGCTGAAGGGAGCCGAGCGCATCGCGCGCTGGGCCGTTCCGCTGTCGGTAACGGCCGTGGCGGCGGCCGTGCGCATTGCCGGTGTCGGCGGTCCGCAGGAGCTGATCTTCGACGAAACGTACTACGTGAAGGACGCGTGGACGCTGCTCAATCTCGGCTATGAAGGGTCGTGGCCCGACGACCCCAACCCGGCCTTCACGGCCGGACAGGTCGATGGATACTCGGATGAGGGGGCATTCGTCGCGCATCCGCCGTTCGGGAAGTGGATCATTGCCCTCGGCATGATGATCTTCGGAGCCGAATCGGCCTTCGGGTGGCGGTTCGCAACGGCCGTTGTTGGAACCGCGATGGTGCCGCTGCTGTATGCGTTCGCACGGCGCATCACACGCTCGGTCTGGTTCGCGGGCGCGGCGGCAGTGCTTCTCGCTCTCGATCCGTTGGCCATCGCGATGAGCCGCGTCGCGCTTCTCGACACCCCGCTCGCGTTTCTCGTTCTCCTTGCCCTGTGGTTCGCCCTGCTCGATCGTCCGGGAACGGTCGCGGCGATTCGCGCCGGTGTCGCGGACAACCGCATCGCCGGTCCGACGCTGTGGCGACGGCCGTGGCTCCTAGCGGCGGGCATCACCCTGGGGCTGGCAACAGGCGTGAAGTGGTCCGGGTTGTACGCGCTCGCCGCCCTCGGCATCGCCGTCGTGCTTGCCGACATGTTCGACCGCAAGCGCGCCGGCGTCGAGCGCTGGCTGGAGGCCGCGATCGGGCGGCAGGCGCCGGCGTCCTTCGTGCTCCTTGTTCCGACAGCGCTTCTGAGTTACCTCGTCACATGGACAGGGTGGCTGATGACAACGGGCGGCTACGACCGGTCGTCGAGCGCGAATCCGATCGTCGCGCTCTGGAACTATCACCGCGGCGTTCTTGCCTTCCACGAGGGGGTCACAACGCCCCACACCTACGCCAGTCCCGCGTGGGAGTGGATCCTGATGCTCAACCCGACGCTGATGTACCGCCAAACGGCGGAGACCTGTGCGCTCGGAGACGACTGTGTTGGTCTGATGGCGGCGCTGCCCAACCCCATTCTGTGGTGGGCAGGCATGCTGTCGATCCTCTGGATCCTGGTGCGGTTCGTGCGGGCGCTCATTCTCCGTACACCGCTGGTTGCCGCCGATGGCTGGGTCCTTGTGGGCGTTGCCGGAACCTTCGCGCCGTGGCTGCTGTTCCCCGAGCGCACAATGTTCTCGTTCTATGCGATCACGCTGTTGCCGTTCGTGATTCTCGCCGTCGTTTTCCAGCTTCAGAGGATGGTGGCGCCGCGGGAGCTCGTTCTGCTCAATGAACCAACGCGCGCCGAAGTCCTTGCCGAGCGAGAGCGCGCCGCTCAGGAGCAACGCGCGTGGCTGATCACATCCGGCGTGTTCGTTGGGCTGCTCATCGCCGTCGCTGTTTTCTACCTCCCGTTCGGCACGGGAATGCTCGAACCGCAGGGGCTCTACCGCGCTCATCTCTGGCTTCCGGGCTGGTTCCTTTAAATCAGACCGACAGTGATCCGTCGTTCTGGATCTCGTCCCACACAGTGTGCATGTGGGTACGGGAGTGGTGTTCGGCGAGGGCGGAGTCGCCCGAGGTGACGGCGTCAGCGACGGCAGCGTGCTCTTCCAGCGTTCCGGGAGCGGGAACAGACGGCGTCAGACCGAGTCGTGACCGGCCGCGGAGGACCTCTTCGACCGGCCGCGTCAGGGCCGCGAGCTGCGGATTGCCGGAAGCGCGCAGCAGGAGCAGATGGAACGCGACGTCCACCTCGAGAAACTCATCGGATGCCCCGTGTCCCTTGGCCCCTAGTTCATGGAGGGCCTGTGCGAGGCGACGAAGTTCTGCGCGCTGGCCGGGGGAGGCGCGCTGTGCGGTGAGGCGCGCCGCCATCGGTTCCACCGCCACGCGCAACTCCATGAGGGCCTCAAGCTGCTGTTGCCGGAACGGGCCGCGCAGGTTCCACTCGATGAGCTGAGGGGAGAAGGCGTCCCATTCTTCGCGTGGACGAACGGTAATGCCAACGCGGCGCCGGGACATCACCATGCCGATGCTCTCGAGGACTCGGATGGCTTCGCGTGCCACGGTGCGGGAGGCTGCGCACTCGTCTTCGATGCGTGCGAGGGTCAGGATGCTTCCGGGGGGAAGGGCGCCGGACGCAATGCGCTCGCCGAGATCATCAACGACGCCATCGTGGATGCTGCGTGACATCGATGCCTCCTTGCTTCGCCACTAGTGCTACCTTACAGTGTCTATAAGTAGTACCTTTGGCGTCTGTCACCACCGATGGTGGCAGACGATACGTCCGGAAGAATTCGATGGAGAATCACCATGACTGCTGAGTGGGAGCAGACGCTCGGGGCTGGACCCCTGTTGGGCATCGCGGCTGGCGCCGTCCTCCTTATCCTTTTTCTTGTCATCCAGCTGCGCCTGCACGCGTTCCTCGTGCTGGTGCTCGTTTCGCTGCTGACGGCCGTCGCAACGGGTATTCCCGCCGGGCGGGTGGTCTCCACGCTGACGGACGGTTTTGGCGGCACCCTCGGGTCCGTCGCCCTGCTGATCGGACTCGGCGCCGTGCTCGGACGACTGATCGAGTCATCCGGTGGTGCGAAGGCCGTTGCCGATTCCATGGTGCGGATCTTCGGTGAGAAGCGCGCCCCGTTCGCGCTCGGTCTGACCTCCCTCGCACTCGGTTTCCCGATCTTCTTCGACGCCGGTTTGATCGTCATGCTGCCGATCATCTTCGCCGTCGCGCGTCGCATCGGTGGCAAGAACCTGTTGCTGTTCGGATTCTCCGGCGCCGTGGCGTTCTCGGTGATGCACGTCTTCGTGCCGCCGCACCCCGGCCCCGTCGCCGCAGCCGATTTCTTTGAGGCCAACATCGGCCTCGTTCTGCTTCTCGGCCTCGTCATCGCGTTCCCCACGTGGTACGTCTCCGGATACCTCTGGGCGAAGTTCGTGAACTCGCGCTACCCGATGATCGTTCCTGCACTGTTCGGCGCGACCGACGACGACCAGCCGAAGAACCCGCCGAAGACGTCGACGGTCATGATGATCCTGCTGTTGCCGCTTGTGCTGATCTTCCTCAACACCGGCCTGAACACTCTCAACACGATGGGTGTCACGGACGCCGACGAGCTATGGGTGCAGGTGCTCATGCTCATCGGAGCATCGCCGATCGCCCTGCTCATCACCGTTCTCGTGGCGCTTCTCGTTCTCGGTAAGTTCCGCGGCGAAAAGGGCTCCGCGCTGGAGAAGCTGGTCGATGGCACGTTCGGCCCCGTCGCCTCGGTCATCCTGATCACCGGCGCCGGTGGAATGTTCGGTGGGGTGCTTCGCGCGTCCGGTATCGGTGACGCCCTCTCGGGATCGCTTGCTCAGCTGGGCCTGCCGGTGATCGTCGCGGCCTATGTGATTGCGGTGATCCTTCGCCTCGCGCAGGGCTCCGCAACGGTTGCTCTCGTGACAACGGCCGGACTCATTGCCCCGGCAGTGACCGGCGGAGACTTCAGCGCGATGCAGGCTGCGGCCATCACGCTCGCCGCTGCCGCCGGTTCGGTGTTCGCCAGCCACGTCAACGACTCCGGCTTCTGGCTCGTCGGACGCCTCATGGGGATGGACGTGAAGACCACCCTGAAGACCTGGACCGTGCAGCAGTCGATCGAGTCGGTCGTCGGGTTCGCGCTCGTTCTCGTGATTTACCTCATCTTCTGATCCGCTGGAGGGAGGACCCATGAATTCCGAACTGTTCGACGTTTCCGGACGCCTCGCTCTCGTCACCGGATCATCTCGGGGCCTCGGCCGTGCTCTTGCAACAGCGCTGGCCGAGGCAGGGGCCCGTGTGATTATGCACGGCCGCGACGCTGAAGCGCTCGATAACACCGCCAGCGCGATCGGTGACCAGACGGGAACGCGCCCCGCGCATATCGCCTGTGATCTGACGGACGCGGCCGCCGTCGAAGCGGCGATGAGCAGCCTCATCACTGAGCACGGTGTGCCGGACATTCTGGTGAACAACGCCGGCTTGCAGCGTCGGGCGCCCTTTACCGAGTTCCCCGTCTCCGACTGGGATGCGGTGATCGCGAGCAATCTCTCGAGTGCCTTCTACGTGTCTCGCTTCATCACTCCGGCGATGGCGGAGCGGGGATCGGGCAAGGTCGTCAACATCGCCTCGGTGCAGTCGAAGCTGGCGCGGCAGACGATCGCCCCGTACTCGGCGTCCAAGGGCGGCGTCGCGTTGCTCACACAGGGCATGGCCGCCGACCTCGCTCGATACGGCGTGCAGGTCAATGCGATCTCACCCGGTTATTTCGCAACAGAGATGAATCGCGCGCTGGTTGAGGACGAGCAGTTCAACAACTGGTTGGTCAACCGCACCCCCGCTCACCGCTGGGGGGACTTCAGCGAACTGCGCGGAGCTTTGCTGTTCCTTGCCTCAGACGCGTCGAGTTTCGTGTCCGGACAGAACATTTTCGTCGACGGCGGCATGACCGCCGTCGTCTAGGGAGAACATCATGAGCGAGACGATGCGGGCCGTCTGGATCGACGGGAAAGATGAGATCGCCGTGCGCGAGGTTCCGGTTCCGGAGGTGTCGGACGGTGAGGTGCGCGTGCGCGTTACGCACGTGGGAATCTGCGGCTCAGACCTGCACTACTTCTTTGACGGGGCCAACGGCGAGTATGTCGTGCGGGAACCGCTGATCCCCGGCCACGAACTATCGGGAACGGTTGATCACGACCCGTCCGGACGATTCGCGACCGGAACCCCCGTGACGGTGCACCCGGCACGATTCGGCACCGAGGTGCACGGAACAGCGGGACAGCCGCACCTGTGGCCGAACGGTTCGTATCTCGGCAGCGCCTCCACGTGGCCCCACACCCAGGGCGCCATGAGCGAACTGCTCATCGTGCGGCAGGAGATGATCCGCGTTCTTCCGGAGACGCTCCCCGTGTCGCGAGCCGTGTTGGCGGAGCCGCTCGGCGTCGCCCTGCACGCGGCGACGCGTGCAGGTGACCTCGCCGGTGCGCGGGTTCTCGTCTCGGGAGCCGGGCCGATCGGCTTGCTCGCCCTTGTCGCGGCGAAGGCACGCGGTGCCGCCCACGTCACGGTGAGCGATGTCTTGACGGAACCGCTGCAGCGCGCCACGGCTCTCGGCGCCGACGCCACGGTGCAGGTCACCGCGGAAGCGCTGCGACCGGAGTCATTCGACGTTGTTCTCGAATGCTCGGGGGCGACAGTGGCGATCAGCGCCGCTGGAGTTGCCGTGCGTCGACGCGGAACGGTCGTGCAGGTGGGGATGGTCCCGAACGAGCCACGCCCCGTGAACCTCGCCCCGTTTATCTCAAAGGAAGTCACCCTGCTGGGCGCCTTCCGTTTCCTCGACGAAATTGACGAGGCCGTCCAGATTCTTGATGCTCAGCCAGAAATCGAGAGCGTCGTCACACACATTCTTCCTGCCGCCGACGCGCGGCACGCGTTCGAGGTCGCACGAGATTCGCGCGTATCCGGCAAGGTCGTTGTGGACATGAAACAGGGAGAGTGATCTGAGTGGGACAGGCGCGCGACGTCGTCATCGGCATCGACATGGGAACGACCGCAACTAAGGTCGTTGCCTACCGGCCGGACGGCTCGGCGCTGGCGCAGGCATCCAACGGTTACCCGTTGGATGAGCCCGCGCCGGGGCACGCGGAACAAGACCCTCGGCACATCCTCGATGCCGTGTATCGCGGTGTGAATGAGGTCGTCGCCGCGGTCGGATCCGACCGCATCGCTGGTCTGTCCTTCTCCAGTGCCATGCACAGCATCATGGCGCTCGCCGCGGATGGTAGGCCGCTCACTCCCGTGATCACGTGGGCTGACACGCGTGCGGCAGAAGAAGCCGGTCGCCTGCGCGACTCGGGATCCGGGCTTGCCCTGCACCGGCGAACGGGAACGCCCGTTCACCCCATGTCACCGCTGAGCAAACTCGCCTGGTTCCGGCTGAACGAGCCCGAGTTGATGGCGCGCGCGGCAATGTGGGCGGGCATCAAAGACTGGGTCCTTCTGCAGATGACGGGCCGGCTCGTGATGGACCACTCGCTCGCGTCCGCCACCGGCCTCCTCGACATCCACCAGCTGATGTGGGACGACGAGGCGCTGCAGATCGCCGGGATCACGGCGGATCAGCTCCCGGAGCTCGTCTCGACCACGGCGCAGGTGGGGAGTTTGACCTCCGCTGCGATCGCTGCCACGGGCCTCGCCCCCGACACCGCCGTGATCGCCGGCGCGGGCGATGGGCCGTTGGCGAATCTCGGCGTTGGCGCGGTGCGAACCGGCGTTGCGGCGTGTTCGGTAGGGACGTCCGGTGCCCTACGCGTCGTTGTCGATCGCCCGGCCGTTGATCCGCTCGGCGGCGTGTTTTGCTACGCCCTCACCGAGAATCGCTGGGTGATCGGCGGGGCCATTAACAATGGCGGCGTCGTACTCGACTGGGTCCGCAGCGAAATCGCCGGCGGCGACGCGGGCCTGTCAACGGCTCAGCTGCTCGACGAAGCCATGACCGTTCCCGCCGGCGCGGGAGGCCTCCTGATGCTGCCGTATCTGCTGGGGGAGCGCGCACCCCGATGGGGCGGCGTCGCGCGCGGTGCGTTCGTCGGACTCACCCGCCAGCACAAGCGTGCGCACCTGGTGCGCGCGGCGGTCGAGGGCGTCGCTCTTCAGCTGACGCTGGTGTTGCAGTCGATGCGTCAGGCCGATCTACCGATCGATGAAATTCGTGCAACGGGCGGGGTGATGAAGCACCCCATCTGGCGGCAGACGCTCGCGAGTGCCTTCGACAGCCCGATCGGACGCCCGGACACACCGGAAGGGTCAGGGTTCGGCGCCGCGCTGTTGGGGATGGAGGCGCTCGGCCTCATCGAATCGATTGACGTGGCGGCCGAGATGGTTCCCGCCCGCAAAACGACCGAGCCGATTGCCGCCGATGCGGCGGTCTACGCCGAGCTGCGCCCCGTTTTCGAGAGGCTCTACGGTGCGCTCCTGCCGGCCAACGTCACGTTGCAGGACATCGGCAGCCGCTTGCCGTTGACGCACGCCCAATAGCAAGCGGCTGCCGAGATCGTCCTCTCAGGGCAGACGAATCAGACGGACGTCGTCGATCGTGCCCCAGGCGCCGGCTGAGAGGTCCCACGAGATCGTCACGGTCACGTCCTGACGATGCGTCACGCGCAGGGGACCCGTCTCCGCCGTACGGTACGCGCGCCACCCGTCGAAGGCGAGCGGAGTCTCCGCCGACCGCGTCTGCGCGAGATGAGCGCGCGGTGAGGCCTGCGGCGGAAGGTGCGTTGGAGTGGCCGTTGCGGTCAGCACGACAGTGTCTTCTGAGCCCGTGTCGCCGCCCTGCGATGTGGCGATCGCCACGTATTCGCCCGCAGCGAGGCCACTGACCGTCTGCGATAGAGAACCGGTGAAGTCCGCGTCATGCCACACGTGCAGGGCGTTTTCGCCTTCGAATGCGTCGGCGTGCCATCCGATCGATCCGCCGGTGCCCTCGAGCGTCCACTGCGCTGCGCCGTCTCCCTCGAAGCCTCCGCCCGGAAGCCAGGACGGTTCGCGTTCATCGTCGTCCGTGGGGTCTTCGCCCTCTCCCGTTCGGACAAGGTCGAAGATGCGCAGTGAGGGAAGGGGAGTGCCGTCGAAGGCGAACAGGGCTTGGTTGTCGACGGCGGAGCCACCGTGCCAGACGCCCGCGTCGTGCGGGTCATACTCGCTTGCCCAGCTGCTTGCCCAGCCCGATCCGTCGCGCTCCCACAGGATGCGGTTGTTCTCCACGTCGGTCGGCGCGCCAACCGGCAGCCATGCGGGCTCCCAGTAGTAGACCCCCACACCGGCCGGCCCGACGTCGGCAACCGCCTGAACCACATCGCGAAACGCCGTCGCCTGGCCCTGCGGGCTGACAGGGTAGGCAGCCGCCTGCTCCTCGCGAACGATGGTGTTCTCATGCCCGTCTCCGTCGTCGAGCGTGTACGCCCACGAGGTCTCGACGACGGCGACATTTTTGTCGTAGGTCGTGGCGACGTGCGAGAGAACCTCGGTGAGGTTCTCGGTCGAGCCGTGCCAGAACGGATAATACGAGGAGGCGAACACGTCATAGTCCACGCCGCGGGTGTCGAGCTCGGCGGCGAAAGAGGCGTATTGCCCCGCCCGCTCAGGGTTGGTGAAGTGCAACGCAACCTGGGCCTCCGGGGCCGTGTCGCGCACCGCCGCCGATCCGGCCGAGAAGATCGCAGCCATGGCGTTCCACCCACTGTGCCCTGCCACAGCGCTGTTGGTTTCGTTGCCCACCTGCACCATGCGAACGTCGATGTCTGCGTCGACGAAGCGGACGAGCGTGTCGGCGGTGAAGTCGTAGACAGCGGACGCGGTCTCGTGGACGGAGAACCCTTCCCAAGCCTTCGGCGTCTGCTGTTTGCCGGGGTCGGCCCAGAAGTCGGAATAATGGAAGTTCACGAGTACTCCGAGACCGGCGGCATCCGCGCGCGCTCCGATCTCCAGGGCGCGCTCTACGCCGACGTTTCCGCCGCCGTAGCCGTTGCCGTTCGTGTCAAAAGGATCGTTCCACACGCGCACGCGCACATCGGTCACGCCGTGCTCGGCGAGAACATCGAACAGATCCGCGGGCGTTCCATCGGTGTTCCGGAAGACCACGCCAGACTCTTCGAGCGACAACACGGACGAGACGTCGACGCCTAACGGGAAGTCATCCGGAAGATCTGCGACGGCGGGAACGGTGAGATCAGACGTTCGGGTGTCGGCGACGGCGGGAATCGCGGCGAGGCTGGCGGCGACGGTCAGCGCCGCCGCCGATGCGATGAGAGGTCGAACATTCATGTGCACTCCTTCGTGCAGAGAAGATCAGCCCTTCACCGACCCGGCTGTGAGGCCGCCGACGATGTAGCGCTGAAGGGACAAGAACAGAACAAGAACGGGAAAAGACGCGACAACGGCGCCCGCCGCGAACAAGCCCCACCGGCTGGTGAGCTGGTTCGACACCCACTGATACATCCCCACCGCGAGCGTCCAGTTCGGCTCGCTGGTGAGCACGATCTTCGCGAGGATGAAGTCGCCGAACGCCGAGATAAAGGCGAGGAGCCCGACCACCGCGAGAATCGGCGTGACAAGCGGCATGATGATCCGCCAGAACACCTGTGCGTGCGTTGCGCCGTCGATTTTCGCGGATTCATCGAGATCCTGCGGGATGGAGTTGAAGAACCCATACATCAGGAAGGTGTTCGCGCCAAGTGCGCCGCCGAGATAGATGCAGATCAGCGCGATTCGCGAGTTGATTCCCAGGGCCGGCACCACCTCACCGAGCGCGAGCAGCATGAGGAACACCGCCACGAAGGCAACGGTCTGTGGGAACATCTGGATCACCAGAAGCGACGTCAGACCCACACGCCGCCCGGTGAACCGGAATCGTGAGAATGCATATGCTGCCGCAGCGCCCATGATGACGGCGCCGAGCGACGAGGCGATTCCGACGTACAGGGTATTGCCCATCCACGTCCAGAAGTGCGTTCCCGCGAGGGCTTCGTAGCTTCCCAGATCGAACGAGCGGAAGAGCTGGCTCGAGCTTGCCAGACTGCCGCGGGCGTCAAGGGAGGCGCTCACGATAAACAACAGGGGGAACATGGCGTAGCACAGGATGAGGATCGCTACGGGGTACTTCCATCCGACCTCTGCCCACCAACGGCCGCGTCGTGCTCGTGCACGCGTCCGGCCGACGCCGCTCGTCGTGACCAGTTCCGTTGTGGTGGACATCAGGAGATCTCCTCGAGCTTGCGGGTCTGCCGCAGCGCAATCGCCGAAATAATGCCGATGACGATGAAAACGATGATCGACAGTGCGCTGGCCAGGCCGTAGTCGGCGGAACCCCCCTGAATGCCCGAGATGCGATAGATCGCGGAGATGAGGATGTCCGTCGTGCCCAGGTTCGTTCCACTGCCCATCGCCGGACCGCCTTCCGTCAGCATGAAGATGATCGTGAAGTTGTTGAAGTTAAAAGCGAAGGAAGCGATCGCCAGCGGCGCCGTTGCGACGAGCAACTGCGGAAGGATGATCGACGAGAACGAGCGCCACCGGCCGGCGCCGTCGATGGTCGCCGCCTCGAGGGTGTCTCGGGGCAGGGCTTGTAGCGCGCCGGTGCACACGAGGAACCAGTACGGGTAGCTCAGCCAGAGGTTCACCCAGAGGATCGCGATTTTCGCGAGCCACGGGTCTCCCAGCCAGTTGATGTTCGCCCCGAAGAAGAACAAGTCATTGATGACGCCGAACTCGGAATTGAGCATGCCGCGCCAGAGCAGAGCTGACATGAAGGCGGGAAAGGCATAAGGCAGGATGAACAGGGTGCGCAGAACTGCTCTGCCGCGCACGCGTTCGTCGTTGTAGATGAGCGCGAACAGCAAGCCGAGACCGAATGCGGTGACAACCGACAAGATGGCGAAGGCGAACGTCCACACCGTGACCTGCGTCAGGGGTCCGCGCAGGTCAGGGTCTGTTGCCGCGCGGATGAAGTTCTCGAAGCCGACGCCGACGTACCAGCCCGTTGCGAGCTCCTGTCCGTCCGCGGAGCGGAACTTTCCGCGGTCAGACGGTTCGTAAACGGTTCCGGTCGATGAATCGGTCAGCGTCTGAGCGGCGTCATCCCACGTCAGGGTCGACGAATAGACGGTTGCGGTAGATCCTTCGCGAGTACGCATCGATCCGTCTTCCGCATCGCCGGAGACGGGGACGCGAAGCGACACAACCTCGCGCTGGAGGGCGGCATCGGTTAAGACCTCCGCGCGGGGGATCACCTGATAACCCGGAACAGTGTCGGGAGATCCACCCGCGCCGATCGTGGCGCCGGATACGCGCGCCAGCGGCTCGTCAGCCGTTCCCACGCGCACCTCGGTGCCATCGGCGATTGCAAACCCTAGCTCGCCATCGCGCTCAACGATGGCGATGGGATAGCTCTCGGCCCCCTCGACGCGGCGCTCATCGTGGATGAGCGCCGCGTCGACCGCCTGGTCCATCGACCCCGCGTGCCCCGTTCCGTAGTTCGTGAACGCGACATAGCCGGTGTACGCGAAAACGAAGATCTGGAAGATCAAGAGGAAAGACAGCCCGGGAAAGAGGTACTTCATCGGCACAGCGCGCCGGGAGAAATACACGATGTCGGCCGAGATCGTCAGCGCCACCGTCGCGATGAGGATCAGCCAAGACTCGGCAGCCCACGCCGACAGCGCGATCGAGATTCCGAGCGCGTTCACGAGGGCCATGAGCGCGAGCTTCACAAGGAAGCCCGCGCCGCCGGTGCCCCATGAGCGCGCGTGCGACACGCCGCGCGGACGGGAAGGGGACAAGGGAACGGTCATCTCAGCCGATCGTCGACTCGAGCTCGGTGACCATGGCGTTCCACGTCGACGCGGGGTCGGATCCGTTGATGATTTGCACCTCTGCGGCGTTCCAGAGGTCCCAGACATCGCCCATCTCGGGAATTGACGGCATGGGAACCCCGTTCTGGCTCGACTCGAGGAAACCGGCAACGATGGGGTCAGACGCCACCTCGTCCGCGAGGACCGACAGCGCGGGAATCCGGGGATCTGCCTCGTAGAGGGTGCGTTGTGCGTCTTCCGTTCCGAGGAAGTTCACGAGGAACTCCTGCGCGAGGAGGGAGTTCTCGCTCTGCGACGACAGATAGAAGCCCTGAACGCCGACGAATGGCGCAGCGGGCTCGCCTCCGGCAGAAGGAATCGGACCGACCGCGATGTTCTCGACGTCGGTGAACGACGGCAGAGCCCAGGGGCCCTGAACGGTAAAGGGCGTCTCGCCGGAGTTGAACAGCTCGTTGTTGATGTCATAGTCGATCGTCGTCGACAGGTAGCCCGTGCCCTGGGAACCGTTGTCGAACAGCCACTGTGCGAAGGCCTCGCCTGCCTCGCCGCCCATACCGACGTCGCTCGTGTACGAGCCGTCATCGTCCTGGACGAAGACGGGGGCGCCGAACGATGTCTGGAACCCATACATCGTGTATCCGTCGCCGGTTTCGCCCGCGGTGTTGATGGCGACGGGGCGATCGGACACCGCGAGGCCGGCGGCGATCATGTCGTCCCACGTCTCCGGCGCTTCTTCGCCGACGAGATCGGCGTTCTGAATGAGGGCGATCGTTTCGAGTGAGTACGGAAGAGCGTAGAGCTGACCGTCGTACGTCATGGCCTCGATGGCGACTGGCTCGAAGTCGTCGGCTGCCGGGCCGATGTCGATTGTGTCGACTACGCCCGCTGTGACGAGCGCGCCGAGCCAGTCGTGTGCGCCAACGGTGATGTCTGGCCCTTCTCCCGTGGGGACCTGGACGATGAAGTCGTTGCGAAGATCTTCGAAGTTCTTCTGCACGAGGGTGACGGTGGCGCCCGTTTCTGCCTCGAAGGCGGTCGCCGCTTCCCGCAGGGCGCCTTCGCGCTCGGCGTCCGTCCACACAACCAGCTCCGGCCCGCCGGGGGCAGGCTGCTGCTGTGTGTCTTCGGTCTCACCCGGTGCGGGCGCATCGGAATCGGCGCCGGCTCCGCAGCCGGCGAGGACGAGCGCTCCAGCAAGGGCGCCGCCGATGATGAGCTTTCTGTTCATGCGTGTCTCCTTGTGTTGTGTATCGCGACGTTGCGACAGGGGTTATGTCTCGTGGATGATGCGGACGCCCCCGGCAGGGACGCAGAAGGTGCGGCCCGTTTCCTGGGTGAGGAGGTCGGTGCCGGGTGTGGCGATGTCTGCGTCGTTCTCGGCATGGTTGATGGCGATCGTGTACGAACCACGCGGCCCTTCGCGGCGGACGACCTCAAGCCCGCGCGGAGGGCGAGTGGGAGAAAGCCCCGCCTCGGCATACACCTGATCGAAGACGTGTGTGAGCGCCTCGGCGTCGAGGCGTGTCGAGATGTACCAGCCCGCACCTGATCCGTGCGCTTGGCGGGTCACAGCGGGCGCACCTGCGGCGGGCCCATCTGCGTAGTGCGCGACCACGTCGGCGCCGCGGAGTCGCAGGTCTTCCTGCCAATGGTCGGATGTCGTCACTGTGCCGTTTTCCCACTGCAGGTTGGCCGTTGTGCCACGACGCAGGGGGAGATGCTCGTGGACCTCGACGCCCAGCGCTGTACGGAGCGACGCGAGGAAGCCGCCTTCGGAAACCGCATCGTGCTCGTCGACCACGGCAGAGAAATAGGACACGACGAGGGTTCCCCCCTGCTCGACGAAGCGGGTGAGGTTTTCGGCGTCCGCTTGCCGCAGAAGGTACTGGGCGGGGGCGACGACCACCCGGTAGCGGGAGAGGTCGTGCGAAGGCAGCGCGAAGTCGGTCGTGACGCCGTCGCGCCAGAGGCGTTCATAGAACGCGCGCACTCGCTCGTTGTGATCGAGATCATCGACGGGACGCCATTCGAGATCCTGAGCCCAGAACGACTCATAGTCCCAGAGGATCGCGACGTCCGCTTTCACCCGCGAGCCCTGAAGATCGGCGATAGCGGTGAGATCTGCGCCGAGTTGTGTGACCTCCTGCCAGATACGCGAGGTCGTTCCGGCGTGGGGGAGCATTGCGGAGTGAAACTTTTCGGCTCCGCGCCGTGAAGCGCGCCACTGAAAGAACATCACGGCGTCGGCGCCGCGCGCGACGTGGGCGAGAGAGTTGCGGGCCATTTCTCCCGGCCGCTTGGCAATGCCGGTGGGTTGCCAATTGATGCCGCTCGTGGAGTGCTCCATGAGCATCCACGGCATCCCGCCGGCGACAGAGCGCGTCAGGTCGGCGGCGATCGCCAGGCCGATCTCGGGGTGCTCATCTGCCGCAACCAGATAGTGATCATCGCTGACGACGTCGACGTGCTTCGCCCATTCCCAGAGGTCGCATCCGCCGTGCTGGTTCGCCATGAAATTCGTCGTGATGGGTTGCGCCGCGTGCTGTCGAATGGCGTCGCGCTCGGCAAGGAAGCACTGTCGCAACTGGTGATCGCTGAAGCGATGGAAATCGAGTTTCTGAGCAGGGTTCACAACGCTCGGGGCTACCGCCGGCGTTGAGATGTACTCCCAGCGGCCGTAGTGCTGGCCCCAGAACGCCGTCCCCCACGCTGCGTTGAGGGCATCAAGTGAGCCGTATCGTTCGCGGAGCCAGTCGCGGAAAGCCTGCGCTGTTGTCTCGGAGTGATCGTCGAAAACAGGAGCCCCATATTCGTTGTGCACATGCCACATCACGACGGCCGGGTGGTGTGCGTATCGCTCGGCGAGCGCGGAAGCGATTCGCACGATGGCCTCGCGGTAGGCGGGCGAGGACGGGGACACCATTCCGCGCGACCCGAATCCGAGCCGGGTGCCGTCTGCTGTTGTGACACGTGATTCCGGGTAGCGGTGGAAAAACCATGCGGGAGGGGACGCCGTTGGCGTTCCCAGATCGACCGCGATTCCGCTGCCGTGAAGCAGGTCCAGGACCTCATCGAGCCACGAGAAATCGAACTGGCCCTCATCGGTCTCGATCAGCGCCCACGAGAAGATGCCGACGCTGACCAGGGTCACTCCGGCCTCGCGCATCAGGCGCACGTCTTCGAGCCATGTTTCGCGCGGCCATTGCTCGGGGTTGTAGTCCCCGCCGTAGGCGAGGCCGGTGATCGCGGGCCAGGGCTGTGTGGGCGGAAAATGCGGCATTGCGCTCCGTCGTGTTGGGCGGTCCCGTGCGGGAAGTCACACCACTGTGACCGGTCCCAGTCTTGACAAAGCGAGCGGAGAATACCAAGGGGGATACCCGAGCCGTTATGAAACTGTGACCGATCACAGGCTGCGATAAGCTCCGGCCATGAGTGGTGTGGTGAAGCGGCGCAAACCGACGATCAGAGACGTCGCCGAGGTCGCCGGTGTCTCGCGCGGAACAGTGTCACGCGTGCTCAACGGCGGGCACTGGGTCTCGCCCGACGCGCGCGAACTGGTCGAAAAGGCCATTCAGGAAACCGGATACACCGCCAACCATCACGCTCGCAGTCTGGCGACGGGGCGATCGAATTCCCTCGCCTTCCTCCTCACCGAACCGCATCACCTGCTCTTCGAAGACCCCACGTACTCGCTTCTGTTGCGCTACGCGGCTGAAGCCGTTTCGCGGCGCGGCCAGACGCTCGTCCTCCTTGCTGCGGGAACGGACGACGAGCGGGCAAACGTGCTCCAGTACGTCAACGCCGGGCACGTCGATGGTGTGATGCTCATTTCGAGCAGCGAACGCGATCCCTTCGTCGGGAACCTCGTGCGCGCGCACGTTCCTACCGTGAGCTCTGGAATTCCTCTCGGAGCACAAGACGATCTGCCCAGCGTTGCGGTCGATGAAGACGCATCGGCACGCACAATGACTCGATTCTTGAAGGAGCGCGGATACCAACGCATTGCGCACATCGCTGGCCCTCAGGACACGCCGGGTGGGCGCTTCCGCCTCGCAGGTTTTCGTGCCGAAATGGGGGACGGCCTCGATGAAGACCTCATCGCCGTTGGCGACTATGGCCGGGCGAGTGGGTATGAAGCGATGCGCGGAATCCTGTCTGCGGGGACCGCGCCAGACGCTGTCTTCGCCGCATCCGACCGAATGGCTGCGGGTGCCGTCGACGCGCTCCGGCGCGCGGGCCTCGATGTTCCCGGCGATGTCGCCGTCGCCGGATTCGATGATTCGGGCCTGGCGGCAACACATGATCCTCCTTTGACGACGATGCGTCAGCCGTGGCGCCAGATCAGCGACGAGATGGTTGACGTCCTTCTCACCGTGATCGACGGTGGCGAACCCCGGTCCGTGACGCTCGCGACCACGCTGGAGGTACGCGCCAGCACCGCGTAGCGCCGCTCGCGCTTCTCTGACTCGGCCGACGACGAATTGCGGGTCCGCGCGCACAGAGAGGCCACCGCCGCCTGTCACAATGGGGCGCGTGACGAAGATGCTCCGCGCAACCGCGCTGCTCACCGTGTCCGCTCTCGGCCTTGCCGCCTGTTCGGCAGGAGATGACGGCCTCGATGACGCCGTGTCGTCTCTGGAAACCGCGCTGGAATCCCGTGTGCTCGAAACATACCCGGAGTTCGCGGACGTCATCGAACCCCTGGCAGAGTTCCCGCTCACCGTTACGGCCGGCGAGGTCGAGCGCGGTGATGATGACGATGCCACGGTACCTCTGACCTGGGTATGGGATATCGACGGCCACGAGTGGACGTACGAGACGGCGGCAACGCTGCGCTTCGATTCCGACGCCGAGGTGTGGTCTGTTGACGCGGATCCGGCCCTGATCGCCGACGATCTCACGGCGGACGAGTCTCTGGCCGTGTCGTATGTCGCTCCGGACCGGGCCGAGATCATTGGCGCTGACGAAGAGGTGCTTGTCACCGAGCGACCTGTTGGTCGCTATGGTCTCGACAAGAGCTGGATCGATGATGACCACGTTGCCGAGAGCGCGGCGGCGGTTGCTGAAGCCGTCGACATCGATGTGGATGACTTCGTTGCTCGCGCGGAAAATATGGGCGACATGGCGTTCGTCGAGGCGATCGTTCTGCGACCTCACGATGCCGAAGAGCGCGTAGCGAATGACTTTCTTGAGATTCCGGGCGCCAATGTGATCGAAACGACAATGATGCTCGCACCGACGAGCTCCTTCGCCCGGGAGATTTTGGGCGTCGTTGGCGAAGCGACGGCCGAGATCATCGACGGTTCGGACGGCGAGATCCGGACAGGTGACATCGTGGGGCTCTCAGGCCTGCAAGCGCGCTACGACGAGGACCTCCGCGGCGCCCGCGGCATCACGATTGCCGCGGTGGTCGACGACGAGGATGCCGAGCCGCGCGTTCTCGCCGAATGGGACGCCACCCCGGCGGACCCGCTGCAGATCACGCTCAACAGCGGTCTGCAGCAGTGGGCGGAGAGCGTTCTCGGAGGAACAGGATCCGCGAGCGCGCTCGTTGTGATCGACCCCGCAACGGGCGACATTCTTGCAGCAGCGAACCGCGAAACGGGTGGGTTCGACGCGGCAACGTCCGGCAGGTACGCACCAGGGTCGACGTACAAAGTGGTCACGGCACTCGCGCTCTTGCGCTCAGGATTGTCGCCGGACGACACTGTGACGTGCTCACCCGAGCTCACCGTGGATGGCTACACCTTTCACAACCACGACGGTTACCCCGCTGATGCACTTGGCGAGATCACTCTGCGTGAGGCGATTGCGCAGTCCTGCAATACGGCGTTGATCGGCGAGCGAGATCGGATCAGCGACGCCGACCTGCGAGAGGCAGCCGAGGCGCTCGGAATCGCGGGTCCCGACGACGCCACCTCCGAAACGCAGCGCGCAGCGAACCTCATCGGCCAGGGCGTCGTCACCGCGACGCCGCGCGAGATGGCCACTGTGGCCGCTTCGGTTGCCGGCGGTCGTACCGTGTCCTCGCACATTCTCGCCGATTCGGCCGAGCAGCCGGCATCGACCCTGTCAGAGCAGGAAGCGGCGCAGCTGCATGAGCTGATGCGTACGGCCGTGACGGAGGGGTCCGCGAATCTCCTCGCGCACCTGGATCCTCCTGTGTCCGCCAAGACGGGAACAGCGGAGCACGGCGAACCCGGCGAAGACGGACAGCTGCCCACCCACGCCTGGATGATCGGATTCTCGGAGGGCATGGCAGTGGCCGTTTTCGTTGAGGAAGGGGAGAGCGGATCCTCCGTTGCCGGACCGCTCATGGAGGCCTTCTTCGCCGGTGCGTAATACGCCAGGTTCGGGCCCATAGAATCAACAGGTGACTTCCGGCGGCTCGTTCTACATCACCACGCCCATCTACTACCCCAGCGATGTTCCCCACATCGGCCACGGGTACACGACGGTGGCCGTGGACACTCTCGCGCGTTGGCATCGCCAAGCTGGGGATGACACCTGGATGCTGACCGGCACCGACGAGCACGGTCAGAAGATGATGCGTGCCGCTGCGGCCAACGGGGTAAGCCCCCAGGAATGGGTCGACAAGCTCGTCACCGAAGAGTGGTTCCCGCTTCTGGAGACCCTCGACGTCGCCAACGACGACTTCATTCGCACGACGCAGGAGCGCCACGAAGAGTCGGTGAAGGCGTTCATTCAGGCCATCTACGATCGCGGCCACATCTACGCGGGCGAATACGAGGCGCTGTACTGCGTCGGCTGCGAGGAGTTCAAGCCGGAGAGCGAGATCGTCGCGGGAACCGGGGAGTTCGAGGGCCTGAAGGTCTGCGCGATCCACTCCAAGCCGCTTGAGCTGCTGCACGAGAAGAACTACTTCTTCAAGCTGAGCGATTTCAGCGATCGTCTTCTTGCGCTGTACCGCGATCAGCCGGATTTCGTGCAGCCCGAGTCGGCGCGCAACGAGGTCGTTGCTTTCGTTCAGCAGGGGCTCAAGGATCTGTCGATTTCGCGTAGCGCCTTCGACTGGGGCATCCCCGTTCCCTGGGACGAGTCGCACGTTATCTACGTGTGGGTTGACGCTCTTCTCAACTACGCCACGGCGATCGGATACGGCGAGGACGAGAAGAGTTTCGACCGCCGCTGGCCCGGATATCACGTGGTCGGCAAGGACATTCTGCGTTTCCACGCCGTCATTTGGCCGGCGATGCTCATGGCTGCAGGCCTGGACGTTCCCCGTGGCGTTTTCGCTCACGGATGGTTGCTCGTCGGCGGCGAGAAGATGTCGAAGTCCAAGGCAACGGGTATCGCGCCCAAGATGCTCGTCGACACCTTCGGCTCTGACGCCTACCGCTTCTATTTTCTTTCGGCGATCGCTTTCGGGCACGACGGTTCCTTCTCCTGGGAAGACCTCTCTGCTCGGTACCACGCCGAGCTCGCAAACGGTTTCGGCAACCTCGCATCGCGCACCGTGGCGATGACGGCGAAGTACTTCGACGGTGTTGTTCCGGAGCCGGGCCAGTACGCCGACGTAGACCTGGCGATCCAGAAGACGATTGCCGACGCGACGACGAACGCGGATGCGGCGATCGAGCGCTTCCGAATCGACGAGGCGATCTCCTCTATCTGGACCATTGTTGACGCGCTGAACGGATACATCACCGAGACGGCACCGTGGGTGATCGCCAAGGACGACGCCCAGCGCGAACGTCTGGCAACGGTTCTCTACACGTGCCTCGAGGGGCTCCGTGCGCTGGCCGTTTTGTTGTCGCCCGTGATGCCGGCTTCCACCGAGAAGCTGTGGGAGGCACTCGGCGCCGCCGAAGCTCTCGGTGAGCTGCCGCAGCAGCCGGTACGCGATGCGGGAACGTGGGGCCAGTTGCCTTCCGGCACGCCCGTTGCGAAGCTCGCGCCGTTGTTCCCGCGCATCGAGGAGGACTGACCCTCCTCGTGGCCGAGACCTACGTAAAGCAGCGCGAGAAGGTGGGCCGTAAGGATGTGTCCCGCCCCGCGAACCCGGAGCCGCTTACCGTTCCCGTGTTCGACAATCACTGCCACTTGGAAATCGCCGACGGTGACGATGCGCTGACGCTTGCTGAGCAGCTCGATCGCGCGGCGGCGGTCGGCGTTGCCGGCGTTGTGCAGGCATCGGGCGATATCGCGTCGTCCCAGTGGGCTGCCGAGGCGGCAGAAAGCGATTCTCGCGTGCTCGCCGCCGTCGCGATCCATCCGAACGACGCACCCATCTACGCCGCCGAGGGGCGTCTCGATGAGGCGATCAGGATCATCGATGAGCTTGCCGGGCGCCCGCGTGTGCGTGCCATCGGCGAAACCGGCCTCGACTACTTCCGCACGGATGAAGAGGGCCGGCCCGCGCAGATGGCCTCGTTTGAGGCACACATCGCCCTGGCGAAGAAACACGGCATCGCGATGCAGATCCATGATCGCGAGGCGCACCGCGACGTGCTCGACACGCTCATCCGCGTCGGGGCGCCGGAGCGGACGGTGTTCCACTGCTTTTCCGGCGATGAGGACATGGCTCGCGAGGCGGCTGAGCACGGGTACTGGCTGTCCTTCGCCGGCAATGTGACGTTCAAGAACGCGCAGAATCTGCGCGATGCCCTCGCCGTCACACCCCGCGAGCGGATCCTCGTCGAAACCGACGCTCCGTTCCTCACGCCGGCGCCGTTCCGCGGTCGGCCCAATGCGCCGTATCTCGTGCCTATCACGATGCGCTTCATGGCGGCAGAACTCGGTGCGGACGTCGACGAGCTGTGCGCCCAGGTGCGACAAAACACCATCGACGTATACGGAGAATTCGCATGAGTATCCGATTGCTTGGCGCCTCCGACATTCGTCGACTGGCGACGGAACTTGACGTCACGCCGACGAAGAAGCTCGGACAGAACTTCGTCGTCGACGCCAACACCGTGCGCAAGATCGTCGCGGCGGCGCGGGTTGTGCGAGGAGAACGCGTCGTCGAGATCGGGCCGGGGCTGGGGTCGTTGACCCTGGCCATCCTGGAAACGGGAGCCGATGTGACGGCCGTGGAGATCGACTCTCGGCTGGCATCACGGTTGCTTCAGACGGCGTCCGAACAGGGCGTGCCGGATGGCGCGCTGACGGTGGTCGAACACGATGCGATGACCGTAACGGGCCTCCCCGGCGACCCACAGGTGCTGGTCGCGAACCTTCCGTACAACGTGTCGGTTCCGGTACTGCTTCACTTCATGGAGACGTTCGAGAACCTGCGGCGCGGCGTTGTGATGGTGCAGGCGGAAGTCGGTGAGCGTCTCGCGGCTGAGCCTGGATCGAAGATCTATGGTTCCCCGAGCGCGAAAGCGGCGTGGTACGGAGACTGGCGCCTCGCCGGCACCGTCTCGCGCCGTGTGTTCTGGCCCGTTCCGAACGTCGACAGCGTTCTGGTCGGGTTTGAACGCGCGGATGCGGAACTCGGATCGCTGGCGGAGCGCAAGCAGACGTTCCGGCTCATCGATCTGGCGTTTCAGCAACGGCGGAAGATGCTCCGCCAGGCGCTGTCGAAGGATCTCGGTGGAACGGCAGCGAGTGCGTCAGCCATTCTCGAGAGGGCCGACGTCGCACCGACGGCGCGGGGTGAGGAACTCACCGTGCACGACTTCCTCCGGGTTGCGCGCAGTATGACGGATTCCGACGCAATCAGCTGAGCGGTTTCGTCACGGCTCTGGCAAGGAAGACGAACGCCGCCAGGCCTCCTGCGACAACCGCGAGGCCGATTGCGGTGCTTCCCGTCAGCGCAAGCGCAACGTATCCGAGGAGAGCGGATGTTGCCGCTACTCCGACATAGGGAAGCTGCGTGATCACGTGCGTGATGACGTTGCTGGCCGCACCCGTCGCCGACAGGATGGTGGTGTCGGAAATCGGCGATGAGTGATCGCCGGCGACGGCTCCGGCGAGCACCGCGCCGAGAACCGGCAAGAGCAGCGATGGCTCGTCCATCGCGTTGACGATGCCTCCGGCCAGCGGAAGCAACAGCCCGAACGACCCCCAGGACGTTCCCGTCGCGAAGGCCATCCCCGCGGCGAGAACAAACACGATCGGGACCAGCCACAGCGCCGGAAGGTTGGCGTCGACGATGAGGTCGCCGAGGAAGGTTCCCGTGCCAAGTTGTTCAATGAGATCGCCGAGCATCCAGGCGGGGATCAAAATCCCGACAGCAGGCATCATGGACTTCACGCCCTCCGACCAGCCGCGGCCGAACGTTCGCGCGGTGAATTCCGCGTTGCCGCGTGTGTTCACCACGTAGAAGATGACAGCGGCCGTGAGCCCGAGAGCCACCCCGAACAGCAACGCCGTGCTCGCATCGGTATCCGCGAGAATGTCGATGAGATTCCAGCTGCCCGATGCCGCACGGCCCGTCCAAGCGATGCCGGCGAAAACACCGACGACAAGAAGCACGAACGGGATGAGAAGCGCGTGGATCGATCCGGGTCGGTGCGCGGGAAGATCTTCCGACAGCTGACCGGGAACCGTGTCGTTGGCATCAAAGGTCTGTCCGGTCGTGACAGCGCGCTGTTCTTCGCGACGCATCGCCCCGATATCGATCCGGAACACGATCGTGAGCCACACGAGCACGACGGCAGCGATGGCGTAATAGTTGGCTGCGGCCGCTCCGGCGAAAGCGAGGATTCCGCTCATCTCGAGCGAGGACGCAGCGATGATCGGAGCGAGAATGCCGAGGATGTACGCGCCCCAGCTGGAGACGGGCGAGAGCACAGCGACGGGCGCTGACGTCGAGTCGATAATGTAGGCAAGTTTCGCGCGCGAAACGCGGTGTTGATCCGTGACCGGGCGGGAGATCTGACCGACAGCGAGCGCGTTGAAATAGTCATCGATGAAGATGACGATGCCGACGATCGCGGGCAGAAAGAGCGCCCCGCGCCGATTGTCGATGCGCCGTGACGCCCAGGCGGCGAATGCCGCTGTTCCGCCAGACATGGTGATGAACGCCGCCACAACGCCGAGCAGGAGCGTGAAAATCAGGATGAAGACGTACCACGTGTTAAGGCCGTCGTCCCAGAAGATCACGGCGAAGGCGTTCCACACGGCGAGGGCGGTGTCGACCGGATGGAGATTGTTGATCAAAAGCGCTGCGGAGACGACGCCGATCCCGAGGCTGAGCAAAACGCGCTTGGTAATGATGACAAGCGCGATGGCGAGGATGGGCGGCAGGAGCGTGAGCAGCGGGAACGCCGTGGTGAGCTCGGACATGATCCCTTTCGGCGCGGAGAGGTCAGGCTTCCCATCCAACCGGGTATGTCGTTCCATGTCGAAGCGATACATGGGGGAGAGTAGCGTACACCGGGTGACCGATGACGCTCTCTTTCGCACGGCGACGGATATCGCCGACCTCCACCGCCCCTATACCGCTGCAACCGATCGATACGCTCGCGGAGGCTACCGCCGCGTCGGCAGCAGCGGTCTTCACCTGCCGCCCATTTCGCTCGGACTCTGGTGGAACTTCGGCGACAACATTCCGATGGACAACCAGCGCGCGCTGATCCGGCACGCTTTCGACGCGGGCATCACCCACTTCGATCTGGCCAACAACTACGGTCCCCCCTACGGATCGGCAGAGAAGAACTTCGGCAGGATTCTGCGCGAAGACCTCGCGCCGTACCGCGATGAGCTCATCATCTCCTCCAAGGCCGGATACGACATGTGGCCGGGGCCGTACGGCGATCGGGGCTCGCGAAAGTACATTCTTGCGAGCGCCGATCAGGCCCTCGATCGCATGGGTCTCGAGTACGTCGACATTTTCTACTCCCATCGCGAGGACGAGGGCACGCCCCTGGAAGAAACGATCGGCGCTCTCGACACGCTTGTCCGTCAGGGGAAAGCCCTGTACGTCGGGATCTCCTCGTACTCGGCCGAGCGCACACGCACAGCCGGAGAGATCGCTCGCTCTCTTGGCACTCCGCTGGTGATCCATCAGCCGAGCTATTCGATTCTCGATCGCTGGGTTGAGGGCGGGCTCACGGATGCTTTGCGTGATGAGGGAATGGGGGCGATCGCTTTCGTTCCTCTGGCGCAGGGACTATTGACGGGCAAGTACCTGGGCGACGGAACCGCCGAGCGGGCTCAGCAGCGCGGTTCTTTGCCTCCGACGCGTCTCACGCCGCAGGCGTTGGAGATCCTCCGTGGGCTCGGCGATATCGCTTCCGCTCGCGGACAGAGCCTGGCGCAGATGGCTCTGCAGTGGGTTCTCCGGGACCGTGTCGTGGCATCAGCTCTGATCGGCGCCTCGCGTCCCGAGCAACTGGACGAGAACCTCGCTGCCCTCGACGCGGCACCGTTCTCGGATGAGGAACTGACCCGTATCGATCAGATCTCGGCGGGTCTGCCGGGAGGACCGGGAAGCGCCTTCGAGAAGTAGTGCACGCGCCGCGCGGGTGATCACCGCGCGGCGCGTCATCTTCGTGCCAGGCGGTCTCGCATCGGTCGGGAAGGCCGGGCGCCGCGAGATACGCTGAAGGTATGTCGCTGGCGGAAGAATTCCAGGGGGTGCGCGTACGCGCACCCGGCAAAATCAACGTGTTCCTCGCCGTAGGGGCGTTGCAGAGTGATGGCTACCACGAGCTGGCGACGACATTCCAAGCGGTGTCGCTGTTCGAAGATGTTGTGGCGACGCTGTCAGACGATTTCACGATCAGCGTGACCGGATCGGTCGACGTTTCCGGAGTGCCAGCCGACGAGACCAACCTGGCTCTTCAGGCAGCGCAGCTTCTCGCCACGGAGACAGGCTACGAGGGCGGTGTGCACCTCGACATCCGCAAAGAGGTTCCCGTTGCTGGCGGTATGGGAGGCGGTTCCGCGGATGCGGCTGCGGCCCTTGTCGCCTGCGATGCGCTGTGGGGAACCGACCTCAGCTCACAGGAGCTCCACCGACTTGCCGCGCAGCTCGGCGCAGATGTCCCCTTTGCCCTCAAAGGGGGCACAGCGGTGGGCACTCGCCGCGGCGACGAGCTGAGCGCTGCACTCGCGCACGGGCGCTTTGAATGGGTCATTGTGCCGAACCCCGTTGGGCTGTCGACCCCGGCCGTGTACCGGGAGGTAGACCGGCACAGAGGAGAGCACCAGGAGGCGCTCGGGGAGGTTTCTGCGACGCCGTCTGTTGATGCCGGTGTGCTCCAGGCACTGCGGGCCGGAGATGCGCGCCTTCTTGCCGATGTCATCCGCAACGATCTGCAAGCGGCAACGTTGCGACTGCGCCCGGATCTTGCCGACGTTCTCGAATTCGGGGAAACCTCCGGAGCGCTGGCGGGTCTCGTCTCGGGATCTGGGCCGACGGTCGCGTTCTTGGTGGAGGACACCACGAAGGCAGACGAACTTCGTCGAGTGCTGATGTCCGCCGGACACGAGGCGATCCACGTCTACGGTCCCGTCCACGGCGCGCGCATCGTCTGAGCCCGTCGCGATAGGTTCGGAAGATGGCACGCATCGATCTGAACAGCGACGTCGGTGAGTCTTTCGGGGCCTGGACGATGGGCGACGACGCCGCCATACTTCCGAGTATCTCCAGCGCCAACGTCGCCTGCGGGTTCCACGCGGGCGACCCAGCGGGAATTCGGGCGACGCTCCGCTCCGCGCGTGGGGCAAACGTGAGCGTCGGCGCTCACGTTGGGTACCGGGACCGCGCGGGTTTCGGACGACGCTTTCTCGATTGCGCGCCGGCGGAACTCGCGGCAGACATCGTCTACCAGATCGGGGCGTTGCAGGCGCTTGCGGCGGCCGAGGGTGTCGCCGTCCGGTATGTCAAACCGCACGGCGCCCTGTACAACGCGATCGTTCGGCACGAGGGGCATGCCCGCGCCGTCGTTGACGCCGTTCGCGACGTCGATGCATCGTTTCCGCTTGTTGGGCTCCCGGGATCTCTCGTGCTGGACATCGCCGAGCGCTCCGGGCTGCGCGTCGTGCGCGAGGCCTTCGCGGACCGTGCGTACACCGCCGGGGGCGAGCTTGTTCCTCGCCGGGAGCCCGGCGCCGTCATTCATGATGTGTCCGCTGTCGCGGAGCGCGTGCTGCGCCTCGTCACAGAAGGAGTCGTTCGCGCCGCAACCGGGGAGCTGGTGCGTGTCGACGCCGAGAGTGTCTGCGTGCACGGGGACACCCCTGGCGCGGTGGCGATGGCCGCCGAAGTGCGCAGAACGCTCGATGAGGCTGGCGTCGAGATTGTGAGGTTCGCATGATCACTCGGCGAGCCAGCGTGTGGACCCGGGCTGCGGAGAAGAGGCCGTGACCGAGATGCGGCGGGCAGGGGAGCGGGGGCTTCTTCTGGAAGCACCGTCCCTCGCCGGCGTGATGGCGCTTCACGCCCGCCTTCTCGCCGAGCCGCTGGCGGGGCAGCTCGACGCGGTCGCGGCAGCGCGGACCGTCCTCGTGACGTTTCAGACCGCTCGCCATGCGCGCCGTGCGGAGGCCATCATCCCTGTTCTCGAGGTTCCCGAGAACGAGGTTGCGGCGGGTCGAGACATCGAGATCGAGGTTGAGTACAACGGCGAGGATCTTGCCGACGTCGCGGACATGACCGGCATGTCTGTTGCGGCGGTCATTAACGCACATACGGACACTCCGTGGCGGGCAGCATTCGGCGGTTTTGCGCCCGGCTTCGCGTATCTGGCCGACGGCGACACCCGTCTCCAGGTGTCTCGCCGGGAAACTCCTCGCACCCACGTTCCGGCAGGATCTGTTGGGCTCGCGGGCGAGTTTTCGGCGGTCTACCCGCGGGCGTCACCGGGCGGGTGGCGGCTGATTGGCCGCACCGATGCGGCCATGTGGGATCAGAGACGCGATTCCCCCGCCCTTGTCCGTCCGGGGGATACCGTGCGCTTTCGTGCTGTTCGCGCCACCACGACGATTGCGTCGGCAACCAGAGCGCAGCGCTCGGCGGAGCCGGATATGTCAGCACCGGACAGCGCACACGGGCTACAGATTGACGCGCCCGGTCCGCGATCGCTCGTTCAAGACCGAGGGCGTCCCGGCCACGCCGATCTGGGTGTTACCGCGTCCGGTGCCGCCGACACCGCTTCAGCGCTGTCGGCCAATCGCCTCGTCGGAAACGATCGAGACGCGGCCGTGATCGAGTCCTTGCTGGGCGGTCTCACGGTCACGGCCCGTGGCGACCAGGTTCTCGCTCTCACGGGCGCCATCGCCGGCGCTCACATTGGCGAGGAAGAGATCGCCTTCGGATCTCCGTTTCTCCTCCGCAATGGGGAAACGCTGACGGTCGGAACGCCGGATCACGGTCTCCTGACCTACGTCGCCGTTCGCGGCGGCATCGATGTTCCGGCCTTTCTCGGAAGCCGCTCCGCCGACACGCTCAGCGGAATCGGCACGCCCGCGCTCGCGGCGGGGCAGATGCTCGCGGTGGGTTCCTCGACGGCCGGAGCCGTGGGAGCGCCGGAAGAGCCCGCTACCGAAACCCGCACCCTGCGTGTCATCCCTGGTCCGCGCACCGAGTGGTTACCCGACGGCGAGTTCGATGCGTTTCTGGGTATGTCGTGGGTTGTCAGCGATGAGGTGAACCGCGTGGGAATCCGGCTCGAGTCGGCTGCCGACGGACGAGCGTTGCGGCGTCGGCAGGGGGAGCTTCCCAGCGAGGGGATGGTGCGTGGCGCGATCCAGGTCCCGCCGTCCGGGATGCCGGTCATCTTCGGGCCCGACCACCCCGTGACGGGTGGGTATCCCGTGATCGCCGTCGTCATCGACACCGATGCCGCGGCGCAACTGCGCCCTGGCGAGAGCATTCGCTTCGCGGTGTAGTCAGAGACCAGGGCGCTTCGAAAAACTGGGACAACGAATTGTGCGGAGGCTGTCGATATCCGGCATGCGTGTTCGTCATCATGGTGTCGGGTCGTTCGGTCCGGCGCCATCGCCCGTTATTGCTACGGGCGCTACCAAGGAGGAACTGTGAAGTACGCACTGCTGCTGATGGGACACGTCGACGATCCGAACTGTGGTGAGGACGGCGGAGCCAGCCCCGAAGAGTTTTTCGCGTTCGACAAGGAGATCACCGAGGCGGGCGTCGTGGTCACCTCGTTCGCTCTCGAGGACGACGCGGCCGCCGGTGTCATCGTGCAAACGGACGGCGCCGGCGAGCGTGTTGTGTCATCGGGGCCGTACGCCGAGGTACGTGAATTCGTCGGGGGTGGCTACATCATCGATGTTCCCGGCATCGACGAGGCGATCGACTGGGCGAAGAAGAGCCCGGGTTCGGCTCCCGGCGGTCACGTCGAGATTCGTGCCGTCGCGCCCTACTGAGCCATGCCGGACGCACGTCTGAGCGGTGCCGACGGATCTGCCGTTGGCACCGCCGCGGCGCTGACACGTGATGAGCGCACATCGATCATCGCGGCGCTGACACGTCGCTTCGGAGACCTGGACCTCGCGGAGGACGCGCTGCAGGATGCCACGGTGCGGGCATTGCGCAGTTGGCCGAAAACGGGTGTGCCCGCCGTACCCGCCGCCTGGCTGATGACGGCGGCGAAGCGCCGCGCGATCGACGTCGTGCGGCGCGACGCGGTTCAGCAGCAAAAGGTCGCTGAGCTTCGACACGATGCGTTTCGTGTCGGAGCGTCGCACGGCGCCGATGATCCGGCAGATGTGCGGGAGGACGAGAGCGGGGTGGACGACCGGCTCGGTTTGTTCTTCGCCTGTGCTCACCCGGCTCTTTCCGCCGATGATCGCGCCGCGCTGATGTTGCGATTTCTTGCGGGACTCACAACGGTGGAGGTAGCCCACTCTCTGCTGGTACCCGTTCCGACCATGCAGCAACGTCTCATCCGTGCGAAGAAGCGGATTCGTACGCTGGGAATCCGCTTCAGCGTTCCGCGACACCGAGATCTTCCGGAGCGATTGAGCGGTGTTTTGCAGGTTGTCCTGCTGATGTTCTCCGAGGGTTTCGCGCGGTCGACCGGGCCGGAGCACACCCGTGACGACCTCACGGAAGAGGCGATCCGTCTGGCTCGTATGTTGTACGCGCTGATGCCAGGATCAGCGGAGACCGCGGGTTTGCTGTCGCTGCTGTTGCTGACGCAGGCACGGCGTCCCGCACGCGTAGACGGCTCCGGACGCCCTGTCCCGCTGGCCGACCAGGACCGGTCGCTGTGGGCGGCAGAGCTCGTGTCGGAGGGCGCGCGGCTGGCCGAGATGGCAGCGGGCTCCCCAGGGGCCGGTTCCTGTGCCATTCAGGCGGCTATCGCGGCTGTCCACGCGGAAGCGGAGAGCATCGACAGTACTGACTGGGCGCAGATCGCCGTGCTGTACCGCATGCTCGGGGCGTATGAGCCCGGCCCCGTTGTCCGTCTCGGGCACGCCATCGCGTGCGGGCGGGCGCAGGGGTTCGAGGTCGGCCTGAGGATGCTCGACGAGATGACGGGTGATGCGGCGATGGCGCGCTTTCGTCCATTTCACATCGCTCGAGCAACAACCCTCGGTGAGCTGGGCCAGACCGCGCAGGCGGCTGCTGCCTTTCGGCGGGCTCTCGATCTCCCGGGAAACGCTGCCGAGGATGTTCTGCTGAACGAGCTGCTCGCCGAGCTCAGCTGAGGAGTTCGCTCAGCTCTAGCCAGCGTTCTTCGAGGGCGTCGTTTTGCTCCTGGAGATCGCGGAGCTTGCCATTGAGAATGCCGAGACCTTCGAAGTCACCCTGATCGTGCGCCGCCATCTCTGCGTGCGTTGCTTTGACCTTCACCTGCAGGTTCGCGAGTTTGCGCTCGATCGCGCTCAGCTCTTTTTCTGCCGAGCGCCGCTCGGAACCCGACAGCTCCGGTTCCGCGGTCGCTGTCGTCTGCGCCTGCTTGTTTCCGGGGGAGGAGCCGGACGCAGCCTGGGCGGCACGCAGTTCGAGGTACTGATCGACTCCGCCGGGAAGATGTCGAAACCGGCCGTCGAGGACCGCGTACTGCTGATCCGTGACGCGCTCGAGCAAGTAACGATCGTGGCTGACGACCAGCAACGTCCCCGGCCAAGAATCGAGCAGGTCTTCCATCGCCGCGAGCATGTCGGTGTCGAGATCGTTGCTGGGCTCGTCCAGGATCAGCACATTCGGCTCGTTGAGCAGAACGAGCAGCAGCTGCAGACGGCGCTTCTGTCCGCCCGAGAGGTCCTTTACCGGCGTCGACAGCTCACTGGTGCGAAATCCGAGTCGTTCCAGCAGCTGCGACGGTGAGAGTTCCTTGTCGCCTGAGACGTAGGACGATTTCTGCCGCGCGAGAACTTCTCGTACCCGTAGTTCGCGTACCTCATCGAGCTCCTTGAGTCGCTGATCCAGGTACGCGATTCGTACGGTCTTTCCTCGTTTGACGCGACCCGATGTGGGTTCGACGGCACCTGAGATCAGGCCGAGCAAAGTTGACTTTCCGGCACCGTTCGCGCCGAGGATTCCTGTGCGTTCTCCCGGGGCGATGCGCCAGGTGACATCATTCAAAACGTCGCGCTCGTCGTACACGACGCCGGCATCCAACAGGTCGACGACGTCCTTGCCGAGGCGAGCCGTTGCCAGCTGCGTCAGCTGAACGGCATCGCGCACGGGTGGCTCGTTCTCGATCAGCTGATTGGCGGCATCGATGCGGAACTTCGGCTTTGATGTGCGGGCGGGGGCGCCGCGTCGCAGCCACGCGAGCTCCTTACGCATGATGTTCTGTCGCTTTTCTTCCGCGACAGCCGCCTGCCGCTGTCGCTCGACACGCTGCAGAACGTACGCGGCATATCCGCCCTCGAAGGGGTCGACGATTCCGTCGTGCACTTCCCACATGCGTGTGCACACGGCATCGAGGAACCACCGGTCGTGGGTCACCAGCAACAGCGCGCCCTGATTCTTCTGCCAGCGGCGATCGAGGTGCTGCGCCAGCCAGGAGATTCCTTCAACATCCAGGTGGTTGGTGGGCTCGTCAAGAGCGATCACATCCCAGTCGCCGACGAGGAGCTTCGCGAGGGCGACGCGGCGACGCTGTCCGCCAGAGAGGCTCGTGACATCGGCCGCGAGATCGAGGTCTCCTGTGAGCCCGTCGAGAACATCGCGGATGCGCGCGTCGCCCAGCCAGGTATGTTCATCGGCATCGCCGACGATCGCGTGCTGAACCGTTCCGCCGCCGGGAAGATCGTCTTCCTGCGCCAGCATTCCGACCCGCAACGCGTTCCTCTGCGTGACGCGTCCGTCATGGGGCGCCATGCGCTGCATCAGCACCTTCATGAGCGTTGATTTGCCGTCGCCGTTGCGTCCCACAATGCCGACGCGGTCGCCGTCGGCCACTCCGACCGTGACGCCGTCGAGAACGGTTTTCGCGGGGAAGTCGACCCGCAGGTCCTCGCCTCCGATGAGGTGGGCCATGTGCGCGTTACGCCTTTCCGTCGAACGAGATGAGCAGCTGGCGGAGGAGTCCGCCCAGCCGCTTCTGGTCGTGAGTTGACATCGACTGCAGAAGATCCGACTCTGCGTCGATGAGCCTGGTGATTGCCGCGTCCACGCGCGTCCGCCCCTCGTCGGTGAGCGTCACGAGGACGCCGCGCCGATCGGCCGGGTCTGTGGCTCGCTCGACGAGGCCGCGCTCGCGCAGACGATCGATGCGGTTGGTCATCGTCCCGCTCGAGACAAGGGTCTGTTGCAGGAGCTGCTTGGGGCTGAGCCGGAACGGGTCTCCCGCGCGGCGCAGGGCTGAGAGAACATCCCACTCCCACGGTTCGATGTCGGTACGGCGAAACGCCTCGCGTCGTTCCCTGTCGAGATGATGCGACAGGCGGTCCACGCGGGAGAGCACCTCCATCGGTGAGAAGTTGAGGTCGGGTCGTTCGGCGCTCCACGCCCCGACGATCCGATCGACCTCATCATGTTCACTGCCCATCCGATGATTATCGCGTGTCTCGCCCTCTTACGCGCTGTGCGCATCGCATTCACGTTTCCCCTCGTCGTTCATGCAAGACTTATAGGGCGGCGTCAGCCGTAGTCCGCCATGGTGTAATGGCAGCACGACGGCCTTTGGAGCCGTGAGGTCCGGGTTCGAATCCTGGTGGCGGAGCGTGACGAAAAACGGTGAGGGCCAGCGCCAGCTGGCGATCGTGGTGATGGCGGCTGGTCAAGGCACCCGCCTCAAGTCGGATACGCCCAAGGTTCTACATCGCATCGGGGGGCGAACGCTTCTCGGACACGTACTCAGCTCGGCGGAGGCGCTCGGATCCGCACACGTGCGCGTTGTGGTTCGCCACAAGCGGGAAGAGGTTGTTGCCTCTCTTGAGGACTACCCCGGCGTCATCGCCGTCGATCAGGACGACATTCCGGGAACGGGGCGCGCTGTCCAACTGGGCGTCGAGGCGCTTCCGGCAGAGTTCGATGGTGATGTTCTCGTTCTTTCGGGCGATGTCCCCCTGATCGAGCCAGATATCTTCCGCTCGCTGCTTACCGAACACGCGGGTCGCGCCGCCGCCGCAACGCTCTTGAGCGCCGAGCTGGCGGACCCGCACGGATACGGCCGCGTGATCCGAGACGCCTCGGGTCTTGTCGCCCGCATCGTTGAGCAGAAGGGGGCGACGGCAGAAGAGGCCGCGGTCACCGAGATCAACGCGGGCGTTTATGTGTTTCGCGCGCCCGAGCTGCGCCGCGCTCTCGCGGACGTTGGCATCGACAACGAGGCCCGCGAGATGTACCTCACCGACGTCATCCGCATTCTTCGCGCAGACGGTCACGGCATTGCCGCCGTTTCCGCGCCCGATGCATCAGCAGCGCTGGGCGTGAACGATCGCCGCCAGCTCGCGGAAGCGGGGCGCATGCTGAACCAGCGCGTCATCCGGCGATGGGAAGCCGGTGGGGTCACGGTTCAAGACCCACACACCACGTGGATCGATGACACGGCCACGTTCGAACAAGACGTGACGATTCTGCCGAATACCCACATTCTCGGCGCCTCGCATGTGTCAACGGGCGCAACGATCGGTCCGGACACGTCAATCGTCGATACCGAAGTGGGGGAGGGCGCCGTTGTGCGCCGTTCTGATGCGAACCTCGCCGTTATCGGCGCGGGCGCGAACGTCGGTCCGTGGGCGTATTTGCGCGCGGGCGCCGTTCTCGGTCGCGGGGCTAAAGCCGGAACGTTCGTCGAGATCAAGAACTCGACTGTCGGCGATGGCAGCAAGGTTCCTCACCTGTCCTACGTTGGCGACACCGAGATCGGTGTTGGTGTCAATCTCGGTGCCGGAGCGATCACGGCGAACTATGACGATGTGGCGAAGCACCGCACCGTTATCGGCGACCATGTGCACACCGGCTCACATACGGTTCTCATCGCCCCCGTTAGACTGGGCGACGGCGCAAAGACGGGCGCAGGCGCGGTCATCCGAAAAGATGTTCCGCCCGGCGCGCTCGGCCTAAGCGTTGCACCCCAGCGGAACCTCCAGGGGTGGGTCGAGAAGAACAGAGCGGGTACGGCGGCAGCAGAAGCCGCAGAGCGTGCTCGAGACTCAGAGAAAGCGACCGATGACGGGCAAGAATAAGACCGTTGACCTCGACCTCGAGCGGGGCATCGCCCCGGGCAAGGTTCAGAAGACGAAGAAGCGTCTGGTGGTGGTCTCCGGGCGTTCGCATCCTGAGCTCGCTCGCGACGTCACGGCGAACCTCGGTATCGAGCTCGCTCCAACGGAGTGCCGCACATTTGCCGCAGGAGAGATCTACACGCGCTTCGAGGTGTCGATGCGCGGAACCGATGTCTTCCTCCTGCAGAGCTTCGGCGAAAACATCAACGAAGACTTGATGGAAACGCTGATCATGCTTGACGCGCTCAAACGGGCCTCGGCGAAGCGCGTCACGGTGGTCCTGCCGTATTACCCGTACTCCCGTCAGGACAAGAAGGGCCGCGGCCGCGAGCCGATTTCCGCCCGCCTTGTCACCGACCTCATTGCCACGGCCGGCGCCGATCGCATCATGAGTGTCGATTTGCACGCGTCGCAGATCCAGGGGTTCTTCGACGGTCCCGTCGATCACCTGTTCGCGAAGCCGGTTCTGCTCAAGCACTTCCAGGAGACGCTCACGGAGGAAGACCGCGAAACACTCACGGTTGTTTCTCCCGACATGGGACGCGTTCGTGTTGCCGACACGTGGAGCGACTCGCTGCTTGCTCCGCTCGCCATCATTCACAAGCGACGTGACCCGAAGGTCGCGAACCAGATCTCTGTGCACGAGATCGTCGGACAGGTCGAGGGGCGCACGTGCCTCCTCGTTGACGACATGATCGACACCGCCGGCACGATCCAGAAGGCGGCGCGCGCGCTCAAGGAGAACGGCGCCAAGAAGGTCATCGTTGGGGCAACCCACGCGATTTTCTCGGACCCCGCCGTGGAACGCCTGCAGGACCCGGCGATCGACCGCGTTGTTGTTACCGACACCGTGCCGATTCCTCCGCATCACCGCTTCGACAGCCTCACGGTCCTCTCGGCCGCGCCGCTTCTCGCGCGCGCCATTCAGGAGGTCTTCGATGACGGTTCCGTCACGAGTATGTTCGACGGCGCTGCCTGAATATCGTTCAGAGACGGATGAATGGGTTCGTTTTTCGGTAGCGTTGCGCGTACGCAGCACGTCGCGGCTCCAGCTGGGAGGATCGAAATGAACCGAACTGTGCGCGCCTCTGCGGCGTTTGTTGGTGTCGCCGGAATCATGGCGCTCGCGGGCTGTGGCGCCGCGACGCCCGGCGCCTCCGGGTATGGCGGCGGTCAGCAGACCGATATAACGCCCACCGAAACCGGCTATGCCGACGGAACATACTCGGCGGAGGGCACGTACCAGACGCCCGAGACCGTGGAAACGGTCGAGGTGACCGTCGATGTGCAGGACTCCGTCGTCACGTCCGTCGAGGTGGTGGGAGATCCGCAGGCCACCGAGAGTCGGCAGTTCCAAGGACAGTTCATCGACGGCATCGCCGATGAGGTCGTTGGCCAGCCACTCGACGAGATCAACGTCAGCCGAGTTGCGGGTTCATCGTTGACCAGCGGCGGCTTCAACCAGGCGATCGAGCAGATCAAGCAGGACGCGGAGCTCTAACATGTCGCCCGCCGTATGGCGCTTCGACGCGATCGGCACGGCATGGGAGATCGTCACCCCGGGGCCGATCGCAGCGGGGGAGCGCGACGCGGTGTCGCGCGTGATTGCGGAATTCGACGCCGATTGGTCGCGGTTTCGGCCCGATTCTGTTGTGTCACGCCTGTCGCTGAAAGGCGGCTCGGTTCCTGCGCCACCGGATGCCGAGGCCATGTTGGCACTCGCCGGCGAGCTTTCCGTGGCGACGGCGGGAGGGGTCAATCCCCTGATCGGCGACTCCCTGAGCCGGTTGGGATATGACGCGGACATCACGCTGAAGCCCACCGGTTCGGCGCTTCCGGCCCCTGTGCGCTGGCGCGAGATCCTCAGCTGGGACGAGACATCTCTGCGACTCGCTCGGCCCGGCACCATCGACGTGGGTGCGATGGGAAAGGGGCGACTGGTCGATCTCGTGTGTGATGAGATCGCCGGACCGGTCGTCGTCGACGCGAGCGGCGACATTCGAGTTCGGGGGATGCCACAGCGCATTGCGCTTGAGCACCCCTACGATTCACGCACGGCGATCGGGGTGGTCGAGATTGACGGAGAGGCGCTGTGCGCCTCGGCGACCAATCGGCGCGCGTGGGGTAACCAGCTACATCATGTGCTGGACGGACGAACGGGAGAACCCGTTCGCGAAATCGCGGCAACGTGGGCGATCGCTCCCGACGCGATGACGGCGGATGCCGCGGCGACGGGGCTGTTCTTCGACGGCGGGCCGCAGTTCGCTCATGAGCGCGGCGTGCACTGGGTGAGGATGTTCACCGATGGGCGCGCCGAGTGGTCGCTCGGTGACCGAGTTGATCAGCGCGTGGCGGAGGTATTTGCATGAACGGGCTGGGTAGTGCAGTGAGAAGAATGCGTGGTGCGCTGGGGCGGATCACGATGTACCGGTTGGTGCTGGCCGGCCTGGCTGTGCTCGCCGCGCTGGCATGTGTGCTGTCGTTCTTCGGTCTTATCGGTCCAGAGCCGGCGTCGCTTCTGCTGACCGCTGCCGTGCTTGTTGGGGTTGGCGCCGGAATCGACATGGTGGTGCATCGGTTGCGTGGGGCAATCTGGCGGCCGGAATCGACGCTGATCACGGCCGGCATCTTGTTGTTCGTGCTCCGTCCAGGGAGCGATGTCGCCACGCTTCTCGGCGCCGCTGTGGCCGCGGTTGCGGCTTCTGCGTCCAAGCACCTTCTCGTGTGGCGCGGCCGGCATCTGCTGAACCCCGCCGCGGTTGGCGCGACAGTGGCGACGCTCGTTTCGCTCACCCCGGTGATCAGCGGGGGCTCTGCCTGGTGGGTCGGAACGCCCTGGTTGTTCGTGCCTGTGCTCTTCATTGGCGGGGTCGTGGCATGGCGAACGGAGCGCATCGGCGTCGTCAGCGTTTTCCTCCTCGTCGCCGTTGCCACCTCCCTGCTCCGCACCTACGTTCAACTGCACCAGCTTGGAGCAACCCTTCCGGTTGTCGATGTGATCACGGCGGTCGTTGTTCAATCGCCGGTGCTCTTCCTCGGCGCTTTTATGCTCACGGAGCCCCTCACGCTTCCGCCGCGTCGGCGCCAGCAGGTGCTTATCGCCGTGGTCGTCGGACTTCTCGTCGGGTGGCCGATTTCTGTTGGTGTCATGACGCTCGGCCAGGAACGCGCGTTGTTGATCGGCAACCTCATTGCCGCCGCTTTTGTGGCTCGCGGGGCAATCCGCATGACGCTTGCACGCAGCACAAAGATCACTCCGACGGTCCGAGAGCTGTCGATGGTGGCTGATCGGCCTTTCCGGTTCGTTCCCGGTCAGTTCTTGGAACTCGACATTCCTCATCCGCGGCCCGATGCCCGCGGAAGCCGGCGGGAGTTCTCAATCGTTTCGGCCCCGGAGGATATGCCGGAGGTGCGGATCGCTTACCGTGAGCGGGCGGGAGATCTTTCGACGTTCAAACATGCGCTCACGGCAACGCCGACCGGATCGCGGGTGCGCGCAACGGGAGTGTGGGGCGATTTCTTCCTGCCCCGCAGGGGACCCGTTCTTCTTGTGGCGGCAGGTATTGGCATCACCCCGATCGTCTCGCAACTGCGGCACGATCGCCTTGCCCGGGTGTCTCGTGATGTTGTTCTCGTGTACGTCGCCTCGTGTTCCGATGAACTTGCCTACCGCGATGACATCGCTCGTTGCGGCGTTCCTGTTCACGTCGTTGTTCCTGATCGGCCCGCGGCGTTGCCGACCGACTGGACATGGAGCGGAGATCGACTCACCGCCGAAGCACTGCTCACGGTGGTCCCCGATCTGGCGGATCGTCATGCGTTCGTCTCGGGCCCCCCGGCCCTGATCGCCGGCCTGGCACCAGCCTTGGGCCGGGCCCGCAAGGTCACCACCGACGCCTTCTCCGGGTACTGAAACCTGCCGGCAAGCAGGGCGGGATTCACAGGTCAGACATAAGCCGCGCCATAGCGAACGCATAGAAACCGGCGCACAATGGTGAACATGACGAACGCACCCCATGGATCCGCCCTGTCTCGCGCCGACGGCACCGACGTCCGCGTTCTCGTTGTTGACGATGAGCAGATGCTGACCGATCTGTTGTCGATGGCGTTGCGCATGGAGGGCTGGGATGTGCGCACCGCGAGCAGCGGTTTCGAGGCGTTGGAGGCCGTCAAGGACTTCGAACCTGATGCTCTTGTTCTCGACATCATGATGCCTGACCTTGACGGAATGGCGGTTCTGCAGCGACTGCGTCAGCAGAACAACATGGTGCCTGTTCTGTTCTTGACGGCGAAGGATGCTGTTGCCGACCGCGTGGCGGGCCTCACTGCCGGCGGTGACGACTACGTCACGAAGCCGTTCAGCCTCGAGGAGGTTGTTGCGCGATTGCGGGCGCTGATGCGTCGTGCGGGAACGGCGCTGTCGGCCGAGCCTGACCCGATTCTGCGCGTGGGCGACCTCAGCCTCAACGAAGACAGCCATGAGGTGATCCGCGGCGAGGAAGAAGTGGAGCTCACCGCAACGGAGTTTGAGTTGCTGCGATTCCTGATGCGCAACCAGCGCCGCGTTGTGTCGAAAGCGCAGATCCTCGATCGCGTCTGGAACTACGACTTCGGGGGCAAGTCCAGCGTTGTCGAGCTGTACATCTCCTACCTTCGGAAAAAACTCGACGCGGGCAGGGAGCCGCTCATTCACACGGTGCGCGGCGTGGGATACATGATCAAGGCACCGCAGTAATGACCACCGACGCTCCGCAGCAGGCGGAGGCGGAGGCCGCCGCGCCTTATCCGCCGCAGCCCGTTCTGCGGCAGCGTCGTGGCAAGCGTCTGACGTTGCAGACGCGTTTGATGGTGACGATCTTTGCGATTGTCGCAGGTATTTTGCTTGTGGTATCGGCCGTCACGGGTGTCATGCTCAACACCGTTTTGGCGGCCCAGACCGATCAGCAGTTGACGAGCGCGTGGGAGAATCTCAGCCCACAGATCGGTATTTCCGCCGTGCATGGCACCGCGGCCGACCAGTTGCAGGGCGCCCAGGCCTCACCCGGCACAATTCTTGTTGTCGAGAGTCCGTTTTCCGGCAAATCAGGAGCCGTCGTCGGCGACGACCTTGCGCGTTATCACCTGTCGCCTGCTCAGGCCGAGCAGGTGATGAAGACGGCCCGTTCTGCGGGAGACACAACGGTGAACCTGCACGGGCTCGGCACGTTTCGTATCGTACCCGTGACGCAGTCGGGTGAGATTATCGGCGTTCTCGGCATTTCTCTGGGCTCGGAGCGCACGGTGTTGACCCGCATGCTGTGGTCCATCACGCTGGCAACCATCGGTGGCATGCTCGTGCTGGGCTTTGCGACAAGCGGTGTGATTAGCCGCGGTTTCCGGCCGCTGCGCGGAATCGCGGCGACGGCAACGCGTGTTTCGCGCCAGAAGCTCGACGAAGGCGTTGTGTCGATTGCCGAGCGGGTTCCCGAAGAGCAGTCCGACCCATCAACTGAGGTCGGACAGGTGGGGTTCGCCCTGAACACCCTTCTCGATCACGTGGAAGACTCGCTCGCCGCGCGTCAGCGCAACGAAGAGACGATGCGACGCTTCGTCGCGGATGCCAGTCACGAGCTGCGCACACCCCTCGCATCGATTCGCGGATATAGCGAACTGTCTCAGCGTGACCCTGAGCTGACGGAATCGAGCCGGCAGTCGCTCGAACGGATTGAGGCTCAGTCGCAGCGGATGACCGGGCTGGTCGAGGACCTGCTGCTTCTCGCGCGGCTCGACGAGGGGATGGAACTCACCTTCGACATGGTGGACCTGAACCAGCTTGTTGTCGAAGCGGTCGGCGATCAGGCGATGGCGGGAATGGAACACGACTGGGGCGCCGATGTGGGGGAGGAGCCCGTGTTGGTCGCCGGGGATAAGGCTCGACTGACGCAGGTCGTGACCAACCTGCTGGCGAATGCGCGTACGCATACGCCCGAGGGCACGCAGGTGACGGTGGGGCTCCGCACCGTCGGTGAGGGGTCGTCAACCCGAGCGATATTGACCGTTCATGACACCGGGCCCGGAATCGCCCCCCAGCTGCAGGACACGCTATTCGCCCGATTCGCGCGCGCGGACAGTAGCCGCAATCGGCGAACGGGAGGGTCGGGTCTGGGCTTGTCGATCGCGAAGGCCATTGTTGAGGCGCACCACGGCGATATCTCCGTTCTCAGCGTGCCGGGATCGACGACGTTCACCGTGACGTTGCCGGCGCGGCCGTCGACATAGTGCGCAGATTCGCGAGCGGTGCCCGAACTCGCGATGGGGAGACGCTGGCGGCACGCTTGGCAAGATGTGCCCCGGTCGCGGCGGTGCTTGTCCGTTCGGGGTTCCCAACACCAGCTCCTGCACACAAAACACGGGCGCCGCGGCAGGAAGAACCTGCCGCGGCGCCCGTGTTCTGCGGAGACGCTAGTGCGTGTCGACAGCCTCGATCTCGGTACGGTCACCCGACCACTGCGTGTGGAACGTGCCGTCCTTGTCAATGCGCTTGTAGGTGTGCGCGCCGAAGAAGTCACGCTGACCCTGCACAAGAGCGGCCGGCAGACGGTCGGCGCGGATGCCGTCGTAGTACGCAAGCGACGAGCTAAACGCCGGCGAGGGGATACCTGCCTGCGTTGCTGCGACCACGACGCGGCGCCAGGATGCCTGGCCGCGCGTCAGGGCATCAGCGAAGTACGGAGCTGCTGCCAGAACGGGAAGGTCGGCCTGCTCGGCGTACGCGTCAGCGATGCGGTTGAGGAACTGAGCGCGGATGATGCATCCTTCGCGCCAGATCTTCGACACGGCGCCGAGGTCGATCGACCAGTTGTACTCGGCTGCGCCGGCGCGAATCTCATCGAAGCCCTGCGAGTAGGCGATGATCTTCGAGGCGAACAGAGCCTGGCGGACATCCTCGATGAAGGCGTCGACGTCGGTGACCTCGAAGGCTTCCTCCGGACCGGGGAGGATGCTCGCCGCGGCGCGCTGCTCGGGGTGCGACGACAGCGAACGTGCGAACGTTGCCTCGGCGATACCGGAGACGGGAACACCAAGTGCCAGCGCCGTCTGCACGGTCCAGGCGCCGGTGCCCTTGGCTCCGGCCTGATCGAGGATGACGTCAACAAGCGGCTTGCCGGTTTCGGCGTCGACCTGGCGAAGCACCTCGGCGGTGATCTCGATCAGATACGACTCGAGCTCGCCCGTGTTCCATTCAGCAAAGATGTCAGCGATCTCGGCGGGAGTCTTGCCCGTACCGCGACGGATGAGGTCGTATGCCTCGGCGATGAGCTGCATGTCGGCGTACTCGATGCCGTTGTGCACCATCTTGACGAAGTGGCCGGCGCCATCGTGCCCGACGTGCGTGACGCACGGTTCGCCTTCGGCGACGGCAGCGATCGACTTCAGGATCGGCCCCAGCGTGATCCACGCCTCGTCAGATCCGCCCGGCATGATCGAGGGGCCGTTCAGTGCGCCCTCTTCTCCGCCCGAGATACCCGCGCCGACGAAGTTGATGCCCGTTGCACGGACAGCCTTCTCGCGGCGGATCGTGTCGGGGAAGTAGGCGTTTCCGCCATCGACGATGATGTCGCCCGGTTCGAAGACCTTGACGAGCTCATCGATGACCGCGTCAGTTCCGCGGCCCGCCTTCACCATGATGATCGCCGTGCGGGGCTTCGACAGCGACGCTGCGAACTCCTCGTACGAGAACGCCGGAATGAATCCGGCTTCCGGGTGCTCGGCGACGAGCTGGTCTGTCTTCTCACGGCTGCGGTTGTACACCGCGACAGTGTTGCCCTCGCGACTGGCGAGGTTGCGGGCGAGGTTCGAGCCCATCACAGCGAGGCCGACGACCCCGATGTTCGCTGCGGCAGCGTTCACGCACGTCTCCTTAATAAGAGAGTATTCAGATCTTTACCCAGGCTAGTCGCTCGCCGATAACGGGAGTGACGGTCGGATCGTGAGAAGTCCGAAACCTCGACGTTAGTTGTCGTATGAGCCCTGGCGGCCCATCGAATACATCGCACCGACCGCGAGCACCGTCGTTACGAGGGTGACAACGCCGACGACGAGAGTGATCAATTGCGATGCGTCCATGGTGCGGGCTCCTCGGGTGCAAGGGAAAGCGGTGGGGCGCGCTGTGCGCACGCTGGATCAGCTTATCGAACCCATCGGGTACCATGGAAACTGACCTCGGCGAGGGACGCGTGTACGTGTCCGTGATCGACGCGGTGAAGATGACCCTGCCGGGTCTCCTCACGTTCCCGTTTCTGGGAAAGCGTTCGAGTCGAGAACCCGTACCAACGATTTCAGGAGTCATCATGGCTGATCAGTACAAGCTCTCCGTCGACGTCCGCAACGAGTTCGGCAAGGGCTTCGCCCGCCGTCTGCGCGCCGCCGGCAAGATCCCCGCCGTTCTGTACGGCCACGGCACCGAACCGCAGCACCTCGCGCTTCCCGGTCACGAGACCGCGCTGATCGTGCGTCACTCGAACGCGATCATCACGCTCGACATCGAGGGCACGGAACAGCTCGCCCTCGTGAAGGACATCCAGCGCGACCCGGTGCGCCGCATCATCGAGCACATTGACCTCGTCGTCATCAACAAGGGCGAGAAGGTTCAGATTGACGTTCCTTACGTTGTCGAGGGCGTGTCGTTCGCAGGAACGATGACGACCTTCTCCGCTCAGGCAATCGCGATTGAAGCGGACGCGCTCAACATTCCCGAGCAGATCGTCATCAACGTCGACGGTCTCACCGATGGCACGCAGATCCTCGCGAAGGACGTCGTGCTGCCCGAGGGCGCAACCCTCACGGACGACCCCGAGCTGCTGATCCTCGCCGTGACGGCCGCTGGTTCTGGCTCGGACGCGGATGACGCCGCCGACGCCGCCGTGGCCGAGGCTGCCGCTGCTGAGTCGGCCGAGTAAGATTCTTTTGTATGCGAGGGGCGCGGGCGACCGCGCCCCTCGTCGTATCTTGAGACGGCGTGTGGAAAGGACGCTATGGCGGACACCTGGCTGGTGATGGGGCTCGGAAACCCCGGTTCACGGTATGAGAAGACGCGTCACAACGTTGGGCAGATGGTCGTCGACGAGCTCGCGGCGCGGCGCGGCGCATCATGGCGGCAGCACAAGGCCGGCGCGCGGGTCGCTGAGACGTGGCTCCGCCCGGGGGCAGCGAAGCTTGTGCTCGTGAAGTCGAACGGCTACATGAATACCTCTGGTGGGCCGGCCGTGGGCGTTGCGCAGTTTTTCGGTGTTGCAGCCGACCGCATCATCGTCGTGCACGACGAGCTCGATATCCCGTTCGACCAGCTCAAACTCAAAGCAGGTGGCGGGCACGGCGGGCACAACGGACTCCGCGACATCGCCAAGGCCCTCGCAACTCCGGACTTCGTCCGTGTTCGCGTAGGGATCGGCCGGCCGCTTGGTCGTCAAGATCCCGCGGACTGGGTGCTCAGCGAGTTCGGTTCCACGGAGCGCACCACCCTCCCGATTCTCGTCGCTGACGCAGCAGACGCCGTCGAGATGGTCGTCGACGACGGTCTGATCGCCGCCCAGCAGAAGGTCCACGCACCGAAGTAGCAGTGCTACTGCTCGTCAAGGTACTCGCTGTACAGCTCCTCGTCGGGTATGTCGTTGAAGTCCGTGCGTTCGTCGGGGATCGCGACGCGTTGCGCGGTGAGGTCACGGGGGCGAAGCAAGAAACCCTCCCAGTGCATGTCCATGGGGGACTGATCCTCTGATGCCCAGGTAGCAGAGCGTATGAACCTGGCTTTTCACCTTGCGTCGTCAGCCGATAAACGGGACGAGGCCCGAGATCCCGCCGAGGACGGCCGCCTGCGTCAGCGCTGCGAGGGGAATCCACGCCGTCAGCGATACGACGATCGCAATGACGCCCCAGACGCGTCCGCGGCCGATCGCTGCCGCGACGGTGCCTTGGATCAGCGCCCAGAGGGCAAGAAGTGCGTGAACGACCCACGCAGCAAGTAACCAGACCACCGACCACGTCGCCGAAGAGAGCGTTCGCCAAAACTGGGCCTCGAAGTCGAGCACCAGACCGGGGTAGTCGCTCAGTCGGAGTGCGAAGGCGATCGAGTACCCCGCGACAGCAATGGCGATTCCACCGATCACCAGTGAGAGTATTGCCGCCACGAACGCCACAACACCAACGCCGCGCCGCGGCCGGACCGCCGGAACCTGGGCCGGAACGCCGGGCGGAACGGGAATGGGGGCAGTGGGAACAGGGCTCACACTGCCACCGTATGCCCGCGGCACGATTCAGGTGCAGAGGCGATGCGCACTTGGGCAGTGCGCGCGGCTCCTGGGCAGTGTCTCGCCCGTAGAATTAACGGGTGACTGTCTCCGGGATTCTGCGTGCCCTCGATTCCTCTGAATCCTTCCGCGAGGCGTTCGTCGCGACGTCAACGGACGCGGATGTGTCTCTCGTCGAGGGGCTCGATGCTCCCGCGATCGCCGCGCTTCTCGAACGGCGCCAAGCGTCAGGTCATCCGCCCGTCATCGTCGCAATCGCGCCGACGAGCCGTCGCTCGGAAGCCCTCGCCGGAGCGTTGAGGTCGCTCATCCCCGGCGCAGACGTGCGTGACTTTCCCGCATGGGAAACTCTTCCGCATGAGCGGCTCAGCCCGACACCCGAAACGGTCGGGCGTCGCCTCGAGACCCTGCGTACCCTCACACAGTGGGATGGAGTCACGCCACTTGTCGTGACCGCCTCTATTCGCGCCGCGATTCAACCGCTCGCGCGGGGCCTCGGCGACGCAGAGCCTGTCACTTTGATCGTCGGCGGGCGAGACATGTGGCTCGAGGATGCGACCGAACGCCTCGTCGAGCTCGCATACCTGCGCGTGGATATGGTGTCGCGTCGTGGTGAATTCGCCGTGCGTGGCGGCATCCTCGATGTTTTCCCCCCGACAGCGGACCATCCGTACCGCGTCGAGTTCTTTGGCGATGAGGTCGATCAGATCCGGCAGTTCTCCGTGGCAGATCAGCGCTCTTTGCAGGGAGACGTCACCGAGCTTGTCCTCTTGCCCAGCCGCGAGCTCTTGCTCACCCCGGAGATTCGCCAGCGCGCCCGCGAACTGCAGGCTGAATATCCCGGCATCGCTCAGATGCTCGAGAAGATGGCGCAGGGGATCCCCGCCGAAGGGATGGAGTCGCTCTCATCGCTTGTCGCGGGTCCGCTTGTCTCACTTGCCGAATATCTTCCCGAGGGGGCGGCGGCAGCGCTCGTCGATCCCGAACGCGCCGTTTCTCGTGCCATCAGCCTGGGAGAGACGAATTCCGAGTTCCTGCAGGCAGCGTGGAGCACAGCGACGGCCGGGGGATCGGCTCCCGTGTCGATTGATGAATCAAGCGGATTTTTCACCATCGTCGAGCTGCGTGACATCGTGCACGAACGAGGTGGAGTGTGGTGGACGTTTAGCCCCTTCGACTCCGGTCTCGCGGCGATTGAGGCCGAACTCGCCGAGGCAGACGGTGAGTTCGCACCCGCCCGTGAAGAAACAGCCCGCGTCGACGCAACGGCGATCCCGTCTTTCCAGGGAGACGTCGACGGAGCAACGCGCTACGTCATCGGGCTGCTGCACCAGGGGTGGTCCGTTGTTCTCGCCGCCGCGGGAATCGGCCTTGTTGAGCGAGCACGAGACGTTCTGAGCGACCTCGGTGTTGCGGCGCGCATCGTTGACGCGATTGACGAAACACCGGAGCCTGGGGTCGCCACGCTTGTCGCAGCGCCCATTGAACGCGGTTTTGTCAGTGACGACGTGAAACTCGCCGTTCTGACCGACGCCGAGTTCTACGGACGTACCGCGCGGGGCGGCGAACAGGGCGTTAAGAAGCTCGCATCGCGCCGGCGCAATGTCGTCGACCCTCTTCAGCTCAAGCCGGGTGATCCCGTTGTGCACACGACCCACGGCATTGGACGGTTCGTCGAACTGGTTCAGCGTGAGGTCTCCACGGGCGGCAAGAACGCGCAGAAGACGCTGCGTGACTACGTCGTACTGGAGTACGCGCCGTCGAAGCGCGGGTATCCCGGTGACAAGCTGATGGTGCCAACCGATCAGCTTGACCTGCTTTCGAAGTACGTCGGCGGTGAAAACCCTCAGCTGTCCAAGATGGGCGGATCTGACTGGTCCCAGGCAAAGTCGAAGGCGCGACGAGCGGTCAGGGACATTGCTGTCGAGCTCGTCAAGCTCTACTCGGCACGCATGGCATCACAGGGGTACGCCTTCGGCCCCGACACCCCCTGGCAGCGGGAGCTGGAAGAGGCGTTCCCCTTCGCCGAGACACCAGACCAGCTGCAGACGATCGACGAGATCAAACGGGACATGGAGAAGTCCATTCCGATGGACCGCCTTCTGTCCGGAGACGTCGGCTTCGGTAAGACCGAGGTGGCTGTGCGAGCAGCCTTCAAGGCGATCCAGGAAGGCAAACAGGTCGCCATGCTGGTGCCGACCACCCTTCTCGTCAAACAGCACTTCGAGACCTTCTCTGAGCGATTCGCCGGGTTCCCCGTCAAGGCCCGCGCACTCAGCCGCTTCCAGACGGCGAAGCAGGCAAAGGACACGATCCAGGGCCTCGCCGATGGCACCGTAGACATGGTGATCGGAACGCATCGCATCCTCACGGAAGGCATCGCGTTCAAGGATCTCGGCCTGATGATCATCGACGAGGAGCAGCGATTCGGCGTTGAACACAAGGATGCGCTGAAGAAGCTGAAGACCAACGTCGACATCCTCGCGATGAGTGCGACCCCCATTCCGCGCACGCTGGAAATGGCCGTGACGGGCATCCGCGAAATGTCCACGCTTGCCACCCCACCGGAGGAACGTCACCCGATCCTGTCGTACGTTGGCCCCTCCAACGACAAGCAGATCGGCGCGGCCATTCGCAGAGAGATGTTGCGCGAGGGACAGGTGTTCTACGTGCACAACCGCGTCACGACGATTCAGAAGGTCGCCAATCATCTTGCTGAGCTGGTGCCGGAGGCACGGATCGCGGTGGCGCACGGCAAGATGAGCGAAAAGCAGCTCGAGCAGGTCGTCGATGACTTTTGGGAGCGGAAGTTCGATGTGCTCGTGTGCACGACGATCATCGAAACCGGTATTGACATCGCGAACGCCAACACGATCATCATCGATCGTGCTGATAAATACGGCCTGGCGCAGCTCCACCAGCTCCGCGGACGCGTCGGTCGTGGTCGTGAGAGGGCTTATGCCTATTTCGTTTACGACGAGAACAAGCCGTTGTCGGAGACCGCAGCCGACCGTCTCGAGACGATCGCCGTTCACAACGATCTCGGAAGCGGTATCCAGGTAGCAATGAAGGACCTCGAGCTACGCGGAGCGGGAAACCTGCTCGGAGCGGAGCAGGCTGGCCATATCGCGGGAGTCGGCTTCGACTTGTACCTGCGCATGATCGGTGAGGCCGTCAGCGAGTTCCGCGGTATCGAGAACGACGGGCCGACGGAGCTGCGCCTGGAGCTGCCCATCGACGCACGCATTCCCGACGACTACATCGACAGCGAGCGCCTCCGCCTGGAGGCCTACCAAAAGCTGTCAGCCGCGGCAACGGCCACAGCGGACGAGGACGCGATCGATCTCGTGATCGAAGAGCTCACCGACCGCTACGGTGAGCCGCCCGAAGCCGTGACGGGTCTCGTGCAGGTGGCACGACTGCGTCGCCGTGCCGCGCAGTCCGGCCTGGCTGACGTTGTGGCGATGGGAAAGAACCTGCGTATTGCACCGGCGCAGCTTCCGGATTCGATGAAGGTCCGGCTGCAGCGGCTCTACCCCGGTGGCAAGGTCATCGGGGGCGCAGATGCCCTTGTCGTCCCGATGCCGGCTGCCGGAGGACAGCCCCTCACTGATGCCGCGCTTCTGGACTGGGTCCGGCAGCTCCTCGACGCGCTCTTCCCATTGCAGAAGGCGCCCGAAACGGCGAAGGGCGACCAAGCCTCAGCCTGATCGCCCTTCGCGGCGTTGCGCGAAACCGCCGTCACTCGTGGCCGGTCGTCGGTTCTTCCTCGGCGGTTGCCAGCTCGTCGTACTTCCTGCGCGCCAGCGGAACGCGTGTGAGATACGCGGAGCGGGCGATTGCGATCGTGCCGATGGCGCTTGTCGTGAGCTGGAGGACAACGATGAGGATCACCTTGACGGTGTCCGCGAGGGATGGCGAATGCATCACGGCACCGACGACGACGAAGGTAATACCGAGTCCGCCCGCCGTTCCCACGGCCGAGATGCGGGTATAGGCATCGGGGAACCTCATGATTCCGAGCGCGGCTGACAGGAAGATCAGCCCGCCGATGACGACGAGAACATCACCGATGATCTGCAAAACGTTCATCGCTTTCCTCTCGTGAGCGCGCGGGCCAGCGAGATCGCCGACAAGAAGCCGACGATCGCGGCGACCAGCACGATGTCGAATGTGTACACGCTTGCGATGCGGATTCCGGCAAGCGCGAGGAGCCCGACAACAGCGAACTGGAGGAGATCTCCGGCAACCGCTCGGTCGGCATCTGTTGGCCCAACGATCATCCGATAGATCGCGGGGAGGCAGGCGAGTGCGAGCAGGACGATCCCGATGTCGATTCCGATCATGCGTTCAGTCCCTTCCGTCGGAGGGCGCGCAAGAGTCGGTTCTGCATAACCTGCAACTCCGCACGCAGCACGTCCGGGCTGTCGGCGTACATGCCGTGCACGAACAACACGCGTGTTCCGTCCCCCGTTGTGTCCGTTCCGATCGTCAGCGTTCCGGGTGTCAGCGTGATGCACGAAGCCAGGAGCGTGAGCTCAAGGTCGGTACGGCATTTCGTCGGCATGCGCGCGATCCCGTTCTGCGTGCCCTGGCCCGGGGTCAGGTTGTCGTGCAGAACTTTCCAGTTCGAGCTCACGAGCTGACCGGCAAACCAGAACACGTAGCCGATGAGGCGGAACGGCCACGTCAGCCAGGTCACGAGCCCATCACCGCCTCAATGTAGGAGGTGGGATCGAGGAGGCCCGCTGCGGCCGTTTGAGACAGTGACATCAGCAACTCCGCTCCGAGCCCGAGGCCCAGCGTGACGAGTGCGAGGATAACGGCGGGAGCCATGAGAGCGGCGCCCACCTTTTTCTGAGCGGCGACCTGGGTGGTCGCGAGGGCGGAGCCCGCGGTGATCGGCGGCGTTTCGGGGAACTTCTCCTTGCCCCAGAACACCCCACCCCAGATCTTGAGCATCGACAGCAGCGTAATGATGCTGACGACGAGCATGATGACAACGGCGGCGATCTGCCCAGCATCGAGCGCGGCGAAAATCAGCGACATTTTCGCAACAAAGCCCGAGAATGGCGGGATGCCGGCCAGCGAAAGTGCGGCGACGAAGAACGCCGCGGCCAGAATCGGCTCACGCTTCGCCATGCCCTGAACCTCGCCGATTTTTCCGGAGCCGTAAGTGACCTCGATCGCGCCCGTTGAGAGGAAGAGCGATGCCTTCACGATCATGTGATGCAAGAGATAGAAGATACCGGCGGCGAGCCCCGCTTCGGTAAACAGCGCGATGCCCAGCATGATGTAGCCGATCTGGCTGACCATGTGGAACGCGAGAATTGACCGGGTGGTCTTCTCGCCGACGGCGCCGAGCACGCCCAGCAGCATCGTCGCGCAGAACAGCAGAACACCGATCCACAGCCAACGGGCATCGCCGTCGTACATATACGCGTAGATGCGGTAGATACCGTAGATCGCGACCTTGGTATGCAGACCGGAAAACAGTGCGGTGATCGCGGGGGACGTGGCGGGGTATGCCTTTGCCAGCCAACCGTGCACCGGAACGATCGCCGCTTTGATCCCGAGCGCGAACAGGCACAGCGAACCGGCAATCGCCACCGTGCTGTCTTCTGCGGCAGCGCCGGCGAGCTCTGCCATGTTGACCGTTCCGGCCGTTCCGTAGACGAAACCGACGCCGATGAGGAAGATCGTCGATGTCAGCAGGTTCAGAACCACGTAGAGTCGAGCTCCGGCAATCCGGCCGAGCGGTGCTTCGCCGTATCGTGCCAGCACGAACAGCCCGTACGAGGGCAAGAGCATGACCTCGATGAACACGAACATGTTGAACAGATCTGCCGTGAGCAGCACGCCGTTCACACCGCCGACGAGAACGAGGATCAGCGGCGCGAAGAAGCGCGACATCGTTCGGTGGGCGATGACGGCGAAGAGAACGCAGACAACGGCCAGCAGGCCCGTGACGACGAGCATGAGGGCGCTGAACATATCAGCGACGAAGGGAATCGCGATTCCGAAGCCCCACGATCCGACGCCGTGTGCGTACGTTCTGCCGCCGACGAGCGCGGCCACGAGCGCGATCGACCCCGCAAGCGCGCCGGTGATGACGGCGAACATGACGACAAGGTGAAGCCGAGGGCGGTGGCCGATGATTGTGAGGAAACCAGCGGCGATGAGGGGAATCGCCACGAACAGGGGAAGAAGTGATCCGATCATGCGGATGCCTCCTCTCGTTCGTTCGACATCGAGGGCTCCGCGGTGCCGGACTCGTTCGGTTGCGGCTCGTCTTCGTCCGTCGCGCCGTCCTCCGCGTTGTCCGTGTCCGTTCCTGTTCCGGCGAGAACCAGCATGAAGATTGTGATCGCGAAGGCAATCACGATGGCCGTCAGAACAAAGGCCTGGGGCAGGGGATCGGCGACAACAGAAATGTCATCGGGAGTTCCGAACGGCTCTTCGCGACGTGATGCGCCACCGGCCGCCATGATGATGAGGTTCGCGGCATGGCTGAGAAGAACGAAGCCGAGGATGATCAGCAGCATCTCGCGTCGCATGAGCAGGTAGACGGCTCCTGCGACGAGGATGCCTGCGGTGATGGCGAGTGTCATCGTCCGCTCCCTCCCGTTGTCGTGGCGGATTCTGTGACGGGCACGGGCCCCGTTGGTGCTTCGGGATCGTCATCGTGGGAGACGCGGTGCCGCCTGCCCAGCAGATTGAAGGTGGCGAGCACGATGCCGATGACACCGAGGTACACGCCGAGGTCGAAGATGAGAGCCGACGACAGCCCGTAGCCGAAGATGTCGAAATCGATCGGCGTGAGGAACGATCCTTCGAGATAGCCGAGGAAGCCGGTTCCCGTTCCGACCACGATTCCCGCACCGATGAGGGCCATGTACGGCCACCGAACGCGTGCGGCCGAGTCGGACGGCGCCGCGAGGTAAACGAGCGCGAATCCTGCGCCGCCGACCAGGGCCGAGATGAACCCGCCACCAGGCTCGTAGTGACCGCGCAGCAGGAGCACGATCGAGAGGACGATGATGATGGGCCCAAGGATTCGCGTGATCGTGCCGACGAACACAGCGTTCTTCTCGGCGTTCGCCAACGGAGACGATGTGTCGATACGGGCCGAACGGGTTCCCGTGAGATGGCGTGAGTGCAACAGCGCCGCCATGGCAACGCCCGCGATGCCGAGGACCGTCAGCTCGCCCAGCGTGTCGAAGGCGCGGAAGTCGACAAGGATCGTGTTGACGATGTTCGGGCCGCCCGTTGTCACATACCCCTCGGTGAGGTAGTACTCGGCGGCATCCGACATCTCTCGTCGGCCCGTGAGCGCCCAGACGGCAACGGTTGTCGCCACACCGGCAGCGACCGCGAGAAGTGCTGCGGGGACGCGCTTGCGCCATGTTTGACGCTCGATCTTGGCGGGCAGGCGGCGCAGCATGAGCACCATCACGCAGACCGTCAGGATTTCCACCAGCAGCTGCGTCATCGCCACGTCGGCGGCCCCGAGGGTGAAGTACCACAGGGTCATCGCAAAACCGATGACACCCGTGACGACGACGGCGGAGATCCGAGTGCGAACGCGCAGCAGCGCGAGAACACCAGCCGCGACAAGCGCAAGAAGCAGCCAGTCCATCGGGCGGGAGGCATCGCCGATCACAGCGGGCAGTTCGCCGACGAAGATGTATCCGAGAGCGGCGATTACCACGAGCGACACAACAGGAAGTGCCAGATGCAGGCGCGGCGAGCGTGTTCCCGTCCACGTTCCGACAACGCCGCCGACGCGGATGATCCCGAAGCGCGTGCCGTCGACAACGGCGAGCCCCGAGATCGGAATGCTGATGTTCTCGGTGGCTTTTTCGACCCGGTTGCGGAAGACGATGAGCAAAACCCCCGAAGCGATCACGAGCGCCGAAACGCCCAGCGCAGGGGTGAAGCCATGCCACAGCGCAAGGTGCGCATGGGCGGGTTGTCCGATGACGGCAGTCGCTGCGGCGTCGACGAGCGGGTCGAGAATGAACGGAACGATTCCGAGGCCGAGGCCCGCGACCGCAGCAAGAGCCGGGACAATCCAAAATGACGTGGGTGCCTCGGTAATCGTGCGCTCACCCCGTCCGGAGAATGCGCCAAGGATGAGGCGACCCGAGTATGCGAAGGTCAGCGCGCTCGTGATCGCGGCACCGATCACCACGACGGGAACGACCCAGCCGGTGCCGGCATCCAGGAAGCTCTCGAACATCATCTCCTTCGAGATAAAGCCGAGCAGGAGCGGAACGCCCGCCATGGACGCTGCCGCGAGGGTCATGGCAATCGCCGTGACCGGCATCCGCAGACGCATCATGCGCAGCTTGCGGATGTCGCGTGTGCCGGCTTCATGATCGATGACGCCGACGAACATGAACAGTGAAGACTTGAACAGCGCGTGGCCGACAGTGTGAACAACGGCCGCTGTCAGAGCTGCGGGCGTGCCAACGCCGATCATCACAACGAGAAGACCCAGCTGGCTGATGGTCGAGTAGGCAAGAAGTTCTTTGAGGTCGTAGCGCTTGAGCGCTGCGCTCGCGCCAAGGAGCGCCGTGATGAGCCCAGCCGTGATCAGCAGAGTGGACCAGAGGGTGTCGCCGGCGAGCGGGGGCGAAAAGCGCAGCAGGAGGTAGATACCGGCCTTGACCATCGCCGCCGCGTGAAGGTACCCGGACACGGGAGTGATCGCGACCATGGAGTCGGGAAGCCAGGCCTGGAAGGGGAACTGGGCTGACTTGGTGAAGGCGGCCCCGGCGAGGAGGACGGCTGCGGCGGTGGCGTAGCCCGGCTGCTCGGTCCACATGGGGGACACGAGGATGTCACTGATGAGCGTTGTGCCGGAACCGACCACCATCACGGCGACGGCGCCGAGAAGGCTGAGTCCGCCCGCTGCCGTGACGAGCAGGGTGCGGATCGCGGGCTCGCGGGCGTGTTCTCCGGAGCGCGCGATCAGGAAGAACGAGCACAGGGTTGTGGCTTCCCAAGCAACGAAGAGCACGACGATGTCGTTCGACAGCACCAGGAGGAGCATTGCCGCGGCGAATGTCGTCATGAGTGTGTAAAACGAGCCGTGCGTCCCCGCGGCGCTCAAGTATCGCGCCGAGTACGCGAGGATTCCCGCTCCGATGACGAGGACGAGCATCGAGAACACGAGCGAGAGCGCGTCGAGCCTGAGCGTGAGTCCGATGTCGAGAGAGGGGATCCAGGGAACGTGTTGTTCTACCGCGCTATCGGGGGCGAAGCCGGTCGTAGCAAGGAGCGCCCCGGCGACGGCCAGAAGGGCCGCGGCGAGGATCCAGCCGGCGTTGCGTCCCGCGAAGCGCGTGAGGGCGGGGGCGGCGGCGCACAAGAGTACGACGGCCGCGACACAGGCAAAGAGCAAAGGGTCACCTCGGTTCGGGAGGGCTGATCAATCATCGAGCCGAACGGCGGCGATTGTCCTCGCGTGTGCGTCAGACCGAATAGCGCCGACGTTCGTGCGCCGTTTCTTCGGGGATGGCCCCGGAGAGGTTCGCTCCCCAGGAAGAAATATGCCCGTTGGTGCCGGTATGAGCAGGGACGCGAAACACCGGTGCGAATGCTGACCTGCAGCGCTGTCCTGACGTGCTCATACTGCGCAGAATCGTATCAGTACCGGTGAGGCGATCTCTGAAGGGGCGCAGTGCGCGCAGGCGTGGAGGAGAATTGATCGGGTGAGCGATCAATACCCCGAACTCTTCCGCGCGGCGAACGTGATGCGCGATGTCCATGATCGGTGCGTCTGGTCGCAGGCGATGACACACGAACGACTTGTTCCGTACCTCGTCGAAGAATCCGCCGAGGTGATCGAGGCGGTCGAAAGCGGTGACGCAGACGAGTTAAGAGAAGAGCTGGGCGATCTTCTGTGGCAGGTGCTGTTCCACGCGTCTGTGGCGTCGAACCGTGCGGATGATCCTTTCGACCTGGAGGACGTCGCCGCCACGCTCGCGGAGAAGATGATTCGTCGTCACCCGCATGTCTTCGGTGAGGAAACGGCCGAAACACCGGAGCGGGTTCTCGAACTCTGGAATGCCGCAAAGGCCTCCGAGAAGAGCGAGCGTCGTTCGGTTCTTGACGGTGTCCCGATGGGCATGTCTTCGCTCGCGTTGGCGCAGAAGGTGCTCGACAAAGGACAGAAGGTCGGAGTCGGCGAGGAGTTCCTCGAATCCGTTGCCGCTTCGGAAGCCATAGAAGAAGAGGAGGGGGTTCCCCTGCTCCCGCAGAGCGAGGAGGAGCTCGGAGACACGATTCTCGGACTCGTCGCCGTCGCGCGCGCCAGGGGCTGGGACGCCGAGCGTGCACTTCGCGGGCGTATGCGCGCAGTTGCGGAGGAGATCCGCGCCGCCGAAGTGGAAGAATGACTTCGTTATGGCAACTGTGAACCCGCCGCGCGGCATGCGCGATTTTCTCCCCGCTGACAAGGCCCGCCGCGAGCGCGTTCTCGCGATCATTCGCGAGCGCTACCGCGCCCATGGTTTCGATGAGATCGAAACGCCCGTCATGGAGGAGCATGCTCGCCTGCACGCGGGGATCGGCGGTGACAACGAGAAGCTGGCGTTTAATGTCTTGAAGCGCGGCCTCGATGCGGACGCCGTCCGCGACGCCGCTGAGGACACGTCGGCGCTGAGCGATCTGGGCCTGCGTTATGACCTGACGGTACCGCTGTCGCGTTTCTACGCCAGCCACCGTGCGGAGCTGCCGACCGTGTTCCGAGCCGTGCAGATTGCGCCCGTCTGGCGGGCGGAGCGCCCGCAAAAGGGGCGCTATCGCCAGTTCGTTCAGTGCGATATCGACGTCATGGGTGATGCGACGAGCCGCGCGGAGGCAGAGCTCATCACGGCAACGCTCGACGCGCTTGATGCGCTCGGCCTGGAGGGGACGAGTGTTCGCATCAACGACCGCCGTGCACTCGATGCAATGCTCGATACTTTCGGCTTTCCGGCGGAGGAGCGGCCGGGGGTTCTCATTACGATTGACAAGCTCGACAAGATTGGCCCGGCTGGCGTTGCAGCCGAGCTACGGGAACGCGGCGGTAGCGAGACGGCTGTTGCGGCCCTCGAGTCCTTCCTCGCGGATCTCCCCGAGGACGCTCCGGGATCCTTCGGCGCCGAGCAGATCCGGGCCATGCTGCCCGCGGGTGTTCCGGAAGAGATCGTCGAGCACCTCACCGGGATCGGTGCGGCAGTCATCGCCGCGCGCGGCGCCGCGCCCCTGCAGTTCGACCCGTTCCTCGTTCGCGGAATGGGGTATTACACCGGAACGATCTTCGAGATTGCGCACCCCGATGTGTCGTACTCACTGGGTGGTGGTGGTCGCTATGACGGCATGATCGGGCGGTTCCTCGGGCAGGATGTTCCGGCCGTTGGTTTCTCGATCGGGTTTGAACGAATCGTTGAACTGGTGCAGATCGCGGAAGACAGCGCGGGTTCTGCTGTTGTCCTTGTCCACGACAAGGATGTCCCGGTGTCCGAGCTGCTGCGGCACAAAGCCGCCCTGGTCGCGACGGGGGCGCGCGTACGGCTCGAAAAGCGCACGAAGAACCTCAAGGGGCTACTTGCGCGTGCGGAGGCTGATGGGTACACCGCGTTCGCCACGGTGTCCGCTTCGCAGGATGACCTCGACGTGAAGCCACTCGGCTAATACTCCCGAATCTGCAGAGACGCCCCTTGCCACGCGGCTTCGAATCGCTCGTTGTCGAACAGTGCCTCTTCGCGAGTCAGATCCTCCTCACCAAGGTCGACAAGCTCACGGAAGTCGAGCTGCTGCGGGTGGCGGCCGCCGTCAGCGACATCAATCCCAGTGTCGCAATCGATGGGATTCACTACGGACACATGGCCTTCGAGCGAATAGCGGCGATGCCCGAGTATGACTATCACCGCGTGGAGGTGCTCAGCCGTGAACTCGAAGCGATGGACGACGAGCGGGGTACGCAGGATGGCATTGCGTCTCTCGTCATCGACGACCCGCGCCCGTTGCACCCCGCACGCCTGCACCGGCTGTTCACGACCGCTCTTCCGCAGCAGTGCTATCGCAGCAAGGGGTTCTTCTGGCTTCCCAGTCGCGATGATCGCGTTCTGGCATGGAGCCAGGCAGCCGGACAGATCGGACTCGAAGCCATCGGCTACTGGAAAGCCGGCGTCCTTGGCGAGGCGCGCCCCAATCGCGCTCAGCGTCGCGCCGCCCAGAAGGCCGGCGATCGCATCGTTGCCGGCGGCGGGCGACTCACGCAGCTCGAGCGAGAGGTCCTTGTCGAGCGGATGAAAGATCTCGATCCGAGATTCGGTGATAGAAGAACGCAGCTGACCCTGATCGGCGAGCGCGCCGAAACCGAGCTCTTCCGTGATCTGTTGATGGACTGCTTTTGCACGGAACAGGAGATTTTGCGCTGGCAGAAGGGTGGTTCCTTCGACGACCCGTGGCCGACGGCCACGCTGGAGCTGCAGGCAACCGAGTGATCAAAAGCGCCGCTGCGGCGTGCCGGTCGAGGCGACGAACGGATGAACAGCTCGGCGGGAGACCTGGGGGACGGATAGGATGGGCCACGGACCGAGGGCGGCTCAACGATCAGCGCTCGCGCGCCGAACGGAGCGCCCCTCCACACATCAGTCACCCTTTAAGGAGTAATCCGTGGCTCAGATCGAGGCAGTAGGCGCACGCGAGATTCTTGACTCGCGCGGCAACCCGACCGTTGAAGTTGAGGTTCTTCTCGACGACGGCATCGTCCAGCGAGCGGCAGTTCCGTCCGGTGCATCCACCGGCGCCTTCGAAGCGTATGAGCTTCGCGACGGCGACAAGGCTCGCTACGGCGGCAAGGGCGTCCTCAAGGCCGTTGACAGCGTTATCGACGAGCTCGGCCCCGCAATCGAGGGCCTTGATGCAACCGACCAGCGTCTGGTCGACCTCACACTGAACGAGGTTGACGGAACGTCCAACAAGCAGCGCGTTGGCGCAAACGCCATTCTCGGCGTCAGCCTCGCGGTTGCGAAGGCCGCTGCCGACAGCGCCGACCTCCCGCTGTACCGCTACGTCGGTGGCGCGAACGCGCACGTTCTTCCCGTTCCCGCGCTCAACGTCATCAACGGTGGCGAGCACGCCGACAACGGCATCGACATGCAGGAATTCTTCATCGTCCCTCACGGTGCCGAGACGTTCGCTGAGTCGATCCGCTGGGGTGCCGAGACCTACCAGGTCCTGAAGAAGGAACTGCTTGCCGGTGGCTTCGCAACGGGCCTCGGCGACGAGGGCGGCTTCGCTCCCGACCTGCCCAGCAACCGTGAGGCTCTCGACTTCCTGATGAAGGCGATCGAGAAGGCTGGCTTCACCCCCGGCAAGGACATCGCGGTGGGTCTGGACGTTGCGTCGACGGAGTTCTTCCGCGACGGCGTTTACAAGTTCGAGGGCAAGGACCTCACGGCCGAAGAGCTCACGAAGTACTACGAGGAGCTTCTCTCGAACTACCCGCTCGTCACGATCGAGGATGCCCTCGCTGAAGACGACTGGGAGGGCTGGGCGGCCCTGACCGCAGCGATCGGCGACAAGGTGCAGCTCGTCGGCGACGACCTGTTCGTCACCAACCCCGAGCGCCTCGAGCGCGGTATCCGCGAGGGAATCGCCAACTCGCTCCTGGTGAAGGTCAACCAGATCGGTACGCTCACCGAGACGCTCGACGCCGTCTCGATGGCGCACAACGCGCGCTACACGACGATGATGTCGCACCGTTCGGGTGAGACAGAAGACGTCACGATCGCCGACCTCGCCGTCGCCGTGGGTAGCGGTCAGATCAAGTCCGGCGCGCCCGCTCGCAGCGACCGCGTCGCGAAGTACAATCAGCTTCTGCGCATTGAAGAGGAGCTGGGTGACGCGGCAACGTTCGCGGGCCGCAGCGCCTACCCGCGCTTCCAGGGCTAATCGCTCCGGACACACGCTGAACGAGAGGGGGTCGCATGGCAAAGCCGGCGGCTCCCTCTTCGCGTTCCCGGAAGGCAGCGGGGTCTGCGCGCGTCGACGTTCGCGACTGGCTGGGCAGTGTCCGGCTGTCGGGATTCGCCGTCATCATGTTGGGGCTCGTTGTTCTTGGTGCATTCGTTCTCGTGCCAAGCGTTGGACACTACGTCGATATGCGCCAGCAAATCGACCGTGCCGAGGCGTCGGTGACGGTCACACAGGCCGAGATCGCCGAGCTGGAACGTGAGCGCGAGCGCTGGAATGACCCGGCGTATATCCAAACCCAAGCGCGTGAGCGCCTGTACTTCACACAGCCCGGCGAGGTCACGTATCTCATTCAGAACGACATCGATGTCGACGATGTCGTTCTCGGATCCGGTCCTGTCAGCGCCGACCTCGTCGAGCGCGACAGCGACTGGATGGGAACCGTTTTGCGGAGCGTCGTCGAATCTGGGCTCGCACAGCATGCCGTTGCGGAAACCTCCCCGGAAGACGGAGAAGACGACGTCTTCGCGCCGTCTCCGACGCCTGACGATAACGAATAGCTTTCAGGGGCATCTTTCGTACCCCTCGCACCGGGGAATGTCAGCGGTGAACGGTTAGCCTCGATGCGTGACAACACCTCCATTTGCCCCTGTGAGCGCCGCTGACATCCGCGTCGTCAGCGAGCAGCTCGGCCGCGAGGCGCGCGGCGTCGTCGGCATTTCGGCCCGTTGTATCTGCGGTAATCCCACCGTGGTGTCCACGGCACCGCGCCTGCCGCAGGGAACGCCGTTTCCCACTTTTTACTACCTCACGCATCCCGCCGCCACGGCCGAGATGTCTCGTCTGGAGTCGGGCCAGATGATGGTCGAGCTGAACGCCCTCCTCGGTGAGGATGAGGAGGTCCGAGAGCAGTATGTGCGTGCCCACGAGGCCTACATCGCCGATCGTGCTCAGTTCGGAGAGGTCGAGGAAATTGCTCACATTTCGGCAGGTGGCATGCCCACGCGCGTGAAGTGCTTGCATGCCGTCGCGGGGCATGCGCTCGCCGCAGGCCCCGGGGTCAACCCCATCGGCGACCTCGCACTCGCTCGGTCTGCCTGGTCTCCCGAGCGATGTGAGTGCGCCGTACCGGGATCCGCACGTCGCAGTGACGAGCAGGTCGCCGCAGAATGACACGCGGCGCGCGCGGAATCGTGGGGGCGGCTGTCGCCGTTCTGCTGCTGGCCGCTGTCGCGCTTCTTCCGGCATCTGCCGCTCTTGCCGTGACGGACGAGACACCGGCTCCCGTCGCCACCACATCACCGTCCCCGACGCCATCACCGACGCCGACTCCCGACCCCGTCGATCCGATTCGTTCCTCGCAGTACTGGCTTGAGCAGTACGGGATTGAAGAAGCGTGGGAGACTACGCGCGGGGAAGGGGTAACGATCGCCGTCATCGATAGCGGTGTTGCTGGCGGGATTCCTGAGCTGGAGAACGCTGTTGTCGGCGGCACCGATATGTCTGGCGTAGGTACGTCTGATGGTCGTACACCTCTGGGAAGCACGATCAGTACCCGCAGCCACGGCACATGGGTCGCATCTCTCGTCGGATCACGGGGGCTCGCCGACGACGCCGGGGTCATCGGCGTTGCGCCTGAAGCTGACATTTTGTCCGTGTCTCTCGGTTTTGGCGCCGTCAGCGATGTCTCGTTCTCGGAACAGGTTGCGGAAGCCATTGTCTGGTCCGTCGACAACGGTGCCGACATCATCAACCTCTCCTTTACGACCAATCAGACGCAATGGGATGAGAGCTGGGACCGTGCCTTCAGCTATGCGTTCGACCATGACGTTCTCGTCGTCGTGGCGGCAGGAAATCGTGCCGGTGGAACGGATGTCGTCGGCGCACCCGCCACAATTCCTGGCGTACTTGTCGTCGGTGGAGTGGATGAGAACGGAAATGCCAGCGAAGCTGCGTCGACGCAGGGTTCCACGATTGGTATTTCTGGTCCCAGCGAAAACCTGCGCGGCATCGGCCCATCCGGTGTGGTCGACGAGTGGAGCGGTACTTCGGGGGCAGCGCCGATCGTCGCGGGCGTAGCGGCGCTCGTCATGTCCGCGAAGCCCGAGCTCGACGCCATTAACGTCATCAATCAGCTCATTCAGACCGCTGATCCTGCTCCGCGACAATCGGGTGACCGTGATCCGCTCTACGGTTTCGGAATCGTCGACGCGGCTGAGGCCATCACGGCGCAGTTGCCTCGCATCGAGGAGAATCCGATGGGGGATCTCAGTCGCTGGATTCGCATCAATCGCAGCGCCACATCGGACGACCCGGGCGGCGACATCACCCCGACACCAGATCCCGTCGATCTGCCCGCGCTGCCGCCGCCGGACCCGCCCGCACAGGCCGCCAGCCCCCTGATTCCGACGGCGGATAGTTTGCGCGAGGTGACGCTGCCGCTCGTGGCGATCAGCGCCGCTGGTATTCTTCTAATGCTCGGCGTCGTCGCTGTGTCCCGGCGCATCAGATCGGTGCGCGCGCAGCTGATGCGTGGCCGATCACATGACAATTCCAAGGAGATAACGTTCCGTGCCTAAGATCCTCATCGTCGGAGGCGGCTACGCAGGTTTCTACACCGCGTGGAAGCTCGAGAAGCACCTTCGCAAGGGCGAGGCCGAGGTCATCGTGGTCGACCCGCTTCCCTACATGACCTACCTCCCGTTCCTCCCCGAGGTCGCTGCCGGAGCAATTGAGCCCCGTCACGCCGTGGTGTCGCTCCGTCGTCACCTGAAGAAGACGACGGTCATCAACGCGAAGGTCACCAACATTGACCACGCGAACAAGACCGCCACGATCTCGCCCGAGGGCGGGGACAGCTGGAACCTCGACTACGACCACGTCGTCGTCACGGCCGGCTCCGTTTCGCGCACCTTCCCGATTCCCGGCATCGCCGAGAACGCCGTTGGTATGAAGTCGATTGAGGAAGCCGTGTACGCACGCGACACCCTCATTCGCAACTTCGAGCGGGCGGCAGCCCTTCCCGAGGGCAGCGAACTTCGTCAGCGTCTTCTGACAACGGTCATCGTCGGCGGCGGCTTCGCCGGTATCGAGACCTTCGCCGAACTGCGCTCCGCCGCGTCCGCGCTGCTGGAAAAGTTCCCCAACATCACGTTCGACGAGACGCAGTTCCACCTCATCGAGGCCGCTCCGCGCATCATGCCCGAGGTGTCGCAGCAGACGGCCGACTGGGTGCTCAAGGACCTCGCAAAGAAGGGCGCACACGTTCACCTGAACACGCAGTGTGCCGACGCCACCGACGGCGTGGTCAAGACCAGCGACGGCGCCGAGTACCCCAGCGATCTCATCATCTGGACGGCCGGTGTGATGGCTAACCCGCAGGTCGTGAACGGGTCTGACCTGCCGCGCGAGGCGCGTGGACGTATCTCCACGCAGGCCGATCTGCGCGTCGTTGACGAGAACGGCGAGATCATCGACGGCGCATGGGCTGCCGGCGATGTCGCTGCTGTTCCGGACCTGACCGGTGGCGGCGTTGGCGGCATGTGCGTCCCGAACGCGCAGCACGCTGTGCGTCAGGCCAAGCGACTGGCAAAGAACTTGGTGGGCGTTCTCCGCGGCGATGAGCCCGTGGACTACGTGCACAAGAACCTGGGCGCTGTTGCGGGCTTGGGTCTGTACAACGGTGCGTTCCAGTCGGGCAACATCGCGCTCAAGGGCTTCCTGGCCTGGTGCGCGCACCGTGGCTACCACGGTCTCGCGATGCCGTCGTGGGAGCGCAAGTGGCGCGTTCTGTGGGGCTGGTTCCACAACTTCTTCCTTGGCCGCGACCAGGTGCAGGTTGCAACGACTCAGAAGCCGCGTGAGTTCTTCGAGGCCTTTGCCTCGCGGCCCAAGCCGCCGGCAGACGTCAGCAAGTAAGTTGTTGTGAAGGGCGCCTCGCACACGTGCGGGGCGCCCTTTTGCCCCCTTAGCCCAATCGGCAGAGGCAGCCGACTTAAAATCGGTCCAGTGTGGGTTCGAACCCCACAGGGGGCACCGGAGGGCCGTTGTTCAAACCAGCGACGTTGCAGGGCTGATCCGTCCTGCGACCGCAGAGCAGTCCGGGCGCGGCAGGGCACGCTAGGCGACGAGGCGGAAGCCGGCGCTGAAAGCGTTCGCCATCGCATTCGAAGGCCGAATCAACTAATTGACGCTAGTCCACATCCACCGACAATCAGACACAACCGCGAAGGTGCGGCGACGCAGTGCCAGAGTGGTGGCGGCCTACCGCGACCGCCAGCACATCACCAGCAACTGCCCTCTCGGCCCCGAATCAGAGAGCGCGGCGCAGAAGATTGACCATGCCCGCGCCGATGCCGCTCTCTTCCGCGGACGGGCCATCACCGGGCCCCAGCAGGACGGGCCGGGACGGCGCCCAATCGGACATGACCCGATCAGCCTGCTCCTGTGAGTCCTTCAAGATGTCAGAACTCGGACGTACCGTAGGAGTGAGGCAGGTTTTCCTCACCACTCGGCCGCACGCGGTCGGACCGACTCCGGGCCCTTCTCAACGCGCTGCCTCCTCAGATGAAAGGTGCGATTGAGAGGATCTGAACATGTTCCGCCTCCTGACAGAGGTCAGCATCCACATCCGGAACTTCTTGCGCCGCTACATGCGCACCAACATCCTCGCTGACGCCATACTGACCAGACGCGGCATGAACTGGGGACCGGCAGTGATGTTGCTGTCCATTCCGTACTTCGCCGCAGCGTGGCTGACCGGCCTCATCGATCAGGGTGCGCCAGGTTGGCTGCATCTGCTCGACCTGCTGACGATCTGGAACGGGTTCAAGATGCTCTGGCTCGGGCCTGCCAGCGTCGCTTGGCTCATCCGGGCTCGCCTCCGTGAGGCCGATGCACGTCGACGGCAGCGAGTCGTCGCGCTGAGTTCAGGCTCGACCGTCTCTAGCCAATCGAGCCCGAGGACCTCGCCGCCGCGTTGCTCACGTGCCTGGGAACGGGCGTCGTGTCGGGCACCCCTGCCATAGAATTTCACCTATGTCATCTGATCGACCGGCACGGCAGCCAGCACCGAGTTCTACCGTGCCCGTCCTTCGGAGTCTGGGACCCGCGTACGAAGTGGAACTCCACGGGCGCAACGCGGCCGTCCTCCTTGACGTACTGACTCACAAGTCCGAAACGGCCGCGAAGAACATCGCTCTTGCGGGTCACTACGGCAGCGGCAAGAGCAGTGTCATCCTCGGTGTCCAGGGGGAGTTAGACGGACGCAAGATCAAGTGGGTCAATTTGTCTTTGTCGAGCCTCGGCATCGACGACACGAAGCGGGCACGCATCCAGCAAGACGGATCGCTTGCGCCCTTGACCAACCTCATACAGAAGGAAATCGTCAAGCAGCTCCTCTACCGGAAGCCGCCTTCGGACATGCCGGGTTCAAGGTACTTTCGCATCGACTCGTTCAAACCTTGGCCAGCCTTGATGTGGGGCGGTTTAGTAGCAGTCGGATTCTTCGTTGTTGCCGTTCTTCTTGGGCTGGTCAGTCGCATCGAGAACGTGGCACCCGAGAGCCTGGTCGACAGTCATTCTTGGGCGGCTTGGGTCGCCATCGGCGTCCTCGGCGCGCTCGTGGGCTGGGTCTGGTTCTTAGCCCTCCGTGTCTTTCAGAGCCGAATGCGGGTGGAGAGTGTCTCCGCTGGCGGAGCAGCGGTCAAGCTGAGCGCGAAAGAAAACTCGTACTTCGACGAGTACCTGGATGAGATCGTCTATTTCTTCCAGCGGACGAAGACAAAGGTCGCGATTTTTGAGGACCTAGACCGGTTCAAGGACCCGCACATCTTCGAGACCCTGCGTGAGCTAAACACCGTCTTAAACAACTCCGAGCAGATCAAGTCACGGCCGATTCAGTTCGTTTACGCAGTCCGGGACAGCATCTTCGAGGAACTTCGAGTAGACGCGGAATCCGACGGGGAGGAGACCACGACTTCGGCCCTTCATGCGTCCGCCTTGGAGTCTGCACCTTCGGCGAACAGGACAAAGTTTTTCGACCTGGTAGTGCCGATGGTTCCGTTCATCACCCACCGTTCGGCACGGGATCTTCTCGAGGCCGAGTTCGCCGGAGCGGACCACCAACCGTCTACAGCATTGGTGAATCTTGTCGGCGCCCATCTGACCGACATGCGCGTGATCCGCAACATCCGAAACGAGTACGAGATCTATCGCGCATCCGTGCTCGGTGAGAATGGGCTCAAGGGGCTGACTGCCGACCGCCTGTTTGCGATGATGGTTTACAAGAACCTCCACCTGGAAGACTTCGAGGCTATCCGGCTCGGCACAAGCAAGATCGACGAGGCACACCGGGCCTTCCACAAGATGGTTGAGTATCAAACTCGGCATCAGGCAGTGCGCAGCAAGACGGCACAGAACCGAGTGGCGAGAAAAGTGCTCTGGGAAAAACACGCTCTCGCAGCCGGTGAGCGGCTGCGAGAGGTGCTGCCAATCGTCTACCGAGCGACGGGGCGCGGAGGTAAGCCGGTCCTTCGGTATCAGTCAGAGGACTACCAGCTGTCAGATCTGACATCGGGTGACTTCTGGAGGTCGTTGTACGAGAATCGCGATGCGGTACGTCTCTTTCGTCCGGGGTACGGCGGAATCGACCTGACGTTCAACGAACTGATCTCGCTGGCAGGAATAGGGACCGCTGGTTTGGACGACGCCGTAGGCACTGATGTTGCCCGCCTTCAGCGCGATTCCCGGGTGGCACTGGAGACTAAAGACTTCGTCACGAAGGCCACGATGGCGGAACTAATGGCCAAGACGGATCTCGTCATGCCTGCCGAGAACGGCGACGAACGCAATTTGGACTCCATCATCAGCGAACTCGTGTCTCCTTTGGGACGCGATCTGCTGGCTAAGGGCTACATTGACGAGAACTTCACTCTGTACTGCTCGGACTACCATGACATCGCGATCAGCGTGAGTGCGATGAACTTCATCCTTCACTGCGTCCAAGTCGATCGCGCAGCTCCCCACTTTCACTTCGATGAGACAAGCTCGATCGAAGCGGTTGAGAAGGAGATGGGTTCCCGCTTCCTCGACGGCGAAAGTGTCTTCAACGTCGAAGTGTTTGACTACTACTTGTCTACACATCCCGAGCACCTGGACAAGGCCATCGATAAGCTCGCCGTGCGTTCGCGGGATGACTCCTCTTTCCTCGACGCATACCTGATAGACGGCAAATCTCACGATGAGCTCATACGTCGATTGGCTCCGCGCTGGGACGGTCTTTTCATTCACCTGGTCGAGAAGGCACCACTAGAACTCGAAGTAGTCGTGGCCCTCGTTGATGCGGCTATCACGAGCGCCACGAAGGACGCAGACTACGTAGCATCTGACCAGGTCGCGGAGTTCGTATCGGAGCACTACGCCCAGATGCAGGCATTCGTTGGCGAGACGGATGCGGCGAAGGCCACCGACGTGATGGCTCTACTACGTCGTCTCGGCGCGCAGATAAGCGATCTCGGCGTGCTCGGAGAGAAACAGCGCAAGGCGACGGTGGCCGCAAGCCTGTACCCGGTCACGCGGATGAACCTGTCAGTCGCGCTAGATGAAAGCACCGGTCTAGCGCTTGACGCCATGAACGCTGCCGATGACTCCGTCTACAGGCATGTGCTCGCGAACCTGGACGACTACCTTGACGTCCTCCAAGACGACGAGGTGACCGTCGAGAGTCCAGACGCATTCGTTGCTGTGCTCGGTGACGTCGTAGATGCAGCCGAGTTTGCCGTGTGCCTCGTCGCGGCCCGTGCGGCGGACTCCTGCGAAGTTGCCGACCTTACGAACCTCGATGACGAAGCATGGGGACACGTGGTGTCGGCAGGTCGGTTCGCGCCGACTGTCTGGAACGTGAGCCAGTTCGTCAGCAAGTTCGGAGTCAACGAAGAACTGATCGAGAACCTCGGCATCCTCAACCTCACCGAGGCCGAGGGTGTGGACGAAGAGCCCAGGCTGGGGCTTGCATATGCACTGGCCAACTCCGGCGCGTTGGACTCGGCAGCAACCGTCCGCCTACTCGGGCAGCTCAACCTGCCCGGCGGTTTGGACCCCGAATACTTGTCTGACGGCGGACTCGCCGTCCTTCCATCGCTGCTAGACGAGGACCTGGTGCCTGACGCCGTCGACACCTACGCCCTTGTGAGTGACCGCCCGTTCGCATTCCGCGAGGATTACTTCGCAGCGTCCAAGCAACTAGCGTCGTACGTATGCGATTTGGAGTTGTCGAGCGACGATCTGGCTCAAGTGATGCGGAGTCGACGCCTGGCACCAACTGTGAAGCGCGCGATCGCCGACGATGCAGAGTTCGTCAGTGACCGTCTGTCTCGGCAGAGCGTGATCGCTTTTTGCGAATGGGCAAGTAAAGGCAACGACATTTCAGTTGAACTACTGCTCGCGCTTGCCAAGGCTGGTGCCCCGGCTGAACATGTTTTGACTCTGCTCGAAGCACATCTATCGAACATAGAACTTGGGATCCTAGACCAAATCCTGCTCGGATTGGGAGACGATTATGAGCCTCTCACGAGGACAGGGCACCATCGTCCGCGCTTGAAGGATCGAGCCGGCACCGATGAGCTGCTCAAAGAGCTGCAACGTCGCAACAGGGTGAGTTCTTTCGGTCCGGCCAAATTGATCGGTGGAATCCGAGTAAACATGCGCCATTGAGGAAAACGAACGTGTTAACTCGGAAACGGCAGTTAGCTAGGCACTTGCGATTACGCGCAACTTTATTCCGTAGGTCTCTGCAAGGAACCGATCTGTCGCCCCAAGGAGAGATCGCATGTCGTCACTCGCTGCGGACTTTGACATCCCGGGCTGGACGATCGCCACAGTGACGTGCAGCAGGCGGTAGCGCGCTTCACGAACAATAGCCGCGAGAGTCCCGATATCTCCGATAATGAGACCACTTTTTCCAGCCGTCTGACGATCTTGCTCTCGTCGGAAAAGTCGTTTCGTAAGCAACTCCGGCATAGACTTCGCCCGATTCATCTTCATTGATTGGCCGCACACATCGTACAGATCATTGATACGTGCGCCCGGCTTGTCGCTGGACGAGTACTTGCAGTGGACGAGTAGAACCTCCAACGCATCATCGGTCCGTCGCAGAAGAGCGATGTCGGCCAGTTCACCAGTGCCGTCGTCATCGAGGACGACTTCCCATTCATCCTCAGCAGAGAGTGCCTCAATGGCGCGATGTTGGATCGTCGCGGGGTCGCGTTCGACACCTTGCGACTCGCGTCTGATATTGACGCCAGACCAGTCGATGGTCTCAACGGCGTCGATAGGAAAGAGACGTCGTTCTCTCTCTGGCTTCAGTAAGAAGCCCTGCTCGACTAGGACTACCTCATCCTCGAACGTCACGAGGAGGCCGTGCGCGGTGAGAAATGCCGCGAGGCTGCCCGCGCCAGATGGCGTGAGGACCTGGCCGTCGTCACTTACTGGGCGGATCGTCGGAGGTCCATCCTCACGGAACTCAAACTCAAACTCTAGGGACCAGGATGGCGTCTTGACCTCGAAGCGGAGCGGCTGGTCCGCTGTATGGTCCGTGAGGGACAGTTCGGTGTCGAGCAGCGAGAATGCCTGATCTTCGTAGCTCACTTTCCGTCGATCGCTGAAGGTTGCGACGAGTTGATAGGGCCACTCGATCGACAGGGGAACCAAGGGTGGGCGCTCCCGTGCGGGCTCGGGTAACAGGAAACCCGACATGACGGAATCGAGCGAGATGGATGTGTCTGTGATGGCTGGTCCGACCTGGCTGGCCCAGCGGACCCAGTCGTGGATGTCCCGAGCTTGCTCGTGACTCCAGACGCGTCCTTTACGGGATGCCCCGAAGCTGACAGCACGATTGTCGAAGAATCCGTGCGCGAAGATGTTGGTCTTCATCTTCGTGCCGCCTTCGCCGCGCCAGGCATGGAGTACGTCTTGGCCGACGTGCATGGAGAAGCGGCGATTGCGGCTGACTGAGTCAAGGAGGCCGACGTTGGTCGGGACTCGGCGCTTGACCTTGGAGAGGATGCGATACACAGTCTCTCCCTTCACGAGTGTGACGTCGTCTCCGCCGACAGCTTTCGCGATGTCCTCGTGCATCGAAGTGTTGTTCGTACTGTTGATGTAGAGGAACCCTGCCACATCGTCGACGTATACGACGTGAAGGTGGTGTACGAGTTCGTTGAAGCTGGCGAAGTCGCCCCATCTCACGGGCGTCGCCTCGCGCGACACCCACCAGACCACCTTGTCCTTGTTGTTGATGCCGAGTCGAGTGGTCAGTAACCGGTCCTCGAAAACGTCGTAGATACTCTCCGGGTTCCAGGTGAGTGATGTCTCGGACTGATAGGTGACCGTGCTCATCTTCGGATGAATGCTGCGCATGGCTACTTCACGCGGAACCGACCCGAAAGCCAGCTCAAAGTCTGTCCGGTCCTTTTCTTGGCCGACTCCGCGCTCGGTCAGGTCACGGATGACCTCGTTCCAGTCGGCATCCTCGCCGTAGAGCTTACGAAGCCGTTCGTCGACTCCCGCAACCTGTAGCGGGACGAATGCGGACGCTTCTCCGAGTGAGTCGTCACCCACTCGGGTGAAGCGCCCAACGAACTGCAAGGTGACAGCGAGGCTCTTCTGCGGATCATGGATCGCTGCGATCTTGAGCGACGGTAGATCGAAGCCCTCGCCGAGCATGTTGACGCAAATAACGATGCGGCTCTCGCGGTTGAAGAGTTTCTCTCTGCGTTTCCTGCGGGTTGACTCTGCCATGCCCGTATCGATGCGAATGGGGGAGAACTCGGAGCCGATCTCCTCGTACAGCTTGATGATCTCCTTCGCCCGTTCTACGGAGCGAACACGCGCCATGAGGAGATGATCGAGTCCAGCGTCGATATCCACACGAAGTTGCTCGATGGCTGCGGTAGCAACTGCCCGGTCGGGATCGGCGAGATCGATCACCGAGCGGTAGTTGATTCGGGAGAAGTAGCCATGAGCCTGTGCCAGACGAAGCGGATATGCGTATGCGATACGACCGCCAAGATGCCGGCCGTCCTCGCGATATGGAGTCGCGGTGAACTGGACGACTTCACGGCCGTCGAACAGGCCAACTACCTCTTTCCACGTGCGTGCGCCGAGATGGTGAGCCTCATCGACATACAAGCGCTGACACGACTGCGCGAGATGTGAACGCGCCTCATCTGAGCAGGCGTTTAGCGCCTGCGCCGTCGCGACGACCACGCTCGCGCGCGATAGAACATGCTCTACCTGATCGACCGTCTGAAGCCCGCTCTTGATAACGAGGACGACAGGGCACACGAAATCACCAACAACGGCGCCAACAGAAGGTAGAACGCCAAGCGTCGTGAACTTCTCCGCAATCTGTGTACGAAGGGCGTCAGACGGCACCACCACCAGAGTCCGAGAGGGCGAGTGGCAGTAGGCGGCGAGCATCGTCTCGGTCTTGCCGGTACCTGTCGGCATCACTACTGTGATTGGCTCGTCTTCTTCGGTGGACCGGTGGGCCAAGATCGCGTGCAACGCGCCGAGTTGCGGGCGGCGGAGGCCGACGCCCGCTTCGGACTCCTCAACGAAACGGAACCGCCCCGCCAGAGACGCTGCTACGGCGTTGCCGTCCTGGGGTTCCTCTTGGTGAGCGCCTGCACCCTCGCTGAGCCACCACAACTCATTGCCGTCGATGTCTTGTCGCTCGATGACAGCCATGTGGGCACTCCTTCGTCCCAGGTCCACGAAGTGCCTTCGCAACTCCTCTACTCCCTAGTATGGACGCTGAACGTGGTCTCTCGCTTCGCTCAGAGCTGTGTCGTTGGCTGCCGGGCTCTGGCGGCGACGAGAGCTGTCCGTCAGATCGTGGCCGGACGGCGACCCCGGGAGCGGATCGTTCCACCACAGGCCACGACCGCAGAGCGGACCGTCGGGTCACCGACCCCCAGTTCGGCAGCGACCTCTTCGAGCGTCATACCCTGCTCGTACAGCCGCGTAGCTTCTTGACGCCCAGGCTCATCCAGACCGCGGCGCCGCACTGCGACACCCGCCTGAGCAGCGAGCCGGTGCACAGTCGTGCGGTGTATCCCGAACCGCCGCACCAGCTCATCGATTGACACTCGCTTGGCGTACTCCTCGGCCAGCGCAGCCCGATTCGGGACACTCAAACGGGTTTGAGGACGAGGCGAGTTCTTCGCCACCGGGCCGCGCACATCCTCGATAGGCTGACGCTCAGAGCGTGACACCGAGCGTCGTGATCCCCGCAGAACCCTGCGAATCAGCGTCATAAGGGGCTTGCACGGGTTTGAGAACCACCCAGCGAGGTGCACCATTGATCGGCGGAATGATGTGGGCCGCGTGACTCCGAGTAGCGAGCGTGATCGTGACGATCAGCCCCGCATCGATGACGACGAACGTCGCAGAGTTCACAAGCGCACGTTGATCGTCGTCGTTATGAGCGAGGTGCTCGGCGGCGCTGGTCTCGCGGCCGGTGTGTCCGTTGGCGCGCTCCTTGCGCAGGAGATGTTCGGAAGCGAGGGCTTCGCCGGCCTCCCGACCGCACTGTTCACCGTGGGATCAGCCCTCGCGGCATTTCTGATTGGGCGGGTCACGCAGCGTCTCGGACGCCGCATCGCCCTCGGGGGCGGATTCGCGGCGGGCGGCTTGGGTGCGATCGGCGTCGTGGCCGCCGCCGCAACGGTCAGCGTTCCTCTCCTCCTGGTGTCACTGTTTGTCTACGGTTCCGGAACCGCGACGAATCTGCAGGCACGGTATGCCGGAACGGATCTCGCGCTGCCGGCACGACGGGGCACCGCCGTGAGCATCGCGATGGTCTCGACGACCTTCGGCGCGGTAGCCGGCCCGAACCTGATCGAACCTCTCGGCGCCCTGGCGATCGGCATCGGCATTCCCGCGCTCTCGGGCCCCTTCCTGCTGGCGGCAGCGGCGTACCTCGCGGCCGGCATCATTCTGTTCACGTTCCTGCGACCGGATCCGTTTCTCATCGCCCGACGGATGGACGCCGCCGCTCGGGCCGTCTCAGGAGCACAAGAGCAGGCGACCCCACGACGGGGAAGGGGCGTTTATGTCGGCGCGACGGTCATGGTGCTCACGCAGATCGCGATGGTCGCGATCATGACCATGACGCCCGTTCACATGACATCCCACCACCACGGCCTGGGCGACATCGGCTTGGTGATCAGCCTTCACATCGCCGCGATGTTCCTGCCATCACTGGTGACGGGAGTTCTCGTCGACAGGCTCGGCCGCGCACCCGTGGCGATCGCCTCGGGCGTCACGCTTCTTCTTGCCGGGGGAGTTGCCGCGCTCGCGCCAGGCGACTCGCTCGTTCTGGTGATCGTCGCCCTCATTCTGCTGGGCCTTGGGTGGAACTTCGGCGTGATCGCCGGAACGGCGCTTCTCATCGACGCGACGGTTCCCGCGAATCGGGCGCGAACGCAAGGAACTGTCGACGTTCTCATGGCGCTCGCCGGTGCCGGAGGGGGTGCGATGTCCGGCATGGTGATGGCGGGAACCAGCTTCGCCGGGCTCTCCCTCGCGGGAGGATTCCTCGCCGTGCTTCTCATTCCCGTTCTGTTGTGGGCCAGCCGCTCACACCGCTCGACGATCGAGGGCGCGGACCGAGGGGCTTGACGAGCGTTTCAAACGCGAGATCGTCGTGCTGGGGAATGCCGAACCGATCGTCACCGTAGGGAAAAGGGCTGGTGTGCCCCGTCTTGGCATAGCCACGGCGTTCATACCAAGCGATGAGTTCGATGCGCTGAATGATCACCGTCATGCGCGCCTCGTTCGCGCCCCATTCCGCGCGTGCGAAGTCTTCTGCGGCGGCGAGGACAGTGCGCCCATAGCCCGCGCCCTGCGCCGGCGGTGACACGGCGAACATGCCGATGTACACGTGATCATCGCGGTTCTCGAGGTGACAGCACGCGACGATCGTTCCGCCTCGTTCCGCGAGAAAGACGACCGATCCCTCCGCGATGAGCATTTCGTCGACCTGTTCGGGGTCGGTGCGCTGGCCCGCGAGCAGGTCCGCCTCCGTTGTCCATCCCGCGCGACTGGCTTCGCCTCGGTACGCGGATTCGACCAACCGGACGATCTCGGGGACATCGGAGGGCTCTGCGGTGCGGAAGGTCAGCTCAGCGCTCATACCGCCACCCTACGGGCAGCGTGCGCGCCGGTGGCGGCCTGGGCCGCATCGGACCTCCGGGAGAGCGTTGAACCGCGAACGAGCAGGGTGGGCTCGTACCAGGCGCGGACAGCGTCGCTTCGACCATCATGGCGTTCGGCGATGCACTCAATCGCCCGCCGGCCCATCGCTCGCTGTGGTTGATTGACACTTGTCAGCGCGGGGGAGAGTAACCTCGCGATCGGTGTGTCGTCGTATCCGACGAGAGCGACGTCATCCGGAACGCCGATGTCGTGCTCATGGGCGACCCGCAGGATCTCCGTTGCCATCAAATCGTTGTTCGCGAGAACGGCATCGACCCCGGACGAGAGAATTCGCGCCACGGCGCCCGAATCCTCCCGTTCGACGCGATGAACCTCGAGGTCGAGCCCCACATGGTTCAGCGCCGCGCGGGTGCCGCGGGCGCGGGCATCGCTGGTCGCGCTCGTGGACCGTGTGACATACGCGATTCGGCGGCGTCCGATCGCCAGAAGATGTTCGGCTGCGGCCCGAGCGCCGGAGAGATCATCGCTCGCGATCATGTCGACTTCTTCCGGAGGAGTTGCCAGGCGGGCGACCACGGCGATTGGCGTTGCCTTCCCCGCGCGCGCCAGAACATCGACGGGAGTCCACGAACTCACGACGACGATTCCATCGACGCGGAGTTCGAGCATGGTTTCGATCTGGCGAGTGAGTTCGGGAGGGGAGTCCGCGCCATGACCGATGATCGTTCGCAACCCGCGTTCGCGCGCCTCGGCTTCAACTCCGGCGACGACACCCGTAAAGTGCGGGTTTCCGATGTCGTTGAGAACAACACCGACGATCCCGGACCGGCCGCGCGCAAGCGAGCGCGCGGCCGAATTGATCCGGTATCCCAGCTCGGCGGCCGCAACATGGATGCGCCGCCGCGTCTCATCCGCAACGCCCCTCTCGCCACGGAGCGCCCGCGACGCCAGTGACTTCGATACGCCGGCGCGCGCCGCCACCTCGATGATCGTCGGCGCGCGCCCCGAGGCGAGCATGGTCACACGCCGCGCCTGCGCGTCACGATCCCGTCCGCGACCGCGTCGAGCGCGGGGTAGGAGCCGCCAGCCCGCGTTGCCACGAAGCCGGGCGCGAGGTGATCCCCGCCGGACGGCGCCTCGTCGTACCACAGCGGGCGGTAGTCGCCGCCGGCCCTGCGCAGGATGAGCATCGACGCGGCTACGTCCCAGGGGTTCACGGAGGAGCCGAGTGCGCTATCCGCCCATCCCGCGGCGACGTGAGCGATCGTCAGTGCGCCAGAACCGGTGCGCCGAACCGAACTGAACGCGTTGACGAGTGATCCGAATGCCTCGAGCGCGGCAGCACCGTCCGCCTGAAGGTCGCGCGCGGTGGGATAGCCCGTGATCACCGTGGCGGCGTCGGGGCCGAGAGCCTGCCCTGTGTGCAGGGGAGCGTCGTCGAGGAACGCACCGTCGTCTGATGCCGAGAACATGCGGTCGGCAATCGGGTCGTACACCACTCCGGCGACAATCTCACCGTCCCGTTCGGCCGCGATAGCGACGCAAAAGAACGCGATCCCCTGTGCGAAGTTTGACGTACCGTCGATTGGATCGATGTACCAGGTGACCGGACCGTTCCCCCCGCGTACGCCGCCCTCTTCGCCAACGATGCGTGAGCCCGGCGCACCGTCTGACAGCAGGGGAACGATGATTTCCTCTGAGGCGCGGTCGTGCATCGTGACGAGATCATGGCGGTCGCGCTTGCGCTCAACGGTCATCTCTTCGCGGAACACACCACGCAGATAGATGCCCGCCTCCCGAGCAGCGTGCTCGGCAACGCCCCTCAGAGCAGAGGTCGCGAGCGCACGGGTTTCAACGCAGGTCATCTGAGATCTCTTTCATCAGGTCCAAGAGGCTGGCGGGGGTGTCGGTGATGAGGTCTGCTTCGATTCCGAACACCTCAGGGTGAGTAGCGGCATGGGGCGATGGCATCAGCACATTGCGTCCGATTCCGGCGCGCGTTCCGCACAGAACGTCCCTGTCGAGATGGTCGCCCACGTACCAGCAGTCCTCGGGCGGCATATTGACGGCCTCGCACCCCATCAACATGAAGTCGGGGTTCGGCTTTCTCACGCCGGCCTCGTCTGAGTAGATCTCGGCGGAAAACGCGTCCGACAGGCCCTCCTCTGCGAGGAAGTCTCGGTGCACCTGCCCGGAGAGGGCGTTCGACACGATGGCGACGGGGATTCCGTTTTCGCGGCAGAACCCGAGCAATTCGCGGATGCCGGGACGAAGCGTGCGCCGTTCTTTTGCCGTGGATACGCGGTAGCTGATCGCCGCAACGTGCGGAGATATCGCGCTTCGCTGCGATTCGGTCCAGTCCGCCGCGATGAAGTCCATAACGAAGGTTGTCTGAGCCAGCTCGGCGGGACGCAACGGCCGAGACATCGCGTTGCGCCACTGTCCCGCAGCCACCGCGCCGGCGGTGACATCGGCGCAAATGCGATCGATGGGCGGCACGGCGGCTGCGCCCGCGAGATCGACGATCGCCTCGGCGACCACGCGTTGCCAACCGTTCGGCTTTTCTGAGGCGACGATGACGCCGCCGAAATCGAGCAGAAGCGCCTTCGGGAGATCCGTGATGTTGCGCGCGCCCTGCGCGGTCACGAGAGTGGGGGTGCTCATGCAGCCACCAGACTTTCTGTCAGCCGAGATCCGTCTTCAGCGAACAGCAAAACGTCTCGGGCGGGAGCCCACGCGTTCGTCCGGTCGCCCTCGCGGACATTTGGGATGGTTGTGGATGTTCCGAAGATGCGCCGCGCGCCGTCTGACGCCTCGACGATCCAGGATCCGCCCGTGGGAAGAAGCGCCTCGATCGTCACGGGAACCGAAAACGCTCCCGCGCTGGGCAGATCCGTGAACTGCACGGCCTCCGGACGAAGACCTGCGGTGACGGCTCCGTCCGCTCCGCGCCACTCGGCCAGGGCCTGCGCCGCGCGGCCGACGCCCGAACGCTCGACGACGTTGAGGGGCGGGCTCCCCATGAATTCCGCCACGAACCGGTTGGCCGGCTGGGAATACACGTCGAGGGGGGAACCGATTTGTTGGACACGTCCCTCGTTCATGACGACGATGCGGGTGGCCAGGGTCATCGCCTCCCACTGGTCGTGGGTGACGAAGACCATTGTCGTGCCGGTCTCGCGGTGAATCCGTTGGAACTCCGCACGCATCTCCAGGCGCAGTCGTGCATCGAGGTTCGACAGGGGCTCGTCGAGCAACATGACGGCGGGACGCGCGGCAAGCGTTCGCGCGATGGCGACGCGCTGCTGCTGACCTCCCGAGAGATCGCCGGGGTAGCGATCGGCGTACGGGGCAATGGCGAGAGTTTCCAATGCGTGGTCGACGCGCACACGACGTTCGCGTGACCGAATCTTCTGCATCGTCAGCCCGAACTCGACGTTCTCACGCACTGTGAGGTGCGGCCAGAGAGCGTAGCTCTGGAACACGAAGCCGAGGCCGCGTCGTTCCGCCGCGACGTGGATACCACGCGGAACATCGTCGACGCTGGCTCCGCCGATGTCGATGCGCCCTTCTGTCGGCCTTTCCAGCCCGGCGATCAAGCGGAGTGTTGTGGACTTGCCGCAGCCGGACGGGCCGAGCAGGCACAGGAAGTCGCCCTCTTCGACGGTCAGATCCAACCGGTCGACGCTGCGAGTGTCGCTGCCCTGATAGGTCTTCGCGACCTGTTCTAGACGGATGGCGCTCATGGTCTGTCTTTCTCGTTCGTGGCTCCTGCGGGGATCATCGCGCCGATGTGCGCCACAGGTCCTGCCACACTTCGCGGTCCGCCCAGTCGGTGTCGAGACCGGCATTGTTGAAGTGGAACAGCGTCTCGAGGTGATCGGCCGTGTTCGCGGGGTCTTCCGGCTGGATGACGTCACGGTTGGAGGAGATCTTGCCGTCCGAGATCTGCGGCTCAATTCCCTCCTGTGTCAGCGCGTAGTGGACGAAGAGCATGGCGGCGTGCGGGCTGGCGGTGCCCGTTGCGATGGCAATTCCCTTCGGCGCCGCGCGTCCGGTCCAGGGCGACAGCCCGTCGCACACTGCGAGGGCGTAGCCCTTTTCGTCGATGTTGCGGTACTTCGCGCTGGACATCAGTCCCATGGGCGGCTGAGTCTGCCCGAGTGCGCCGACGGCCTCGGATGCTTCTTCGCTCGACTTCGTGATGATGGGCTCGTTTGCTGCCAGACGTGAGATCCACTCGGCCGCTGCGGAGTCGTGTGTCGTCGTGAGCTCCTCACCGAACGCTTCCTCGTACGCGGCGCGCAGTTCGTCGTCTCCGAACTGGGCGATCTGGCTGAACCAGTCCAGCGTCGCGTTGGACCCAACCGGGTCATCGATCGCGAAGGCGCCGCTCCATTCCGGCTCCGTCAGCTGCCACACGTTGTCGACGGGGCAGGTGTCATACACCTCGCTGTTGTAGGTGAAGAACGACGGGTCGGTGATGAGAACCAGCGGCTCGCGCATGCTCTCGTCGATGCTGTCTTCGAGGTCCGACGGCACCCACGTTGTGACGAAGCCGCTCGGCAGAAGCTGGCTCTTGAGCGCGGGCAGGTCGCTCAGGGCAACGACGTCGGCGACGATGTTTCCGGACTGCGCCTCGCGCGTCGTCTTTTCGATCACCTCGGCTGCGTCGGCCTTCACCCCCGTGGCGTCGATGCCGTACTGTTCCGAAAACGCCTCTGCCATTGCCTCGACCTTGGACGTGCCGTCGTAGATCGTGATCGGGCCTTCCTGCTGCGCACGCTCGATGAGCTCATCGAGCGTGAGATCGGACGAGAAGACGTCGGAGGTGTCATCTGCGGCCGTTCCCGCCGGCGCCTGGCCGGCGCAGGAAGTGGCGACGAGCGAGATGCCCAGCAGAGCAGCGGCCCCGCTGGCGGTGCGGCGTGCGTAACGGTTCATATCGTGTACTCCTAGCGGTGATGAAGCGGTGATGAATCGGTGAAAAGAGGGAGGATCAGGACCCGATGCCGGAGGACAGGTCCGCGCGGAACAGCGTGCGGGCCAGCCAGGTGCCGAGCAGCGCGATAACGCAGATGAGCACGACGACACCGTTTGCGGCGTGCGTGTACCCGTTATCGACGAGCGTCATCGAGAGGGTTGTCAGCAGTTGTGTTCCGGGGGTGGCGAGGATGATGACGAGGCTGAGCCCCTGAACTCCCGAGACGAAAGGGAGCAGGATGGCGCTGGCCAGGGCATTGCGCTGAATCGGAAACACGATCAGGCGCATGCGGGTAAACCATCCGGCGCCGAGCGTCTGCGCGGCTTCTTCGGGGTCCCGACCGAGCTGCATCATGGCGCTTGTCCCGGCGCGCGATGCAAAGGGCATTTCGTCGGCGATCATCACAATGACAAGCAAGATTGCGGTGCCGTAGAGCGCCGGGATCGGTCCACGTTGCACGGCAAACAGCGACAAACACGCCACCGCGAACGCGATACCAGGGACGAGATACGGCATGAACGTCACGGATCGCAGCGTCGTCCCGACCCACCGCGCCGGGGCGCGGGAGACCACGTATCCCACGAGCATTCCGAGCACACCCGCAGCGACCGCGGCAACGCCCACCATCCAGATGGTGTTCCACGCCGCTTCCCAGGTCTTGGGGTTGACGAGAATCCCCTCGGAGAACCCGACGGTGGGAAGGTTCTGGCCGAGCCAGTAATCGAGAGTGAAATTCGACCACTCGAATCGGCCGGGGATGCGCATGACGGTGGAGAGGACGAGAACGCCGAGGGGAAGAACAACCGAGGTGGTGAACAAGGCAACAACTCCGCTGAACGCCACCCACTTGCGCCGGCCGAGCCGCTGTGCCTGGCCACGGAGACCGCGGCCGGAGACGGTCGCGAAGCGCTTCATCTCGCGGAGGAATCGCACATCGACGTACACAGACAGCGCGCCGAGCGCGACCATCACGGCTGCGATCACGGCAGCAACGCCCGGTTGCTGGGTCTGGATGCTCTGGTAGAGCGTTGTGGAAAGAACCGAGAAGTTCGCGGGGGTTCCCAGCACATATGCAACGCCGAACTCTCCGAGAGCCTTGGCGAAAATCAGGGTTGATGCCGACAAGATGGCGGGCGTCAGGAGCGGCAAAACGATGCGACGTATCCGGATCGCGGCCGGTACTCCCAGGACCTGGCCGGCCTCGGTCAAGTCGTCCGGCAGGTTTTTCATCGCGTTCGTGACCAGCAGGATCACGAAAGGAATGAAGTGCATCGTGAAGATGACGAGGATCGGCAGGGGGCCGTATGCGATCCAATCGGGAGGCGTGAAACCGAGGGTCTCGAGCCAGCCGGGCGCGCCGCCGATACGACGATTCTTGAAGATCGTCGTCCACGCGAGGGCGAATGTCCACGCCGGCAGCATGTAAGGAACGATGAGCGCCGTGGAGAACCAGCGACGTCCGGGCAGATCGGTGCGCGCGAGAAGCCACGCGACCGGGACGCCGAGAGCAAGAGAGGTGACGATCGCGGCGAGCGACAGCACGACGGTGTTGCGCAGCGGCTCATAAAAGATGATGTCGGATACACCCGACGTGAACACCCGCTCGATGTAATACGTGGTGAGGGACCCGGCGGACTGACCGATGCGCGTGTCATCCCCGAACCCCACCTGGAAAGCGCCGAGTAGCATCGAGACAACGGGCGCGACAATGAGGTAGCCAAAGATAGCGATGAGTATCGCGCCGAGAATGGTCGCCGGGTGTCGGAGCGAGATCATCGTGCGATGACGCCACGACATCGTCTTCCGTTCCGGGGCCATCTGCGGCGTGGAACGCTCCACATCGGTGAGCATTGCGCCTCCTCTCATCGGGTCGATGGTGTCGACGCTAGAAAGGTGTGGCGAATGGCGAGGATCTTCTCGGTGGCCCGCAGGTGAACCCGTGTGGAACGCTCCACACACGGGGGCGGGGCCAAGGCGGGAACCCTCACGCTTCTTCGAGCAGGAGTGGCTATGCTCCTGTGAACGTGGCACGTTTCGGAAAGAGGATCCTCGCCCCGCGCGACGGGATCACGGCGACGCGCCTGCGCGCCCCGGGCGGAACGCAGACGCATGATGCCCAGGATCTGCCTGTTCCTGCCTCCATCCGCGAGTGGTTGCGCGATTCGGTGATCCCCGCCGCGACCGCCCACGAGGAGGTGCTTGACGCCGAAGACCTCCACCTCGATTACTTCACGGGCCCCGGCGAGCTAACCGATCAGAACGGTCGGCGTGCATCACTGGACGACGCGGTCATTCCCGGTGGTTTCTACGTCTTCCATAAGCCGACGCCGCCGGAAGCTCGGGTTCCGTTCGAGATCTCGATCGTGCACGAGGACGACGACCTGCTGATCGTCGACAAACCGCACTTTCTGGCATCGACGCCCAACGGCGCTTTCGTGCGCGAGTGCGTTGTCACACGACTGAGGGTTGAGCGTGGTGAAGACGATCTGGTCGCCATCCATCGTCTGGACAGAGTTACCGGCGGCCTGTTGGCCGTCTCGCGACGCACCTCGACGCGAGGTGCGTATCAGGTGCTTTTCCAACAACGCGGGATCACAAAGTCGTATCGCGCACTCGCGAACCTCCCCGAAGGGTGGCGACCAGGAGATCCGCTGCCGCTGGGACTCGAATCCGGTGAGCCCCGCGAGCGTCGAACGCTTCTCCAAAAGATCTCCGGAGACCGCGCTGTGCGCGAAATCGACGGCGCACCAAACACGCACACAACCATCCGGCTCGCGCGCACTTTTCCCTATCAGGGCCGGTGGGTCGGGGAATTCGAGTTGTCGCCTCACACGGGGAAAACCCACCAGCTCCGAGTGCACATGAACGGACTCGGATTGCCCATCTTCGGCGACCCGGTCTACCCGCGCGACATCAACCCCGACCCGTACGACTTCTCGTCAACGCTTCAGCTGCTCGCCGAGCGCCTCGAGTTTGATGATCCGTTCACCGGGACCACTCGCACCTTTCACACCCGGATGACTCTGGATCCTGCCGCCGCGTCGCCCCGCAGCTCCTCCGGAAGCTCGTCACCGATGAGCGCGAGGATCTGAATCGCCGCAAGCCCGTACTGAGCCTGTTCCAGGTGGATGCCGGTCAGCCGTTCGCCGACCTCCCATTCCTGCTCTTCGGGCGACGCGAGGACCCACGTGACCCACTCGCATGCACCTTGTGCGCGCACGGCCCAGCCGACGGGAGCCGTCGTCTTCTCGCTCATGGGTCTCCAGTGATCCGTTGTGCTGTCGGATGGGATGCGGCTTCTCTGCCGTCACCACACGTGCCGAGGCAAGCGCTTTCCGAATCTGAAACGTATCATATTTGCCGCAGTGGCTGTCAATGCTTCTGAATGCACAAGCGCCCGCCAAGATCGGCGGGCGCTTGTGCATTCAGAAGGTCAGTGGCCGGCAGATGCCTGCTCAGCCTCCTCAGTTCCGTCCGGTTTCACCACGAAGAACGCCAAGGCGACGGAACCGAGGGAGATAAACGCCGCGATGAGGAACGCCGAACGAGCCCCGGGAGCTCCGGCCTCCGCAACGGACAAGCCCTGGGCTTCTCCGGCATACAGGAACGTTGAGTACACCGAAATGAGCAGGGCGGTTCCTGCCGCGCCCGCCACCTGCTGCAGGGTGTTCAGCGCCGCTGAACCGTGTGAATACAGCGGACGAGGGAGCGAACCCAGCGACGCCGAGAACAGCGGGGTGAAGGAGCTGGCCAGTCCCACCGACATCACGGCCTGCGCGGTGACGAGCATCCACACCGGTGTGCCGATGTCGACGGTGGAGTAGAAGAACAGCGCCGAGGCGATCATGATCGAGCCGGGAACCAGCAACACACGCGGGCCGTGCGCGTCGTAAATACGGCCCATGACGGGGCCGAGGAGGCCCATTAAGACCGAGCCGGGGAGCAGAATCAGGCCGGATTGCGTGGCGCCAAGGCCCGCAACGTTCTGCAGGTACTGCGGCAGAAGGGCAAAGGTGCCGAACATCGACAGCGAGACGATCACCATGATGCTGATCGAGATGACGAAGTTGCGAGACTGGAAGACTCCCAGATCGAGCAGGGGCTGCGATGATCGCTTCAGCTCGATCTGTCGCCACACGAAGAGCGCGAGGAAAACGGCACCGACGGCGATGATGACGAACGGCGTGGCACCGGCAGCGCCACCGTCTGCCCCGTGGCCACCGAACTGGCTCAGGCCATAGACGATTCCGCCGAAAGCGACGACAGACAGCAGAACCGACACAACATCGATCGGCGCCTTTGTGGTCTCGCCGAGATTCGTCATCCACTTCGCACCAGCCGCCATCGCCACAACGGCGATAGGGAGAACGATGCCGAACAACCAGCGCCATCCGAGCGAGTCCAGAATGATCCCGGACATCGTCGGGCCCAGTGCGGGCGCGAGCGAGATCACCATGCCCACGCGGCCCATCATGCGGCCGCGTGAGTGAGCGGGGACGACATTCATCATCGTCGTCATGAGCAGGGGCATCATGATGCCGGTACCCGCCGCCTGGATCACCCGTCCGGTGAGAAGCATCGCGAACGCCTGCGGGCCGAAGGCCACAAGGCACACTGCGGTTCCGGCCGCGAACGTGATGATGGCGGCGAGGAAGACCTGGCGTGTCGTGAATCGCTGCAGGAGGAAGCCCGTCGTCGGAATGACGACAGCCATCGTGAGCATAAAGGCGCTCGTCAGCCACTGCCCCTGCTCCGGGGGAATTCCGAGTGCGGTGTTCAGCTCGGGGATGGCGATGGCCATCGTGGTCTCATTGAGAATGGCGACGAACGCCGCAACGAGGAGCAGCCAGATGACCCGCATTCCAGCGGGATCAATCGTGCCGTTGTTCGCGGGCTGGGCGCGCACGGCGCGAGAAGAGGTTGTCACGAGCGGTACTCCGGTACGGAAGAAGCCTGACTGCCCCGGGCCAGAGGCACAGAGCTCCTCTCGCGGGCAGACGATCCAGGTTAACCGCGCTCTCGGGCAAAATATTCCTGGCTCATGACGGATTCACGGGAAATCCCCGTGTTGGCTTCCGCGTCCTAAGCTCGTGTCGTGAGCATGGAGGATCGATGAGTGGAGGAGGCCGCGGGATGCGCCCCGTGGATGAACAGGCGCAACGCCGAATCAATGCGCAGGCGCCCAAGGTGCCACATCTCGGGCGGCGCGTGATCGCTCTTTTCTCCCCGTACCGCGCACGAATCGCCGTCACCGCTCTGCTCGTCGTCGTCGGCGCAGCACTTGGCGTCGTTCCCGCGCTGATCATCCAACGCCTGTTCGACGACGCACTGTTTCCTGCGGATGGTGTCGTCCAACTGGGCCTGCTGAGCACTCTCGTCGGCGTGATGATCGGTTTGTACGTTCTGAGCGCCGTCGTCAGCGTCGTCCAGACCTGGTTTACCTCGAGCGTCGGCAACCGCGTCACCGGCGATTTGCGTATCCGCATGTTCGAGCACCTTCAAGGGATGGAACTCGGGTTCTTCACACGAACGAAGACCGGAATCATCCAGTCCCGGTTGCAGAACGATGTTGGCGGTGTCTCCGGCGTTCTCACGAGCACGATCACGTCGATCCTCGGCAACACCGTAACGGTGATCGCCTCGATTATCGCGATGGCCCTGATCGACTGGCGGCTGACACTCATCGCGCTTGTGGTGATGCCGCCTCTGATCATGATCCAGCGACGCGTCGGTCAGGTGAGGGCGCGGATCGCCTCGCAGACGCAACAGTCGCTCTCCGAGCTAACGGCGATCACCCAGGAGACGCTGAGCGTGTCCGGCATCCTCCTGTCGAAGTCGTTTAATACGCAGGCAGCAGAATCAGGGCGCTACGCGGCGGAGAACGCGAAGCAGATTCGCTTGCAAGTACGCCAGACCATGAGTGGACAAGGGTTCTTCGCCGTTGTGCAGGTGCTGATGTCGTCCGTTCCTGCGGTGATCTATCTCGCAGCGGGTCTCCTGATTACAGGAGGATTCGGCGCCATGACGGCTGGAACGATCGTGGCGTTCACCACCGTTCAGGCGCGCCTGATGATGCCGCTGACGAGCCTGATGCGCGTTGCGCTGGAGGTGCAGACATCGTCTGCGCTGTTCGCCCGCATCTTCGACTACCTCGATCTGAGCCCCGCCATCGTCGATCGTCCGGATGCGAAGCAGGTCGATGAAGCGGGGGAGGATCTGGGCCGAATCGAGTTTCGCGATGTGCGGTTTCGTTATCCTGACGCCGGGCCCGACGGTCGGCCGACACTCGACGGGGTGTCATTCGTTGCGGAGCCCGGGCAACACGTCGCCTTCGTCGGCCCGTCCGGCGCCGGAAAGACAACGATTCTTTACCTCACGCCCCGGATGTACGAGGTGTCGGAAGGCTCGGTTCTGTTTGCGGGAACCGATGTTCGTGACCTCGAAGCTCGATCGATTATCGACCACGTCGGCATTGTCAGCCAGGAGACGTATCTCTTTCACGCGTCGATACGCGACAATCTGCGCTACGCCAAGCCTGACGCAACGGACGACGAGATCGAGACCGCCTGCCGAAGGGCGAACATTCATCACGTCGTCGAGAGCTTTGATGACGGCTATGACACGATCGTCGGCGAGCGTGGTTATCGGTTGTCCGGCGGTGAGAAACAACGCATCGCCATCGCGCGGGTGCTGCTCAAAGATCCACCCGTTCTTCTTCTCGACGAGGCAACGAGCGCCCTGGACACCGTCAGCGAGAGGGTGGTGCAGGAGGCGATCGATTCCGCGGCACGAGGACGGACGACCGTCACGGTGGCCCATCGCCTCTCGACCGTGATCGACGCAGATATCATCCACGTTGTTGAAGAGGGGCGGATCGTGGAATCCGGAACCCACGATGAACTCCTCGGGCGAGGCGGTCTCTACGCCGCGCTCGCCGCGGAGCAAAGGGCAGCGACGAGAAACCTCGATCGCTGATTAGGCGATCGGCCCCCTGGTCGACAGATCGGGGCCCGCGTTGTACCGGAACAGCTGGGCGGGTCGATGATTGCCCGTGCGAAAGCTGTCTGTGGGAACGAGCGCTTCTGAGCCCTCCAGAAGCCGGCGAAAATTCGACGGGTCGAGGCGGCTGCCGAGAACGGTTTCGTACACGGAGCGGAGCTCCGCCAGGGTGAACTCATCGGGCAGCAGGCCAGCAGCGATCCGGCTATAGCCGACCTTGTTGCGCAGTCGCCACACGGCGTACTCCACGATCGCGTTGTGATCAAACGCCAGGGCCGGGAGGTCATCGACGTCGAACCACTCGACATTGTCTGGCGCACCGTCGGCGGCGCGCTGTGCCTCGACGTGATCGCTGCGGAGCAGAGCCCAGTACACGATCGACACAACACGGGTCGGCGCGCGCTCCACGTCGCCGAACGCATAGAGCTGCTCGAGCCACGTTGGTGCCAGGGCCGTTGTTTCGGCGAGGGTGCGGCTTGCGGCGTCTTCCAAACCCTCATCCTCGCGGAGCCACCCACCGGGAAGCGCCCACATTCCGTCATGGGGATCTCGTGTGCGCTTGACGAGGGGAATCATCAGAGAATCCCCCTCTGTGCGCGCACGCAACGAGAAGATCACCGTTGACACAGCAATGCGTATGTCGTGATTCAGCGGTGTGTGCACTCTTCGAGCCTACATTTTCGTTCGTCAGAGGCGATGGGAGGAAACCGCTTCGCTGAGTGCCGTCGCAACGGGAGTGAGGTCGGCGCGCAGCGTTCGCGGAAGCGAAAAGCGCAGCGCGGTGCGAGCAGTCGATTCGTCCATGCCCAGAGCCAGGAGCACGTGGGAGGGCTCGGTGTTGCGCGCGGAGCACGCGGATCCGCTGGAGGCCGTGATGCCGCGCTGTTCAAGATCGAGGAGGAGCGTTTCGCCGTTGACACCGTCGATTGTGAAGCTGGCAACGTGCGGCAGTCGGTCCCTGGGGTGACCCGTCAGACGGGCTCCCGGCACCTGCCGCAGAACGTCGGTAATGAACCGGTCGCGGATGGCGGAAAGTCGCGGCGCGGCCTCCGCCCGTTCCGTCTCGGCGAGTTCGAGGGCGGTCGCGAGGCCGACGGCTCCGGCGACGGACTCCGTTCCTGATCGTCGCCCGCGTTCCTGCCCGCCGCCGTGCAGCAGCGGTTCGAGAGGAATCCCCGCTCGAATCGCGACGGCGCCCGTTCCCTTTGGTGCGCCGATCTTATGACCGGAAACAGCGATCGCGTCCCCGCGAGGAACGGGGCACCACCCGATGCCCTGAACGGCATCGATGTGCAGGGGGACGCGCGCCTTTCGGCAGATCTCCCATATCTCCGCGATCGGCTGCACGGTTCCAACCTCGTTGTTTGCGTGACCGATGGCAACAACGGCTGTGTCATCGCGCAGCGCGGACGCCAGGCTGGTCTCATCGATCCGGCCGTTCAGATCCACGGGGAGGAAGGTCACCTCGGCGCCATGAACACGGCTGAGGTAGTCGACCGAGGCGAGAACGGAAGAGTGCTCGATCGGGGCCGTGATGATGTGCCGAGCGCCGCTTTCTAGCCCCGCCGCGATAGCGATGCCCTTGATGCCGAGGTTGTTCGCCTCCGTGCCGCCGGAGGTGAAGATCACATCATTCGTGCGGACACCCAGCACGTGGGCGACGCGCCGCCTGGCGTCCGCGAGGGCCGCCGCCGCACGTTCTCCGATCTGATGGCTACTGGAGGGATTGCCGAACTCGCTCGTCAGAAAAGGCGTCATCGCCTCGAGTACCTCGCGACGCACGGGCGCCGTGGCGGCGTTATCGAGGTACAGCATCGATGTCCAGGCCGAGGTCGAGAGCCCGCGCGGAGTGCGTCAGCGCGCCGACGGAGATCACATCGACACCCGTTCGCGCGATATCGCCAACGGTGTCGAGCGAAACCCCTCCCGATGCTTCGACGACGGCACGACCATCCACGATGGCAACACCGGTACGAAGATCATCGACCGAGAAGTTATCGAGCATGATCGTGTCGACGCCGGCGGCGACGACGGCCTCGATCTGATCGACGCGGTCAACCTCCACCTCGAGATGCGCCGTGTGCGGCAGTCGCGCGCGGACATTGCGGAGCGCATCGGTGAGCGATCCTTCTGCCCCCCGCATTAAGAGCGCCAGGTGATTGTCCTTCGCCATGACAGCGTCCGAGAGGGAGAAGCGATGGTTGCTTCCGCCGCCGGAGCGAACGGCGTGCCGTTCGAGAGCGCGCAGCCCCGGCGTGGTCTTTCGCGTATCTGCAATACGGGCACGCGTGTCGACAACGGCACGCACATAGCGATTCGTCAGCGTGGCGATCCCCGTCATGCGCTGAGTGAGATTGAGCCCGACGCGCTCGGCCGTGAGAATGCCGCGAGCCGGTCCGGTGACGGTTGCCAGCTGCGCTCCTTCGCCGAACATGTCGCCATCCTGCGCGTGCGTCTCTACCGTGATGCGCGGGTCGGTCAGTCGGAACGCCGCGGCAAACAGGTCTATGCCCGAGAGCACCCCGCCCTCGCGCGCAACAAGAAGAGCTCGGGCAGTGGCGTCGGCCGGGATGAGAGATTCGCTGGTGAGATCTCCCCAGGGGGCGTCCTCATCGAGCGCGGCGGCGACCACACCGTCGATCTGACGTACGGTGAGCATCAGGCGGCCTCCAAGGAGCGTTCGGTGTCTGACCTTACGTGCGCTCCGACGGAGTCGCGACGCACGATGGCCGCATGGACGATAGCGCGGGAAACGATGAGCAGGTTGCGATCCTCGACCTCTCGTGGGGACACCGGTTCGGGAACATCGTGCAGCCAGGCGTCGATCGTCCTGCTGGCTGCTCCGAGTCGCTCGCCGCTGCGCACGAGCCCCGCTGACTCCCACATGAGTTGTTGGAGTTTGCCCCGATCGAACGCCGCGTGACGGCGCGCAGGAACGGTCCGGGAGATGGGCCGGGATCGCCGTGAGCGGTTCGGTGCGACCGCCGCGGCAGTTCGGCCAGCGATCGCCCCGAACACGGCCCCCTCGAGAAGCGAGTTCGAGGCCAGCCGGTTGGCGCCGTGCACTCCGGTGCGGGCGACCTCTCCGGCAGCAAAAAGGCGCTCGACGCTCGTGCGTCCACGAAGATCCGCCTCGACGCCGCCCATCAGATAGTGAGCGGCGGGCCGCACGGCGATCGGATGACGCCCCCAGTCCAGGCCGCGCTCGCGCACGGCGCGGTCGATCGTGGGAAAACGTCGAGCGAGGAACTCTGAGCCGAGCGCCGTCGCATCGAGCAACACGGGGCGGCCGTCCTGGGAAGCTTCCGCCTCAGCGATCGCTCTCGCGACAACGTCGCGTGGCGCGAGTTCGGCGTCGGGATGGGCATCGGCGGTAAAACGCCGGCCGGACTCGTCGATGAGAACCGCGCCCTCGCCCCTCACCGCCTCAGAGACGAGGAACGTCCCACCGTCGGCGAGCGTTGTGGGGTGAAACTGAACGAACTCCATATCGCGAACCGCGGCGCCGGCGCGGATGGCGGCGGCGATTCCGTCGCCCGTGGCAACGGAGGGGTTCGTTGTGTGCGCATACGCTTGGCCGGCTCCGCCCGTGGCCAGAACGACCGCGTCCGCGCTGATCCGCGTGACGACACCTGCCGCGCTCATCACATCGGCTCCCGTCGTTACCCCGTTCACGATGACGAGGTCGACGAGGGTGAGGTTCTCTCGAATGGTGATGGATTCGGCCCGGGTCGCGGCCAGCAGAGCGCGCTGAATCTCGCGTCCCGTTGCGTCTCCTCCTGCGTGCAGGATCCGTGCGAAGGAATGCGCGCCTTCGAGGCCTCCCGCGAGTTCTCCGGAGGGGGAGCGATCGAAGGCGACACCCCTGTCGATCAGCTCGGCAATCCGGTCCGTTCCGTCTCGGACAAGAAGCGACACAGCAGCCTCATCGGCGATTCCAGAGGCTGCGCGGAGCGTATCGCGCTCGTGAGATTCGTGCGTGTCGCCGGGAAAAACAACACCAGCGATTCCTCCCTGTGCGGAGGATGTGGCCGCGTCATCCGCCCGCCTTTTCGTGACAACGGTGACGTTCGCTCCCGCAGCCCGGGCGTGCAGAGCGGCTGTCAGTCCCGCGACCCCCGAACCGACCACGAGAACGTGGGTCATGACGGCTTCGCTTCAAGCATCCGTTCGAGCGCGACGCGAGCCGGGTCGGCGACCGCGTCGGGGACCTCGATCTGGTTCTGAACCGTTCCGTCCACGAGACCCTCCAGTACCCAGGCGAGATAGCCCGGGTGGATGCGGTACATCGTCGAGCAGGGGCAGACGACGGGGTCGAGGCAGAAGATCTCGTGCTGCGGGTTCTGCGCAGCGAGGCGCTGAACCAAGTTGATTTCGGTGCCAATCGCGAATGTCGTCGGCTCGGTCGCGCCCTCGATCGCCCGACGAATGACGTCGGTCGATCCCGATTCGTCTGCCGCGTCGACAACCGCCATCGGGGACTCGGGGTGGACGATCACGCGGACGCCCGGGTGCTCAGCGCGAGCCTTGTCGATTTGGTCAACCGTGAACCGGCGGTGAACGGAGCAGAAGCCGTGCCAGAGGATCACGCGCCCCTCCGCGATCTCCTCGGCGCTTGAGCCTCCGAGCGGTCGGTTCGGATTCCACATCGGCATCTGATCGAGGGAAACCCCCATCGCCTTTGCCGTGTTGCGTCCCAGATGCTGGTCGGGAAAGAACAGCACCCGGCGACCACGCTGAAACGCCCAGTCGAGAACGGTGCGCGCGTTCGACGATGTGCACACGATTCCGCCGTGACGGCCGACAAAGCCCTTGATGGCCGCCGAGGAATTCATATAGGTGACAGGGATCACCGGGAGCAGACCATCCTCGTCCGGCGTATCGAGATCCCCGAGAACGTCGGCGAGCTGCTCCCAGCAGTCTTCGACCTGATCGATATCCGCCATGTCCGCCATGGAACAGCCCGCGGCCAGGTTCGGGAGGATGACCTTTTGCGTGGGTCCGGAGAGGAGGTCAGCGGTTTCTGCCATGAAGTGGACGCCGCAGAACACGATCGCCTCGGCCTCGGGGTGTGCCTTTGCGGCCTGAGCGAGCTGGAACGAGTCGCCGACGTAGTCGGCGTGCTGCACCACCTCGTCCCGCTGATAAAAGTGGCCGAGGATGACAACGCGGTCTCCGAGCGTCTGCTTCGCAGCGACAATTCGCTCCGTGAGCTCCTCGTCGGACGCTGTCCGGTAGCGAACGGGAAGCTCACCCTGCCGAGGAGCGCCAGCGGGAATGACGTCACCCATCGATGATCCCGGCCCGTATCCCGGAACCTGATCGAAGGACCATGGCGCATCGGCAAGATCGGACGAGCAGGTATCGCCCGCTCCGCCGGCCGCGATGAGGCGGATCTGTTCGTCAACGGACGCGCCAGACGGGCGCTCCTGAAGGGTGATCTGCTGTGCGGCCATGTTCTTCCTCGGTTTCGCGAGTATTGGTCAAAATGACGCGAAGGGTGCGAGGTCAGGTTAGGTGCATCTGACCATAAGGGCAAATGCGGGGCGAAACTCACGGTTCCGATAGGGTCGTCGAGATGACACGGGGTGTCCCCGCCGGGGACTGAGAACACACCCGATGAACCTGATCTCGTTGACGCGAGCGGAGGGATGTCGATGGCAATGCACAACGCCACAGGGCGAAAGACCGCGAAAAACCGGAGCGGGGACGCCTCATGAGGCGTCCCGTCGACCTGAGCACCTATCTCGTCGCGGACCTCGCTACGCTGGATCACCGCGACGCGGCTGATGTCGTGCGTGCTGCTGTTGACGGCGGCGCGACAATCGTGCAGGTGCGCGGCAAAGACGTCGGGGCAACGCGGCTCCTCGAGGTCGTCATCGCCTGCGCCGAGGCGAACGCGGGGCGCGCCACGCTGGTCGTGAACGACCGCATCGACGTGTACCTCGCAGCCCGAGCTGCCGGTGCCGACGTCCATGGCGTCCACATCGGACAGAGCGACGTCCCCCCGGTCTCGGCGCGGCAGATTGTCGGGCCCGACGCGATCATCGGCCTGAGCGCCAGCACACCCGAGAACCTCGACCGCGTGCGGGCATTGCCTCCCGGAACCGTCGACTACCTCGGAACCGGAGCCGTGCGTGCGACTCCGACAAAGCGCGATCACCCCGTTCCCCTCGGCTGGGACGGGCTCGCACGTGCGATTGCCAGCGCCGGAGGGCTTCCCTGTGTGGCGATTGGTGGGCTCGGCCCCGGCGATGCCGCTGACGCCTATGCTGCCGGAGCAGACGGAGTCGCTGTCGTTCGCGCAATCTGCCTGGCGGACGACCCTGCGGGCGCGGCGCGCGAGCTCCGACGAGAATGGAGCCGCGTTTCGGCGCCCGTTCCCAACATCCTCGCGATCGCCGGCTCTGATCCGTCGGGAGGCGCCGGTATCCAAGCCGACCTCAAGACGATTCAGGCGACGGGTGGATACGGCATGGCCGCTATCACGGCGCTCACAGCACAGAACACCCAGGGCGTCAGCGGAGTGCACGTGCCCCCGCTGTCATTTCTTCGCGCACAGCTCGATGCGATCGCGAGCGATGTGACGATCGATGCCATCAAAATCGGCATGCTCGGAACAGCCGATGTGATCCAGACGGTGACGACCTGGCTCGACGGGCTCGGCACCATACCGGCCGTTGTTCTCGACCCGGTCATGGTGGCAACAAGCGGCGACCGGCTTCTTGATGACGAATCGGAACGCGCGCTCTTCGCCCTGATTGATCGCGCCGATGTCGTCACCCCGAATCTGGTCGAGCTGGCGGCACTCACGGGCGGAGACGTCGCACAAACATGGGACGAGGCTCTGACGCAGGCGAGGGCGCTTGCCGCGCGGCACGCCGTTCTGGTTCTGGCTAAGGGCGGGCATCTGCGCGGAAGCGCCTGCCCCGACGCCCTCGTGGGGACGGACGGGCCGATCATTCAGATGGATGGCCCCCGGATCGTCACCGAGAACACCCACGGAACGGGATGCTCGTTGTCATCCGCGCTGGCATCACTTCAGGCTCGCACCGGTGATTGGGCATGGTCGACGCGGCTCGCGCGGGACTGGTTGCGCGGAGCGATCACCGCGGCGGACACGCTCGCGGTCGGCGGCCCCGGCGGGCACGGGCCGCTCGATCATGCGCACGCGATCCGCACGGGCGCGCGTCCGCCACGCCTCGCCGCCGAGCCCGATTTCTGGTGGGAGCAGATCGCCCAGATTCGCGCCGATATCGATGCCGGAGACTTCGTTCGTCAACTCGCCCAGGGAACGCTCCCCGCCGAACGCTTTGACCACTATTTGCAGCAGGACGCGCTCTACCTCCAGGCGTATGCACGGGTTTTGCGGAGCGCGGCAGATCTGGCCCCCACCCGCGAGGAACGCGACTTCTGGGCCGCTTCCGCTGAGGGCTGTCTGGTCGCAGAGATGGAGCTTCACCGCTCACGAGGCGCTGATGCCCGCGCAGAGGAATCTGCCGAAACCGCCGCGTATCTCCGGCACCTGCGTGATGCGGCAGAGGCGTCCGACTACGCGCTGCTTGTCGCCGCTGTTCTTCCGTGCTTTTGGATCTACGACGATCTCGGCAGGAGGCTTGCCGCGGCCTCCTCTGAGGGACACCCATACGCTGACTGGCTCGCGACGTACGGCGACCCGGCATTCACCCGTGCCACACAGCAGGCGATCGAGGTGGCACGACGTGCGGCGCGGCGTGAGTCCGATGCGGGGCTCGCGAGGATGATGTCCGCGTTTACGCGCTCGTCCGAGCTCGAGAAGGACTTTTTCGCCCAGCGCCCGCGCGTCTTAGTCTCGCGATAGGACGGCAATGGGCGCGCCCCGAAGGACGCGCCCATTGCCGTGTGGCTTACTCGGCCGGAATCACCAGGCCGTCGTATGCCTCCTCGAGCCAGGCGGCTGCTTCTTCGGACGTCAGCAGCTCATACAGCGTTTCGATGCGCGGGTCGTCAGCGAGCTCGGCCCGCGTGGCCAGAACGTTGAAGTAGCGGCTGTCGAGACCCTCCGTCAAGATCTGCAGCTCGCTGGAGAGACCCGCGGGAGCGGCAAAGCTGAAGTTCACGATCGAGGCGTCCTTCTCCTGCAGTGCCTGCGGCAGGCTGGCCGCCTCAACCTCGTCGAAGCGGAAGTTGCGGGGGTTGGCCGTGATGTCCGACACCGTCGAGGGGTTGTCGTTCACCTCGATCAGACCAGCATCCGCGAGCAGCAGCAGTGCGCGGGACTCGTTCGACGGGTCGTTCGGCAGCGCGATACTCGCTCCGTCCGGCAGGTCGTCGATCGAATCTACGGTCTGCGAGTACAGGGCCAGCGGCGGGAGGTAGACAGGGCCGACCGCCGTGAGGTCGTCGTCCGCGTTGTCGTTGTACATCAGCAGGAACGGTTCGTGCTGGAACAGGTTGGCGTCGTTCGTTCCGTCGGACAGCGCCGGGTTGGGCGTGTTGTAGTCGCTGTACTCCTGGATGTTGATCGTGAGTCCGGCGTCCGGCGCCAGCTCATCCGCGACGAAACGCAGCAGCTCAGCGGCGGGCATCGCAGTGGCACCGACCGAGAGGGTGTTCTCATCGTCGCCCTCACCGCCGGCACATCCAGCGAGTGTGAGCGAGAGGGCCGCGGCGGCGGCGAAACCGATGGTGGGGCGCGTAAAGCGAGACATGGTGTGTCCTTTCGGGTGCTGTGAAAGTGCGGGTCAGCTGGCGGGCTGCCGGGCGGAAGCGGGGGCCGGGCGGTCTGCGCTGCGACCTCTGTCGAGGCGTTTCGCGAGCCACTCACCGAATGACTGGAGTGCCTGCACCAGAACAACGAGAACGACGATGACGCAGATGATGTATTCCGTGCTGTAGCGCTGATACCCGTAGCGAACAGCGAGATCGCCGAGTCCTCCCGCGCCGATCGTGCCGGTGATCGCGGAGAAGTTGATGATCGAGACCACTGTCGTGGCGAATCCGCGGATCATGCCGGGAAGCGCCTCGGCGATGAGCACCTTCGACACAATCGCCCAGCGCGTTGATCCGAGCGCCTCCGCGGCCTCCACCTTGCCGGGGTCGACCTCGCGCAGTGAGATCTCCGCGAGCCGGGCGAAGAACGGAATCGCGCATATCGACAGCGGGACGATGGCCGCTGTCGTGCTGAATGCGCTGCCGAGGAGCAATCGCGTGAAGGGGATCAGCGCGATCATCAGGATGAGGAAGGGAATCGATCGCGTGAGGTTGACGACGATCGTGAGCGCAACATTGATTCCCCGGCCGAGTCCGCGCCGTCCGAACGGCGCCTGCAGTACGCCACCGCGATCGGTTGTGACGAGAAGAACGCCAAGCGCGAGGCCGACGATGAACGTGACGATCATCGTCACACCCACCATGTAGAGCGTCTCGTACGTCGCCTTCCAGAGATTCGCCAGAAGCGTCGGCCAGAAGTCCGGGCTCGATGTGTCGATCATGCGACGACCTCCACGACGATTCCTTGGTGTTGTAGCGAGGCGACGGCAGCATCCACATTGGCACCGGACGGAAGAGCCAGGCGTGTGCGTCCCGTCTGTTCGCCATCGATCGTCTCGATTGCCGCTCCGAGCAGACCAACGTCGAGCCCCTGTTCGCGGGCGAGGCGCGCGATGACGGGGTCTTGCGCGGTCAGCTCCGTGAACGTCAAGTCGAGCACGGTGGTGCCGGGCGACCTCGGTGCCTCTCCGAGGGGAAACAGCTGCCGCGCGATGAGGGAGCCCGGGCGCAGGAGAATGTCCCGCAGTCGCCCGCCCTCGACGATGCGGCCATGCTGCATGAGCGCTGCCGATGTGCAGATCTGTTTGACGACGTCCATCTCGTGGGTGATGAGGAGAATGGTGAGGCCCAGTTCGCGGTTGAGCTGTTTAAGGAGGCCGAGAATTTGCGCGGTTGTTTCCGGATCGAGAGCGCTCGTTGCCTCATCGCTGAGGAGAACCCGGGGGTTCGTCGCGAGCGCCCTGGCGATCCCCACGCGCTGCTTCTGTCCGCCCGACAGCTGAGCGGGATAGTGATCTGCCCGGTCGGCGAGGCCCACGAGATCGAGGATCTCGCGGATTCGGGTGTTTCGCCGCGCCTTGTTCATCCCGACGGCTTCCAGAGCCAGCGAAACGTTCCCGGCAACGGTGCGGCGCGACAGCAGGTTGAAGTGCTGGAAGATCATGCCGATGCCGTGTCGTGCTGCGCGAAGTTCGTCGCCGGAGAGGTTTGTGATGCGCGTCCCCGCAACGTCGACGGTGCCAGAATCGGGGGATTCCAGACCATTGATTGTGCGAATCAGAGTGGATTTCCCCGCGCCCGATGTGCCGACAACGCCGAAGATGTCTCCCTCAGCGACGTCGAGGGAGACATCGTCGAGAGCGCGTGTTTCGCCGTACGCCTTGATGAGATGGGAAGCGGTGATCATAACCGGGCAATCGTTCGTGAGTCAGGTTGCGGTGGCGGTGAGGAACATCAGGGTTGTGCGGGTGCGTGACGACGCGATATTGTCCGAACAGTTCTCAGCAGGGAAGCGTGAACACGGAGGCGCGGTGCTCACGACCGTGATCGCCCCGGTCGGGGTGTCTTCACTCACCGCTCTGAATCGTACGCACTCGCGGATCACGCTGTCACCTTCGGGGAAAGACGACGTCATCTCTGCGCGGAGTGGGTGGACGGGGCATGCGGAGGCGAAATCCGTGTGCTTTGGGTTCGATCGAACCGGTTCAACGTCCCGATGAACCCACCATCACATGCGCGTCCGAAGGGGATTACGCGATGACGCAAAAGTCCATCGACGGCGTCGGCATCGTCATCCGAGAGGATGGCGCATCGCTGTCCAACGGGGACATTCGCGTCGAGCTGAGCACGGCGTCCGGACACCACGAGATCGTCGGCTACGAGGTGAACAGATGCGAGCTCGGCGTAGAGCTCATGGTGTCGATCTGGCCGCAGATCTCCGTCGAGTCGGAGAACTTCTCCTCCCTTCGCGCCAACAACATGCTTGTTCGCTCTGATCGCGGGCTCGATGTGCAGATGAGTTTTCAGGGGCCGATCGTCAACCTCGTCCGCTCCGCATGGGCGGGAAGTCAGCGCTACGGCGCACTCGCGTGGTCAGGGGATATCTCGTCAACGTGGTCCGACTTTGCACGACAGATCACCGCTGGAATCCACATGGGAGTTGCCGGGATCGCGTGGTTCACCACCGACATTGGGGGGTTTCACGGGGCAACGTGAACGACCCCGAGTTTCGCGAGCTTCTTGTGCGCTGGTTCCAATTGGGGGCGCTCAGCCCCGTGATGCGGTTGCACGGAGACCGATTGCCGTACGAAGACATCACCGCGGCGGACGGCACCCCGCGGCTCCGCTCCGGCGGACCGAACGAACTGTGGAGCTACGGCGACGAGGTGTACGAGATCCTCTCGACGTACGTGCACCTCCGCGAACAGATGCGCGACGACGTCAGAGAAGTCATGCGGAGCGCTCACGAAGACGGTCAGCCCGTGATGCGGGGCCTGTTTCACGACTTCCCCCAGACGATCGTCGTTGACGCGCCGCTCGAGGTGATTCCGCTGTTCACGCGTGACGGCGCTCGCATACCGATCCCGTCCTGACGCCTGTATCGTTGACGTCACAACTGCACACGCGCCCCATGACCCGCGCGGGAGAGCGCCGAGCACCACTCGGCCACCGAAGGAGCAAGCCTCCCCGCCAATCTCTCAGGTACCGCTACCGCGACGGACAGGGCAACTCTGAAAAGCGCAGCCAGTGCTGCCGCCGACGGTGAAAGACGCACATCGCGTCGAAACTCTCAGGCTCATGACAGAGGGGGAGTTCTCGTCACCTCATCCGAGGGGGCAACGACAGGAGAACTCCCGTGACACCACCGAACCTCCGAGAAACGCCGCTGACCAGTGAGCACATCGCGCTCGGCGCGGCTCTCACCGACTTCGGCGGGTGGCGGATGCCCGTTCGCTACACATCCGACCTCGCGGAACATCACGCAGTTCGCCAGGCGGCCGGCCTTTTCGACGTTTCGCACATGGGCGAGATTCTCGTCACCGGACCGGAAGCGGCGGACTTTCTCGACTACGCGCTGGCGGGGCGGATTTCCTCGGTTGCGGGTGGCCGTGCGAAGTACACGATGATCCTGGACGCCACCGGCGGGATCATCGACGATCTCATCGTGTATCGCATGGACGACGATCGATTTCTCATCGTCGCGAACGCCGGCAACCGCGACATCGTCGCTCGCGAGCTACAGGAGCGCGTCAACCCCTTCGCGTTTCGACGCACGACCGATCTCGTGGACGATAACGGATCGTTTGCGTTCACCTCCGGTACGCCCGGCATCACGATCGAAGATGTTTCGGACTCATTCGCGCTGATCGCCCTCCAAGGCCCGGCGGCGCACGCGATTCTTCCGCTGATTGACGGGATCGGCGCGATCGACGATCTCGATGCTCTGAAGAACTATGCGTGGTGCCCGGCCACTTTCCATGATGCGCCCCTCGTCCTCGCTCGCACGGGCTACACGGGCGAGGATGGATTCGAGATGCTCGTTCCCGCAGGAAAGGCCGTTGAGCTGTGGCGAGCAGCGCTCGCCGCTGGTGCGCCGCATGGCCTCGTTCCCGCAGGGCTCGCCGCGCGCGACACCCTCCGACTCGAGGCAGGCATGCCGCTCTACGGCAGCGAGCTGACGCGTGACACCGCTCCGTGGCAGGCCGGTCTCGAGCGGGTGATTCCCGCGGGTAAGGCCGGTTTCGTCGGCGAGCAGGCTCAGGCAGCTCGTCCCGATGCGCGCATTCTCGTCGGACTCGTCACGGACGGTCGTCGCGCCGGACGTTCCGGTTACGCGGTCCTCCGCGACGACCAGCCCGTCGGCGTGGTCACATCCGGAGCCCTCAGCCCGACCCTCGGCCATCCCATCGCCATGGCATACATCGACGCGGATGCCGCCGACGCCGAAGACCTCGCAATCGATGTGCGAGGAACACCCGTCCCCGCACGAATTACCACCCTCCCCTTCTACCGCCGGAGCGCACGATGACCGACCTCACCGCACTCACTTACACCGCCGAGCACGAGTGGATTGCCACTGATGGCGACACTGTCACGATTGGCATCACCGATCACGCCGCCGATCAGCTCGGGGACGTCGTCTACGTGGACCTGCCCGCCGTCGGCACCACCATCACGGCCGGCCAGGTCTTCGGCGAGATCGAATCAACCAAGTCCGTCTCGGAGCTCTACGCACCGGTGACGGGGGAGGTCCTCGAGATCAATGCCGATGTCGATGCTGACCCGTCGACCGTCAACGCCGACGCCTTCGGCGCCGGGTGGCTGGTGCGCGTGCGGGTTTCGGCCCACGCGGACGGGCTCCTCGACCGCGCCGCATACATCGCGCTGACGGGGCAGCCCGCGTGAGCGTCGATTTCGCAGAGCGCCACATCGGTCCGTCCGCGGCCGACCAGGAGCAGATGACGTCTGTGCTCGGCGTCGACCGTGCGCACAACACGATCTCACCGGCAGCAGATCTCCTGGGACGCGCGATTCCGCGGGCCATTCGCAGCGAAACGGCAGGGATCGTCCCGGGAATCGGCGTCGCAGAGCAGCAGGCTCTCGCGGAGCTGCGCCAGCTCGCCGCCAGGAACGTCATTCTCACTCCCATGATCGGGTTGGGTTACAGCGACACCGTGACGCCCTCCGTCATCCAGAGGAACGTCTTCGAGAACCCCTCCTGGTACACGGCCTATACGCCGTACCAGCCCGAGATTTCTCAAGGCCGGCTCGAGGCGCTGCTGAACTTCCAGACAATGGTCGGTGACCTTGCGGGGCTGCCCGTCGCCAACGCATCGATGCTCGACGAAGCCACCGCTGTCGCCGAGGCCATGCTCCTCGCGCGCCGCGCCATGCGGGGGAAGACGTCAGACGTCTTCGTCGTCGACCGCGACGCGCTCCCGCAGTCGATCGACCTTCTGCGTGTACGCGCAGACGCCCTGGGAATCACCCTGGACATCCGGGACCTTGCCGGCGGGGAACCACTCCCAGACGACTGCTTTGGCGTTCTCCTTCAGTACCCCGGCGCCTCGGGGCGAGTCTGGGACCCAGCTGGCGTCATCGAACGCGCACACGCTGCCGGTGCGCAGGCCATCGTCGCAGCAGACATCATGGCGCTTGTCCTCCTCGCCTCGCCCGGGTCGATGGGGGCAGACATCGTCGTCGGGTCGACCCAACGCTTCGGCGTTCCGCTGGGATTCGGCGGACCCCATGCCGGGTTTATGGCTGTGCGTGCGGGGCTGGAACGACAGCTGCCAGGGCGTCTCGTTGGCGTCTCGAAAGACGCGGACGGCAACATGGCATACCGCCTCGCGTTGCAGACCCGCGAACAGCACATCCGACGCGAAAAGGCCACGAGCAACATCTGCACCGCTCAGGTGCTGCTGGCCGTGATGGCAGCCATGTACGCGGTCTACCACGGCCCGGACGGCCTTCGCCGCATCGCCTCGCGCATCGCCGAGAACACCGCGCTCCTGCGCGAATGGCTCCTCGCCGGCGGCGTTGATGTTGTGAGCGATGCTGTCTTCGACACGATTGAGGCACGACCCGCGGGAGGATCAGATGCTGCGCTCGCCGCGGCACGCTCCGCCGGTGTTCTGGTGCGTCGCGTCGATGACGCCACGGTCGCTGTCGCCGTTGGCGAAGCGACAACGGTCAGCGATCTCGCTCGCGTTGCGACGGCGCTCGGCGGGGATGTTCCGGCAACCTTCGGGATTTTCGACGGCGCCGGAACGGGCCGCGTCCCGCACGATCTGTTGCGATCGGACGAGATTCTCACGCACCCCGTTTTCCGCGAGCACCACTCGGAAACGGCCATGATGCGCTACCTCAAGAGCCTCGCCGACAAGGATTACGCGCTCGATCGCGGCATGATCCCGCTGGGCTCATGCACGATGAAGCTCAATCCCGCCGCGGCCATGCAGGCCGTGTCCTGGCCTGAGTTCAGCCGCATCCATCCCTTCGCCCCGAGGGAGACGGTCGCGGGCTATCTGGAGCTCATCGCCCAGCTCGAGGAGTGGCTCGCGGACCTCACCGGCTATGACGCGGTTTCGTTGCAGCCAAACGCCGGGTCGCAGGGGGAGCTCGCCGGTCTTCTGGCGATCCGCCGCTACCACCTCGCGCGCGGCGACGACGGACGTGACGTGTGTCTCATCCCCTCATCTGCCCATGGCACCAACGCCGCATCGGCTGTCCTCGCCGGAATGCGCGTTGTCGTGGTCGCGTGCGACGAATCGGGCGACATCGACCTTGATGACCTCCGGAAGAAGATCGCCGAACATCAGGAAGCCCTCGGCGCGATCATGGTCACCTACCCGTCGACGCACGGGGTCTACGAGGAGGGCATCCTCGAGCTCACCGCCGCGGTCCACGAGGCGGGCGGCCAGGTGTACATCGACGGCGCCAACCTCAACGCCCTTGTCGGCTATGCCCGATTCGGCGATCTGGGCGGCGACGTCTCGCACCTCAACCTGCACAAGACGTTTGCGATTCCGCACGGCGGTGGCGGACCCGGCGTCGGCCCCGTTGCGGCGAAAAGCCACCTCGTACCGTTCCTTCCGTCACATGATCTGGCACAGGTCGACCGCGACGGGATCGGACCGGTCTCGGCTGCGCCGTACGGATCGCCCAGTATCCTCCCCATCACGTGGGCGTACATCCGCATGCTGGGCCTCGAAGGGCTCACCGCGGCGACCGGCGCGGCCGTTCTGAACGCTAACCACATCGCCAGGCGCCTGGCGGATCACTTCCCGATTCTCTACACGGGCCCGGAGGGCCTCGTCGCGCACGAGTGCATCGTTGATGTGCGACCGCTGACACGCGAGACGGGCATCACGGTCGACGATGTCGCAAAGCGCCTGGTCGACTATGGGTTCCACGCGCCGACGATGTCGTTCCCGGTTGCGGGAACGCTCATGGTCGAACCGACGGAATCAGAAGATGTCGCTGAGCTCGATCGCTTTTGTGATGCGATGATCTCGATCGCCCGTGAGGCGCGCCGGGTGGCAGAGGGGGAGTGGCCTGCGGACAACAACCCGCTCGTCAACGCTCCGCACACGGCGGCGTCGCTCGTGACGGAGTGGGCGCACCCGTATACCCGTGAAGAAGCGGTCTACCCGGCGGGCGTGACGGCCGCGAAGTACTGGCCACCGGTCCGTCGCGTCGACCAGGCGTACGGCGACCGCAACCTTGTGTGCGCCTGCCCGCCCCCGGAGGCGTTCGCCGGCTAGCGCCCGCCCGCTTCCGCCCACTGAATCGGCCTGACTTTCGTTCCGTTCTTCAAGCAAGGATGGAACACGATGAATCAGAAGTACTCGCCAGAGATGCGTGAGCGTGCGTTGCGGATGCTCGCAGAGACGCGGCCGTCGCACCCGAACATGATGAGCGCGGTCCGTCACGTCGCTGGCCTACTCGGGATGAGCCCGGAGACGCTACGGCTCTGGCAACGCCGATACGAGGTCGACGCTGGCGTGAAGCCGGGATTGACGACCGATGCTGCGGCGGAGATCAAGCGCCTGCAGAAGGAGAACGCTGAGCTGCGTAAGGCGAACGAAATTCTGAAGGCTGCGAGCGTGTTTTTCGCGAAGGAGCTCGACCGCCCCTGACCGAGATGATCCGGTTCATCAACGAGTACCGGGATCGTTTCGGGGTCGAGCTCATCTGCCGGGTGTTGCGCCCAGCAGTTCAAGGGTTTCTCACCGCTCGCGGGTATCGTGCCGCGGTCGTCCGTGCGCCATCGGCCCGGCAGCTGAAAGACGAACTCCTCGTCCCGGAGGTCGCGAGACTGCATGCGGAGAACTACGGCGTCTACTCGCGCCGGAAGATGCACGCCCTCCTGCGCCGTCAAGGATGGGAGATCGGCCGCGATCAGACCGAACGACTTATGCGCCTGGCCGGGGTCCGCGGCGTGAGGAAGTCGAAGCGGGTGTTCACCACGCGCTCCGACAAGACCGCGACGCTGCCGGGCGACCTCGTCAACCGGCGGTTCACCGCGCCAGCGCCTCGTCGCCTCTGGGTCTGCGACGTGACCTACGTGGCCACGTGGTCCGGGTTTGCCTACGTCACGTTCGTCACCGACGTCTACTCGCGACGCATCGTCGGGTGGAACGTCGCGGCGACGCTGCGCTCGGAGATTCTGCCGTTGCAGGCCCTCGACATGGCTGCCTGGAACGTTGGCGGGCGTCTCGACGGACTCATTCATCACGCGGATCATGGGTCGAATTACACCGCGATGGTCTACACCGACCCGACTTTTATCAGGTTAGTGCCCCGCGGAGACGCGGGTTTTGATCGCCTCAACAACTGCCGCGGCGTCCTCGTCGAGAGGGACCGCGGTCGCGACCTCCTGGTCGCCGATGGTCACGACGCCCTCGCGGTAGACGCGTAGCGTCCGGACGATCTTCCGGATGGACCAGCCCGTGGTCTCTTCGATCCAACGCGACACCGCGAGGGACGCGATCACGATCTGCAGGTGTGCGTCGATCGAGTCCCGCAATCGCGCGTAGATCGGCCGCGCCTTCAAGTCGCCCTTCGACATGCGGAAGCTCTTCTCGACCTGCAGGAGCCGGTGATACGAAGCGATGACGAACTCTGCTGGTTCATCGACGAGATTCGTCACGTAGCCCTTGATGCCCGCCAATGCGCGTGCCTTGTCCTCGAGCTCACGGTTGACGGTCTTGTCGCCGCCGGTGAGCTTGACGAACCTGTTGCGCTTGACCGGTGTCTTCCCGGCGATGGCGTTCTCGGCCTTCGAGACCTGCTCCGCGATGCCTTTGAGCGTCCGGCGAGCGTTGTCGTGCTTGTAGCGGTAGTAGTAGACCTGATCACGTCGGCCATCCGTGGGGCCGGCGGGCCAGGGCTGTGTGAACACGTGTCCGTCGGGAATCGGCTCCCCGGGATGCTCGTTCCGCCAGCGCTCGATCACATACGGGACCTTCGGGGTCTTCGCGCCGAGGATGAAGTTCAACCCCGCCTGCTCGATGGCCTTCTGGTTCGCCTTGGACACCATGCCCGCGTCCGCGACGACCGTGATGTTTGACAGGCCGTGCGCCGTCATGAACGCCTCAAGCGTCGGCAGCATCGTCGCAGTCTCTGCTTTGTTGCCCTCGAACGCCTCAACCCGCAACGGGAATCCCGCCGCATCAGTGAGCAGGCCAACAGTGATCTGCGGCTCCAGGCGCCGCTCCTTGCTGAACCCGGGCTCACGGAACCCGTCACCCTCGTGAGCTTCGTAGTAGAGCGTGGTCACGTCGTAGAGCACCAGCGCCGCAGGACCGAGCTCCGCGTTCGAGGCGAGAACTCGCGCGAGATCATCTCGGAACGTGTCGGTTGCAAACACCGGCAACCGCCGATTGATCGTCGGATACGACACCGATGAGACACCCGCCTCTTCGAGCACCCGCGGGGTATCGAGCTTGCTGGTCGGCTCGATGATCCGCGCGAGCACGAGCTGCCGGAAGACGTCATCTGCCCCATCGACATCGCCAAACCGAAGCGCATCGAACGCGAGATTCAGACACCTCCAGAGCGGACCCATCGTCAACCGCATCGGCAACGGTCCACCCCGGTCTGGATCTGGCTCCAGCCCGAGGTCCAGCTCGGGCTGGGAGCCTGCGAGTTTCTGCCTCCCCGCGGCCTTCAGCAGCGCGACGTCCTCGGGCGTATGCGCGGACCCGAGGTGCTCGACGATCCGCCGCGAGCCCTGCTTCTTCTCCACGATCTGCACCGCGGTCGCGCCAGAGGCGGTCTTCACGGTGCGCAGATACGGAGACACCCCTCAAGATTAGTGCCCCGAAACGGGCCCGCATCGCGAGAAAACCCCAGGTCAAGACACCCCGACATCACGAACCGTCCTCACGGTGATAAAAGTCGGGTTACACCGCGATGGTCTACACCGACCGTATCGTCGAACTCGGCGCCATCCCATCCACCGGGACCGTCGGCGACAGCTACGACGATGCCCTCGCAGAGGCGATCAACAACCTCTACAAGACCGAACTGATTCGTCAGCGAGGACCCTGGCGGACGGTTGAGCAGGTCGAGCTCGCGACCCTCGAATACGTGTGGTGGTGGAACAACTCCCGCCTCCACGGAGAACTCGACATGCGCACCCCGCTCGAGGTCGAAGACGCGTACTACGCTGGCCTGGAATCAGCTGGTCCGGCACCTGCCGGACAAGGCTCCCGATAGGAACGAAAGTCAGGCCGATTCATATTCCCAGAGCCATCGAGGTCAGTCTGCGTCTAGTGGTTGACTGTCCTCGGTCTGGCGCATGCGCCCGGCCAGCAATGCGATCAACGCGAGAGCTGGCGGAATGACTCCCGCAATCACAAAGATGATGGGGATGGGAACCAACAGTGAGAGCGGCCCTGCGATGGCGATTGAGACCGGCATGAACGCGATCGAAACGAAGAAGTCGAGGCTGGCGACTCGGCCGATCATGTCGAGCGGCACCAACCGTTGTAGCAATGTTCCCCACACGACAACGCCAGCCCCGGTGAGTGCACCGACGACAAAGAGCGCGGAGAGCATGAGGATCAAATTGTCGGCAACGCCAATGACCGCAAGAGGTAGTGTTCCTCCACCCCAGCACAGGATCATAAACGTCAAGTACCGACGAGGAAGCTTCAACGACGACACGATCAGCGAACCGACAGCCCCACCTATCCCATAGGCGGCCAGAAGGAACCCGAAAGTAGCTTCAGCATCCTCGAATCGGTCGCGGGTGAGGAACGGGAGGAGAACTTCGATCGGGCCTTGGACAATGAGCGCAAGCGAAGACCCGAAGATCAGCGTCCAAAGCAACCAGCGTGTACGAGCCACGTAGGCAACGCCCGCACGAAGGTCACCCCAGACGCTCGGGCGATCCTCGGGAGGAGTGGGCTCAGTGTGTTCGTCACGACGGCTAAGAAACAACGTGATGACGAAAGCAATCGCGTACGAAGCCGCGACGATGACCGCTCCGATAGCGGGGAAGAACATACCGACGATGACTCCACCGAGGGCCGGGCCCAGCCCTTGCCCCATCGATGGACGGAGCGCCCCTTCGAGCCCATTCGCGGCCAGGAGTTGCTCCGGCGGAAGGACCACAGGTAGGTAAGCGCTGTACGCAGGGTAGAAAAAGGCGCTCCCGGCACCCATCGCGAACGAGGCTGCGGCGACGTGCCAAAGTTCGATATTCCCGGTGAGCGACAGGACCGCCACGGCGGTCATGATCGCGGCCGTTGAGCCCTGCACTGTAATGAGAATCCGCCGTTTGGAGAACCGGTCTGCGACAACCCCACCGAGAACGGAGAACGCAAACAGGCCAAGACTCATTCCGGTTGCAACCGCCGACAAGGCAAGTGGGCTGTCATCGAGTGCGAGTACTTGGAAGACCATGACGATCGTCCACATACCGGTCCCGAATACCTCGATGCTGACGGCGGCAAACAGGAGACGGTAATCACGTGATGCCAATGGGCGGAGTGCGCGTAGCTTGATGGTGTTGCTCATACCATTGCCTCGCCTTCAGCCATCGCCATCAGATGTACATGAGGCCATTGGGCGACATCGCGCAGGAGTTGCCGATCGTGGGTCGACAGTACGACGGCCGCTTGGGTAGCCCCGAGTGCCTCGGTGAGTTCGTCAACGAGCGCGATGGAGAGGTGGTTGGTGGGCTCGTCTAGTAGTAGCACGTGCGGGCGTGCCGCGAGTACGAGCGCCAGATCGAGGCGTCGTTGTTGACCCATCGATAGTTCACCCACTCGTTTGCCTGCCTCGCGCGATCGCAGCAGTCCAAGTTGACCGAGACCGACCGCCTCAGATGATTGAAGCGTTCCTTGACCGACGAGTTCGTCGAGGTGTCGGGCGTATACCTCGTTCGCCCGGCGATCAGGCGGCAGCATCGTCTCCTGACGAAGAAAACCCAAACGCGTGCCACGGGATGTCCGCACTGTTCCCGTATCTGGCAGTAGTTCGCCCGCCGCGATACTCAGGAGCGTCGACTTTCCGGCCCCGTTCGAGCCGGTGACCACGAGCCTGCCGCGGTGCGAGAGTTCGAACGACACTGGCTGCGCTAACCGCCCGGCAAGGCTCACGTTGTCGATGTTAAGTAGCACCGCCCCTTTTCGTGTGGGCAGGTCGGGGAGCTGGAATAGCTGCGGTGGTTCAGGTACCGTCACCGCGTGTGCTTCGAGTGCTTCCTGGCGTCGGTGCACGCTCTGCACCAGCCCGCCCGCGCGCGTCGCGCGGCCGTGCTTCGGTGACCCCTTCTCCGGTCGCCAACCCGATACGAGTCGGTTCTGTGCAGCGCTGAGACTGTCCTGTAGCCGGGCTTGCTCCTGCTGCTGGCGGTCGTACTCCTGCTCCCAGCGTTCCCGCTCGGCCACGCGCCCTTCTCGGTATCCCGCGTACCCGTTGCCGTAGATGCGGGGGCGATCATCAGGTGTCGGATCGAGGTCGACCACCGTCTCCGCAATGTCAGAGAGCAGCGCGCGATCGTGGCTGACGATGACGACACCACCGTTGCGCGTGCGGAGTTGCATGGTCAAGAAATCAAGTCCGCTGCGGTCGAGGTGATTGGTGGGCTCGTCCAGCAGTAAGAAATCATCTTCAGCCCCCAACAGGCAGGCCAACCGCACTCGATATCGCTGCCCCACAGACAGATCAGCGAGCAACCGCGTCATGTCGGTTTCGGCGTCGAGTGCTTCGAGCGCGATTTGTACCCGGCGCTCGGCATCCCAAGCGTCGAGCGCTTCCGCATCTTCCAAGGCCGCAGCGTACTGCTCTGCGGCCTCGCTACTCCCTTCCGCGAGAGCGGCAGCGGCGTCGTCGAGTGTGGCCAGCGCTGCGAGCGGTTCGGCGATGGCCTCCGCGACGGCCTGCCCAACGGTTCGGTTGTCGGTGGAGTCCATCTCTTGTTCAGCGAGCCCGAGCGTGCCGATGCGCTGGATCGTTCCACTATCAGGTGCCAGCATGCCCGCGAGCGCGTGCAGAAGTGTGGTCTTTCCGCGCCCGTTCTCTCCGACGATCGCCACACGGGACGCGGGAGTGACGACGAGATCGACATGGTTGAGCACCGGGGTTACGCCTCGCATTACGGAGACGTCGGAAGCGGTGAGTTGCGCGCGATGGCGCGCCGGATGACGGTTAGTAGGGGTAAGCATTCAAATCCTTCAGCAAGGCGCACCGCGACGAGCCAAACAGCCAGCGGGCACGCAAATGACGGGGACCCTTCCAGGGTCAGAACGAGCAGCCATCGCTAGCTCGGAGTTGCTCAACGAGCGCGGTAGGCCTACTCAACCGTCACAGGAAATACAAATGCATGCTTCAAATGTACCCCATAAGGGCGGCAACGCTCAGTCCCCACCTCCGCAACCAAGCATGTAAATGTCGATAGCAGTGCCGACCTCTCAAAGCAGACTGCGAAGCGACGCAAGCCACCGCCGGCGCGTCTCTTCCGGTGATTGTGACCGGCCCGACACCTCGGTAGCGAGAGAGAGGTAAAGCCCCACGAGAATCTGTGGACACAAGTCAGATGTGTCGGCGGGGTCTATGCCGAGGCGGCGAACGTAGGCATCGCGCAGCCGGATGCTAAGTGACTCATGGAGGTAGGCGAGTTGGCGCTGAACGCGCGCATCGTCGCCAAGCTGATTGCGAATCGCCTGTCGTCGCCTGTCCAGTTCGGTCGTCGGGATCAAGAAGAGTTGCGCAGTCGCCCAGTCAAGCGTCTCGATCGCGTTGAAGTGTGAAGGCGCTGTAAGTACAAGCTCAGCGAGATGCTCTGTGTGATCGTCGACCCCCACCGGATGTCCGAAGAGCCAGTTATCCACAGCCCGGCCAGAGAGTCGCGAATCACTGAATCATCGGTGGCATGACGTTCTCTTTCACCGATCCGCCCGTTTCGCTCCTGCGCCCGCCCATTCCTCTTGTCGCCCGAAAGCATCCGGGGCGACGATATGACGCCGCGGTCGAACGCGGCGATTTGCTCCGCATACGCAGCGGAATTTACGTCGACCGCAGCGACTGGAAGGAGCTTCCCCGGTGGGAGCGATATCTGATGCGCGTTCACGCGGTGGCCGCGAAGCTTCCGCAGGCCGTTTTCACATTTGAGTCCGCGGCAGTGCTCATGGGACTTCCCGTCGTCGGCGATTTTCACACCGTGCACCTCCTGACGACCAAACACGGAACCGCTGGGCGTCGCGGTGATCTCCAATACCACTTCTTCACTGATGACCGCGAGGCGATCACGGTATCGGGCATCGCGATGACTCCGCCCGGCGATACGGCAATTGACATTGCGCGGGTTCGACACCCGGCCTATGCGCTTGCCGTGGCGGACACCGTCGTCCGTGATGTCGGTACGTCGCCCAGCGCTCTGCTGGAGACGAATGACCAACGATCTAGTCGCCGGGGGAGAGGGACCGCGATGTGGCCGCTTGCGAACGCAACTCCGCTAGCGGAAAGCCCTCTCGAATCGATGAGCCGCGCAGTGTGCGAATGGCTCGGGTTTCCGTCACCAGAGCTTCAGGTTCCTTTTCACGTTCCCGGAGTGGGGGAGGTGCGGGTTGACAACTATTGGCGGGAGTACGACATCATCGGCGAGGCGGACGGTCGTCAGAAATACGCGAAATCAGGTACGGCGGGGCTTGACGCTCTGTGGTCAGAAAAGAATCGGGAGGACGGCCTGCGTCAAAGCGTCAAGGGATTCGCGCGATGGGGGTGGGATCACCTGCGCCGGACAACGAAACTCGAGGACGTTTTGTTGAGGGCCGGTCTCCCGCGTGTCAACGAACAGAAGCCCCTACCGTTGCGTTCGCTGGCGGCGCTGCTCTGAGAGTGACAGCCTGCGCCAATTCATGATTTCTGGCACTTTTCTCACCCGGACAGGGTGAGAAAAGTGCCAGAAATCATGAATTGAGCCCTGCCCTCAGCCCTGCGTTCGGAGGGCAGGGAGGATACGGGTGACCATCAGCGGGGCGAGGTCGTCTGTCAGGGGCTGGTTTTCATCTACCCACCGGACCTCCTCGATTTCGGCGGCGGGTGCGATTCCCTGGACGGGCGGGTGCGTGAAAACTGTGCTGTGCACGGTGTATCCCGGTTCGTTTGCGGCGGGAGCGCTGAACACGCCAAGGAGTCGCATCTGGGTGGGGTCGAGGTTGACGCCGATTTCCTCCCGGATTTCGCGAATCCCGGCGTCGACTGCGCTTTCGCCGGGCTCGGGTTTTCCGCCTGGCTGCATGAACATACTGGTGCCGCGCTTGCGGACGGTGAGGATGTGTCCGCTGTCCGCATGACGCAGCACGACGGCCGTGACGTGAACGCGCTTTGTGTCGTGGTCGATCATCGGGAGAACCTCGCCGATCCGTCGTGTTCGAGTGCGACCCTGATGCGATCGCGCATGTCCTCGTTGAGCCCGGCGGCGTCGAGTTCCTTTACCGGGCACCACCACGTCCTGGTGTTCTCCCCGTCTGCCGGGTGAGGAATGCCTCCTTCCGCGCGGAGGCGGAACACGATGTCGAGGTACTGCGCACGGTCGCCGTTCGCATAGGTCATGGGGTCGAGCGCTTTAACCGCGACGAGCGCTTCGGCAACGGCGATGATCCCTGCTTCTTCGGCCACTTCCCGCACAGCGGTGATCGCGGGTTCCTCGCCCGGGTCGACAATCCCGGTCACGGGCGTCACCAAGCCGTTGTCCGCGCGTTCCACGAGCAGAACGTCCTCGTCGCGCACGACAACGGCCGTCACGCCGGTGAGCCAGAGGAGATCGTTGCCGATTTTCTCGCGCAAGGTCAGGATGAAGTCAGGTGTCGCCATGGCTACACACTACGATCGGAGCGCTTGATCCCCGGTCAGTGACCTACGGCAGATAGGGCGCCGCGAGCGGATAGCCGACGAACGCGACGACGTCGAGCAGCGTGTGGGCGACCACGAGCGGCATGACGCGCCCGGTGCGCAGGAAAAGCCAGCCGAAGGCGAGTCCCATGACGACGTTTCCGATGGCCATCGCAGGCCCCTGGTACAGGTGATAGGCACCGCGGAGCAGTGCGACGGCCAGGAGGATCTGCCACGGGCTCCAGGCGAGCTGGCGCAGGCGGGTGATCAGGTAGCCGTTGAGGATCACTTCTTCCAGGAGCCCGGCTCGCGCCGCAGACAGCATGAGTAGGGGGATCGTCCACCAGGCGGCGTCGACGTCTGAGGCCTGTACCTCGAGCGTGAGCCCCATCAGCCTGCTTCCCGCGTAGAGCCCGAGTCCGGGGATGCCGATGGCGGAGAGAAGGGCGATGGCGATCGCGGTATCGCGCCCGAAGCGGCGGAAGTCGAGGCCGATGCGGAGGAGCGCGTTTCGTCCCGGCTCCCATAACAGATAGATCACGAGTGCTACGAGGCAGAGGTCGAAGAACACGTTGAACGTTCGATAGATCGCATCCCAGATGGCCGCGTCGGCGCGGACAGGGTTCAGGGCTGTTGTCTGCTCGGCCAACGGCGCTTCGCGCGTGAGCGAGCGAATGAGTGACAGCACGGAGTAGAGAGCAGATTGCCCGATGGAGAGGGCGAGAACGATGCCGACTTCCCACGCAAGACGCGTGCGGGAAACGGGAGCAATGTCTGTCAGAGCCACGACTGTCAGGGTGCCATAAGGATGCGGACGTATCTTTCGATGAGCTCGATCACAGGAAAATATCAGCACTCTGCTCAACGCTGACCAAGCTGAATACTTCCTGTGGAAGATCTTGCGATTCAATTTTGTGCATTTCGTCGATGCGCTTAGAGTCGCTCCGCGGTCCGCCCCACGGCAGCACATCCAGTCGGACCGCCAAAACACCCCTAACAAGGAGCACAAGTGAAGCGCAACAAGATCGCCCTCTCCGGGCTCGCGCTCGCCGGTGTCGTCAGCCTCACTCTCGCCGGTTGCGCGAGCGGAGCAGGCAACAACGACGCTGACGGGGACATCATCCGCGTGAACGGTACCGAACCTCAGGTTGGTCTGTTCTCGACCGACACCAATGAGGTCGGCGGCGGAAAGATCGTCGACAGCATTTTCTCTGGTCTCATCACCTACGAAGCTGATGGAACAACCGTTCTCGACGTTGCCGAGGACATCTCGATCGACTCGGACAACCAGCTCACGGTCACGATTCGTGAGGGTCTCGAGTTCACGAACGGTGAAGAGATCACCGCGGATAACTTCATCAACGCCTGGAACTACGGCGCAGCGCTCGACAACGAGCAGCGCCAGGCGTACTTCTACTCGTACATCGCTGGATACAGCGCCGAGGAGAACGTCGATGAGCTGTCCGGTCTCGAGCAGATCGACGACCACACCTTCACCATTACGACCGAGGGCACTCCCGCAGCTGACTTCGCAGAGCGCCTCGGTTACTCGGCGTACTACCCGATGCCCGATGTAGCGTTCGAGGACATGGCCGCATTCGGCGAGAACCCCGTCGGCAACGGCCCGTACATGCTCGCCGAAGAGGGCGCATGGCAGCACAACGTGCAGATCGATCTCGTGGCGAACCCGAGCTACGACGGTCCCCGCACACCGAAGAACGACGGTCTCCGTATCGTCTTCTACGCGAACGAGGAAGCGGCGTACGCCGACCTCCAGGCGGGCAACCTTGACATCCTCGACAACGTTCCGCAGTCGATGTTCAGCGTGTACGAGGATGACTTCCCCGGCCGTACCGTCAACATGGGTACGGCTCTGAACCAGACGATCACGATCCCGGGGTGGCTCGAGCACTTCTCGGGTGGAGAAGGGCAGCTGCGCCGCCAGGCGATCTCGATGGCGATCGACCGCGAGGAGATCGCCGACGTGATCTTCCACGGCTCGCGCCTGCCGATGGTGGACTTCTCATCCCCCGTCGTTGAGGGATGGAGCGACGAGATCGAGGGCAACGAGGTTCTGTCGTTCAACCCGGAAAAGGCCGCAGAACTTTGGGCTCAGGCCGACGAGATCGCGCCGTTCAGCGGATCGTTCAAGATCGGCTACAACGCCGACTCGAGCCACGAGGCATGGGTGGAGGCTGTGGCAAACCAGCTCCGCACGAACCTCGAGATCGACGCATCGGGTGACGCTTACCCGACCTTCGCCGAGTTCCGCTCGCAGATCACCGCCGGCCAGATTGACAGCGCGTTCCGTACCGGATGGCAAGCCGACTACCCCGGACTGTACAACTTCCTCGGCCCGCTGTTCGCCACGGGAGCGTCGTCGAACGACGGCAAGTTCTCGTCCGAGGCGTTCGATGGACTTCTGAGCGAGGGCCTCGAGTTCGTTGGTGTCGACAACATCGCGGCAGCGGAGAAGTTCAACGAGGCGCAGTCCGTCCTCCTGGCGGAGCTGCCCGCGATCCCGCTGTTCTACCAGAACGCCGTTGGCGCTTGGACGGAGAACGTCGAGAACGTGGAGTTCGCCTGGAACTCGGTTCCCGTGTACACCGAGGTCACGGTCGCACCGTAACGACACCTCGCATCATCACATTCCCGGGGCGGTGGCTTCCACCGCCCCGGGCCCATGTTCGGAAAACTTGAGGAAGGACGAGGATGGCGAGCTACATCCTCCGAAGAGTTCTGCAGGTGATCCCCGTGTTCTTCGGGGCGACGCTGCTGATCTACTTCATGGTGTTCTCCATGCCGGGCGACCCGATCGCCGGCATGTTTGGAGACCGCACGCCGCCCGAGGCACAGCTTGAGGCGCTTCGCGCGCGCTATGGCTTCGACGACCCGTTCATCGTGCAGTACGCGAACTACCTTCTGGGGGTGTTCCAGGGCGACCTGGGGCAGACGTTCTCCGGACGCGAGGTGTCGGCTGTTCTAGCCGAGACCTTCCCCGTCACGCTGATGCTGGCGGTCGAAGCGATTGCGATCGGTGTTGTTCTCGCTGTTCTGATCGGAACGATCTCGGCGATCTGGAAGGGCGGCATCCTCGATAACGCGATGTTGGTTGTCGCACTGCTCTTCGTCGCCGTTCCCGTCTTTGTCATCGGTATCGTCGCGCAGCTCGTCTTCGGTGTTCAGCTCGGCTGGTTCTCGCCGACCGTCGGGGCAAACGCGGGCTGGAACAGTCTGTGGCTTCCCGCGATCACACTCGCGCTGGGCCTGTACGCAACGAGCATGCGTCTGACGCGCTCGTCGACGATCGAGACGCTCGGACAGGATTGGGTGCGAACGGCGTATGCAAAGGGCCTCCCGCGGCGCCGTGTGATTCCCGTTCACGTGATGCGCAATTCGCTGATCCCCACCGTGACCGATATGGGAACGCAGCTCGGCACGCTGATGGTCGGAGCAACCGTCACCGAGGGCATCTTCAATGTACCCGGTGTCGGTAACACGCTGTTCCAAGCGGTGATCCGCGGTGACAACCAGACGGTTGTGTCCTTCGTCACCGTCTTTGTTATCGCCTACGTCTTCATCAACCTCGCCATCGACCTGCTTTACGGTGTGCTCGACCCGAGGATTCGCTATGTCAAGTAACGCCAACCGTCACGAGCACTACGTTGCGCCCGTTGTTGGTCACAGGCTTGTTGTCGACGAGGTGCGCGTCAGCGAAAAGAAGAGCACGCTGTGGCTCGATGCCTGGCGTGACCTGCGCAAGCGTCCCACTTTCTGGATTTCGCTTGCGGCTGTCGCCCTCATCGTTGTGATGGCCGTCTGGCCGACACTGTTCACGTCGGTGAATCCCACCGCCGGTGCGCTTTCGCGCAGCAACGCGGGGGCGGAGCCCGGCCATCCGCTGGGCTTTGACAAACAGGGCTACGACATCTGGGCGCGCCTCGTCCATGGCGCGAGCACCTCGCTGCTCGTGGGACTGATGGCGACGGCGATCAGCACGGTGCTCGGAATTGTCATGGGTGCCTTCGCCGGTTTCTACGGCGGGTGGGTCGACTCGCTGCTGTCTCGCGTTGGCGACATCTTCTTCACGATTCCCTACATCCTTGCGGGAATCGTCGTGATGTCGGTTCTGCGTGACGGCCGTAACGAGTTCGTTCTGGCGCTGGCGATCGGTGGTTTCGCCTGGGCGTCCGTCGCACGAATCGTCCGTGCTGAGGTGCTTCGTGTGAAGCAGTCGGACTATGTCATGGCCTCGATCGCTCTCGGGATGAGCCGCTTCAAGACTCTTGTCGTTCACGTGCTTCCGAACGCGATGGCCCCCGTGATTGTCGTTGCGACGATCACTCTTGGTCAGGCCATCGTTGCGGAGTCCACGCTGGCCTTCCTGGGCCTCGGCCTCGACGGTGCATCGTGGGGACGGGACATCAGTTCTGCTCAGATCGACATTCGTGTGGCTCCCATGCCGCTCGTGTGGCCGTCGATCGCCCTCGGCGTCACGGTTCTCGCATTCATCACGCTCGGTGAGCTGCTGCGAGATGCACTCGATCCGAAGGCGAGGGCTCAGCGATGAGTGAGAAAGAGATGAATATGGATGCGCCTATCGTCAGCGTCCGCGATCTCCGCATCTCGTTCGGGACCGGAAAGAACCAGCGCGAGGTTGTGCACGGCGTCAACCTCGATGTGTTCCCTGGCGAGTCGGTGGCGATCGTGGGGGAGTCCGGGTCGGGGAAGTCGACGACGGCGACCGCGATTATCGACCTCCTCCCCGGAACCGGTCAGGTGACCGGTGGATCGATCATGTTCGGCGGACGTGATCTGACTCGCGTGACGCGTTCGGAGCGCGAGCAGGTTCGTGGGAGCCAGATCGGCTTCGTTCCGCAGGACCCGATGTCGAACCTGAACCCCGTCTGGTCTGTGGGCTTCCAGGTGAAGGAGACGATCCGCGCCAATGGTTTGGCGAAGGGGCGTAAGGAGGTGCACGACCTCGCTGTCGACGTTCTGAAGAAGGCCGGTCTGGCCGATGCTGAGCGCCGTATGCACCAGTTCCCGCACCAGTTCTCGGGCGGCATGCGTCAGCGAGCGCTCATCGGTATCGGCCTTGCCGCCGATCCGCAGCTTCTGATCGCTGACGAACCAACGAGCGCCCTCGATGTGACGGTGCAGCGCGTGATCCTCGATCACCTCTCCGAGCGCATTCGCGAGCAGGGGACGTCGATGCTGTTCATTACGCACGACCTCGGTCTCGCGGCTGATCGTGCCGACCGCATCATCGTCATGAGCAAGGGCGAGATCGTCGAATCGGGCCCCAGCCGCACGATTTTGGAAAAGCCGCAGCATCCCTACACACAGCGTCTTGTGGCGGCGGCGCCGAGCCTGGCGTCGCAGCGCATCCAAGTGGAGGCGCTGGAGGAGGGCATCGAGACGACGACGGATGTTCTGCAGCAGGCGGCTCCTGTGATCGAGGTGAAGAACCTTGTCAAGGAGTACCGCATTCGTGGCGGGGGTTTCCGTAGCGAGCCGTTCCGCGCCGTAGACGACATCTCCTTCCAGATTCCGAAGGGAAAGACCCTCGCGCTCGTCGGTGAGTCTGGCTCGGGGAAGTCGACGACCGCGAAGATGGTGCTGCAGCTCGAGAAGCCGACGAGCGGATCCGTTCTTGTTGACGGCCGTGACGTTGTTGATCTTTCGCGTCGTGAATTGTTCGGTCTGCGTCGCCGGATGCAGCCGGTGTTCCAGGACCCGTACGGTTCGCTCGATCCGCTGCGGTCCATCGGTGCTCTGATCGCAGAGCCCCTGAAGATCCACGGGGTCGGCGATCAGGAGTCGCGTCGTGCGCGGGCGCTCGAACTGCTCGAACAGGTTGCGTTGCCGAAGGCTCTCGCGTCGCGCTATCCGAACGAGCTCTCGGGCGGGCAGCGTCAGCGTGTGGCGATTGCGCGCGCTCTTGCGCTCAAGCCCGATGTCGTCGTTCTCGACGAGGCGGTCTCGGCTCTCGACGTTCTGGTGCAGGACCAGGTGCTGCAGTTGTTGGCAGAGCTGCAGAGCGAACTCGGTCTGACGTACCTCTTCATCACGCATGACCTCGCGGTCGTTCGTGTTGCCGCAGACCTCGTCGCAGTGATGGAGAAGGGGCGAATTGTGGAGCAGGGTTCGGTTGATTCGATCTTCGCGAATCCCTCTCAGGAATACACGCGCCGTCTGCTCGACGCGATTCCCGGCGCTGATCTGGCGCGCGGGGCATAAAGCGAGTCTCGGCGGCGGGGCGTCCTCTTTCCAAGGGGGCGTCCCGCTTCCGCGACCTCAGTAGGCTGGACATCATGTCTCAACCCACCAATCGGATCGTTTTCCGCTCCACATCGGGGTGGGTATCGCTTGCGCTTGTCGCTGTTGTCAGCGCGGTGTTGCTGGGCGACGTCGCGATCCGTTCGAGTCTCTACGATGCGTTCCTCGTGGCGCCGTGGTTGCTTGCCGTCGCCTGGTTCGTCTGGGTGTTCTCGGCGTGGCCGCAGATTGACGCCGACTCGGCCGGTGTTCGCCTGCGCAACCCCCTGCGAGTGATTGACATTCCGTGGGCGCGAGTCGAGAGCATTCGCCTGCGCTTCCAGGCTGAGTTCACCCTGCGCGACGGGGGACGGGTCACGGCATGGGGCGGCGCGGGTCGACGCATGCGCGGACCGCGCAAAAACGGGGGAGAGGATCCGGCCGAGCTCCAGGTGGAGGCGCTGGAACAACTGCACGAGGAATCTGGTCCGAGTGATCGTGCTGTTTCGCGCACGTTTGATCCGCTGACGGTCGGTATCGGCGTGCTGGTCCTGATCTGGCTGGGCGGCTCTGTGACCCTCGCCGGCGGACTGTCGATCTAGCTGATTCGGGCGCCCCGCGCTCTCACAGGGCCACACGGTAGGATCGTGATGCCCTGAATCCGGGGCGCCTCCCTAATTCTGCGAAGGACCCCTTCATGGCGCTTGCCCACCGCTCCGATCTCCGCAACGTCGCGATCGTCGCTCACGTCGACCACGGCAAGACGACGCTGGTTGACGCCATGCTGCGGCAGACCGGTTCCTTCGGCGACCACGAGCAGGTCGACGATCGCGCCATGGACTCGAATGACCTCGAGCGCGAAAAGGGAATCACGATTCTCGCCAAGAACACGGCGATCAGCTACAAGGGCATCCACACGGACTCCCCGATCACGATCAACGTGATCGACACACCGGGTCACGCCGACTTCGGTGGTGAGGTCGAGCGCGGCCTGTCGATGGTTCACGGTGTCGTTCTTCTTGTCGATGCATCCGAGGGCCCGCTTCCTCAGACGCGCTTCGTTTTGCGCAAGGCGCTTGAGTCGAAGCTCCCCGTGATTCTGCTGGTCAACAAGACCGACCGCCCCGACGCCCGTATCGAGGAGGTCGAGGGCGAAGCCCAGGACCTGCTCCTCGGCCTCGCCGGTGACCTGGCTGATGACGTCCCTGATCTCGACATCGATGCCTTGCTCGACGTTCCCGTTGTGTACGCGTCGGGTCGTGCGGGTGCGGCCAGCCTCAACCGTCCTGCTGACGGCGAGCTGCCGGACAACGATGATCTTGAGCCGCTCTTCGAGGCGATTCTGAAGCACGTTCCCGCACCGTCTTACGACGACGAGGCCCCGCTGCAGGCGTGGGTCACCAACCTCGACTCCTCGTCCTTCCTCGGCCGCCTCGCCCTGCTGCGCATCTTCAATGGCACGCTGAAGAAGGGCCAGACCGTTGCGTGGGTCCGTCAGGACGGCAACGTGCAGAACGCACGCATCACCGAGCTGCAGATGACGAAGGCGCTGACGCGCTACCCGGCTGAGCAGGCCGGCCCCGGCGACATCGCCGTTATCGCCGGCTTCGAGGACATCATGATCGGCGAGACGATCGCTGACCCCGAGGACGTTCGCCCGCTGCCGCAGATCACCGTTGACGAGCCCTCGATCTCGATGACCATCGGCACGAACACCTCGCCTCTCGTGGGTAAGGTCAAGGGCCACAAGCTCACGGGGCGCATGGTCAAGGACCGTCTGGACCGCGAGCTGATCGGTAACGTGTCGATCCGCGTGAACGACATCGGCAAGCCCGACGCGTGGGAGGTGCAGGGCCGCGGCGAGCTGCAGCTCGCGATTCTCGTCGAGAACATGCGTCGCGAAGGCTTCGAGCTGACGGTCGGCAAGCCCCAGGTCGTCACCAAGCGTGACGAAAACGGCAAGCTCCTCGAGCCGTACGAGCACCTGACGATCGACACGCCGGAGGAGTACCTCGGCGCGATTACGCAGCTGCTCGCCGCGCGCAAGGGTCGCATGGACGGCATGACGAACAACGGTACCGGGTGGATCCGGATGGAGTTCATTGTTCCGTCGCGTGGACTGATCGGCTTCCGCACCCAGTTCCTGTCCATCACTCGCGGAACGGGAATCGCGAACGCGCTTTCGCACGGCTATGACGAGTGGGCAGGACAGATCGTTGCGCGTCAGTCGGGATCGATTGTTGCCGACCGCTCTGGTGTTGTGACGCCGTTCGCCATGATCGCTCTCCAGGAGCGGATGTCGTTCTTCGTCAAGCCGACGGAGGAAGTTTACGAGGGCATGGTGATCGGCGAGAACTCGCGCGCTGATGACATGGACGTGAACATCACGAAGGAAAAGAAGCTGACGAACATGCGTTCGGCGACGTCTGACTCCTTTGAGTCGATGACGCCGCCGCGCCAGCTGTCGCTCGAAGAGTCGCTGGAATTCGCCGGCGAGGACGAGTGCGTTGAGGTGACCCCCGAGGTTGTCCGTATCCGTAAGGTCGCGCTGAGCGCAAACGAGCGCGCGCGTTCGGCCTCGCGCCTCAAGCGTCAGGGCTGATCCCGCCGTGTCCGCCTGGATCGCGCGCGCCACGGGATGGCTTCTAGCCCTTGTGGCGGGTGCGGTCTTTGGCGTTGCCGGCACAATTAGCCACCCGCTGCTCGTCGGCGGGTGGCTTCCCCTGGGGATGATCGTTGGCGGGATCGCCTGTTTTGGGCTGCTGATCGCGATCCGCCTGCTCATCGAGGACCGGGGCGCGGTGATCGCCGCTGGTCTCGGCATGATCGTGATGCTCGTCGCATTCTCGGGGCGTGGCCCGGGGGGTTCCGTTGTCGTTCCGCAGGCCGCGGAGGGGGAAGTTCCTCTCGGGAGCATCTGGTCCCTTGTGCTTGTCGGAGCCGTTTTGCTGGTGTGCGCGTGGCCGAACATCGCGCGCTTGCGTGCCCTGAGCTCGACATCGCGTCACGGAACGACACAGTAAGGCTCACCTTCGGAGCGTTCCTGCTCAGCCACGCGTAGGATTGGTGATGTGACTTACGTGATCGCCCTTCCCTGCGTGGATGTCAAAGACCGCGCCTGCATCGATGAGTGCCCTGTCGACTGCATCTACGAGGGTGAACGCAGTCTCTACATTCACCCCGATGAGTGCGTGGACTGTGGTGCCTGCGAGCCCGTTTGCCCCGTCGAGGCGATCTACTACGAGGATGATCTGCCCGATGAGTGGCAGGACTACTACAAGGCCAACGTCGAGTTCTTCGACGATGTGGGATCGCCGGGCGGTGCCGCCAAGGTCGGCGTGATCGCCAAAGACCACCCGGTCATTTCTGCGTTGCCTCCACAGGGCGAGTAGACGAATGGGCATCAGCGACCTCGATGACTACCCCTGGGATAGCGTCGAGCCGCTGCGAACGCGCGCGGCTGCGCATCGCGATGGGCTGTGTGATCTGTCGATCGGTTCTCCCGTTGACCCGACGCCACAGATCATCCGCGATGCGCTGAACGCGGCGACGGACGCACACGCGTACCCCGCGACGGCTGGCTCTGCCGAGGTGCGTGAGGCCATCGTTGAGTGGTACGCGCGTCGCCGTGGCGTGCCGGGCCTCAGCGCTCGAAATGTCCTCCCCACGATCGGGTCGAAGGAACTCGTCGCGCTGCTGCCCACGCTGCTCGGCCTCGGCGAGGGCGATGTCGTCGTTCACCCGCGTGCGGCGTACCCCACGTATGAGGTCGGGGCACGCGTTGCGAATGCAACGCCCGTCGCTGCCGACGACCCTTCCGCGTGGCCCGAGGGAACGAAGCTGGTCTGGATTAACTCACCCGGGAACCCTGATGGGCGGGTGTGGGACGTTTCGTCGCTGCGCGCGGCGGTGATTCGAGCGCGTGAAATCGGCGCAATGATCGCCAGCGATGAGTGTTACGCAGAGCTGGGTTGGGATGCGCCGTGGGACAGCGAGACGATTCCCAGCATCTTGGACCCTCGTGTGGCGGGCGCGGACCGCGCGAATCTGCTCAGCGTGTATTCGTTGAGCAAGCAGTCGAACCTCGCTGGCTATCGCGCGGCATTCGTCGCCGGAAGCGGGCAGATGGTCGCGCAGCTTCTGAAGAATCGCAAGCACCTCGGACTGATGCCACCGGCACCCGTTCAGCACGCGATGGCAGTTGCTCTCGCTGACGACGCACATGTCGCGCACCAAAAGGGCCTCTACCGCGCCCGTCGAGACCGGCTGAAGCCTGCTCTGGAATCGGCGGGATTCCGTGTTGACGCCTCGGAAGCAGGGCTGTACCTCTGGGCGACCGAGGGCCTAGATGCCTGGGAAACGATGGCGCGGCTCGCTGATCTTGGCATCCTTGCTGGCCCGGGTGTCTTTTACGGGGATTTCTTTCCGCAGCATGTGCGCCTGTCGTTGACGGCGACGGACGCCAGTATCGACGCAGCGGCGAGCCGGCTCGAACGCGCCTGAGCACGTTGCTCCGCACGAGAAGATCCTTGGTGGGAATCCTCAACATAAGGCCCATGGATACTGCCGATTTTCACAGTGCCGGGGTGGTGCCGTTAGGCTAGGGCAGGACCTCCCGCAACCAACCCAGCGGGCGAGTTCCACCGAAAGCACAACACGCGAGGAGGCGCCGTGAGCGAAGCGGGAATGATGCCCGAGAAGGCCACATTGACCGTCGGAGACAAGACCGCTGAGTTCCCCGTTCTGCCGTCCGTCGAGGGGAAGCCGTCGATCGACGTTTCGACCCTGTCGAAGCAGACGGGATACACCGCACTCGACTACGGCTTCGTGAACACGGCGTCGACCAAGTCCGAGATCACCTACATCGATGGTGAAGCGGGAATTCTGCGCTACCGCGGATATCCGATCGATCAGCTTGCCGATAACGCGAGCTTCCTCGAGGTGGCCTGGCTGCTGATCTATGGCGAGCTTCCGACGGCCGATGAGCTGGCGGGCTTTGACGAGAAGATCCGTCGGCACACGCTGCTCCACGAAGATCTGAAGAACTTCTTCTCTGCGCTGCCGTCGAGCGCGCACCCGATGTCGGTTCTGTCGTCCGCGACGGCCGCTCTGTCGACGTATTACGAGGATGGCTCCGACCCCGCCAATCCCGAGCACGTCGAGACGAACATCATCCGACTGCTGGCGAAACTGCCCGTCATCGCGGCGTACGCGCACAAGAAGTCGATCGGGCAGGCGTTCCTGTACCCGGACAACTCGCTGAGCTACGTCGAGAACTTCCTGCGCTTGAACTTCGGCAACATGGCGGAGCCGTACGAGATCAACCCGGTCATGGTGCGTGCTCTCGAGCGTCTGCTGATTCTGCACGAGGACCACGAGCAGAACGCATCCACTTCCACGGTGCGCCTCGTTGCGTCGACGGGTGCCGATCAGTTCGCCTCGATCTCCGCAGGTATCCACGCGCTGTCCGGTCCTCTTCACGGCGGGGCAAACGAAGCCGTTTTGAAGATGCTGGGTGACATTCGCGATTCGGGCGAGGGCGTTCACCGGTTCGTCGAGCGGGTCAAGAACAAGGAAGCCGGTGTGAAGCTCATGGGCTTCGGGCACCGTGTGTACAAGAACTACGATCCGCGCGCGAAGATCGTGAAGCAGTCTGCCGATGAGGTCCTCGCGGCGCTGGGAGTCAACGACCCCCTTCTCGACATCGCGAAGGAACTCGAGGAGATTGCCCTCGCAGACGAGTACTTCCAGTCGCGCAACCTGTACCCCAACGTCGACTTCTACACGGGCGTGATCTACAAGGCCATGGGCTTCCCCGAGCGGGTCTTCACGGTGCTTTTCGCCATCGGTCGTCTTCCCGGTTGGCTCGCCCAGTGGCGCGAGCAGAACCTTGACGGACAGGGCCGTATCGGCCGTCCGCAGCAGTTGTTCCTCGGTCAGCCGGAGCGCCAGTACCCGGCGAAGTAACTCCGATAGACAAAAGAGCCGCCCCGAGGGGCGGCTCTTTTCGTGCGGCATACGCGTGGTTATGCGTGGAGCGTTTCGTTCAGGGTGACACCGACGCCGGAGCGCTTGCGCGCTTCGATGGCGCCCGAGACCGAGTTACGGATGAACAGCACGCCATTCACGCCGGACAGCTGTGCCCCCTTGACGATCTGCGGCGCGCCGTCTGCTGTTCTGGCCTCGTCGGCGAGAACGACCTTCGTCCCGGCCGTGACGTACAGTCCCGCCTCGACAACGCAGTCGTCTCCGAGCGAGATGCCGATTCCGGCGTTGGCACCGAGAAGGGTCCGTTCGCCAATCGACACGCGGTGGCTGCCTCCTCCGGACAGGGTGCCCATGATCGAGGCACCTCCTCCGACATCTGAGCCATCGCCGACTACGACGCCCTGCGAAATGCGCCCCTCGACCATGGAGGCGCCGAGCGTGCCGGCGTTGAAGTTGACGAAGCCCTCGTGCATCACGACGGTGCCTGATGCGAGGTGAGCGCCAAGACGAATGCGCGAGGCATCACCGATGCGAACGCCGTCGGGCAGAACGTAGTCGGTCAGCCGCGGGAATTTGTCCTGTGCGTAGACCTGAACACCAGCGGCACGCAGCGCGGGCAGCGTGGCCGCTGCGACGGCAGGAACCATCGGCCCCCGGTTGGTCCAGGCGTTGTTTGGTAGGTGCGGGAAGATGCCATCGAGGCTGATCGTGTTCGGCGCCACGAGGAGATGCGAGAGTGCGTGCAGACGCAGGTAGGCGTCCGAGGTGCCGGTGACGGGGCCGTCGAGGTCGATCTCGATAGCCACCGCCTGCGTTGTCACGCCACGGATATCGTCCGCGGACTCCGCAGGAGCGAGAGCGGCGAGTTCCGCATCAACATCGCGGTCGGCCAACGCCGTCAGAGTGGGAGAGGGGTACCAGGTGTCGAGAACCGTGCCGTCGGCCGCAATCGTTGCGAGTCCGACGCCGGATGCCCAGCGCGTGTCAGTCATATGACAAGGCTATCGGCCGTCGGCGCGGCGGTTGTTGGGGAACGTCGCCGATAGGCTGGAGGAATGCTCGATCTCACTGGTTCCTCCGCGTCCATCACACGCGCGATCTGCGATATCCCGAGCGTCTCGGGCGACGAGGGCACTCTTGCTGATGCCATTGCCGACGCGCTTGTTCCGCTGGCACATCTGGACGTCGTGCGCGATGGCGATGCGATCATCGCCCGGACGAACCTGGGACGAGAGCGTCGGGTGATCATCGCCGGCCATATCGACACGGTTCCGGTCAACGACAATCTGCCGACGCGCGAGGTCATAGAAAACGGAGAGCAGCTGATCTGGGGACGCGGCACCGTCGACATGAAGGCGGGTGTCGCTGTTCAGCTCAAGCTCGCAGCCGAGCTGACGGATCCCGCCGTCGACATCACGTGGGTCTGGTATGACCACGAGGAGGTCGAGGCGACGAAGAACGGCCTCGGCCGCCTTGCTCGTACCCATGCGGACCTGCTCACGGGCGACTTTGCCATTCTCGGCGAACCGTCGAACGGCGCGGTCGAAGGCGGTTGCAACGGAACACTTCGCGTCATTGTCCGCACCCGCGGAACGCGTGCGCACAGCGCCCGGTGGTGGATGGGGGACAACGCCATTCACGCGGTCGCTCCCATTCTGACGCGGCTTGCGGCGTACCAGCCGCGGACGATCTCGGTGGAGGGCCTCGACTACCGCGAGGGACTGAATGCCGTCCGCATCAGTGGTGGCGTCGCCGGCAACGTGATCCCCGATCTGTGTGAGGTCGAGGTGAATTACCGGTTCGCGCCAGATAAGTCGGGTGACGAAGCACTCGCCCATGTGCGCGAGGTTCTTCATGGTTTTGAGATCGAGCTCACCGACATGTCGCCGGGAGCTCGTCCGGGTCTCGACGCTCCTGTTGCCCAGAACTTCCTCGCGGCGGTTGGCGGCGAGGCGAGGCCGAAGTACGGGTGGACAGACGTCGCGCGCTTCAGTGAGCTGGGGATTCCCGCGGTGAACTACGGCCCCGGAGATCCGCAGCTGGCCCACCACGATGAGGAACGCGTTCCCGTTTCCCAGATCGTCGACGTCGAGCGGGGCCTGCGGGAATGGCTGACACGACGCTAACGCCTGCAGGGCGCGCGTCGTTGATGTGGCGCTCGCTCGCGCCGTGGGTGCGTGTTCTCGTGGTGTACGCGACGGCGCGGGCCCTCACAACAGCGCTGATGCTGCTCAGCTCGGCCATGGCTCCCGCCGACGGTCGTCACGGCGCCAACCCGCCGTTGCGCGCCTACGTCGTCGGATGGGACGGTGCCTGGTACCGAGAAATTGCGCTGAACGGCTACCCGACCGTTCTCCCGACGAACGACGCTGGGCAGGTCGTCGAGAACGCCTGGGCGTTTATGCCGGTGTATCCCTTCCTCGCCCGGCTTCTTGCCGCGCTCGTGCCGGGCGCGGGCTTCGGGTCGGACGATGTGTGGGCGGTTGCCGGTGCCTGGGCCTGGTGTGCGCTGCTCATCTCTCTGCTTGCGGGGTACGGCGCGTGCTTCGTCCTTTACGCGTTGCTGCGGCACCGGTTGGGCGCGTCAGCAGCCATGTGGGCTGTTGCCCTGTTCGCTTGTAACCCGTTCGCCCTTCTGTTTCAGGTGGCGTACGCCGAGTCCCTGTTCCTGCTTCTGATTTTCTGTGCCATCTTGTGCCTCGAGCATCGGCGATGGTGGTTCCTTTACCCTCTCGCCATCGTGATGGCGTTTACCCGGCCCGGTGAGCTTGCGCTGCCGTTGACGGTGGCGTTGTTCGGGATTTGGCGCCTGTTTCATCGCCGGGAACAGCCGCTGCACCGGGCGGAAGTTGCCCACATCCTTGGGGTGGGCGCAGTCGGAACAGCAGCCGGATTCGCTTGGCCGGTCATCGTCACTGCTGTGACGGGCTCCGCAACGGGATACCTCGATACCGAGCTCGCCTGGCGACGCGGGTGGGTGGATGGCGCCGAGGGGTTCTTTCCGGGCGAGGGGTGGATTCACGGAGCGCAGGCATGGGCGGGGATCTGGGGCGTTCCCACGGGACTGGTCTTGGCTCTTGTTCTCGTCCTCGCTGTCGGCGCCGTCGGGGTGTTTTTCACGCCGGCCGTTCGCAGACTGAGCCTCGAGGCGCGCCTCTGGTGCGCCAGCTACCTCGTCTATGTGGCACTCGTTGTGTTTCCGCAGTCCAGTGCGCCGCGCCTCCTGCTTCCCGTGGCTATCCTGTGTGGTGCCGTTGCGGCGATCCCGCTCGGACGCTTCGCCCGGCTCACGGTTCTCCTCGGAAGCATCGCGTTGCAGTTCGTCTGGCTTCACGGCACGTACGGCATCGGCAATACGTACTACCTCGTGCCGTAGAAAGATGCGCCCCGGCGGCGCGGAGAAACGCCGTGTGATCGGCGGACGCGAGATACTAGTCATGGACGCACACGTGCCGCCCGATAAAATGGGAGGCACCAATCAGGAAGGGGAGCCACGTATGGCTGCTATGAAGCCGCGCACCGGAGACGGACCCATGGAGGCCGTGAAGGAGGGGCGCCTCATTATCGTTCGCGTGCCGCTGGAAGGCGGCGGCCGCCTCGTCGTGTCTGTGAACGACGACGAGGCCAAGGAGCTTCACACGGTGCTCAGCTCCGTGGTAGAAGCAGCCTGAGCTGCCTCGATGATCAGAGGGCCGGAACCGCGTCTGCGGTTCCGGCCCTCTCGTCGTTTCGGACCTAGCCCGCTGAAGTTGTGATCTGCAGGAGCCCCTCGCCGACGGGGTTGAGTGCTGCGACGACCTCCGTTGTTGACATGGTCTGGGCGATGATTTCCCGGAATTCCGTTGTGATGCTGTCGCGGGCGACAGGGTCGGCCACACGCCCGCCGTGCAAAACCCGCGGAACGAGAACCGTTCCGCCCGGCCTCGCGAGCCGCAGGCCGTGCGACACGTAATCGAGAACGGAGTCGGGGTCGGCGTCAACGAACACGACGTCGTACGCGGCATCGTTCATGCGCGGAAGAACGTCTGCGGCGCGGCCGGTGATGCCGCGAACGCGTGCGGCAGGGATGCGCGAAGCGGCGAACGCTGCCCGCGCCGCTGCGAGATGTTCTGGCTCATTGTCGATCGTTGTGAGAACCGCGCGTGGCGCTCCGTTCAGGAGCCACAGCCCCGACACGCCGGCACCCGTTCCGATCTCGATCATCGTCCGCGCGCCGGTTGCCGCGGCGAGAACGGCCGTCTGCGCACCAACGGCGGGGCTAATGGGGGCGGCACCGAGTTCGAGCGCGTGCTGGCGTGCGCGAGCGATATGTTCGGGCTCGACGGTCGCCTCACGGGCGAATCGTGCGACGGCGCTCTCATTCATATGATCAACTCTACGGCTCGCGGGTACGTGTCCTCTGCGGGTGGGCCCGGCCGGGCGAGATAACCTGAAAGACATGTTCAGCGGGTTCGCGATCGAGCAGATCGTCATCATCGTCGTTGTTGCGGCGATTCTCATCGGACCCGAGCGCCTTCCGCAGGCCGCTGAGTGGCTCGGGCGCACGGTCCGACAGGTGAAGACGTATGTCAGCGGCGCACGGGAACGCGTCGAAGAAGAGATGGGGGAAGAGTTCTCCGATGTCGACTGGCAGAAGCTCGACCCTCGTCAATACGACCCGCGTCGAATCATCCGCGATGCTCTTCTCGAGGACGACACTCCCGCACGCCCGTCATCTGCGCCGAGCCGGATGGCGGTGACGCCGCCTCGGACAGCACCGCTGATCGCTCACACGTTTGCGGCGGACGATCTCCCGCCCTACGACGACGAAGCGACGTAAGACGCGCGGGCGGTTCTACATCGCTGTGATGTGCTCGCGCAGACGAGAGGCTTCCTCGGCGGGCATGCCGTATGTGTGTTCCGGAGCGGGGTACGCGCCGGAGCGCACCTCGTCGGCGTACGCGGTGACCCCTTCGATCATCGTCTCGCGAACGTTGGCGTAGCGCCGAACGAAGCGAGCGGCTGGGCCAGCGAAGATGCCGAGAAGGTCATGGAAGACAAGAACCTGGCCATCGGTGTCGGGACCGGCGCCGATACCAATGACGGGAATGGTGATCCGCGGCATGATCGCCGCGCACGCCTGGACGGGAATGGCTTCGGCGACGATGGCGAAGCAACCGGCCTCTTCCAGCTCGATCGCGGCGCGGAGCACGGCAACGGCGTCGTCGGCCGTTTGGCCGCGCGCGCGGAAACCACCCGTTGCGTTCGCCGTCTGCGGGGTGAGACCAACGTGGCCCATGACAGGGATGCCGGCGCGCACGATCGCCGCTGCGCGTGATGCGGACTGTCCGCCGCCTTCGAGCTTCACGGCGTCGCAGCCCGCCTCCTTGACGAAGCGGATTGCCGTGGCAACAGCCTGCTGATCCGAGACTTCGTAGGACCCGAAAGGCAGGTCGGCGACCAGAAGCGGCGCTGTGGCGCCCCGTCGGACGGCGGCGGCGAGCATGATCATCTCGTCGATGGTGACGGGGACCGTGCTGTCGTAGCCGAGCACGGTCATGGCGGCCGAGTCGCCGATCAGGATGACGTCAACCCCTGCTGCATCTGCCACCTGAGCGCTCGGGTGATCGTATGCGGTGACCATCACGATCGGTTCGTGACGCGCCTTTTTCGCAACGAGGTCGGCGATGCGCACCACCGGGGCGGCGGCGCGGTGAGCGCTCATGCCGTCGCAGCCGTGAGGAGGTGGCCGGAGATACCGTCCACAGCGGCGATGGCGTTGGCGGCGTCGACGTGAACAACCCGTGGTTCGTGATCGTCCAGCTCTTCCTCGTCGTATTCGGCGTAGGAGACGACGATGATCGTGTCACCCGTGTGGACAAGGCGTGCGGCGGCTCCGTTGAGCTGCATGTCTCCCGAGCCGCGTTCACCCAGAATCGCGTAGGTCTCGAAACGCGCCCCGTTGTCAACGTCGAGCACGTGAACTTGCTCGTTCTCGCGAATGTCCGCCGCCTCCAGGAGGAGGGGGTCCACCGTGATGGACCCGACATAGTTGAGGTCGCTTCCGGTGACGGTTGCGCGGTGGATTTTTGACTTGAGCATGATGCGTCGCATCAGGCGTCTCCTCCCAGGGTGCGGTTGTCGATGAGGCGGGCTGCGCCGACACGAGCCGCAACGGCGAGGATGGCCTCGTCGGTGACGGTCTCGCCGACGGCCGCAAGGTCGTCTGCTCGGCGAAGCTCGAGGTATTCGGGGCTGATTCCGTCTGCGTCGAGAACGCGGCGCGCCGCCGACAGAAGGGCCGCCGTGTTGCGCTCGCCTGTGGCAAAGGCGGCGTTCGCTGCCGTCAGGGCGGCGTTCAGAGCGGTCGCTCGGCGCCGATCGCTCGGCGTCAGGTACACATTCCGTGAACTCATGGCGAGCCCATCGTCTTCGCGAACGATCGGGCAGGCAACAATGCGCACATCGAGGTTGAGATCGCGCACGAGGCGGCGAATGACGACCACCTGCTGCGCATCCTTTTGGCCAAAATAGGCGGTGTCGGGCTGGACGATCGTGAAGAGCTTTGTGACAACCGTGGCAACGCCGTCGAAATGCTCGGCGCCGCGCACGGCTCCGCAGAGGATTTCTGTGACACCCGTGATGTGGATGGTCGTTGCGAATCCGCCCGGGTAGATCTCGGACGCGGTGGGAGCGAACAGAACGTCAACGCCGGCGTCGCGCGCGAGATCAGCGTCGCGCTTTTCGTCCCGTGGATACGCTGCGAGGTCCTCATTCGGGCCGAACTGCGCGGGGTTGACGAAGAGCGAGGCGACGACGAGCCCGCCGTCCACACGCGCTGCCCGCATGAGCGCACGGTGCCCGTCATGGAAGGCGCCCATGGTCGGGACAAATCCGATGTGTTGGCCCGCCGTGCGGGCCTCCCTCACGACCTGTCTCATGTCGGAGATGGTTCGGACAATCCTCATGCCGGCTCCTCCCGGGTCATTGCCGTCATGTAGGCCACGAGGGCGTGGAACAGCGCACGGGTTTCTTCCGTCGTGTTGGCGACGGCTGCGCGCTGCCGGTCGACGGTGTGCTGATCACCGCGCGCAACCGGACCGGTCAGGGCAGAGCTGCCGAAGGCGATCCAGTTCTCCAGCGCGCGCCGGGCGAGGGGGGCGAACATTTCTCGTGTCTGCTCTGGCGTAAATCCTGCCGTCCCGGCAACGCGTTCGGCCGCATCGCACACGGCGACAACGGCGCCCGATGCGATCGACGCGGCGGCGTGATAGGCGGCGCGTTGCTCATTCGACAGGGGGAAGGGGCGTGCTCCGAGCAGGCGGGCGAGGCGCTCAGCGGCCTGTTCAGCGCGGGGCGAGGTTCCCGCGATGCCACAGGCCACCTCGCGGAACGCCTCTGCTCCCTCGCTTCCCGTGAATGTCTGGAGCGGATGAATGCCGAAGTCGACCCCGACAACCGGCGTTGCCCCGGAAACATGGCCGATCAGGTCGGCGCGACCCGTTGCTGCACCCGCTGCCGCGGGGATGTCGCGGTCCGGAACGCACAGGAGAGCAAGGTCGGCGCGGGCGATCTCCTCGCCCCGCCCTGTCGGTCCGCTCACGCGCACGCCACGTTCGCGCAACGCGCGTGCGAGAGCGCGGCCGATCCGGCCGGCTCCGATGATGCTCACGTGAGGGAGCGAAGGGGAGGAGAGAGTGTCCATAATCGTGTTGCGCGATGTTGTGCGCCACACGAGTATCCATTTCTGGCACGGGCCGAACCAAATCCGAGATCGATATGCTCAGGATTCTCCGTCGCAAACATGCGCTCTTGGTTAAAAGACGCGCGAAGTCTTGTGCATAGTGATTTCATGCTACCGCGGGGCGACGGGGAGTCGCCGTCCGGCCAGGCCGCGGCCGTTCAATGTGAGGCGATCGGCGAGAGCGTGAATCGCCCGCGCGCTGGGGTCTTCTGGATGAGAAACAACGATGGGGTCACCCGCGTCGCCATCTGCTCGGAGCGCTTGACTGAGCGGAATCGAAGCAAGCACCTCGACCGCTTCTCCCTCCTCGCTCAGTGCTGCGGCAACCTCGTCACCGCCGCCCGAACCGAAAAGATCGAGAACCTGTCCATCCGGCATCGTCATCGCCGCCATGTTCTCGACAACACCGATCACCCTCTGTCCGACCTGCCGCGCGACCAACCCGGATCGGATCGCGACGTCGCTCGCCGCTGGCTGGGGTGTTGTGACCACGAGAACCTCTGCTCCCGGCAACAGATGCCCGGCGGAGATCGCGATGTCCCCCGTGCCCGGCGGCATGTCCAGGAGCAAAACATCGAGATCGCCGAAGAACACATCGGTCAGAAACTGTTCCAGTGTTCTGTGCAACATCGGTCCCCGCCACATCACGGCACCGGGCGTCGATCCGTCGGACTGCCGCAGGAACATGCCGATGGAAATCGTCTTCACATCGTGAGCGACCGGCGGCAAGATCAAATCGCCCACCTGGGTCGGGCTCGGCACCTCGCCGTCCTGTGCGAGGCCAAGCAACTGGGGAATCGAAAAACCATGAACGTCGGCGTCGATAAGCCCGACCTTGAGCCCTTTTTGCGCAAGGGCTACAGCGAGATTCGCCGTGACCGTGGACTTTCCGACACCGCCCTTGCCGCTTGTCACCGCGATCACTCGGGTCAGCGTGCCCTCGCCGAACGGATTGCGCTTGTGCGGGCCCTTCAGGCGTTCCGTGAGCTCTTTTCGTTGCTGCGGCGTCATCACCCCGAGCTCGACGTCGACGGAGCGACCATCTGATGCGCCTTCTGCCGCCGCACGCACCTCGCGCTCGATCCGGTCGGAGGCGGGGCACCCGACGATCGTGAGCGCGATCTCGACGTGCACGCCGTCCGGTGTCTCGGTGACGGACCGCACCATGTCCAGTTCGGAGAGGGGGCGGCGCAGCTCGGGGTCGCTGACACGTCCGACGGCGTCGCGGACGCGCTCGGCCAGGGAGGGGGCATCAGCGGTGTGTGTCACGCTAACCAGCCTACTGTCGTCGCGCCGAGCGCTCCTCGGTCAGGAGATGTTGTGCGTCGTGCCCTTATGGCATAGCTGCCTCACAGCCGGCGCAGAGGCTCAGCAGCGACCGGCCAGCGCCACGCATGGGAGAATCGGACCATGAGCTTGATCAACGGACCCGGCCGCACGCCAGAGGTGGGCGAGACCGTCGCGACCTACAAGAAGTACGAGGGAGCGCAGAAGGCGGTCTCGACGCTGATCGAGAAGAACGTTCCGGCGCGCGATATCGCCATTGTCGGTTCCGGTTTGCGTTCGATCGAAAAGGTCACGGGGAAGCTCGGCTGGGGCCGAGCCGCTCTTCAGGGCGCCATCAACGGCACGATGATGGGCCTGCTGTTCGCCGCCTTCGTCGTGATCTGGTCGCCGGGTAGCGACATCGCACTGCTCGGAGGCATCCTTCTCGTCGGTGTTTCCGTCGGAATGATGTTTCGCGTTATCGGTTACATGATCGTGCGGCGTCGTCGTGACTACGCCAGCATCATGGCCGTTGCGGCCGAACACTACGAGGTGACGGTTTCCGCTCAGCACACGACGTCCGCGCGCGAGGCGCTGGGAACATCAAAGCCTCGTACGGTTGCGCCACAGCCGTCATCGAGTGAGCCGCCCCGCTATGGCGTTCGTGTTGTTGACGGAGCGCAGCAGGATCCCTCCGCGGCGCCCCGCCCCGGGGCCAATGCCGCCGTTCCCGCGCCAGAGACGACGAACCCGGCGTCCTCCGAAGAGAACGCCGGGCCGTCAGAAACAGCTGCTCAGCGCGACTGAGCGATCCACGCTTCGATCTCGTCCGCCGTGCGGGGAATCGCCGCCGAGAGATTGACGGGGCCGTCCTCCGTCATGAGGATGTCGTCCTCGATTCGAACGCCGATGCCACGGTACTCCTCCGGAACCGTCAGATCGTCGATTTGGAAATACATGCCAGGCTCGATCGTGAAGACCATGCCGGGCAGCACCTCACCGTCGTAATACATCTCGCGGCGAGCGGCCGCGCAATCGTGAACGTCGAGGCCCAGGTGGTGACTGGTGCCATGCACCATGTATCGCCGCTGGTGGCCGCCGAGCGTCGCGTGCAGGGCCTCCTCTGGCGTGACCGGGAGCAGACCCCACTCCGCGGTTCGTTGCGCAATGACCGCCATCGCGGTGTTGTGCAGCTCCCGGAACTTCATCCCGGGCCGCGCGGCGTCGAATGCCGCGTCTGCGGCCTCGCGAACTGCCTCATAGATCTTCCGCTGAACGGGAGAGAACGTTCCGCTCACGGGTAGTGTACGGGTGATATCGGCCGTGTACAGGCTGTCGACCTCGACGCCGGCGTCCACCAGGATGAGATCCCCGGGGAGCACGGCTCCGTCGTTCCGCGTCCAGTGCAGATAACACGCGTGAGGACCGGAGGCCGCAATCGTGTCGTAGCCCTCCCAATTTCCATCGCTTCGCGCGCGCAGGTGGAAAACTCCCTCCACCATGCGCTCACCCCGCGGGTGCTCGATGATGCGGGGGAGCTCGCGAACGATGTCGTCAAAGCCCTGTGCTGTTGTGTCAACCGCGAGCTGCATCTGCGCAATTTCGTAGTCGTCCTTCACGAGACGCATTTCCGAGACGAAGGAGGTGAGCCCGTCATGTTCTTCGACGACGAGATCGTCCTCTGTCGGCTCGAACGATTCGATGTGATCGGTTGCGATGCCGAGATCGGCGGCAACGGCAGCGAGGGACGGGCGTGGCCCGACCCAGAACTCGCCGATCGTCGCGTCGCGGTAGAACTCCTCGGTCTCACGCGTCGCGCGGTCGCGAACGAAGAGCGTGACATCGTGGCCGTCATCCGTCGGGTCAAAGACGAGAACCGAGTCGGCAACGGAGTCGGCTCCCCACCCCGTCAGGTGTGCGAATGCCGAGTGCGGTCGGAACGGATAGTCCGTGTCGTTGCTGCGCTGCTTGTACTCGCCCGCCGGAATCACGAGCCGCCTCCCGGGGAACTCCGCGCTGAGAGTCGCGCGGCGGCGTTCCGCAAACGGCGCCTGTGCCCGCGGAGAGGGAAGTGTGTCGGGGCGGTCCGCCCATCCCGTCGAGATCGTGTCGAGGAAGCCCTGGGGGTACGGCTGCCGCCGGTTCGTATTCGAGTTCGACTCTTCGGCCTTCTGGGCCTCGGCAGTCGTCTGGTCGTCGCCGGTGCTGGTCATACGTCCAGGGTACGACGAGCGAGATGGCGAGGCGGTGAGCGCCGAAAAAACTGCTGCGCTACTCCGTGTCGGCGGCGTCGAGTTGCACGATGAGCGGGCGATGGTCGCTACCCGCATCGTCGAGGCTCGTGAGAACCACGCTTCCCGTCGCCACCCACTGGGACGTGTGAAGAACGTGGTCGATGGGGGCCCCGAGCAGCGACGGAAGGCTTGTCGGCCAGGTGCCGACTGCGCCGTCGCCGGTTGCGGTCGCGGCATCACGGCACCAGCCGAGATCGTTGTCCTCGGCGCCAAGGCGAGCCATGTGATCGATCGTCGCGTTGAAATCGCCCGCAAGGATCACGTTGCCGTCAACGCACTGATCGGCGAGCCATGCCAGATCGGTCCGCCAGGCATCCATGTATTCCGGGCGGGGAGACACCGCGTGAGCGGCCACGATGATCGGTCCGTCGTGTTCAATCGGCATCGCGATGGCCGTCGGCAACATGGTCGTGCCATCTCGTGAGGCATCGATGACGGCATAGTCGCCGAGCTCCGGAGAGATCAAGAAGGTGGTCTGCCACGCCTGCGGGCCGTGTTCGATATCGGCGTTGTACTGTTCGCCGAGCACCCACATGGGCCGGCCGAGATCACGCATGAGAACCGCGGCCTCTTCGCCAACGCCGTGCGCCGTTTCCGGCAGGACGACGATGTCAGCCTCCATGGCGACGGCTGTCTGCGCGATGGAGTCGGAGCCCGCGGCGTTACCCGCCGTGTTCCACGTCATCACGCGCAAGGACGTATCGGTCTTTGCGGGGAGATCAGACGAACCGTATCCGCGCATGCCGAGGATGACGCCGCTGGCGACAGCCGCGAGCATGCTGACGATCGCCATCGATAGCGCAAAGCCGCGGATCTTTCGTGCGGCGGCAAACAGCAGGAAAAGCAGGGTGAGCGCTGCAAAGACGACAACGAGAGCGCCACGCATCGCGATGATCTGCGCGAAGGGCAGCGTGTTCTCGAGCCGGAAGAACTGCGGCCAGGTTGCGACGGCTACCGCGCAGGCGTAGAGCACCGTGACGAGGATTCCGAGCGATCGCAACACGCGGCCGACCATACGCACGATGTCTGAGAAACCAGCGCGGGGATGGCGCGTGCCGAGGCATCAGGCAGGTATCTCACAGAATAGGCTCGCGGTGTGTCCTCTCTTCGATCCGCCGGCGACGATGCCCCGCGGCAGCTCGCCGATCTGCACATGCATTCCGATCACTCGGACGGCACGGAGCCTCCTGCCGAGGTGATGCGCGCCGCATACGAGGCGGGCGTGCGAACGGCGGCGCTCACGGATCACGACACCATCACAGGGTGGGCGGCCGCTGCTCGCGCCGCGCGCGGCCGGGGGATGACGTTTATCCCTGGGGCTGAGATTTCGACGCGTCACGGTGGCGGAAGCGTGCACGTTCTCGCGTATCTCTTCGATCCGGAGGCCGCGAGATTGGCTGCTCTCATGCGTCGCGTGCGGGAGGACCGCGTTGTGCGCGCGGAGCGCTTTGTCGCGCGTCTTGCTCGCGATCTGCCGATTACGTGGGACGCCGTGCTCGAACAGCGAACTGGGGATGCCACGGTCGGTCGTCCGCACATTGCCGATGCCCTGATTGCTCAGGGAATTGTGGCATCGCGTGAAGAGGCTTTTGCGCGGCTACTCTCCCCGTCAGGGAAGTACTACGTCGGGCACTACGCGCCAAGCCCGCGCGAGGTTGTCGAGGCCATCGTCGCCGCGGGCGGTGTCGCGATCATCGCGCACCCCGCCGGACGCGGCATGCTCTCCGATGCGGCCGTCACGCACCTCATCGACGCAGGACTTGCGGGATTCGAGCTGGCGCACAGGGAGAACAGCGCGGAGGGCGTCGCACACCTTCGCCGATTCGTGGCGAAACACGACCTCATCGTTACGGGAGCCAGTGATTACCACGGAGAAGGAAAGCCGAATCGCCCCGGCGAGAACACGACATCGACCGAGATGGTTGAGCGCATCCTCGCCAGGGCGACGGGAACGGAAGTGATCCGCGGCTGAGGCTCGCCTTAGCCGGAGACCTGAGGCGTGCCGCCGGAGGGACGACGGCGACGGCGACGGCGACGCGAGGGCGTTCCGCTCGATCCGTCGCGGTGCTCCTTGCCCTGGCCGTCGTGTGTGCCCTGTCCGTCGGCGGACGGTGCTTCTTCGGCTGTAGCTGCCCTCTCGGCACTGCTCGGACGGCGGCGACGCGCACGCTCTGCAGGCTTCTTGTCTTCTTCTTTTTTGCGCGGGGCCGTTGCGATGCGACCCTTTGTGCCTTCAGGGATGTTCAGATCGGTGTACAGGTGAGGGCTCGTCGAATAGGTCTCGACGGGCTCGGGCTGTCCGAAGTCGAGCGCGCGGTTGATGAGCACCCACTTGTGCAGATCAGCCCAGTCGACAAACGTCACGGCCGTGCCGGTGCGACCAGCGCGACCGGTACGACCGACGCGGTGCAGATAGGTCTTCTCGTCGTCGGGAATCGTGTGGTTGATGACGAGCGTGACGTCGTTGACGTCGATACCGCGTGCGGCCACGTCCGTCGCGACCATCACGTCGCGCTTTCCGGCCTTGAACGCTGCCATCGAGCGCTCGCGCTGCTCCTGACCCATGTCGCCATGCACACCACCGACGTTGAAGCCGCGGTCGCTGAGCTCGTCAACGAGCCGCTGCGCCGCGCGCTTGGTGCGTGTAAAGATCACCGTCTTGCCGCGGTCGGTTGCCTGCAGCATACGACCGATGACCTCGTCCTTGTCGAGCTGGTGGGCGCGGTAGACGATGTGCTTGATGTTCGCCTGCGTCAGCCCCTCGTCGGGGTCGGAGGCGCGCATGTGGATGGGGTTCGACATGAACCGACGCGCGAGTGCCACAATCGGCCCCGGCATCGTCGCGCTGAACAGCTGTGTGTGGCGCTTGGGAGCAACCTTGAGGAAGATCTTCTCGATATCGGACAGGAATCCGAGGTCAAGCATCTTGTCGGCCTCATCGAGGACCACCTCCGTTGCGCTGGAGAGATCGAGCAGACGCTGGCCTACGAGGTCGATGAGACGTCCCGGCGTTCCGACGACGATTTGCGCGCCCGCCTTGAGCTGCTCGATCTGGCCCTCGTAGGCCTTGCCTCCGTAGATGGCCACAACGTGCGTTGAGCGTCCGCTGGTCAGCAGATCCAGGTCTTCGTACACCTGTGTTGCGAGTTCGCGGGTGGGGACGACGATGAGGGCCTTGACGCCGTGCTCCGGGTTCGGGCCGAGGCGTTGGACGAGGGGAATGCCAAATCCAAAGGTCTTGCCCGTTCCGGTCTTGGCCTGGCCGATGACGTCCTGGCCGGGCATCGAGATCGGGATCGTCTGCTCCTGGATCGGGAAAGCATCGACGATGCCCCGCGACGCGAGCGCGTCAACGATGTCTTGGTCGACACCAAGTTCGGCGAACGTAGTCATATTCAGCTGCTGCCTGTCTCGGCGGAGCGGCGCGGATGGCGCGGCTTCCGTCGGCGATTGCGTCCACGCCTATTCCGTTTCCGCTGCAGGCGCGGCGCCCCGATCCTGTGTCGGGGACGCCATCAGCGTACCCCTCGGAGACGAGCGAACGCCGCATTGCAGGTGCTGAGCGGAACGCTGGAGTAGCCTCTGAGCGTGGTGAACTGGCTCTTCTGGCGTCGCGAACGGCCGACGCGCGTCCTACGGTTGCGTGCTCGCGGCGAACTCGGCGACGCGGTTCGCGTTGACTTCGCCGAGCTTGCGCCCGACGTCGAAGTCTTCCTCGGACAGGCGGCCTACCTTCAGCTCGGTTATTTCGAGACGCTGTCGCGCCTGATCCGCTCGACACCGGAACTGGACGAGAAAGAGGCGCTCTCTCTCGCGGCAGGCGCAGCGCTGCGCAAGCATCGCGGCATCGTCGACATCATTCGTGATCGCGGGCTTGATCCCACGGAGGTCATGGCGCCGTTCCAGGAAGCGCTTGACGCGTTTCGGTGGAAGACCATCGGGGCGAGGCCACGCGAGACGATGCTCTCCGTTCAGATCACGGCCGGGATGCTCGACGACTTCTACGTCGCCCTTGCCGCAAGCTATGGCGAGACGGGACGTCGCGCGTCACGTGTGCTGGCTTCGGCCCCCGACCGGCAACAGGTGACGGACCTGCTGACAGCGACGATCGAGGCGGACGACGAGATGCGCGGGCTGCTGTCGATGTGGGCCAGGCGCCTCGTCGGCGACACTCTGCTGGTGGCGCGCGCCGCACTGCGTCCGACGCGTCTCGCCCAGCACGACGAGAAGAAGGTCGAGCCCGTTTTCACGGCTCTCGTCTCGGCACACTCCCAGCGTATGTCCGCGCTCGGACTATCGGCATAGCTCAGCCTCTCGGCCGCTGGGCAGTCGAGAGGCTGAGGGTGAGACGGCGTTAGGCGACGAAACCGACGCGACGCGTCTCGTCGGAGCCGATCTCGACATAGGCCAGAGCGGATGCCGGGACGACGTATGTGCTGCCCTTGACGTCGGTGAAGGACAGCGATGCGGACTTCGTCTCGAGAGCCGATGCGACCTTCGCGCTGATGTCTTCGCGCGCCTCGCTCGTTTCGAAGCTCAGCTCGCGGCCGGTGTTCATCATGCCGATGCGGATCTCCACGGAGGTGCCTTTCGTCGCAGTTCAGATGCGGCCGATGCCGCTTCATCACTCTATTGCAGGTGACAGGTGGGGTGACCTGTCTCACGCCGAGGGCGAACACGGCGCTGCCGAGGAATGTCGGAAGTGATCACTACCGTGGACACCATGGCGCACACATCACCCGAGAACGTCGCGTGGGACCCGGAGCAGAAGCGCGTCATCGACGCCGATCCCACCCAGAGCGCTGTTGTTGTCGGGGCTGCGGGTTCGGGCAAGACCAGCGTCATCACGGCCCGCACGTCCCGACTGATCGGCGGCGACGCTCCTCAGCTGTCTCCTGAGGAGCTCATGGTGCTCACACCGTCACGTGTGTCGGCAACGCGTTTGCGCGATCACCTGGGTCTCGCCGCTGGTGTCGCCACACCCGGGCCGCTCGCGCGGTCGGTGGGCGCTCTTGCCTTTCACATCGTGCGCTCCGATGCCGCGGCGCGTGGTGAGGACGCACCACAGCTCCTGACGGGTGCGGATCAAGACCGCATCCTTGCCCACATCATTGAGGGCGATATCGCCGACGGTCGAATCACGTGGCCAGCGCACCTCAGCGTCGACGTCCGGCGCACTCGCGATTTCCGGTCCGAGCTTCGTGCCTTTCTCGACTCCGCGATCGAGCTCGATGTCTCCTCGGAAGAGCTCAGCGCGCTGAGCGGCGGTGAATGGTCGCCCGTCGCGCAGCTGCTGTCGGAATACGCAGACGTCGTTTCACAGATGCGCACGTCGTCGCGCGACGCCGCCGAGCTCATCAGCGAGGCCGAGCGGATTCTGCGCACACGAGAAACGGTTGCGGGAATCGACCGGCTGCGCACGATCATGATCGACGATGCCCAAGAACTCACGCGCGGAGGAATCGCTCTTGTTCGAGCGTTGCGCGGGCGCGGCGTCGCGGTGATGGCGTTCGGCGATCCCGATATTGCGTCCGGGGCATTCCGAGGCATCACACCCGACCTCTTCTCCGGGCTCGCCCGCGATCTCGGTCAAATGATCGTGCTCACGGGCCAACACCGTGCGGGCGACGAGCTCAGCTGGTTGTCGCGCAGCGTCACCCAGAGCATTGGTGCCAGTGCGATGGTCCAGCATCGTCTCGCACCGGGCCCGGCGCCGGAGCAACCCACATCTCTTTCGGTGGTGCGTGCGGCTTCTCCCCATGATGAGATTGATGCGATTGCCTGGCGACTGCGCGAGTGGCATCTCACCGGCGGTGTCCCATGGAACGACATGGCAATCATCGCGCACGACACACGGCAGCTGGTGATGCTCGAGAACGAGCTCGCCGCGCGGGAAGTACCAACGCGCGCCGCAGGCGTTGCTCGCCCGCTGGGCACGGAGCCCGCCGTGCGGCAGATCGTCGAGCTGGTGCGTTTGGGAACAACACCTCCCGAGCAGTGGGACGACGAAGCGCTCGATCGGGCATTGCGGTCGTCGTACGGCGGCTTTGACGGTGTGGCTCTGCGCCGCCTCCGTGCGCGGCTGCGCCATGCCGAAATGGCGACGGGAGGCGCGAGGCCCGCACGAGAGCTCGTGCGAGAAGGGTTCTTCCACCCCGTCCAGTTCGGGCTTCTCGACACCCCCGAGGGACGATCCGCCGAGCGGCTCGCCACGACCCTGAGCGGGCTGGGTGACATGACACGAGAGGGCGCAACAATCCACGATCTCCTGTGGCACGCCTGGGATCGAGCACGCACCATCGACGGCCGGCGGTTGTCCTCGCATTGGCACCGGCTGGCAACATCGTCCGGACCGCTGGCCGCCGAAGCCACCCGCGCGCTCGATGGACTTGTTGCGCTTTTTCAGGCGGCCAAGAGGTCGATCGAGCGCAATCCCGAGCAGGGCCCAGGACCATTCATCCGCGAGATTCTCGACAGCGATGTTCCCGAAGACACCCTGTCAGCGCCGGAACGCGCCGCGAGCGTCACGCTGCTGACGCCAGCGAACGCTCTCGCGACCGAGTTTGACGCCGTTGTGATCGCCGGACTGCAGGACGGCGTGTGGCCAAACCTTCGACCGCGCGGTGGGCTCCTGGGCACGTGGCGCTTGGCCGAAGCCGTTCACGCGCTCCGCGAGGGGCGGGTCGAGACCGAAACACCCCCGCTGATCGATAGACGACGCGAGGCCCTGCACGACGAGCTCCGACTTTTCGTCCGTGCCATCTCACGTGCACGCGCGCGCCTGTTGGTCACGGCTGTCGACGATGAATCGAGCACGCCCAGCCCTCTGTTCGGGTTTTTACCCGCCGCCGCCGCATCTCCTCACGAGGACCACCCCCTCACGTTGCGCGGCCTCGTCGCGCATCATCGCCGCACGCTGACGACAACAGACGATCTCGCGCAACGGGAGCACGCGGCCGGCCAGCTGCGCCTTCTGGCAGACGCTGGTGTTCCCGGCGCAGACCCGGAGTCCTGGTACGGACAGCGTCCGCCAACGACGACGGCGCCGCTTCGCGACATTGAGGCGGGGCCGGTGCGGATATCGCCATCGCGCATTGAGACATTCGAGGAGTGCGGGCTGCAGTGGGCCATCTCGTCGCTCGGAGGCGACACCGTGACGTCGCCGAGCGCTGGTCTCGGCACCATCCTCCATGCGGCGCTGGAACGCGTTCCTGACGGAGGAGCCGATGAGCTTCGCCGTGTTGTCGAAGAGCGGTGGGGCGAGCTCGATTTCGAGACACCCTGGATTGCTCGAAAAGAGCGACGGCGCCTTGACCAGTACATTTCGCGCCTCGACTACTACCTCAGCAGCGTTCGTTCCGAAGGCGGCAGGGTCATCGCCTCCGAAGCGCCCTTCCGGTTCGCCGTGGCGTTCGACGACGGCTCCGTTCATACCGGTGACAGCATCGAGGCGCCGCGTCGAGCCATCGTTAGGGGCGTCATCGACAGGGTCGAAGGCTACCGGCGCGGCGGCGGCGATCACATGGAAGCGCGGGGGACCCGGCCAGCGCCCGAGCCCATCGCACCGCTCGACGATGACGCCACGGAGGCCGTTGTTGTCGCTGATCTCAAGAGCGGCAAATTCGAACAACGAACCACCGACCCGAGCGTCGCCAGTGATGCCCAATTGGCCACCTACCAGATCGCGGTGCAGGAGGGGCTGGTCCCCGGAGCGGATCCGGGCGGCATGGCCGGGGCGCGGCTCCTTGTCGTTTCGCAGACGACTTCCAAGAGCCCCTATCGAGTCGCTCACCAGCACCCGCTTCAGGGACCCAGCCGCGACGAGTTCCTCGCACGCGTTGTTGAGGCCGGGCGGGGGATGGCGGCGTCCAGCTTCACGGCGGCAGTCGAATCGCACTGCGAGGGCGCGAGGTTCGCGCCCGTGTGCCGAATCCACACCATCAAGGCGGTTTCCTCATGAGCCCGCGTCACGAACAGCGGAAGGCAGGCAGCGAATGAGCTGGGGAACCGGTCACGGCATATCGGCCGAGACGATTGCTGCGGCAATCGGACAGCACACGCCAACTCCGGCGCAGCGGTCGGTTATCGAAGCACCGCCCTCGCCCGCGCTTGTCGTCGCCGGCGCAGGCAGCGGGAAGACCGAGACAATGTCGGCGCGGGTGGTGTGGCTTGTCGCAAACGGTCACGTCCGTCGCGATGAGATTCTCGGATTGACCTTCACCCGCAAAGCGGCTGGCGAGCTTGCCGAGCGTATCGGTAAGCGCCTCGAGCAGATTGATGAGTTCGGCCGTCGTGGTCTTCTTCCGCACCTGAACCACATTGTGGCTTCCGGCGCTCTCGCTCGCATCGCCGCGGCCAGCGACGGCGCACAACGTCAGGCGGTTCGGCGCGACGTTCTGGACGAACTCGCAGACCACTACGCAACGGGATGGGTGCCGGGAACGGTCGCCTCCGCCGAAGAGCTTCTCAACCGACCGCGCGTGTCCACCTATAACGCCTTCGCCGATACTCTCGTGCGGGAAAACGCCGCGCGCATTGGGCGTGATCCTGATGCGACGATGCTCTCGTCTTCGGCGTCATGGGTTCTCGCGCGCCAGGTGCTGCTGCGCGCCGATATCGACGGCCTGGAAGATGTCGACCAGTCGTTGGGCGGTTTGGTTGAGCACGTGCAGTCGCTCGCCGGGGACATCCTCGACCATCGGGCGGACCCCGACGAGGTGCGCCGGTATGCGCTTCGACAGGCAGGCGAATTCGCCGATTTCGTTGACCCCGACGTGGCGTCGACGCGTGACTGGGAGGCCGCGTACGAGGCCCTGTCGACGTTGCCGCTGTTGCTCGACCTCGTCGATGCCTACGCCGAAGAGAAGCAGCGTCGCGGAGTGCTCGATTTCGCCGATCAGGTGTCCGGGGCGCTCGACGTCATCGAGCGTGCGCCCGATGTTGCGCATCAGGTGCGCGCTGAATTCCGCGTTGTTCTGCTCGATGAATATCAGGACACCTCGGTTTTGCAGACGCGCCTTCTGTCCGCGTTGTTCCGCGGAACGGCCGTGATGGCAGTCGGCGATCCGAACCAGTCGATCTACGGATGGCGAGGGGCAAGCGCCGATAACCTGCATGCGTTCGCTGCCGATTTCGCGGGCGGCGTTCCCGCGGCCCGCTTCGACCTCATGACCAGCTGGCGCAATCACCGGGTTGTCCTTCGCGCAGCGAACGCGCTTCTTGCTCCGTTCCGCACGTCCCGAGGCTTCGATGTGAAGCCGCTTGAGCCATCACCGATCGCGGGCGAGGGGCACGTCGAGGTGCGGTTCCCCGACACTCTCGACGAGGAGGCGGAGACCGTCGCGGCCTGGATGGAATCATGCCGGGGGAGGCACGAGGGAGCTGAACCACACACGGGAGCGCTTCTGTTTCGTTCCAAGAAACATATGCGGGTGTTCTCCGACGCTCTCACGCGCCGAGGTATTCCGAACCGCATCCTCGGCCTCGGCGGCCTGCTTTCCGCGGCCGAGGTTCTCGATGTTGTCAGTGCCATGCGCGTTCTCCATGACCCGTCCCAGGGCTCGGCTCTCATCCGGTTGCTCGTCGGGCCGCGGTTCTCGATCGGTGTCGCCGATATGGCGGCGCTCTACGACCTCGCGATCGACCTGTCTCAGCGCGACGGCGCTCTTGTGCCGCTGCCGGACGAGGTCCGAGATCGCGTGCGCCAATCGGCCGGTGCCGACGAAAAGGCGTCGATTATCGACGCCCTCGAGTTTCTTCGAACGGCGCGAGACGACTACCGATTGCTCGAGCGTTTCACGGAACAGGGACGGGAGCGTCTGCGGGAAGCGGGGGCGACGTTCGATCGTTTGCGGCGTGCTGCCGGACAGCCTGTGCCCGATCTCATTCGCCTCATCGAGACCGAGCTGCGGCTTGATATCGAGCTTTCCGCGAACGAAACGCGCGGTCCCCAGCGCACGGCCACGGCGCAGCTGCGTGCTTTCACCGATGAGGTGCGTGGGTTCCTTCAGGTAGATGAGCGTGGCACGATCGGCAGCGTTCTGGCGTGGCTTGACTACGCTGAGCGCTCTGACGATATGATGCCGCGCTCCGAGCCGCCCGAGCCCGGTGTCGTTCAACTGCTCACGATGCACGGGTCAAAGGGGCTCGAATGGGATTCCGTCGCGGTCGTTCGGCTTCTCGACGGTGAACTGCCCGGCCCCTCCCGCGGCAGACTCGGTGGCTTCGGGCTCGGGAAACTGCCATACCCCTTCCGCGGAGACGTTCGAGCGCTTCCCGTCTTTGAATGGGTGGCGCCCGCCAGCATCGCTGACGCAAAGCAGCTCCGTGCTGAGACCAAACAGCTGAGGGCAGCGTTCGCCGACTTCGCCGCCGCCAACAGGGAGCACCAGCTTGCGGAGGAGCGCCGTCTGGCCTACGTCGCCGTTACGCGGGCACGCGGGGAACTCTTGCTGACAGGGTCCCACTGGGCCGGTCAGAAGAAGCCGAAGAAGCCCAGCGACTTTTTGATCGAGATCATGGAGGAGCTGGGCCTCGGCCTCATCGAAGAGCCAGCCGACGACGCAACGAACCCCTACGAGGGCGCAGGGGTAACGGTGGAGTGGCCGCTCGATCCTCTGGGGGATCGCGGTCCGCGCGTGCGCGCGGCGGCGGAAGCTGTTCGTGCGGCCGCCCCAGCCGAGCCGAGCGGGCAACTCGCTCTTCTGCTCGCAGAGCGCGCCGAGCGTGAGCGAGAAATTCCGGCGACGATCCCCACACGGATCCCGGCGTCAAAGTTCAAGGACTACGTCACCGACTTCGCCGGAACATCCGCTGAACTCCTTCGGCCGATGCCCGAGAAGCCCTTTCGGCAGACGCGACTCGGCACGCTGTTCCACCAGTGGGTGGAGCAGCGCTCCGGTCTCGTTGGCCAGGCGGCAACACCGGACGATCCCCTGTGGGAGATCGACGAGGATCTTGATGAACGCCGCGGTGAGGCATCAGCGCAGGACGAATCCGACCTCCAACGCCTCCGCGAGATTTTCGAAGCGAGCGAGTGGGGTGGGCTGAGCCCACGAGCCGTGGAGACCGAGGTGAACTTCGCGATGCCCGCTCTTGATGGCGGGACCCCGCACCTCATCATTTGCAAACTTGACGCGGTATTCGAGCGCGACGATCGGGGCGGGCGCATCGAGATTGTCGATTGGAAAACGGGAAGAGCCCCGAAAACCGACACCGAGAGAGAGGACCGGATGCTGCAGCTCGCCCTCTACCGTCTTGCGTACCACCGTCAGCACGGCGTTCCTCTCGAGGACATCGACGTCGCGCTGTTCTACGTTCCCGACAACCTCGTTCTCCGCGACGACCGTGTTGTCACGGAAGACGAGCTGGTCGAACGGTGGCACGCGGCGCGCGCCCGATAGGCCGCGGCGCGGAATCGCTCTGTGCTACTCCGCGGGCGGCGAGAGCGGCTGAGTGGATTCCTCGGCCGTGTCGCGCCGTGGTGGCGCGGCGTCCCAGTCCTCGTCGGCGTGCAGCCGCAGTTCCTCTGGCGAAAAGGCATCCGTATGCATCGATGTGTCGGCGCGCCGGGGAGTGTCGTCACTTCCGTGCGCGCGCGGAACTCGATCCAGCAACGCGATCACCTCGCTCACATCAGCCCTCTCGCGATCGGGGAGATCTGAGAGGAGTTGATCATCGGCAAGGCCTGCTGACAGCGATTCGAGGAGGTCTGCCGCATCGTCGACGATATCGGCGCGGTGCGCTTCGACACCGTGAACGAGCCACTTCGCAAACTCGAGCTCAGCGTGAAGGCGTGCCCGAACACGCATCGCGCCATCGGGCGCCCGAACGGACGCAGCAGCGTAGGCCGTGAAGACATCGTCGGCCGCGTCCGGAGCCGAGGCTGTCCAGTGCATGTCGATCGCCGGATCGCCGATCGCCAGACCATGCCAATCAAGGAGCCCTGTCAGACGAGGTTCACCGGTGTCATCGTCATCAAACAGGAACGACGTGGTCTGAACGCCACCGAGAACAACTGTCGACTCGTACGACCAGAGTCGCTCGTCTTCTGCCGCTTCTCGCCACCGCACCATGAGCCGCACGGGAACACGGCCGGAACGGCCGATGACATCCAAGAGCTTTTCCAGGTCTGCTCTGGCGTCGGAAGGGGAGCGTTCTGGCAACCCGGCTGAGCGCACGATTGACGGGGGAAGAGCGTGAATACGCGCAATGCCCCGTCCGAGCTCGTGGGCGATGCCGCGCCCGCGCGGGACGTGTGCCGCCTCGACCTGATAACCCGGAAGGTAATCAGTGACGATGACGCGGCTGTCGAGAACCGGCGCAGAACCCAGGAACTCAGGTGCGTCAAACGGGAGCAAATCCCGAACACCGTGTGTGAGCGCACGCAGGGCGATGAGCTCGCTTTCGGCATCTGCCAGCGCATCGTCATCGGTCGGAATCCGCACAACCAGATCGCGCCCGTCAGAGAGCGTCGCGATAGCGGCGTCGTACCGGCCCGCTCCCTCCGCCGTGAGCCGGCGGGCCCCGACGATTTCTGCTCCCGAGAAGGCTGCCGTGGCGGCCGCGGCTAGAGTGAAGGGAGATCGTGCCATGCCGCCCAGACTAAGTGGGGCGAGGCACGGTTTTTCCACGCCACGCCCCGGAGAGAGGGAGTCAATGCCTGTCTCGCAACAGATCCGCGGGTTCGACCGTGCCGCCGAGCGGCGCCAGGATGAGGAACTCATTGCGCGCTTGCGCGCGACGGAAAGCACTCGCGTCCTCGTGATCCGTGTCGATGCGGCCCCCTTCTCTTCTGATGACCGGCCCGAGCCGGTTTTCGTTCCACCATCCGCTGTTGTGGGGGACGCATCGTGGGCCTACGCCGGGCGTCATTCGCAGGGTGAGGTTCTTATTGCCGCGCTCGACCCTTATGCAGACGAACCACAGTGGCTTGCGAGCCTGGGTGTACGTACCTTCCGTGAGATCGGTCCTGCGCTCGGTCAGGAGGACCTTGAGCTCTTCACCGTTGGCCTTGCCCTGTCGCGCTGGCTCGTTGGCCATGGTTTTTGTCCGGCCTGCGGCGGCGAAGCACGCCTGACGAAGGCGGGATGGGCGCGCACCTGTCAGCGTTGCGCTCGAGAGCACTTTCCGCGCACAGACCCGGCGGTCATTGTCGGCATTGAAAGTCATGACGGCGAACGCTTGCTGCTGGGCGCCAACGCGGCGTGGGGCGGACGCATGTTCTCGTGCTTCGCCGGATTTATCGAGGCTGGCGAGTCGGCAGAAGAAGCGATTTCCCGCGAACTCCTCGAGGAATGTGGCGTCTCGGTGCACAGCGTCCGCTACCTCGGGTCACAGGCCTGGCCGTTTCCACGGTCGCTCATGCTGGGGTTCCTCGCCACGGCCGATGATGAGACCAGCGTTGTTCCCGATGGTGAGGAGATCATCGCCACGCGCTGGTTCACGCGGGAAGAGATCGGGCGCGGTCTCAGGGGAGAGGCAGAGTTCTCTCTGCCGCGGGGACGATCGATTTCGCATCGCATCATCCGTCTGTGGCACGCCGCGGGTGAGGAGCTGTGAGCGTTCTTGATGCGCTCGACAGCCGCCAACGGGAGGCTGCCGAAACGCTCCGCGGTCCTGTGGCCGTTCTCGCGGGCGCGGGAACGGGAAAGACGCGTGTCATCACCCACCGCATTGCTCATGGCGTGGAAACGGGTGCGTACACGCCGAGCCGTGTTCTCGCTCTCACCTTTACGGCGAAGGCCGCCGGTGAGCTGCGCGGCCGGCTGCGCCAGCTTGGCGTTCCCGGCGTTCCCGCTCGGACGTTTCACGCTGCCGCTCTCGCCCAGCTGAATTTCTTTTGGCCCACCGTCGCTGGCGACACGGCGCCGGCCATCGTCGACAACAAGGTGCGTCTGCTCGCGCACGCCGCGGATACGGTCCGGCTCTCGCCCGACAAGAACACCCTGCGCGATATCGCCTCGCAGATCGAATGGCGCAAGGTGACGATGCGTTCGATTCCCGAGTACGCCGCGCTGGGGCGGACGGTGGGGAGGGTCAGCACAGATCAGCTGGTCGATCTCATGACGGCCTACGAGACGCTGAAGGACGAAAGGCGTCAACTCGATTTCGAAGACGTCCTTCTAGCCTGCGCGGGCATGATCGAGTCCGAACCGCGCGTCGCCGTTGCGATTCGGGAGCAGTACCGTCACTTCACGGTCGATGAGTACCAGGACGTCTCGGCGCTGCAGAACCGGCTGCTCGAACTGTGGCTCGGCAAGCGCAGCGATATTTGCGTCGTTGGCGATGCGAGCCAGACGATCTATTCCTTCGCCGGAGCTGAGGCTCGATATTTGCTTGAGTTCGGCTCGCGTTATTCCGATGCGACGGTCGTTCGACTGGAGCGAAACTACCGATCCGTTCCGGCCGTTCTGGACGTCGCGAATGCGCTCATGCGTGACAGGCCTGGCGCGCTCCGCCTCGAATCGGCTATGTCGTCCTCGCCTGCCCTGCGACCAACGGTTTCGGAGCATGCGGACGAGAGCAGCGAGGCCAGTTGTGTCGCTGCCCAGATTCGCAGCCTTGTGAACGGTGACGGTGGGGATCCTGTGCCGGCGAGTGACATCGCCGTTCTGTATCGTTCTCACGCTCAGTCCGCTCTCCTGCAGGGGGCGCTTTCCGCGGAGGGGATACCGACGACGGTCCTCGGAGGTAAGCGTTTTTTCGATATGCCCGAGGTGCGTCAGGCGATCATGTCGATTCGCGCCGCGGCTGTGTCACCCACCGATCTGTCGTTCGCGGACGCGGTTCGCGACATTCTGCGGGGTCTGGGGCACACTGACGATGCGCCCGAGGCCGGGGGAGCGTTGCGTGAGGCATGGGAGGCGCGGAGCGCCCTGCTCCGCCTCGCGGAAGAGGCGCCGGGAGGGGCCACGATGCGTGGCTTCGCGGACAGCCTCCTCGCCAGGGCGCAGGACCAGCACGAACCGGAGCTGCGCACCGTGACCCTCGCAACGCTCCATTCCGCGAAGGGCCTGGAATGGCCTCATGTCTTCATGATCGGCGTCTCTGAGGGGCTGCTGCCGATTTCTTACGCAACGACGCTTGAGGGCATCGACGAAGAGAGACGCCTCGCCTACGTGGGAATCACCCGTGCTGCGCAATCGCTGCGTGTGTCGTGGTCTCGAGGCGGGGGACGATCCGCACGATCCCCATCGCGTTTCCTTCGGGAGATCGGCACAGACACGTTGCCTCCGGCCGGTGCGATCGCCACCGGCGCCTCCCGTCGGCGCTGATCGTGACCGATCGCGAGACACCGTGCTCCGGCGAGCCCGCGATGCGAGAAATGAGGGCGGAAGCATGAGTGGCGATCGCCCGTCCCGGAGGATGTTCTGTGGCGTGGGTGATCAGCTGCGCTGCGATGGCGGGCCACGCGGCGTCGCGCCGTTTTTCGTGTTCCCAGATGCATGACAGGCATGCCGTCGATCCGGGCACGATGTGTGGGCCCACGCTGACGCGCCGCGTCATAAACGCGATCGGAATGTGCGGCACATCGTTGGCGACAAGGCGTGCGGCCACGTGGGGCGGCACCACCCCGGGACTGAGCACAACGGCAAGGCGATCCCGTGACGCCAGGGCGTCTTCGGTCGTCGCGCGAGAGACGACGAAGCCCGCCGATTCGAGTCCGTCGATCGCGCCCAGCACCACGTCGTGGGGAACACCGTTTGTTGCGAGAAGCGAAACGGCGCGCGGTGTGCGTCTTTCCCGCAGAGCGGGAGCGATGTGTGCGAGAAAGTCGCTCGTCTCGCGTGCTGTTGCGCCGAAGGCTTCCGCCGCGCTGGCGATGTTCCCGCGAGGGATTCCGACTTTCAGGATGCTCAGCAGTTCGAGCTGCCACGTTCGTGGGTCATCGAGGACGATGTGACACGGCGATGTGCCCAGCTGCGCGACCGTCTCGTCGCGCCAGAAGAGCGGATACTCGGGATCGAGTTCGATCGTCGCCATGGCACGATTGTGCCCGCGATCGGGCGGGAAAAATGAGTTGTCCACAGGGCGATCGAAGAAAACACCCTGTGGACACCCGTTTGAGCGCTCGTGGATCAGACGGGGCGTGGCCCTTCGTCCTGGCCTGCGTCGTCCGGACCGTCGGCCTCGGCGAGCAGCTGATCAAGCGCCTCGTCCATTTCGTCACGTGGAGCTTCCTCGCCGCGAGCGGCTGCTTCGAGACGCGCGATCAGACCGGCCGGATCGTCGATGTCCTCGGCTGTTGGTGCGAGGTCGGGGTAATCCCAGAGCGCGTCTCGCGCTTCGGTTCCGACAGCGTCACTGATGGCGCGCCACATTGCGGCGGCCTCGCGCAGTCGCCGCGGGCGGAGCTTCAAGCCGACGAGGGCGGCGAGGGCGTCCTCAGCAGGTCCTCCCGTCGCGCGGCGTCGCCGAGTCGCCTCTGCGATCCTGTCGAGCGAAGGAACGCGCGCCGTTGCCTCGGCCGTGACGACGTCGACCCAGCCTTCGATCAGCGCCAGCATGTTCTCCAGCCGCGCGAGTGCCTGCTCCTGGGCCTCTGATTGCTGAGGCAACAGGGCACCACTGCTCAGGGCGTTCTGCAACTCGGCGGGCTCCGACGGATCGAAGCGCGATGCCAGGTCTTCGAGCGCCGCAGTATCAACCGAGATGCCACGCGCATAGTCCGTTACCTGACTCATGACGTGCAGGCGGAGCCACTTGGCATGGCGGAACAGGCGGGCATGGGCCAGCTCGCGTGCCGCGAAGAACAGCGCCAGCTGATCCTCGGGGATTTCCAGGCCGTGGCCGAGGTCGGCGAAGTTCTGCGGGAGAATCGCCGCGGTGCCGGCTGGCATGACGGGAATACCGACATCGCCGCCCGAAACGGTCTCGAGGGAGAGCTTGCCGATCACCTGTCCGAGCTGGGCGGCGAAGAGGGAACCCCCCACCTGACGCAGCATCTTTCCGGCACTCTGCACGAAGTCCTGCATGTCTTCCGGCGCCTGCTCGCGCATGGCCTCGGTGAGAGCATCGGCGATGCTCGTGGCAACCGGCTCCGCCAGCTCCTGCCACACGGGAAGCGTTTCCTCCACCCATTGGCCACGCGTGAGCACGCGCGCGGGCTGGGGAAGCGGGGGAAGTGTTGTGACCTCGCTGAGCCAGAGATCGGCCAGGTGAAATGCCTGATCCAGTTCGGTGTGTTGGCCGGCGGTCACACCGCGGTCGTCGCGGTTGGCGATGTGGAGGGCGCCCGTACGGGTGGCATCCCACGAAATTGTTCCGTCGCCCGGTGCGTTAAACGCACCCTGCAACGCCCCCATCATCTGCTGGAGCTGCGCGGGATCAACGTGGATCCCCATGTTCTTCAGCTGCTCGAAGTCGATTCCGCCCATCCCGGGGCCGCCCTCGCCGCCGAGCATCCGGCGGAGCATCTCCTGGAAGTCGTCTTCCGGGTTGTTGTCGTCGGTCACGTCTGCCGCCTTTCAGGACGCTTGTGCACGCGACCTGCCCGTTCCCCGGGCGCCATTCAGGTGGTCCACGCGCTCAGGTCCTACGCTAATCGGATGCGCCACTCGGCGGCTGCGCGATGCCGAGAGACGTCGTACGCCCGCCGCGAACGCGCCGGCGCGAGAAGGAGAATTGTGACGCTTTTCGAGCAGACAGCTGAGCGGGGACCCGCCCGGAGGCCGTTGCCGCGCCGCCTTGTCGTCGGTGCCGTGTCCCTGATGGTCGCTCTTGCGATGCTCGTCGTCATGACGTACCTGCCAACGGGCTACGTCCTGCAGCGGCCGGGGCCCGTCTACAACACCATTGGCGAGGTGCCAACGGGGGAGAGGACCGCGGACGGCGATGTCGAAACGCTGCCGCTGATCGAGGTGGACGGCGCCGAGACATACGAAACAACGGGTGTCCTCGACCTGACAACAGTGCAGGTGGTGGGGAACAGGGAAAATTCGATTTCCTGGATCGAACTGGCGATCGCCTGGTTCGACCGATCCCGCGCGATCGTCCCGATCGAGGCGGTCTTCCCCTCCGGGGTCACGACCGAACAGCGCGAAGAGCAAAACGCGGCGATGATGATCGACTCTCAGGGCCAGGCCGCCGCCGCCGCGTTGATCGAACTGGGCTACGACGTTGGCACCGATATTCGGGTGATCTCGTTGGCCGATGAATCACCGGCTGCCGGGCTGATCAACGAGGGCGACCGGATTCTCACGGCCGGCGGACAGAGCCTCGCCGACGTCACGGAGCTGCGAGAGATCATCAACTCTGGTGATGGTGACCCCGTCGAGCTGACGATCGAACGGGACGGTGAACAGCGCACCGAGACGGTAACGCCGACCCAATCGACGATCGATGGCGTGCCATCGTGGGTGATCGGCGTGAGCATCTCTACGACCTACGATCTCCCGATCGACGTCACGATTCAGCTCGATAACGTCGGTGGTCCGTCCGCGGGCATGATGTTCGCGCTCGGCATCATCGATGTCCTCACAGAAGAAGATCTGACGGGTGGGCACACGATCGCCGGTACGGGAACGATCGACGCAGCAGGAACAATTGGTCCTATCGGCGGGATCCGGCAGAAACTCTACGGAGCGCGTGACGCCGGAGCGGAGGTTTTCCTGGCACCCGCGGCGAACTGCTCCGAAGTTATGGGCCATATTCCGCCCGGCCTCGAGGTCGCCAGCGTTGAGACCCTCGATGATGCTCTCACGGCCGTGCGGGCGGTTGCTGCTGGCGAGACAGAAGATCTGCGAACCTGCTGATTTCTCGTCACGTTCCGATGACGAGCGGAGCCCATCCATAGACTCCGCACATAGGATTATCGGGTGACCACGAACTCAACGCAGAAACCGGCCACATCGCCATCCCCCATTAGACGCGTCGTCGTTGTGACGGTCGTCGTTATCGCCGCATTGCTTGTGGCGTTCTTCGGGCTGGCGAGCCTCTATACCGACTTCCTCTGGTTCGATCAGCTGGGCTTTGCCTCCGTGCTGACAACACAGTGGGTCGCAAGGGGCGTGATGTTCGCGATCGGATTCGTGGGAATGGCCGTGCCTGTGTGGCTCGCCATCTTCCTCGCATACCGTCTGCGGCCCGTCTACGCGCGACTGAGCTCGCAGCTTGATCGCTACCAAGAAGTCGTCGAGCCTCTTCGCCGCCTCGGCATGTGGGCCGTTCCCGTGCTGTTCGGTTTCTTTGCGGGCTTTGCGGCGTCCGCGCAGTGGCAGACGACGTGGCTCTGGATGAACGCGGTGAACTCCGGTCAGACGGACCCGCAGTTCGGCCTCGACACCTCGTTCTACATGTTCGAGCTGCCGTTCTGGCAGGGCATCGTCGGCTTCGCTTCCGCCGTTGTCATCCTGTCGCTCCTCGTTACGGGCCTTGTCAGCTATCTCTACGGCTCGTTGCGCGTCGGCCAGGGAGAGCTCAGCATCTCCAAGCCCGCCCGCATCCAGATCGCGATTCTCGCCGGCGTGTACCTGCTGCTGCGGGGCGTGAGCATCTGGCTTGACCGTTTCGCGTCGCTCGTGGCGCCCACCGGACGCATCACCGGTCCCGACTACGTCGTGGACAACGCCCTGATTCCCGGTCAGACGATTCTCGCGGTTGTTGCCGCCCTCGTCGCGATCCTCTTCCTCGTTACCGCCTTCGTCGGTCGCTGGCGTTACCCCCTTGTCGCAACTGGTCTGCTGATCGCTACCTCGCTCGTTGTCACGATGGCGCTGCCGTGGGGTATCCAGACGTTCCAGGTCACGCCGAACGAGCGCGCCCTGCAGCTGTCGTACTTCCAGCACAACGTTGATGCGACGCGTGCGGCCTACGCGCTCGACCAGATCGAAACGATCGAGTACACGGCTGAGACCGAGGCGGAAGCTGGGCAGCTGCGCGATGACGCAGCCACAACGGCCTCGCTTCGCCTGATGGACCCGGCGATTATCAGCCCGACGGTGCGTCAGCTGCAGCAGTACCGCCCGTACTACGGCTTTAGCGAGACGCTTAACGTCGACCGTTACGAGATCGACGGTGAAATTCAGGACACGGTCGTCGCCGTGCGTGAGCTGAACCTCAACGAGCTCGGCGCCAGCGCGCAGTCCTGGGTCAACACGACCATGACCTACACCCACGGCTACGGCCTAGTTGCCGCTAAGGGTAACGAGCGCACGAACGAGGGTGAGCCCGTCTTCATCGAGGGTGACATTCCCTCGCAGGGCTTCCTCACCGACCGTGAGTACGAGCCGCGCATTTACTTCGGCGAGAACTCGCCCCCGTACTCGATCGTCGGTGGCCCCGAGGGCGGCGACGATGTTGAGCTGGCGTACGCCACGGGATCGGGCGAGCAGAACCAGGTGCTCACAACGTTCGATGGCGACGGCGGGCCGAGCATCGGCTCGTACTTCCACCGCCTTCTGTATGCGCTGAAGTTCCAGTCGGAGCAGATCATCTTCTCCGACCAGATCAATAGCGAGTCGCAGGTTCTTTACGATCGCAACCCGCGTGAGCGTGTCCAGAAGGTCGCTCCGTACCTCACCCTCGACAACAACCCGTACCCGAGCGTCGTCGACGGTCGCGTTGTATGGATCGTCGATGGATACACGACGAGCGCAACCTATCCGTACTCCTCTCAGGTCAGCCTGTCCGAGGCGATCAGCGATTCGGCCAACCCGCAGCCCAACCTGCTGATTGACGACGTCAACTACATCCGCAACTCGGTGAAGGCAACGGTCGACGCCTATGACGGCAGCGTCACGCTGTACGCCTGGGATGAAGAAGACCCCGTTCTGCAGACGTGGCAGAACGTGTTCCCCACGACGATCGAACCGATCTCCGAGATGTCCGGCGATCTGATGAGCCACGTCCGTTACCCCACGGACCTGTTCAAGGTGCAGCGCGCCATGCTCGGCGTCTACCACGTCGACTCGGCCAATGCGTTCTATCAGCGTGACAACGCGTGGGAGACGCCGGCAGACCCGTCCAATCAGACGATGCTGCAGCCGCCGTACTACCTGACGATGCAGATGCCCGGCCAGGACGAGCCGACGTTCTCAATGTTCTCGACCTTCATTCCTGAGGGTGGCGAGCGCCAGGTGCTGATGGGTTACCTGGGGGTTGATTCGGATGCCGGTAACGAGTCCGGTGAGGTGCGCGAGGGCTACGGAACGCTGCGAATGTTGCAGATTTCTTCGGCAAGCACGGTCCCGGCGCCCGGGCAGGTTCAGAACGCCTTCAACTCTGACTCGGCGATTGCGCAGGACCTCAACGTTCTCCGCATCGGAGACTCGGAGGTGAGCATGGGCAACCTGCTGACGCTTCCTGTCGGCGGCGGTCTGCTCTACATGCAGCCCGTTTACGTTCAGTCGTCCAGCGGAACGTCCTACCCGCTCCTGCGAAAGGTGCTGGTGTCCTTCGGTGACCAGCTGGCCTTCGAAGACACACTGGCGGATGCGCTCGACGCGCTGTTCGACGGTGATTCCGGCGCGGAGACGGGTGATGACGACATCGACCCCGTCGCCATCGAGGACATCATCGCTGACGGCGGCCAGCCCGGAACCGATCCGGATGCTGGTTCGGTCGACACGGGTGACTCCGACGACACAACAGCGCCGGCGCCGGCTCCCGACGCAGGTTCGGTTGCTGACCTCCTTGCCCAGGCGCAGACGGAGATGGACAACAAGGCGAACGCTCTTAGCGAGGGCGACATGGTGGCCTACGCTCAGGCTGACGCACGCCTGATGGACATCGTCGAGGCGCTGCTGGCGCTCGAAGATTGATGCACCAGATCTGACACGGACGAACGGCCCGAGAACCGCATGGCTCTCGGGCCGTTCGTCGTTTTCGCCCGGCCGGTGCATGACAGAATCGACGTATGCCGTATGCCGTTCTCCTCCGCTCCACAGAGACAGCCGCGTTCGAGGTCCCCGAAGCCCAAACGCTCGAGGAAATCGAACAGAACCTGCGCGCTCAGGTGCGAGAGGGTCACGAGCTCACCGATATGCAGGTGCACAGCCCCCGTGGAGGCGGTCACATCGTGGGAACGGGCGCGAGCCGAAAGCTCGAGTTCCGAGAGATTCGAGGTGACGATCGCGAGGCGCTCCTCGCATCGGTCCCCGAAGGCTGGCAGGCACAGTCCATCTGGTGGGAAGACTGATCTCTGGTTGGACATAGTGGTGCGCTGCCCGCCGTCCTGATCAGGACAGCGGGCAGCGCACCACTATGTCGTTACTGGCCGCTCTGAATGAGCTCAGCGCACTTTTCGCCCATCATCATCACGGTGATGTTGGGGTTGACCGTGGTGATTTCTGGCATGGCGGAGGCATCAACGACGCGCAGGCGGTTCACGCCCTTCACCCGCAGCTGCGGGTCCAGAGGCGAGCCGTCATCCTGACCCATTTTGCAGGTGCCGACCGGGTGGTACACGGTGTTGTGCGTACGAACGATGTAATCCTCGAGCTCTTCGTCCGTCTGGACATCGGAACCGGGGAACAGCTCGCGGCCCGCCCATGCGGACATGGCGTCCTGCGCGACGATCTCGCGCGCCTTGCGGATACCGGCGATCATGACGCGCATGTCATGGCCTTCCGCATCCGTGAAGTAGCGCGGGTCGACGAGGGGCTTGTCACGATAGTCGCGACTGCGCAGACGCACCGTCCCTCGGGACTTCGCGTGTGTCACGTTCGGCGTGAGGCAGAACGTGTTTTCTGAGGTGGGGTAGCCCTGGCGAAGCGTATGCATGTCGAACGGGACGGTTCCGAAGTGCATCATCAGGTCGGGCCGGTCGAGGCCCGCCTGCGTCGGCGTGAAGATGCCGATCTCCCACCACTGTGTTGACTCCTCCGCCATCGGCTGCTTCGCCTCCCATGCGATAACGCCCTCGGGATGATCGGCAAGGTTCTCGCCGACGCCGGGGGAGTCCACACGCACATCGATGCCGTGTTCGAGGAGGTGTTTCTTCGGCCCAATTCCTGAAAGCATGAGCAGCTGAGGGGTGTTGATCGCTCCGGCCGAGACGATGACCTCTTGCCTGGCAGAGATGCGGGTCGTGCGGCCGAAGGCACCCGTGACAACGCGCACTCCTACGCAGTCATCGCCGTCGAAATCGAGTTCGCGCACCCACGTGTCGGTCAGAATCGTCAGATTAGGGCGATCGAGGATGGGGTGCAGATACGACACCGACGACGACGAGCGCGTGCCGTCCGGAAGGCGGTTCACCTGGAAGAAGTTTGCGCCGTTGATCACGGTCTCACCCGTGTTGAATGTGACGCGGGGGATACCTGCCTGCTCGGCCGCATTCAGGAGCGCGACGCCAGCGGGATCGTTGGGCGGGACGTTCATGAGGTGAACAGGGCCGTTCTTGCCGTGGAGCGGGCCGTCATCCTCGTTGGTTTCGAGCTTGGTGAACAGAGGGAACGTGTGTTCGGAGCCCCAGCCCGTCGCACCGAACGTGTTTTCCCACTCATCGAGATCCTCGCGGGGCGCCCAGAAGGCGATGCACGAGTTGTGTGAAGAGCACCCCCCGAGCACTTTCGCGCGGGCATGTCGCATGAAGGAGTTGCCGTGCTCCTGCTTTTCGATGGGATAGTCCCAGTCGTAGCCGGATTCGAGCAGCTCCATCCAGCGATTTAGCGTCAGAATGACGTCCTTGTCGGCGTCAGTCGGACCAGCTTCGATGAGGCCAACCGTGACCTGCGGATCTTCGGAGAGCCGGGCCGCAACGGCGGCGCCCGCCGACCCGCCGCCGACGATGACGTAGTCGAATGTGTGCGTTGTTTCCACGGGGGAGTCTCCTTGCGTCACGCGTTGTGCTCGGGGAACCAGCCGGTTACCGCGGGGGTTAGGTTGTGATAAATGTGCTTGGCTTCCTGGTACTCAGCAAGGCCCGTCGGGCCGAGCTCACGCCCGAACCCTGACTGCCCGAATCCGCCCCATTCCGCCTGGGGAAGGTAGGGATGGAAATCGTTGATCCAGATGGTGCCGTGACGCAGACGACCGGCGATGCGCTGGCATCGTCCTGCGTCTTGTGTCCACACGGCGCCGGCCAGGCCGTAGATCGTGTCGTTGGCGATGTCGACAGCTTCGTCCTCAGAGTGGAAGGTCTCGACGGTGACAACGGGGCCGAACGCCTCGTCCGTCACAACCGACATTCCCCGCGTGACCTGGTCGAGAACCGTCGGCATGTAATAGAAGCCGCTTTCGAGTTCACCCGTTCCCCACTCACCTCCGCAACGAATGCGGGCGCCTTCGGCAACGCCGCGGCGGACGTATTCGGTGACCTTGTCGCGGTGGGCAGCCGAAATGAGCGGGCCGGTTTCTGCGTGCTCGTCGAACGGGCCCCCGAGTCGAATTGCCCTGGCGCGTGTGACCAGCGCATCAACGAAGCGCTCGGCGATCGAATCTTCGACGATCAGTCGCGCGCCTGCTGAGCAGACCTGCCCGGAGTGGACGAACGCGGCATTGAGGGCGTTGTCGACGGCAGCATCGAAGTCGGCATCAGCGAAGATGACGTTGGGATTCTTGCCGCCGAGTTCGAGCGCGACCTTCTTCACCGTTTTTGCGGCATTCTGTCCGATGATGCGCCCCGTGAGCAGGCCACCCGTGAACGAGACCATGTCGACGTCATCGTGGGTTGACAGCGGTCCGCCGGCGCTTGTTCCGGCGCCGAGGATGAGGTTTGCGACGCCGTCCGGCAACCCCACCTCCTGCAGAACCTGCATCATGAGAATCGCGGTGTGGGGGGTCAGTTCGGCTGGTTTCAGAACAAAGGTGTTGCCCGCCGCGAGGCAGGGTGCGATCTTCCACGCTGCCTGCAGCAGGGGGTAATTCCAGGGGGTGATCAGCGTGCACACGCCGACGGGTTCGTACACAATGCGGCTGACAACGTTGGAGGATCCGGCATCGACGATGCGACCGGCATCATTCGCTGCGAGCTTGCCGAAGTAATCGAAACACGCGGCGATATCGTCCATGTCGATATCGGATTCGACGATTCGTTTGCCCGTGTCGAGCGACTCGGCGCGAGCGAACTCGGCCTTTCGTTCCCGGAGCCGAGTCGCGGTGCGCAGAAGCAGATCACCGCGTTCAGCAGCGGGGGTGCCGGCCCAATGGCCGTTGTCGAAGGCGGCGCGGGCCGCCTTGATCGCTGCGATGGTGTCCACTTCCGTTGCTTCGTCGACCGTGGCGACGAAGGCACCGTCTGCGGGGCAGATGATGTCTCGGGTGTGGCCCTCCTGGGCGGAGACCCACTCTCCGTTGATGAACAGGGTATTCGGCATGGTCGATGCCTCTCCTTCTCGGTGCGTCGTGGGGTCAGTCATCGGCCGGCGACGGGAAGTCTTCCTGCCAGTCGAGGTCCTGGTGGTTCTCATCGAGATTCGACGAATCCGATTCCGCCAGGCGCAGGAACTCCATGTGCGATTCATAGTGGCTAATGACGTCGGCGATCAGTTGATCCGACGTGTAGCCATACACGTCGTATCCACGCGAGCCGTTCTGTGTGAATACTTCGAGGCGGTAGTAGACGCCCTTTTCGGTCGTCGTCCGGAATGCGAACGATGGCGTCTGGTACTCAACGGGCCAGATTTGGTATGTGAACTCTTCCGCATCGTCGAGCACGACGTGAAGTTCAACCTGGTCGATTCCGGTATCGGCAACAGGCGTGGATGCGATCGTGACATCGGCTCCGGCCTTGCTGAGCTCCGCGGCGATGGCCTCCAGCGCGGGGCAAGCCGTCTTTTGTACGTACCGATCGACAGCGCTGCGCCCGGGGAACTGCGTGGCGCGCGCGAGGCGTTGACGCCAGGTAAGCGCTGATTCGCCCCCTCCGATGCTTCCTGGCATCGCGATGCGATAGCCGTCGGCGTAGGTCTCTTCGCGTCTCAGCATGCGGTAAAGGGAAACCATCACCAGGTACATGACGACGGAGAAGGGCAGACCGATGATGAGCGTGGCGCCCTGCAGCGTCGTGACACCGCCCACAATCAGCATCGCGAGAGTGAGCAGCCCGGTCAGCAACGACCAAAACACGCGCAGGGCGGTGTTTCCATCCTGCTTCGCATCGGGGATCCGCGAGGTGAAGTTCGACAGCACGAGTGCTCCGGAGTCGGCGCTGGTGACGTAGAACAGCAGGCCGACGAGCGTCGCGAGGCCGATGATCAAGGTCGCACCCGGGTACTGCTCGAGCAGGGAGTAGAAGGCACGCTCAGGAGCGTTGATGGCGACATCGGCGAAGGAGCTGTTGCCGTCAGCCACGATGCGCAACGCCGAGTTGCCGAAGACCGAGACGAAGATGACGATGAACGCGAACGGAACGATGAGGACGCCGGTGACGAACTGACGGATTGTCCGGCCGCGGGAGATGCGGGCCAGGAATAGGCCAACGAACGGTGCCCAGGCGATCCACCACGCCCAGAAGAACAGCGTCCACCCGTTCATCCACTCCGTCATGAAGCCTTCACCGAACGGCGAGGGCATACTGCTGGGTTCAAGCTGCTCGAAGGCGAAGGTGTTGAGCATCATCGACGCGAAACCGGCGATGAAGTCCCCGATGTTTTGGATGAGCGCGTTGATGAGGAACTGCGTTTTATCGGCGATGATGACGTAGACGAGCAGAACAATCGCCAGCACGATGTTCAGCTCGGACATGCGCCGAATGCCCTTCTCAACGCCCGAGACCGTCGAGAGAGTTGCCATGATGATCGACAGAACGATCAGACCGATTTGGGCACCGACGCCTTCGGGGATGCCGAACATCAGGTACAGGCCGTAGTTGAGCTGGACAACGCCGATACCGAGGCTGGTGGCGATTCCGAACACAGTGCCGAGAACGGCGGCGATGTCGACCGAGTGTCCCAGCCATCCATCGATTCGTGATCCGAATAGCGGTCGGAGCATGGAGCGAATGCTGAGAGGCATGCCGCGCCGGTATGCGAAGTAGGCGAAGGCGGCACCCATCAGGGCGTACATTGCCCAGCCGGTGATGCCGTAGTGGAAAAGTGTCCAGACAACGGCCTGGCGCGCGGCGCCGATGGACTCGGCCTCGGGAGCTGACCCGTCGAATGCGGACGGCGGTTGCACGAACTGGGCGATCGGTTCGGCAACCGAAAAGAACATCAGGTCGATGCCGATGCCGGCCGCGAACAACATCGCGGTCCACGTGAAAAGGTTGAAGTGCGGCCGCGAGTGATCGGGGCCGAGGCGAGTTGACCCGACCTTCGAGATCGCGATGAACAGAACGAACCCGACGATGATGGTTGCTGTCAGGACGTAGTACCAGCCGAAGTTCGACGACACCCAGGACACGACGGCGTTGATCGCCGTGTCGGCGTTGTCGGGAAAGAGGATCGCCCAGAGGGCAACAGCCAGGATAACGACGCTCGAGCCGATCAGGACGGGCCAATTGGGGGCGGGGGAGCCTCTGCTCTCGCCGCCGCCGCCGCCGGTCATCGTTGTCCTCGTGGGCTGAGACACAGGTCCTCCAGAAGTTGTCGACTGTTCGCCTGCTATGCCCGTGACTCTGGCAAACGGACAGCGGTTACACAAGGCCTTTCGGCCCCGGGTGATATACGCCATGAGACTCGGTTCCGGGGCGAGAAGCGGGCCGACACTGGCCGAAACTGCACCAGTGAGTACAGTTTACAGGCGTGTGAGCGCCCGTCTACTCGGACATCCGTTCCATGCGTCCTCATCACTCAGCGCGGATCTGCCACGATGTCTCCATGACATCCGAGGCCCAACCTGTTGAGCACGCCCGCGCACCGATTGCCCAGGCGCTGAGCGATCTCCTGGAGCAGGTGCGTGGGGAGGACCATGGTGGTGCCGTCGCCGATTACATTCCCGAGTTGGCCAAAGCGGATCCGAACCTCTTCGGCATTGCGGCGTCTACCGTGTTCGGGCGAACGTACGCCACGGGCGACACGACCCACGAGTTCACGATCCAGTCCATCTCGAAGGCGTTCGTTTACGCGTTGGTCGTTGACGAGCATGGGATTGACGACGTGCGATCGCATGTCGGAGTGGAGCCCAGTGGTGCCCCGTTTAATGCCATCAGCTTTGATAGCGCTGGTCGGCCGATGAACCCGATGATCAATCTCGGTGCCATCACGGCGACCTCCTTGCTCGGACAGGGCGGAGCTGACGAACGCTTTGACAGCATCCGGCTGGGCCTGTCGCGTTTCGCCGGACGAGGACTGCAGCTTGACGAGGCTGTGTATCGATCCGAGGCATCGACGGGGGATCGCAATCACGCGCTGGGTAGCCTGTCGCGGGCCGAAGGGATGCTCCGCGGCGCGGTTGATGATGTCGTCGACGCCTACTTCCGCCAGTGCTCCGTTCTGGTCAACGTCACCGACCTCGCGGTGATGGCCTCAACGCTTGCGGCAGGAGGCGTGAATCCCGTGACGGGTGATCGTGTTGTCGGCGATGAGGCCGCGCGTCATACCCTGTCGGTCATGTCCAGTAGCGGCATGTATGACAGGTCAGGTGACTGGATGGTGGACGTGGGCATGCCGGCGAAGTCGGGTGTCGGCGGCGGCATCGTCGCGATTACGCCGGGAAAGTTCGGCATCGGAGTGTTCAGCCCTCCTCTGGACGCGGTCGGAAACAGCGCCAGGGGCGTTGCCGCGCTGAAGCACCTCGCACATGAATTTGGGTTCCACCCCTTTGCACGTTCGTCGGTTCCTGTGAGCCCCATTGAGGCAATCGATGCGGACGACACCACCCATCGCGTCACCGTGCACCTCCGCGGAGAACTCGATTTTGTCGCGATGGAGCGAGTTGCCGTTGAACTGCAACGCGTGCTGCCCTGGTACGACACGGGCGAGCTCACCGTGACCCTCGACGGCGTGACGCAACTCAATCCGATCGCTGCCCGTGCTCTTCACCGCTTTACGACCGAGGCCGCTCGCAACGGGTTCGCCTGTGAATTCCGGGACCCGAATCAGCTCCTGGGGTTGTCTTGAGACGTGATCGGTGAGGATGCGGAAGCGAACGCTCCCTCGACAACAACACGCAAATACAACGCCCGCTCGACAGCACTGAGAAGGACACGCCCGCGCTGGGTCCACGCTCGCTGCGCTTCCTTCGGTTTTTGCGAGTGTGCTCCCGCGCGGGAGTCGATGCAGTGCGGAGGAGTTCTCTCCCGAGCGGTGGGGCAGATATCGAGGAAAAGCAGTAGGCCCCGTCTCCGAGGAGACCGGGCCTACTGACGACGTGGTTGCGGGGGCAGGATTTGAACCTACGACCTCTGGGTTATGAGCCCAGCGAGCTACCGAACTGCTCCACCCCGCGGCGTAGTCTCTAGTTTACCTGCCGTTCGCGCACGAGCAAACCGGCTCGTCTCCCCGCGTGGCGCGAGGCGCGAGAGGACGAGTGCAACGCAGAAGGCCCCGTCTCTTTCGAGACGGGGCCTTCTGACTTACTGGTTGCGGGGGCAGGATTTGAACCTACGACCTCTGGGTTATGAGCCCAGCGAGCTACCGAACTGCTCCACCCCGCGGCGTATCCCTAACTCTACTCGCTGTTCAATACAGAGCAAATCCGGACCCGTTTGGGGCCTACTTCGGGCGTGTCTGAGCGGATCCTGGGCGCGTGGTTGGATGGGGTCATGGCTCACGGGAACACGGTCGGAATAGCGGTGGCGCAGTTCGCGCCGACCGATGACGCAGACGGCAACGTGCGGCGCATCGCCGAGTTTTCCCGCACGGCTGCAGAGCGCGGAGCGAGTGTTGTTCTCGCGCCCGAGTACGCCAGCTTCTTCGTGAACCCCATGGACGAGCGGCTCGCGGAAAACGCGCAGCCGCTCGACGGTCCGTTTACTCGCGCTCTCGCCGAGCTGTCCCGTGAGAACTCCGTCACCATTGTCGCGGGACTTGTGGAGTCTGCTGCGGGCAGCCGCGTTCGCAACACTGCCGTTGCTGTTGATCACACCGGCGTCGTTGCGGCGTACCGAAAACAACACCTGTACGACGCGTTCGGGCAGACGGAGAGCCGCTGGATCGAGCCGGGAGAGCTCGGCGCTCCGCAGACCTTCGACGTGGCGGGGCTGCGTTTCGGTCTGATGACCTGCTACGACCTCCGGTTTCCCGAGCTGTCGCGCGTGATCGTTGACGCGGGCGCCGATGTCATCCTTGTTCCGGCGGAGTGGGTGCGTGGCCCGCTGAAGGAGCACCATTGGCGTACTCTCGTCACGGCCCGTGCGATCGAGAACACCGTGTACGTTGCCGCAGCCGATCACTCGCCCCCGATCGGTGTCGGCAATTCGCTCATCGTTGACCCCAGCGGCACTGCCGTCGCCGGAGTGGGGACCGAGGACGCTCTCGCGATTGCTTGGGCGTCGCGCGCTCGCCTTGACGAAACGCGTACGATCAACCCCGCTCTTGCCCTGCGGCGTTATCGCGTCGAGCCTCGCACCTGATGAGGCTGAGCGCCCCGCGCGAGTAAACGTGCGAAGCAGCCGGCGTTACGTGCCGAGCGTGCTCAGCCGGCGGGCCGCTTCGTCGAGTACCTCGGCTTTTTTGCACGCGGCGAAACGCACGAGTGACGAGTACCGCGGGCGGTGGGCCGCTGTGACGAATGCCGTGAGGGGAATCGCAACGACTCCGGCCCGCGCGGGGAGTTCGCGGCAGAACTGCACGGCATCCCTGCCGCCGAGGGGTGCGGCGTCTGCCACGGTGAAGTAGCCGCCACCAGGATCAGATACGGCAAAGCCCGCCGCCCGCAGACCCGCGCCGAGTACGTCCTTCTTGCGGCGCATTTCCTCTGCAATGCCCGAGAAGAACTCCTTCGAGAGTCCGAGGCCCGTGGCAATTGCGGGCTGAAACGGCGAGCCATTGACGAAGGTGAGGTACTGCTTCACCGTCAGGATCGCTGTTAGCAGATCGGGCCGCGCCGTGACCCAGCCGATCTTCCATCCGGTGGTGCGGAACGTCTTCCCGCCCGAGGAAATCGACACGGTGCGCTCCGCCGCTCCCGGTAGCGTTGCGAGGGGCGTGTGTGCGCTGCCAAAGACGAGGTGTTCGTAGACCTCGTCGGTGACGATGATCGCATTGTGACGGTCCGCCAGCTCGACGATCTTCTGGCGGACCTCGGCGGAGAACACCGTTCCCGTCGGGTTGTGCGGATCGTTGACGAGGATGATGCGCGTGCGGTCGCTCACGGCGCTCTCCAGCTCGTCGAGATCGGGCTGGAAGTCGGGCCAGCGCAGCGGAACCGGCCGCAACGTTCCTCCCGCCAGGGCGATGCTCGCCGCGTACGCGTCATAAAAGGGCTCGAAGACGACGACCTCGTCGTCCGGCCCATCGATCAGGGCGAGCAGGGTTGCCGCGAGAGCTTCGGTCGCCCCTGCTGTGACCAGGATTTCGCTACCGGGATCCCATTCGAGGCCGTAGAAGCGCTTCTGGTGCGCCGCAATCGCGTGCAGCAGCTCGGGCACACCCCTACCGGGCGGGTATTGGTTGAGCCCCGCCGAGATGGCCCGCCGCGCCGCGTCGAGCACTTCCTGTGGTCCGTCCTCGTCGGGAAAGCCTTGCCCGAGGTTAAGTGCGCCGGATTCGGCCGCAAGCGCGGACATCTCGGCAAAGATGGTGGGGGAGACCTCGCCATCGGGGCCGAGTAGGCCTGCTCCGCTGGCGGCTCGGCGCCAGCCTCCCGTCACGTATTGCATGCGCCAACGTTATCGGGCGGGGAACTCACGGAGCCACCAGATCGCAAACATAGGTTTGTCATAGAGTCCGGGCGCACGATGAGGACGAACTTGGCAGAAGGAGCAGTCATGAGCAACGACAACGCCACCCCCGTCCCGCCGCTTCCCGAGCGATCGGCGGCCGAGGCCGCGGCCAGCGCTTTCTCGCCGGCGGCTTCATCCCCGCCAGCGACATCGGCGTTCCCTGAGATGGGCCCGCCGAACGGTGCGCCGCATCCCCCTGCGCACGAGCCCGTCTACCAGTGGGCGCCCGCGCCTCCCGCGAAGCCGGTCGCGAAGAAGGGCCTCACAAGCGGCAAGGTCACGGCGCTCGTTCTCGCAGCCGTTCTCTTCGGCGGCGGCGCCGGATTCGGCGGCGCCTGGATCGGCGGAGCGTTTGGCCCCGGAGCTTCTTCTGCCGTCGTGTCGAGCGACCGCGGCACGCAGGGCCTCACGATCAACAACCCGTCGGACGTCAACGAAACAGCCGCGATCGCCGCCGCGGCCCTTCCGAGTGTCGTCACTCTCGAGGTGGGCGCAACAGACGGCTCATCGGCCGGCAGCGGCTCCGGTGTGATCCTCAGCGAAGACGGTTACGTGCTCACCAACACGCACGTCGCGACACTCGGCGGCTCTGTTGCCGACCCTGCCATTCGGGTCACGGCAGCGGACGGAAAGCTCTACAACGCCACAATCGTCGGAACGGACCCGACGTACGATCTCGCGGTAATCAAGCTCGAGGGCGCGAGCGGGCTGACACCGATCGAGTTCGCCGATTCCGCTGAGCTGAACGTCGGCGACACCTCGGTGGCAATCGGAGCGCCCATGGGGCTGGCGAACACCGTGACAACCGGAGTGATCAGCAACCTCAACCGATCGATCGAGATCGCCTCTTCTGCCGCTCCCGATGACACGGAGTCCTCCGACAGCCCCGACGGGGAGAACCTGCCGTGGTTCTTCGACATCCCCGGACAGGAAACACCGCAACAGCCGCAGACCAGCGAAACGATCAAGATCGCGGTTCTGCAGACGGACGCGGCAATTAACCCGGGGAACTCTGGCGGTGCACTGGTCGACAGCGACGGAAAGCTGATCGGGATCAACGTCGCGATCGCCACCGCCCGCTCCACAAGCGAAGAGGGTGGTTCGATCGGTCTGGGCTTTGCCATTCCGTCGAACATCGCTCAGCGGGTGGCGAACGAGATCATCGACAATGGCTTCGCGACGCACGGTCTTCTCGGCGCCAGCGTGCGCCCGGCCTCGAGCGTTCAGGGAACGACGACGACCGGCGCGTACGTGGCCGAGGCTGTCGATGGCGGAGCTGCCGCAGCCGGAGGCCTCCAAGAGGGCGACGTCATCACCCACTTCAACGGAGTGCGTGTGAGCGACGCTATCGACATCACGGCGCAGGTACGGGCAGCGGCTGCCGGCAGCGAGGCGACGGTGCGGTATATGCGTGATGGCGAAGAGTTCGAGACCACCGTCACGCTCGGCGCGCTCGAGTAGTTCGACGCGTACTCGAGCAACTCAGAAGGACGCCATCCCCGGGTATTACGCTCAAGGGATGGCGTCCTTCTCCTTTGGCGCGGGCAACGCCGCGAAGCTTGCGCGCATTCCCCTCTACGGCGCGGGACGTCTGGTGACACTGCTCCTTCCGCGTGGGGAACGTTGGGTGTTCGGGTGCGGGGCCGGCATCGCCGACGGCGCGCTGGAGATCTGGCGCCTAGCACGCGAGCAGGGAGTTGACGCAGTGTGGCTGACGTCCTCCGACGAAGAAGCGCGTGAGGCGGAAGAACGCGGCATGCCACACACCCGGAAAATGTCGTGGCGCGGGTTCTGGGCAACCGCGCGGGCACGCGTTGCAGTTGTCACACACGGCTTCGGCGATGTGAATCCCTACGGGGTGACGGGCGCCTTCGTCGCCCAGCTGTGGCACGGTATTCCTCTCAAGCGCATCGGGCTCGATGCTCCCGAGATGGTTCGAAGCGCCTTCCTCCCGGGCTCGGCGGTGGTGCGCCGCGTGATCGCCTGGATGTATCGCAGAGCGGCGCAACGTATCGGCGCTATTCCCGTCGCCAGCCATTTCGTGCGCGGCCGCTTCGAATCGGCGTTCGGTATTGCCGATAGCGCGATTGTTGTCACAGGGGAGCCGCGTGTGGACGCACTCTCGCGCGGCAGTGATCGTGAACGTGAAACGCGCGCGCGAGAGATTCTTCTTCGACACCTCCCTCACGTGGGCGATCGGCGCCTGGTGCTGTATGCGCCGACGTGGCGCGACGGCGATCCCGATCCCGGCGTTCCTACTCCGAGCGAGTGGCGCGAGATCAGTGAGCTCGCCGAACAGCACGACGTCACCTTTGTCATCCGTTCTCATCGGCTCGGCGAAGGAAACTATCGCCCCGGAATTGACACCGATCGAGTCGCGCTCCTCGGAGCCGATGTCCTCGCCGACATCACCCCCGCGCTTCCCGCATTTCACGCTCTCATCACGGACTACTCATCTCTCGTTTACGACGCCACTCTCGTTCCGCTGCCGGCACTCTTCCTCGCGCCGGATCTCGAGCAATATGCCATACGCCGGGGGTTCTACGGACGCTACGAGGACGTTGCTGCCGATGCGGCCACGACATGGCACGAGCTGATTCCGCGAATCGACACACTCCTCGGGCAGGATGGGGAGCGCGACCGTCTTGTTGTCCGCGCACGTGAGCTCAGCGAAAGCGTTCATGCGTTCCGCGACGGACAGAACGGCCGCCGCATGCTCGCCGCAATCTTCGCGCGAGTGGGGAAGGCCTGACGTGGGAGAACACGCAACGATGACAACTGCCACGAGCTGCGCAATTGACGCGCAGGAGCAGATCCTCATTCTCTCCGGCACGGGCGAACGTCCCGGCGCTGCGGCGCTGGTCGGTGCGCGTGCCCGGTCAGAGGCGCGTCTCACGGGTCGCGGGAAAACGTGGAAGGCCCGTTTTCCGCTTCATGTTTCGCGGTGGGGCGGCCCGGAACTCCCTTTGCCGTCGGGCGAATACCACATTGATATTCCGGGTGTTGACGTTGACGTTGACATCCCGCTGCAGCTTCTGTCGCGGCTACGGGTCGAGGTAAAGGGCGATCGACTGCTGGTGGGGCCGCCGCTGGATCCCGCGTTGGAGTCGGTGGAAGCGATCGCCGCGCATGAGCGCCGGTATTCCGCCCACACCGCACCCCTCGAGAACGCCGTGTTCTTCGAGAGCTTCTATGGCCGCGTCGCCGGATGCAACCCTCTGGCTATTGACCGCGAGATCGCCCGGATCGAACCCGGTGTGACCCGCTACTGGAGCGTGGTCGATCATTCCGTTGTCGTGCCTGATGGCGCCGTCGCGCTCATCGAGGGCTCGGAGGAGTGGTGGCGTGCTCGCAGTGCGTCCCGCCTGCTGGTCGTCAACGACTGGCTGCGGCGCCGCTACACCCGGCGTGCGGGACAGCGAGTATTGCAGACCTGGCACGGAACGCCGCTCAAGAGGCTTGCCCTGCATCGCGGCGGTTTTGCTCCGCGACGGTGGGGAGCCATCGTGAAGGAGTCTCGTCGCTGGGACGTTCTCCTCGCCCAAAACCCCTACGCGGCGCGCATTCTGTCGAAGGCATACGCGTTTTTGGGAAAGCCCGTCTGGACAGAGGGGTATCCGCGCAACGACGTTCTGACAACGGGAGATGACGGTGCGACGCGTCGCGCGCTCGGGATCGCGCCGGAGGAGCGGGTGGTGATCTACGCGCCGACGTGGCGAGATGACCGTGCGGAGATCGTCGACTTCATCGATCCGGTTGAGTTGGCGAAGGAGACGCAGTCGGTTGTCCTCGTGCGCGGCCACACCCGGACCCTCGTGCCGGGAAGAAACGTCGACGGCCCGCGCGTCATCGACGTGACGGGCTTTGCGGACACCTCCGCACTTCTTGTTGCAGCGGACGCCCTTGTCACCGACTACTCATCCGTGATGTTCGATTTCAGCGTCACGGGGAAGCCCATGTACTTCCTCGTTCCGGATATCGAGCGGTACCGTGGCGAGCTGCGCGGGTTTTACTTTGATCTGGTCGCCCGAGCGCCCGGCCCGCTCGTTCGTTCACAGGACGAGCTGGTGGCCGCCCTCGCGCGGGATCCCGACGAGTTTGCCGTGCGCTACGACAAGTGGCAGGCGCGATTTAACCGGCGCGAGGATGGCCGCGCCTCCCAGCGTGTTGTGGCACGCATCTTCGACCAGGGGTTTCTCGATCGCGGGAAGAGTTCTTAGGGGAGGGGCGTATTGCGCCCGTCGAGGCGCGATGTGTCGATCGTGTCGCGGGCGCCGCGCGCGACACCGGCGATAAAACCGGCTCCCCAGGCGATGTGCATCGTCGGAATAACGGCAATCGACCAGAGGCGTTCGCGCAGCGACGCGGGTCGACGGGCCACAGCATAAGCGGCCACAACAATGGCGTAGAGCGCAACAGGAATCAGAATTGCCCCGGCCAGAAGCGTTCCCGCGCGTGAGAACGGCCCGGCGATCCGCAACAGACCGGTGCCCGCGGCGGCGGCGATAAACCCGACGAGCGCGGGAGGGGCGAAGAAGCGTGCCGAGTTGCGTGCGCCGTAGCGTCGAACGAGTTCCCCGCGCCAGCGCCCCGTCGCGAGGAACTGACGCAGCAGACGCGACCAGCTCTCCCGCGGCCAGTAGGTCACGGAAAGAGCGGGGTCGAAGATCACGCGATACCCGGCCGCACGAATGCGAAGGTTCAGCTCCCAGTCTTCGCCGCGGCGAAGGGTTTCGTCGAACAGGCCGACCTCGTCCAGCACGGAGCGGCGCATGACTCCGAGATAGGCCGATTCGGCATCAGTCTCTTCTGTGCCGCCATGGTAGGCACCGCCGCCGAGCCCAATGGGAGAGTTGTAGGCAGCTGCGACGGCGCGTTGAAAGGGTGCGCGGCCGTCGGCGCGCATGACGCCGCCGACGTTGGCCGCCCGCGTGCGATCGAGCGTCGCGAGCGCCCGCTTTGTGTATCCGGGCGTGAGCTCGGAATGGGCATCGACGCGGACGATCGTGGGAAATCGCGAGGCTCGGATGGCGGCATTCAGCCCGACCGGGATATCTGCGTCCGGGTTATCGACGAGCGCGATGCGGTCGTCACCGGCGGCAATTGCCCGGGCAAGCTCGGTGGTTCCATCTGACGATGGTCCGAGGGCAAGCACGAGTTCAACGGGGCCATCCACCTCTTGCGCCAGGGTCGACGCAACAGCGCGTTCGAGATAGTCCCGCTCGTTGAGAACGGGCATGACGAAGGACACACCCGCTCCTGGTTCCACGGGCGGGGCCTCCCGGAAAGGGGAGCGAGCGCTCGGAGAGCCGGGATCGTTACGCATTTGTCGATCATCCCACGGGGTCATGCCAGTTCTCCGAGCTAGCGTTGATGCCGTGGCATTGCTGAACGACGCGAAGAAGGCCCTAGCTCTCGTGAAGAAGGCCGCCCATGCGCGGAATTCTTTCCGCGCCGTGCGCGCGGCGATCTCCGAACGAGGGCCGCTCGAGCGAAACAGCTTCCAAATCGCGGTCTATTTCGCCGACGGTGACGTGAACATGTACCAGATGCGACAGTGGTACCAGCCGCTGCGCAAACTGGCCGAGACCTGGCCCGTTGTCGTGATGGCTCGCAACGCCACAGGAGCACGCGCGCTGTTGGATGACGGAGCGCTGCCGGTGGCTTTTGTTCCCGACATCAAGCGGGTGGAGAAGTTCATCAGGCGTCAGGACATCCGCATCGTCCTGTACGTGAACCAGAACACGCGTAACTTCCAGATGTTCCGCTACGGTCGCCGCTGGCACGTCTTCATCAATCATGGCGAGTCGGACAAGATGTACATGACGACCAACCAGTACAAGGCCTACGACTATGCCCTGATCGCTGGACAGGCCGCGCGTGAGCGCCTGTCGCGAACTCTGTGGGATTTCGATCTCGATCGGCGGACGATCGAGATCGGACGGCCGCAGGCCGACCACTACTCGGGCAACACACCGTTCACCGCAGACGGTCGCACCGTGGTTCTCTACGCCCCCACGTGGGAAGGCGACCGCCCGTCCGCCGCGTACGGGTCGATTCTCACACACGGCGAAACGCTCGTTACCAGGCTTCTCGCTGATCCTCGATACCGCGTGATCTATCGTCCCCATCCGCGGAGTGGCGTTGTCGAGATGGCGTACGGCGAGGCCAATGCACGCATCATCAGAGCGATCCAGGTGGCAAACGAACTGGACCCGAGCGCTCATCACGTATTCGATGACGGCCCGGAGCTGGGCTGGCAGTTGTCGGCGTCGGATGTGGCGATCGTCGATATCTCGGCAATGGTGTACGACCGTCTCGCTGCGGGCAAGCCATTGATGGTGACACGCCCTGCCTCGCCGTCTGCGAAGGTGGACGAGAGTGGCTATCTCGGGGCGTGTGAGTGGCTCGACCCGGCCGGCGCCTCTGATATCACGGAGCACGTGACGCGGGTGATGGCGGATCCCGACACCGCCGAGCGACTTGCGCACTGGGTGCGTCACTACTTTGGGGATACATCTCCCGGTGCTCCAACGGCACGGTTCCACGCCGCGATCGAACAGCTCATGGCTCATTGGGACGCCTGCGCGTCCCGTGAGCATGATTCGTAGCTCGCAGAAACGAGCTGAATCGCTGCGGAGACGATCGTCGTCCCGCCCGGTGGTATATAAACCATGGCAAAAAAATCAGGCGCGTGATTGCCATCGCAGGTAAAGATTGTCGAATGGCAGACGCACACTCGCGGGCGACCGCGAAGACGGGCGCGCGCATCGCGGAGTTGCGGCACCAAACGAATCTCAGCGCCAAGCGCATCGCTGACTGCGCCGATATGGACCTCACGCACTATCAACGCATCGAGCGCGGAGAGGGTCATCCGACGCTGTACACCCTCGTACAGATTGCGACGGCGCTCGAAGTGGGGGTCTCGGAGCTTGTTGACGGCGTCGCGGCGAACGATCTTCCCTCGGGGCGTGAGCCCTACGGGTACTCGCAGAGCGTTTCTCGACGTAACCGCCGCGATCTCTACGGCTGATCTGTCGGCCTACAGCACGAAGCGCCACAGCAACTCCTGATTGTCACCCGCGCGGAACCAGATCAGCGCAACCGAGGCGTCCGACGGCTCGATGCCGCACAGGCACAGTTCACTGTGGTCTCCGGGAAGAACGAGGCCCCAGCTCTCGGCATGGAGCCGTTCGTTGCCGTCGAAAACGAGTGCCTTGACGTACTCCAGGGGTTCATCGCTCGCATTGGTGACGATCGGATGGGCGCCCGCACGTTCGACGGCCCAGGGGACGGGGGAGGAGTGTCGCGAAGCGCTCGGCGTCATGCGCTGAGCATAAAACGAGGCCCCTGACGCTCGAACGTCAGGGGCCTCGCGAGAAGACGCGGGTTACGCGAGAACGTCGTTCGCGCGTTCGAGGTCTTCTGCGAAGTCCACCTCAACGGCGTAGAGATCGCTGATGTCCATTGCCTGGACGCGCACGCCGTTGTCGGCGATCGCGAGCTCAAGACCGCGCTCGAAGTAGTCCTGAGCATCGACGCGCTGAAGCTGCTGGATCAGGGCGCGCTTGTCGTGACGCGAGATGTAGTTGATGCCGACGGCCTCGCCCAGGCCGTTCTGAACGCTCTTCGACAGTTCGTCAATGAAACCGTCGGCGCTCAGTGTGTACTTGACCTCTTCGTCGCTGACCTTCGATGTGTTTACGGCTACGAAGGACTCTTCGCGCTCAATGAAATCGACGGCTCGTCCGAGAACGCGAGGATCGAAGACGACGTCGCCGTTCATCCACAGGACGCCGCCGCGACCTGTTGCGAGCAGAGCGCGCAGCAGGCTTTTCGACGTGTTGGTCTGGTCGTAGATTTCGTTGTGAACATACGACGCGTCGGGGAATGCGTCGATAATCGTCTCGGCGCGGTACCCGACAACAGTTGTTACACGCGCGTCAGTTCCGAAAGCCGCGCGGATGTTTTCGTGCTGCTGCTGCATGATCGTGCGGCCATCGCTGAGCATCGTCAGGGATTTCGGAAGGGCGCGACCGAGCCGCGTGCCCATTCCTGCGGCGAGAATCACGGTCTGGATGGTCATTGCAGCTCCTTGATCGAGGTGACGGGCGCCCGCCCGCGATGCTCCGATGTCGACCGATATCCCTGAGGATCCCGGTCGTTCACGGAGTATTCATCCCTGGTCAAGACAAATGGTACCCAGGTGTGCTGAATATTGCCGGATTCTCTCGGGGGATCAGCAGATAGGAAGCATCTGCTCGAACTGCGCACGTCGCGGCCATAAGCGAGAGAGGTGATTGTTATGTTGGGCAGGTGACGATCACCTCGGGGGACCGCGATGCGGCCGAAAGCGAGCATGCCGACGAGCGCGAGGGGAGCGCAGACACGGTCGAGCCGGAAGACAACACACCGGCTCTGGAGCTTCGCGGGGTGGTGAAAACCTACGGCGGTGAACCCGCAGTTGCCGGTATCGACCTGACGGTTCCCGCCGGATCGTTCTACGGTCTGGTCGGCCCTAACGGTGCCGGTAAGACGACGACACTGTCGATGATTTCCGGTTTGCTCCGCGCCGACCGTGGAGAAATCGACGTGTTCGGCGTCGAAGCGCGGAAGCATCCGCGTGCGGCGAAGGCCCTCATGGGTGTTCTTCCCGACCGCATGCGCACCTTTGATCGCCTCACTGGTCGGCAGCTGCTCTATTACTTCGGCGCGCTGCGCGGGTTGAAATCACGGGAAACGAAGGAACGGATCGAGCAACTCGCCGAAGCATTCGAGCTGACCGGCGCCCTCGCGCGGCCCGTCACGGACTATTCGACAGGCATGACGAAGAAGCTCATGCTCGCGTGCGCCATGATCCACGCGCCACGGCTTCTCGTCCTTGACGAGCCATTCGAATCCGTCGACCCCGTTTCAGCCCAAAAGCTCCTCGATGTTCTCCGTCAGTACGTTGATGGCGGAGGAACCGTCATTCTCTCCGGGCACAGCATGGAGCTCATCGAGCGAATGTGCTCGCGCATTGCCGTGCTCGTGACCGGCCAGGTGCTCGCCGAGGGAACGCTCGACGAGGTTCGCGGCGAGATGACCCTGGAACAGCGCTTCGTCGATCTCAGCGGAATGGGCGAAGAGGGGGGCGGGCTCGAGTGGCTGCACACCTCCTCCGCCTGAGGATCGCGCAGCTCGCGGCACCATTCCGGCAGGGGCGGCGCGCGGCGCTCTGGACGGGGGGCGCCCTGCTCGTGGCGATCGCCGTGGTCATCGTGTCCATCGGGGGCATCCGGCTCCTCGCCGGTGCCGACGCTTCCACCGCACACGTCGTGTCGGTCATCATCGCTTCGGTTCTTGTCGCGGCGTTCTTCTTTGCCCCGTTCGTCGCCGGGAAGCCCGATCCTCTCGACCCGCGCGCGCTGGCAACCGTGCCGGTCGTTTCCGTCGTCGTCGTCGCCCCCGTCTTGGTCATCTGCGGGCTTCTCTCCGCGCCCGCGTTGGCGCTGATCGCCGTCGATCTCGCGGTGGCCAGCGTATGGATGGCCCACGGCGCCGAAACCGGAACGGTCGCACTTGCCGTTACGCTTCACGTTGTCACCTGCGTCACGGCAGCTCGGATTGGATACGCGGCGGCTTCGCGCTCGCTTGACGCGCACCGGCTGCGAGAAGCCGTGATCTTGACGGCCATTGCCGCCTCGGCAGTGGTCATCCCCGCCGGTATCTACGCCCTCACCCAATCCTGGGCGGCAGGGGCGCCGATTCTCGCGGGGGAGGTCGTCGACGTTTTGATCCTCACGCCCCTCGGCGCGGCAGCGGGAATTGTCGTGGGTGGTGAAACGGCAACGGCCCCGACGATCGTCGCGTTTGTTACCGTGCTCACGGTGCTGGTGATCTGGTTCATCCGGGTGCAACGGGCCGTTTCCACTCTGCCACGCGAACGCGCGCAACGGCGAGGTCATCTGGGATGGTTCGGTGTTCTCCCTGGCACGGCGTTCGGGGCCATCGGTGCTCGCGGCCTCTTCTACTGGGCAACCGATGTTCGCTACCTCGCCAACGTCGCCATCGTTCCCCTGGCAGGGCTGCTGCCTGTTATCCCGCTCATGTTGGCCGGCACTCCCACGTCGATCGTTGCGATCATCCCGCTGCCGATCGTCGCGGCATTTCTCGGGTGGATTGCTCACAATGATCTGGCCTACGACTCGGAGGCGGTCTGGATCCACGTGGTCACCGGCGTCCGCGGATTTTCCGATCGCCTCGGCAGGCTCGTTCCCGTGCTCGTGATCACCTTGCCGATGCTGGCGCTGACCGTGGCGCTGACCGCGGCGGTGTCGGATCGGTGGGATGCTCTTCCAGCGTTCATCGGTGTCGCGCTCGCGCTCTTTTTCGGAGGGCTCGGCCTGTCCAGCGTTTCTTCGGCGCTGGCTCCCTACCCGGTTGCCCGCCCGGGGGATAGTCCCTTCCGGCAACCGCAGCGTCTCGGTCCACGCGGCGCAGCCGCACCGGCCATCGTGCTGTTGTTGACGATTGCCGTGGGAACTCCGACGATGATTCGCGCCGCCGAGTCCTACTTCTCGAGAGCAGCGCGACCTGATGATGCGCTGCTGTCGGGAGTGATAACGGGCGGCGTGGTTCTCGTGGCTGGTGTGCTCCTGGGCGGTGTCATCTTTGATCGTCGCGCCCACCGCATCATGGAGCTCGCCACCCGAACCGGCTGAAGCCCGCAGTAGACTGTTCCCATGAGTACGCCACTCGATACCCCGGACCGGGGCGGCACATCAGTCCTCGACCGCGAGCTCGAGGAGCTCATTCAGCAGGAGACGAAGGATCCGGGCGATCACGAGCGCTTCTCGCACTATGTGCAGAAGGAGAAGATCGTTGAGTCCGCCATCACGGGCAAACCCGTTCGTGCACTGTGCGGCAAGAAGTGGACGCCCGGCCGCGATCCCGAGAAGTTTCCTGTCTGCCCTTCCTGCAAGGAGATCTACGAGTCCTTGACCAAGTGACCCGCTGATCACGACACATCAGGACGGCCCTGCGATGACGCGGGGTCGTCCTGATGTGTCAAGAGGTGAGGTAGATCGTGGGAATGGCCGGATCGGACTTACTCAGGGCGAGCGCGCGTGTGGGCATCTCGGCGCGGACGTCAGCATGATGCGCGCGTGCCGCGGCAACTCCCGCGGCACCCTCGTACGCACCATCGAAGGTGCCATTCGCGACATATGACACGTTGAGAGCGCGCGAGCCCTCGGGAACCGGCTGCAGGACGGCATCAGGCGATGAAGCGGTGCGAATGACCTCTTCTGTCGCGCGACCGTTCTCGACGCGCCGGAATGCCTGTTTCCACCCGCCCTGGGATTTCTTGCCTTCCGCGGTCTTCGTCACGGGGATCCATTCGCCCGACGCGCTTTCCCGCGCGACGATTTTGTACACCAGGCTGGCCGTCGGATAACCGGATCCGGTCACGAGCGAGGTACCGACCCCATACGCATCGACGGGCGATGCCGCGAGCGCGGCAATCGCGTACTCGTCGAGGTCGCTGGTAACGGTGATCGTCGTGTCGGGATTCCCGAGATCGTCGAGCTGCTGCCGAACGTCTGCCGCCACAAGGGGGAGGTCCCCGGAATCGATGCGCACTCCGCCGAGGTGCGGGCCCGCGACGCGCACGGCCGTGCGTACGCCCTCGGCGATGTCATATGTGTCGATCAGAAGCGTTGTCTCGGCACCGAGCGACGCGACCTGCGAACGGAAGGCGTCTTCTTCGGTGTCATGGAGCAAGGTCCATGCATGCGCGGCGGTGCCCATCGTGGGAACACCCCACTCCCGACCGGCCTCGAGGTTGCTGGTGGCTGTGAAGCCGGCGATGTAGGCGGCGCGGGCCGCGGCAACGGCGGCGTGCTCGTGGGCGCGCCGTGATCCCATTTCCGAAAGGGGGCGGCCACCGGCCGCGATACTCATTCGCGCGGCGGCAGTGGCGATCGCGGAGTCGTGATTCATCACGCTCAACGCAAGGGTTTCGAGAATGACCGCGTCAGCGAATGTTCCCTCGATGGTGAGTAAGGGGGAGCCCGGGAAATACAGCTCGCCCTCGCGATACCCGGAAATCGACCCCGTGAAGCGGTAATTCTCAAGGTAGGTCAGCGTGGAGGCACTGACCACGCGATTGTCGCTGAGGAAGCGCAGTTCATCGGCGCCGAAGCGAAACTCCCGAAGGAGCGTCATTAGGCGTCCCTGCCCAGCGGCGACGCCGAACCGGCGGCCCCCCGAAAGGCGGCGCCCAAACAGCTCAAAGACGCAACGGCGTTGTGCCGTTCCGTCGCGCAGAGCGGCGTCGAGCATGGTGAGCTCGTAGCGGTCAGTCAGCAGAGCCGTGGAGGCACTCATAGTTCTCAGCCTACGGGAACCTCAGGCGCACCCGGCATAGGGTGGGATCGTGAACAACTCGCCGATCGGGATCTTCGACTCGGGCGTCGGCGGACTCACGGTGGCACGAGCCATTCGCGATCAACTACCGCGTGAGTCCCTCCTCTATATCGGAGATACGCTGCACTCGCCCTACGGGCCGAAGTCCATCGCTGATGTGCGCCGTTATGGCCTTGAGGTGCTCGACACGCTCGTTGACCAGGGCGTGAAGATGCTCGTTATCGCCTGCAACACAGCGTCTGCGGCTCTTCTGCGCGATGCGCGTGAGCGGTATGACGTTCCTGTTGTCGAGGTGATTCGCCCCGCCGTTCGCACCGCGATCGCCACCAGCAGATCAGGACGAATTGGGGTGATCGGCACGTCGGGAACCATCGGCTCCGGTGCCTACCAGGACATGCTCGGCATCAACCCGGGCGTCGAGGTGTTCACCGCGGCGTGCCCGCGCTTTGTCGATTTCGTCGAACAGGGCATCACCGACTCGCCCGAGTTGCTGGCGGTCGCTGCTGACTACCTTGCCCCGCTCAAAGATGCGCAGGTGGACACGCTCGTGCTCGGCTGCACGCACTATCCGTTCCTCAAGGGGGCCATCAGCTACATCATGGGGCCCGGAGTGACTCTCGTTTCGAGCGATAGCGAAACAGCCAAGGACGTCTATCGCGAACTGGTGAGCGGGGCGCTGCTGGCGGGAACCGACGCCGTCCCGCGGCACACATACGAGGCGACAGCGGCCGACTCGACCCATTTCATCGCCCTCGCTAACCGCCTGCTCGGTGCCGAGGTGCGCGATGTGCGGCTCATTCGAACGGGCCAGATTGACTTGCGCGCGATCGCCGATCTGCGCGCTTCCGATTCGTGAACCCGACCCGAAAGGAACACCATGACTGAGCGCGCCGATGGCCGTCAGCTTGACGAGCTTCGCCCCGTCACCATCGAACGAGGCTGGAGTTCGCAGGCGGAAGGATCCGCCCTCATTAGCTTCGGCAACACGAAGGTTCTCGTGACCGCTTCGTTCACCAACGGCGTTCCTCGCTGGCTCACGGGTCAGGGCAAGGGATGGGTGACGGCCGAGTATGCGATGCTCCCGCGCGCCACGAACGACCGGAGCCAGCGCGAGAGCGTTAAAGGCAAGATCGGTGGACGAACGCACGAGATCTCTCGTCTCATCGGACGAGCTCTGCGCGCTGTTGTGAACACCAAGGCCCTTGGTGAGAACACGATCGTCATCGACTGTGATGTTTTGCAGGCCGATGGCGGCACACGCACGGCGTCGATCACCGGCGCCTACGTTGCGCTCGCGGATGCGATCGAGTGGGGTCGCGCGAAGGGATTCATCGGGAAGAAGGCCGTGCCGCTGACCGACAGCGTCGCCGCGATTTCCGTTGGCATCATCGATGGCGTTCCGATGCTGGATCTTCCGTACGTCGAAGACGTTCGCGCCGAAACCGACATGAACATCGTCATGACCGGCTCAGGGAAGTTCATCGAGGTGCAGGGAACCGCCGAGGGCGCCCCCTTCGATAAGGAAGAGCTCGATCAGCTGCTCGTACTGGGCGCACAGGGATGCGCCGAGCTGACGACGCAGCAGACGGCCGCGCTCGCCGCGGAGAAGTGATGCCGACGCAGATCGTTCTCGCCACACACAACGCGCACAAGGTCGCGGAGTTTCAGGGCATCGTCTCGCGCGTGCGGCCGGGTGTCGAGGTGGTCAGCTACAACGGCCCGGAACCCGTGGAAGACGGAACGACCTTCGCGGCGAACGCGCTGATCAAAGCCCGGGCCGCTGCCGCGCACACGGGGCTTCCGGCGCTAGCTGACGACTCGGGAATCTGCGTTGACGTGCTGGGAGGATCTCCGGGGGTGTTCTCCGCGTATTGGGCGGGCCACGCGAAGAATGATGGCGCGAACCTGACGCTTCTTCTGGACCAGCTCAGCGATGTGGCACGTGACGAGGACCGACGTGCGCACTACAACTCCACGATCGCGCTCGTGACCCCGGCGGGTGCGGAGCACACGGTCGAGGGAATATGGCCGGGCACGCTGCTGCACGCACCGCGAGGAAACGGGGGCTTTGGCTACGACCCGATCTTCTGTCCGGACGGAGACACTCGCTCCGTTGCCGAGATGTCGGCGGAGGAGAAGAACACTCTCTCTCACCGAGCACGCGCGTTCGTGGAACTCGCACCGCTTCTCGCTGAGCTCTGAGGGCTTCGCGCCAATAGCGGGTGCGCGGGTGGTCCGACGTGATGTGCGGACGGTGGGACTTGAACCCACACGCCGTGAGGCACAGGAACCTAAATCCTGCGTGTCTACCAATTCCACCACGCCCGCGCACCCTCCATCCTATTAGCGTGGACCCTATGCTCTCCTCCATCGTCGTTGTGTGCACCGGAAACATCTGCCGCTCTCCGATGGGAGAGGTGGTCTTGCGTGACCGCCTTGCCGCGGCGGGGCTCGATGTCTCGGTGCGTTCATCGGGTGTCAGCGCTGAGGAAGTGGGAAACCCGATTGACCATAGAGCCGTCGCCGTTTTGTCCGAGCACGGCTACGCGGTTCCGGCACGAACAGCCCGCTGGTTCGACGTCGAGGATGCCGCAGCGGATCTCATCCTCGTGATGACGCGCCAGCACCGCTCCGCGTTGCTGCGACGCGGTGTGGAAGAAGATCGGGTGCGCCTGTGGATGGAGTTTGTGCCCGGGGCCACGTCGGAAGACGTCTCTGACCCCTGGTACGGCGACCGATCGGACTTCGAAGAGACCCTCGAACTGGTGGAGGCGGCTGCTCCCGTGATCGTGAACTTCGTCCGCGCGGGGTGAGCTGACCCGCATAAATCCCTGATCAGCGTTGTCTCACGCGAGGCCTGTGGATAACTTCTGCACGAAATTCGAGATTCTGCAACGCTGGCCGCGTGAGTTCAGAACAGCGAATCGTCGAGCGCGTCCGTGAGCGCATTCGTGACGATCAGGCGCAACTGGGGTGGGAAGAGGTCACCCCCGCCAGCGTTCGACGCGTTGCTGTGGCCGAGGTGCGTCGCCACAACGACTACGCCTTTGCGCGTGGCGGGCGCGCCATCGACGATGTTGATGCGTGTGTCGCATACGTCGTCGCCCAGGTCGCTGGTTACGGACCGCTGCAGGCGCTCCTCGATGACGAAACGATCGAGGAGATCTGGATTAACTCACCCGATCGGGTGTTCGTCGCGCGAGGCGGGGTTTCAGAGCGCATCGCGCTGGAGCTGACCGACGACCAGGTTCGCGACACCGTTGAGCGCATGTTGCACGCAACGGGCCGTCGCGTGGACCTCAGCCAGCCGTTCGTAGACGCGTCCCTGCCGGACGGATCGCGTTTGCACGTCGTGCTTTCGGGGATTGCCCGAGGCCACTGGGCAGTGAACATCAGGAAGTTCTTGCCCGGTATCCGCACGCTCGACACGCTCGTCGAGCTCGGATCAATTCCGCGCGAGCCCGCCGCGCTGCTGCGCGATGCGATGCGCGATGGCCAGTCCGTCCTCGTGTCCGGCGCGACACACGCAGGAAAAACAACCATGCTGGCCGCGCTGGTGTCTTCGTGCCCGCCACACCACCGGATCGTGACGGCCGAGGAGACCTTCGAGCTGGCGATTGATGCTCCCGACGTGGTGGCGATGCAGGGCAGGCAGCCGAGTCTCGAAGGAACGGGGGAGATCACGCTTCGCCGCCTGGTGAAGGAATCGCTGCGCATGCGGCCCGACCGTCTCGTCATCGGCGAGGTACGAGACGCCGAGGCGCTCGATCTGTTGCTCGCGCTGAATACGGGTCTCCCGGGTGCCGCCACCATTCACGCGAACTCAGCGGCCGATGCCCTGGTGAAGCTCTCGGCCCTTCCCCTGCTTGCTGGCCGGAACATCGACCGGGAGTTCGTTCTTCCTGCGGTAGCGAGCGCACTCGATCTTGTCGTCCACTGCGCGAGGGAACCCGGCGGACGGCGCTATGTGGAGGAAATCATCGCTCCGACCGGGCGCATTATCGACGGCGCGTGTGAAGCCCAGACCCTCTTTCATGCCGATCAGACACACCGCGAGGAGCGGCGCGGACGTCGGCGCGGAGAGCGGGTGGCATGACTCTTCTCCTGGGATGCGTTCTCGCGGCGGGGCTGCTTCTTGCTGCGTCCCCCTGGATGTGGCCGGCGGGGGCGTCCACAGAGCCCAGAACGCGCCGCGTCGGGGCCGTCGCGAGCAGCGCGCGAACACTTCTGGACAGGGCCGGCTTCGCGCACGTTGAACCGCGGATTCTCGTCGTCGCCTGTGTGGCGAGCGCGGTCGTCGCGGCGGCACTGGCGTTCGTCATGACGACGGCAGGTGTGCTCGCGGTCCTTGCCGCGATTGCCGCTGCCTGTGCGCCCGTTGCCTGGCTGCGCGCGCGGGCTTCCCGTCTGCTGCGCGCCCGGCGCGGCATGTGGCCCGATGTGTGCGACCTGCTTGTGGGATCGGTGCGGGCAGGGCTGTCGCTCCCCGACGCGATCGGCAGCTTGTCCGATTCTGCGCCCGCCCCGCTTCGTGCGACGTTCGGGCAGTTCGAACGCGATATGCGCGCATCCGGTCACTTCGCCACGAGTATCAATCGGTTGAAACAGCAGCTGGCTGATCCGATGGCCGACCGCATCGTCGAGACACTGCGGATGGCCCGAGAAGTGGGGGGAACGGAGTTGGTCCCGGTCCTCCGGGCACTGTCCGCGTCGATCCGGGCCGAGGCTGCACTGCGCTCCGAGGTCGAGGCTCGCCAATCGTGGACGAGGGGAGCGGCGATTCTCGGCGTTGTCGCGCCGTGGGTTGTTCTGGCGATGCTGTCTCTGCGCCCCGAGGGTCAGGCTGCCTACGCAACGCCTCTCGGCATCACGATCATCCTTAGCGGCGCCGGGGTATCCGTTGTGGCCTATCGGACGATGCTGCGCGTCGGACGCCTTCCCGAACCGCGCCGGTGGTTCGCATGATCAACGCGAGTCACGTTGCGATAGCAGTGCTCCTCGGAGGAACACTCGGTGCGGGTCTCTGGTGCCTCGTCGCGGCGGCCCCCACGTGGCGCGCCCCCGCACTGATCCACCGCGTTGCACCGTATATCCGCGACGTCACGGACCCGGCGGGAACCAGCCTTCCCACGGCCATGAGCGACCCGACGCTCGCGCTCGCCGGAGGGATCACTGGATCCTGGCGCGCGGCACAGCGATGGTTTGCGCGCGCCGTAGGAACCTCCGCGTCCGTCGAACGCCGCCTCGCACAGGCCTCACGGGGCGGAGACGTCGCGGCGTTTCGCGGGGAACAGCTCGCGTGGGCCGCGATGGGAGCGGCAGCAGCGGCCGGTGTGGCGGGCGTGCTGGCTCTGACGGGACGATTCTCCTTTCCCGCGGCCCTTCTGCCGTTGGCCGGTGCCGTCGTGGGCGCCGCGGCGCGTGACTTCGTGCTGTCATCGCAGGCGAAGGCGCGCGTCGCCCGCATCGAGGAGGAACTGCCCACCGTTCTCGAGTTTCTCTCGCTGTGCCTGTCCGCCGGAGAAGGCGTTTTTGGCAGCGTGCGTCGGGTGGCGGCAGTCGGGTCGGGTGAGCTCACGGGCGAACTGCGAGTGGTTGTGACGGAAGTGGATACGGGCGCAACCCTGACCGACTCCCTGACTGCCATGACGCGGCGTCTCCACGTGCCCGTACTGACGAGGGCCATTGATCACACTGTCGCGGCGATCGACCGCGGATCGCCCCTTGCGCAGACCCTGCAGGACCAGGCCACGGATGCACGAGACGAGGGTAAGCGTGCCCTCATCGAGTCCGCCGGCAAAAAAGAGATCCTCATGATGATCCCGCTGGTGTTCGGGCTGCTTCCCCTCAGCGTTTTGTTCGCGATCTTCCCCGGGATCGTCATGCTCCAAGCCGGTTTCTGACCCATACGAAAGGACACACCATGTTCGCCAAGCTCTTCACCACTTCCCCCAATACGTCGCACCACCTTCGTACGGCGTTCGGCGACGTCGATGATCATCATGAACGCGGAGATGTTCCCGGTTGGGTGCTCGTTACGCTGATGACGGCGGGCCTTGTCGTCGTCATCTGGGCGTTGGCAGGCCCCGTTCTCACGAGCGTGTTCCAGCAGGCGATCGATCGCGTCACGGCCCTGTGAACGGCGACGCCGAGAGGGGGTCGGCTCCCGTCGACTTCATCCTCGTCGGCGTCCTCCTGACCGCGCTCACCCTGGCTGTTCTGCAACTCGGGTTCGCCGCCTATACACACAACGTGGTCAAGGACGCCGCAGTCGAGGGAGCTCACTATGCGGCACTCGCTGACAACACGGTCGCCGACGGAGAAGAACGAACGCGCCGAATCATCGCGCGAAGCTTCGGCGAGGATGCCGTCACCCTTGTCGTCGGCAGCCAAGCACGTCGGCACGGCGTACCCATTGTCACGATGGTGGTCTCCGCGCGCCTTCCCGTGATCGGAAACATCGGCATCCCGAACGGAACGGTGGTGACAGCGCATGCACCAGCGCAGATCCCCGGATGACGACCGGGGGAGCGCGCCGCTCGAGTTCCTCCTCGCCGGTCTTTTGCTTCTCGTGCCGCTGGCGTACCTCGTCGTGGCCGTGACCACCGTGCAAAACGCGGCGCTCGCCGCCGATGCCACCGCTCGATTCGTGGCCAGGTCGCTGACAACCGGAATCGACCCCGACACCACCCTGCGTGTCGTTGCAGACTCCTACGGCATTGACCTCGCCGCCCTCGACATGACGATGGCCTGTGCTCCCGTTTCCGCGCCCTGCCCGCAGGCTGGCAGCACGGTGGTTGTGCACGTGACCGTCGTCGTCGCCCTCCCGCTGGTTCCCGATTTCCTGGCAGGGGCGACGTCGATCCCCGTCGAGGCTCACGCAACGCAGAAAATTTCGCGCTATTGGGAGGCTCCATGATGACGGAAGCCGGCGACGAGCGCGGAAGCGTGCTTCCCCTCGGCATCGGATATGCGCTCCTGGCTCTTGCGGTTGTCCTCGTGTGCATCAACGCGACATCACTTCACCTGTCACAGAAGCGCCTGGAGTCTCTCGCAGACGCGGCGGCGCTTGCTGCTGCGGATGGTTTTCGCGTCGCCCCGACGGCGTCGGGCATCGGCATTGAGCTCGACGAACACAGCGCGCGCCGTCAAGCCGAGGAGGTCATCACCATTTCTCCTGTCGACGCCCACCTCGTCAGCGTCACCGCACATGGAGGGAACTCGGCGCGTGTGACGGTGCGCGCAACATGGGACTCGTTCCTCCTCAGCGTTTTCGTGCCGGCAGGTGTCGACCTTGAGGCCACGGCCACCAGCCGAGCGTCGCTGTCGGGGTGACGGCCTCGACCAGGTGATGACGGAGCAAAGCGGCGTGGCGCGAGTTAGCGCGTGGGGGAGTAACGGGGCACCCATCGCATAAACGCCCCAGCCCCGGCGAGGGCAACGACTCCGACAGCACCGGTTGCGATCGACAGAGAGAACATGGTTGTCAGACCCGCGACGACCAGCGGTGTTGACGCTGCGCCGGCATCGGTGAACGTCCGCCACGCGCCGAGGAACGCGGCTGTGTTGTCCGCCGGCGCAACATCGGATCCGAGCGTGAGAAGCGCGCCGGAGGAAAGGCCGTTTCCGACACCGACAGCGATGGCGAAAACACCGAACCACATCGAGGCGTCATCGCTGTCGTGTGTGAACGCCAACGCGAGAAAACTCAGCGCCATGACGAGCTGCGAAGGCACCGTTGCCCAGAGGCGTCCAAACCGGTCCATCACCTGTCCGCTGGCGTAGAACAGCGAAAATTCGATGGCGCCGGCGATTCCGACGAGGAGGGAAATCGTCGCCGCATCGAGCCCGATCGATACTCCCCAGAGGGGAATGATGGCCTGGCGGCCTGCCCGCACGGAGGCCAGGGACGAGGCCGCGAACCCGAGTCTGATGAGGACGCCGCGGTGGTTCCAGATGGTCCGGAAGAGTCCGGTTCGTGGGCGGGCTCGCGGAGTCCGGATCGGGCCGGTGATGGCTTCTCCTGTGTCGCCCGTGCCCGTGTCGCTGGTGGCAGCGCACAGGTTCGGTGCCTGGCGTTGTTCGGCGGCGAGAGCCCTCTCCTCCGGATCTGGGCCGAACGTCACGAGGAGGCCGACGGCAATCAGGGCGGCGCCGAAGAACCAGATGGTGGACTTTGCGTCTCCAAACACCCAGATCAGCCCTGCCGCGATCACCGGGCCCGTGAAGGTCCCGAGGCGGAACGACCCGCCAACAAGCGCAAGGGCCCGCGCCCGATACGCCAACGGCACGCGGACGGTCATGAAGGCATGGCGGGCGAGAGCGAAGGCGGAGGCGCACATGCCGACGATGAACACGCATGCCGTCAATGTGGCGAGATTCGGTGCGAGGAGCATCCCGGCAACCGAGATGACCGATATCACGGAGGCGATGATCATGGCTCGCCGTTCACCAGCGCGCGCGACAAGCCATCCAGCGGGCAGATTTCCGCACAGTTGACCGATAAGAATCGCGCCGGCAACGAGCGCGGCGAGGCCGAGGTTCGCACCCTGGGCAGTGGCAATCGACGGGAGAACGGGAATGAGCGCGCCTTGGCCCATGGAGTACAGAGCCGTCGGTGCGTACACCATGGGCCAGTACTGACGGATCGCCTCGGCTGCGGCGCCACCGGGCGGTGTGCGCATGCTCATCACCTTCCACCGTATCGGGTTCGCGCGCGGCGGTCGGGGAACCCGCCGCTGGTGACGGTAAGCTGACAAGTCATGCTTGAGCTCGATCTGTCCGCCGACATCCAGGCGTTGCGCACCACGTTCGACAACATCCGAGAGGTGGTCGACGTCGATGCGCTGCGTGCTGATGTCGAGCGCCTCGAACAGGAGGCCGCCGACCCTGGCCTCTGGGGTGACCAAGAGAACGCGCAGAAGGTCACCAGCGCTCTCAGCCACGCGAAGGCGCAGATCAAAAAGGTCGAGGGCGTTGGCTCTCGCCTTGACGATCTTGAGGTCATGGTGGATCTCGCCAACGAGATGGAAGACGAGGACGCCGCCGAGGAAGCGCGGGCAGAGCTCGCCGCCCTGGGGACTGCGGTGTCCGATCTCGAGGTGCAGACGCTGCTCGATGGCGAGTACGACGAGCGCGCCGCCGTGATGACGATCCGCTCGGGTGCTGGCGGTGACGACGCCACCGATTTCGCAGAAATGCTCATGCGCATGTACCTGCGCTGGGCTGAGCGGCACGGTTACCCCGTCAAGGTCATGGACATGTCCTATGCCGAGGGCGCAGGGATCAAATCCGCCACGTTCGAGATCACCGCGCCCTATGCCTACGGCGTGTTGTCGGTTGAGGCCGGAACGCACCGTCTCGCACGTATCAGCCCGTTCGGCTCGGCCGATAAGCGACAGACGTCGTTCGCTGCTGTTGAGGTTATTCCCGTGATGGAAGAGGCGAAGGAGGTCGATATCCCGGAGAACGACATCCGCGTCGACGTCTTCCGCTCGTCGGGTCCCGGTGGGCAGTCGGTCAACACGACCGACTCGGCGGTCCGCCTCACCCACCTTCCCACGGGGCTTGTGGTGTCGATGCAGAACGAGAAGTCGCAGATCCAGAACCGTGCGGCCGCCATGCGCGTTCTGCAGACGCGCCTGTTGCTGCTGCAGAAGGAGCAGGAAGCGGCCAAGAAGAAGGAGCTCGCGGGAACGATTACCGCCAGTTGGGGCGACCAGATGCGCTCCTATTTCCTTTACGGACAGCAGCTCGTCAAAGACCTGCGAACGGGTCACGAGGTCGGTAACCCGGCCACCGTGTTCGACGGTGATCTCGACGGTTTCATCAACGCGGGCATTCGCTGGCGCAAGCGACCCAGCGACGACTAGTCTTCGGATATGTCGACGAGCGACGAAGACGCACTGAGCTGGGGCGGCGATGACGACCCAACACTCGCGGTAACGTCCGAATCCGACGCGGATGTTGCGGTCACCGCAGCAGAATCCTCCGCGGATACGAGCGAACAAGCCGTCGAGGAGGTCGTGTCTGACGAACCGGAAGAGGACGTCTCTCGCGGACCGGGAAACGTCGAGCTCGTCACCTACGGTGTTTTGGGCGGGATCTACGCAATGTGGGTCGTCGGCTGGGTTCTGGGCGTCAACCGCGTTCGAGACTGGATTCTCGCCCAACCGATGTCGAGCCCAGACGCGATGTTCCAGGCCAGCGCGATTCTTGCGCCGGCGGCTCCGGTGATGTGGTTCGTCGCCACGCTGCTGCTCACGCGCGGTGGCCCGGCATGGCAGAAGATCCTGTGGCTGGGGGTCGGCGTGATCGCGCTCATTCCGTGGCCCTTCATCCCGGGGGTGACAGGCTGATGGCGAAGAGCGCGTCACAAACGACAGACGAGAAGAAGCGACGTCAGGCGCCGTCCTGGTTCGTGGCGGCCATCGCCGGCCTGTTCGGGTTGTTCTACGCATATGCGGTTTGGGCAGGTGTGGCGAACATCCTGGCGATGAGCGAGTGGGCAGATGTGCTCGGCGGAGCCCTGGCCCCGACAGCCCTCGTTGCTCTGATTCTCGCGATCGCCCTGCCGATCGTCCTGTTCACCCTTGTGATCGTGATCGGACGCCGCAGGCCCGTGTGGAAACTCATCGTGCTGTTCTTCGTCGGCCTGGGGCTGATCGGCGTGTATTGGATCAACCTGCAGTCGATGTTTACGAACATCACCTTCGTCTTCGTGTGACATGCCGGTCGGCGCGTCCTCGTCGGCGGCGCTAGGCTGGGCGGTGCGGTCGACCGCGTGACGTGGACGGCCGTCCCACCTCAGCGCCATCCCGAAGGGTCCACATTGTCGAAGCCAGTCGTCCTGCTTGCAGAACAGCTCTCACCCGCCACGATCGAGGCTCTCGGCCCTGATTTCGATGTGCGAACGGTTGACGGCACTGACCGTCCCGCGCTTTTCGATGCTCTCGCCGAGGCACATGCTGTCCTCATTCGCTCCGCCACGAAGATGGACGAAGAAGCGATCGCCCACGCGCCGAAGCTCAAGGTCATCGCGCGTGCCGGCGTTGGTCTCGACAACGTCGACACGAAGGCAGCGACGACCGCCGGCGTCATGGTCGTCAACGCGCCGACGTCCAACATCATCTCGGCCGCTGAGCTCACCTGCGGTCACATCATTAGCCTCGCGCGGTACATTCCCGCCGCTAACGCCTCCTTGGCGCAGGGGGAGTGGAAGCGCAGCTCCTTCACGGGATCAGAGCTGTACGAAAAGACGCTGGGTGTGATCGGCCTGGGCCGTATCGGCGCGCTCGTCACCTCACGTATGCAGGCCTTCGGAATGCGCGTCGTCGCATATGACCCCTATGTCTCGGCCGCACGTGCCCAGCAGATGGGAGTCGAGCTGGTCAGTCTCGACGAGCTTGTCGAGCAGGCTGACTTCCTCACGATCCACATGCCGAAGACACCCGAGACGACCGGTCTCATCAGCGCGCCGCAGCTGAAGGCAATGAAGCCCACGGCATACGTGCTGAACGTTGCGCGCGGCGGCCTCATCGACGAGAAGGCACTCGAAGACGCACTGCGTGCGGGGGAGATCGCGGGCGCTGGTCTTGACGTCTTCACGAGCGAACCGCCGGCTGACACGTCCCTGGTTGGCCTGCCGAACGTTGTCGCAACGCCGCATCTCGGAGCATCGACGGCCGAAGCGCAGGAGAAGGCGGGTGTGTCCGTTGCCAAGTCCGTCAAGCTGGCGCTGGAAGGCGATCTGGTTCCCGACGCCGTCAACGTCGCCGGTGGTGCGATCGACCCGTTCGTGCGCCCCGGAATCGGCCTTGTCGAGCAGCTCGGTCAGGTCTTCAGCGCTCTGACGCAGGCCGGTCTCACCAACCTGGAGATCGAAGTGCGCGGTGAGCTCGCCGAATACGACGTCAGCGTGTACAAGCTCGCGGCGCTCAAGGGCATCCTCACGAACGTTGTCAGCGAGACGGTTTCTTATGTCAACGCGCCGGTGTTCGCCGAGCAGCGCGGCATCGAAACGCGCATGACGGTCGAACGGGACAGCCCGTTGTTCCGCAACCTGACGACGCTGCGCGGAACGCTGTCCGACGGAACGGTCCTGAGCGTTGCGGGAACCCTCGCCGGAACACGCATGGTGCCGAAGATCGTCGGAATCAACGGGTATGAGCTCGACGTTCCGATCGCGCGTCACCACGTCGTTCTGCGCTACAGCGACAAGCCGGGAATCGTTGCCATCTACGGCGATCACTTCGGTCGTGCCGGGATCAACATCGAGGGTCTGCAGGTGGCAGGAGACGAGTCCAGCGACGAGGCACTGTCGATCGTGACGGTCGACAAGCGGGTCCCCGACGAGATCATCGAGAAGCTCGGCGAGGCCATTGACGCGCGCACAATCCGACGGATCGAAATCGTCGAGGCGTAAGGCTTTTTTCTGACGTTCGAGGCGCCCCACCGTGACGGATCGGTGGGGCGCCTCGAACGTTGTTTGCCCTGGTGGTGCCCAGCCGCATGCACCAGGATCATTCTGTGATGTCACAGCGCACGCCCACGGAACAAATCGCCACTGACGGTCCTCGCGCAGATTGGCGGGGGTGGTCCGCTCTCGTGGTGCTGATGTTGCCCGTGTTGCTCGTATCGATTGACAACACGATCTTGAACTTTGCTCTTCCGGCGATCGCCCGGGATCTTGAGCCGACAAGCGCCCAACAGCTGTGGATCATTGACGCCTATTCGCTGGTCCTTGCGGGACTTCTCGTTACCGCGGGAACGCTCGGCGATCGCTTCGGGCGTCGCCGCGTTCTTCTCATTGGTGCCGTCGGGTTCACGCTTGTTTCTGTCGGCGCGGCTTTCGCTCCGACATCCGAATGGCTGATTGCAGCTCGTGCGCTGATGGGCGTTTTCGGAGCGGCTTTGATGCCCTCGACGATGTCGCTTCTGCGTTCGACCTTCCGCAACCGCGATCAGCGTCGTATCGCGATTGCCGCATGGGCCGGTATGTTCGCAGCGGGCGGCGCGCTGGGACCCGTTGTCGGCGGGTTGCTCATCGAGCACTACCCCTGGCAGAGCGTCTTTCTGCTCGCCGTTCCGATGCTCGTGCTCATGCTGATTCTCGCCCCGTTCTTCGTGAAGGAGAGCCGCGATCCGAGTCCCGGGCCGATCGACGGGTGGAGCATTGTGCTGTCCATGGCTGCCCTGGGCCCGCTCGCTTTCGGCATCAAGGAGTTCGCTGTTCACGGCTGGATCGGCCTGATCCCCATCGCCATCGGTCTGGCGTTCGGATGGTGGTTTGTCCGCCGTCAGCTGCGCACTCCCCATCCGATGCTCGACATGTCGCTGTTCCGTCGGGCGAAGTTCTCCGGCTCGCTCGTGATCAATCTCTGCTGTGTCATGGGATACATCGGATTCCTGTACTTCGTGTCGCAGCACCTTCAGATGATCGTTGGGCTGTCGCCCATGATGGCGGGCATTGCGCTGATCCCGGGTGCCGTGATGTCGATGTCGGCCGGTTTCATCGTCACGCCCTTTGCGCGACGGTTCTCCCCAGCACGCGTTGTGCCGATCGTGTTGTCGATTGCGGTTGCCGGCTTCGTTCTCGTGGCGGTTGCCGGAGCTCACGACGTGTGGATGCTCGTGCTGGCGTTCGTTCTGATGGGGGCCGGAGCCGGCGCGGCGCAAACGGTTTCCGGTGAGCTGATTATCTCTTCGGCCCCTCCCGCGAAGGCGGGGGCGGCCAGCGCGATCAGCGAGACCGCCTATGAGTTCGGTGCCGTCCTCGGAACGTCCATTCTCGGCGGCATCATCACCGGCTGGTACCGTTCGGCTCTTGTTCTGCCTCCGGGCCTTCCTGACACTGCCGGCATTCACGCGCGCGAAACGTTGGCGGGCGCGATGAACGAGGCAGAAAACATCAGCGGTCCGCTTGGTGACGCTCTCCGAAAGGCTGCCGCTGACGCGTTTGACGGCGGTGTCGTCCTGACATCGTTGATCGGCGCGGGGCTTCTCGTCATCGCGAGCGTCGTCGCGGCGACTACCCTGGGACGGAGCCGAGCTTCTTCCCCACGGTGATGCTCAGCCCCACAGCAGCCAGGAGCAAGGAGAACCATGTCGCGTGTCGTGAAGCTGGCCGTCATCCCCGGTGACGGAATTGGCCCCGAGGTTATCGCTGAGGCGGAAAAGGTCCTCGATGCTGCAACCGCAGCCAGCGGTGTTCAGTTCGCCAAAACGCGGCTGTCCCTCGGCGCCGACCGCTTCCTTGCCACGGGTGACGTGCTCACAGACGAGGACCTCCAGACGATCGCGGCTCAGGACGCCATTCTGCTCGGCGCCGTCGGCGGCGTTCCCAACGATCCGCGCCTGAAGAACGCGAACATTGAGCGTGGCCTTCTGCTCGGTTTGCGCTTCGCGTTGGATCACTGCGTGAACCTACGCCCGTCGAAGCTGTTTCCGTCCGTTCCCGGTCCTCTTGCGTCTCCTGGCGAGGTGGATTTCGTTGTCGTCCGCGAAGGCACCGAGGGAGCATATGTCGGAAACGGCGGAGTTCTGCGCCCCGGCACTCCCCACGAGATCGCTAACGAGCTCAGCGTCAACACAGCGTACGGCGCCGAACGCGTCGTGCGGTATGCATTTGACCTGGCGCAGAAGCGGCGCCACAAGCTGACGCTCGTCCACAAAACGAATGTTCTGGTCAACGCGGGCGGTCTCTGGAGCCGCATCGTCGGCGAGGTCGCGGGGGAGTACCCGGATGTTGCGACCGACTATATGCACATCGATGCGGCCATGATTCACATGGTCGACAGCCCATCGCGATTCGACGTGATCGTCACCGACAACCTCTTCGGCGATATCCTCACCGATCTTGCTGGCGCCATCACCGGAGGGATTGGCCTTGCTGCGTCCGGGAACCTGAACCCGGCGGGCGAATTCCCGTCGATGTTCGAACCCGTCCACGGCTCGGCCCCCGATATCGCAGGCCGTCAGAAAGCCGACCCGACGGCGGCGATCGGATCGGTCGCCCTGATGCTCGATCACCTCGGCCTCACCGCAGAGTCCGAGCGCGTGACGCAGGCCATCGAGGCCGATATTGCCGAGCGCACCGGTGCCCCGAGAACAACCGCTGAAATTGGGACCGCGATCGCGTCCCGGATTTCCGCGTAGCCATCACTCCTGCGTTCACAGCGCGGACGTTTTCAGACAGGATGACTCACATGAACCTCATCGACCCCGCCCACTCTTCCGAGCAGCTGGCGTTCCAGGTGACCCGCAATCTCGCGGCGCGGTCCGCGTCTGAGCGGGACCGGCTGCTGGAGAACCCCGGCTTCGGAACGGTCTTCACCGACCACATGGTCGACATCTGCTGGTCGGAAAAGGGCGGATGGCACCGTCCGCGCGTTCAGCCCTATGGGCCGATTTCTCTCGACCCGGCTGCGGCGGTTCTGCACTACGCCCAGGAGATCTTCGAGGGCCTTAAGGCATACCGTCATGCTGACGGTGGTGTGTATACCTTCCGGCCGGAGGAGAACGCCAAGCGGTTCAACCGCAGCGCGCGCCGTATGGCAATGCCGGAGTTGCCCGTGCAGTACTTCCTGCAGTCGCTGCATGAGCTGATCGCCGTTGATGGTGCGTGGACGCCGTCTGGCGAGGACCAGAGCCTCTACCTGCGCCCCTTCATGTTCGCAAAAGAGGCGTTCCTGGGCGTGCGGCCGGCAAAGAAGTTCGCCTATTACCTGATCGGGAGCCCGTCGGGGGCGTACTTCCCCGGAGGAGTGAAGCCCGTGACGATCTGGCTGAGCGAAAAGTATGCCCGTGCGGCTGAGGGCGGAACGGGCGCGGCCAAGACGGGTGGCAACTACGCTGCGAGTTTGCTCCCGCAGTCTGAGGCAGCTGAGCAGGGCTGTGATCAGGTCGTGTTCCTTGATGCGAAGGGAAACATCGAGGAACTGGGCGGGATGAACATCGTCTTCGTGATGAAAGATGGCACGCTTGTCACGCCGCAGAGTGAAAGCATCCTCGAGGGCATCACACGCACATCGATCCTGCAGCTCGCCGCTGATCGCGGGCACACGATCGAAGAGCGTCCCGTGACGCTTGCCGAGTGGCGTGACGGAGTCGCCTCTGGTGACATCGTTGACGTTTTTGCCTGCGGAACGGCGGCAGTTCTCACACCGATCGGGATGCTGAAGGGTGAGGGCTTCGCCGACGAACAGCCGCGAAGTGAGCTCTCGCTGTCGCTCCGTGAGGAGCTGACGGATATTCAGTACGGCCGTCGCGAAGACAAGCACGGCTGGCTGCGCCGCCTCGACGCCTAGCCGGCCGCGCACATTTCATGATTTCTGGCACATGTCGCCCCCGGACCGGGGCAGACATGTGCCAGAAATCATGAATAGGGTGGAAGGGTGAAGATCACCAGGTTCAGCCACAACGACGCGATCAAGTTCGGAATCGTCGACGAGACCGACGTTGTCGTCTTGCAGGGCGACCCCATGTTCGCGGGATTCGACACGACGGGGGAGCGTCTTCCCCTCACCGACGTCGCTCTTCTCGCGCCGGTGATCCCGCGATCGAAGGTGGTGTGCGTCGGACGGAACTACCGTGCGCACGCCGATGAGTTTGGCAACGATGTTCCTTCCGAGCCGTTGCTGTTCCTGAAGCCGAACACGGCCGTTGTCGGCCCCGGCGATGCGATCGTCCGCCCCGCACAGTCCGATGACACCCAGTGGGAAGGTGAGCTGGCGATCGTGATCGGGCGTATCGCCAAGAATGTTTCCGTTGCCGACGCCATGGGTTGCGTCTTTGGCTACACCGTGGCTAACGACGTCACGGCACGTGACCTGCAGCGGTCGGATGGGCAGTGGGCGCGAGCAAAGGGCTTCGACACCTTCTGCCCCGTCGGTCCGGCGATCGAAACCGATCTTGATCTGGAGTCCGGCGAGGTCATTACGCGACTCAACGGCGTGGAAAAGCAGCGGGGAGCATTCCGCGACATGATCTTCGATGTTCCCACGATCATCGCCTATGCTTCCGCGGCTTTTACGCTCCTGCCGGGGGACATCATTCTCACGGGCACTCCCGCCGGAGTAGGCGCGTTTGATGCTGGTGACGTCGTCGAGGTAGAGATTCCCGGCATCGGGACGCTGCGTAACCCCGTCCGCGACGCCGCCTGACGGCGATTTCGGGAGCGCGCCCCGTAGGATGGGCGCGATGTCATCTGCACCTGATCCCCGTACAACGCAGGCGACCGGCAGCGACGTTCGCGTCCGCTTCAGCCCGTCGCCTACCGGCACCCCGCACGTCGGACTTATCCGCACGGCGCTGTTCAACTGGGCCTTCGCGCGCCACCACGGCGGAACACTTGTGTTCCGCATCGAGGACACCGACGCGAGCCGCGATAGCGAGGAGAGCTATCGCCAGCTCATCGACGCGCTCAGCTGGTTGAAGCTCGACTGGGACGAGGGCGTCGAGGTGGGCGGCCCGCACGCGCCGTATCGTCAGTCGGAGCGATTCGAGATTCACCGCGGCGTTCTCGACACGCTCCTCGAAAAAGGGCTCATCTACGAGAGCTTCTCGACGGCGGAAGAGATCGACGCCCGCAACGAGGCAAACGGTCGGCCCAAGCAACAGGGTTACGACAACTTCGACCGCGATCTCACCGACGAGCAGAAGGCCGCTTTCCGCGCTGAGGGCCGCGAGCCCGCGCTGCGGCTGAAGGTTCCCGACGAGGACATTACGTATGACGATGTGATCCGCGGAGAAGTCACCTTCCCGGCAGGTTCTTTCCCGGACTTCGTCATCGTTCGCCCGAATGGCGTTCCGCTCTACACATTCGTGAACCCTGTCGACGATGCGCTGATGGGTATCACCCACGTTCTGCGCGGCGAAGACCTGATGCCGTCCACGGCGCGTCAGATCGTGCTGTACCGCGCGCTGATCGAAGCCGGTGTGACCACGTTTATTCCGCGCTTCGGCCACATGCCGCTCGTGCTCGGCGACGGTAACAAGAAGCTGTCGAAGCGTGATCCACGCGCGGACCTGTTCCTCCAGCGCGACAAGGGCTTTGTGCACGAGGGACTGCTGAACTACCTCGCCCTGCTGGGCTGGTCGATCGGCCCCGATCGCGATGTGTTCACGCTGGACGAGCTGATCGCGGCGTTCGAGATCGAGAACGTGAACCCGAACCCGGCGCGTTTTGATCAGAAGAAGGCCGAGTCGATCAACGGCGATCACATCCGGATGCTCGAGCCGGCTGACTTCGCTGCCCGTCTCATTCCGTATCTGCGGCAGGCGGGCATAGTCGCTTCCGAGGTCACGGCGGAGGAGCATGTGTTGCTCGCGAAGGCGGCCCCGCTCGTGCAGGAGCGACTTCAGCTTCTTGGCGATGCTCCCGGCCTGATGGGCTTCCTCTTCACGGACGACATCTCGTACGAGGAAGACGCCCTGAAGGGCCTCAAGGGGGACCCGAAGGCTGTTCTCGAGGCGTCTGTTGATGCGCTCGAGGCTTTGCCCGCCGATCGCTTCAACACAGAGGCGATTCAGGACGCGCTCTCGGCCGCTCTGATCGATGGGCTGGGTCTGAAGCCGCGCGTTGCATACGGTGCGCCGCGTGTCGCGATCTCTGGTCGCCGCGTGTCACCGCCGCTCTTCGAGTCGATGGAAATCCTCGGCAAGGAGCGCACGATCTCGCGGCTCAGGGCGCTTGCGCAGCAGTTGCCAGACGCGCAGTAGGGCGCGACACGCCCCGCGTGCGGGGCCGTTTTGGCGGGACAGTCTGACGTCTAGTAAGCTGGTCACTTGTGACGGCGACAGGCCGGAACGTCCTTGGGGTATGGTGTAATTGGCAACACAGCGGTTTCTGGTACCGTCGTTCTTGGTTCGAGTCCAGGTACCCCAGCCATAGTGCTCTTGTTCAAACCAAGAGACAAGTGAACTGGCATTTGTTCAGAAAGTTCAGAACTCCCCGCAGGATTGCGGGGAGTTTTTGATTTCCCGGCGACAGCCGATCGGTGCGGGGCTACCGGCCAAAAAGAGTGGATGGGTCTGGCGTGTCACCCGCGTCCTGCCCATCCTGATCGGGACCAGAGCCCTTCACCCGCGTCGAGACCTGTGTCATAAAGGGCGGGGCCGATCGGTTCATCGTCCGGTGCCGGCGCGGTGACGGGTTCGACGGGTTTCGCGAGGTCGAGAGCGTGTTCGAGTGGGAGCTCGTGCAGGGTGAGATACCACTCGACCGCGCGGCGGCGGTCTTGAAGCCGGCGAACCCGTCCATCGCGACCACCTCGATCCGCTTGCTCCACTCCTTGGGCCGTCCGGCGAGCCACTGCTTGAACACCGCCTTCGAGCGGCCCTCGACCATGTCCAACAGCCGTGCCGGGCCCGTCTTCTCGCGGGCTGGGGTGAGGTCGATGATCACGGTCACGTACTTGTCGCCGAGCCGGGTGTGACGCCAGACATGCTGGTCGACACCGATCGTGGTCACCCCATCGAACCGGGTGGGGTCGTCGATCAGTCGCCGCTTGCCTTCGGCGAGGACGGCGGCGTTCGCGGCGCTCCAGGACACTCCGAGACCGCGGGAGATCTTCGTCCTCGGCGTCGCCGCCTTGCTGGTGTCCTGCCGCCATGTGCGCCGGCAGTGTGCGCACCGATACCGGCGCACCCGCACCAGCAGAATCGTCGGTCGGTGGCCGAACGGCTCGTGCGCGAGCCGGCGCGTCACCGTGTCCCGCGGCGCGCCCTCGGCGCCGCATTTCCGGCACCACGGGTCATCGTCGACGACGCGGCACTCGATCGTCGCCCGACCCGGCTCGAGCAGCTGGCCCACGGCGACCAGCCCGAGCTCGTCGGGGCGGCAGAACGTGGTCAGGTCAGTGGTCGCGAACGTAAGGTGGAGCAAGTCGAGGTCTTTCGGGATGGCAAGCGTGAAGAACTTCCATCATCCGGGAGACCTCGACCGCTACCCGGCCATCGACGCGCTCAACCGACTACACCCTCGTTCGTGAAGAGCCACGTAAGGTGGAGCAAGTCGAGGTCTTTCGAGATGGCAAGCGTGAAGAACTTCCATCATCCGGGAGACCTCGACCGCTACCCGGCCATCGACGCGCTCAACCGACTACACCCTCGTTCGTGAAGAGCCAGTTTGACTCGAAGGGGATCGTCATATTTCAGCTACACCTCAACCCGGCCAGCCGAGAAATGCCTCCCCCGAGAGGTTGGAAGATAGTGGGTTCCGTAAACTCTCAAATCGTGCGCAAGAGAAAAGTGGTTTAGGTCGGTCTCGGCGTGTCGTTCGGGTTCTCTCCGCGTTCGTTATCATTTTGCTTGCGTCAATTTTGTCACTCTGCTCGTACCACTACGCGGCGCTCCCTGGCGAGCAGAAGGGCCTTGCTGCTCCAGGCGTGATGGTCACGGTTGAAGGCAACCGTATTCACGTTCTCGGGGTGGGCGATCCGACGGCGCCGACTGTCCTACTGATGGCTGGGGCGGCGACTATCGCGCCTGTCTACGATTTCCAGCCACTCATGTCGGGACTTGAGAACGATTTCCGAGTCGTTGTTGTTGAGAAGCCGGGGTACGGTTACTCAGATTTAGCCGGTTCAGAAAGGGGCCTCGACACGCGTGTCGAAGAGATGCGGAGTGCACTGCGGCAGGCCGAGCAGCCTCCGCCATACATTCTCGCGCCTCATTCTATGTCCGGACTCGAAGCCATATGGTGGGCCGATCGCTATCCGGAAGAAGTGGCAGGGATTGTAGGGCTCGACATGTCGACACCCGAAGCCTATGAGAAGCAGGATAGGAATCTTGTCGCGGCGATAGCTGCGACGGGACACATCGCGACGCGGGTCGGGACACAGCGCATACCCGGCCTATATCCCGGCATGTATTGGTCGACGCTGTCCGAAGCTGATCAGGAACAGCAGCGGCTGCTCCTCTATCGCAACGCAGGTAACGTCGCGCAAGTTCAAGAAAGCCGTCAGGTCTTTGAGAGCGCCGCCGAGCTAGGGACAGATAAAGACATCGATCCTCCGATGTTGCTTTTCGCCTCGGATGGGCGAGACCTCGGCCCCGATTGGCTGAAGGTTCAGAAGCAGCTCGCACTCCGCACTGGCGCGAATCTCGTGATGCTCGACTGCGGCCATGCTGTTCATCACTGCGCGCCCGATCGCATTAGCCACGAGATGCGCACCTTTGCTCTGTCGATCTCCGACTCGCGCTGACTCGAAAGCTCTTCGGGAAGGATCTCCCGTCGCTGCCGTAAAACGCGACGGCCACTTCGCTTCAGTCGAAGCGGTGTAGGGCGCGGAACGCTGCTCCGTGCGAGAGATGGTGGCGTCGCTCAAGCTCGGCAAGCGTTGAACCCGCCGAGTGCTCTGAGATCAAGCGCTGAGCGTGCTCATCCGTGACGCCGGACTGTCGGATCACAGCCTGCTGTTGACGTAGGAAGCGGAGCAGCGCGGATGGTGCAACGCCATGCTTACGCGCGATCGACGTCGCGCTGTCGCCAGCTTCGTAGTCAGCAACCATTCGCTTCACTTGTGCCGGAGTGAAGCGCTGTGTCAGTGGCACGCTGGTGCGGCCTCGTGGTGGTCGGGGCGCCGAATCCCGTCCACCGCCCGCGCGTAGTTTCGCCAGCCCACCAGGGTTAAATCCTGACGCGGTATGGTTTGAACAGAGACGGATAAGGCCAGCGTGAAAAAGACCCCCGGTTAACCGGGGGTCTTTTTGCTTTCCTGCATTCTTCAGCTCAGCGGAACAGCGAGCCGATCCATGAGAAGAGCTGTCGTGTGTCGGCGAACAATTCGGCGATGTCGTTCCAGACGATTGCTCCCGCGATCGCGACGAATCCCGCCGCGAGGATGGCGGCGCCGATGGGGAACGACCGCGTCAACCGCCGACCTTCCTCCGCAGGCCCAGCCGGCGCGCTCTGCAATGGATGCGCGGGATGTGGGCGGCGGTCATCCCGCCAGCGGCCCCATTGCTCAACCTTCTCCGCCATGGCACGCAGGGCCCCATCTGCGCGTTGCCAGCTGGCCGCGTCGTCTCGCGCAAGGTGCCTTTTCGAGTAGAGGAAGAGCTGATTGTCGATGATCTCCACGTCGTAGAGCGCTGCACGGTCGATCAGCCTGGTCATCACGTCGGGCGTGAACAGATACAGCGCGTCGGCCTCGTAGCCCCGCGGGCAGAAAAGCGTGAAGTAGCGGTCGAAATCTCCTTCGAGGCTGAGCTTTTGTTCGGTACGCGGCGCCCACATGCCGGGGAGGCTCGTTGAGAGCAGGTTATTGGCGCCGCGGGCATCCAGCACGATGTGCGGAAGTGCGGCGGGCAGGCGGAGAGTGGCATAGCCCCATGTCACGAGTGTTGGGCTGTTCGGATCCCCAGAGAGGTCGAACGTGTACCTCGCGATTTCGGCCGAGGGTCGGCCCGTTCTTCGTACACGATGTTCGGTGACGACGGGGCGCCCGACCTGGAAGAGCATGCCGCGGAGATGGCGATCGGGGTGCCGCACGCGCGTGTATTCGAGATTGTTGTCGCGCGCATAGTTCTCCGCGCGCACGCCGTATCGAAGGTCTTTGCGCTGCTGTCGGATGTCATGGCCACTGAGCCACCAGACCCATCCCCAGACGATGACCGCAAGCGGCGTGAGAAGAAGTGAATTCGCGAGTGTCGATCCGTTCTCGCCAAAGAGGAGAAAGAAGACCAGCTCAAGCGCGATCATGCCGGGGACTACCACCGCGAGGATGGCAGCGATCACGAGGAAGGCGAGCCCCGCGAGCAGGGTGATCAGTCCGCTGACTCCTCCGATGATCCCCAGGATCACGCGAGCGACGCCTCTCGTTCCGACACCGATTCGAGCGAGCGTCATAAACGACCGTGTCACGATCGCGACGGCCGTATACGCAGCGGCGATGACTCCCTGCCTGCGCGCCGCCTGCACGTTGTGGCGCCGGGCGTAGTCGTCAATCTCGGCGCGTGAGGGAGCTCGCCCCGAGAAAGAATCGACGGTAGCGGGATTCTCGGCGTCAGGTGGTGAGCTCACTCGACGACGCTATCGCGATCGCTGTTCCCGTTGCGGCAGGGGTGGCCCCGCGCTTCGCCTCGACATCACGCGCTTTCTCGAACGGTTGTTCCGTGCGACGGCATCACGGAACTATGATCTTGACGACACGGGTGTACATCGTTGTAAAGTGCATATGCATCGATGTAGATGTATCGGTACGCCGATTCGAGAAGTTCGAGGACGAACCCACGAGGAGTCGCCATGACCGGCAGGTCACGACACACCGCACACATGAGAATCGCGCTGAGCGTTACGCTCGCCGGCGCCCTTGCGCTCGCAGCCCCCGGGGCCGCGAGCGCAGTAATGACCCCGCACGCTGCTCCGCAGACTGCGTCAACCCTGATATCCGACCCTCCCGCGCCGGTGTGGACAGACGTTGAGGTGCATGACCCGTCGTTGATTACTGTCGACGACGAACACTACTTCTTCGGTTCCCACCTTGCCGCCGCGAAGACGACCGACTTCGTGCAGTTTGATCAGGTGGCCAATCACGTCACTGCCGCCAACCCGCTGTTCGAGAACGTCCACGAGGATCTTGCGGATGTCTTCGAGTGGGCGGAGACCCAGACTCTCTGGGCTCCCGACGTGATCCAGCTGGCTGACGGTCGCTTTTACATGTACTACAACGCGTGCAAGGGGGATTCTCCGCGCAGCGCGCTGGGGATCGCCGTTGCGGACGATATCGAGGGCCCGTACGAGGATCTCGGCATCATTCTTCGCTCGGGTCACCGCGAGGGTGAGGAAGAGTTCCTCGTCGAGGGTGACGCGTATGACGGGCGTATCCACCCCAATGCCGTTGACCCGGATATCTTCTTTGGCGACGATGGTCGCCTCTGGATGGTGTACGGATCGTTCTCCGGCGGGATCTACGTTCTGGAGCTCGACCCCGAGACGGGGTTCCCGTTCGAGGGCCAGGGGTACGGTGTGCACCTGACAGGCGGCAACCATAGCCGCATCGAGGGTCCGTCGATGATGTTCCACCCTGAAACGGGGTACTACTACCTGTTCACGTCGTTCGGCGGTCTCGACGCAGACTCGGGATACAACATGCGCGTGATGCGCTCAGAGAGCCCGACGGGACCGTTCGTCGACTCGGCGGGCAACGATATGCGTGAGGTGAAGTCAGACCCGACACTGCCGATTTTCGATGACGTCACGATTGAGCCGTACGGCGCGAAGATCATGGGTAACTACCTGTTTCAGCGCGATGTTGGAGCCCCGGGGTCCGGAATCGGTGATGGCAAGGTTTCGCCCGGCCACAACACCACGTTTGTCGACCCCGAAACGGGGGAGATGCAGTTGATCTTCCATAGCCGCTTCCCCGACATGGGGGAGTTTCATCAGGTGCGCGTCCACGAGATGTTCATGAACGAGGACGACTGGCCGGTTGCAGCGCCTCATCGTTTCGCCGGTGGTAACGATGCATCAGAATTCACTGCGGAAGACATCGCGGGGCCATTCCAGGTGATTACCCATGACAAGACGATTTCCGATGACATTCACCGAGCAGTTGACGTCACGCTGACGCCTGATGGCGAGATCACGGGAGTGTTGAACGGCTCGTGGAGCGTCACCGGTGGCAACCAGATCACCGTTGATGTCGACGACACCACCTATCGCGGAGTGTTGTCGCGTGAGTGGAACGCGACGATGGGCGAGTGGGTCACCGCGTTCTCGGCGCTGTCGACAGGTGGCGTTTCGCTGTGGGGGAGCGCGCTCACCGAGATGACGGACGACGAGGTCGTCGCGGCGGTTCTCGCTGATCTGCGCGTATCAACTCCCGTTGTCGCCGATCTCGAGCTGCCGACGCTGGGAACGCACGGCGCGACGATCACGTGGTCGCCGAGTGACGAAGAGGTCATCGCTGCTGATGGTTCGGTCAACAGGCCGGAGGGCGACGAAGACGTTGACGTCACGCTGACGGCCGCGGTTGTTCGCGGCGATGCGTCGGGGCTGGTTTCGTTCGATGTCATCGTCCCCTCGGAGCCTGCTCCCGGACTGCTCGCTCGCTATCGCTTTGATGGCGATCTCCTCGCCGACGGTGAGGGGAACCTGCGCGCGTTGGCGACATCGTCGAACCAGCCGTCTCCCGCCACAACAACGGGCAACCGCATCAACGTTGCTGGCGGCGAGGCCAGCTTCGTTGCGGGAGCACATGATTCGGCGATTTACCTTGACGGCACGAACGGCGTGCGCCTTCCCGATGGCCTCATCTCCGGTCACGACTATTCCGTTGGCCTCTGGCTCAACCCTGACCAGCTGACGGACTTCACGACATCGTTCTTCGGCGCGCGCAACGAGACCAACTGGGTGAGCCTGGTTCCGCAGGTGGGCTTTGGAGATGGCAATACGCTGCTGTGGTCCGGCTCGACGCGTTTTTACGATGGTGACACGGGCGCGACGATTCCCGCGGGTGAATGGACGCACATTGCGTTCACGGTTGCTGCTGGCGAGGTCACGATCTATGTCAGTGGCGAGCCTGTTCACAGCGGAAGTGGCTTCCCTGATGTCTTCACAACCGCCGACGGCGTTTTCGCGCTCGGTGTGAACTGGTGGGACACCCCTTTCCAGGGCGGCATTGATGACCTGCACGTCTACCGTGGCGCCCTGTCCGCGGATCAGGTGTCGCAGGTGATCGCCGGCGAGACCGCGGACTTCGGTGACGGCTCTGATGGTGAGGGTGACGTGGGCGCTGAGGGTGATGCGGGTGCCGAAGGCGATGCGGGTGCCGAAGGCGATGCGGATGCTGAAGGTGACGCGAGCGCCGAAGGCGATGCGGGTGCTGAAGGTGACGCGGGTGCTGAGGGTGACGCGGGTGCCGAGGGTGACGCGGGTGCCGAAGGCGATGCGAGTGCTGAAGGTTCCGAAGGTGACGCGAGTGCCGAGGGCGACGTGGGTGCCGAAGGCGATGCGAATGCTGAAGGTTCCGAAGGTGACGCGAGTGCCGAGGGCGATGCGAGTGCTGAAGGTGACGCGGGTTCTGAGGGTGATGCGGGTGCCGAGAGTGACGCGGGTGCCGAGGGCGATGCGGGTTCTGAGGGTGATGCGGGTGCCGAGAGTGACGCGGGTTCTGAGGGTGATGCGGGTGCCGAGAGTGACGCGGGTTCTGAGGGTGATGCGGGTGCCGAGGGTGACGCGGGAGTCGTGAGTGCCGCTGATGCCTCGGGCGACGTTGGCGGAACCGAAGCGGATGCGAGCGCTGACACAGGTGCCGCTGCCGCGGGAGATGTCGTTGATGCGGCTGCCGAAGCGGGCGCGTCCGGCGATGGCCTCGCACCGACAGGAGGGAGCACGAGCGCCCTTCCGCTGGCGTTCATCGCGCTTCTGGGTGGGGCTGGTCTTCTGGCCTACGTCATGCGCACGAAGCGGTCTGCGCATCGGGCCTAATGGCCGGTACGCACGCCGGCGGCGATCTCGGAAGTGGGGTCGCCGCCGGCGTCTGTCACGATCCGCGGGAGCGAGCTGCGTCAGTGCCCGTCAGATTCAGCGGACTCCCTCGACGCAGGCGCAGAGTCCTGATAGTCTGAGGTGTCACCCGCGGGTGGGCGCGCTATTGGTGTGCCTGACGTGGGTCACGCCGTACCATCCATCCACCGCTTCGGCTCATCACGGGATTTCCGTGCCCGCGGGCACTGACGATGAGAACGATGCCCGAGAATACAACCTCTAAGGCAAACCACTACATGACTAACGCAACGGCCACCTCGGCCACCAAGCAGGTCGCGATCAACGACATCGGATCTGCTGACGACTTCCTCGCTGCAGTCGAGAAGACGCTCAAGTTCTTCAACGACGGCGACATCATCGATGGCGAGATCGTCAAGATCGACCGCGACGAGGTCCTCCTCGACGTCGGCTACAAGACCGAGGGCGTCATCCCCTCGCGCGAGCTCTCCATCAAGCACGACGTCAACCCTGACGACGTCGTTAAGGTCGGAGACCACATCGAGGCCCTCGTTCTCCAGAAGGAGGACAAGGAAGGCCGTCTGATCCTGTCGAAGAAGCGCGCGCAGTACGAGCGTGCGTGGGGCGACGTGGAGCAGGTCAAGGAGAACGACGGTGTCGTTAAGGGCACGGTCATCGAGGTCGTCAAGGGCGGCCTCATTCTCGACATCGGTCTTCGCGGATTCCTTCCCGCCTCGCTGATCGAGCTCCGCCGCGTTCGCGACCTGACGCCGTACCTCGGCCAGGAGCTCGAGGCGAAGATCCTCGAGCTGGACAAGAACCGCAACAACGTCGTGCTGTCGCGCCGCGCGCTCCTCGAGGAGACGCAGTCGGCTTCGCGTGCGCAGTTCCTCAACGGTCTGCACAAGGGTCAGGTCCGCAAGGGCCAGGTTTCGTCGATCGTCAACTTCGGTGCGTTCGTCGATCTCGGCGGTGTGGACGGCCTCGTTCACGTTTCCGAGCTCTCGTGGAAGCACATCGACCACGCCAGCGAGGTCGTTGAGGTTGGCCAGGAGGTCACCGTCGAGGTTCTCGAGGTCGACCTTGACCGCGAGCGCGTTTCGCTGTCGCTCAAGGCGACGCAGGAAGACCCCTGGCAGGTCTTCGCTCGTACGCACCAGATCGGTCAGATCACGCCCGGTAAGGTCACGAAGCTCGTTCCGTTCGGTGCGTTCGTTCGCGTTGCCGATGGCATCGAGGGACTCGTTCACATCTCGGAGCTGTCGCACAAGCACGTCGAGATGGCCGAGCAGGTTGTCTCGGTGGGCGAAGAGCTCTTCGTCCGCGTCATCGACATCGATCTCGATCGTCGTCGCATCTCGCTGTCGCTCAAGCAGGCCAACGACATGGTCGACCCGAGCGGTACCGAGTTCGACCCGTCGCTCTACGGTATGACCACCGAGTACGACGAGAACGGCGAGTACAAGTACCCCGAGGGCTTCGACCCCGAGACTAACCAGTGGCTCGACGGCTACGACGAGGCTCGCGAGACCTGGGAGCAGGAGTACGCAACTGCTCAGGCTCGTTGGGAGCAGCACAAGGAGCAGGTTGCTAAGGCCATTGAGGCCGAGGCAAACGCCGAGGAAGTCGCACCCGCCGCAGGCGCGTCGACCTTCTCGACCGAGAGCAACGGTGCCGGCGCACTCGCCGACGACGAGGCACTTGCTGCACTCCGCGAGAAGCTCGCCGGCAACTGATTATCTGATCACACCGTCGTGCTGATGGGGCCGGATCCTTCGGGATCCGGCCCCATTCGTCTCCCCTCCAGTGCCTGTGGGCGCATACCATGGTCACCATGGTGCTCGTCGCAGTCACAGGAGGCATCGCCTCGGGGAAATCCACGATCTCCCGCCGGTTGGCATCGCACGGGGCCGTCGTTGTTGACGCCGATCAAGTCGTGCGTGATCTTCAGCAGCCAGGACAAGCAGTTTTCGCGTCGATCGTCGAGACCTTCGGACCGGGCGTCGTCGGCGATGACGGAGCACTGGATCGCGGCGCGCTCGGCGCCATCGTCTTCGCGGACAACGGCAGCCTGGCTCAGCTGAACCGTATTGTCCATCCCGCTGTCAGAGATGAGACTCAGCGACGGTTCCGTGAGGCCTTCGTCAACGACCCCCGGGCCGTTGTCGTTTATGACGTGCCGCTTCTCGCGGAGGCACGGGGCACGGGGGAATGGGACGTTGTCGTCGTCGCGCATGCGCCCGCTCCCGTTCGCATCGAACGGATGATCGCGGAGAGAGGGATGACGCGCGAGGAGGCAGTAGCGCGTATCGCGAATCAGGTCGGAGATGAGGAGCGGCTAGCATTGGCCGATGTTGTCATCGACACAGCGGGAACGATGGCACGAACGCTCGCCCAGGCGGACGCTCTGTGGAGCGATCTCCGCGCTCGTTCATGAGGAAGTCCTCCAAAGGGTTCCCGTGTCAGGGGTCGCGCATAGTCTGGATACATGCAGACCACGCGTAGTGTTCGGCCCTTTGAGGTTGTCAGCGACTACCAGCCTTCTGGCGACCAGCCGAAGGCGATTGAAGAACTTGCGGCCCGGATCAACGCCGGAGAGACCGACGTCGTCCTCCTCGGTGCCACGGGCACGGGAAAGTCAGCGACCACCGCGTGGCTGATCGAAAAGATTCAGCGCCCAACGCTCGTGCTGGCGCACAATAAGACCCTTGCAGCGCAGCTCGCGGGTGAGTTCCGTGAGCTCATGCCGAACAACGCCGTTGAGTACTTCGTGTCGTACTACGACTACTACCAGCCAGAGGCGTACGTTCCGCAGACGGACACGTTCATTGAGAAGGACAGCTCGATCAACGCCGAGGTGGAGCGCCTTCGACACTCCACCACCAACTCTCTTCTCAGTAGAAGAGACGTGATCGTGGTGAGCACCGTGTCGTGTATTTACGGTCTGGGCTCGCCCGAAGAGTACTTGCGTTCGCTCGTGGCACTCCAGGTGGGAGAGCGATACGACCGTGATGCGCTGATTCGGCAATTCATCGGCATGCAGTACAACCGGAACGACGTTGATTTCTCTCGCGGCAACTTCCGTGTCCGGGGCGACACGATCGAGATTATCCCCGTTTACGAGGAGTACGCGATTCGTATTGAGCTCTTCGGCGATGAGATCGAGGCGATTCAGAAACTGCATCCGCTCACAGGAGACGTCATCGAAAAGATGGATGCCGTTGCCGTCTTTCCTGCCACCCACTATGCCGCCGGAACGGAAACTGTTGCCCGCGCGATGAAGCTGATCGAGGCCGAGCTTGCCGAGCGGCTTGCGGAGCTCGAGAGCCAGGGGAAGCTCCTCGAGGCTCAGCGTCTGCGCATGCGCACAACGTTCGACCTCGAAATGCTGCAGCAGATCGGGTTCTGTTCCGGAATCGAGAACTATTCTCGCCACCTCGATGGCCGCAAAGCGGGCGAACCGCCGCACACGCTGCTCGACTTCTTTCCTGATGACTTCGTGATCGTCATCGACGAGTCGCACGTGAGCGTTCCGCAGATTGGCGCGATGTACGAGGGCGATGCCTCTCGAAAGCGCACCCTCGTCGATCACGGCTTCCGGCTTCCGAGCGCGCTCGATAACCGGCCGTTGCGATTCGACGAGTTCAAAGAGCGTATCGGCCAGGCGGTCTATCTCTCGGCGACACCCGGGAAATACGAGATGGGCATCGCCGACAGCGTTGTGGAACAGATCATTCGCCCAACCGGCCTGGTCGATCCCGAAATCGTGGTGAAGCCGTCAGAGGGGCAGATCGATGATCTGCTCGAAGAGATTCGCGTTCGCGTCGAGAAGGACGAGCGCGTTCTCGTGACCACTCTGACGAAGAAGATGGCGGAGGAGCTCACCGACTTCCTTGACGAGAACGGCGTACGCGTTCGCTATTTGCATAGCGATGTCGACACACTCCGGCGTGTGGAGCTTCTCACGGAGCTCCGGCAGGGCGTTTTTGACGTTCTGGTCGGAATCAACCTGCTCCGAGAGGGCCTTGACCTCCCCGAGGTCTCGCTCGTGGCAATCCTCGACGCAGATAAAGAGGGATTCCTCCGCAGCGATACCTCGCTCATCCAGACCATCGGCCGCGCTGCGCGCAACGTATCGGGTCAAGTGCACATGTACGCCGACCGCATCACCAACTCGATGCGCCGAGCCCTCGACGAAACCGATCGGCGTCGGGACATCCAGATCTCGTATAACCGCGAACATGGAATCGAACCTCAACCGCTTCGAAAGAAGATCGCCGACATCACCGATGCCCTGGCAGACGAGGTCGCCGACACGGCCCGCATGCTACAAAACCGAGGCAAAGGGGCGCGCGGCGGAAAAAGTAGCGTCCCCGCTGTCAGGCGCGAGGGCATCGCGGCGGAGGGTGCTGAACACCTCGAACAGACCATCGCTGACCTCAGCGAACAGATGCTCACCGCGGCCGATGAACTGAAGTTCGAGTTGGCGGCGCGTCTGCGTGACGAGGTTCAGGACCTCAAGAAGGAACTCCGCGCGATGGAGAAGGCCGGTCACGCCTAGGGTGTGTTGACCACCGATAGGGTGGGGTCATGGCAACCGACGATGACCGTCTTACGGTGCGTCGAGGGTTCGGGCCCGTCCTGGTCGTCGGACTGATTTTTGGGACCGTTGCTGTTGCGTCGGCTCGTGGGGGCCGCCCCGAGGTGGGCGACGCCCTGTTTCATCCTCCGACGGGCGACGAACCGCCTGAGGGAGAGGTCCTACCGGCGGTGACGATGTCGCCGTCTTTTGAGTACGAGGTGACCTCGAACGAGGTGCCGTCCTCCGTGATGCTGGTGCTCGCGGTTCTCGCCGGACTCGCCCTCGTGGTTGTTCTCTTCAGTGTCGCGCGCGCCCTTCTTCGCCAGCGCCCTCGCGCACGCCAAGAGGGCATTGCGATCGATGATGAACTCACCCCCGTCGTCGCCGAGGCGCGAATGCCCGTCAGCGTTCCCGCTATCAGGCGCGGAATCGAGGGCGCGTTGGCCAGACTCGACGACGATCGGCCGACAAGCGACGCGATCATCGCAGCGTGGGTGGGCTTGGAAGAATCCGCCGATGATGCCGGTCAATCGCGCGGCATCTCGGAAACCGCGGGCGAATTCACGTCGCGCATCCTTCAGGAGCGCCCCGGCGCCGAAGCTGACATCAGGTCGCTCCTCTTTCTTTATGAGAGCGTTCGGTTCGGGGGAGTGACGGCCTCTGACGCCGACAGAACAGCAGCCCGGGCGGCGCTCGAGCGTATTCGCGAGGCCTGGTCGTGAGGCTCGGGCACATCGTGCTCTCGGTGCTCGGCGGCGCATTCGTCTGTGCCGCGCTCGTCTGCTTTCGCGTGGAGACGCTCTTCGCCGTCGGGTGGGCGTTCCTTGCGGTCGCGGTCATCGCGGCTTTCTCCCTTATCGGGACCGAGCTCACCCCGTTGCCGCTTCGCATCGAGCGCCCATCGGGGGAGACCGGCACACGCAGCGACGTGCGCTCGATTGGATGGTCGATCGACCGCCGAACCGGGCTGGTCCGAGATGCTGCCCGGAAAAGACTCCGACGGCTGGTGACTCGAGTTCTCCTCCGGCACAGCATCGACATCTCGCAGCCAGGCGGCCGGGAAGCGGCGATCGCCCTTCTGGGTGAGCCGTCAGTTGGGGCGCTTGAGGGGTCGCAGGTCACGCTGTCCGATATCACCGACATTCTTCACCGCATTGAGCGCGTGCACACCGCACCCCACGTACAGGAGCACACATGACCGGCATCGCCGAGACCACTCGTACCGTCCTCGATCGTGTACGCACGGTCGTTGTCGGGATGGACGAACCGCTCGAGCTCGCGCTCGGCGCGCTGCTCGCCGGTGGCCATGTCCTCTTCGAGGATGTTCCCGGTCTGGGCAAGACACTCGCCGCGCGCAGTCTGGCGGGCGCCATCGGTCTCGATTTCCGGCGGCTACAGTGCACACCCGACATGCTCCCAAGTGATGTCACGGGATCGTTCGTCTACGCGCCGGGCACCGGCGCCTTCGAGTTCCGGCCAGGACCGCTTTTCACGGGGCTCCTTCTTGCGGACGAGATCAACCGGACAACACCGAAGACGCAGTCGGCCCTCCTGGAGGCGATGGCTGAGCGACAGGTGACTGTCGAGGGTCAACGATTCCCGTTGCCCGACGCCTTCCAGGTCATCGCAACGAGTAATCCGATCGAATACGAGGGAACTTATGCGCTTCCCGAGGCGCAGCTCGACCGATTTATGGTGCGTCTCGGCGTCGGCTATCCGACGGTCGAGCACGAGGCGGACATTCTTTTTCGCCGTGTCGCGCGCCAGAGTGAGAAAGCCGACGTCGAGGCGGTGATCGACCAGGCCGGCTTCCTCGCGCTCCAGCAGCAGATCGAGGGGCTGCACGTTGACCCGGACATCGTCCGCTACTGCGTCGATCTGGTACGTGCGACGCGGCGGGACCCCGCGGTTGCCGTTGGCGCCTCGCCGCGTGCCTCGCAGGCGCTTCTTCTTTTGGCGCGATCGCTTGCGGCGATGGCGGGGCGTGATTTCGTTCGCCCCGACGATGTTAAGCGCGTGGCGGTTCCGGTCCTTGCCCATCGCCTCACCCTGACAACCGAGGCATGGGCGGCCGGCACGGCGCCGGAGGCAATCGTCCAGCGAGTTGTTCCCACGGTCCCCGTTCCGCCAACGGCGGAATCGTCGCGATGACGAGAAGATCGTCATCGCGACGCGATTCGCTTCCGGGCGGAGTGCGCATCGGCATGATCGCCGCGGTGACCATTGCGGCGATCGGCCTGATCGCCTCACGACCTGATGTCGTTTTGCTCGCCCTCCCACTTGCCCTGGGCACAACATTCGCACGAGGGCGAGCTGTCGCCACGGCGCCGGACATCATCGTTGTTCCGCCGAAAAAGCCGAACGCGGGCCGCACGACAACGGAGATTTCCGTCGCCTCCGATGCAGAGTCCGTCCATCTCGCCATCCTTGTCGGGCAGGCGAGAGAACACGATGTTGTTCTTGCGCCTGGCGAGGTCGCGCGAGCGACGAGCCGCGTTCAGCATTCCGGGCCATGGGTGCCCGTGATAGCGGTTGCGCGCACGGTGGACATTGCCGGAGCGGGCGCGGGCGACCCGGGGGAGCAGGTGTCCGTTCGCCACACCGTCGCTCCCGTCGCACGCCCCCTTCAAGAGATCCCTGTTCCGTACCGACTGTCGGGGTTGCACGGCGTGCACAATGGACACCGCGCGGGTCAGGGCGGAGACTTTCGGGACACTCATCCGTTTCACCCCGGAGACGAACTGCGCCGCGTTGATTGGAAAGCTACGGCGCGACGCGCCCGAAACCTCGGCGACCTGCATGTTCGCCGCGTCGACGCCATGAGCGACGCGAGTGTCGCCATCGTCATTGATTCATCGGATGATCTGGGACAGGTCGTCGGAACATGGTCGTCGGGTGACCGATCACGCAGTGGTGTGACCTCGCTCGATCTGGGGCGCGAGGCGGCACGATCGCTCGCGGTGGCGGCAACGGGCGTGGGCGATCGCGTGGCGCTGCACGAACTCGGACGCGGCGGTCACAACGCGCGGAGCGGAGCCCAGAGCCGACACCTTGCCCGCCTCGTTCGCGTGATCTCGGACATCGAACCTCGCGGACCCATATCGCCGTATGCCCGCGTCCCGTTGATTGAGCGCGGTGCCGTCGTATTCGTGCTGTCGACCTTCATCGATCCTGCTGCTCGTGAAGTGGCACTTCAGTGGGCCGAAACTGGTCATCGCGTGATCGCGGTCGATGTGCTCCCGTCGCTCGACACCTCGCGTCTTGATGGTGCGGAGCGGGCGAGCCTGCGGATGGTTCTCGCTGAGCGTGCCGAGACCTTGGCTGATCTCACACGAGCCGGAATCGACACCGTCCGATGGGCCGAAGAACCGTCCGTGCGCTTGCGGATTCTGGCCAGACAGAGGAGGCGTTGATGCAGTTTCGACGGCAACGCGATCACACTGTGCATCCTCCCGCCGCGGTCCCATCGGCCGTACTTCGCGCGGCGCTGGGGGCTCTGGTCGCTGGCGGGGTGTATGTGATGCTGCCGGTTCCGCTCTGGCAGATCGCCGGCGTTGTTCTTGGCGGCGTTGCGGCGATATTTCCGCCCATTCGCGCTGGGTATCTGGGCGTTGCGCTCGTTGTGTTGGGCCTGCTGCAGGATGAGCCGAGTCTTCTGCGCACGTGTTTCGCCGTCGCGGTTACGCACGCCGTGCACGTGCTGACGTGCGTCAGCGTTGTTGTTCCGGCACGAGCACGCATCACGGTCCGGGCGCTTCGTCCGGAGGCCGTACGTTTCTTGGGCGTTCAACTCGCCTCTCAGGCGGTCGTCGTGGTGATCATGTTTCTTCCGGTCGGGGAATCTGCGTGGTGGGCGGTCGTTGGTGGCATCTGCCTCGTGGCAGCGGTCGTGCTCTTTCTGGTGCCGCGGAAAACACGCCTATCTCGCGTACACAGCGGTGCAGCACAGCACGAAGGGGAGCGTGGGTGAGGGTTTGCTGTGTCACGACCCATCGGACAAAGTTTCGAAGTAGGATCTGAATCGTGCCGATCGTTCCCGTAGAGACTGCCCAGAAGATCACCGTCCGCGGTGCCCGAGTTCACAACCTCAAAAACGTGGATCTCGAGATTCCGCGCGACAAGATGATTGTGTTCACAGGCCTGTCGGGGTCCGGAAAGTCGAGCCTGGCCTTCGATACCATCTTCGCGGAAGGTCAGCGGCGGTACGTTGAATCACTCAGCGCATACGCCCGCCAATTCCTGGGCCAGGTCGATCGCCCCGACGTGGACGCGATCGAGGGGCTGAGCCCCGCCGTGTCGATCGACCAGAAATCGACGAACCGCAACCCGCGTTCGACGGTGGGAACGATCACTGAGATCTATGACTACATGCGCCTGCTGTGGGCGCGAATCGGGATTCCGCACTGCCCCGTGTGCGATGCGCAGATCCAGCGCCAGACCGTGCAGCAGATCGCGGATCAGCTCGTGTCGCTTCCCGAGGGGACGCGCTATCAGGTTGTCGCTCCGGTCGTCACTCAAAAAAAGGGTGAGTTCGTCGATTTGTTCCAGGAACTTGGGTCGAAGGGATTCAGCCGAGCGCTCGTCGATGGCGATCTGATCCAGTTGTCCGAGCCCCCGAAACTGAAGAAGTCATACAAACACGACATCTCGGTCGTCGTTGATCGACTCGTTGCGCGCGGGGACAGCATTATGACCCGCGTGACCGACTCCGTTGAAACGGCACTTGGCCTCACCGACGGCGTGGTTCAGGTGAACTTCGTCGAAAAAGAGGGCGAAGAAGCATGGCAGTCGTTCAGCGAACGTCTTGCCTGCCCGAACGCGCATCCTCTGCAGCTGACAGAGATCGAACCGCGCACGTTTTCCTTCAACGCCCCGTTCGGCGCCTGCCCCGCGTGCTCCGGGCTCGGAACGAAGATGTCCGTCGACATCGATCTCATGCTCGGTGACGAGGACCTCTCGATCGCCGACGGCGTGATCATTCCCTGGACAACGCAGGGCAAGGGCCTGTTCCAGTATTACGAGCGACTTCTCGAGGGTCTCGCGGCCGATTTGGGTTTCTCGTTGCACACACCGTGGCGCGCGCTCCCGGAAGACGTCCGGCAGACGGTGCTGTACGGACAGGACGACTACAAGGTCAATGTCAAGTACAAGAATCGCTGGGGCCGTGAGGTGCGCTACGCTTCCGGATTCGAGGGCGTTGTTCCGTACATCGAACGCCAGTTCACACAGGCAGAGTCGGATACGCAACGCGCCCGGTGGGCCGATTATCTGCGTGAGATTCCGTGCGCCGTGTGTCACGGAGCGCGTTTGAAGCCCGAGGTCCTCGCCGTCAAGGTCGCCGGACGCTCGATCGCGGATGCAGCAGACCTCAGTTTGGAAGAGGCCGCGTCGCTGATGCACACGATTGAGCTCACCGATCGCGAGGCGATGATCGCCGCTCAGGTGCTACGCGAGATTCGTGTCCGTCTCGACTTCCTGCTTCGCGTCGGCTTGAACTACCTCACGATGAGTCGTGCCGCGGGCTCGCTTTCGGGAGGCGAGGCCCAGCGCATCCGTCTGGCAACGCAGATCGGAACCGGACTCACCGGGGTGCTCTATGTGCTCGACGAGCCATCGATCGGTTTGCACCAGCGCGACAATCGACGCCTCATCGAGACCCTCGAGGCGTTGCGCGACCTGGGCAACACACTTGTTGTTGTCGAACATGACGAAGAGACGATCGAGTCCAGTGACTGGGTCGTCGACATCGGCCCCCGCGCCGGTGAAGGCGGCGGCAACGTCATCCACTCCGGCACGTATGCGGACCTTCTCACCGATGAGAACTCGGTCACGGCCGACTATCTTGCGGGGCGACGACGGATCGAGGTTCCGGCCGAGCGGCGAAAGATCGACCGCAAGCGCATGCTGAAGGTGGTGGGCGCGCGGGAGAACAATCTGCGGGGCGTCGACGCCGAGTTCCCCCTGGGGGTCTTTACGGCGGTCACGGGAGTATCGGGCTCGGGGAAGTCCACGCTCGTCAACGACATCCTGTATCAGGTGCTTGCCCAGAAACTCAACGGTGCGCGGGTGGTCCCCGGCAAACACAAGCGCATCACAGGCCTGGAAGACCTCGACAAGGTCATCCATGTCGATCAGGCACCGATTGGGCGAACTCCGCGTTCCAACCCCGCCACGTACACGGGCGTTTTCGACAAGATCCGCAACCTCTTTGCCGACACCCCGGAAGCGAAGGTGCGCGGTTATCAGGCGGGTCGCTTCAGCTTCAACGTCAAGGGCGGCCGCTGTGAGGCGTGTTCGGGCGACGGCACGATCAAGATCGAGATGAACTTCCTGCCGGACGTCTATGTCGCGTGCGAGGTGTGTGGCGGAAGCCGATACAACCGCGACACCCTTCAGGTGCACTACAAGGGGAAGAACATCGCGGAAGTCCTGGAGATGCCGATCGCCGAGGCGGCCGACTTCTTCGAGCCCATTCAATCGATCCACCGGTTCATGAAGACGCTTGTGGATGTGGGGCTCGGCTATGTTCGGCTCGGACAGGCGGCAACGACGCTCTCTGGGGGTGAGGCACAGCGTGTCAAGCTCGCAACCGAGCTGCAAAAGCGCAGCCGCGGGCGGAGCGTCTACGTTCTTGACGAACCGACAACGGGCCTGCACTTCGAAGACGTACGCAAACTCCTCGAGGTCCTCGGCGGTCTGGTCGAAAAGGGCAACAGCGTCATCGTTATCGAGCACAACCTCGATGTCGTCAAATCAGCCGACTGGGTGATCGACCTGGGGCCAGAAGGCGGCTCCGGTGGCGGAGAGATCGTCGCGACGGGAACCCCCGAGCAGGTTGCCCAGAACCCTGACAGTCACACGGGGCGATTCCTCGCAGAGACTCTCGGAATCATCGCGCGCCCCAGCAGACAGAAAGCGGCCGCCGCTCACTGATATGGCTGATCACCTTCCGTACAAGCCGAAGCCAGGCGATATCCCCACGGATCCTGGTGTCTACCGGTTCCGTGCTGACGACGGAACTGTGCTCTACGTTGGCAAGGCGAAGAGCTTGCGTCAGCGATTGTCGAACTACTTTGCGCCCCTGCACACGCTTCATGAGCGCACCCGACGCATGGTCACGACCGCCACGCACGTGGAATGGACCGTTGTTCCGACCGACGTGGATTCGCTGCAACTGGAGTACCAGTGGATTAAGGAGTTCAACCCGCCGTTCAACGTCAAGTACCGCGATGACAAGTCATATCCCTTCATGGCCATCACGCTCGCGGATGAGGCGCCTCGCGTCATGGTCACGCGCAATGCGAAGATTCGCGGCGCCAAGTACTTCGGGCCCTACCCCAAAATCTGGGCGGTGAAGGACACGATCGAGCTGATGCTCAAGGTCTTTCCGATCCGCACCTGTAACGACTCTTCGTATAAAAAGGCGATGGCCACGGGTAAGCCGTGTTTTCCGGGACAGATCGGAAAGTGCGGAGGCCCGTGCTCCGGCAGGGTGACCATCGAGGAGCACCGGGCGATCGTCGACGATTTCGTTGCGTTCATGCAGGGCGGTGACGAACGGTTTGCGCGCGATCTGACGAGGAAGATGCGTGCTGCTGCGGCGGCCATGGATTACGAGCGGGCCGCCGTGTACCGGGATCAGCTGGAGTCGATCGACGCCGTGTTGAATCGGAGTGCGCTTGTGCTCCCCGATAACGAGGATGCCGATCTGTTCGGCATTGCAGAAGACGAGCTCTCCGCTGCCGTGCATCTCTTCGTCATCCGCGGCGGCAGGGTGCGCGGAGTTCATTCGTCGACGATCGATAAGGAGCTCGACATCTCGAGCGGAGACCTCGTCGATCAGGTGTTACAGCGCGCCTACGGTGAGGCCCGCGAGGAGGGCGTTCCTCGCCGCGTTCTCGTTCCTGTGCTTCCACCCGCGCATGAGGAGCTCGAAGCGTTTCTTTCCGAGCGGCGCGGGACGAAGGTCGAGATCCGCGTTGCACAGCGAGGCCAGCGTGCGGAGTTGATGCGCAATGCGACGCTCAACGCGACGCAGGCATTGGTGCGCTACAAGAGCCGTCGCACAGCAGACTTTGCCGCTCGGTCACAGGCGCTCGGAGATTTGCAGGAGGCGCTGGGCATGGATACGGCGCCCTTGCGTATCGAGTGTTACGACATCTCCCACCTTCAGGGGACGAACGTCGTCGGTTCGATGGTCGTTTTCGAAGATGGGCTCGCACGCAAAGACCAGTATCGCTCGTTCTCCATCGCGGAAACAACCGACGATACGGACAGCATCTACCAGGTGCTCGCACGTCGCCTTGCCCGCCTTGACGAGCCGGAGGAAGCGGTGCCGGACGTTGCCGAGCTGGCGATGAGTGATGCGGAAGGTGTTGTCACGGAGGCCTCGAAGAAGAAGCGATTTTCTTATCCGCCACAGTTGCTCATCGTCGATGGGGGGCAGCCGCAGGTGTCGGCCGCAGCGCGCGCGCTACGTGAGGCGGGTCGAACGGATATCGCTCTCGCGGGAATCGCTAAGCGTCTGGAGGAGCTCTGGCTTCCGGATGATGACTATCCGGTGATTTTGCCGCGCTCGTCCGAGGCGCTCTATCTGGTGCAGCGCATTCGTGATGAAGCACACCGCTTTGCCATCACGCATCAGCGCAAACGACGACGACGCGATATTCGCACGATCCTGAGCGAGGTGCCGGGGCTGGGGGAGGCTCGCATTGCGGCGTTGTTGACGCAGTTCGGATCCGTGACATCGTTGCGCGGTGCATCGGTTGATCAGATTCAGGAGCTCCCGGGAATCGGACCGGTGCTTGCGGCGACAATTTACGACCATCTGAATAGATAAGGTTGGTCATGTGAGCGACGACAGCAGAGGCGAAGTCCTGATCGTCACCGGCATGTCGGGGGCCGGCCGGTCGACGGTTGCCGACGCGCTGGAGGACCACGGCTGGTACGTCGTCGACAACCTCCCTCCGCAGATGTTGCGCCCGCTGCTTGACCTGGCGGGACGCATCGACGGGCAGCTCCCGCGCGTTGCCGCCGTCGTCGACGTGCGCGGAGGAGATTTGTACGCCGATCTGCCGGCGGCTGTCCAGCAGCTTCGCGATGCGAACAATTTGCGCATCGTCTTCCTCGACGCGTCCGATGACGTTCTTGTGCGCCGCTTCGAACAGGTGCGTCGACCGCACCCTCTGCAGGGCGGTGGCACGATCCTGGACGGAATTCGTGAGGAGCGCCGCCAGACTGCCCCAGCGCGTGAGCGCGCGGATGTCGTCATCGATACCTCGGCGCTCAACATTCACCAGCTCGCACGTCGCACGGCCGACCTTTTTCGTGAAGATCATGCCCCGCGGCACCGGACGACGATTCTCAGCTTTGGGTTTAAGTACGGTCTCCCTGCTGATGCCGATCTCGTTGCTGATATGCGTTTCTTGCCGAACCCGTTCTGGAAGGACGAGCTTCGGAACCTGACCGGCGAGCATGAGTCAGTGAGCGAGTATGTGCTGTCGCAGGAGGGCGCGACGGAATTCCTTGAGGCATACGCGAACGCGGTAACGCCGATCATCGAGGGGTATCAGCGCGAGAACAAGGGCCACTCGACGATTGCGATCGGCTGCACGGGCGGAAAGCACCGTTCTGTGGCGATGTCGATTGCGCTGGCGGCCCTGTTGCGGCGGCTCCCTGGGCTACAGGTGGGAGTCCGTCACCGCGACCTCGGCCGTGAGTAGCACGCATGGGCGGCTGTGAAGTGGCCGTGGTCAGCCTGGGAGTGGTGGAAACTGACCTAGTTATATCGCCGTCCGCTGTGAGGTCTCCTACGGTTTTTCGCGGGGGCGGACGGTAGTGTTGAGGGCCCGCTCCCGCTTCTGAACGCGTGGAGTGACGTGGCTTTTCGAGTAGGGAGATCCGTGGCTCTGACCGCCGAGGTGAAGGCAGAACTCATCGCCGTTCGCGACCCGCGACCAACGGTGCGTGTGGCTGAGACGACTGCTCTTCTGCGATTCGCTGGTGGCTTGCACTCGATCGCCGGACGCGTCGCCGTCGAAGCAGAGGTCGATGATCGTCGTCTGGCCGTGCGAACGGCTCGCGATATCGCCGAAATTTATGGTGTTCGCCCCGAGTTGGCGCATGTCCAGGCATCCGGTTCGCGTGATTCCGAAAGGTTCGCGGTCCGCGTTGTCAAGGGGGGCGAAACGCTTGCCCGCCAGACGGGGTTGCTCGATATGCGCCGTCGCCCCGTTCGAGGGTTGCCGAATCGCTTGACAACGGGCAACGCCGATGATCTGGCGGCGATCTGGCGCGGTGCGTTCCTCGCATCCGGATCGTTGTCCGAGCCAGGTCGTTCCGCCTCGCTCGAGGTGGCATGTCCGTCCGGTGAAGCCGGGATGGCGCTTGTTGGTGCGGCAGGTCGCATCGGTATTCAGGCGAAGTCTCGCGAGGTCCGCGGGGTTCCGAGGGTTGTCATTCGTGATTCCGATGCGATTCGCGCCATGCTGCTGGCGATGGGTGCCACGAGCGCGGCAGAGTCGTGGGACCAGATGCGCCAGCGCCGTGAGGTGCGCGCAGGGGTCAACCGCCTCGTCAACTTCGATGACGCGAACCTCCGACGTTCGGCTCAGGCTGCTGTCGCAGCGTGCGCCCGTGTTGAGCGTGCTCTGGAGATCCTCGGCGATGAGGTGCCTGAGCACCTTCAGCAGGCAGGTCAGCTCCGTCTTGCACACCGAGACGCGAGTCTCGACGAGCTCGGACACCACGCTGATCCTCCTCTGACGAAAGACGCCGTTGCCGGCCGGATTCGCCGACTGCTCGCGATGGCCGACAAACGTGCGACGAAAGAAGGCATTCCCGGAACCGAATCGGCGGTTCCCGCCGCAACCGAGAACGCATTGTGATCGTATGACGAACCCCGTCGAGAGTTTTCTCTCGACGGGGTTCGTCGTGCGCGGCGGGTGATTCACCCGGTCCCGGTGCACGAATCGTCATCGTATGTGCCTCTTCCTCGTGGCATCACTAGGATGAGGAGTGTCCGCGTCGATCGCACCCCGCGATCTACAACCCGGTACGAAAGAGAAAGCGACTGATGGCTACATACACGCTTCCTGAACTCACCTACGACTACGCGGCGCTTGAGCCCCACATCAGCGCGCAGATCATGGAGCTTCATCACTCGAAGCACCACGCGGCCTATGTCGCCGGCGCCAACACGGCGCTCGAGCAGATGGCTGAGGCGCGCTCGAAGGGCGAGTTCGGCGCCATCAACAAACTCGAGAAGGACCTCGCGTTCCACCTCGGCGGTCACACAAACCACTCGATCTTCTGGACCAACCTCAGCCCTGAGGGCCAGGAACGTCCCGAGGGCGAGACCGCTGCGGCGATCGAGGAGTACTTCGGTTCGTTCGAGGGCTTCCAGGGCCAGTTCAACGCCGCCGCGCTCGGGCTCCAGGGCTCGGGCTGGGCAGGGCTGTTCTGGGACTCCATCGGCCAGCAGCTCATCATCCAGCAGTTCTTCGACCAGCAGTCGCAGTTCGCGGCAGGCACCGTTCCGGTGCTGCTCCTCGACATGTGGGAGCACGCGTTCTACCTGGACTACAAGAACGTCAAGGGCGACTACGTCAAGGCGTTCTGGAACATCGTGAACTGGGACGACGTCACGCAGCGTCTTGAGACTGCTCGCGAGCAGACCAAGGGTCTCCTCGTCAAGTAACGTTTTTTGCCGGGCGAGCGGAGTGCGGATCCTCTCGCCCGGCGCACGACCTTCCACCGGAAATCGCCCCACTTCAGGGGCACATACATGAGGAGACACATAGTGTCCGCACGGATCGGTATTAACGGCTTCGGCCGCATCGGACGCAACTTCATTCGAGCGGCTTTCGCCCAGAACGCCGACATCGAGATTGTTGCGGTGAACGACCTCACCGACAACAAGACTCTCGCGCACCTGCTTAAGTACGACTCGATCCTTGGCCGTCTGGACAAGGAGGTCACGTACGACGAGACCGCGATCTACATCGACGGCAAGAAGATCGTTGCCCTCGAAGAGCGCGACCCCGCAAAGCTGCCTTGGGGCGAGCTGGGTGTCGACATCGTCATCGAGTCGACGGGTCGCTTCACGCACTCGGACCAGGCGAAGGCCCACCTCGAGGCTGGCGCGAAGAAGGTCATCATCTCGGCGCCCGCCAAGGGCGATGTCGCAACGTACGCAATCGGCATCAACGCTGACCAGTACAACGCCGAGACGGAGCACATCCTCTCCAACGCGTCGTGCACCACGAACTGCCTGGCGCCGCTGGCTAAGGTCTTCAACGACAAGTTCGGTATCGAGCGTGGTCTGATGACCACGGTTCACGCTTACACGGCAGACCAGAACCTGCAGGATGGCCCGCACAGCGACCTCCGTCGCGCCCGCGGTGCCGCGCAGTCGATCATTCCCACCTCGACCGGAGCAGCCGCGGCCATTGGCCTCGTTCTGCCCGAGCTCAAGGGCAAGCTCGACGGCTTTGCGCTTCGCGTGCCGGTCCCGACGGGATCGATCACGGACCTCACGCTCGAGTCGTCTTCGGACGTCACGGTCGACGAGATCAAGGCTGCCTTCAAGGAAGCTGCTGACGGATACCTCAAGGGTGTTCTCAAGTACACCGAGGATGAGATCGTTTCGGCTGACATCGTCACCGACCCGCACTCGTCGGTCTTTGACGCTGGTCTGATCCGCGTCATCGGCCGTACCGTCAAGATCTCCTCGTGGTACGACAACGAGTGGGGCTACTCGAACCGTCTGGTCGACCTTTCGTCGCTCGTCGGCGCTCAGCTCTGATCCAACCGGATCTGATCCTCGTCACACGATGACCCGAACGCCGGTCCGCTCACGCCACAGTGCGCGAGCGGGCCGGCGTTCGCGCTAAGTTGGGAACTGATGACTCTTCGTACCCTCGAATCCCTGGGCGACGTCGCTGGTAAGCGCGTTTTCGTCCGTTGCGACTTCAACGTGCCGCTCAGCGGCGGCACGATCACCGATGATGGCCGCATCCGTGCGGCCCTGCCAACGCTGACCGCTCTTCTTGAGGCCGGCGCACAGGTGATTACCTCCTCCCACCTCGGTCGCCCGAACGGCGAACCGAATCCGGAGTTCTCCCTCAAGCCGGTTGCCGACCGTCTCGCCGAACTGCTCGGCACCGATGTCGCTTTTGCGACGGACACGGTGGGTTCCTCCGCCGAGGAGACCGTCTCGGCGCTGGAAAACGGCCAGATTGCTGTTCTCGAGAACCTGCGCTTCAACGCAGGGGAGACCTCGAAGAACGACGCTGAGCGCCGGGAGTTCGCTTCCCAGATCGCACGCTTCGCCGACCTCATGGTCAGCGACGGCTTCGGTGTTGTTCACCGGAAACAGGCCAGTGTGTACGAGCTGGCGGAACTTCTTCCTTCTGCTGCGGGCACGCTCGTCGCCCATGAGGTCAACGTGCTGTCCGCCCTTCTCGAAGCCCCAGTGCGCCCCTACACGGTTGTTCTCGGCGGCTCGAAGGTCAGCGACAAGCTCGGCGTCATTGACAGCCTCCTGCCGCGTGTGGACAAGCTCCTCATCGGTGGTGGCATGGCCTACACCTTCCTCGCCGCGCAGAACGCGAAGATCGGGAAGAGCCTCGTCGAGGTTGACCAGATCGAAACGGCTCAACGCTACATCGCCGACGCCGAGCAGAAGGGGGTTGAGCTCCTGCTTCCCATTGACAGCGAGATGGCAGCGAGCTTCGCTCCCGACGCCGCTCATGAAGTCGCGCCGTCGACGGGCCTCGAAGACACCGTTTTCGGTGCTGAGGGTCTCGGGCTCGATATCGGTCCCGAGACGGCGAAGATCTTCGCTGAGGCCATCGCCTCGTCGAAGACTGTGTTCTGGAACGGCCCGATGGGCGTGTTCGAGTTCGAAGCCTTCGCGGCCGGAACGCAGGCAGTAGCCAAGGCGCTCACAGAAGCCGACGGCCTCACGGTCGTCGGAGGAGGAGACTCCGCAGCAGCTGCTCGCCAGCTCGGCTTCGCCGACGATGAGTTCGGCCACGTCTCAACGGGCGGTGGCGCCAGCCTCGAGTTCCTCGAGGGTAAGAAGCTCCCCGGACTGGAGGTCCTCGGATGGCAGATGTAACGACGGATGGCGCTCAGCGCGCCGGACGCACCCCGCTGATTGCGGGTAACTGGAAGATGAACCTGGACCACCTGCAGGCGGTCGCTCTTGTGCAGAAGCTGCACTGGAGCCTGAAGGACGCAGAGCACGCCGCCGATTCGGTCGACGTCACCGTGTTCCCTCCCTTCACCGATCTGCGAAGCGTTCAGACGCTCGTCGACGCCGATGAGATTCCCTTTGGTGTTGGCGCGCAGGACCTTTCCGTTCACGATTCTGGTGCGTACACGGGTGAGATCTCGGGTGCATTCCTGGCGAAGCTCGGGTGCTCTTCTGTGATCATCGGTCACTCCGAGCGTCGTGAGTACCACGCAGAGGATGACGACGTGGTCGCGGCGAAGACGCGTGCCGCGCTCACCCACGGCCTTGTTCCCGTGATCTGCGTCGGTGAGACCGCCGAAGACCTCGAGAAGCACGGCGCGAGCGCGGTTCCGATCGCACAGCTTGAGAAGGCTCTTGAGCCGGTTGCGTCGAACGCAGAGATCGTTGTTGCTTACGAGCCCGTCTGGGCCATTGGGTCGGGACAAGCGGCAACGCCTGAGCAGGCACAGGACGTCTGCGCGAAGCTGCGTGATGTGATCCGCGAGAAGATGGGCGACGAGGCAGCCGCCTCGACGCGCATTCTGTACGGCGGTTCGGTCAAGTCGACCAACATCGCCACCTTCATGCGCGAACCTGACATCGACGGTGCGCTCGTTGGCGGCGGTAGCCTGAAGGTCGACGAGTTCTCGTCCATCATTCGCTTCCAGAAGCACGTCGGCGTTTAAGGTCGATTCGGCTCGGCGGCTCGGTCATATGGCCGGGCCGCCGACCTTCATGTAGGTATACTGAACGCTTGTGCGCCGTAGATCGCGGAGCACGACGGAAAGGCCTCACCTTGCAGATTCTCGAGATCTCTCTGCAGGTCCTGCTCGGACTTACGAGCCTCCTGCTCGTCCTGTTCATCCTGATGCACAAGGGTCGCGGCGGCGGACTGTCAGACATGTTCGGCGGTGGCATGGCACAGGCCGTGAGCTCCTCTGGCTCGGCAGAACGCGTGCTCAACTACATCACGATCACGGTCGCCCTTGTGTGGTTCCTGTCGATCGTCGGACTGGGCCTGATCACCAAGTTCCAGGTGCTGTAATGGCGGCCCGCGGCGGAAGCGCGATTCGCGGTACCCGTATTGGTTCCGGCCCGATGGGGGAGCTGGACCATGGGCATCAGGCTGAACGCATCTCGGTCAGTTACTGGGATGCAAAGGGCAACGAGGTCGTGCGTCACTACGCAGCTGACCTTCCCGAGGCCGAGATCCCCGAGTTCATCGACCACCCACGGTCGGGACTGCCCGCGGGGCGCGATAAGGAGAATCCTCCTGCGGCCGACAAGAACGCGCCGTACAAGACGCATCTCGCATACGTCAAGGAACGTCGCACCGATGCTGAGGCTGGCGAACTTCTCGCAGATGCCCTGCAGAAGTTGCGGCAGCGCCGCGGCGACGCGTAAAACGCACGGAGTATGAAGAAGGACCCCACCGATGGCGGTGGGGTCCTTCTTTGCGCGGTGCGCGTGCCCCGAGAGGCCCGTGCGGATCCTGTCAACAGAGAAGACGGGCCCCTCCGCTGGCGGAGCCCGTCTCATCGCAGCAGGGGCCGTCAGTCTGCGAGGGCGGCCTTATCGGCGAAGAGCACCGTTTCCAGGGTGCCCCGGGCCGCCGAAGCGGGAGCCTCACCGGCCAGTGCGCCAGCGCGCACACGCGCAACAGCTTCCGCCTTGTCTGCTCCGGCAACCACGAGCCAGACGCGTGCCGAGCGGTTGATCACCGGCAGGGTGAACGTGATCCTCTCGGGCGGAGGCTTGGGCGAGTTCCGGACCGGAAGCACGGCGACTCCGCCGCTGACGTGAATTTCCTCACGGCCGGGGAACAACGATGCGATGTGTGCGTCGGGCCCGACGCCGAGCAGACAAATGTCGAAGGCGGGAGCCGGCTCGCCGTCCGGCCCGTGCGCGGACAGCTCATCGGCATACGCCTTGGCGGCGTCGTCCAGTGAGCCGTCTTCGGATGCCCACGGTTCGTGGACGTTCACATCGGGAACATCGAGCGCGTCGAGAAGCGCCTCTCGAGCCTGTCGTGCGTTGCGCTCGCCATCGTTCCGGGGGACGAAGCGCTCATCGCTCCACCAGAAGTGCACACGCGACCATGCGACGTCATCGCGGTCCGGAAGGTCTCGGACAGCAGCAAGCGTGCCAATGCCCATCGATCCGCCGGTGAGCGAGACGTGCGCAACACCGTCGCCAGCCGTCAACACGGCTAGCTCCGAGATGAGACGTTCAGCGACCGCGTGTGCGAGTGCGCTTTTATCCGCACGGACGACGACGTTCTCGAGGCTGCTCATGCCCCGGCTTCCTCGGCTGTTGTGGGGTGACTGAGTGCGTTCCACCCCTCCTCGATGACCCGTCCGTACAGCGGGTCGGCGTCCAGACGCCGGAGCTCTTCGGCCAGGCACTCCCGCAACGATCGACGCGCCAGCACGATCTCGTGTGACGGCTGGCCGGGCTGCGTGAGAACAGCGTGCGTTGCCGTGCGCCGTTCGAGGAGAATGTCGCCGCTGGCGCGCGTGAGGCGAACCGAGTGAATGCCGTGATCCCATTCGCTCGGCGCTTCGGGTGTCCAGGTAACTGGCGCGTCCAATGCCATTCCCAGCCACGCCGCGAGAAGCGGCGTCGACGGAGACGACGCTGCCCCGCGCACATCAACGGCGGTGACCGGCTCAAACGGCGGCTGGTCGAGCACAGAAGCAAGCTGTTCGCGCCACCGCGTCAGACGTGTCCATGCGAGATCCGTGTCGCCCGGGGTTGACGAGGCAGACAGCTTCGCGATGCGATCGGCGGCATTCGAAGCCCGGGAGGCATCGGTGATGCGGCGATGGGCGATACGCCCAAGAGCGTCCTGAGAGGGCGCCTCGGGGGCGTTCTCCGGCCACCAGACAACGACGGGTGCGTCGGGAAGGAGAAGCCCGGTAATGAGCGACTCGGGATTGTTTGAGGCTTCTCCGTGCGCGCGCAGGATGATGACCTCGCTTGCGCCGGCGTCGCCGCCCACACGGATTTGCGCATCGAGGCGCGGGGCGTCCTCCGGATGCGTCACCAGGACGATGACGCGCATCGGGTGCTCACGCGACGCGGCGTTTGCCGCCTCGATCGCTTCTTCGACGGGCCGGCGATCACTCTTGATGATGAGCGTCAACACGCGGCCGAGCGCGACGGCGCCGCCTTCTTCGCGAACGCTGACCAGCTTTTTCGCGACCTTGCTGACGGTGGTTTCGTTGAGATCGATGATCATGGGCGCCTCCAGACTCGGCCATCCTGTTCGAGCAGGGCATCTGCGGAGCGAGGGCCCCACGATCCCGGCTCGTACTGCTCCAAGGGCTCGTCGAGCGAAGCCCAGTACTCCTCGATGGGGTCGAGGATGCGCCACGACTGTTCGACTTCCTCGTGGCGAGGGAACAGAGGCGGATCTCCGAGCAAAACGTCGAGGATGAGCCGCTCGTAAGCCTCCGGGCTCGCCTCGGTGAAGGCATGGCCGTATCCGAAGTCCATCGTCACGTCACGAACGTGCGTTCCGTTGCCGGGCACCTTCGACCCGAACCGCAGGGTGACGCCTTCGTCGGGCTGAACACGGATGACCAGCGCGTTGTGACCGAGTTCCGAGCGGTCGCGACCTCGTTTGAAGAGGTGCTCCGGCGCCTTCTTGAAGACGACCGCGATCTCGGTAACACGGCGACCGAGTCGCTTTCCGGCGCGCAGGTAGAAGGGCACTCCTGCCCACCGTCGTGTGGCGATCTCCAGCTTGAGAGCCGCGTAGGTCTCGGTGCCGGAGTTCGGGTCCATGCCCTCTTCGTCGAGGAAGCCCGTGACTTCTTCTCCGCCCTGCCAGCCGCCAGCATACTGTCCGCGTGCGGTTGCCTTTGAGAGGTCTTCCGGCAGCATGACGGCCGCGAGCACCTTCTCCTTTTCCGACCGCAGGTCGTCTGCGGACAGGCTGATGGGCTCCTCCATGGCGGTGAGCGCGAGCAGCTGCAGCAGGTGGTTCTGGATGACGTCACGCGCGGCGCCAACGCCGTCGTAGTACCCCGCACGACCACCGACGCCGATGTCCTCGGCCATGGTGATCTGGATGTGGTCGATGTGATTGCTGTTCCAGATGGGCTCGTAGAACTCGTTGGCGAATCGGAGCGCCAGGATGTTCTGGACGGTTTCCTTACCCAGGTAGTGGTCGATCCGGAAGATCGAGTCGCTGGGGAACGCGGTCTCGAGATAGTCGTTCAGCTCGCGGGCCGTCTCCAGATTGTGCCCGAAGGGCTTCTCAACGACGACGCGCTGCCAGCTGTCGAGCTTCTGCTCGCTCGAGACAAGGCCCGAATCGAGCAGTTGCTGCACGACGATGGGGAAGGACTTCGGCGGAATCGACAGGTAGAACCCGTGATTTCCCATCGTTCCGCGTTCTTCATCGAGGGCGTTGACGGTGCTTCGCAGGCGCGCGAACGCCTCTGCGTCGTCGAACGTTCCGTTGACGAACCGGATGCCCTGGGCGAGCTGCTGCCACGTCTCCTCGCTGAACTCCGTCCGCGAGTACTGCTTAACAGCGTCGTGCACGACCTGGGCGAAGTCCTGGTCCTCCCATTCGCGGCGGGCGAATCCGACGAGTGCGAAACCCGGCGGAAGGAGGCCGCGATTGGCGAGGTCGTAGACCGCAGGCATGAGCTTTTTCCGCGAGAGATCGCCGGTAACGCCGAAGATCACAAGGGCGCTCGGCCCGGCAATCCGGCTGAGGCGCCGATCATTCTGGTCGCGCAGCGGGTTGACGCCGCGCTGGATGGGAGCAGGCATGGATTCCCTAGAGAAGACGAGTGTTGTTATGAGAGAGGACCGGCCGGTGCCTGGTGCGGCACCGGCCGGACCGGAAGGGTTCTACTTGGCGGCCTTGAGGGCTGCCGTGACGGTGTCCTGGAGTTCGTGCCAGGAACCGATGAACTTCTCGACGCCCTCGTCCTCAAGGACCTGGGTCACGTCGGCGAAGTCGACGCCGACACCAGCGAGCGCCGCGAACACACGGTGTGAGTCTGCGTAGTTCGCGGTGATCGTGTCACCCGTGACGGTGCCGTGGTCGAACGTTGCCTCGAGTGTCTTTTCGGGCATCGTGTTGACGGTGCCAGCCGCGACGAGTTCCGTCACGTAGAGCGTGTCGGGCAGCGACGGATCCTTGACACCGGTCGAGGCCCAGAGCGGACGCTGCACGTTGGCGCCGGCGGCGACGAGAGCGGCAGCAGCGGGCTCCGCGAACTTCTGCTCGAAGAGCTCGTAGGCGAGACGTGCGTTCGCAACGCCAGCCTTCGACTTGAGCGCGATCGCCTCGTCCGAGCCGATTGCCACGAGACGCTTGTCCACCTCGGAGTCAACGCGCGACACGAAGAACGACGCGACCGAGTGGATCTTCGACAGGTCGTGCCCTGCGGCCTGAGCCTGCTCGAGGCCGGCGACGAAAGCGTCGATGACCTCGCCGTAGCGCTCGAGGCTGAAGATCAGCGTGACGTTGACGCTGATGCCTGCGCCGATCACCGCAGTGATCGCGGGCAGGCCCGCCTTCGTCGCGGGGATCTTGATGAGGACGTTTTCACGGTCGACACGCGCCGAGAGGTCCTTCGCCTGGGCAATTGTGGCGTCGGTGTCGTGTGCGAGGTCGGGGGAGACCTCGATCGATACGCGGCCGTCCACGCCTGCAGTGGCGTCGTAGATCGGGCGGAAGATGTCGCATGCGTCGCGGACGTCCTCGGAGGTGATCGAGAAGATCGCCTCGTCGGTGGTCGCTCCGGAAGCGGCGAGCTCCTTCACCCGGGGGGCGTACGCCTCGCCCTTGGAGAGAGCACCGGCGAAGATCGTCGGATTGGTCGTGACGCCCGTGACGGCGCGCGAGGAGATGAGCTCGGAGAGGTTACCGGACGAGATGCGCTCGCGCGACAGGTCGTCGAGCCAGATGCTCACGCCGGCGGCGGCGAGCTGTTCAGTGGGGGAGGTCATGCGTTCTCCTTGATGGTCTCGCGTGCGGCCTCAGCGACCGCATCGGCGGTGATGCCGAACTTCTGATACAGGGTCTCGTAGTCGGCCGATGCACCGAAGTGATCCAGCGAAACAATGCGACCAGCGCTTCCGACGATGGCGTGCCACGGCATCGCGATTCCGGCCTCAACCGAAACGCGCGCGGTGATGCTCGAGGGGAGGACGCTCTCGCGGTACTCCTCGGGCTGCGCGGCGAACCACTCGAGCGACGGTGCTGAAACGACGCGCGCGTTGATGCCCTCCGCCTTCAGGGTCTCGCGGGCCTCGACGGCCAGCTGAACCTCGGAGCCGGTGCCGATGAGGATCACATCAGGAGTGCCGTTCGGAGCCTCGGCCAGGACATAAGCGCCCTTGCCGGTGAGCGACGCGGAGGCGAACGTATCGCCGGTGGCTTCGCCCTCGCCACGAGCGAACGTGGGAACGCCCTGACGCGTCAGTGCGATGCCGGCGGGGCCGTCAGTGCGCTTGAGGATTTCGAGCCAGGCGTACGCGGTTTCGTTCGCGTCAGCCGGACGGACGACAGCGAGGTTCGGAATCGCACGCAGAGCCGCGAGGTGCTCAACCGGCTGGTGAGTCGGTCCGTCCTCGCCGAGCGCGATCGAGTCGTGCGTCCAGACGAAGATGCTCGGGATGTCCATAAGCGCCGCGATGCGAACGGCGGGACGCATGTAGTCCGCGAACTGCAGGAAGGTGCCGCCGTAGGCGCGCGTCTTTCCGTGCAGAACGATGCCGTTGAGGATGGCACCCATGGCGTGCTCGCGAATACCGAAGTGCAGAACGCGGCCGTAGGGGCTGCCCGTCCACTTGGAGGTCGAGTGCTCCTCCGGGATGAACGAACGCGCGCCGTCGATTGTGGTGTTGTTCGAGCCGGCGAGGTCGGCGGAGCCGCCCCATAGCTCGGGCAGCTCGGGGGCGAGTGCGTTGAGCACCTTGCCCGATGCAGCGCGAGTGGCAACACCCTTACCCGCCTCGAAGACCGGCAGGGCGCTCTCGAGGTTCTCAGGCAACTCGCCGGCCTCGAGCCGGTCGAGAAGTGCCTTGCGCTCGGGGTGTGCTGCGGCCCACGCGTCGAAGCTCTTCTGCCATTCTGCGCGAACGGCAACAGCGCGATCCGCCAGCGAACGCGTGTGCGCGATGACCTCGTCGGCAACCTCGAACGACTTCTCTGGGTCGAAGCCCATGACCTTCTTGGTCGCGGCGAGCTCGTCAGCGCCGAGCGCGGAGCCGTGGATGCCACCGGTGTTCTGCTTACCGGGAGCCGGCCAGCCGATCACGGTCTTGAGGATGATGATGCTGGGCTTGGAGGTTTCCGCCTTCGCCGACGCAATCGCGTCGTTCAGCTCGGCGATGTCTTCGACATACTCGCCGGTCTTCTTCCAATCAACCTCGATGACCTGCCAGCCATAGGAGGCGTAGCGCGCAGCGACGTCCTCAGTGAACGCCACATCAGTGTCGTCCTCGATGGAAATCTGGTTTGCGTCGTAGAGCACGACGAGGTTGCCGAGCTGCTGATGGCCGGCCAGAGAGGAAGCCTCGCTGGTCACGCCCTCCTGCAGGTCGCCATCCGAGGCGATGACGTAGACGAAGTGGTCGAACGGGCTTTCGCCCGGAGCCGCTTCTGGGTCAAAGAGCCCGCGCTCGTAGCGCGAGGCATAGGCGAAGCCGACAGAGGATGCAAGTCCCTGACCGAGCGGGCCCGTTGTGATCTCGACGCCGTCCGTCTCGCCATATTCCGGGTGTCCAGGGGTTTTCGATTCCCAGGTACGCAGCGCCTTGAGGTCATCCAGCTCGAGGCCGAATCCGCCAAGGTAGAGCTGCACATACTGGGTGAGCGAAGAGTGGCCCGCAGACAGGATGAATCGGTCGCGACCGATCCAATGCGTGTCAGCAGGGTCATGATTCATGACGTGCTGATACAGCAAGTAAGCAGCAGGTGCCAGGCTCATCGCAGTGCCGGGGTGGCCGTTACCGACCTTTTCGACAGCGTCAGCTGCCAGCACTCGCGCTGTATCCACAGCGCGTCGATCGAGTTCGTCCCAACGCAGTTCCGTCACCGGACCGCCTTTCGTGAGGAGATGAAGCGCCGCGGTGACGAGGAGGGTGACACCTGCTATCGCGGGCAGTCGGCCTGACAACGTCGGCGCGCGTCCGGCCCCAGCATAGTCTTCCGGAGAGGACGGCGAGTTCGACGATGTCACTCCATGTCGGCTGGCGCGTTCCCATGCGGTGTCGGCAGCATTGCAACGTTTTCCCAATTCGGCGATCGGCGAAGTGAGATCGTGAGCAGCGCGATGTCGCGTGAGCACAGCGTTGCCGCGTGGCTGTGTTCGTTGGTCACGGGCTCAGAGACAAGTGAACTAGACTGCCGATGCCCACATGCCGACCCGGACGGGAGTGATTCGACTTGTCGATGACGAGCAGCCCCGAGGCCGCTTTCGAGCGCGATCGCGCAGCGAATGACGAGAGCGTCGCCCCGGTTCCCCTCCCGCGAAGTTGGCGGCGCACGGTCGGCGCGTATGTGCAGCTGACGAAGCCGCGCGTGCTCGAGCTGCTGCTGGTGTCAACGGTTCCCGTGATGTTCCTTGCCGCGCAGGGAATGCCGAACCTGTGGCTCGTGCTGGCGACGGTCGTTGGCGGGTCGATGAGCGCTGGCGCTGCCGCCGCGTTCAACATGTACGTCGATCGCGATATTGACGCAGAAATGCGTCGTACCGAGAATCGTCCGCTCGTGACGGGCGTGATCTCTCCGCGTGCCGCGCTGATATTCGCGTGGACTCTCGCGGTGATGCAGGGCGTGTGGTTCCTGGCCTTCACGAATGTGCTCACAGCGGCGCTCTCGACATTCGCGATCTTCTTCTACGCGGTCGTCTACACGATATGGCTCAAGCGTCGCACGGAGCAGAACATCGTGTGGGGCGGCATCGCCGGGTGTTTCCCCGTGCTCATCGGATGGTCGGCTGTGACCAATTCCCTCTCGTGGGAAGCGGCCATTTTGTTCGTCCTGATTTTCCTCTGGACGCCTCCGCACTACTGGCCGTTGTCGATTAAGTACGCGGCGGACTACGACCACACGGCTGTTCCGATGCTCGGCGCGACGCGGTCGAGTATGCAGGTGGGGCTTCAGGTCGTTCTCTACGCCTGGGCCACGGTCGTGTGCTCGCTTCTGCTGGTTCCGGTTGGCGGAATGGGCATCGTCTACTCGGCTTCGGCGATTGTTTTCGGCGGCTGGTTCATTTACGAGTCTCACCGGATGTATGTCATGGCTGTGCGGGCAGCGGCTGGCGAAGAGGAGGGAACCGAAGCGCGTCCGATGCGTGTGTTCCACGCGTCGATCACGTACCTCACCCTGCTGTTCCTCGGGATCGCCATCGATCCGCTCCTGCCGTTCTAGCGTTCGTTCCGGCGGTATCTCTCCGCCGAGCGTAGGCTCGAACAACCATGAGCACGCCTGGCGAACCCCCGCGAACACGCAGTATCACGCTCGACCCTCGTCATCGGAACCGCGCGTTCTGGGTGTGCGTTGCGGTTGCAGCGCTGACGATCCTCGACATCTCGAAGGTGAACGTCGGGCTTGCGTCAATCGAGAACGCCCTCGGCGGAGGCTCCACCGAGCTGCAGCTGATCGTATCTGGCTACATCCTGGCGTTCGGGCTGGTGCTCGTACCCTTTGGCAGAATCGGCGATCAGCGATCGCGCCGCACGCTGATGATCGTCGGTCTGATCGGTTTCGCCGTCGCGAGCGCCCTGTGCGCCCTGGCGCCGAATATCTGGGCTCTGGTCATTGCACGGTTTTTTCAGGGCATGGCTGCCGGCATTCAGATGCCGCAGGTGATGGGAACGATTCAGCAGCTCTACACGGGTAAGGAGCGCGGAGCAGCTTTTGGGCTTTTCGGTGCGACGATCGGCCTGGCGACGGCGTTCGGCCCGACGATCGGCGGGTTGCTCATTGCCATCGGAGGCGCGCAGGACGGATGGCGCTGGATCTTCTGGATGAATGTGCCGCTGTGCGCAGTGGTGGCGATCGCTGCCATCGTCTTTCTTCCCGAAGTGCGTAAACCATCAGGCAAGAAGCTCTCGCTTGACCCGGTCGGCCTGATTCTGTTTGCCCTCACGGTCGTGACCCTCATGATTCCGTTTCTGTTCACAACGGGATCACCGAGTGATACGCCCGTTCGCTGGTGGCTTCTCGTTCCGTGTGTCCTGTTTCTCGCGGCGTTCGTTGCCTGGGAACGGCGCTATGCGCGGCGCGGTGGGTCACCGCTCGTGCCGCTGCGCCTGTTCCGGGTGACATCATGGCGAAACGGGAACCTGATCCAGGCGCTCTTCTTCGCGGCGATGCCATCGATTTTCTTGCTGACGGCGCTGTTCCTGCAGAACGGGCTCGGCCTGGCCGCCGTCTATGCCGGGATGGTGACGATTGGATTCGCCCTTGCCAGCGCCGTCACATCCTGGTGGGGCGGCAAGCTCGTTGCTCGCTTCGGCCGCTCACTGGTCATCTGGGGGCTGAGCGGTGTTCTGATCGCGATCGTTGCGCTGGTCCTGATTTCCGATCTCGCCGGTGATCGGCTGACGCCGTGGCTCATGGTCATCGCGCTGACGGTCGGCGGTGTCGGCGGAGGTTTTGTGATTTCGCCAAACCAGACGCTGACCCTCGCGGACATTCCGCCGAGTGAAGGCGGGCTGGCGGGATCTGTCGGACAGCTCGGGCAACGCATTGGAAATGCCGTGGGAGCCGCCATTGCCCTGTCGTTGTTTTACTCCACGATTTTCCGCGAGCACGGCACGGCCAGCCAGAGCGTTGTGTACCACAACGCATACTCGATCGGTCTGTTGTCCGCGGCGTTGTTCGTTGCGGCCGCTCTCGTTGTTGCGCTTCTCGATCTGAGCGGGAGAAGGCGCGCGGAGCGCGGGTAGCGGGAATCGTCGCTACTGCGGAGGGGCGGTATCGCGTGGTTCCTTCAGGCGCAGCAGGAACACGACATACGCCGCCGCGGTGAGGGCCGCGAGCACCATATGGATGCCGACGAGCAGGGGCGGCAGCGCGTGGTTGGCTTGCCACACGCCGACGATGATTTGCACGATCAGCACGGCGACAAAGGCGATCGACCAGTTTCGCGTCGGCAACTCCTGTGCGAGAGCGGTGAACATCAGCGCGAGCGCCAGCGCCGCCAACGCGTATCCCGGCCAAGCGTGAACGTGCGCGAGGAATGTCGCGTCGAAGCCGTCGCGGACGATATCGAGGTCGCCGGAGTGCGGACCATTGGCCGTCGTGAGGATTCCAAAGACGATCGTCACGCCCAAAACAGCGGCCGTCACGTGAGACAGGACCGCGTACCACCGCGGAACCGCGAGGCGGCGCGGGCCGGGAACGGCAGACAACCGGACGAGGAACGCCACGGTCACACACACCAGCGCTAGTGAGGCGGCGTAGTGGAAGCCGACCATGAACGCGTTGAGTGAGGTCAAGACCGTGATGCCGCCGGCGAAGGCCTGGGCGACCACCCCGGCGACGACGATCCACGCGAGAACCGAGAGGTCGCGGCGCATCGGCACTCGTCGGACCGACACGATGGCCGCAATGATCACGGCGAGCAACAGGATCGAGCTCGCAACAACGAAGATCTGCGTGATGGCAAAGCCCGCTGCTGCGGCAGCCACGCCGCCAACGGCGAACCAGATCGCCAGCTTGACCTCCTGGCGGCCGCCGAGCTTCGCGAGCGTGAGGAGCAGAACGCCGATGGCAACGATGCCGACGACGCCGGTCATCGTGCGATTGCCGAATTCGATCACACCGTGGATTCCCATGTCCTCCGTCGGGACGAGGGAGTCAGGAGTGCACAGGGGCCATTCGGTGCATCCGAGACCCGAGCCCGTGAGCCGTACAGCGCCACCCGTTCCGATGATGAGCGTCTCCGCGAGGAAGGACAGCCACGCGAAAATTCGGAGGGCGGGAGAGAAGCCCGTCACGGTCGGAGAAGAGGGGGCAACGGTCGTGGTCATGCGGGATGGCTCCTGAACGCACGCTGACGTCTTGCCGGGACGGGCATTGACCGGTGCGAACCCTGTAGAATCGGTAGCGGACGGATGCAGGGGCGTAGCTCATTGCATCCGCGAACAGTGTAGGCGCGAAATCTGTGCCCGAAAGCAGGGTCCAATTGCACCGTTTCTTCTCCGAGGCGGTGGGGCAGATGACACTGCTGGAGACCCGTGAGGAGAATGTGAGTCGCCATGTCTGAAGTGCTGATCGACCGTCCAGAGCTTGAAGGTCTGGGGGTGTACGAGTTTGGGTGGCACGACGCCGACGCTGCTGGCGCAAGCGCCCAGCGCGGCATCAACGAGAAAGTTGTGCGCGACATTTCCGCCCACAAGTCTGAGCCGGAGTGGATGCTGAAGAACCGCCTCAAGGCGCTTCAGCTCTTCGGCCGCAAGCCGATGCCCACGTGGGGCGCTGATCTCAGCGAGATCGATTTCGACAACATCAAGTACTTCGTGCGGTCCACCGAGAAGCAGGCCCAGAGCTGGGAGGACCTGCCGGAAGACATCAAGAACACGTACGAGCGCCTCGGCATCCCGCAGGCCGAGCGAGAGCGTCTCGTTGCCGGTGTTGCCGCGCAGTACGAGTCTGAGGTTGTCTACCACCAGATCCGCGAGGACCTGGAAGAGCAGGGTGTCATCTTCATGGACACCGACACGGCTCTCCGTGAGCACCCCGAGTTCTTCGACGAGTACTTCGGTTCCGTGATCCCCGCTGGCGACAACAAGTTCGCGGCGCTGAACACGGCTGTGTGGTCCGGTGGATCCTTCGTGTACGTCCCCAAGGGCGTTCACGTGGAAATTCCTCTGCAGGCTTACTTCCGTATCAACACGGAGAACATGGGCCAGTTCGAGCGCACGCTGATCATCGCCGACGAGGACTCTTACGTTCACTACATCGAGGGCTGCACGGCTCCGATTTACAAGAGCGACTCGCTGCACTCGGCCGTTGTCGAGATCATCGTCAAGAAGAACGCCCGTGTTCGCTACACGACGATTCAGAACTGGTCTAACAACGTCTACAACCTCGTCACCAAGCGCGCTGTGGCAGAAGAGGGCGCGACGATGGAGTGGGTCGACGGCAACATCGGATCCAAGGTCACGATGAAGTACCCGTCGATTTTCCTCATGGGTGAGCACGCCAAGGGTGAGACGCTCTCGGTTGCGTTCGCTGGCCCCGGTCAGCACCAGGACGCGGGCGCGAAGATGATTCACATGGCGCCCTACACACAGTCGTCGATCGTCTCAAAGTCGATCGCACGTGGTGGCGGCCGCGCCGGATACCGAGGCGAGGTGCGCGTCGATGCGAACGCACACCACTCGGCCAACACCGTGCGTTGTGATGCGCTTCTGGTCGACACGATTTCCCGGAGCGACACCTACCCCGCCATCGACATCCGCGTCGACGACGTCGAGCTTGGCCACGAGGCAACCGTCTCGAAGGTCAGCGAAGAGCAGCTGTTCTACCTCATGAGCCGCGGAATGCCAGAAGACGAAGCAATGGCGATGATCGTGCGCGGCTTCATCGAGCCGATCGCGCGCGAATTGCCGATGGAGTACGCGCTGGAACTCAACAAGCTCATTGAAATGGGCATGGAAGGATCGGTCGGCTGAGAATGACGACCACAACCACAGCGCCCGACGAGGCGCAGGATTCGCACGGCCACATGGACCCGGCTCGCGCTCTCGTGCAGCCGCAGGACGAGGTGAGTGGGCCCATCCAGACCCGCTCTGAGCGCCCCCGGTCGTTCGACCCGGCTGATTTTGGCGTTCCGACCGGCCGCGAGGTCAACTGGATGCACACGCCGATGAAGCGCATCGCGCCGCTTTTCGAGGCTGCAGAGGCGAACGACGGTGTCATGTGCACCGTCACCTCCGGGGCAGAGTACGCCAGCGGAACGCTCGCGATCGGTGAGGCACCGCGCGGCGAGTTCTTCCAGCCGGAGGATCTCCCTGCGGCGATTGCCTGGGTGAACTCGGCCGACGCGCTTCACGTTCAGCTGCCGCGGGAAACCGAGGTTGCCGAGCCGATCGTCATCGACATCGTCGGTCAGGGCGCAGATAAGCGCGCTGACGGTCACATCGTGATCGAGGCACAGCCGATGTCGAAGGGCATCGTCATCCTGCAGCACTCTGGCGCCGCGCAGTACGCGCAGAACGTCGAGATCATCGCGCGTGACGGTTCCCACCTCACGGTCATCACTCTTCAGGACTGGAGCGACGGCACCGTTCACGCGTCGTCACACCAGGCGCGCGTCGACCGGGATGCGTCGCTGAAGCACTTCGTCATCACGTTCGGCGGCGACGTTGTACGCGTCAACCCCAGCCTGGAGCTGTCTGGCCAGGGCTCGAATGGGGAGATGTTCGGCCTGACGTACAGCGACGCCGGCCAGCACCTCGAGAGCCAGGTTTACCTGTTCCACAAGGGTGCTCACACCAAGGGCGACGTTCTGTACAAGGGCGCTCTGCAGGGCAACACCGCCCGCAGCGTGTGGATCGGCGATGTTCTCATCGGTCCGGACGCCACAGGAACAGACTCCTACGAGGCCAACCGCAACCTGCTGCTCACAAACGGCACCCGTGCCGACTCAATTCCGAACCTCGAGATTCAGACGGGTGACATCGAGGGCGCGGGACACGCGTCGGCAACAGGGCGTTTCGACGACGAGCAGTTGTTCTACCTGCAGGCCCGCGGTATCTCCGAGGAAGAGGCGCGACGCCTCGTCGTTCTCGGTTTCCTTGTCGAGATCGCTCAGAAGATCGAGGTCCCTGAACTTCAGGAGCATCTCATCGCGGCGGTCGAGAAGGAGATCGCTGAGGGAGTGAAGGCGTGACCAGTCAGCGTGTATGCGGTGTGAGTGACCTTGAACAAGACACCGCATTGCGGGTCGAGGTTGATGGCGTCGCTATCGCCGTCGTGAAGGACGCGAACGATGAGATCCACGCGATCGGTGACGTTTGCACCCACGGCGACATCTCGTTGTCCGAGGGTTTCGTCGAAGGCGACACGCTGGAATGCTGGGCCCACGGCTCGGCGTTCTCGCTGCGCACCGGCAAGCCCCAGACGCTCCCTGCTTACGAGCCCGTTCCTGTTTACGCCGTCCAGATTGACGGCGACGACGTGCTCATCGATATCAACGTGAAGAAGGAAAACTGACATGGCTGTCCTCGAGATCCGCGACCTGCACGTCTCGGTCGAGACGGATGAGGGAACGACCCCCATCCTGAACGGCGTCACCCTCACCATCTCGAGTGGTGAGACACACGCCATCATGGGCCCTAACGGCTCCGGCAAGTCGACGCTCGCCGCGACAATCGCCGGCCACCCGAAGTACACCGTGACGAGCGGTTCGATCACGCTCGACGGTGAGGATGTTCTGGAGATGGCCGTTGACGAGCGTGCTCGCGCCGGCCTGTTCCTCGCGATGCAGTACCCCGTCGAAATCCCCGGCGTTACGGTCACGAACTTCCTTCGTACGGCCAAGACGGCGATTGACGGCGAAGCCCCCGCGATCCGCACCTGGACGAAGGACGTCAAGGAGGGCATGAAGAACCTCCGCATGGACGAGAAGTTTGCGTCCCGTAACGTCAACGAAGGCTTCTCCGGCGGTGAGAAGAAGCGTCACGAAATCCTGCAGCTCGAGCTCCTCAAGCCGCAGATCGCCATTCTCGATGAGACCGACTCCGGTCTCGACGTTGACGCGCTCAAGGTTGTTTCCGAGGGCGTTAACCGTGCCAAGGAGTCCTCGGAGCTGGGTGTTCTGCTCATCACGCACTACACGCGAATCCTGCGCTACATCAAGCCGGAATTCGTGCACGTGATGGTGGCGGGCAAGGTTGTCGAAGAGGGCGGTCCTGAGCTGGCGGATCGTCTCGAAGCCGAAGGTTACGAGGCATACCTTCCCGAGGGTGCGCCCATCGAGGCGTAGGCTGTGACCATGGCTGCAACGCTCACGCCTGAGAAGTACGATCAGGTCGAAGAAGCACTCAAGGACGTCATGGACCCCGAGCTCGGGGTCAACGTGGTGGACCTGGGGCTCATTTACGATCTCGCATGGGATGACGAGAACGACGCTCTCGTGATCCACATGACGCTCACGAGCGCCGGCTGCCCCCTGACCGATGTCATCGAAGAGCAGATCGCTCAGTCGCTTGACGGCGTCGTTGAACGGTTCCGCATTAACTGGGTGTGGATGCCGCCGTGGGGCCCTGAGCGCATCACGGACGACGGACGTGACCAGATGAGGGCCCTCGGCTTCGCCATCTGATCTCTTTCCCCGTGTGGCCCGCCGGCGTATGCCGGCGGGCCACACGTGTCCGTGTGCAGGAAAGAGGCAACATTCGGGGCGTGGGGGTTAGGCTCGACGGGTGATGCTCGACGCCCTTCCCCTCGACGAACTCCGCCAGCGTTCCAGCACGAAGTGGGCGACGCACGGAGACGACGTGCTTCCTCTGTTCGTTGCCGAGACGGACTTCCCGCTGGCTGCCCCGATCGAACGTGTTCTGAGCGAGGCTTTGCGCATCGGAGACACCGGTTATGTGCCCCCGAAAACGCGCTATCCGGATTCGTTTGTGTCCTTCGCGCAGCGGCGGTGGGGATGGGACGTCGACCCGGGTCGCGTCCGGACCACGTGTGACGTGATGATGGGTGTTGCCGAGCTTCTCCGCGCCGTCACGAAGCCGGGGCAGAAGGTCGTCGTCACCTCGCCCGTGTATCCGCCGTTCTTCGGTGTGCACGAGGAATCGCACACCGAGTACGTCGATGTTCCGCTGCTCAAGACACCGGGCGGGTGGAAGCTCGATCTTCACGGCATCGATCAGGCCTTTGCCGAGGGCGCTGTGGCGCTGCTCCTCTGCAACCCTCATAACCCCACCGGTACGGCGCACGACGCGGCGACGCTGGCCGAACTGGCACGAATCGCGGCGTCTCACGGCGCTGCTGTTGTCAGCGACGAGATCCACGCACCCTTGACGATGCCGGGTCGGGACTTCACGCCCTTTCTCTCGACAGGAACCGACGCAGAAAAGGTCGGCTTCGCTGTTCTCAGCGCCAGCAAGGCGTTTAACCTCGCGGGTTTGAAATGTGCTCACATCGTCACGGCCTCCGAGGAGAATGCGCAGATCGTCCAGCGCATCCCCGTTGAGGTCGAATGGCGCACGGGCTTGTTCGGCATCAAAGCGGGCATTGCTGCCTTTGAAGAGGGCGATGAGTGGCTGGATGCGTTGCGCGAGCGGCTAGTTTCCAACCAGCAGTTGCTCGTCGAGCTGCTCGCGGAGCACGTTCCTGGCGCGGTCTATGAGCCGGGAGACGCCGGCTTCCTCGCCTGGGTGGATATGCGGGCCACCGGATTGGGCGACAACCCCGCGGCGCGGATCCTTGAGGACGCCCGTGTTGCGGTGAACCCGGGACTATCCTTCGGAGCGCCGGGAGTGGGATTCATCCGGATTAACTACGGAACGAGCCCCGAGATTCTCACCGATGCGATTGAACGCATCGGAGTGCTAATCCGCGCGTGAGCCATTCCGCGGATCCGTCAAGCTTCTCCGGACCGCTTCCTCTTCAACCGGAGCGGTCCGGGGCTAGCATCTGGGATCGCCAGTTCGTCTGGACGACCCTCGGCGCAGTCTCCCTCATCTTTCTTGCTGCTCTGCAGACGCTGGCCGTCACCACCGTGATGCCAGCCGTTGCTGATGATCTCAACGGGTACGACCTTTACGCGCTTGCCTTCTCGGGCACATTCGCCACGAGTGTGATCGGCATGGTCGCGGCCGGTGCAATGAGTGACCGGAAGGGGCCGGCGATCCCGATTACCGGGGCCGTCGGGCTTTTCCTCGTTGGTCTCCTTATCGACGCGGCTGCGCCGACGATGGAGATTCTCGTCACCGGACGCCTCGTCATGGGGCTGGGCTCCGGCGGCATGGTGGTCTCCCTGTATGTGGTGATCGCCCGCGTGTATCCCGCCAATCTGCACGGTCGTGTCATGGCCCTGTTCGCCGCAGCGTGGATCATCCCGTCACTGATTGGTCCCGCGGCCGCTGGTGCTGTCACGGAGTTCGTGCACTGGCGATGGGTGTTCGGTGGTGTCGCCGTATTCGCGGTGATGGCGTTCAGCATGATCGCGCCGCGTCTGCGCGGCATTCCCGATAGCGACGACGCTCCCGCTGATGGTCGCGTCGGCGCACGCCTCGGGCTCGCCGGAATCGTGGCGGTCGCCGCGTTGGTTCTTAACCTCGCAGGCAAGGGGGAGGGCATCGGCCTGCCCACGTGGGGTACGGGCGCCGTGGCGCTGGGCGCGATCACCGTTGTCGCTCTGGCGATGCGCCCCCTCGTCCCTCGCCGCACCTATCTGGCGGGTCGTGGCCTTCCCAGTGTGATCCTGATGCGCGGTCTGATCGCAGGCGCCCTGTTCGGCGCCGAGATCTATGTTCCCTATCTCTTCCAGGACCGGTATGGCTTTTCGCCCACCTTCGCCGGGCTCGGGCTGACCGCGGCCGCGATCACCTGGACGGCCGGATCGGAGATCACGGGCCGCTATGGCGACAGGATCGGAAACAGGAACATCGCGCTCAGCGGTATTTTTCTGCTCACCGGTGCTCTCACAGCCATGGCATTGTCGGCCTGGCTTCTGCTCCCGCCGTGGATCCCCATTGTGCTCTGGGGCCTTGCTGGCTTCGGGATGGGGCTGATGTACCCGCGCCTGACCGTCCTCTCGCTTGCTTACTCCACGCGCAACAACCAGGGCTTCAATTCGTCAGCGTTGCAGATCTCCGACGCTGTCGGAACGGCGTCATCGATGGCGATCATGGGCCTGATCTTCACACTGGCCGCCGACGGTTTTACGGCCGTTTTCGCGTTCTCGGTTGTTCTCGCCCTCGTTGCGCTTCTCCCGGGTTTCCGGCTGGGGCACGCTGCGGAACTGCGGCGATAGCGCCGATCGCTTTCGGAGCGAGAGAGGCGCTCAGCCTACCGGTGTCGCGGCCAAAGCGGCGCGAACGGCGAGGTGATCGCTGGGAAACGCGTTGTCCGCGTGGTGGGGAATATACGCGTTGCTTCCGCCGTGTTCGGTGAAGCCCGTCCGGTTCTCGTCGTCGATCACAGAGCCGTAGTGGTCGGCCGCCACTGCGGTGAGCCCGCGCGTGAAGATGAAGTCGATGCGATCGCGCGGCTCATCTTCGAGAGTGTGAATCTGTGCCCACGTCAGCCCGGGCGCAGCGCCAGGGTCGGGGTGGATGTCCCGGAACGCGTCAGCGTAGCCAGCGTCGAGGAGAATCTGCGTGGCGGGCCACGCGACATCTGGACGGTGGTGGCCGTTCCAGTCCTGGGGCGAAGGAACGTTAAAGTCTCCCGCGATGATCACCGGCATCTCACCGTGCCCGGCGAGAATGCGTTCCGTCTCTGTGAGAACCGATCGAATTTGCTCCGCTCGTTCCTCCTCGCCCGGAACCTCCCGTTCTGCGCCAAAGGCGGTGTTCTTCTCGCCGGCTGATGCGCCGTGCCGGTAGGGACCGTAGTCCCACGGTGCAAGGTGCACGGACCAGGCGAGAACCTCGCCAAGGAACGTTGAGACGATCGCGGCGCTCGCATACGGATCCGTTCCGGTCGCGATCAGCCGTGCCGGATGCGGGCTGAGGACGGCGTTATCGTATCCCTGCTGAGCGACGCCCATGTCGAGGGCCGCGGCAAGAGGCGCAGCCGATCCTTCCCACGCTTCCTGGAGCAGAACGATGTCGGCGCACTGGTCGCGGAGAACATCGATCTGTTTGGCGGCAGAATGTGCCACCTCGCGACCGCCGCACCAGATGTTCCAGGTGAGCACGCGGATCGACGGCGGGGCCGAGGGAGAAGGCAGGGGAACGGTCATGATGTGCGTGTCTCCATTGTCTCGGGAACAATCCGGGCAGTGATGTCGACGAGTGACGCGAATCGGGCGTCGCAGGTCAGCGCAACGCGCGGATCCGCGTTGACCCCGAGCACCGTCATGCCGGCGGTACGAGCTGCCGTGGCGCCAGCGGGCGAATCCTCGAGGGCGATGATGTGGCGCGGGTCCGTCCCCAAGGCATGCGCGGCAGCGAGATACAGATCAGGAGCGGGTTTCCCCCGAGGGACGTCTTCGAGGGTGCGGATCACGGGGATGATATCCAGCAGGCCAACGCTCTTCAGCATCATGTTGACATCGTGGCGTAAACCGTTGCTTGCCACCGCGACGGGGATGTGGGCGGCCAGGTGCGTCATGAGCTCGACGGCCCCCGGCATGGGTTCCACTCCGGGGCGAAGGAGGTCCGAGTAGGTCTTGACCAGGTCGATACGGACATCGCTCGCTGCCTGGCCCGTGTGCGCAGCGAGAACGCGCGCCGTGTCGTCGACGCTGAGCCCGTGAAACGCGTCAGCGTCGACATCAGGAAGCTCGGCAAGGCACTCGGAAATCAGGCGCAACCATACGGATTCTGAGTCGACGAGGATGCCATCGCAGTCAAAGACGACGGCGTGCGCAGTGAACGAACCGCCGGCGCCATCGGAGATGACGAGCGCGCTCACGCGAGAACTCGGTTGCGCGCACCCGAGGCGCTCGGCAGCCGGAGCGCCGGGGCAGCGGAGACGTGTGCTCTCACTCTGGTGCCCGGTGAGATCGACGATGCCGCGGCGGCCGAGACCGAGCTGGTGATCCGGAAGCCTTCCGGCGTCACGGCGCTGACGATGGTCCGTTCGCCAAGATATGTCTGTTCGGTGACGGTGGCATCGCCATCGGCGTCGCGGCGCAGTTCGACATCTTCCGGTCGGACGAACAGCGTGTCGAGGCCGGCTGAGGGAGCCACGAGCGGTAGCGGTCCGCCAGCGAATTCGGGGCGAGCGCCCACCTCCGTGACGGTTCCCACGAAACGGGCGACGAACTCGGACGCCGGCCGCTGATAGACATCCTGTGGTGCGGCGATCTGTTCGATATGACCGCCGTTGAGGACAGCGACACGATCGGCAATCGCGAGTGCTTCGCCCTGGTCGTGCGTCACGAACATCGTCGTGATGCCCAGCTGCTGCTGGAGTCGCCGTATCTCATCACGAATCTGAGCGCGCACGATGGCATCGAGCGCGGAGAGCGGCTCGTCCAAGAGGAGAACCGACGGTTGAACGGCGAGGGCTCGCGCCAGTGCCACGCGTTGCTGTTGCCCGCCGGAGAGCTGGTGGGGAAAACGCGTGGCGAGATGATCCAGTCCGCACATCTCCAGCAGATCGTTCGCCCTGCGGCGGCGCTCGGGGCTCGGCAGGCGTCGAATGCGCAGTCCGTACTCAACGTTGTGGAGCACGGAGAGATTGGGGAACAGGCTGTAGGCCTGGAACACCATTCCGATGTCGCGCCGGTTCGGCGCACGGTGCGTGACGTCGTCGCCGCCGACGAGCACACGGCCTGACGTCGGCTTTTCGAAACCGGCCAGAATCCTGAGTGCGGTTGTCTTCCCGCATCCCGACGGGCCGAGCACACTGAGGAGCTCGCCGGGCGCGATGCGAACAGACATGTCCTTCAGAACCGTCGTCGTGCCGAAGGTTTTCGTCACGTTCTCGAGGACGACGTCGTTGTTGGCTGTGGCGGGAATGGTCATGATGCGGTCACCTTCTCGGGGGAAGCACTCTGGGCCGGGTCGGCGGTGTTGCTGTCATCGATAACGCGTGTGGGAGCCATGCGGCTCGCGGCGACAGTGGCGAGAAGCATGAGTGCCCAGGTGGTCAGATTCAGGAGGACGGCGACGGCGATCGACGCGCGAAAGTCGGTCTGGGACACCGTGAAGAGCCAGACCGGAACCGTTTGTTGGCTGAGCGTGGCAGCAATGGAGAACTCACCGAAGCACAGTGCGGTTCCGAAGAAAGCAGAAAAGCGAACGGGGCCGGCGATGTTGGGAAGGACGACCCGCCAGATCGTTCCCCAGGTGCTGGCGCCGAGGATCGTCGAGCCCTCGACGATCGCCTTGAGGGGAATTGTGCGGAGGCCCGCGTCGATGGAACGGAACGTGAAGGGGAGGCAAAGAACGACGTAGGTGCCAACGAGAATCAACGGAAGGTCGGGATTTTGCAGGGTCTGGCTGATCTGGCCGGGGACGGATCCTCGTCCCTGGGAAGCGCCCCACCGCAGAAGCGAAATGACTCCGGCGGCGAGTGCGATCGAGGGAACAACAAGCGGCAACGTGCACAGCACCTCGAGAAGGGGGCGGAGCCTCGGTGCCCAGAGGTGAACTGCCACGACAGCGGGGACAAGCGTCAGCAGTAGCACGACGATCGTGATCGCTGCGATGGTGAGGGTGCGTAGCGCGGCCGAGGCGAGATTCTGATCGCCTGTCAGCACCTCGAATGCCCGCAGCGAAAAGGATCCGCCGGGAAAGGTAGCGAAGGCGATGCTGCAGATGATGGGAACCGCCAGATACAGCGCAACGGCAAGGATGGGCACCCAGCGCAGGGGCGAGGTCAGGCGAGCCATCGTGCGGACATCCTCTGCAGTCGATTGAAAAGGAACAGAACGACGACAGCGATCGCGACCATCGTGAGGCCGAGTGCCATGGCGGCTTCTTCGCCTCCTGCGCGCGTGCCGGATCGGAGTTCGTCAGCGATCGTCAGCGTCACGAGGGGGAAACCGCCGGTTCCGATGAGAACGGCGGCGGAAGCATGCGTTGCGTAGGCGGAGCCGAACAACAGAATCCACCCGCCGAGAAGGGCCGGGGCCGCAACAGGAATCCCGACACGGCGCCAGAACGTCCACGCCGAGCCACCGAGGCTCTTGTTGGCTTCGTGCCACTCGCGGCGGAGACCGACGAAGGTCGGAAGCGTCACCATGATCATGGTCGGGATGAGGAAGTACTGGTACATGACCACAAGGCCCTGCCAGCTATACAGAGAGAACCCGACCGAGTCGAGTCCGAGCGCAGCGAAGAGAAAACCCGTGTTGCCGATGGTCACAATGAATGAGAACGCCAGGGGAGCGCCACCGTCATTGGCGAGTACGGACGAGAGAACGGCAACGACGTCGTCGAGGCGGCGGTGCCGGATCTGTGCGATACAAAACGCTGTGATCGCTCCGATGCCGGCCCCAACGGCGGACCCGACGAGTGACACGCGCACCGAGTTCGCGATTGCCTGGCCGCGGTCGGCGAGGCTGGCGAAGTTCTCGAGGCCAAGAGTCTTTCCGCCCTGTCCATCGCTGACCGAGAACGCGACGATGGCCATGCCAAGGAGCGGAAGAAGGAAGAAGCAGGCCAGGAGAAGTGCCATCGGCGCCAGGGCAATGATGGCAGGCGATCCGCGCCCGCCGAGACCTGCTCGGCGGGCGCGGGAGGACGTGGCGGAAGTCACCGGATGGCCGCGGACCACTGCTCGTCGATGACATCCTGATTTGCCTGACGCTGTTCGAGCGTGGGCGACTGTCCGAGTTCCGCGCTCGGAAGGGCCGCGAGGGCATCTTCGTCCACGGTTCCTGCCGCAATCATGGCGTCGAGGCGAACAGGGGAGACACCGCCCTGGAGAAGCAGGTTCTGCCCCTCGTCGGAGAAGAGGAACTCGAAGAAGAGCCTTGCGGTCGCGGGGTGCGGTGCGTCGGCGTTCAGTGATGCGGCGTAGAACGACGAGACGACGCCGTCGTCCGGGATGATGACGTCGATCTCCATGCCGACCTCGTCGGCAAGCCGGTCAGCCACGGGCTGCAGCGTGTATGTCCACTCGAGAAGAATTGGCGTCTCTCCGGTTTCGAGCGTTCCGGCGTTGCCTTGAACGGGGATGAAGTTCCCGACTTCGTTGAGCTCCCGGAAGAACTCGATGCCGGGCGTGATGTCGTCGAGGCTGCCGCCGTGTGCGAGCGCGGCTGCGTGCACGATCATGAACGCAGATTCGGAGTTCTCCGGGGTGTTCGGGAGCGCGACCTGGCCGCGGTACTGGGGGTCCAGCAGGTCGGCGAAGCTGGTCGGACAGGTCTCGACGCGGCCCGTGTCACAGGCGATCGCGATGGTTCCGCCGTACTGGTGCAGCCAGGTGCCGTTTTCGCCGATGTACGAGGGGTCGATGTCGGCAATCGTCTCCGGCGCGTATTCGGCGAGGAGACCATCGAGATCGGCTTGAACTGCGTAGCTCATACCGGTGTCGAGGTAGTCGAGTGAGGTGTCCTGGCCCTGCCGGTTGACAACGGCGTTGACGAGATCCTGGCTCGACCCCGTCGAGGTGTCGTTGTTGATGGTGATGCCGTACTTCTCGGAGAAGGCATCGAGCAGCCCGCCGTAGTTGGCCCAGTCCTCGTAGAGGCCCATGACGTTAAAGGTTCCTTCGGCCTGCGCGTCTTCGACAAGCTGATCGAAACCACCGCCCTCGGAGACGGTTGTTGCGCTCCGCCACAGTGCGGAGGACTCGGACTCGGCCGCCGAGGTTGTGCAGCCTGTCAGCGCGATAGCCGCCGCGGCAACCACGCCGGTTGCGGTGAGGGCGCGTGTGCTCATGGTGTTCAAGGTCACAGCCTTTCGTGAGAGTTGTCGAGCTACTCATCACCGAGATATGACCAACGTCCCTAGTGATGTTGTCTCAACCACCATAAAGATCACTAGTGAACATGTCGAATCGACAACGAGAAAGGGAACGTGATGTGAACGACAGCCGGCGGGCGGGTTGACAGGTGCCGGGTGCATACAATGAGTGTTCATACCTGTCGCGCCCAGGCTGCGCGGCGCACGAAGGGACCCCATCGGGTGCAGACATTTGCCTTTCGGACGATCGCCGACGCACTGCGCGAGGAGATCCTGTCTGGTGCGTACGCCGTTGGTGACTCCTTGCCGCCCGAGCGGGTATTGGCCGAGCGGTTCGGCGCATCCCTCGGCACAGTTCGTGTGGCACTCAAGGAGCTCGTAGCCGAAGGGATCGTTGACGGAAGCAGGGGGCGTCCGAAAACAGTTGTGCGCGTGCCGCGACAGCGTTCCTCGTTCGATGAATTCCACAGCTTCGCGCAGTGGGCGCGTGGCAAGGGACGCGAGCCTGGTGGTCGCGTTGTTGAGAGCGTTTGGCAAATCGCCGACGAGACGGACGAGCGCCTTCTGCAGGCCCCGCGCGGCACACGCGTCCTCAACGTCGTTCGTGTGCGCATGCTCGACGGCGATGTCGTCATGTTGGAGCGCACCCGGTACGCCGAATGGGTGGGTGAGCTCGTCCAGGCGATTCCCGCTGAGGCGTCATCGGTGACGATGGTTCTCGCGGAGCATGGAGTGCGGTTCACGCATGCCGAGCACCGCTTCGGCGCAGAAGGAGCGAAAGCTCGCGATGCGCAGCTCTTGGGAGTGGCGCGTGGCTCGGCCCTTCTGACACATCGTCGTGTCTCCCGTGATCCCAACGGGCGAATCCTCGAGTGGTCCATCGACCGCTACATCGCGGGCAAGATCGTCGTGTCTGTGGGGAACTCGTGGAATCAGAACCCTCTCACATGGACGGTTCCCGACGCCTCATAGCATGCTGAGCGCCGCGATCCCGTCGGCAAACTCGGCACGTGTGCTCGTGTCTACGTCGCGAGGATTCGCGTCGTAGGCGCCGATTGTCGCGGCCTGGATGCGCTGCTGGACGAGCGAGGTGTGCCCGAGGAGGAATTGCTCGGCCACGGCTGCGGCGCGCGCCGGGTCGGAGGATCCTGCACGTGTATACGCCGCGTGAAATCGCTCGCGAATCGCGCCGGAGCTCAGCCCCAGCGCGGCGGAACTCGTGACGACTTCTGCCGCGTCGCGGTGGGCGAGAATCGCGTCACGTAGCGCGAGCGCGGTGGTGTCGACGCCGTCGGCTGGCGCGGCCTCCGCAACGATTCGGTCGGCAAGGGCGGCAAGCAGGGTTTGTTTATTCGCGACGTGCCAGTACAGGGCGCTGGGGGCGACGCCGAGCGCTCCCGCGAGGCGGCGCATCGAGAGGTCGGGAAGGCCGATGTCATCGAGAAGGGCGATCGCCTGATCGATGATGCTCTCGAGGTCATGTCCGGCTCCGCGCATATCCATGACTATACTGAACGACGTTCAATGAACAGTGTTCAGGAAGGAACTCTGATGACCATCAGCGACCGTTGGGAGGCGCGCGACATCGCGCGCGTGGCTGTTTTCGCCGCCATCATTGTGGTGCTCGGCCTGATGGGACCCATCCCCGTGCCCGGGCTCGTTCCGATCACGGCGCAGACGCTGGGGATCATGCTTGCTGGTGCCATTCTCGGGTGGAAGCGTGGGGGAGCGGCAGTTCTCGTCTTCCTCCTCCTTGTCGCCATCGGCCTGCCCGTGCTGTCGGGAGGGCGCGGCGGTCTCGGCGTGTTCGTCGGTCCGAGTGCGGGATACCTCATCGCGTTCGTCCCGGCAGCCATCGTCGTCGGTCTGATCGCCCACTCCGGCCGACTCACCTGGTGGCGCGTGGGCCTGGGCACCGTCGTCGGCGGGCTCTTCGTGATGTACGCGCTCGGCATCCCGGTGGCCGCCGCTGTGACGGGCCAGCCCCTCTCCCTCACGGCGCTCCAGGCGCTCGCCTTTGTCCCCGGTGACCTCATCAAGGCCGTTCTTGCCACTCTTCTGACGCTCGCGCTCTTCCGCGCGTATCCGCCCGCCTTCCCGGCCAAAGCCCGAGCGTTCCGCGCCGGCACGGTGGACACAGCGACCGCTTCCGCATCGGCATGATCCGCACGGAGGGCCTCGACGTTGCCCGTGACGGTGTGCGCATTCTGCACGGGATCACGACGACGCTCGATCAGCCGCGCGTTGCGATCATCGGCGCGAACGGCTCAGGTAAGTCGACGTTCGCACGAACGCTCAACGGCCTCGCAAAACCCACCTCCGGCACGGTCGAGGTCGCAGGAATCGACGTGGGCTCACGCCCGAAACATGCACGCGAAGCGGTCGGCTTTCTGTTCTCGAACCCCGATGCCCAGATCCTCATGCCTACCCCCGCCGAGGACATCGCGCTGTCGTTGACGGCTGCCGGTGTCCCGCGCCCAGAGGTGTCGGCGCGGGCGCACCAGGAGCTGGCGAACTTTGGGCTCGACGGGCGGGCAGACCAGCCGGCGTACAGTCTCTCGGGCGGGCAGAAACAACTTCTCGCGCTCGCGGCCGTGCTCGTCAGAAAACCTCGTGTTCTTGTCGCAGATGAGCCGACGACCCTTCTCGATCGCGGTAATGCTCGTCGCATGGCTGATCTGCTGCTGGAAGGAACGGACCTGGAACAGGTCGTGATCGTCACGCACGATCTTGACCTCGCTGCCCGGTGCGATGTCGCGCTGCGCTTCGCAGACGGCCGGCTTGTGCAACAGGGCGAGCCGTCGACTGTCATTGACGCATACTGCCGGGAGTTCGCGTGATCGCGCTCTTCCGTTCCGGAACGAGCATCGTCCATCGTGCGCCGGCGGGTTTCAAACTCGCTGCGCTTGCGCTACTTGCGCTCATCGCATCCCTGATTCCCCACACGTCGTTGACCGCCGGAATGGGGTTGGCAGCAACGCTTGGACTGTTCTTTCTCGCCGGCTTCGGGCCGATCACGTGGGCGCGTCAGATCTGGCGCATGAAGTGGATCCTGCTGTTTCTCGCCGTGACTCAGGGGATCTTCCTCGGGTGGGAGCCCTCCTGGATCAACACGGCTCGTATCGCGTCGATCGTCCTCCTTGCTGCCGCCGTGACCCTGACGACACCAACGGGAGAGATGATCGATGTCCTGCAGCGTGTTCTTCGACCGCTTCGGCGCATCGGTATCGATCCCTGGCGGGTTGCCTTTACGCTGTCTCTGACGATCGCCGCGATCCCGGTGATCGGCGATTTCGCCGCGCGGATCCGGGAGGCGAAAACGGCGCGAGGCGTTCGGCTGGGACCGAAAGCGATTGTCACTCTGCTCGTGATGTCGTTGCGCCACGCCGACGATATGGCCGACGCCCTAACGGCTCGCGGAATCGCCTGATTTCTGCGGCCGCGGGAAGAGGAGCCGGAGCGAGAACCATCGTTCGTCGGCGTTAATAGACATCGAACCGCCATACGTCGCGACGGTCTGCTCAATGCTTCGCAGTCCGAAACCGTGGTCGTCCGCATCCGGTTTTCGCGAGCGGGGCATGTCGCCCTCGCGTAGAAGAACACCGTCGTAGGTGTTGTCGATGCGGAGCATCACGAAGGCATCTTGTGCGAAGAGCGCAACGCGAACGGAGCGGGTGCCGTCGTTTTCCGTCCGCGTCGCCGCTTCAATGGCGTTGTCGAGGGCATTTCCCGTGACAGTCACCAGATCAAGAGGCGTGAGCATATCCAGCAGGGCGCCGTCTGCAACGCAGGTGATCTCGATCCCCTCATCGCGCGCTGTCATCGCTTTGGCCTGTAAAACGGTGTCGAGCACTGCATTACCGGTGCGAAAACGCGTGCCGTAGTCGGCGATCGACTGCTCAAGTTCATCGACAAGCCGCGCGCGAATCGTGGGATCCTCTTCAGCTCGGATGGCCTGGACGACATGCTTCATGTCGTGATGTTTGCGGCTGACTTCATCGATCGCGCGCTTGGTTGTGCGGTACTGGTCATGCTGACTGCGCAGCAGCGACTGCATTGCCTGCGATTCCGCGCGTGCACGCACTTCCCGTCGCCACTCCTGCTGGGCATACAACGCGATGTACCCGCAGAGATCGACGAGCGTACGAATGTAGAAGATTTCGTGTCCGATACGACCGGAGAACGGGGTATTCGCCCCCGTGAAGCTCAGGTTCGAAATCCCGAACGTGGCGCTGGCGATGGCGACGGCCGCGACCGTCTCGCGCCATCCGGCGTCGACCTCACCACCGCGGGGCAGATGTCGTGCTTCGGCGAACCAGGCGAGGACGAAGCAGCCCGTGAACGTCACGATAAGGAGCACAATCGCTGGTCCGGTGATCGCGCCGTGGGGAAGGAAAAAAGTGTGCAGCTGCCAGTGAAGAGATGCCACGAGCTCCGCCAGCACAAATGCTCGCGCTGTGAGATACACCGTTGCAAGGCGCGTGCTGTCGAGGCAGACCCGGAGAAAGGTGTACATCGCGAGCACGGCCGCGAGCATTCCCAAGGTCCAGAGCGGCAGCGGCAAAAGATCCGCGGCTGCCTGTGTCGCAATGAGTGCGAGCGTGCCAACGACAGCGATAGCGGCGAAGGCAAGCGGGGCCATCCGGCGCCGCAGGATGAGGAGATAAACAAGACACGCGCCGGCTTCTGCGAGTCCCGTGACGACGCGAGGAATGTCGGGGAGGGTTTGGTCGATCACGTTCACGACCCGAGTGCGCCGATATGCTCGGCGAGTGCCGCCAGGAACACCTTCCGCTTCGGCCGGCTGATCTGTAGCTGTGTCCCACCGCGAACGTGGCAGACGGACTGATCAACGGCGGTCACATGCCGGAGGTTAACGAGATAGCCGCTGTTGCACCGCTGGAAGCTCGCAGGGTCCAGTTCCGCCTCCATCGCCTTGAGCGAGGAGACAACGGAATGGGTGTCGGTCAGCGTGTGAATGAGGACGCGGTGACCCGCGCTCTCGAGATAGCGGATGCTGTCAACATCGATGCGGTGGTGCACGCCATCTGCTTGAAAGAGAAGGGTGCGCCGTTCCCGCTTCTTCATCTGAGCCATCACGCGGTCGAGTTCCTGCGCGAAAGCGCCGTAGCCAACAGGCTTGAGGAGATAGCTGAGCGCCTGGACCTCGTAGCCACTGATGGCGTACTGCGGCGAGTTGGTGATGAAGACAATGGCAACGTCACCGTCAACCTCTCGCACGCGCCGCGCCGTTGTCATCCCCGAGACGCGTTCCATTTCGATATCGAGAAGAAGAACATCGAAGTTTGAACGGTACTCGGCGAGTAGGTCCGCTCCGTCTTCAAAGACTGCGATATCGAACGTCTCGCCACGATCCGCCTGATAATGCGCAAGATGAGTGACCACGACATCGCGACTGATCGCATCGTCCTCGACGACACCGATGCGAATCACATCTGCCCCTTCGTCGTGCCCATGCGGTTAACGGTAGTCAGCAGAGATGAGAGGCGGCCGCTTTCAGCTGAACCCGACGACGCGTCGGGCAACGTGGTACGTGAGGGTCGTCATCTGCCGACCGACAGGCCCGGGCAGATTCGCGCTTGTGCCAATGACACCGCGGCGCAAACGTGAGTAGACCCAGGGGGTTTCGCGTTTGATATCCGCCCAGAACGCTCGTCTTTCAGCGAGGTGCGCACGGGTGCCCGCACGAACGAGAATTGCCGATGTGATGCCGCACAGCACCTCAACGTGGTGCAGAAGATACCGATAGAGACCGGCGGGGACATCGGCGGGATGGGGGAGCTCGGCGATCACGAGTCGGTTGACGCGAAGCTGTTGGTCGGCCCGCGACACCATGACGGAGTCATTGACCGACTGATCCGCCCTGCCGATGAAGTAACGGTAGAGGTCGATATCCAGGTAGTACAGCCGCTTTGTGTGAGACAGCGGCGTGACGACGAAGAGGTTGTCGACGTAGAACGTGTGTTCCGGAAGGGACATCCCGGAGGCGCGAATGAGCTCGGTGCGGTACACAAGCGCATGCATCATGAGGTACTGCCGGCGGCCGAATCGCGCCACCTCATCCCACCCAAACGCGCGACCGGCGGGCATCAGCGAGGTATATCGCGTGTACTTGCGCCTCCTGTTGACGCGTTCATGCACATAGTTCGTGATGATCGCGTCAACGCCGTTCGTTGCCTCGAGACGATCAATCGTCGTGAGCAGGGTGGCCAGAGCAGCCGGGTTCAGCCAGTCGTCCGCGTCGAGCACCTTGAGGTAGAGCCCGCGCGCCTTGGCGAGACCCGCCATGATGGCGCCGCCATGGCCGCGGTTGTGCTGGTGGACAACCTGAAAGACCGCGGGGTGGCGTTCTGCATAAGCCGTTGCGATCGCTCGGGTGTTATCGACAGAGCCGTCGTCAACGACGATGACCTCGATGCGCGTCCCGAAACGGGCGAGCGGGCCGAGCGAACGGTCCAGATAGTCGGCCGCGTTGTACGCGGGCACGACGATCGAGAGCAGAGGGTTCACGAGACCTGATTCTTGCCGAGATTACGGCTGGGTGGTGGTCGACACGTCGTCTGTTTTTCCGGATTCCTGCGTCTGTTCGGGAACCTGGCGGAAAATGACGCGAAAGATCGGGTAGAAAACCCAGAACGAGATGGCGGCGTTGATGATCATGGTGATCACGTCGGCTGCCGTTTCGCCCGCGGACCCCCATCCGAATGTTGTGATCAGGAGCTCGTAGATCGGTGCCTTGTAGAAGCCCTGTGCCGCTGCAGCAATGAACGTAATGATGACGTATGCCAGCGCGTACCATCCTGCCGCGACCCAGGCGTTTGTGTTCGATTTGAAGGCGATGTTGCGCTGCGCGAAGAAGTTGAGCGTCTGCGCGATCAGGAGAGTGATCTGCACGGAGAGGAAGTACGCGAGCCCACCACCCGTGCCGTCACCAGCGATAGGGCCAGCTGCGTAGTCGAACATGTAGTACTGGCTGCCATCGACGTTGGCACCGACGGGCAAAACTTGGAAGGAAACATCCGTCAGCCTCGTCCACGCCTCGAATCCCCACCGGAACACCGGCATCAAGGACAGCTGCAGAATCGTCACACCGTTCGACAGGATGAAGAACATCAAGAACTTCGACAGTTCGGGGTGTTTCTCCTGGTACGAACCCCACCAGGACGTGATGCGCGCGATCATGCGCGGCCTCCACTCTTATTCGCAAAAATGCGTTGTGACTGTTTCTCGGCGCGCCGGCCACGGGCATAGGCCCGCATGATGTGCCAGAGGCCGCGGATCGTCTTTCCGTTGGCGAGTCGGAGGACGCCCTCGACGAGGTCGTCGGTGGCGCGGCCGCCCGACATCTTCCCGATCGCGCGGAATGGCATATTCAGAAGGAACAGCATGTTCAGATCTGCCGTGCCTTTGCGGGCGGCAGCACGGCGCCGGCCATCCAGCAGACGAAAGATCAGCCGGCCCACGGGACTGTCTGAGTGTTCGAGGCGGAGCACGGGGTCATTGGCGAGGATGGCGCCGCCGTCGACGCTCGAGCCGTGCTCGCGTCCCAGCAGCGCCGAGAAAGCACGGTTGTCGATGTGTGCAATATCGGCCGTCAGATAGGGCGAGAGCTCTGTGCGGAGAACACCGGCCGGCACGGTTCCCGCGATCTCCATGGCTGCCGCCAAGCGGATGTCTCGAACGCTTGCTCCGACGCGGATCTCATACGTGCCGGCCTCCACCTGCCACGTCTGGGTCTCGACGTCGTAAAAGCGGAAGGCGCGCTCGCCCAGGGGGATCGAGAGCGTTCGCGCCTCGCCGGGCTCGAGCCGCACCTTTGCGAAACCGCGCAGCTCGCTGACGGGGCGCACGACGCTGCTGTCGCCATGTCGAGCGACGTACACCTGAGCGATTTCGGCGCCAGTAAAGGTTCCTGTGTTCTCGATGCTGAACGTCACTTCGGACTCCGACACGCTGATGTCTCGGTAGGAAAACGTCGTGTAGCTGAGGCCGAAGCCGAATTCGAAGGCGACGTCGATGTCAGCCGTTTCGTAATAGCGATACCCAACGAAAGGCCCCTCTCGGTACTCAGCCGCAGGTCCCGTCGCGGGGAAATCGCGGGCCGTCGGCGTATCGCCGAGCGTACGAGGAAGGGTCTCTGCGAGCTTGCCCGACGGCGTTACGGTCCCGGTAAGAACGTCAACGAGGCCCTCGGCGCCGGCCTGTCCGCCGAGATAGGCGTGAATCACCGCGGGTGTCCCGTCTGCCCAGGGCATTTCGACGGCCCCGCCGGCGCTGATGATGACGACGACCCGGTTATTGACGGCCGACACCGCGCGAAGCAACTCGATCTGGTTTCCGGGAATCGACAGCGTTTCACGGTCGAGCCCCTCGGACTCGGCGTTCTCCGGCAGTCCGAGACACACGATCGCGACCTCGGCGACGGCTGCCGCGCGAACAGCCTCGGCGATAAGTACGTCGTCCGGTGTGCCGTCACGGCGAAAGCCCTGCGCATACGCGCTCACGGAGAGCGAGGAGCTGCGGGCGGCGGCGACGAGGTTCGTGACGTTCGTTGCGTTGACGAGTGACGATCCCGCGCCCTGATAGCGCGGCACAGTGGCGAACTCGCCGATGAACGCCACGTCCGTCCCCTCAGCCAGGGGAAGGATGCCATCCTGATTGCGAAGAAGGACGGCGCTCTCGGACGCGGCTCGACGCGCGAGCGCGTGATGGGAGGCCTGGTCGACGCCTCCGGGTGACGGCCGCTGTGTCACGCGCGTGATCAGGTCGAGGAGCTCGGCGACGCGTTGATCGAGATCGTTCTCGGCGAGAACGCCCTGTTCAACTGCCGACACGATGTCACGCGCGGAGGTAAAGCCGGGGGACGGCATCTCGAGGGTGCCGCCGGCGGCTACCGCGCGCACCGCATCGTTGCTTCCACCCCAATCGCTGATGACGGCGCCATCAAAGCCCCATTCGTCTCGCAAAACGTCCTGCAGAAGGTGGGGGTTCTCATGGGCGTACTCTCCGCACACGCGGTTGTACGCCGACATAATTGCCCAAGGCTTCGCCTCACGGACCACCGTTTCAAACGCGGAAAGGTAGATCTCGCGGAGCGTGCGCTCATCGAGAATCGAGTCGCTCGCCATGCGACGGAGCTCCTGGCTGTTGGCCGCGAAGTGCTTGGGCGTCGCGGCCACATGCTGCGACTGAATCCCGCGAACATAGGCCGCCGCCATGACGCCCGCAACTTCCGGATCTTCCGAGAAGTATTCAAAGGAACGGCCACCGAGCGGACTGCGCTTGATGTTCAACCCGGGGCCGAGAAGAACGTGCACCCCCTGCTCAGAGGCCTCTCGACCGAGTGCCGTTCCGATGTCTTCCGCCAGAGAAGCATCCCAGGAGTTTGCGACGGTTGCCGCGGTGGGGAAGCAGGTGGCCGGCAGCGAAGCGGCAATACCGAGGTGATCGCCGGATCCGGTCTGTTTACGCACCCCGTGCGGACCGTCAGACAGAAAGATGCTCTCGATGCCAAGGCGCGGAATCGCTCGTGTCTGCCAGGTGTTCTCGCCGCTGAGGAGCGCTGCCTTCTCGAACAGGCTCAGCTGGGCGATGAGATCGTCGGTGCTCATGGGATGCCTTCTCTGCAAAAGGGGCGTGCGCGGTGCACACGAGGAGGGAGGGGAGGGGAGGAGGGGCCGGCAGCCGCGGCTGATGGCCCCTCCTCCGAGAAGGGCTACGCCTGCGGGGTGTCCGCGGCGATTTCCACGTTGGGCTGGACGCGGTGGCGCCGAACGCGGATGATGACCCAGGCGATGCCCGCAAGGATCAGCAGCGACAGGGCGATCGTGATCCCGATAACGGCGATCTCCCATCCGGCCATCACGTATTCGAGCGTGGCGCCGGGGGCCATGCCATTCATGGCGTTGGAGTTCGCCACAGTGAAGAGCAGGTTGTGCATCGCTGTGCGCATCGCAGTGACGGCATGTGCGCTGGACGTATCGTCCATCTGCTTGTAGCCATCGAACGTCAGCATGAGATCCGACCCTGCGGCGATTCCCTGGTCCGGGTACATGAAGTCATAGAGGTTGAAGTCTGTGATCACGAACCCGTCGAAGCCCCACTCGTCGCGCAGGACACCGGTCATGAGCTCATGTGACCCGCCGGCCCAGGTTGTGCCCATCAGGTTGAACGAGCTCATCATTCCGCCGAGCCCGATCTGCGCCATCGACTGAGTGCCATCTTCCGCGAGAACGGGAACCTCGCCCGAGACATCCTTGACGAGATCCTCGAACGCCTTGAGGTAGATCTCGCGGGTGGCCTGCTCCGTCGCCCAGGTGGCGATTCCAAGGCCGTTCACGCGGTTCACTTCCTGGTCGTTCATCGCGTAGTGCTTTGTGAACGTATAGACGCCGTACTCGAGCGCGCCGTTCGCGACCTGGGTGGCGAGCTTCGCTGACAGAACGGGGTCCTCGGAGTAGTACTCAAAGTTGCGCCCGGCAAAGGGGGAACGGTGAATGTTGACGGCCGGTGCATACCAGCCGTTGACACCCATGTTGAGTGCCTCGTTCCCGGCGGCAACGCCCATCTCGTGCGCGATGTCAGCGTTCCACGTCATGGCGATGAGGAAGTTCGACGGGAACGCCGTTCCCTGCCACAGATCAGGGTTGATGAACGAGCTGAACCCGGCAGGTCCGTCGATGTCATCGGTGCGAATCTTGCCGATCTCCGGAAGCGCTGCCGTGTTGTAGGCGCCGGAGAGGAGAACCGAGGTCATGTCGTCGGTGGTGAGCTGATCGAGCAGGTCCGACCAGAGGGGGTCGTCTTTGTCGAGCCCGCGCAGATCGATCAGCTGCGCGTCGCCCGAGGCGCCCGTCGTTGGCATCACGGCATCGCTATTCGCGGCTGCGGTGCCTGCATCGTACGGTTCGAATCCGGCGATAACCGTGTCGTTCGCCTCGCGCTCGTCGTTTTCCGGAGCCGTTGGGAATGTTCCGGCGAAGTCGGACCGCGAGAACTCCGTGAGCTCACCGGTCACGAAAGGCTCCGACATGTCGTCGAACAGGTTCGTTGCCGGAACGACATCGGACGCGCGTCCGTCAACGTAGGAGATGGTGCTGTCAACGACGTACTCAATGGGCTCGGTGCCGTCGGCGAGACGGTGCGAGTCCGTTTGGATCTTCAGCTCGTATGTTCCCTCGTCGAGAACATAGGCGCCCTCACCACGCCAGTCGTACGATGCCATGGCCTCAACCGGGATCGACACCGTCACGGTCTCCGCCTCGCCGGGCTCGAGAAGCGATGTTTTCGCAAAGTCACCCAGAACGACATGTGCCTTTTCGACGCCGCCGGGGGTGTAGGGGGCTGTGTAGTAGAGCTGCACGACGTCCTGACCCGCGACGTCACCCGTGTTGGTGACCGTCACGTCGACCTCGATGTCACCGTCGACATCGCCCAGGCGCTCCTGCTCCACTGACCAGGCGAAATCGGTGTAGCTCAGCCCATAGCCAAAGGGGTACACGACGGCGTCGTCGTAGTCGATGAAGCCTTCAACGGCCGCCGTTTCGTAGTATCGGTACCCCATATAGATGCCCTCTTCGTAATCCACGAAGTAGGCATCGTCGATGTTCGAGTAGGAAAAGTCGCCGACGTTGACGAACGTGGGGTCCGCCGTGAAATCACGCGAGTAAATGTCGGTCGTATGACCGGAAGGGTTGATCTCGCCGCTCAAGATGCGGCCGAGGGCGTTGAACCCGTTCAGACCGGGAGAACCAACAAGCAGAATGCTGTCGATGTCCCCATCGTCGTGAAGCTCACCGAGCTCCATGGACGTTGACGCGTTGATGAGGACGATGACCGTGTCGAAGTTTTCCTTCGCGAGTGCGAGCATGTCCTTTTCATCCTGGTCGAGCTGCAACTGGTGCTGGCCCGCCTCGGCGCGGTCATCCCACGGGGTCATGTCCGTCGCGAGGTCTCCGCCTTCGCCGCCGCCACGTCCAATGACGACGATCGCGGCGTCGTTGAACTCAGCGAAGCTCGCTCGAGCCTCATCGGAGTAGCCGTCAACGGGCATTTCACCGATGACGTAGTTGGACTCTTCTGGCTTGTCCATCACGATGTTCGTGCGGCCACCGTCTTCCGGAGCGTTGTTCTGGGCGAAGCCGTCCAGAACGGCATAGACGGTGTCGTTGACCGAGAAGCCACCGTTTTCGATTCCAGCGCGGATGTTGATGGCGTCACGTGTGTCCGCACCACCTGATCCCGAGCCGCCGTAGACAGGGTCTGCTGCGCCGCGACCGAGAAGTGTCACGTTCCCGGCGCTCAGAGGAAGGGCGCCCTCGTTCTTGACGAGGGTCATTCCTTCCGCGGCCATGCGCTCGACGAGCGCGGCGGAGTTCGCCTTGGCATCGTCGAGATTGCCGTATTCGCTCTCGTAGTAGGCCACGTCCCAGTCGGACGCCTCGGGCACGTTTTCGATCTCCCAGCTTCCCGTTCCCATATAGGACTCGATGGCGCTGCGTTGCTGGCCGATGACGACGTTCGCGACAATCACCACCGCCACGACGATCGCGAGAATTGGGGTCCAGATCCAGAGGAACTTCCGATTCGTCATCGGCTTCCTTGCCGCTGTGCTACTCACTGGCTGCTCTCCTTGCAGGTACTCCCGTGCCGGCGGCGACGCTGGCGCGGGGAGATGGTGTGGAACGAAACCGATACCATCACCCCCGAGGACCACGCCGGGCTGTTCTCGCACAATCTGTCGTTCCCCATGCATAACTTGCACGTCGAGCGCGCTCGGCGGAAGAGAACAGTTCACGCACCTGTCTATCGTCGGTGGTCATGACCGAACGCACCTGTGCGTCGTTTCATGCCGTCACGCGTACACTGAGAGGCTGGCCGTATCCGGCCGGACGACCCCCCCCGAAGGAAACAGGTGTTGCCGTGCTTGCCGTAAGCGATCTCGAGATCCGCGTCGGAGCGCGCCTGCTGATGAGCGGTGTCAGCTTCCGCGTTGGCGCAGGCGACAAGATCGGACTTGTCGGGCGCAACGGCGCAGGCAAGACCACGCTGACCAAGGTGTTGGCAGGAGACCTTCAGCCGTCGGACGGCGCGATCACGCGCTCCGGTGAGCTGGGTTACCTGCCACAGGATCCCCGTACGGGTGACCCCGAGGAGCTCGCGCGAACGCGGATCCTCAACGCTCGCGGTCTTGGCGACCTGCAGGCGGGAATTTCGCAGGCGACAGAGGAGATGGCGTCATCCGATCCCGCCGTCGCGGAAAAGGCCATGCGGCGCTTCGGAAGGCTCACGGAGCGGTTCGAGGGCATCGGTGGCTATGCGGCCGAGGCGCAGGCGGCCGTGATCGCCAGCAACCTCTCACTTCCCGACCGCATCCTCGATCAGCCCTTGAAGACACTCTCCGGTGGGCAGCGTCGTCGAATCGAACTCGCGCGCATCCTCTTCAGCGATGCCGACACGATGATTCTCGACGAGCCCACCAACCACCTCGATGCCGACTCCGTTGTGTGGCTCCGTGAGTTCCTCAAGGGCTACAAGGGTGGCCTGATCGTGATCAGCCACGATGTCGAACTCGTCGGCGAAACGGTGAACAGGGTCTTCTACCTCGACGCCAACCGCCAGCTCATTGACGTCTACAACATGGGGTGGAAGCACTACCAGCGACAGCGCGTCGCCGACGAAGAGCGACGCAAGAAAGAACGCGCCAACGCTGAGAAGAAGGCATCCGCTCTCCAGCAGCAGGCGGCGAAGTTTGGCGCCAAGGCGTCTAAGGCGGCATCGGCTCATCAGATGCAGGCGCGTGCGGAGAAGCTGCTGTCAGGGCTGGAAGCTGTGCGTCAGGTCGACCGCGTGGCCAACATTCGCTTCCCGAAGCCTTCCCCCTGCGGAAAGACGCCGCTCATGGCGTCGAGCCTGTCGAAGTCGTACGGTGCGCTGGAGATCTTCGCTGGCGTCGATCTGGCGATCGACCGCGGGTCCAAGGTGGTCGTGCTGGGACTCAACGGTGCCGGAAAGACCACACTGCTGCGCATTCTCGCCGGCGTGGACAAGAGCGACACCGGTCAGATCGAGCCGGGTCACGGCCTCAAGATCGGCTATTACGCGCAGGAACACGAGAACCTCGACGTTGAGCGATCTGTGCTCGAGAACATGATGTCCGCGGCGCCGAACCTCAACGCCACGGAAGCACGCAAGGTCCTCGGCTCGTTCCTCTTCACGGGTGATGATGTGCTCAAGCCCGCCAAGGTGTTGTCCGGTGGCGAGAAAACCCGGCTTTCGCTTGCGACGCTCGTGGTCTCGAGCGCGAACGTGCTCCTCCTCGACGAGCCCACCAACAACCTCGACCCGGCATCGCGCGACGAGATTCTGGGGGCGCTCGCACACTATGAGGGTGCTGTTGTTCTTGTTTCGCACGATGAAGGTGCCGTTCAGGCGCTGAACCCGGAAAGGGTGCTGTTGCTCCCGGACGGCGTCGAGGACATCTGGAACAAGGACTACCTCGACCTGATCACGCTGGCCTAGGGTACGTCTGTCAATTGATCGCTGACTGCGGCGGCAACTACGCGTCGAGCAGGGCGTCTTCCGCCTGCATGTCCTCGTCGCGGCGCTTCTGACGCGGTTGGCGGCGGCGCGACTTTTTCGGCTTCTCGTCGGGCATGAAGCCCTCGAGCTCGTCGTCTTCGTTGTCCTCCGGTTCCTGTCCAGCGCGGATTTCCGTGCGGATCATGTAGGCGATGAACACGAAGCCCATGATCGCGAACAGAATCCACTGAATCGCGTAGGAGAGGTGAGGGCCGGGGTCTTCGTCCGGCGCTGCGAGCTCGTTCGGGCGAACTTCGGGGGCGGGGTCCTCGGAGACCATGATCGCGTAGACCGCCGTAACGGTGTTCTCTCCCGTGAGCTCGGCGATGCTCGGGGCGTGGAGCGTCGGGAGCTGTCCGTCGGGCGCGGAGCGATTCGACGTCGGCAATGGTTCGCTCGGCCGCAGCCGGGCGACCACCGTCACGTCGCCGGCCGGCGGCGCCGGAACGGCTTCGTGCCCGCCGGCATAGTCCGGCGGAACCCACCCTCGTGACACGGCGAGAATGCGACCATCGTCGAGAAGGAACGGCACAACCGCCTCATACGCCGCCGTTCCGCCCTGGGCGCGGTTGCGGACGAGGAGCTGATCGTCGGCCAGGTATTCACCGGTGAGGACGACCGGCTGCCACTCATCGGATGGGTCAAAGTCTTCGGTGCCCTGCATCGTGGAGGCGAAAGGCGCAGGGGTCGCGTCGTAGTTGTTTGCGATCAGGTGGTTGCTGACGGCACGTGTTTCGTTGCGCTCGAACTGCCAGTAGGACAAGAAGGCACACACGATCGCGAAGATGATCGCGATTCCCACGTACATCGCCCAGCGTCCGGCGACGGGCCACGTTTTCACGATGTCTCCTCGAGTGTCACGTCTGTTCCGTCAGAGAGACCATCAACGATTGTCACGGGGAATCCGCGCGAGGCCAGAAAGTCTCGGAGGTACGTGACGTGCTCTGCGCAGGCAAGCCACACCTTGCGGCGATCGGGCGCGTGGATCTTGGGGTTGCGCCACACGACGCTGGCGACGGCGTCATCACCGCACGCCGCCCTCGAACACTGCGGTGACGAGGGGTTGATCCCCAGAATCACGCGGCCGCCCCGCGGTCGTCGCTTTCGGAAATACGGATAACGCGCGACTGCTCCGCATCATCACGTGTGACCGGCGCGGCCGCGTCGATGGCGATCTCGGGGCGCTCCGCCTCAGCAACGTCACCGGACTGGGCCTGATTTACGATGATGACCGCGACATACGGTAGGAAAATTGCCCCGATGGCGAGAACAGCCGTGTGCCATCCGACTGGCTGAAACACAAACATGCACACGAAACACCCGAGCCGGATCCCCATGGTGATGACGTAGTTGCGCATGCGCAGGGTCTGATCGTCGATCGGCGCTGCGCCGATCGACGTGGCACTCTGGGGGCGAGGTGTGCGGCTCTTCACGATGCGTTAATTCTACGCGCAGTCGAAACCCCGCGTCTGCGCCGCGAACGAGCTCGTCGCGCAGATGGCGCCGGCGCGCTAGAAGCCGGTAGACGTGGCGAAAGCGAACAGTCCTCCGAAGATAATGGCGGCGGCGGCCAACGCGAGCAGGGTGAAGGCGATGGCCACGTAGCCGAAGATGAGGCCCGTGATCGCCATACCCCGGCCGCTGTCGCCGGTGCGTTTGATCTGGGATGTCGCGATGTGACCGAAGATCACCGCCAAGAGAGGCGCAACCGGGGCGGCGACCATGAGGATCCAGCCGAGGACGGGAATGAACCACAGCCAGAACAACATCCACGAAGCGGGGGCCACGAATCCGAAGATCATCGACGCAACGGCCAGCCCGTTTGTTCGCGCCGCTGGTCGCGTGTATGCGGGGTTCATTGGCGTCGATCCGGGAGGTGGTGCGTACTGAGGCGTCGACCCGTACGGCGTCGTCACCGGCGCAACGACCGGCTGCTGCCCGTGCGGCGCAACGACCGGCTGCTGCCCGTGCGGCGGAACGATCGGTACGGTGTTCTCGGAAAACGGATCCGGCTGATTCTGCGACATGGTGTCCTCCCCGGTGATGTCCAGACCAGCTTACGGCGCGGTGATCGAGCTGCGAGCCTTCCGCAACGGGTGAGCAACGTGGCCATGCTGTGGGCGACATTAGGCTGGTGTGCGCATCTTCTCTCGACTTCAGGAGCACCACATGAGCGCAGCAGCCACTGCCCGCGTCGCCCTCGTTACCGGAGGCAACCGCGGAATCGGGCGGGCCATTGCCGAGCGACTTGTCGCCGACGGGTTTCGCGTTGCCGTGACGGCACGCAACGGACAGGGGCCGGAAGGTGTTCTGACCGTCGCCGCTGATGTTAACGACGGAGCATCACTCGACGCGGCGATCGCCGAAGTGGAGAAGGAACTCGGCCCGGTCACCACCGTTGTCGCCAACGCCGGGATCACGAAGGACACTCTGCTGATGCGCATGAGTGACGATGACTTCTCGGCCGTTGTCGACACGAACCTCGGCGGAGCGTTCCGTACGGTGAAGCGCGCGATTAAGAGCATGATCAAGGCTCGGCACGGGCGGATCATTCTGATCTCTAGCGTCTCCGGCCTCTTCGGGGTGGCCGGTCAGGCAAACTACTCGTCATCGAAGGCCGGTCTCGTCGGCTTCGCGCGCGCCATCACGCGTGAGCTCGGCGGCCGCGGCATCACTGCGAACGTCGTTGCGCCCGGCTTTATCGAATCGGATATGACCGCCGAGCTGGATGACGCGACCCAGGCCGCGTATCGGAAGCAGATTCCTGCGGGTCGCTACGGAACGACCGAGGAGGTTGCCGGTGTCGTGTCGTGGCTGGCGGGGGAGGACGCCGGATACATTTCGGGCGCCGTGATCCCCGTTGACGGCGGTCTCGGCATGGGGCACTGACGGGCGGGTTCGCTCAGCGGCGCGACGTCATTTTCTGGGGGACGCGGCCGCTGGGTGAGCCCTACGGGAGAAGCGGAATGATGGCCGCAAGATCGACAGGCCCCACGACGATCGGCGCTGCAGCGCGAACCGCGGGCTTGGCGTTGAACGCGATGCCGAGCCCCGCCGCGGCAATCATGGCGAGATCGTTTGCGCCGTCGCCGATGGCGATCGTCCGATGCCGGGCAAGCCCGAGCTGATCAGCCCAGTCCGCGAGCTGATCGGCTTTCGCCTGCGCGTCGACGATGGCGCCATCGACCTCTCCTGTGAGCTTTCCCTCGGCGACGGCCAGTCGGTTGGCGCGCCACATGTCTACCTCGAGGCGTGGAGCAAGCGTGTCGAGGATCTCGTGAAAACCACCCGAAACGACGCCGACTTCTCCGCCGCGATCATGCACGGCATCGATGAGGTCGGTTACCCCGGGGGTCGGTTCGATACGGGCCAAAACACGTTCGAACCGCTCGAGGGGAACGCCGGCGAGGGCAGCAACGCGGGTCCGCAGGCTCGTCGCGAAGTCCACTTCTCCGCGCATCGCCGCCTCTGTCGCGGCGGCGACTTCTTCGCCGCGCCCGGCTTCATCGGCGATGAGCTCGATGACCTCGTTGCGGATGAGGGTGGAGTCGGCGTCGAGAACGACGAGAAAGCGTGCAGTCACGGGAACCACAGTAGCGGCGTGTGCGAGGTCCGTCCGCATGCGTGCGGATAGGCTTGGCGTATGACCTCTGTGCTCGAGATGAACGGCGTCTCCGTGCGTCGGGACAACCGCCACATCGTCGACCAGGTGACCTGGCGCGTCCGCGACGATGAGCGATGGGTGATTCTCGGACCGAATGGCGCCGGTAAGACCTCGCTGTTGCAGATGGCCGATACTCTCCTGTACCCATCCAGCGGAACGGTCGACATTCTCGGTGAGCGCCTGGGGCGCACCGATATCTTTGCGCTCCGCCCGCTCATCGGCTTCGCGTCGAGCGCGCTTGCGCGCCGCATCCCGGCGGGGGAGACGGTGCTGAATGTCGTCCTGACAGCCGCGTACTCGGTGACGGGGCGCTGGAACGAAGAGTACGAGTCGATCGACGAACGCCGTGCGCGTCGCGTTCTGGAGGAATGGCAGCTCGGAGAATTCGCCGATCGCACCTTCGGCACGTTGAGCGACGGTGAACGCAAGCGGGTTCAGATCGCCCGCGCTGTGATGACTGATCCCGAGTTGCTGCTCTTAGACGAGCCGACGTCGAGTCTCGACCTCGGCTCACGAGAGGTCCTTCTCGGTTTGCTCAGCGAGTACGCGAAGGCTCCCGGTACTCCGGCGATGGTGATGGTGACCCATCATGTTGAGGAGATTCCCGTTGGCTTCACACACGTGTTGCTGATGCGTGAGGGGCGTGCGGTCGCTCAGGGGCCAATCCGCGAGATTCTCACGCGCGAGAACTTGAGCGAGACGTTTGGGATCCCGATTGCCGTCGTCGAGTACGGCGGGCGCTGGGTCGCACGCGCCGAAGCACCCGCCTCCCAGTGATCACAGGGTCAATCTGGTAGGCTTGCCTGCTGGTGCCAGTGTGCCGATGTCGGCCGCGGAACCCACAGACTTTTCTTTCCACAGAACCGCTCCCGCAAGGACAATCCATGAAGACTGACATTCACCCCACGTACACGCCGGTCGTGTTCCGCGACCTCGGCTCGGGCGAGACGTTCCTGACGCGCTCGACGGCGAAGAGCGACAAGACCATCGAGCTCGACGGCGTCGAGTACCCGGTGATCGACGTCGAGATCTCGTCGGCATCGCACCCGTTCTACACGGGCAAGCAGCGCATCATGGACTCGGCCGGCCGAGTCGAGAAGTTCAACCAGCGCTTCAAGAACTTCGGCGGCAAGTAAGCTCCGATTTTCTCGCAAGAGGCCCCGCTTCGGCGGGGCCTCTTGCGTTTTTTGTTCCCGGAGCGAGAGACCGGACGCTGACAGCCGCAGGGTTCTCCGAACGCAAGATACTAGGCTGTTTCTTATGGCGGAGAAGTGGTCCCTCGGCCGCGCATTGCGCGGAATGTTCGTAAAAGAGACGATCGACGAGAACACATGGGAGGACCTCGAATCAGCGCTGATCACGGCTGATTTCGGTCCGGACATCACGGAGGAGATCGTTGACGACCTCCGTGAGAAGGTCGCCCGCTATCAGACGACCGATCCCAAAGACCTCCGTCGCATGTTGACGGAGAGCCTCGAAGAGCGATTCTCGAAGTTCGACTCGACGCTCATGCTCACCGAACGACCAGCTGTTGTGCTTGTTGTCGGGGTGAACGGTGTGGGAAAGACCACCACGATCGGCAAGTTCGCGAACTTCCTGAAGCGGTACGGCCGTTCCATCGTCGTCGGCGCTGCCGATACCTTCCGAGCAGCCGCTGTCGAGCAGCTCGCGACATGGGCGGAGCGCGGCGGTGCCGCGATCGTTCGCCCCGAGCGCGAGGGGCAGGACCCGGCTTCTGTCGCTTTCCAGACGATCGAGTACGCCCAGCGCACGGGAACCGAGATCGTGCTGATCGACACGGCCGGACGTCTGCACACAAAGGCCGGGCTGATGGACGAGCTGTCAAAGGTGCGCCGGGTCATCGAGAAGCGGGCGCCCATCAGTGAAGTGCTCCTCGTCCTCGACGCAACAACAGGGCAAAACGGCGTTCGGCAGGCCGAGGCGTTCCTCGAACACGCCGGTGTGACGGGTCTCGTTCTGACGAAGCTGGACGGTTCTGCCAAGGGCGGATTCGTTCTCGCGGTCCAGGAGCGAACGGGCATCCCGGTGAAACTTCTCGGCCAGGGCGAGGGTATCGGTGACCTGACGGGCTTCACTCCTCACGTTTTCGCGGCCCAGCTGGTGAGCTGACACGCCGCATATGGCCCCAAACGCCGCCATGAAGTGGTTGGCTAGGGGCATGGCGATCGAACACGACTTCTTCGGGCTTCTCGAGACGGGGCCAGACGGCGCGATCTTCTGGTCGGAGAACGTCGATCTGGGGGATATGCGGGTCACGGTCGATCTCACCGCGCCTGACGAACTCGACGTGACCATGGATGGCCTGGATGCTGCGGCGTCCATGGTGGCAGGTCTGGAAGAAGTCGATAGCCGCGCGCGCAACGCGATGCTGGGGGAGGTCGACAATCGCGCGAGCGACGTCACAGAGTTCATCCTGATGATGACGGAGCGCTATGGGCGATCGATCGATGACATCTTGGTCGATGTTTCCGGCGATGCGCCCGTCGACATTATCCGTTCGCTCACGCTCATGAGCATGACGATTCTGCCCGACGAGCATGGCGGCTCCGACCCGTTCGCTGTTTTGGAGTATGCGCTCGACCCCGATGAGACGGACGACATTCTTCTCGTGAACTTCGGCAGCGACGGCACGGTTCAGTCGGTCACGAACGCGGATTGACACCGGGGTCTGACGCCGCGATGAGTTCCCGCGTAAAGGCGTTCGTGGGTGCGCGGAAGACGTCCTCGGTTGTGCCTTCGTCCACGATGCGCCCATGCCGCATCACGATGACCCGGTCGCTGAGCTTTCTCACCACTGCGAGGTCGTGAGAAATCAGAATCATCGAGAGCCGTTCACGCTTCTGCAGGTCGAGAAGCAGGTTCAGGATTCCGGCCTGTGTCGTCATATCGAGGGCGGAAACCGGCTCATCGCACACCAGAATGTCCGGCCGCGCAGCCAGAGCGCGAGCGATCGCGACGCGCTGACGCTGGCCGCCCGAGAGGAACCGAGGCACGCGGCGGAGCACCGTGGCGTCCAGGCCGACCGTTTTTAGCAACTCCGCCGGCTCGGGGGCGTCCGAGCGGCGAGCATGACGGAGAATTCGTTCGACCGTGAATCGCGGATCGAAAGAGCCGAGAGGGTCCTGGGGGATGAGGCGGATGCGAGCGCCTTCGTGCGTCACCTGGCCGGTGTCCGGCTGCTCCTGACCGACGAGGATCCGCGCGAGGGTTGTTTTGCCGGATCCGGACTCTCCGACAACGCCCATGACCTCGCCGTCAGCGACCGCGAGGGAAACACTATCGACGGCGGTGACGTCGCCGTACCGGCGGGTGATGTCCCGTGCGGCGAGGCGAGGGGTCGCACTCGGCTGTGCCACGTGGGTGTCCGCTTTCGCTCCGTGTGGAACAGCGGCGAGAAGCGCCTGCGTTGTGGCGTGGCCAGGGGAGGTAAGGACGCGCCGTGCGGTTCCGCTGTCAACGATCCTTCCCCTGTCGAGAACGGCGACGTGATCGGCGACGCGGCGGATGGCCGCGACATCATGCGTGATGAGGATCACTCCGGCGCCCTGATCGCGCAGGGAGGAGAGGAGGTCGAGCACCTTCACCGCGGTCGTCGCGTCGAGCGCCGTTGTCGGCTCGTCCGCGATGATCAACCGGGTTCCTCCGACGATCGCGGACGCGATGAGGACCCGCTGTCGCATACCTCCCGAGAGATCTTCGGACCGTTGGCGCAGATGCGACGCGGCGTCGGGGAGGCCCGCCCGTGTTAATGCGGCGACGACACGCGTGCGCCGTTCTGCGCGCGGAACCCGCTGAATGGCGAGGGACTCACCGACCTCCCGTTCGATCGTTCGCAGGGGGTCGAGTGATTGCAGAGCGTCCTGCAGGACGAGGCCGATGTGCCGGCCGCGCAGACGGCGCCACGTGCGCTGTGAGGCGCGTCGCAGATCCGCTCCGTCGAACGAGAGCTCGGACGCGGAAACGCGCGCGGAGGGTTCTGCCTGCGTGAGTCCCAGCAGGGTGCGGGCAAGAACTGACTTCCCCGCACCCGATTCGCCGACAATGCCGAGCGCCGAGCCGGGTTCGACGGACAGTGAGATCCTGCTCAAGATCTCTCCGGCGCCGCGCATCGACACCGAGAGGCCCTGAACGCGCAGAAGCGTCATGTTCCGCTCCCTCCTGACAGCCGGCGTCCCAGAACGGTCAGTGCGGTGGCTGTGACAACGATGGCTAGTCCGGGGAACAGTGTCATCCACCATGCGGACGAAATGTAGACACGACCAGCGTTGAGCATCGATCCCCACTCGGGACTCGGCGGCTCGGCGCCAAGACCCAAAAAGCTCAGGGCTGACACCCAGACGATCGCCTGTCCGACCCCGAGCGTGATCATCGCGATGAGGGGACCGAGAGTGTTCGGAACAACATGCCGCACGAGGGCTGTTGCGGCAGAGGCTCCCTCATGGCGGGCATATGCGACATAGTCACTCCGCACGACACTTCTCACACGCGAGCGAATGATGCGGGCGTACCCCGGCGCGGTTGCCAGACCGATGGCGAGAACGGAGCTCGTCGTGCCGGCGCCCATGATGGCGACGAAGAGCAGCGCCATGACCAGGGTGGGCAGCGCATAGAGAACTTCGATGATGCGGGCCAACCCACGATCGAGCAACCGCGGTCCGGCTCCGGAGGCGAACCCCAGCACAAGGCCCACTCCCATGCCGAGGCTTGTGGCGGCAAGGCCGATACCAGCGGATGCTGATGCTCCGTGGATGACACGGGTGAGAACGTCTCGCCCTGACTCATCGGTGCCGAAGGGGTGAGGCAGCGACGGCGCCTGGAATCCGTCCGCGGGAGAGACCGCGAGCGGGTTTCCTGGAGCAAGGATGCCGGGGAAGGCGACGGCGCCGATGATGAGCGCGACAACACACGCCGCAAGGATCCCGGGAACGCCGAGTCTGCCGAGCAGATATGTCATGAGCCGACCCCGAGCTCCGGAGAGCGCTGTTTCGACACGTGTTGACGCCGCAATCGAGGATCAACGACGAGCTCGAGAGCATCGGTAATGATGACAACGATCACATAGGCAATCGCCACGATTGCCACCGCGCCAATCATCACGGGCACGTCCCGTTGTACGGCCGCATCCTGCAGGAGCCGGCCGAGCCCGGGGCGAGCGAAGAGCACCTCGACGACAACGGCACCCGAGAGGAGGTTGCCGAAGGCCCAACCGGAGAGAGAAAGCGCCGGAAGCGCCGCATGCCGCAGAGTGTGACGTAGTAGCACCCGTGTCTCGCTGGCGCCGCGCGCTCTGGCCGTGATCGCGAAAGGTGCCTGGTCCGCTTCTGCGAGTGCATCCCGCGAGACCTGAGAGAGAAACCCTGCGATCGGAACGGCGAGAGTGACAACGGGCAGCACGAGGGATGCGGGGGAGGTTCCCGTGCTCGTGGCGGGAAGCCAGCCCAGACCGGCGGCGAACACCATGATGAGGACCGCCCCCAGCCAGAACTGTGGCATCACGCTCGCGACGATCTCACATCCGCGGAGAACGGCCGCTGCCGCCCGTCCGGCCACTCCGCGGGACACCGCCTGGATCAGCGCCCCTGAGATGGACAGCGCCCACGCCAGGGCGAGCGCAAGGGCAGCCAGCAGGAGCGTGGAGGGGAGTTGTGCGATAACCAGCTCTGCAACAGGCTGCCGACGAGCGTACGAGTCTCCCAGCTGCAAAGTGGCGATGTCGCGTAGTTGCAGCAGATACTGCGTCACCAGGGGCTGGTCGAGCCCATACCGCGCTGTCGCCGCGGCGATCGTCTCCGGTCCTGCCTGCGACCCCGGTCCGCCGAGGATCGCCTCGAGCGGGTCCCCGGAGGCGCGAACGGCGAAGAAAACGAGCGTCGCAACGATCCAGACCACGACGACGGCGGACGCCGCCTTCGCCGTGGTCCAGCGCAGTACCGCGATCATTCCGTCAGCTGAGCATTGATCATCGTCGGCGTCGAAATGGTGTGGAGGGTTTCTACTCCGGTGACACCCCGGGTCAGGAAGTGGTTCTGCTGGTCGTAGAGGGGAACGATCGCGTAGGTGCCGAGAATGATCTCCTGGGCCTCTGCGTAGAGCGCTGTCCGCTCGTCCTCGTCTGTTGTGGCCAGAGCAGCCTCGAGCGCCTCGTCCAGCTCATCGACGCGCAGCATCGCGTGGTTGGCGAAGTATCCCGACGGAGCGGGGATCGTGCCATCGGAGTGATACAGAATCCGCAGAACGTCGGGGCCCACCGTTGTATAGGGCGCCGAAACAGCCTCGTATGCGTGCTCACCGAGCGCGCCGTACCAGCTGGAAAGATCCATCGGGGTCAGCTGCACATCGAAGCCGACGCCGGCGGTGTTTGACTGAATCTGCTCAAACAGCGACTGTTCGGCGGCGGTCGACTGGTTCGTCGAAACGGGGAAGCGAACGGAAAGTCGCTGACCGTCCTTCATCCGCGTTCCGTCATCGTCGCGTTCCGTCCAGCCCGCCTCATCGAGCAGCGCGTTGGAGCGGTCGATGTCGACAGAAAACAGCGCCTCATCGGAGTACGCGGCCGGCTCCACGCTCGACAGCGCCGAGTACGAGCGAGTGGTAACTCCCGCGAAGAGGGTATCGATCCCGGGATCAGGATCCGCGCTGCGGGCGAACGCTTCACGAACGCGCTCGTCATCGAACGGTGTCTGCGCCGTGTTCAGCTCGATGCGGTTCGACGATGCGGGGCGCGGCGCATCAATGTGACCAATGCCCTGGGCACTCGCCGCAGCGATGTCCGAGGGAAGAGGATTGTCGATCACGTTCACCTCGCCGGAGCTCAGCGCTGCCTGGCGCGTTGCGGCGTCGGGGATAAAGCGCCACTCAATACGATCGAGGTGCGCGGGGCCGTCGTGGTCGGCTGCCGGGTTGGTGGAGACATACGCATCGTTGCGAACGAGCGAGACCTGTTCCTGTGGGGTCCAGCTCTCAACGACGAAGGGCCCCGTTCCGACCGGAGCCTGGCAGTTGGCCTCAACGTCGCGCGCGAGGGCGGTCGGAGACTGCATCGCGGTCCACTGCTGGCTGAGCACTTCTGGCAGGGCCGATTTTGGCGTCGACAGGAGCAAACGCACGTGTGTGTCATCGATGACGACAACCTCGTCGACCTGCTCGACGGCGAGGTAGCCGGTTGAGCTGGCGGTGTCGGGGTCCTGGAGTCGCTCGATGTTGACCTTGACGGCCTCGGCGTTGAAGGCCGTTCCGTCCGAGAACGACACACCCTCGGTCAGGGTGATGTCCCAGGTGAGGCCATCCTCTGATGCTTCGGCCGACTGTGCGAGCCACGGAACGATGGTTCCGTCAGCCGAACGGCCGAAGAGCGGCTCGAGGTACTGCGTCGAGATCAGGGCCTGAGGGTAGTTTCCGCCAACATGCGGGTCGAGGCAGCTGGGCTCCGCATCGCCGGTCGCATAGACGAGCGTCCCGCCGTCGACGGCTGTGCTCTCGCCAGCCAGATCGTTGCTGGAGGTGCACCCAGCCACGAGGGCCGCCACGGCCGCGAGCGAAAGAACGGGAAAAGCAAAATGAGTAGTGCGCATGGCTCCCCAGAGGGCAAAGGGTGGACGCGGTCCAGAAAAGACCGACGTCCACCCTAACCCGCGCGTGCTGCGTGGTATTCCAGCCGGGGCTACACCGCCTGGGCGAACTCCGTTTCCGCGCTTTCCGCGATGTGCGCGAGATGGGGAGGAATCTCTCGTCCCTTTTCGCGCATGGACTTCGCCCAGAGACGCCCGGCGCGGTACGACGACCGCACGAGCGGACCCGCCAGAACACCGAGAAAGCCCATGTCCTCGGCCACGTTCTTCAGCTCGACAAACTCGCTCGGCTTTACCCAGCGCTGAACGGGCAGGTGACGAGGGGAGGGGCGCAGATACTGCGTCAGTGTGATGATGTCGCACCCTGCTTCCCGCAGATCACGCAGCGCGTCGACGACTTCCTCTGGCTCTTCTCCCATGCCGAGAATCAGGTTGGACTTGGTGATCAGCCCGGCGTCGCGTCCCTGGGTGAGCACCCCGAGGGAGCGCTCGTACGTGAACGCGGGCCGGATCCGCTTGAACACCCGGGGAACCGTCTCGACGTTGTGAGCGAACACCTCGGGGCGCGCATCGAACACCTGGCTCAAATGTGCGGGGTTACCGGACATATCGTTCGCGAGGAGCTCCACGCCCGTCTCGGGGTTCTTTTCGTGGATGAGCCGAACCGTCTCCGCATTAAGCCATGCGCCCTCATCGGGAAGATCATCGCGGGCGACGCTCGTGACGGTGGCGTACCGCAGGCCCATGCGCTGGACCGACTCCGCAACGCGGCGCGGCTCGTCCGTGTCATAGTCGGCCGGCTTGCCCGTGTCGATCTGGCAGAAATCACATCGCCTTGTGCACTGCGAGCCGCCGATGAGGAACGTTGCCTCGCGGTCCTCCCAGCACTCGAAGATGTTCGGACACCCCGCCTCCTGGCAGACCGTGTGCAGGTCTTCACTCTTGACGAGCGCCTGGAGGTCCCGATATTCGGGCCCCTGTTTCACACGCGTTTTGATCCACTCCGGCTTCTTCTCGATTGGCGTTTCTGCGTTGCGCACTTCGAGCCGCAGCAGTTTTCTCCCGTTGGGGGCCGTTGTCATGCGGGAATCCTTTCCATCTCGTTGCGGAAGGCGCCCGAGACAGCGTCCTTCACCTGCGCGGGCGAAATCTCACGTCCGCTCAGGAGCGACAGCGTTGTGACGCCAGCGTCGGTGATGCCGCAGGCGACGATGTCGTCGTAGGCGGCGAGTGAGCCCGCGCAGTTCAGTGCGAAGCCGTGCATCGTGACGCCCTTTTCGACGCGCATTCCGATCGCCGCGATCTTCGCCGCACCATCGGGCGTCCATACGCCGCTGCGTCCTCTGATGCGGGTGGCCTCGATACCCAGATCCTCAGCGACCCCGATGAGGAGGGTCTCGATGCGGCGTACCAGGGTGACCGCGTCTCCACGTTCCGCAACGCGCATAATCGGGTAGCCGATGAGCTGCCCTGGTCCGTGCCACGTGATCTTTCCGCCGCGATCGACATCGATGACAGGGATTGAGCTGTGTGCGGGCCGTTCGCTGTCGAGCGTTCGCGAACCGGCGGTGAAGACCGATTCGTGTTCGAGGAGGATCAGCGTCTCGGGGCGCTCGCCGCGGACGACCTCGCTATGAATCCGTTTCTGGAGCTCCCACCCTTCGAGGTAGGGGATGAGGGTGGGCGCGAAGCCGGCCTCGACTACATCGATCATCGCTTCTCCTGGTGATTGTTGCACTGCGTCCAAGAATAGACCCTGATGTCTGTATGAGGCGTGGCGTCGTACGCTCAACGAGTGACAAAACCACGAGGTCGACCGAAGGCCATCACGCGAGAAATGCTGGCGGAGGCGGCGTGTGAGCTCTTTCTTGAGAGTGGTTACGACGAGACCTCCGTAACGGAGATTGCGCGTCGGGCGGGCGTGGCGCGATCAAGTTTCTTCAACTACGCGTCCACGAAGGCCGAGCTGCTGTGGGGCGGGCTGGACGAGAGAATCGACCGAGTCCGCGATGCGGTTGATTCCGGGATGAACGTCGAGGAAGCAATCGGGCACCTCGCAGACGGCTTTGCCCCCGACGCTCTCGCTCTGGCATTCGCGAACGGCGCCGCAATGCGGATCGAACAGCACCTCGAGGTGGAGTCGGCGGTGCGGATGAGTCGCATCGCCACGATTGCGGCACGTTCTCTCGAGGCGGCGGGCCTGCGCCCCATGGAGGCCGCCGTATTCGGGGGAGCGTATGGCGCCGCTGTCATCGCTGCGCTGCGCTCGTGGGCGCTCAGCGGAGCGGGAACGGAGCTGCTCGATGCACACGTCCGACGCGCGCTGAAAGCCGTATCGGAGGTTGGTCGCTCATAACGCGGTAAAATCGCCTCATCATGGCTGCATTCGGCGATCTCTCCTCGCGTCTCACCGAGACATTCAAAAACCTTCGTACGAAGGGAAAGCTTTCCGCGGCAGATGTCGACGGCACGGTGCGCGAGATTCGGCGCGCTCTGCTGGACGCCGACGTCGCCCTTGAGGTCGTGAAGGCGTTCACGGCGAAGGTGCGCGAGCGCGCGCTCGGGGACGAGGTTAATAAGGCGCTCAACCCGGCTCAGCAGGTCGTCCAGATCGTCAATGAGGAACTCGTCGGCATCTTGGGTGGTGAGCAGCGAAAGCTGCAGTTCGCCAAAACACCCCCGACCGTCATCATGCTTGCCGGCCTTCAGGGCTCGGGTAAGACGACATTCGCCGGCAAGCTCGCGAAAAAGCTGCAGAAGGACGGGCACACACCGCTTCTGGTGGCGGCCGACCTTCAGCGACCGAATGCCGTGAACCAGTTGCAGGTTGTCGCCGAGCAGGCGGATGCCAGCATTTTCGCGCCCGAGCCAGGCAACGGCGTCGGTGACCCGATCGCGGTGTCGAAAGCGGGCGTCGAACACGCCAAGCAAAAGCAGTACGACACCGTCATCATCGACACCGCCGGACGGCTCGGTATCGATGAGGAACTGATGCGGCAGGCATCGAACATCCGCACCGCGACCCGTCCGGACGAGGTTCTCTTCGTCATCGACTCGATGATTGGTCAGGATGCGGCGAATACCGCGAAGGCCTTCCTGGAGGGCGTTGACTTCACGGGTGTTGTTCTGTCGAAGCTCGACGGCGACACGCGTGGCGGCGCCGCGCTCTCCGTGGCGTCACTGACCCAGCGCCCGATCGTTTTCGCCTCTACCGGTGAAGGCCTCGACGATCTGGAAGACTTCCACCCCGATCGTATGGCCAGCCGCATTCTTGATCTCGGTGACATCCTCACCCTGATCGAGCAGGCCCAGCAGAACTTCGACGAAGAAGAAGCGCGAAAGGTTGCCGAGAAACTCGCGACCGACGCTTTTACTCTCGACGATTTCCTTGAGCAGATGCAGCAGCTCAAGAAGATGGGGTCGATGAAGAAGATGCTCGGCATGCTGCCGGGCATGGGCGGCCAGATGAAACAGCAGCTCGACAACTTCGACGACAGCGAGATCGGCCGTACAGAAGCGATCATCCGTTCGATGACCCCGGCGGAGCGCCACAACACGAAGGTTCTGAACGGATCGCGTCGTGCGAGGATCGCCCGCGGCTCGGGTGTGACCGTGACTGAGGTCAACCAGCTCGTGAATCGCTTCGAGCAGGCCGCCAAGATGATGAAGAAGGTCGCGCGCGGGGAATCGGCAGGAATTCCGGGCATGGGAGCGATGCCGGGCATGAAGCCAGGGGCGTCATCGAAGCGCAAGAAGGTCAAAAAGGCCGGTGGGCCACCGCAAAAGCGTTCCGGTAACCCGGCCAAGCGCGCTCAGCAAGGCGACGATGCTCCTGTGACCGCTTCGGGCTCGGGCTTTGGGCTGGGGGGCGGCGCTCCGCAGGCGAGCGAAGCGGAGCTGGCCGAGATTCAAAAGCTATTCGGCAAGAACTGACCTCTCGTGTGAGGGCCGCAGGGCATCAGCCCCGCGGCCCTCATTCGTTCTCTGATTCTGATGCGTCTGGCAGGGCGGATTCTCGGGAGCGATGGATCCCCTGCACGTTTGTGCGATCGTCTTGCGCGGAATTCCCGACCCGCGCAGAGTAGTCGTATGGGTACCTCAACGCAGAGCACACAAGAGCGTCAGCAGGTTGCTGACGTCCGCGACCGCGGTCGCGCGCAAGTCGTTATCGTTGGCGGCGGGATCAACGGCATCGCCACGTTCCGTGATCTGGCGTTGCAGGGCGTTGACGTTGTCCTCATCGAACGGGATGACTTCGCCTCCGGCGCTTCCGCAGCCTCAAGCCACATGGTGCACGGCGGCATTCGCTACCTCGAGAACGGCGAGTTCCGACTCGTGCACGAGTCCGTTACGGAGCGAAACGACCTCCTGAAGACGGCGCCGCACTTCGTGAAACCGCTGCGAACGACGATCCCGATCTACTCGTTCTGGTCGGGCCTCCTCAACGCGCCGATGCAGTTCTTCTTCCGCCGCAAGTCCGTGAAGCAGACGGAGCGCGGCGCGCTCCTGATTAAGGTCGGCCTCGTTCTGTACGACGTCTTCGCGAGCGCAGGACGATCCACCCCGTGGCACCGATTCCGCGGACGCAAAGCATCGCTCGCGGAGCTTCCTCGCCTGAACAAGGACCTGAAGTACACCGCCACGTACTTCGACGCGTCGATGCACGACCCCGAGCGCCTTGCTCTGGACGTGCTGAACGATGGTCTCGAGGCGAATCGCCGTGCACGTGCTCTCAACTACGTCGAGGCAATCGGACGAACAGACAACGGCGTCGTTGTGCGGGACCGCGAGACGGGAACCGAGTTCACGATCGCGGCTGATGTGATCGTCAATGCCTCGGGCCCGTGGACCGACCTCACGAACGAGGCGTTCGGTGAACCGACTGGCTTCATGGGGGGAACGAAGGGCTCGCACATCGTTCTCGACAACCCCGAGCTTTCCGAGGCGACTGGCGGCCGTGAGATCTTCTTCGAGCACTCCGATGGCCGTGTCGTTCTCATCTACCCGCTCAAGGGTCGCGTGATGGTGGGAACAACCGATATCCCCGCCGACCCCCGCGAGCCCGCACGCTGCACAGAAGAAGAGGTTGACTACTTCTTCGAGCTGGTGGCGAGTGTGTTCCCCGATATCCCCGTTTCCCGGGATCAGATCGTCTATCGCTTCAGCGGAATTCGTCCGCTCCCTGCCAGCGATGCGTCGCGTGCCGGGCAAATCTCGCGCGACTATCGCGTAGAGACCAGTGGCAAGGCGGGTGACGACCGTACCCCGGTCGTGAGCCTTGTCGGAGGGAAGTGGACCACGTTCCGCGCGCTCGGCGAATCGCTGGGTGACGTTGTGCTCGACATGCTCAGCGTGCCGCGTGTCGTGAAGACGAAGGGCCGGGCTATTGGTGGGGGACGGGACTACCCCCTCTCCGATCGCAGCCGCGAGGTGTGGCTTCGTTCTCGCGTCCCCGGCGCCGGAGACCGTGGGGACATTCTGCTTCAGCGATACGGAACCCGCGCGGAGCGTGTTTGGGACCTCATCGAGGACGACCACGACGAGCCCGTTGGAACAAACGCCCTGTCAACGCGTGAGTTACTCTGGATGGTGGAGCGCGAGCACGTCGTGCACCTGACAGACGTGCTGTTCCGGCGCACGTCGATCGCCTTCACCGGTGATGCCACGCGCGCTGAGCTTGAGGCGATTTCGACCGCGCTTGCGCCGCTTCTCGGATGGGACGACGAGCGTCGTGCGGAGGAGGTTCGTCGAACGGCGACAACGCTGCGCGAGGAGCACGGAGTTGACGTCGACTCAGAGGACATGGCAGGCGCCCGCTAACGAGCGATGACGCGAGCGGTTCCGGATCCACCTTTTGGGGGCCGGAACCGCTCGCTGTGCGTTACTGGCCTTCGGCTCGTCCCTCGCGCCAATAGCCCATGAAGGCAACGGCGCGGCGGTCGATCCCGATCTCGCGCACGAGGTGGCGCCGGATGAGCTTCACCGCCGAGGCCTCTCCAGCCACCCAGGCGTACAGCGGAGCGCTCTTGAGGGCGGCTCCACCCTTCGCGGTTCGGGGCACTTCCCACAGAATGTCGCGGTCGATATCAATCTCCTCGACATCTGACCCTCGACCATCGGGGCAGAGAGCAGCCGCGTGTCGCTCAACGGCGGCGGTCAGCTGTGCGTGGCGTGGGGTCGATCCCCGGCCCATCGCGTGGATCTGAAATCCGGGATGCGCGGGCAGATACGCGCAGTCCCTGTCGTCCGGTACCTCAAGGACCACGACGCCGCGCGCATCGCGAGGGAGCTGCTCGAGAATCACGGCGATCGCCGGAGCTGCCGTTTCATCACCCACAAGCAGCAGATCATCGATGTGCGCCGGTGGGACAAAATCCACACCCATGTTGCCGTTGCTGTGGACGGTCGGACCGAGGATTAACACCTCGTCGCCGGGCTCGACCGTATCGATCCATTCCGAGGCCGGACCATCAACGGCGTGGCGCACCATGTCGATGTCCACCTCACCCTTTCTCACGGCGCGGGTGGTGTAGGTGCGAAAGACAGGGCGGAGGGATGCTTCCATATTGCGGTACTCCGTGTACCAGTCGGTGCCCATCGGCATCGCCTCGAGAGGTGCGGTCGGCGTGGGAAACACGATCTTGACGCGCTGATCGAAGCCGGGGTCGCCGTATTCGTCGATGTCATCGCCCGTGAATGTCACACGCCGAAAGCTCGGGGTGATGTCGTTCACTCGCGTCACAGTGACGCGGAAGAACCGCATGGGGAGAGGATCGGTCACGGAGAGACTCCTTCGCTTTGGGGTGTCAGATCCGCGGAGAGCACGTGGTGCCGTCCGCGGGGGAGGACCAGTGGTGTCAGCGACACCGGATCCGACATCACGGTTGACTGCAAGCCGAAAACATCGAAGATGAGCTTCTCGGAAAGGACATCGTTCGGTGAACCGTCGGCGACGAGATGCCCATCGCGCAGTGCGAAGAGATGGTCGGCGTAGCGTGCAGCGAGGTTGATGTCGTGGAGCACCATGACGATCGTGGTTCCGCGTGACCGATTGAGGTCTGTTAGGAGATCGAGCACCTCCACCTGGTGCGCGAGGTCCAGATACGTCGTCGGCTCGTCCAGGAGGAGCACATCAGTTTCTTGGGCGAGCGCCATCGCGATCCACACGCGCTGTCGTTGTCCTCCCGAGAGCTCATCGACTGCTCGCCCGGCGAGCTCGGCGGTGCCCGTCTGGGTCAATGCCTCGGCGACCGCGCGTTCGTCATGCGCCGTCCACGAGCGGAACAGCTTTTGGTGCGGGTGTCTGCCCCTGCTGACCAGATCGGCTACCGTGATGCCCTCGGGCGCGAGGGGGGTTTGTGGAAGCAGGCCCAGCGTGCGTGCCAGCTCACGGCTCGGCGTCTTCTGAATGGCCTTCCCGTCGAGGAAAACCGAACCCTGCAATGGGGGAAGGAGGCGCGCCATCGTTTTCAGCAGCGTTGACTTTCCGCACGCGTTGGCTCCGACGATCACGCTGATCTTAGCGGGAGGAACGGCCAGGTCGATTCCCGTGGTGACGGTCCGACCGTCGTAGCCGGAGCTGAGATTCGTTGTGATGAGGGCGTGGTCTGTTGTCATGAGCGTGTCCGGTTCATGCGGGTGAGCAGGATGAGGAGGTAGGGCGCACCGACGACGCCCGTGACGACACCGACGGGATATGTCACCGGAAGCGCGTGTTGCCCAACGAGGTCAGCAGCAAGCACAAGGCACGCTCCGACAAGCGCGGCGGGGATCATCGGCGATCCGGCTCGGCCGGTGAGCCCACGAGCAATCGGTCCCGAGAGGAAGGCAACAAAAGCAATCGGACCGGTTGTTGCGGTCGCGAAGGATACGAGCCCAACGGCGCACAGAATGAGGGCGAGACGTGTGGGCTGAAGACGAATCCCGAGTGCGGAAGCCGTGTCGTCACCGAGTTCGAGGGGGCGCAGCGAGCGTCCGAGCACGAGCGCCAGAGGAAGAAGAGCGGCGACGGCGATGAGGAGCGGCCAGAGCGCACTCCAGGAGCTCTGATTCAACGATCCGCTCAGCCAGCGCAAGGCGGCAGGGACGTTCCACTGGTCGGCGCGGAGCAGCAGATACTGGACAACGGCGTCGAGGAGCGCGCCAACGCCGATGCCGATCAGGATGAGCCGGGCGCCGGTCGCGGGGCCGCCGCGGGCGAGAAGGGTGATGGCCAGTGCCGTGATGAGGCCGGCGATCAACGCCGTCGTCATCGCGACCGTGCCAGAGAACCCGAAGACCACGATGCAGGCCACGGCGGCCGCGCCCGCCCCGGAGGTGATGCCGATCACATCGGGGCTGGCGAGCGGATTGCGGAGCATCGTCTGGAATGTCGTTCCGGCAATGCCGAAGGAGGCACCCGCGAGAACAGCAATGAGCGCCCGCGGAAGGCGCCGCTCCCCAATCGCGTAGGAGGCACCGGGGACGTCATCACCCCGCAACACGGCGAGAACGACGTCTGCTCCGTAGACGGTGTCACCGATCGACAGAGCCGCGAAGAAGAGCGCCACCGTGATCACCGTGAGTGCGCCGATCGTGCGGCGGCGGTGGCGCGCGGTGCGCGAGCGGGTTTCTCGGATCGCGCGCGTGGCGACGGAAAGTCCCTGCACAGCGCTCACAGTTCACGCACCTTTGCCCGTCGCGCGATCATGATCAGAACGGGAGCGCCGAGGGCAACGGTCACGATGCCGGCTTCGAGTTCGCCCGGACGTCCGAGGATGCGCCCGATGACATCCGCGACCGTGAGTAGAACGGCGCCTGCCAGCGCTGAGGTAGGGAGGAGCCAGCGCATGTCCGGGCCGGTCAGGGGCCGTACGGCGTGCGGAACCATGAGGCCGACGAACGCAATCGGGCCGGCGACGGCTGTGACGGTTCCGCACAGAACAACGCCCGCGACGGCCGCGAGGGCACGAACGGCCGCCACGTTCACCCCCAGCCCCGCTGCGACATCGTCGCCCAGCGCAAGGGCATTGATCGGCCCACAGAGGGCGAATCCGAGCAGAGCGGCTCCGGCGAGCAGCGGGGCGATCTGCGCAAGCGCTGGCCACTCGGCGCCGGAGACGCTGCCTACCTGCCAAAAGCGGAAGACATTCATGACCTCGGTGCGGGGGAGGAGGACGGCGCTCACGAGTGACGACAGGGCGGCCGTTGTGGCGGCGCCGGCAAGCGCGAGTTTGAGTGGCGTGGCGCCTCCTCGACCCGATGAGCCGATGGCGTAGACGAGCAGCGCTGTCAGCGCCGCCCCTGCGAGCGCCAGCCAGATGTACTGATTCAGCGTCTGTATACCGAAGAAGGCGATTCCGCTGACGACGAAGAGCGCTGCGCCGGTGTTGATGCCGAGAATTCCGGGGTCGGCAAGGGGATTTCGGGTGATTGCTTGCATCAGCGCGCCCGCTATTCCGAGCGCGGCGCCGGCCACAAGGGCGAGAACGGTTCGCGGCAGGCGTTCACGAACGGCGACGACCGAGAAATCGGACGTATCGCTGGATGACAGAGCAACCCAGATGTCGCTGATCTCGACGTCCCGCGCCCCGAACGAGACAGAAAGCGCAGCGGCAATCACAACGGCGAACGCCGCCACGATCGGAGCGTCGCGCCGGGCGCGGGAAGTGTTCCCTGCCCGGCCCGGCGCTCCTGTGCGTTGTGTCACTCGCCCGATGGGACGGCGTCTGAGATCAACCCGACGTACTCGTCCAGGAACGCGTCGAGCGTGAGCGCAGACGGGGGCGAAACAGCAGCCGAAAGGGGGCTGCCGTCTTCGATGAGAACAACCGAACCACGCTCGATTGCGGGGATGGCGCCGAGAAGGGGATCCGCCTGCAAAGCGGTGAGGAGCTCGTCATTGCCATAGCCGATAATCACATCGGCGTCCGCGAGCATGTCGGCGTTTTCGGCGCTGATCGTTTCGTAGAAGGAGGTGGATCCTTCCGAGAGATCCAGCACGCTCGGGGCGTGTTCGAGGCCGAGGTCTTCGAGGTATGCGGCGCGCGAGTCGTTTGCCGTGTAAACGCCGACCTGGCCGAGATCGCTGGGCGTGAAGTAGAGCCATGCGGCGGTTGTCCCGGCGAACTCCGGGTGGGACTCTCTCACGGCGGCAAGGGACTCCTCGAAGCTGTCGACGAGCGCCTCGCCTTCAGCCTTGCGTCCGAGCCCGGCAGCGTTGGTGAGAATCGTGTCGCGCCAGGTGGTTCCCCAGGGCAGTCCGGGGAAGGCGATCGTCGGTGCGATACGGCTGAGCTCGTCGTACTCTTCCTGGGTGATTCCCGACGAGGCGGCGAGGATGACCTCGGGTGCCGTGGCGGCGATTGCCTCGTAATCGACACCGTCGGTCTGATCGAACAGGACCGGCGTTTCTCCGCCGAGTTCCGTGATGGCGCTCGCTGACCAGCCGAGGACGCCGTCCCCGTCTTCGTCGCCGTACGACTGTTCGGCCATTCCGACCGGAACGATTCCGAGCGCAAGGGCGACCTCGGCATTGCCCCAGCCGATCGCGGCGACCCGCTCAGGCTGACCGTTGATCGGTGTGGAACCGTAGGCGTGTTCAACAACCGTTGTGCCTGCCGCAGCCGGCGTTGCGTCGCCAGCGTTCTCCTCGGGAACACTATTTGTTCCGCAGGCGGCGACGCCGATTGACAGGGCCGCGACAGCAGATGCGGCGATCCAGCGTGATGTGCGCACGTGCGCCTCTCCTCAAAGTGACGGTGAGCTCCCCCAACTGTGGAGCAGAGGCAAGGCTTACCTAATACACGCTGATTTGCAAACTGAATGCGGGTTTCTCGCAGATCACCAGGAAACGCGGAGCCGCATGGTTCGCGCTCCGCCGGGCGATCTGGCAGAATGAAGAGTTGGAACGCGCGCTCGACCCTCTATCTGGCGCAGCGACCAACCCTTTGTGAGCTTCCGCCAGCGTGCATGACCCCACGCGCAGGGCGATCAGTTTGTTCACCACTTTCAAACCACAGGAGAATCGTGGCTGTCAAGATCCGTCTGAAGCGACTCGGCAAGATCCGTGCGCCGTACTACCGCATCGTCGTCGCCGACTCGCGCACCAAGCGCGATGGTCGTGTGATCGAGGAGATCGGTAAGTACCACCCCATCGAGAACCCCTCGTTCATCGAGGTCGACTCCGAGCGTGCGCAGTACTGGCTCTCCGTTGGCGCACAGCCGACAGAGCAGGTTGCTGCCATCCTCAAGATCACGGGTGACTGGGGCAAGTTCAAGGGCGACAAGGACGCCAAGAGCACGCTCAAGGTTGCTGGTGAGAAGGAGGCCTACTCGGCCGACTCCTCCAAGAAGTCGGTTGTTAAGCCCCAGGCGAAGAAGGCAGAGGAGCCCGCAACGGCTGCTGCCGAGGCTCCCGCGGCTGACGCCACCGAGTCCGCGGAGTAATTCGCATCGTGCTGGCTGCTGCGCTCGAACACATCGTCAAGGGCATCGTCGACGAACCCGACGCCGTCCGTATCGACGAGACCTCATCGCCTCGAGGTGACGTGCTAGAAGTCCACGTCTCCGAGGCCGACAGGGGACGCGTGATCGGGCGCGGCGGCCGCACAGCCAAAGCGCTGCGAACCGTCGTTTCTGCCCTCGCGTCCGACCGTCGCGTGCGCGTTGACGTCGCCGACGACTGATGACCACCGCCAAGGTCCCCAAGAACCAGCTCCGCGTCGCCCGTGTGCTCAAAGCGCACGGACTGAAGGGCGCGTTGAAGCTCGAGCTTTACACGGATGATCCCGACGGCCGGTTCACGCCGGGCGCGACGTTCACCCTTCAGGTTCCTGAACACTCGAAGTGGCACCGCAAGACCGTCGTCGTCAGCGAGTTCCGCTGGATGAATCAGAGCCCCATCATCTTCTTCTCGGGAGTCGAAGACCGCACGGAGGCCGAGAGCCTCGTGCGCGCGATCCTCTGGGTCGACCACCAGGAAGACCAGCCGTCCGACGAGCCAGAAGCCTGGTACGACCATCAACTGATCGGACTTGACGCCGTTCGCGATGGTACGAGCGTTGGGCGCATCATCCGCGTCGAGCACCTGCCAGCGCAGGATCTGCTCATCATCGGTGACGATAATCGCGAGCTCATGGTGCCGTTTGTCCAGGCGATCGTCCCCGAGGTAGACCTCGCAGCCGGACGTGTCATTCTGACCCCGCCGCCAGGGCTGCTAGAAGATCTCGAAGAAGATCACGGGGCCGAGCAGGCTTAGGTCTGTCGAATAGGCTCGTTCGGGTGCACCAGAATTCCTCCGTTCGGCCCGTTCTCCCGCTCTGGGCGGCCCTCGTGGCTGCAGCTGCCGGCGGCCTCGCCCTCGACGCCTCGTTCCCCTCGCTGGGAATATGGCCGCTCGCTTTTGTTGCGGTCGCATTGGGGCTCGTTTCCCTGATCGGCCGGAGCTCGGTCGGTGCGTTCTTCACGGGCGTTGCCTTCGGCACCTGCTTCTACTTCCCTCACGTCGATTGGGCCGCGAGCTTTCTCGGCGACCATCCGCTGCGATGGATTCCGTGGGTGGCACTCGCCTCCGTTGAGACGGTGTTTACGGGCCTTGGCGCAATTCTCATCATGCTGGTGTACCGGTGGGTGCCACGAGCAATCGCCGACGGGCCAGCTCGGATTGTCGTGACGGCGCTCCTTTCCGCTGGCGTCTGGACCACGCGTGAGCTGATCATGGGGTCGTGGCCCTACGGAGGCTTTCCGTGGGGACGCCTGGGGATGAGCCAGGCAGAGGGCCCGCTCGCTCCGGTTGCGTCGTGGACAGGCGTCGCGGGTCTCACTTTTGTGATGGTGCTCGTCGTGACAAGCACCATCGAGGCAGTTCGCGTCACGGCGCGCCAGCCAACGGCGCGCCGAAGTTGGCTCGCGCCCTGCTGGCCCGCCGGACTCCTCGTGCTGCTCGCGGTCGTTCCGCAGTTCCCTACCGCGGATGCAGGCTCGATTCGCGTGGGAGCGGTGCAGGGTGACGGGCCTGCTGCGTACCTTGATCAGCGCGAGTACCTGGATGTTCTGAACGCCCAACTGCGCGCATCGGCGCCCATCGCAGACGACAGCGTCGACGTGGTTCTCTGGCCGGAGGGTGGAGTGGACGCCGATCCGCTGCGCAACCGTGATGCAATGCGCGAACTCGATGGTGCCGTGCGGCAGCTCGGCGCACCGATTCTGTTGAACGCGGCGATGGCGAATGGCGAGTTGATCTTCAATACGTCGATGCTGTGGACGCAGGACGGCCCGGGGGAGCAGCACGCAAAACGGTACCCGGTGCCGTTCGGTGAGTATGTTCCGCAACGCGAGCTCTACGCTCGTGTCGTTCCGTCTCTGATCGAAATGATTCAGCGCGAATACGAGCCGGGACGCGACGAACCCGTGATTACCGTTCCCACGGCATCCGGGCCCGTTCCTATCGGCCTCGCGATTTGCTTCGATGTCCTCTTCGACGATCTTGTCTGGGAGGGTGCGCATGGCGGTGCACAGGTGTATATGTTCCAGACGAACAACGCCGACTTCCGCGGTACGGATGAGAACCAGCAGCAGCTCGCCTTCGCCCGCATGCGCGCGATCGAAACGGGTCGCAGCGTCGTGAACATCTCCACAGTGGGAACCAGCCAGGTGATCTCGTCCGACGGCACGACAACTGCGGAAATCCCCGAGAACGAACCAGGCCTGATCATCGCCGACGTTGAGCTCAGGGAGGGGCTCACGCCCGCGGTCGTTGCCGGCCAGGGGATTCGTGTGGCGCTGATTCTCCTGCCGCTCGCCGGCCTGATCGCGTGCGGTATCCGCGGCCGGAGAATGGCGCCGAAAGCCTCCTCTGGCGTGTCGCACCATACGTCGACCTAACGTAGAAGGATGGCGACGGAGTTCTGGTACAACATGCGAACCGGTGAGGTCGAAGAGGGCAAACAGTCCGGCTCTCTTGAGCTTGCAGGCCCATTTTCCACGCGGGATGAGGCCGCGCGTGCTCCCGACATCCTCCGCGAGCGCGCCGACGCGTGGCGGGAGGACGAAGAAGCTGAAAAAGAATGGCGTGAGGGAGGGTCCTAAACGCCACGATCCCGTCCCCGTGATGCCCTAGGGTGATCGTATGGACAAGCAGCAGGATTTCGTGCTCCGGACGATCGAGGAACGCGGCGTGAAGTTCGTCCGCCTATGGTTCACGGATGTTATCGGCACGTTGAAATCGGTTGCGATCGCTCCCGCCGAGGTGGAGGGCGCGTTCTCCGAGGGAATCGGATTCGACGGCTCGGCGATCGAGGGCCTCACGCGCGTGCACGAGAGCGATCTGCTGGCACACCCCGACCCCACAACGTTCCAGCTCCTCCCATGGCGAGGCGACGTCGATCCGACGGCTCGTATGTTCTGCGACCTCACGACGCCCGATGGTTTGCCGGCCGTGTCAGACCCGCGAAATGTCCTCAAGCGCACGCTCTCGCGCGCTGCCGATGCGGGTTTCACCTTCTACACACACCCTGAGATGGAGTTCTATCTCTTCAAGAAGGGTGCGCCGGGTGAGCCTCCAGTTCCGGTCGATCAGGCCGGATATTTCGACAACGTTCCCGGGGGAACGGCCCACGATTTCCGCCGCCGCGCCGTGCGCATGCTGGAAGACCTGGGCATCTCTGTCGAGTACAGCCACCACGAGGGCGGCCCGGGACAGAACGAAATTGACTTGCGATACGCGGATGGTCTGACCATGGCGGACAACATCATGACCTTCCGTACGGTGGTGAAGGAAGTTGCCATCGAACAGGGCGTCTACGCCACGTTCATGCCAAAGCCGCTCGCCGGAGCTCCGGGAAGCGGAATGCACACGCACATGTCGCTTTTTGAGGGCGACACCAACGCGATGTACGAAGAATCGGCAACGCATCAGCTGTCGCAGACGGGGCGTCATTTCATCGCCGGTCTGCTCAAGCACAGCGACGAGATTTCTCTCGTGCTGAACCAGTTCGTGAACTCCTACAAGCGCGTCTGGGGTGGCGACGAAGCTCCCAGCTACGTTGCCTGGGGGCACAACAACCGTTCGGCTCTCGTGCGCGTTCCCATGTACAAGCCCGGCAAGGGCCAGTCCGCGCGGATCGAGCACCGTGGCGTCGACTCCGCAGCCAACCCGTATCTGGCGTATGCGCTGATGCTCTCCGCCGGCCTCAAGGGCATCGAGAACGAATATGAGCTGCCGCCGGAGGCAGAGGACAACATCTGGCTGCTGAGCGAGTCAGAGCGGCGGGCACTCGGATACCGCCCGTTGCCGTCCAGCCTTGACCAGGCCATCGGGCGCATGGAGGAATCCGAACTGGTCGCCGAAACGCTGGGCGAGCAGGTCTTCAGCTATGTTCTCGCCAACAAGCGTCGTGAGTTCGAGCAGTACCGTGCGCAGGTGACGTCGTACGAGCTCAAGACGACGCTCGACATCATTTGAGCCGGTGACTCTGCCAGAACGTCGATCCATCCGCTCCACGCTCGCCAAGGCGGGCTTCGCGGAGCTGAGCGCATCCGCGAACGCCATTGACGAGCTCGCGGAGCTCTCGGGCGTGGCGCGGGAGCGCCTCATGGAAGACGCGCGCGTTGCGGCCGACCCCGACGGGGCGGTCAACGCCCTCGTCTCGGTAGCCAGGCGGGATGCGTCTCCGATTCGTGATGTGCTGACGGACGATGATGGATCTGTCACGGCGTGGCGCGTGCTCGGCGCCTCGCAAGGGTTCGGACAGTTCCTGCTCCGCCATCCCGCGCATGCACGGGATTTGTTGACAGCTGGCGCACATCTGCCGAATGCGGAGGACATGCGTCGCGAGCTCCGCGAGTCGGTTGGCGAACGAGAGGGATTCGCGGCGAGCGCCGGTGAGGATGCGTGGAACGCTCTCCGCGTGTCTTACCGGCGTGTGCTGATGCGTATTGCGGCATATGACCTGTCCGCGCCCGATCCTGTTGAGGCCATGCGGGCGGTTGCCTCTGCTCTTTCCGACGCGTCGGGCGCCGCTCTTGATGCTTCGCTGGCCGTCGCGCGAACTGCCATTTCCACGGAAACATTGGGATCGACGCGCTATCCCGTTGAGGACGTGCGTGCCGTGAAGCTCGGCATCGTCGGAATGGGAAAGGCCGGGGCACAGGAGCTCAACTACGTTTCTGACGTTGACGTGATTTTTGTTGGCGGCAGCGCAGAGGGCGCCGAGCTTTCAGAGCAGCAGATCATCGACATTTCGACGGATCTGGCGAAGCAGACGATGCGCGGCATCAGCAGCTTCGAAACGGAACCTCCTCTGTGGGAAGTCGACGCGAACCTACGTCCGGAGGGAAGGCAGGGAGCGCTCGTTCGGACGCTCGAGTCGCACATCGCGTACTACCAGCGCTGGGCTCACTCGTGGGAGTTTCAGGCGCTCCTGAAAGCGCGCGCCCTGGCGGGCGATCACGATCTCGCGCAGGCGTATGTGGATGCGACGCGGCCGATGGTGTGGCAGAGCGCTTCGCGCGAAGGATTCGTCCCGAGCGTTCAAGCGATGCGCGAACGCGTGAGTGATCACATCGCGGATAGCGAGGCCGAGCGTCAGCTTAAGCTCGGTGCCGGTGGGCTTCGAGACGTTGAGTTCACGGTGCAGCTCCTTCAGCTTGTACACGGGCAGACGGACGATTCTGTGCGCACGCGCGGAACCCTCGACGCGCTCGATCTGCTCATGGACCGCGGGTACATCGGCCGTGCCGATGCGGCGTCCTTCGCCACCGACTACCGCATTCTTCGCCTGCTCGAGCACCGGTTGCAGTTGCAGCAGTTGCGCAGAACGCACCTCATGCCCGATGACGACGAGCAACTCCGAATCCTCGCTCGCGCCACGGGAATGTTTGACCCGGATCCTCGGGCAGCGGGAGGGACAGCGGACGACGTCGTCAAAACATGGCGTCGCGTCAAGGCTGAAGTGCGGGACATCCACGTGCGGCTGTTCTACCGACCACTACTCACGGCCGTGGCGACGATGTCCGACGACGCCGGGCACCTCACGGGCGAAGAGGCACACGCACGCCTCGCGGCGATCGGCTTCCGCGACGCGAAGAGCGCTCTTCGTCACATCGGTGCGCTCACACGCGGTGTCAGCCGCAAGGCCACCGTGCAGCGCACGCTGATGCCCGTGATGCTCCGGTGGTTCGCCGAGGGCGTCGATCCCGACTACGGCCTTGTTGCCTATCGCCGGATCAGCGAGCGCCTCGGCAACAGCCCCTGGTTCTTGCGGATGCTTCGCGATTCCGCTGGTGCCGCTCAGTCGCTGACAACGCTGCTCAGCGGGTCGCGTTACGTCGGTGAACTCATGGAGTGGATCCCCGAGTCGGTTGCGTGGCTTGACAGCGATGAGCAGTTGCGCCCCCGAACGTATGAGGTGCTCGACCAGGAGGCGCGAGCAATTCAGAAGCGCCGGCCGACGCTCAAGGACGCGATGACCGCGGTGAGGGGGATCCGGCGTCGCGAGCTCCTGCGCACCGCGATGGGATCGATCGTTGGCGTGTTGTCCATTCGCGACGTGACAACGGCGATCACGACGATCACCGATGTCACTCTTCAGGCCGCGCTTCACGCCGTGCAGCGGGAGGTGATCCCCGCCGAGGACCGTTCACTGGAGTTCGCGATCATTGGCATGGGGCGCTACGGCGGTGCAGAAGTGGGATTCGGTTCGGACACCGATGTGCTGTACGTCTTCCGCGCCGGCGATGTCGAACGCGAGCGTGCCGAGGCGTATGCCCGCGCGATTGTTGCGCGACTTCGTGAGGCAGTGGAAGACGGCCGGGTCCCCATCGAGCTTGATGCCGAGTTGCGTCCCGAAGGGCGGAAGGGGCCGATCGTGCGCTCGCTGGACGCATATCGGGCCTACTATTCGCGGTGGTCGGTCTCCTGGGAGGCTCAGGCTCTGTTGCGGGCACGCCCGGTCGCTGGAGCCTCTTCTCTTCTGGATGACTTCATGACCCTGGCCGACGAGGTGCGCTATCCCGCCGATGCAAAGACGTCGGATGTTCGGGAGATCAAGCGCATCAAAGCGCGTGTTGAATCCGAGCGCATGCCCGGGGGAGTAGATCCCGCGCGGCACCTGAAGCTCGGACCGGGTGGCCTGAGCGACGTTGAGTGGCTCGTTCAGCTCATTCAACATGTTCACGCGGGCGCAAACGATGAGTTGCGCACGCCGCGAACGCTGAAGGCGCTCGAGGCCGTCTACGAGGCGGATCTCCTCACGGCAGAGCAGGCGCGCACTCTCGGTGCCTCGTGGCGCCTTGCGACGCGGCTACGGTCGGCGAACACGCTTCTGACCGGCCGAACGAGCGACGTCCTTCCGACAGACAACACGCAGCTCGACGGCATCGCCCGAATCCTGGAGTACCCACCGGGATCTGCGGCCGAGGTGGAAGAAGAATGGCTCCGGACGGCGAGAAAGGCCCGCCGCGTTTACGAGGACACCTTCTACGACCTCTAGTGGCACCGCGCGTGCCTTATGCGCGTACCACCATGGTGTCGGACAGAAGGTCGTGCAAGCCGCGCTGATTCTCGTCCCACACGACCGCGGGGATGACGAGAACGATCAGGATCGACCGAAGAAACGGACGCCACGGACCGACCCAGCTGCCGTCGCGACGGACAACGCGCAGCCGCCAGATGCGGTGGCCGGGGCTGCCATTCGCCGTCGGGAGAAAGAGCGCCTGGATGATGACGAAGATCATCAGCGTCGACCACCAGCTGTAGTCGAAGAACGCAACAGACAGCAGAACGACAGCTACCCAGTCGGTGACGAATGCGCCAACGCGCCGCGAGAGGGGGGCGATGCTCCCGGACCCACTGCGGGGGAGCCCAATCGACTTGCCGGGATAGTCGTATTCACGCTCGTGCGAACTCACCCGACACAGCCTACGGGCGGTTTCTCGACCGAGGCTGAGCAGGCCGCAGGGTGCACGTGGCGCGTGTGAGTGGATTCGCGCTTACGGCGATCATCCACGTAACATGCAGGAAACATTCGGGACACCGCTGAGCAATGCGTCTCGGATACCTTTCACGGGTCATCCCTCAACAGGATGGCCGCCCGAAGTCCCACCAATCTGGAGCCTCCATGTTCAAAGACTCTTCCGAGGTCCTGAAGTTCATCAAGGACGAGGACGTCAAGTTCCTTGACATCCGTTTCACCGATCTCCCTGGTGTGCAGCAGCACTTCAACATTCCGGCATCGACCGTTGACGAGGAGTTCTTCACCGTCGGTCAGATGTTCGATGGCTCCTCGATTCGCGGCTTCGCGAGCATCGACGAGTCGGACATGCAGCTCATCCCCGACGTGTCGACCGCATACCTCGACCCCTTCCGCGAGAACAAGACACTCGTGATGGTGTTCGACATCTACAACCCCCGCAACGGCGAGATCTACTCGAAGGACCCGCGTCAGGTTGCGAAGAAGGCCGAGAAGTACCTCGCTTCCACCGGCATCGCCGACACCGCGTTCTTCGCTCCCGAGGCCGAGTTCTTCATCTTCGACGATGTGCGTTACTCGATTTCTGAGGGCAAGAGCTTCTACTCGGTCGACTCCGAAGAGGCTGCATGGAACACCGGCCGCAAGGAAGAGGGCGGCAACCTCGGTAACAAGACGCCCTTCAAGGGTGGCTACTTCCCTGTGTCGCCTGTCGACAAGCAGGCTGACATCCGCGATGACATCGTGCTCAAGCTGACCGAGGTCGGCCTTGAGGTCGAGCGCTCGCACCACGAGGTCGGGTCGGCCGGTCAGGCCGAGATCAACTACCGCTTCGACACGATGGTCCACGCGGCGGACGACATGCTCAAGTTCAAGTACATCGTGAAGAACACGGCAGAAGAGTGGGGCAAGACGGCCACGTTCATGCCCAAGCCGCTCTTCGGCGACAACGGCTCGGGTATGCACACGCACCAGTCCCTGTGGCTCGATGGCAAGCCGCTGTTCTTCGACGAGCAGGGCTACGGCCAGCTCAGCGACGTTGCGCGCTGGTACATCGGTGGCCTGCTCAAGCACGCTCCCGCGGTCCTGGCATTCACCAACCCCACGCTGAACAGCTACCACCGTCTGGTCAAGGGCTTCGAGGCGCCCGTGAACCTGGTCTACTCGGCGGGTAACCGCTCGGCAGCTATCCGTATCCCGATCACGGGCTCCAACCCGAAGGCGAAGCGCATCGAGTTCCGGGCGCCCGACTCCTCGGGTAACCCCTACCTCGCGTTCGCTGCGCAGCTCATGGCTGGTCTTGACGGTATCAAGAACCGCATCGAGCCTCACGCGCCCGTCGACAAGGACCTCTACGAGCTTCCCCCTGAGGAGGCCAAGGGCATTCCTCAGGTTCCCGGCGGCCTCGCCGAGTCCCTCGAGGAGCTCCGTAAGGACCACGCATTCCTCCTTGAGGGCGGCGTGTTCACGGAAGAGCTCATCGAGACCTGGATCGACTACAAGTACGAGAACGAGATCATTCCGATGGCTCAGCGCCCTCACCCGTTCGAGTTCGAGCTGTACTACGGCGTGTAATCAGCCGTAGCGAATCGACGATCGGTTCACCGCGCGAACGCCCCGAGGAATCTCCTCGGGGCGTTCGCCGTTTTCGACAGGATGGATCTCGTGCCCCCACACATCATCACTGCCTACAGCACCAAGGGCGGCGTCGGGAAAACGACGTCAGCGGTTAACCTCGCCGTGCTCGCTGCGGAGGAAGGAAACCGCGTTCTGCTGTGGGATCTCGATCCACAAGCGGCGGCAACGTGGTTGCTCGGGGTGAAACAGAAGCTCCGTGGTGGCGCTGAAGCGGTGATTCTTGGGGAAAAGTCGCTCGAACGCGCGACGCGCCCGACGGCCGTCCGCAACCTTGAGGTGCTTCCGGCCGACCTGTCCTACCGTGATCTTGATGTTGCCCTCGACGGCCACAAGAGATCCTCTGCGCGGCTCGGACGCGCCTTGGAGCCTCTCCGGGACGTCTATGACGTCGTCATCCTCGATACGCCGCCAGGTGTGTCTCTCGTGGCCGAGAACGCCGTGCGCGCATCAGACGTCGTTGTCACACCGCTTGCTCCGGCGCTGCTCTCGCTGCGCTCGTACGACCAGGTTCGCGCTTTCATCGCGACACAGAAGACGGACGCCCGGCTCGTAGCGTTCTTGAACCAGGTTGATCGTCGCAAGAGAAGCCACCGCGACGCGGCGACCGAGTTGCCGGCACGTATTGAGGGAATGAGCGACATCGTCGTTCCCGCATCAGTCGTCGTTGAGCGCATGGCGGAACGTCGGGCTGCGCTTCAGCAGTTCGCGCCACGGTCTGAGGCGGGGCGGGCTTTTGCCGCGCTCTGGCACACGGTTTCTCGCGGATAGCACGCGCACACAACAAAAGCGCCCCGTCCGATGCGGGGCGCTTTCGTCATGAGAGGTTCTATCGCGGCTTTGGTGCCCGAACCTTCATCGGGTCGATTCCCTTGGGGATCGGCATACTTGACATCGCGTTCTGGTTGATCGAATCGGTGCGGGCGATGAGCTGTTGCATGCCCGCCTTGTCGATGACCTTCGGCAGCTTCTTGATGGCTTTTGCGAGCTCGGCAACGGGGGTGTCGCCTTCGCCGTGTCCGATGTAGAAGACCTCGACGGGGACGGCTCCGTGCGTAATCCGCTTCGCCGCGGTGGTTTCCTTCTTGACGAGCTTCTCGAGGCGGCCGCGCGAGCCCTCGCCAACGAGAACAACCCCGCCACGACCGACCGCGCGGTACACGGCATCCTGGGTCTTCGGGTTCACCTGAACCGGCATATCCTCGCCGCGCCACTTGCGACCGAGCATGTTTCCGATCACGTGGCCAGCGCCACCGGGCATTCCGTCGATCTTCCGGTACATGGCCTTCGTCGCGAGCCTGTTCAGCAGCAGCATGCCGAAGATAAAGCCGAGCATGATTCCGAAGAACACCCAGAGGATGTATCCCCACCACGGCTGGCCCGTGAACACGGCGATCGCAACGCCGATACCGATGCCGCCGAGGACAATGAGGGGGAGAACCCAGGTGACCCAGGCGAACTCTTCGCGCGTAAAGCTGAAGAGGCTCTTGATCGTCGCCAGGAACCCTGGTCGTTTCTCCGGCTGGGAGGTGCGTGCTGCCATACAGACAGTTTACCGGGACACGGTGACCTCGTGATCCACGGCGCTGAAGCACGTTCACAGGGTGAAACAGCAGATTCCCTCCACAGATCGCCGAGCGTGATCGCTGGGGGCCGAGATTCGCGTGCAGAATCGGCGCATGACTACTGCGACGCGATCTCAGCACGGCGATCCGTTAACGAGCGTCGTGCATCGGGTACGACGGCTCGGCGCGGGAGAAGCGCCGTTCGCCTGCACACGTGCCGTCGTCGATAGCGCGGGTCCCGTGCTTCTTGTTGACGCTGCCGAGCTTCGACGCTGGCAGGGGTGGCAGATGGGAACAGCGCAGCACGTTCTGGCGCCCCTCGACGTTGTGCGCCGCGTGGACGGGCACGATGTCATCGTTTCCGATGTGGCTGAGTCGCTCACCACCATGTGCGGACGGCGAGACAGCGCCAGATCAGGATGGTCTCGCGGTGAGGTTGTCACGATTGCGGTTTCACTGCTCAGAGGCATCGTCGAGCTGGAGGATGCTCGCGTTGGAGCAGACGCGACCGGTGAGTGGTGGTTAACAACGGAGCGACGACCGATCTTTGTTCTCAGCGAGCAGGGCGAAGCCGCGAGAGCGTCCGCGCGGGTGATCATCTCGCGGACGATCGATGCGTGTGACGACCGGGTGCTCGCTCGCCACGCGGATACGATCACAGAGGCGCTCGAGCGCCCGCAGCTTCTGTCGCGCCGCCTGGATGATATCGAGGGGAGCCTGTTCGAGGCCGCGGCACCACAGCCTCTTGCTGAGCACGCCCCGGCGCGCGACGTCACGGCTCCCCGACAGATCGACCTTGAGGAGGAGCCCGCCGCCTCGCACTTTGTCCGCGATCTGTTGGAGCGGCACGTCGACGGCAGAATCGCCGATCTCTACGCCGAAACCGTTGCCATGATTGTGCGGGCGGTGCCAGGGCGATCGGCAAAACGACCACGGAAACAAGCCACGACGAACCCCAGTGACCAGAAGCCTGCCAAACGCGCTCCGCTTATCGTCGCGGCTGTGGCGGGCGCCGCAGTGCTGGCGGGCGGACTGCTGTGGCCCACGGGGCCATCCTCAGCACGGGCATCGCCGGAGATCGCCGCGCCCCGTGACGTGGTCGCCGAACCTGCGGCATCTTCCGTGACCGGGGCGGCGGCTGCGGTCGATGAGGACGCGCTGGGTGGCGCTGAGCGTCTGCTGCTGTCATGGGATGCCTGTCCAACAACGTGCGAGACGCTATTCGTGGATGACACCCCCATCCCGCGAAGCGGCGCCGTTGCTCGCCCGGCACAGGAGCGTTCCATCGCCCTCATCGACGATTATGGGGGCGTGGCCGTTCTTGAGGTCAGCTCATCCGACAATGCCCGCACCCTGTTCGTCATCGAGAAACAGGGGCGTGGGTGGAAAATCCGTGACGCCTATGAGTAGGGCGGTAAACGCCGATGGGCCCGGTCAGCTGATGCCAACCGGGCCCATCGAATCGGTGAGTTACATGCCGAGGTTGCCCTCGAAGTCTGCTGCCTCGAGGCGCGCCTTGACGGCCGAGAGGTAGCGCGCCGCGTCGGCGCCATCGATTGTTCGGTGGTCGTACGACAGCGCGAAGTAGACGTACGAACGGATACCGATCGTTTCCTGTCCATCCGCCTTCACAACGCCGGGGCGCTTGTAGACGATGCCGGTACCGAGGATCGCCGACTGGGGAAGGAAGACAACAGGCGTGTCAAACAGCGCGCCACGCGATCCCGTGTTCGTCAGTGTGAACGTTCCACCCGAGAGGTCATCGGGCTTGAGCTGGCCATCGCGCGTGCGCTGGGCCAGATCGGCGATGCCACCCGCGATCTCGTTGAGGTTCTTCGAAGCGGCGTCGCGAAGAACGGGCGTGTAGAGACCCTTCTCCGTGTCAACCGCGATCGACAGGTTCTCGGTCTCGGGATAGACAACCGTTTCACCGTCAACCGTGGAGTTGATGATCGGGAACTGCTGGAGGCCCTCGACAGCCGCAAGAGCGAAGAACGGCATGAAGGAGAGCTTGTTGCCCGTCTTCTCGAGGAACTCGACCTTGACCGAGTCGCGGAACGCGGCGAGCTTGGTCACGTCGATCTCGACGACCGTCGTCAGCTGAGCGGTCGAGTTCATCGACTCCACGGCGCGCTTCGCCAGAACCTTGCGCAGGCGCGTGAAGGGCTGGGACGTTCCGCGCAGCGGCGACGGCTCCACCGTGGCGGCGGGCTTCGCTGCCGGGGCTGCCGGAGCAGCAGAGGCAGGCGACGACTTCGCCGCGTTCAAAACGTCTTCCTTGCGGATGCGTCCGCCGACGCCGGAACCAGACACCGTTTCCAGGTCAACACCGTGCTGCGCCGCGAGCTTGCGAACGAGGGGGGTCACATAGACCTTGTCGTTGCCAGCCGGAGCTGCCGGCGCCGAAGCCTGCTTCGCGGGAGCTGCCTGGGGAGCGGGCTCTTTCGGTGCTGCGGGAGCAGGTGCTTCTGCCTGGGGCTCCGGAGCAGCGGGCGCCTTGGGCTCTTCCGCGGGAGCGGACTCCTCCTCGGGTGCGGACTCTGCTTCGGGTGCGGGAGCGCCGGAGCCCACTCGTGCAAGAACGGCGCCGATTTCGACGGTGTCGTCTTCGTCTGCGAGCAGTTCGAGAACCGTTCCCGCAACGGGAGAGGGTACCTCGGTGTCGACCTTGTCGGTGGCGATCTCGAGCAGCGGCTCGTCGACCTCGACCGTGTCGCCGACCTGCTTCAGCCAGCGGGTGACGGTGCCCTCGGTGACAGACTCGCCCAGTTCGGGGAGGGTCACGTCGACAGCGTCATCGGACTCAGCGGACGCGGGCTCTTTCGGTGCTGCGGGAGCAGGTGCTTCTGCCTGGGGCTCCGGAGCAGCGGGTGCCTTGGGCTCTTCCGCGGGAGCGGACTCCTCCTCGGGTGCGGACTCTGCTTCGGGTGCGGGAGCGCCCGAGCCCACTCGTGCAAGAACGGCGCCGATTTCGACGGTGTCGTCTTCGTCTGCGAGCAGTTCGAGAACCGTTCCCGCAACGGGAGAGGGTACCTCGGTGTCGACCTTGTCGGTGGCGATCTCGAGCAGCGGCTCGTCGACCTCGACCGTGTCGCCGACCTGCTTCAGCCAGCGGGTGACGGTGCCCTCGGTGACAGATTCGCCCAGTTCGGGGAGGGTCACGTCGACAGCGTCATTCGAGCCGGACGATTCCTCGCGGGGAGCTTCTTGCGGGGCAGAAGCCTCTTCTTCAGCGGGAGCAGGTGATGCGCTCTCTTCTTTCGAAGCGGTCTCGGCATCCGGAGCGGAAGACTCGTTGGAGGCGGACGAACCATCACCGACGGTGGCGAGCTCAGCGCCAACCTCGACAGTTTCGTCTTCCTCAACCAGGATCGACTCGAGCACGCCGGCAACCGGCGAGGGGATCTCGGTGTCGACCTTGTCGGTCGCCACCTCGAGGAGAGGCTCATCGACCTCGACGGTGTCGCCGACCTGCTTCAGCCAGCGGGTGACCGTTCCCTCAGTGACGCTCTCGCCGAGAGCGGGGAGGACAACGGAAGTGCTCATAATCGAGTCTCCTTCAGAACGTGTGGAGTGCGTGATTCAGCTTAGGGGATTTCGCCGGTCGATAACCGGCATGAGATCACAGGGAGTGCAAGGGAGAGCCGGCAAGCGTCAGAAAGGCCTCACCCAGCGCTTCACTCTGAGACGGGTGTGCGTGTACGAGGGGGGCCAGATCCTCAGGGTGCGCCTCCCACGCAACGGCCAGCTGTCCCTCGGTGATGAGCTCGCCGACGCGCTCACCTGCGAGATGCACGCCGATGATCGGGCCGTCGATAACGCGGATGACTTTGGCCAGACCGCTCGCGACAGCGGAGCCGGCCGAAACGATCTCGGCCTTCGCGTTTCCCGCCAGGTTGTATGTGGTCGTCTCGATGCGTTCGGATCCGTGCCGTTCTGCGGCTTGACGCTCCGTCAGTCCCACCGAGGCAATCTCGGGAGAGGAGTAGGTGACGCGAGGAATGGCCGTGTCATCGAGGGGCGCCGTACGGCGTCCCGCGATCGTCTCAGCGACGAAAAGACCGTGCCGAAAACCACGGTGCGCGAGCTGCGGCCCTGGCACGATATCGCCAACAGCCCAGACGTGTGGAGACGTCGTGCGGAGCTGAGCGTCGACATCGATGAACGCGCGGGAGCGCGTCACGCCGATGTCGTCAAGTCCGAGGTCGTCCGTGGCGGGAGTGCGGCCGATGGCAACGAGTAACCAGTCTGAGCTGATCGTGGTCTGTTCGCCTCCCGCGCGTGTCACGGCGACGTCGACCCCACTCTCCGACGGCGCGACCTGCGTGATGGTCACCCCCGTTTCGACGGTGATGCCGCGGCGACGGTACGCGGTTGTGAGAGCGCGAATCAGCGCTTCGTCCTCGTTGGGGATCAGAGAATCCGCCATCTCGAGGATCGTGACCTCGGCGCCCAGCGAACGCCAGGCGCTGGCAAACTCGACACCGATGACGCCGCCGCCGATAATCGTCACGCGCGACGGGATCTCCTCGAGCGCGAGGGCACGCTCGGAATCGAGCACACGCCCGCCGAAAAGAACATCGGGGAGGGGGCGACTTGTCGCTCCTGTTGCGACGACAACGTCCGTTCCGCGCAGGAGATCTTCTCCGACGCGAACGGCGGGGCCGCCTTCCGTCTGTTCCACGCGGCCTTCACCCGAAAATACGGTGATGCCACGCGCCGCGACGAGCGAGGTCAGGCCGCGATGCTTGCCGGAGACGAGTTTTTCGCGCCACGCGCGCGCCGCCGCCGCGTCGATGCCGGAAAGCGTTGCATCGACGCCGACGGCCGCGGCGTGTTGCACGGAGTCCGCAACCTCGGCCGTGTGCAGAAGCGCCTTGGTGGGGACGCACCCGCGGTGCAGGCACGTGCCTCCGAGAAGGTCGCGCTCGACGAGCGCAACGGAACTGCCGAGTTCGGAGGCGCGCAAAGCGGCGGCGTAGCCGCCGCTTCCCCCTCCGAGCACAACGAGGTCGAACGTGTGATCCGTCACGAAGACGTGCCTCTCTCAGTCAGACGACCTGGCCGCCGGCGGCGACGAAGTCGATGAGAGCACGGGTGGTGGCACCTGTCGGGCCCTTGTCGGTGAAGCCGAAAGCGCTCGATGAGCTCATGGAGGACCCAGCGATGTCGAGGTGCACCCAGGGAATGCGCGGGCCGTCAGGCTCACCGTCGCGTGTGCCGACGAAACGGCGCAGGAACAATCCGGCGTAGAGCGAGCCCGCGGCCCGGTTGCCGACGTTTGCGTTCTGCATATCGGCGATCCGCGAGTCGAGTTCGTCTTCCATGTGCTCCGGCAGTGGCAGTGCCCACGCGAGCTCGCCGGTGCGATCAGCGGCGCGCAGGAAAGCATCAACAGCAGCGTCCTCGCCCATAATGCCGGTGTGACGCGTTCCGAGAGCGATGATCATGGCGCCCGTCAGCGTGGCGACATCCACGATGACGTCGGGGTTCTCTCGGCTCGCGGCCACGAGACCATCCGCGAGGACCAAGCGGCCTTCGGCGTCGGTGTTCGTCACCTCGACGGTTGTGCCATTGGCTAGCGTCAGAACGTCGCCTGGTCGGGTGGCGCGTCCAGAGGGCATGTTCTCCGCGATGCACATCCACGCCGTTACGCGCACGGGAAGCTCGAGTTGCGCGGCGGCACGGACGACAGCAAGGACCTCGGCGGCGCCGGTCATGTCTTCCTGCATTCCGACCATCGACGCCGCGGGCTTGAGCGAAAGGCCGCCGGTGTCGAACGTGATGCCCTTTCCGACGAGGGCGACATGGTGCTCGGCCGATTCGGGGGCGTAGTCGACCCGGACGAGGCGAGGGGGAGCGTCCGATCCACGGCCGACACCGAGGATTCCCCCGAAGCCGCCGTCGGCGAGTGCATTCTCGTCCCAGACAGTTGTCTGGATGGGCAGATCCGCCGTAGATGACACGGCGAAGTCCGCGAGCTGCTCAGGCGACTGGTCCGCCCCAGGGGTGGAGACAAGATCTTTCACGAGTGCGACGGCCTCGCCCTGTACGCGGGCGACGGCCAGATCGGCATCGCTGATGAGGGACGGCGCGTGGATGAGAACCTTCGCCGCGCGTCGCTTTTTCGCCTTCTTTTCATCGCTATCGCTCTTGTAAGACGAGAAGCTGTATCCGCCGAGCACCGCTCCTTCGGCGGCGCCGCGCCATGCGTCGTCGACGCGCGCGGCGACCGAGACGGCAACAACGTCGAAGCCCGTGAGCTGGCGCACACCGGCGCCGACCGATTCGCGCACCGTTGTCACGGTCGCGTCATCGCCGAGCCCGACGACGGCGAGCGGCAGGAGAGAGAACTCCTGGGCATAGACGCGGGCGTAAGTGCCCTTTGCGCCGGTGAAACCGACAGCGTCAAGAGCGGGACGGAGGCCGGCGAAATCCTCAAGCGCATCGTCGCCGAGAGACGGAAGCGCGAGGATGAGCGCGTCGGCCTCTTCTGCGGGGAAGGAATCGTGTGTGATTGCGATCTCGGGAAGAGGCATAGCACCCATCCTAGGTATTGGTACGGGGGGAGAGGGCGTAGTGAAGGAAGCGTGCTGTCGGCCCCGTCGGTGTCTGTGCCTCGTAGCATGGAGAGATGCCCCGTACCTTCGACATCTTCGAGCGCGTGTCGAACGCGCCCGTTGTGCCGCCGCGCCTTCCGTTGATCGTTGTGTTGACCGGGTTTAGTGACGCCGGAGGAACCGTCGGGAGCATCGTCGAATACACGCGAGAAGATCTCGTCGCGCATCCGGTGGCGATCTTCCGAAACGATGCCCTTCTCGACTACCGGGCGCGTCGCCCGATCATCACTTTCGATCAGGACCATATTTCTGAGTTTCGTCCGCCCCGTCTTGAGCTCTCCCTCGTTCACGATGCGCTCGGACAGCCGTTCCTCCTGTTATCGGGATACGAACCGGACTTCGCCTGGGAGTCGTTCATTGAAGTCGTCATCCAGTTGGCTGGTGAGTTCGATATTCAGGGAATGACGTGGTTGCATGCGATCGCGATGCCGGTTCCTCACACGCGACAGCTCGGAACTACCGTCAGCGGCACACGGAACGACCTCATCCAGGCGCATTCTGTCTGGAAGCCGCATACGCAGGCGCCAGGAACCGCTGGGCACCTTTTGGAACTGCGGATGTCTGAGGGCGGCTTCCCCGTGACTGGCTTCGTCTTGCTCGTCCCGCACTATTTGGCTGAGACGGACTATCCCGGCGCGACGCTTGCCGCCCTCGACAAGCTGATGACAGCGACGGGACTTGTTTTCAGTCTCGATTCCGTTCGTGAGGAAAACCGCGAGTATCTCGCGAAGGTCGATGAGCAGATCACCCGAAACGACGAGCTGCGGCGAATGGTCGAATCGCTCGAAGAACGCTATGACGCGTACATGGCGGGGGACTGGCGCGGAGGCCCTGTGAACGAGGGGTTCGGAGCGGGGCTTGAAGAAGGCGACATCCCGACGGCCGATGAGCTGGCTGCGGAGCTGGAACGCTACTTGGCCAATCGGCCAGAAGATGAACAGGGCCCTGGTAAGTCGTGACCTGAGGGAATACCGTGATCGGGATGATCGTTGTCTCGGACACGGGCTGGCCGAAGCATGTCAAAAACACGCGACGACATGTGAGAGAATAAGGCTCCGACCCGTTGTCGATTTTGATGGCCACCGCCATCGCACTTGACAAGGGTCTTAATCGTGCTCGAACACACCCGGGGCGCTGGCGCGCGGTGGCCCTGGTGAAAGGCGAAACGTGACTCCTGCCACGAAGACGGACGAGGTCGACGAGACCACGGCTGCGGCGGCCGACAAAAAATCCGCTGCAAAAAAGAGCACCGGAAAGAAGGCGGCGACGGCTGCGGCAGAAGAAAAACCTGCCGCGAACAAGCCAGCTGCGAAGAAGCCGGCTGCGAAGAAGCCCGCTGCGAAGAAGCCCGCTGCCAAGCGGACCAAGAAGGACGCCGTCGACGAGATTATCGAGAGCTCCGGCCCCGAGGTCGATGAGGCAGAGGATAAGAAGCCGGCAAAGAAGGAGCAGGCTGAGCCGCTCCCCACCGGTGCCATTGTCATCAGTCAGTCTGACGAGGAAGAAGTTCCCGTCTACTCCACCCAGATCACGGGTGCGACGGCTGACCCTGTCAAGGACTACCTGAAGCAGATCGGTAAGGTTCCTCTGCTGAACGCGGCAGAGGAGGTCGACCTCGCTATGCGTATTGAGGCCGGTCTGTTCGCCGAAGAGAAGCTGTCGCAGATGACGGGGGTTGAGAGATCCTCTCAGATGGGGCTCGACCTGCAGTGGGTCACGCGAGACGGAAAGCGTGCCAAGAGCCATCTGCTCGGCGCGAACCTTCGTCTTGTCGTCTCGCTGGCGAAGCGCTACACGGGACGCGGTATGCAGTTCCTGGACTTGATCCAGGAGGGCAACCTCGGTCTGATTCGCGCCGTCGAGAAGTTCGACTACACCAAGGGCTTCAAGTTCTCCACCTACGCAACGTGGTGGATTCGCCAGGCGATCACCCGCGCGATGGCTGATCAGGCTCGCACCATCCGCATTCCGGTGCACATGGTTGAGGTCATCAACAAGCTGGCCCGTGTGCAGCGCCAGATGCTGCAGGACCTTGGACGCGAACCGACGCCGGAAGAGCTCGCCAAAGAGCTCGATATGACGCCAGAGAAGGTTGTCGAGGTCCAGAAATACGGTCGTGAGCCCATTTCGCTGCACACGCCCCTCGGCGAGGACGGCGACAGCGAGTTCGGTGACCTGATCGAGGACACCGAGGCGGTCGTTCCCGCGGACGCCGTGGGCTTTACGATGCTGCAGCGTCAGCTCGAAGGGCTGCTCGATTCGTTGTCCGAGCGGGAAGCCGGCGTCATTCGCATGCGCTTCGGCTTGGGTGATGGTCAGCCGAAGACGCTGGACCAGATCGGCGACACCTTTGGCGTGACGCGAGAGCGTATTCGCCAGATCGAGTCGAAGACCATGGCAAAACTGCGTCACCCCAGCCGTTCGCAGTCGCTTCGGGATTACCTCGAGTAATGCCGGCCGAAGCGAACGAGGGGAAGTCCCTCGAGGTAGTTGTTGATGGTGTGTCGTACCAGCGGATTCCGCTGCGCACGCGCGTTGTGATGCCTGGCGACCAACTGGAAGACATCATCACGGAGTACGCGGCGGCATCCGTTCAGGACGGCGACGTTCTCTTCGTGACGGAAAAGATCGTTGCGATCATGCAGGGTCGCTCCTACATGATGGACGAGATCGAACCGCGGCCCCTGGCCCGGTTCTTGTCGAAGTACGTCACGAAAACGGCCTACGGAATCGGGCTCGGGATTCCCGAGACGATGGAGTTCGCGCTGCGCGAGGTGGGCACTGTTCGCATCCTCTTCGCAGCGGCGGTTTCTGCTGTCACGAAGGTGTTCGGCCGTAGCGGGGATTTCTACCGCATTGCCGGCGACAAGGCGCGCGCGATCGACGGCCCGACGCCGAACACGATTCCGCCGTATAACAACGCCGTCGTTCTGGGTCCTGAGCGCCCGAACGGGGTTGCCGCCGATGTGAAGAAGCTCGTCGGCTGTGATGTTGCCGTCGTTGATATCAACGACATTGGCGGGAACATTCTCGGTTCGACGCTCGACAAGACCGGTGAGCGCACGCTCGTGACGATCCTCAGCGATAATCCGCTGGGTCAGGGTCACCAGTCGACGCCGATGGGCATCATTCGCAAGAACTGATAGTGCACAACAGTGGGCGTCTCCTTCCGGAGACGCCCACTGTTGTTTTGACGTGTCAGAAGCCGATGGCAGCGCGGTATCGCGGCTTGTGCCCTGTGCGCACGCCCGAGACGCTGGGCTTATTTTCGTAGACCCCCGCGCCCCAGTTGCCCTCGACGAGATCAGCGCCGTTCGCGGTCACCACGACGTCCCAGCCGGCGTACTGAACCTCGGGTACCTCGCGGGCCGCACGGTCGATCAGCGCGATCGCCTCGGCGAAGTGAGGGAGCTGGAAGTCTGCGATGCGGAACCCACTGTCGGGGTGCGTGTGATGCACGTGGCCGTGTGAGTCGTACCCGGCGCTGAGCGAGTGACCGGTGTCGGGGTCGAGCATCGTATAGAAGCCGCCGTATGACATCTGGTCGCTGACCTCGCCACGACCGAACTTCTGCGAAACCGCCAGCGTATGGACATCTGTTCCGTCGTAGAAGCCGACGATTCGTGTCGTGTTCACGGTTCCGGGGCAGACCGCCGCGAGATCGTCGTGCTGGGCGATGATCTCCTCGAGCAGGCGCTCATCGCCGTCGAGAAGACGACGGTGAAACGCACTCCAGTCGGTGATGTCCTTCGCGTGGTACCGGCGCACGCCCAGACCCATATGGCTTACCGGCACCTTTGCGATGATCGTTCCTTGGCTTTCGACGAAGGAACGCACCTCGTCGGCGTTGTCTTCTTTCACCACCAACCACTCGCGCTGAATGTAGTTGGAAAAGCGGCGGTTAAAGGCGATCTTGTCTTCGAAGATCGCCCGGCCGGCGGGCTGTGAGTACTGCTGAGCGAGCTGCATCGACACGGGATGCGTCATGAAGGTCTCCCGCTCCGCCTTCGTCAGCATCGCGAAGTCGAAGTCGACGTAGTCCTGGAAGGCGACATCGTGCTTTGCCGCTGACCACAGCATGTCCCACACCGTGGCGGGAACAGCTTGTCCGTGCTGATCACGGACTTCTTTTGCGCGGTCGATAACCGATCCGATGTCGATACGGCGCGCGCGCTCCGCGAGATAGCGCAGCTTTGGTCCGATGGCGAGGCCGTTGGCGGGCATGGATCCTCCGGGTCGGCGGGTGATGTCTGGCCCCGCGGCCCGGTCTTGGGCATGATCACGGGGACCCGTCATAGTGTAGGGGGGATGGTTTCGATGACTCTGGGCGCGAGCGCCCCATACACACGCGTGTCGCGTGGGGCACTCGAGCGAAACCTTCGCGCGCTTGACTCGAACGGGGCGATCGATCTGCGCCGTGACGCGTGCGGACACGGTTTTGACACGGTTGCTGCTGCGGCGATTGCGGCAGGATTTTCCTCTGCTCGTGTCGATTCGCAAGACGTCGATCGTGCCAGGACGTGTGGCCTGGACATCGTGTCGTCGGGCGAGGTTGATCCTGACGCCGTGTTCGGTCTCGCCGGCCACGGCGAACAGGTAATGAGTTTCGTTGCGCCGGTGTTGCAGACCAAGCCCCTCCGCTCGGGGGATGGTGTCTCCTACGGGTATCGATTCCGTGCATCCCATGAGACGAACGCGGCACTTGTCTCCGGTGGGTATGCCCAGGGAGTTGTCCGGGCAATTGGTGGACAGGTGTCGTTGCGCTTGGCCGGCCGAGAAATGCCGATTGTCGGCAGAATCGCGATGGACGTTTGCGTGGTGGATACGGGGGACACCCCGGTGGCGACCGGCGATGAGGCGACGTACTTCGGCCCGGCGGTACCGGGGTTTCTGGACGACTGGGCTCGGGCGAGTGCGCTGACACCGATTGAGATCGTTGCGACGATCGGCGCTATGAACCGCAGGGAGGTTGTGGCATGAGTGCTGAGCTGATCATCGATCTCGCGCAGCTGCGCACAAACGTCGCTGCGGTGCGTGAACGCATGGCACCGGCGGAGGTCCTCGTCGTGATTAAAGACGATGCATATGCGCAGGGCGTCGAGCCGATTGTCCAAGCCGCCTACGAGGCAGGCGCGCGCTGGTTCGGCGGGATGGACCTTCCCAGCTCTCTGCGGGCACGACGCACAGCGGGGGAGGACGCCCGCGTTCTCGCCTGGATGACCGTCTCGGCTCCGGAAGCAGCGGAGGCTCTGGAGGGCGGACTGGAGCTGGGGGTGGGCGACGTCGACTATCTGGAGCGGGTCGCGACTGTCGCTGACGACACCGGCATCGTCGCGAGGGTTCACCTGAAGATCGACACGGGCCTTCACCGCAACGGTGTGCGGCCCGAGCACTGGGACAACTTCTGCCGACGGGCATATGCGCTGGAGCGGGCGGGATGTCTGCGCGTTGTGGGGATCTGGAGCCACATCGCGGAAGCGAGTGACGCGGAGGATGACGTGTCCCGCGCCGAGTTCGACCGCGCTGTCGATGTGGCAAAGAGCGTGGGGCTCGAGCCCGAGGTGCGCCATCTCGCGGCCAGCGCTGCCGCGTGGCATCGCCCCGAGTTCCGATATGACCTCACCCGCATTGGCGCCTTTTGTTTCGGTATTCGGTCCGAAGGCGGGCCGGACATCTCCGAAATTGCTCCGATTGCGACGCTCGTTGCGCGCGTCTCGCACGTATCGGCAGACGACGTCACAATCGCGATCGGCTCGGCGGATGGCCTGGCGTCATCGTTGGCGGGACGATCACACGTTTCCACTCCTGTCGGACCACGAGGAATCATCAGCGTCGAAACGTTCGAGACGCGCATCGAGGGATGGCGCGATGCGAACGTCGATGATGTGGTGATCGTTTTCGGACCCGGAACACGCGGCGAAATGACGCCGACCGATGTGGGGGAGGCAATCGGCACCGTCGGCGAGGAACCGCTGCTACGCGTTTCGCCGCTTGTTCCGCGGCGCTACGTCCCCTAAAAACAACGGCGCTCCTCCTGCGAGCAGGAGGAGCGCCGTGAAATCGGATGGGGCGTTACGCGTCGGCGGCGAGCTTGCCTGTTTCGTCGTGCCAGCTGTCGGCAACCGCGCGTAGCTTTTCTTCGAACTTGCGACCGTGGTGTGCGCAGTAGAGCAGAGCACTACCTCCCACGACCGCTTCGATGTACGCCTGGGCGCCGCACGCATCGCATCGGTCCAGGGCTGAGAGTCGATGTTCGACCGGTGCCTCTGCCGTCGTCGTTGCAGTCATCGTGCTGCCTCCCTCGTGTCGAGATCACCTGTCAGCGGAATTCGCTTGCGGTCAATACAACCACGGGTAGCGCTGGGGAGGGCCCGAGATCTCGCCCTGTTTCGCCCAGGGCGTACCACCGGTGCTGTGAGGGAGTGTCTCCGAAGCGCTCACGGCAATCGAAGATAGGATCGAATACTGTGACAACTGAGTACTCCGCCCATCACCTGCAGGTTCTCGAGGGTCTCGAGGCCGTTCGCAAACGTCCGGGGATGTACATCGGGTCCAACGGATCTCCCGGCCTCATGCACTGCCTGTGGGAGATCATTGACAACTCCGTTGACGAAGCGGTGGCCGGCCACGGTGAGCGCATCGCGGTGATTCTCCGTGCCGACGGAAGCGTCGAAGTACGCGACGATGGCCGCGGTGTGCCCGTGGATGTGGAGCCGCGCACAGGTCTCACAGGCGTCGAAGTTGTCTACACGAAGCTGCACGCCGGAGGAAAGTTCGGCGGTGGCTCCTACGCCGCATCGGGCGGTCTTCACGGCGTTGGCGCATCGGTTGTCAATGCGCTGAGCGAGCGCCTCGATGTCGAGGTCGACCGCGGTGGCAAAACCTATGCGATGTCGTTCCGTCGCGGCGAACCGGGCAACTTTGCCGATCAGGGAGAAAAGCGGCCAGACGCCGTTTTTTCCCCCTTTATCTCCGGAAGTGAACTGCGCGTTATCGGGAAAACGCGCAAGGGGGTGACGGGCACCCGGGTTCGGTACTGGGCCGACCGTCAGATTTTTACGCCAGAGGCGGCGTTCCAGTACGACGATCTCGTCACACGCGCTCGGCAGACAGCCTTCCTTGTTCCCGGCCTGGAAATCGTGCTCCGCGATGAGCGCGGAATCGACGACCCGGATGTTGGTCTTCGTGAGACGAGCTATCGGTTCGATGGCGGCATTAGCGAGTTCGCGAACTTCCTCGCCACCGATGCTCCCGTCACCGATACCTGGCGCCTACAGGGCACGGGAACGTTCGCAGAGACCGTTCCCACGCTGCAGCCGGACGGCTCCATGCAGTCCACGGAAGTCCAGCGCGAGTGCCGCGTCGACATCGCATTGCGGTGGGGGACGGGCTACGACTCGATCACGCGGTCGTTTGTGAACATCATCTCGACGCCGAAGGGCGGAACGCACCAGCAGGGCTTCGAACAGGAGCTGACAAAGCAGTTGCGTGCCGAGGTCGAGAAGAACGCCCGCCGCCTGAAGGTGGGAAACGACAAGCTGGAGAAGGACGATGTTCTCGCCGGCATGACGGCCGTTTTGACGGTCGAGGTGCCGGAGCCGCAGTTTGAGGGACAGACCAAGGAGGTCCTGGGCACCCCGGCAGTTCGCGCCATCGTGGCCAAGGTTGTCCGTGAGGGGCTGAAGGAGCGCTTCACGTCGACCAAGCGCGACGATAAGAACCAGGTCTCGATGCTGCTCGACAAGGTCGTCAGCGAGATGAAGGCTCGCTTGTCTGCGCGGCAGCACAAGGAGACCCAGCGCCGGAAGAACGCCCTCGAGACGTCATCGCTACCGGCCAAGCTCGTCGATTGCCGCGCCCATGACATTTCCAACTCGGAGCTGTTCATCGTTGAGGGTGACTCGGCCTTGGGCACGGCGCGCAAGGCACGGGACAGCGAGTATCAGGCGCTCTTCCCGATTCGAGGAAAGATCCTTAACACGCAGAAGGCGTCGATCGGAGACATGCTCTCCAACGCCGAGTGCGCGGCGCTGATCCAGGTCGTCGGTGCCGGCTCCGGTCGCACCTTTGACATCGATGCCGCTCGCTACGGAAAGATCATTGTCCTGAGCGACGCCGATGTCGATGGCGCGCACATTCGGACCCTGCTGCTGACGCTGTTCTACCGGTACATGCGTCCGCTGATCGAACACGGACGCGTGTACGCGGCGGTTCCCCCGCTTCATCGCGTGATCGTGCAGAACCCCGGTTCTAAGCCCAACGAGACGCTCTACACGTACAGCGACCGTGAGCTCAATCAGCTGCTTGCAAAGCTTCGGCGTCAGAACAAGAAGTGGCAGGAACCCATCCAGCGCTACAAGGGCCTGGGCGAAATGGATGCCGACCAGCTCGCAGACACGACGATGAGCCGAGACGGGCGGCTTCTTCGCCGCGTCCGCATGGCCGACGCTGAGGCGGCAGGTCATGTCTTCGAGATGCTGATGGGGTCGGAGGTGGCTCCTCGTCGCGAGTTCATCGTCGCGGGAGCAGCCAACCTCGATAAGGACGCCATCGACGCCTAAGCGAATGCGGCCAGGCCGCTGTTGACCGCAATTGGCGCTGATGCCGAGCACGGAACAACGGCGCGTCTGGGTCCGCACACCTCGTTGTCAGCACGGTAGCGGTGCGGCTAAACGACGTACGAACTCGGACGCCGACGCCACGCGCCGGGGTCCGAGTTAGAGCGAGCGTCCGATCGTGGTGATCTCTGCCTCGAGAACCTGACCGGAACCATCGCGCTTCGATAGCGTCATCGGGAGCTTGCGCACCGATCCCTGCGCGCCGAGCGCGTAGGCGGGATCCGGTCCGGCGTATGCGAGTTGCAGGCGATCCTCGCCCTTCAGGAACGCGTGGGTGCGCACGCCACCCGTTGCGCGACCCTTGGCGGGAAATTCTCCGAAGTCGCTCACCTTCGCCCGGCCGGGTTCGGTGCCCAACAGTGTTTCTCCGCCCGAGGAGATCGTCACAACGACGTTCCCGTCACCGACAACGGAGCCGAAGAACAGTGCCGATCCGCCCGCGGACAACTTGATGCCGGCCATTCCGCCAGCCGTTGGGCCCTGCGGCCGCACGGAATCTGCAGAGAACCGCAACAGACGCGCATCCGATGTGATGAACACGAGGTCTGTTTCGTCAGGAGCGGTGGCAGCACCGACGACCCTGTCGCCCTTTTTCAGAGCGAAGACCTCAAGATCAGTCTTGTTTGCGGGAAGCGCCGACGGGACAATGCGCTTCACGATGCCCTGCGATGTCCCCAGGGCGACGGGAACGTCGCTTGAGAAGGCCAGCAGTCCGATGACGTCTTCTGATTTGTCCACGAGGCCGATGTAGTCGCGGAGCTTGACGCCGGCGCTCAGCGAAATAGACGATGACGGAACAGAGGGCAGATCAATCGGATGGAAGCGAATCACCCGGCCCTTGCTCGTGAGAGCACCGAGCTCGCCGCGAATGGTTCCCGCCACGGTCTGCAGAATGGCATCGTGTTTGCTCCGGCGCGCAGGTGGCACGACCAGCTGCCCCTCGCTCGTTTCGATGCGCACGGCGCGGCCGGTCGTCGACAGGGCAACGAGGGTGGGTCCGTCGGCAATCTGCAAATCGGCGTCGCCCGTCTTTGCCGACCGCTTCGGTTGCGGCTTCGCGTTCATGAGCACGGTGCGCCGCGGCGTTCCGAGCTCATCAGAGACGGCCTGGAGTTCCGCCGCGACCTGGGCGCGGATGAGGACATCCGAGCCCAGCAGCTCCTCGAGAGCCGCGATCTCGGCGAGGAGCTCGGCCTGTTCTTTCTCGAGCTCGATCCGCGAGAACTTGGTGAGGCGTCGCAGCCGGAGTTCCAGAATGTACTCGGCCTGCGTCTCATCGAGGTCGAACACCTGGCACAGGCGCGATCGAGCCTCCTCGCTCGTCTCAGAGGTGCGGATGACCTGGATCACCTCGTCGATGTCGAGGATCGCCGTCAGAAGCCCGCGGACGAGGTGGAGCCGATCCCGCCGTTTGTTCAGACGGTACGTCGAGCGGCGGGTGACAACCTCAACGCGGTGATTGACATAAACAGCGAGAAGGTCCTTGAGGCCGAGTGTCGACGGCTGACCATCGACGAGCGCGACGTTGTTGAAGCCGAACGAGTCTTCGAGGGGCGTCAGCCGGTAGAGCCGCTCAAGAACAGCCTCGGGGTCGAAACCCGTTTTGACGCCGATGACCAGGCGCAGCCCGTGCTTACGATCCGTTAGATCGTTCACGTCGCTGATGCCCTGGAGCTTCTTCGACTGCACAGCGTCTTTGAGCTTCTCGATCACACGTTCCGGGCCCACCATGTAGGGCAACTCGGTGATGATGATGCCGGTGCGGCGCGGCCCGATTTGCTCGATCTGCGCCTTTGCGCGCACCTTGACCGAGCCACGACCCGTCTCATACGCGTCGCGCACGCCGTCGAGGCCCATGATGACACCGCCAGAAGGGAAGTCCGGCCCTGGAACGAACTCCATGAGGTCTTCTGTTGTCGCGTCGGGGTTTTCCAGCAGGTGCGTGGCCGCCGCCACAACCTCGATGAGATTGTGGGGCGCCATGTTCGTTGCCATGCCGACAGCGATGCCCGCGGCGCCGTTGACGAGGAGATTCGGATACGCAGACGGCAAGACGGCCGGCTGCGTGAACTGGCCGTCGTAGTTCGGGATGAAATCAACGACGTCTTCGTCGAGGTTCTCCGTCATCGTCATCGCCGCGCGATCTAGGCGCGCCTCGGTGTACCGGGCGGCGGCCGGCCCATCGTCGAGCGAACCGAAGTTGCCATGCCCATCGACGAGAGGGACGCGCAGAGCGAAGTCTTGTGCGAGGCGGACCAGGGCGTCGTAGATCGCGCTGTCGCCGTGGGGGTGGAGCTTACCCATCACCTCGCCGACGACACGGGCGCTTTTGACATGGCCCTTTTCCGGCCGCAGGCCCATTTCGGCCATCTGGTAGAGGATGCGGCGCTGCACCGGCTTCAGACCATCTCGTGCGTCGGGGAGCGCGCGCGAGTAAATCACGGAGTACGCATACTCGAGGTACGAGCCCTGCATCTCAGTTTCGAGCGGGACGTCCTCGATGCGTTCCTCGACCGGTGCCGTGGCTTCCTGCTTGCGCGCCATGTGCCCTCTCTGACGGGGTGGGGGACGCCCGGCGAATGCGACGGGCGGCGGACGTCTCGCGGAGGTGCCCTGGGGCGCCGTTACGGGTGCTGTGCGAGACTGTTCCGGATGCAAAATATCCTACCGGCGGCACCTGCCGAGGCCCGAAATCTCGCCGGAGTGGCGTCTGAGATGCTCCTGTCGACAACGGGGGAGTCCGCCTGGTTTCCCGCCGCTCGCTCGGCGATCATGTTCGTGGTTGATGGCCTGGGCGCGATTCAGTTGCGTAGCCACCGTGGTCATGCCCGATTCCTGTCGCAGGCCGGAGGGAAGAAACAGGTGGCGCGCACCGTTTTCCCGTCGACGACGGCTGCGGCGCTGTCGACGATTCTTACCGGCGCCTGGCCGGGACAGCATGGACTCGTCGGGTATCGGGTGCGGGACCCGGAGCAAGATCTGCTCGTGAATCAGCTCGACGGCTACGAAAAAGACGGACTAGACCCGGACACGTGGCAGCGCTCGGCGACGATCTTCGAGCAGGCGGTGCGACGTGGCCTGACGCCGTACGCCGTCGGAATGTCGAAGTATCGATCAACGGGGCTGACACGCGCGCTCATGCGCGGCGCTGAGTACGTTGCGGAGGACGATCTCGCACAACGCGTGCGTGTCGCCATCGCTCTTGCTGAGCAGAGTGATGGCGTATTCGTCTACTGCTACCTTCCTGAACTCGACCAGACCGGGCACAAGTATGGTGTCGATTCGGATCGCTGGCGCAGCACGCTCGAGTCGATCGACGGAGCGCTGCACGCTGCCGGGAAGCTGTCGAACAGAGTGGGCGCGGTCGTCACATCGGACCACGGCATGATCGACGTTCCCCGGACCCGGCACGTTCTTCTGCAAGACAGCGATCCACGGTTGGGGGGTGTTCGGCATATCGGAGGCGAGCCGCGCATGCTTCACCTGTACGTCGAACCCGGCATCGACCCGCGGCAGGTTGCGGACTCGTGGCGTGAGCTCTCCGAGGGAACGGCAGAGGTGTCCACGCGAGACGAAGCGATTGCCGCCGGTCTCTTCGGAGACGTTGCCGACCATGTGCGCGGGCGCATCGGAGATGTTCTCGTTGCTGCACGTGGACTGTGGGCGTTCTACGACGACCGTCTGGAGGAGAAGCGTGCCCAGCTGATGATCGGACAGCACGGCTCGACAACGCCAGAGGAAACGATCGTTCCCCTCATTCGCCTCGGCGCCTACGCCTGATCAGTCGTCGCTGCGAGCCCCGAAGACAATCTCGTCCCACGACGGCATTGCAGGGCGGCCACGGCGGCGCGAGGGCTCGACGGGCGTCGTGTTCTGGTCATCGGGCGTCGCGTCCGGTGTGCCGTCCTCCGGCGCAGACGGTTCGCTTCGCTCTTCTCGCTCGGGGGATGACCCGATTATCGCGAGCGGGCGTGGGGCGACAGCGCTATCGCTCTCGGATGGCGACGATGGTGCTTCGCGCTGCCCACGCCGGCGCCGGAGCGCCTCGAGAAGGTCGGCCGTGTCTACCGGCTTCTCTTCCTGAGGTTCCGGTTGTTGCTCGTCGATCTGAAACGCGTTCTTGTCGAACGAGGAATCGTCCTTTGAGCCATCGGAGTCGAGTGCGCGCAGACGGGGGATGAGGCCATCAGGCACTTTGCCCTGGCGCGAGAGCTGTGCCGCATCGTCATTCGCGGGGGCGAGCGCGCTCCGGCGAGGATCAAACGTCCATCTGGCATCGTGCTCGACGCCGCTTGCCGTGAAGGTGAGCTTGACGACCCACTCCTCGTCGGTCTTCCAGCTCGTCCATCGTTCTCCCACCGCGGCGAGATCGGTGAGCTTCTCCCGAATCGCGGTTCCGAAGGTTGGCATTTCATCGCGGTCGATCTGAACGTCCGTGAGAACGGGCATCGCGAGAGCGCGGCCGACGATGTGCTCACGCTCGGCGAGAACCGGACCTTCGAAAAGGCGAACCCGATCGATGCTGCACTGAAGAATCTCAGCGACGTGTTCGGCGCTGAGACCGGCGCGGATCTGCGCCTGTATCTCGCGCGGCCCCGGTCCTGTTTCGCGAGGACCCGGCGCTGCTTCCGTCCGCGCCTTGCGCATCTCGGATCGCAGCATGTCATCGATATCGAGGGTGAAGCGCTGTCCCTTGTCCGTGGCGAGGACGAGTTTCAGACCCTCGGTGCCCACGATGGTCAGGTTTTCCATCTCGCCTCCTCTCCGGCAAACGCCCCACGGGCGCCCGGGACACATGGTGCCACGCGCGCCGGGGGAAATCGGGAACACTCTGGGCGCGCCGTGCGTTTCATCAGTTAGCACGCTCAGCGCCGTCACAGGCGCGCCGGTCTTTTTCGAATAACTTGCCAAACGCGGCGACGTCGTGCAGACTGTCGCCGCCCCGCGCACGGATCCTGCTTCCGATCCATCGACCGTGAGCGAACGACGCACACCACCCCACGAGTCGCTCGAGAGTTGAGCGGATCGCGCGGAGCACCCCGACCCACCCAGAATCTTGCGAAAGAAGTGACGCCCGGCGATGGCAACAGATTACGACGCACCGCGCAATAAGAACGAGGACGAAGGAAACGAGTCCATCGAGGCCCTGAAGGCGGCGCGTTCTACTCGAGCAGCGGCGAACGAGAACGAGGATGCCGACAACCCCGACATCATTCTCGGCGGTAACGACCTCTCGAACGTCGAGCTCGACGTGGTCGTTCTTCCCCCTCAGCAGGATGAGTTCACGTGCATGGGCTGCTTCCTCGTGAAGCACCGCTCGCAGCTTGACCACGTTGATGGCAACGACCTCATCTGCAAGGACTGCTCCGTTTGAGGAGCGTGTAGAGCTAGGAGATCGTCGACTGCGCTCTCAAAATTGCGGCCGCAAGGCGGTCAGGAGTGCGGGTCGAGATCGTCCACGACGTGACGGGATCGTCGGGATCGGTGTTGGGAACAACGACCGCCCCGGCGATCCCTCCGCGTATCAGGTACCAACCGCGGTGATCGATACCAGCGGTGCGGGCGTGCCGGGCTTCGTCACCCATGAGCGCGCGCGGCTCACCGAGGTCGTCGACAGCAATGTGTGCGCGACCAGCTCTGAGCTCACCGGCTTCGACGGACACGCGCGGAGCGCTGATCACCAGCGCGGCTACGAGCGCAATCGACGCTGCCGCGCCGATCCCGAGCGCGATTGCTCCGTCGAGCTGAACGAACACCAGCGCCAACATGGGGCCAATAATGGTCGCCCCCGCGAGGATCCAGAGCGACGGTGTGAGGCGCTCGCGGTACGTAACGTCGACAGGAACAGGGCGTCCTGTGCTCTCGGTGTCGTTGATGTGAACTACCCTCGCTGTGTGACCGATTCCGTGGACATCCCCATTGTCGCACCGCAGGTGCCCGTCTATGCGCACCCGGGTGACGCCGGTGCCGACCTCGTTGCCGCTGAAAGTGTTCGCCTTGATCCGGGCGAGCGAGCCCTTGTGGGAACGGGCGTTCGCATCGCCCTGCCAGAGGGCATAGCGGCCTTCGTTGTGCCGCGTAGCGGTCTCGCCGTGAAGCACGGAATTACGATCGTCAACTCGCCAGGAACGATCGATGCCGGCTACCGGGGCGAGATCAAGGTGGCGTTGCTGAACACGGATGCTCGCGAGCCCTACGACATTGCGGAGGGCGACCGCATCGCCCAGCTGATCATCATGCCCGTCGCCCGTGCGAACTTCGTGCCAACCGCGGAGCTGCCTGACAGCGTCCGCGGTGAGGGCGGATTCGGATCCAGCGGCAGCTGATCGAGACGGAGAACAAGAAAATGACTGACGACAACGAAGATCTGCAGGAGACGCAGGCCACAGTCCAGCAGACGGAAAAGTCGGCTCCATCCGACCGCGCCACTGCTGGGCCGTTCGACGAGGCGGAAGCGAATCCCGTCCGCCCGTACATCGATCTCGGCGGGGTGAAGATCCTTCCGCGCGAAGGTCTCAACCTGCGTCTTGAGGTGGAGGAGAAGACCAAGCGCATCGTGGCCGTCGGTCTCGACTACGCCGACTCCACGCTGCAGGTGCAGCCGTTCGCCGCTCCGCGGTCCGAGGGATTGTGGCATGAGACGCGCGAGCAAATTCGCTCGCAGGTGTCGCAGCAAGGGGGCCGTGTCGAGGAACGTAACGGCCCGTTTGGCCCGGAGCTGCTCGCCGAGGTCCCTGCCTCTGCTGCTGAGGGGGGAACGCGCATCGCTCGCTTCGTCGGCGTTGACGGCCCGCGCTGGTTCCTGCGCGGAGTGATCGGCGGAGCGGGAGCAAGCGATCCCGGAAAGGCGGAACAGATCGAGGATCTGTTCCGTTCCATCGTCGTCGTTCGCGGAGCCTCGCCGATGCCGCCGCGTGATCTGATTCCTCTCTCGATGCCGACGACGCCGGGTTCGTGAGCGAACAGGAGCGCGGCGAGGTCGAAGGGGAGCAGCCGCAGGAAACCAGACCCTCTGAGTCGCTGAGTGCCGCGCTCGGACAGGCGGCGCGGCGGGCGGGGCTGGACCCCGCTGAGGACGCGACAACCGGCAAGGTTGTGTGGAAGGCAATGGGCGGTGTCCGTGGCATCGTGGAGTCCGTTCTTCCGCTCCTGGTGTTCCTGGTGAGCCTCACCGTCTGGCGCGATCAGCTGGTTCTTGCGGTTGTTCTGTCGGTCGCCGCGGCTGCGGTCTTCACGATCGCGCGCCTTGCGCAGCGTCAGGCGCCGTCCGCGGCTCTCGGGGGATTGATCGCCGTCGGCGTCGCCGGCGCTCTTGTTCTGTTCACAGGGCGCGCGGAGGACAACTTCATCCCGGGATTCCTGACGAACGTCGCGTACGGATCGGCGTTTTTGATCTCGGCTTTCGCCGGCTGGTCACTCATCGGCCTCGCCGTCGGCTTCCTCATGGACGAGGGCCTGGCCTGGCGGCAGGACCGTCGTAAGCGCCGGGTGTTCTTTTGGCTGGCGATCATGTGGGCGACACTGTTCATCGCTCGCCTGGCTGTTCAGTTCCCGATGTGGCTCTCGGGAACCGACGTGCAGGTGCTGGGAACCGTCAAGCTTGTGATGGGAATTCCGCTTTTCGCGCCGCTCGTTGCGGTGACATGGCTCGCGGTGCGCGCCCTCTACCCGCCAAAGAAGGCGGAGCCCGACACGCGCGAATCCCTGTAGACCGCGTGTTCTGGTCGACGGTGTCGTGTAGAATTTATCTCGACATCAAGATAATTTGCGCCGAAAGGTGAGGGCGTCCAAGACCTGCGATCTTGTTAGGGCGCCCTTGGTAGCAGTCACCTCTTGCTGAGAGCAAGATGGGAGGCGCAAAGCCGCGGTCGACCAGGAGGAGACAACCGTGTCTACGGTGAATAGCTTCGGTGCCAAGAGCACCCTGACTGTCGGCAGTACCGACTATGAGATTTACCGCATTGACGCGGTCGAGGGATACGAAAAGCTTCCCTACAGCCTCAAGGTGCTGCTCGAGAACCTGCTCCGCACGGAGGACGGCGCGAACGTCACCCGCGAGCAGATCGCTTCGATCGGAAACTGGGACGCCAAGGGCGAAACCAGCTCCGAGATCCAGTTCACGCCGGCGCGCGTGGTGATGCAGGACTTCACCGGCGTGCCCTGCATCGTGGACCTCGCGACGATGCGTGAGGCCGTTGCTGATCTCGGTGGCGACCCCACCAAGATCAACCCGCTCGCACCAGCCGAGCTCGTGATCGACCACTCGGTGATTGCCGACCTGTTCGGCCGTGCCGACGCGTACGAGCGCAACACCGAGATCGAGTACGAGCGCAACGGCGAGCGCTACCAGTTCTTGCGCTGGGGTCAGACGGCGTTCGACGACTTCAAGGTCGTCCCGCCCGGAACCGGCATCGTGCACCAGGTCAACATCGAGCACCTGGCCCGCACCACTTACACGCGCGAGGTCAACGGCGTCGTTCAGGCATACCCCGACACGTGTGTCGGCACCGACTCGCACACGACGATGGTCAACGGCCTCGGCGTGCTCGGCTGGGGCGTCGGCGGTATCGAGGCCGAGGCGGCCATGCTTGGCCAGCCTGTTTCGATGCTCATCCCGAAGGTCGTCGGCTTCCGCCTGACGGGCGAGATTCCCGCCGGTGTTACGGCGACCGACGTCGTTCTCACCATCACCGACATGCTGCGTCAGCACGGTGTGGTCGGAAAGTTCGTCGAGTTCTACGGCGACGGTGTCGGCAAGGTTCCGCTCGCGAACCGTGCCACGATCGGCAACATGAGCCCCGAGTTCGGGTCGACCGCCGCGATGTTCCCCGTCGACGACGTCACGCTCGACTACCTGCGTCTCACGGGTCGTAGCGAAGAGCAGCTCGCGCTGGTCGAGGCATACGCCAAGGAACAGCACATGTGGCACGACCCGTCGGTCGAGCCCGCATTCAGTGAGTATCTCGAGCTGGACCTGTCGACGGTTGTTCCGTCGATTTCGGGCCCGAAGCGTCCCCAGGACCGCATCGAGCTCACGCGCTCCAAGGAGCAGTTCGCGAAGGACCTCCCGGTCTACACGGACGTTGCGTCCAAGCCCAGTGCCGTTTCCGGTGTTACGGGCGAGTACACGATCGACCACGGCGCGGTCACGATCGCCGCGATCACGTCCTGCACCAACACGTCGAACCCGTCCGTGATGCTTGCTGCCGGCCTGCTGGCCCGCAACGCTGTCGCCAAGGGACTCACGGCACAGCCGTGGGTGAAGACCACGATGGCGCCGGGTTCCAAGGTCGTCACCGAGTACTACGAGAAGGCCGGCCTCAACGAAGACCTGGAGAAGCTCGGCTTCTACACGGTCGGCTATGGATGCACCACGTGCATCGGTAACTCCGGTCCGCTCATCGAAGAGGTCTCGGAAGCGATCAACGAGAATGACCTTGCCGTGACGGCGGTCCTCTCGGGTAACCGTAACTTCGAGGGTCGCATCAACCCCGACGTGAAGATGAACTACCTGGCGTCCCCGCCGCTGGTCATCGCATACGCGCTCGCGGGATCGATGAACTTCGACTTCGACAACGATGCGCTCGGCCAGGACCAGGACGGCAACGATGTCTACCTCAAGGACATCTGGCCCTCGGCCGACGAGGTGCAGTCGACGATTGACTCGTCGATCAACACTGAGATGTTCACGCGCCAGTACGCGGGCGTTTTCGAGGGCGACGAGCGTTGGAAGAACCTCCCGACCCCCACCGGAAACACCTTTGAGTGGGCAGACGAGTCGACGTACGTGCGCAAGCCCCCGTACTTCGACGGCATGACGCTCGAGCTCACCCCGGTGTCGGACATTGAGGGCGCGCGAGTTCTCGCGAAGCTCGGTGACTCGGTTACCACCGACCACATCTCGCCAGCCGGCGCGATCAAGGCCGATACTCCCGCGGGCCGCTACCTGCAGGAGCACGGCATTGAGCGCAGGAACTTCAACTCCTACGGTTCGCGACGCGGTAACCACGAGGTCATGATTCGCGGAACGTTCGCGAACATTCGTCTCCGCAACCAGCTCCTGGATGGCGTTGAGGGTGGATACACCCGCGACTTCACGCAGGAAGGCGCTCCGCAGTCGTTCATCTACGACGCCGCGCAGAACTATGCCGCGCAGGACACACCCCTCGTTGTTCTCGGCGGCAAGGAGTACGGCTCCGGTTCATCGCGTGACTGGGCAGCCAAGGGCACGCGCCTTCTCGGTGTGAAGGCTGTTATCACCGAGAGCTTCGAGCGCATTCACCGTTCGAACCTCATCGGAATGGGCGTTGTTCCGCTGCAGTTCCCCGAGGGTGAGTCGGTGGAGTCGCTGGGCTTGGACGGAACCGAGTCCTTCTCGATCACGGGCCTCACTGAGCTGAACGAAGGCGTCACCCCCAAGACGGTTCGTGTCACGGCGCAGCCGAGCGAGCACTCGCCCGCCGGTAAGAAGACGGTGGAATTCGACGCGGTTGTTCGCATCGACACTCCGGGTGAAGCGGACTACTACCGCAACGGCGGCATTCTGCAGTACGTGCTGCGTAGCCTGGTCTGACCCCAGGACGCAGGAGTCTCTGCCCCTTCCGGCGTAAGCCGGGAGGGGCAGTTTCGTACTGTATGGCTATCCCCATTGCGTGTGTGCGGACCCGATCTCCACGCCATCCGCGTATTCTCGAATCATGACTCTGTTAGATGGGATTAGTGGTCCGCGGGACCTCGATCGCCTGTCACCCGAGGAACTCACACAACTCGCTGCAGAGCTGCGCGAGTTTCTGGTCGAGAACGTATCGCGTACGGGCGGTCACCTGGGGCCGAACCTTGGCGTCGTTGAGCTGACGATCGCGCTACACCGCGTGTTCGAGTCTCCGCGGGACCCCATTGTCTGGGACACGGGGCATCAGTCCTATGTGCACAAGCTCCTCACGGGGCGCCAGGACTTCGACGGCCTGCGTTCGCGTGGCGGACTTGCCGGGTACCCACAGCGCTCTGAGAGCGAGCACGACGTCGTCGAGTCCTCCCACGCGTCGAGTTCGTTGAGCTGGGCCGACGGGATTTCACGTGGCTTTGCACAGACGGGTCGCGACGACCGCCATGTCGTCGCCGTCGTCGGCGATGGTGCCCTGACGGGGGGAATGACGTGGGAGGCGCTCAATAACATCACGGACGACAACGACCGGAATCTCGTCATCGTCGTCAACGACAACGGCCGCTCCTACGCTCCGACGATCGGCGGGATGGCCCGATACCTCAACCGTGTTCGTACGGCGTCCACGTACCGTGACCTCGACGAAAAGTCGGGCAAAGCAGCGAGGCGATTCGGGAAGATTGGTCGGGCGTTCTACCGGGGAGTCCGCGGAGGAACACACGGCTTCCTCACGCGCTTCACGAACAACGATGCCCTCTATGCGCAGCTGGACATCAAGTACCTCGGACCGGTCGATGGACATGATCTTCCCGCGCTGATGGAGACACTCGAGCTGGCCAAGTCGTACAGCGCCCCCGTGATCGTTCACGCGATTACCGAGAAGGGGCGGGGATACGAGCCGGCGCGCGAAAACGAAGCCGACCAGTTCCATGCTGTCGGACGAATCGACCCGCTGACGGGCGAAGCGATCGGCGCGCCCGGCGGCACAGGGTGGACCGAAGTTTTCGCCGAGAAGCTCGTTGATATCGGCGAGCGTCGCGACGACGTGATCGCGATCACCGCTGCCATGCTGCGACCAACGGGCCTCGGCCCGTTCAGCGAGCGATTCCCCGAGCGCACGTACGACGTGGGTATTGCGGAGCAACACGCGGTCACAACGGCAGCGGGGCTCTCCTACGGCGGGCTTCACCCGGTGGTCGCCCTCTATTCGACCTTCGTCAATCGGGCGTTCGACCAGGTACTGATGGACGTGGCTCTGCATCGCGCCGGTGTCACGTTCGTCCTCGACCGTTCCGGTGTCACCGGACCGGACGGACCCAGTCATCACGGTATGTGGGATCTTGCGCTCCTGCACATTGTGCCGAACATCCGCATCGCCGCCCCGCGTGATGCCGAGCGCCTGCGCGAGGTGCTCGATGAGGCAGTTGCCGTTGATGATGCGCCCACCGTTGTGCGTTTTCCGAAGGGCGCCGTCGGAGACGAGATCGCGGCGATTGAGCGCCGACCAGATGGAACAGACGTGCTCTTCCGCGATGGCGACGAAGACGTGCTCCTCGTGGGAATCGGTCCGTTTGCCGCGATTGCCCTTGATGTCGCTCGACGTCTCAAAGCGCAGGGGATCGGAGCGACGGTTGTCGACCCGCGCTGGGTCGTTCCGGTGGCCGAGTCGATCGTGAGTCTGGCTGATCGTCACCGACTCGTCATCACGATCGAAGACGGAATTCGCGTCGGCGGCATCGGAACGCGCGTGCGCCAGGTATTGCGAGAGGCGGGAATCGACACTGCCGTCGACGAGCTGGGGCTTCCCGATGCCTTCATTGACCACGCCTCGCGTGGCGAGATCCTGGACGATGCGGGTCTGACAGCCACGAGAATTGCGCAGGACGTCGTCTCTCAGGTTTTGGGAACTCGCGTTCCTGTGGCCCGCTCAGAGGCTCCCATGACGCGCACGGGGGCGATCAGCACCCAGCCGGTTCGTCCAAAGCGCTAGCAACGTAGAAAGCGGGTCCGGCGCACATGCGCCGGACCCGCTTTCTACGTTGTCGCTAGGAGATTCCGCGGATTGCGGGCGTGTGGAACGTCCCACCCGCCGCCCGCTCAGAAGCTCCCGAACGGTCGAGGTACGGGGTGGCCCCGCCATCAATGAACGGCCAGCCGGCGCCAAGGATCAGGGCAAGGTCGATGTCCTGCACCTCGGGTACGACGCCTTCATCCAGCATCAGCCGGATTTCACGCGCCAGTTCGTCCTGGACACGGGCGAGGATCGCATCCGCCGATGCCGGCGACGAGCCGGTTTCGAGCACCTTCTGCGCCTTCTTCGACCAACCCGTAATGCGCCCCTTCTTGTCGCGCTCTAGCGGTGCGTCGAGTTCGGCAAGGCGGTGCAAGTTGGCTGAGGCGTGGAAGCGGTGGGGGAAGTGGCGCACCATGGTGTCCTGGACGTGCGCCGCCACCTTCCAGCCGACGAGGTCGATGAGAGCGAACGGGCCCATGGGAAGCCCGAGCGGTGCGAACGCCGCCTCGACGTCGGCCACGGGGGTTCCGTCATCCACGGCACGCGCCGCCTCGCCCATCACCTTCGCGAGAAGGCGGTTGACGATGAAGCCGGGCGCATCTGCTGAGCCGATGGCGTTCTTCCGCAGGTTCTTCGCTGTGACGAACGCTGTCGCAAGTGCCTCTTCGCTCGTGTGCGGAGTCTTGACAACCTCGATCAACGGCATCACCGCAACGGGGTTGAAGAAGTGGAAACCGACGAGCCGTTCGGGGTTGCTCAGCACCGAGCCGATCTCTTCCACAGACAGCGACGATGTGTTGGTCGCGAGGATGGCTTCGGGGGAGACGTGCTTTTCGATCTCCTGGAAGACCTGCTGCTTCACACCCGTCTCCTCGAAGACGGCCTCAATGACGAAGTCGCAGTCGGCGAAGTCGGCCTTGTCTGTTGTTCCCGTGACGAGTGCACGCAGGCGGTTCGCCCCATCCGCGTCCAGGCGTCCCTTGGCTTCGAGTTTCGCGATTTCGTCGCGAATGTAGCTCAGGCCCTTGTCGACGCGCTCCTGAGAGACATCGGTGATGACAACGGGTACCTGCAAGCGGCGGACGAAGAGAAGGGCGAACTGGCTTGCCATGAGACCGGCGCCGATGACGCCGACCTTCGATACCGGGCGCGCCAGCTTTTTGTCCGGTGCGCCGACGGGGCGCTTCGCGCGCTTCTGGACGAGGTCGAACGCATACATCGACGCGGCGAACTGATCGCCCGTGATGAGGTCGGCGAGCGCATCGTCTTCGCGAGCGAATCCGTCTTCCTTTGTGCCCTTCGCCGCTGCCTCGAGCAGATCAAGAGCGCGATACGGCGACAGCGGAACGGTCCCGATCTTCTGCTCGAGCATGCCGCGGGCAATTTTGATCGCTGCAGGCCACTTCACCTTCTTCTCGATGGTGCCGGGCACATGGTTACGCTCGACCTTCGTCTCACCCGCGAGCACGCGATCCGCCCAGGAGAGAGAGTCCTCGAGATAGTTCGCGGGCGAGAAGATGGCGTCGAACATACCGAGCTCGTAGGCCTGCTGGGGCTTGAGCGTGCGGTTCTGCTTGAGAGGGTTTGAGATGACGACCTCGAGGGCCTTCTCGATGCCGATGAGGTTCGGCAACAGATAAGCCCCGCCCCAGCCGGGGATGATGCCGAGAAAGACCTCGGGGAGGGCAACAGCTGCGGCGGAGGAGTCGACCGTCCGATACGTGGCGTTCAGCGCGATCTCGAGACCACCGCCCAGGGCAAGTCCATTGACGAAGGCGAACGAGGGCACGCCAAGATCAGACAGCTTGCCCAGTACCTGGTGACCACGCTGCGCGATCAGGCGCGCGTTGTCCTTCGTCTGCAGCGCCGAGATCTGCGAGAGATCTGCGCCAGCGGCGAAGATGTAGGGCTTCCCGGTGATCGCGACTGCGTCGATTTCTGAAGCTGCGGCGCGCGCCCTGAGATCTTCCAGGACGCCGTCGAGCTCCGTGAGAGTGCGCGGGCCGATCGTGTTCGGCCGCTTGTAGTCCTGGCCGTTGTGCAGTGTGATCAGCGCCAGCGTGCGGCCGGACGCGAGCGAAACATCCCGCACGAGTGAGTGGGTGACGACCTCGCCCTCGGCGGCCGCATCAAGGGCGGAGAAATCGATCTGATCGTAGTTCGTCGTCATCGCGGTCACTTCCTCTTCGCCTTCTTGCCCGTGTAGAACGGGTTCTCCCAGATCACGGTGCCGCCCTGGCCGAGGCCAACGCACATGGCGGTCAGTCCATACCGCACGTCCGGCCGCTGTTCGAACTGCGCGGCAAGCTGAATCATCAGCCGAACGCCGCTGGCAGCGAGGGGGTGGCCGAGAGCGATTGCGCCGCCCCAGGGGTTGACGCGCGGGTCGTCATCAGCGACCCCGAAGTGATCGAGGAACGAGAGCACCTGAACGGCGAATGCTTCGTTCAGCTCGAACAGATCAATGTCGTCGATGGTGAGGCCCGCTTTTGCGAGCGCCTTCTCGGTCGAGGGAATCGGTCCGATGCCCATGACCTCGGCCTCAACTCCGGCGAATCCGAACGAGACCATACGCATCTTCGGCGTGAGGCCGAGTTCGCGGACCGCATCTCCGCCGGCGAGAAGGCTGACCGTCGCGCCGTCGGTGAGAGGTGAGGATGTGCCGGCCGTCACGCGCCCGTGGGGGCGGAACGGCGTTTTCAGCGCCCCGAGTCCTTCAAGCGTCGTTTCGGGCCGGCGGCCCTGGTCCACCGTTGCGAGCGAAAACGCGCCGTCAGCATCGGCCACAGAAACCGGGACGAGATCCTTCTGGATGTCGCCGCGGTCGTACGCTTCTTGCACCTTCTGTTGGCTGAGCATCCCGTAGCGGTCCGCACGCTCCTTAGTCAACTGCGGAAAACGGTCGTGCAGGCGTTCGGCCGTGACACCCATATTGAGCGACTGCGGGTCGACGAGCTTCTCGGCGACGAAGCGGGGGTTGGGGTCAGCGTTGGACCCGATAGGGTGCCGCCCCATGTGCTCGACGCCACCGGCGATAGCCACGTCGTACATGCCGACGCCGATCGACGCGCCCATTGTTGTCACGGCCGTGAGGGCTCCGGCGCACATGCGCTCGATTGCCAGTCCGGGGACGGAGATGGGGAGTCCGGCGAGCATCGCGGTTGTACGACCGAGGGTGAGGCCCTGGTCGCCTGTCTGGGATGTCGCGGCAATTGCCACATCGTCGATTCGGTCCTTGGGAACCGATGCGTTGCGCTCCATCAAGCCGATGATCGACTTGACGACAAGATCGTCCGCGCGGGTATGAGCGTAGATGCCCTTATCGCCGGCGCGCCCGAATGGGGTTCGTACGCCGTCGACGAAGTAGACGTCCGTCAGCTGGGCCACATTGCCTCCTGAGATCGAATGTTCTCCCTCAGCCTATGGGAACCCCACTACGTGGGCGCCAACTACTTGGGGAATACCTACGAAGCGAGGTCCGGGCTCTCGGGAACGGATTGCGTCGCCTGAACAAACGCCCTCACGATGAGCGGTGCCGTCTGCGTCGCCTGCCACGCGCGGGCCCCCTGATCACGCAAAGCTGCGGCAACAGAAGACTCGGTGATGTCAGCCGGTGGATTCCAGCTGACACGTCGGAGGTGCTCGGGTGTGAGCAGATTCTCGGTGGGAATTGAGAGGAACTCGGCGTGCGCTTCGATGGCGGGTTTCGCGGCCTTCAGCCGTGCATCGGCGTCCGGCCGCTTGGCTGCCCAGGCCTTCACCGGGGGCAATGCATCGGAGGGGATGCGCTCTGCCGGGAGGTCAGTCGTTTCGCGACCGTCGACGAAGGCCTGCCACCAGCGGTCGATTTCTGTTCGGCTGGCGCGGCCCTGGAACTCTCGAAGTCCGGCAAGCTGATTCTTGGTCCGGGGATTAGCTGCGACCGCCGCGACGACGGAACGGTCTGGGACGAGCCGGCCGGGCGCCGTGTCCGTGGAGCGGGCGAGCTCATCGCGCACCAACCAGAATTGACGGGCAACCGCGAGCGCAGATCGTCCACGAAGCTTGCTGACGCCATTGAGTTTGCGCCAGGGCTCGGCTGGCTGCGGTTTGGGGAGTCGGGTGCGAACCTCTTCGAACTCCTCTGTCGCCCACTCGCTCTTTCCGGTCTCGGCGAGTTCGTCGGCGATGATGTCGCGCACATCCAGCAGATGCTCGACATCAAGCGCCGCATACTCTATCCAGTCTTGGGGGAGGGGCCGGGTGGACCAGTCGGCTGCGGAGTGCTCCTTACGCAGCACAATGCCGAGCGTGCGTTCGACAACCGCACCCAGCCCAACCTTTGGCCACCCCAGAAGGCGTGCGGAGAGCTCCGTGTCGAAGATGCGCGGCGGCACGAGACCGATTTCGGCGAGTGACGGGAGATCCTGGTTGGCCGCGTGGAACACCCACTCCGCATCGCCGATCGCGTTCTGGAGAACGGTGAAGTCACCGCCGATCGCTGGTGGGTCAAAGAGGAAGACCCCGGCGCCGCGGCGCGCAACCTGGACAAGGTAAGCGCGGGCGCTGTACCGAAAACCGGAGGCCCTCTCGACGTCTACCGCAACTGGCCCCGTCGTTGCTGCGAGAGCCTGCGCTGCGTGCGCCAGGCCCTCTGCGGTGTCGATGACTCGGTACCCGATGGTGATGCTCCTTCTTGTGCGGCTGACATCCCATTGTCACCCGGCAGACGCGAACGGTCGAATAGCGCTGTCTATCGCTGCCTGATGAGCGCGATCTGCTCGGAGCCCGGCGGCAGCCCGGCCAACATGCACACCAGCTCCGCCCACGCCTCGATGTGCGCGAGGGAAGGCGTTATCGGTGACCATGACGCGCGCAGCTCGATCTGTGCGCCGTCACCCTGGTAGGCAAGCGAACCAAAACCCCGCGACAGAGTCTTTGTCGCGGTGCCCGATGCCGCTGTGTGCCGTGCTCCGCGTGATGCCAGTGCGTCGACGAGCCACGACCAGGCAACATCAGCGAGAAGGGGGTCGGATCCGATCTCTGGCTCGAGTGGCGCCTGGGCGAAGGCGACGACACGCCAAGGGCCGCCCCATGCGTCCGGCTCGCTCTCGTCGAAGAGAAGAAGAAAGCGGCCCGTTCCAAACGGGGAATCACCGTGCTCATCCGGTCGGACGTCCCCGGCGAAGGCAATCGCGTGCGGGGCAACGCCGCGCGGCGAAGGAATCTCGGCGACGACGAGGTCGGAACGAAACTCAGCACCACGGAGCTTCTCCGCGGCCACCTTGAATTCGGCGGGAGTTCTCCCATCGCTGGTCACAACCTCACATTAAGCTGGGAGCGTGGTGAGTGGATCAAGGCGCGCCGTCATCGTTCGCAGGGGCTGGGCGGAAGCGATCGCCCTGGGGCTCGCGGCAGCGCTCGGTGTCATGATCGGCGCAACGGCCGTGGCCTTTACGGTTGCGCGTCGCGTGGTGACCCCCTTCACCAAGCGTCTCGCCGACACAGAAGTACGCGAGATTGACAGGGACGCGCAAACGATCACTCTCACGAAGACGACGGATACCGTCCTGCCCGGTCGGTACGGCCTGTTCGTGAACGGATCACGGTCCTATCTGAAGCTCGGCGCTGTGGTCAGGAAGGACGACACAGCTGTCACGCGAAAGCTGCTGACGCACGTAGGACCCACCGATCTGATTGGGCGGGACGCCACCTTCAGCGGGTGGTATTTCGACCACGCCTCGCAGCTTCACCTGCCCTACGAGGACGTGGAGATTCCGTCGCCGGTGGGCCCGTGCCCCGCCTGGTACTTTCCCGCCCAGGGCGGGGCGGGTTCCACGTGGGTCGTCGCCGTGCATGGTCGCGGCACGACCCGGTCTGAGGTTCTGCGTGCGGTTCCCGTGTTCCGCGACGCCGGGCTCTCGACGCTCGCGATTTCCTACCGCAATGACGGTGAGGCGCCGCCCTCTCAGTCGGGCCGCTATGGGCTGGGAGCAACAGAATGGCGCGACGTCGACGCGGCGATCGCGTATGCGCGAGAGCGCGGGGCCTCGCGCGTCGTTTTGATGGGGTGGTCGATGGGGGGCGCAATCGCGCTTCAAACAGCGTTGAACACCGATCATTCCGATGTCATCGCCGGACTCATCCTCGAGTCGCCTGTTGTGGACTGGCGCATCGTCCTCGATCATCAGGCGCGTGCTCTTCGCATTCCTTCGGCCGTTTCTCACCTGGCAAAGCGTCAGCTCACGGTGCGGTCGTGGTCGCGCGTGGTTCGTGCCGGAGACCCGATCTCGCTCGACGATCTTGATCTGGTGCGACGCGCTGATGAGCTCGAACAGCCGGTCCTGATTCTCCATAGCGACGATGATGGCTTCGTGCCCTCTGGCGCGTCTCGGGCCCTCGCGGAAGCGCGACCCGATCTCGTTGAGCTGGACATCTATTCCGAGGCCCGGCACACGAAGTTGTGGAACTACGACGAGGCCCGCTGGTCAAACCGCATTCGGCGCTGGCTCAGCGAGAAGATCACCCCGTGACTTGCGCCTGAGCAGCGACCTGTCGTTTCGCGCGACGCAGCATGCCGACCATTCCGCTGATCCGGAGCGGAGAAACCAACGCCCCCAGCCCCAGTGTCGTGGGGAAATCGTCCGGGATCGCGAGAACCTGCGCGCGCGGGGCTCCGCTGATGCCCTGCGCGAGAATCGTGGCGAATCCGCGGGTCGTCGGGGCCTCGGCTGGCGCGATGGCGTGCATCGTGACGATGTCGTCGACGACCTCGATGGCGATGAAAACGGGAGACTGGCACTCAGTGACACGTTCAGCTTGAGAGGGGTCGGATGCGTACGGCTCGGGCGCGGGCGGTAGCTCATCGCCGATTTCGACGAGCATGTGCAGACGATCTGCGCCCTCGACGGAAAGGATGTCATCGCGGATCTCGGCTAGGGCCGGGGGGAGTGTGTCAGTCATCGCACGACAGAGTACGCGTGGTCGTGAACGCCATGCCAGCGAAGTACCATTTTCTGTGATGACTCCCGTGACAGCGACGACTGTGCGCCTCGTTGAGCGCTTCCCTCAGCTAACAGGCGAGGAGATGCTCTCGAGCCTCGTGCCGCCGCCGCAGTTTGATCACGCGACGTTCGATACTTACCGCGTCGACGACTCCTATCCGTCGCAGGGTGAAGCCAAGGACGCTCTCGCTCAGTTTGCCGTCGGCGCACAGCCGATTGCAGCGCGCGGGCTGTTTTCATTCGGACGGAAGAAGCAGCGCATCGATGCGCCCGTGAAACCCGGCGTGTATCTGGATGGCGGATTCGGAGTCGGCAAGACGCACCTTCTGGCAGCCATTTATCACGCCGTTCCGGCGCAGCGAAAGCTCTTCGGATCGTTTATTGAGTACACCGCCCTCGTCGGAGCGCTCGGATACAAGAACACCGTGGACCTTCTTCGCGGAACAGCGCTTGTGTGCGTCGATGAGTTCGAGCTGGATGACCCCGGCGACACGATGGTCATGACGCGCCTCCTCGGCGAACTCGTTTCGACGGGTACCCGCCTGGCGGCCACCAGCAATACGCCTCCGAACGCGCTCGGTGAGGGACGCTTCGCTGCGCAGGACTTCCTCCGCGAGATTCAGGGCATGGCCGACAGCTTCCGCACCATACGCATCGATGGTGTCGACTTCCGTCAGCGCTCCCTTGATAGCGGCGCATCGGTGGAAGACGAAGGCGACTTCGACGCGGCCCTTGCCACATCAGCGGGAGGCGGCACCGCCTCGGACGACGACTTCCGTGAGCTGATCGCTCACCTTGCTCATGTGCACCCCTCGCGCTACATCCGCCTGATCGACCAGATTCGAGCGGTGGGGCTGCGCGAGGTCACGTTACTCACGGACCAGTCAGAAGCGCTGCGCTTCGTCGCTTTCGTCGACAGGGTGTACGACGCTCAGCTCCCGATTCGTGCAACGGGTACGCCTCTGAACGAGGTGTTTAGCGAGGAGATGCTGCGCGGCGGATACCGCAAGAAGTATCTGCGGGCGATTTCTCGGCTGGTCGCGTCGACGCACGCATAGGCGGCGCAGGCGGTCCTTTTCTGTGCAATGTGGCACGGTCATGGGGAACACATGTCGTTTTTGCCGGGTCGCGAAACACAGCGTTTACACATCGGGGGTTCTCGTAACTCGTCCGTAACGCTTTGGCGTGGGGCAGGGTAACGCGGGAGCGGCACCATGGGGTCATCCGGTCGAGGGCTCCACATCGACCTAAGCAGACCGGGTGTCCTGTTACCTGACCCGATAGGAATCACATGGATAGCGGAAATCTCGCATGGCTGATGACAGCCACCGCGCTTGTCCTTCTCATGACCCCCGGTGTCGCCTTCTTCTATGGCGGCCTGGTGAAGGCGAAGAGCGTCGTCAGCATGATGATGATGAGCTTCGGCGCACTGGGCCTTACGGCCGTTCTTTGGGTGCTCTACGGATCGTCGATGAGCGCCGTCGACAGCACATGGGCGTTCGCCGGAAACCCCTTTGCTGACTTCGGCCTCGCGACGACCATCGCCGAAGGCGACGAGACCGGTGAAGTCCTCATCGGTTCGGCGTTCGGCGCAACCTTCGCCATTATTACTGTTGCGCTGATTTCCGGTGCGATCGCTGACCGCGCCAAGTTCGGCGCATGGATGATCTTCGCCGGTATTTGGGCGACGCTGGTCTACTTCCCCGTCGCGGCCTGGGTCTGGGGCGGCGGCTGGATCGAAGAGCTCGGCACCATCATGTTCGGCGAAGACTCCGTGTCTGTCATCGACTACGCCGGTGGAACCGTCGTTCACATCAACGCCGGTGCCGCGGCCCTCGCTCTCGCGATCGTTCTGGGCAAGCGCGTTGGCTTCCAGAAGGGCATCCAGAAGCCCCACAACGTGCCGCTCGTTCTTCTCGGCGCAGCGCTGCTGTGGTTCGGTTGGTTCGGATTCAATGGCGGCGCCGTGTTTGAGCCGCTCGGTGACGCTGGCAACCTCCCGCAGGGCCTCATCGTCATCAACACGATGGTTACTCCCGCGGCAGCGGTCCTCGGCTGGATCTTCGTTGAGAAGATCAAGGACGGCAAGCCGACGGCAGTGGGCGCAGCAACGGGTGCCGTCTCGGGTCTTGTGGCCATCACCCCGGCTTGTGCTGACCTCGACCCCGTGTGGGCGATCGTCCTCGGACTCGTCGTCGGTGCTGTCTGTGCCCTGGCGATCGAGCTCAAGTGGAAGCTTGGCTACGATGACTCGCTTGATGTCGTCGGTGTCCACCTCGTCGGTGGAATCATCGGTGCCCTGTGGCTCGGCTTCTTCGCTCGCGACACCGGGCTGATTTTCACGGGCAGCCTCGAGCAGCTCATCGTTCAGTTCATCGCCGTGGTCGCGGCTCTTGTCTACGCGTTCGTTGTCGCGCTGATCATCGGTCTCGCGATCGAGAAGACGATTGGGTTCCGCGTCAAGAACGAAGACGAAATTGCCGGTGTGGATGTTTCGGTCCACGGCGAAGAGGGTTACGCCCTCACAGGCGACGACCGCTAAGTCATCGCAGAAGCAACACCCAGCACTCACAGCATCAGATGGGCGTCTCCTCAATGAGAGGAGGCGCCCACCTCTGTTTCTGAGGGCGGCGCAGACAATCTCCGCACGGTAGCGTTAACGCGTGCTTACGAACAGGGACTGGCAGCGGATCATCCGCCTGAGCGTCGACCTTCTCCAGGGTGTCTTTGGCACGAAACGGCGGGGACAGGCAGCGGACCGCCGCCCTGTATCGGGTGGTGCCGACACGTATGAGATCGACCCCCGCTCCGTCGCGACCCTCACCATGTCGTACGCTCCTTCTCCGGATGGCGAACCGGACGCAGGTGAAGTGGTCTGGACCTGGGTGCCCTATGCCGAAAACGATGGCCGCGGCAAGGATCGTCCGGTGCTGATCATCGGCCGGCAATCGACAGATCGCTATTACGGCCTCAAACTGACGAGCCGCTCCCACGACGGCTCCCGTGAGCATTTGCGTCTCGGGACGGGTGGCTGGGACGCGCAGGGACGAGAATCATGGGTCGACCTCGATCAGCTCTACAGCGTCCCACGGCACGGTGTGCGTCGTGAAGCCGCTGCGCTGGATCTCGACAGGTTTACCGTCGTCGCGCACGCTCTTCGCACGCGATACGGGTGGAAGGTCTAGCGGCTATCGCTGTGGCGGCAGATGGATGACCGGCCGGTAGTCGTACACAACGCCGTTCTGGTGACCAACCGACGTAATCGTGTACGCGTCCAGGTTGAGGATGTCGCCGGCGTAAAGGACGAAGTCATCTTTGGCGTTTGAATACCCGGTGGCACGGCGTACGACGTTGAGGTACTGGATCATCTGGGTCGTCGTACAGAAGCGCTCGGCGATGGCACCCAGTGTGTCGCCCGGTGCCACCTCGTACGAGATCGCTTGGTCCCCGGCGAACGCCGTTTCACCGTTCGCACGAGTGCGAGGACCGGAGTCGCGGAGAGCGATGACGCCGAACACATCGAGGCGGTCATCGTCGCTCTCCGGACGGACACGGAGCGATTCGACCTGGGCGCACGCAGATACTTCGACGGACCCCGGTGGGCTCGGTTCCGGTGTGTGCGGACCCGGAGACGGCGATGCGGTCGGCGCCGGTGATGGTTCCGGGCTATGCGTTGTCTGCGCGGTCGTCAACGGCGCTTCAGAGGGAGCGCATCCGCTGAGCGCGGCGGCGGCGATCACCAGGAATGAGATGGCGGGAAGGCATCGCATCTCGTGAGCATAGCCGCGGTCGACGCAAGCTCCGAGCCATCGCAAGCCGCGTGCCGCAGCGCCTGACGTTTTACTCGACGACAACTGCGGCCGGTACGAGCTTCTCTGCAAGCAGGGGGAACGCGCTCAGCACCATGTCCACGAGGTCGCTCGGTGAGCAGACTCGCAGCAACGAACTCGGCGTCGTCATTGAGGAACTCATGGAGACCGTTGATGATGTGCATGCCGCGGGAAATGCCGTCAAGCAGAACGACACGCTGCGCGGGGGAGAGTAGCCCGTCTGCCGGGGCGACACCGCAGATGAGGTAGTCCGGGAGGTATCCGGTGTGCGCTATTGCCTCGGCCAGGCCGCTGAAGACGTGAATGTTATTGGCCTTGCCATCGAGCACCATCCCCGAGTCCTGGCCAGTGTGACGGCTGTCGATCACGCTGAGGATAGTGTGCGGGGCGGACCGACGGCGTTGTGGGTACGTTGCTAACGGGCATGACTCTCCTCGAGCTCACACAGAGGAGGCGACGGAGAACGAAGCGCCGGTGACGGCTGACTGGTTGACAAGAAGTCTTCCCTGACGCAGGCACGATGCCGACGCTCGAAACGTACCAGCCGGTGATGTGTGCGGGCCGGGCGTGTCGCCCTTGACGCCTTCGGCGAGGAGAGAGCCCCGTGTGAAACAGTGGCGGGGTGAAGAATGTTGCCGCCCGTATCCCTCGACGTACCCTGCTCGTTGGGTGCGGGAAGATCGGAACGCGCCTCGGGCTCCAGCTGCACGAACACGGCGGAGAGGTGTTCGCTGTGCGCAGGCGCACCGATGCCCTTCCGTCGGCGTTCGACGCAATCGCTGCCGACCTGGGACGCCCGCTGGAGCAGGAGCTGCCGCTGGTTGACGCGATGGTGATCACCCTCCCTCCTGCTGCCGCACAACAGGGATACCGCGTTGCACTGGAGCATCTCGCCGAGGGGCTCCCTGCTCGCCCGCGGCGAACCGTTTTCGTCTCATCGACCGGCGTTTTCGAGGGGTGGACGGGGCACCAACCGATCACGGAAGACGTCACGCCTGCGCCCTCCTCCCCGCGCAGTGAGAACCTGCTGGACGGTGAACGTGCGGCGATCGACCTCTTCTCCGCTGTTATCCTGCGCCCTGCGGGAATCTACGGCGCCGGGAGGGAGTTCCTGATCCGCCGAGTGCTCGCGGGGGAACCGATCAGTTATGCCCGCCGCACCAACCGTGTTCACGAGTCGGATCTCGTCCGTGCACTCGCCATCCTGGTGGGGACAGAGCGTCCGCCGAGCGTCCTTCACGCTGTCGATCAGTCGCCAGCGCCTCTCGGAGACGTCGCGGAGCACATCAGTGGCCTGCTCGGTGTCGCCCGTCCCTCGCGGTCCGATGGGGATGCCGTTTCCGGCAACGTCTTTGACGGCGCGGCGTTCGTTTCGCTCCTCGGCGAGCTCGAGTATCCGGACTTCCGGAGCGGCTACGACGCGGTGGTCCGTGCGAGGGAAGTGCGACTCGCGCGCGAGGGGTGAGCGCTCGGGGAGAGCACCTCTGTGCTGAGGGCAGCTGGCCGAACATCTGAACGTACCTGAACGTGAACTCTGTGCGCCCGGCAGACGGTGCACCGAACAGATACGACGTATCCGGCTGAGGCGCTGTGCCGTGACTGCACGATCCAGCCGTGTTCGTGGACATCGGTCGGCGTCGTGCTGTGATGCAGGGGAGTGTCTGTGATGTGAGGCATGCCGATGTGTCGGTCACGTCGAGGAACTACGTCCACTACCAGGGATCACGCGCTGATCAGGCGGCTTTGGCGCTGCTGAACAGCGGCGGGGGTGCGCCGGGGGTACGCATCGATGAGAGCGAGACGGCGCTATGACGGCAGCGAAAAGGCCTCCTGCCAAGCGACAGAAGGCCTCTCCGTGTGGTGGGCGATACGGGACTCGAACCCATGACCTCTTCCGTGTGAAGGAAGCGCGCTAACCAACTGCGCCAATCGCCCGTGTGGAGTTATGTGCCCTGAGGCACGAGTAGAAATACTACAGCAGGATCCCCGTGGGCGTGAACGGGCAGGCGGGCCGGGGGTGTCGTGAGCGCACACGTCTTGGCACCGGGGAGCCGGACACGCCCGGCCAATGGGTGTGGTTTGGAAGTCCGCGCGTGCTGGGCTAATGTTTAACAAGTGCCCGGCGCAAGACGGACACAAGCAAGATGCCTTCGGGCTGACATAGTACGCGGATGTAGCGCAGTTGGTAGCGCATCACCTTGCCAAGGTGAGGGTCGCGAGTTCGAGTCTCGTCATCCGCTCGAGTGCAGTGATCACCTTTTGGTGGTCCGGCACGCGGGTTCGAATCCCACACGGTGGCGTGGCCGAGAGGCTAGGCACCGGCCTGCAAAGCCGTTTACACGGGTTCGAATCCCGTCGCCACCTCGAAAAACTGAATAGCTCTGATGAGCGCGATTGGCGCAGCGGTAGCGCGCTTCCCTGACACGGAAGAGGTCACTGGTTCGATCCCAGTATCGCGCACGAAGCCCCCTTTACGGGGGCTTTCGTATTGCGGATGTAGCGCAGTTGGTAGCGCATCACCTTGCCAAGGTGAGGGTCGCGAGTTCGAGTCTCGTCATCCGCTCGGTACGATGGGTCCTGTCCCGTGCAAGGCACGAGGCACGGGCCCATTTTCGTGTTCTCGGCTCTCTTCTGCGGGTGCTGTGTTGATTCCTGGCGGACCACGGCATCATGGAGACATGACCGAAGAGATCCCTGACGACATCGTCGCGTTTGCCAGCCGAGTTTTTGACCTGGCCCGCTCGGGGGATGCGACCGTTCTGGAATACGTCGACCAGGGCGTTGCGGTCGACCTGACGAATGACGCGGGTGACACGCTCCTGATGCTCGCGTCGTACAACGGACACGCGACGCTCGTTGAGGGACTGTTGGAGCGCGGAGCGGACCCCAACAAGCTCAACGATCGCGGGCAGTCGCCCACGGCAGGTGCCGTCTTCAAAGGATTCGACGACGTTATTGGCGTGCTCGTGGCGGGAGGCGCCGACCTCGATGCCGGACAGCCCAGCGCCCGAGCGACGGCGCAGATGTTCGGACGCAATCTTCCTGCTTGATCCACCCAGCCGCCGTGCAGGGGTGCCGGGGCAACGGCAATAGAATGGAGGAGTGACCACTGGATTTGATCTGTTCCCCGACAAGAATGTCGTCGCAATGCGCGTCGACGGCGACCTGAAAGACCTCGCGACGGAGGTCACAGAGGGACAGACAACCGAGGCGGTCACACTCGACCATCCCGACGGGCTGGAGATTCTGCGCCACTCCACGGCGCACGTGCTCGCCCAGGCCGTGCAGAAAATCAACCCGCAGTCGAAGCTGGGTATCGGTCCGCCCGTCACGGACGGCTTCTACTACGACTTCCAGGTTGACGAGCCCTTCACGCCGGAGGACCTCAAAGCGATCAAGAAGGAAATGCAGCGCATCGTCAAGGCCGGACAGCGCTTCACTCGTCGCGTTGTGGGTGATGACGAGGCGCACGTCGAACTCGCGGACGAGCCCTTCAAGATTGAACTGATTGGACTCAAGGGTGGCAAGAAAGATGCTGCCGAGGGTGCGAGCGTCGAGGTAGGCGCCGGCGAACTCACGATCTACGACAACGTCGACCCGAAGACGGGGGAGACGGTCTGGAAGGACCTCTGCCGCGGACCGCACGTTCCGTCGACACGCATGATCGGCAACGGCTGGGACCTTCTGCGCGTTGCGGGCGCATACTGGCGTGGCAGCGAGAACAACCCGCAGCTTCAGCGCATCTACGGCACGGCATGGGCGTCGAAGGACGACCTCGTCGCCTATAAGGATCGCCTTGCCGAGGCCGCCAAACGCGACCACCGCAAGCTCGGGCGCGAGCTCGATCTGTTCAGCTTCCCCGACGAGATCGGCTCCGGGCTTTCTGTGTGGCACCCCAAGGGGGGCATCGTGCGCGGCGAAATGGAACAGCACGCCCGCACGCGCCACATTCAAGAGGGCTATAGCTACGTCTACACGCCGCACATCACCAAGCGCGATCTGTTCGAAAAATCGGGCCATCTCGCCACGTATGCCGAGGGCATTTGGCCTCCTATCCGGATGGATGAGGAAACCGATGACGAAGGCAACGTCACCAAGCAGGGCGTCGACTACTACCTGAAGCCCATGAACTGCCCGATGCACATTCTCATCTACAAGGAGCGCGCGCGCAGTTACCGCGACTTGCCACTGCGACTTGCGGAGAACGGCACGGTCTACCGCAACGAGCTCTCCGGCGCGCTACATGGCCTCACCCGCGTGCGCGGCTTCACGCAGGATGATGCTCACCTCTTCGTCACGCGCGAGATGATCGGCGACGAGATCCGCAAGGTGCTCGAATTCGAGATCGGCCTGCTCAAAGACTTCGGCCTGACCGACTTCCGCCTCGAACTGTCCTTGAAGGACGACGAGAAGGACAAGTGGATCGGCGATGACGAGATCTGGGAGACAGCGTCCGAAGCACTGCGCGACGTTGCTCGCTCCACGGGCCTCGACCTGATCGAGGAACCGGGAGAAGCAGCCTTCTACGGTCCCAAGATTGACCTGAAAGTGACAGACGCGATCGGTCGTTCCTGGCAGCTGTCAACGGTGCAGCTCGACTTCAACCTGCCGGACCGCTTCGGCCTGGAGTACACGGCGGCCGACGGAACCAAACAGCGTCCGATCATGATCCACCGCGCGCTGTTCGGTTCGATCGAGCGGTTCTTCGCGATTCTCCTCGAACACTACGCCGGCGAGTTCCCCGTGTGGCTTGCCCCCGTGCAGGTCATCGGCATTCCCGTCGCGGGTGAATACGCGGACTATCTCGGCGAGGTCGTCGACACGATGCGCCGTTCTGGCTTGCGAGCCGAGCTTGACGCATCGGACGATCGGATGCAGAAGAAGATCCGCACCCACTCCACCGCGAAGATCCCGCTCCAGCTCATCGCCGGAGAACAGGACCGTTCAGCTGGCACGGTGTCCTTCCGCTTCCGTGATGGCTCACAGCGCAACGGCGTCCCCATCGACGAGGCGATTGCGTTTGTCACACAACTTGTCGATGACAAGGTGCAGATCATGAGCGATCCTGCCGCGCCGGAGGCGGCTACGGCGTGACGGATCCCCGGGAGCAGTTCGGCCGCCTCGAGCCCGAAAGTGAGCTCGGGGGTACGCCCGATGCGTTCCAGAGGTTGTGGACCCCGCACCGAATGGCTTATATCCAGGCGGGCGCGGACGTCAACAGAGGGACGGGGTGCCCGTTCTGCGCGGCTCCCGGCAAGTCTGATCAGGACGGACTCATCGTTCATCGTGGTCAGCACGCATTCGTTCTGCTGAACCTGTTTCCGTACAATTCCGGTCACCTGCTGGTCTGCCCATACCGGCATGTGGGCCTGTACGACGAGGCGACACCAGAGGAAGCAGCCGAGATCGCCCACCTCACCCAGGTGGGAATGCGGGTGCTGCGACAGACATCTCGCTGTGACGGCTTCAATATCGGCATGAACCAGGGACAGGTCGCCGGCGCGGGTGTCGAAGAGCACCTGCACCAGCACATCGTCCCCCGGTGGGCGTCAGACGCGAATTTCTTCCCGATCATCGGGCGGACGAAGGCGCTTCCGCAGTTACTCGGCGAGGTGCGAGAGGCTGTTGCGGCGGCCTGGCACAGCTAGCCGGCCTGCGCACGAACGCCGATGGCCCGGCGCCCCGTCCGCTGTGACGGAGGCACCGGGCCATCGGCGTTTCTCGGTGCCCGTTATAGCGCTGCGCGGACGCGAGCGAGGAAACGCTCGTGGAACCGGGTTTCGCCCGTTACCTCGGGATGAAACGCCGTTCCGAGGAGGTTGCCCTGTTCTGCTGCGACAATCCTCCCGTCAGGAAGCGTTGCGAGCGCGCGAGCAGAAGGGCCAACGTCATCGATTACCGGCGCGCGAATAAACGTTGCGCGCACAGGCGGATCTCCGAGAGCCGGAACATCGATCTCGGTTTCGAACGAATCGTTCTGACGACCAAAGGCGTTGCGGCGGACCGTCGCGTTGAGGCCGCCGAACGTCCGCTGCCCGTCGATTCCATCAGCCAGGCGATCTGCGAGCAGAATCAGGCCAGCGCAGGTGCCGTACACCGGGAGGCCTTCGCGGATGCGCGCGACGAGAGGCTCTCGCAGGTCGAAGATGCGCGCGAGTTTGTCGATAACGCTCGACTCGCCTCCTGGCAGGACGAGGCCGTCCACCTCACGCAGTTCCTCGGGCCGCCGCACGTGCGAAACATGCGCACCGAGATGAGCGAGCAGGGCGGCGTGCTCGCGCACGTCGCCCTGCAACGCGAGAACGCCGACTCTTACCATCCGCGATCCGCGAGGCGGTGCGGAGCAGGGAGGTCGGTGACATTGATGCCCACCATGGCCTCGCCGAGTCCGCGGGAGACCTCAGCGACGATCGACGGGTCGTCGTGGAAGGTTGTTGCCTTCACGATGGCCTTTGCGCGCGCAGCAGGGTCACCAGAGCGGAAGATGCCGGAACCGACGAAAACGCCATCGGCGCCGAGCTGCATCATCATGGCCGCGTCAGCGGGTGTTGCGACGCCGCCGGCGGTGAAGAGCACGACGGGCAGCTTGCCGGTGCGCGCAACTTCGGCCACGAGCTCGTACGGAGCCTGGAGTTCCTTGGCCGCAACGTAGAGCTCGTCGTCGCTCTTGGCAGCAAGTGCGCGAACTTCGGCACGGATCTGCCGGATGTGACGCGTCGCCTCAGAAACATCGCCCGTTCCGGCCTCGCCCTTCGAGCGGATCATGGCGGCGCCCTCCGTGACGCGGCGCAGCGCCTCGCCGAGGTTTGTCGCACCACACACGAAGGGAACCGTGAAGGGCCACTTGTCGATGTGGTTGATGTAGTCGGCGGGGGAGAGCACCTCCGACTCATCGATGTAGTCAACACCGAGTTCCTGCAGCACCTGTGCCTCGACGAAGTGACCGATGCGGGCCTTGGCCATCACAGGAATGGAGACCGCGTCGATAATTCCGTCGATGAGGTCGGGGTCGCTCATGCGTGCGACGCCACCCTGGGCGCGGATATCGGCCGGAACGCGTTCGAGCGCCATGACGGCGACGGCTCCGGCGTCCTCGGCGATCTTCGCCTGGTCGGATGTGACGACGTCCATGATGACGCCGCCCTTCAGCATCTCGGCGAGTCCGCGTTTCACGCGTGCGGTTCCGGTGCTTTCAGTCATGTCGCTCCTCCTGTCTGATGCCAAGTATTTATTGGCATAGGCCAGAAAAATACCATGACGCAGGACGTAGTGTGAGACGCGATGGAACACAGTGACTTTGTGCACAAGATCACGGGACGTACCGCGGCGGCAATCGCCGAAGACGTGCGCGCCGCGATTGACCGCGGCGACCTCGGCGCCGGGGCTTCCCTTCCCTCCGTGCGCTCACTGGCCGACGACCTTGGTGTTAACCGCAACACCGTTGTCGCCGCATACCGGCATCTGTCACAGGCGGGCCTCGTTGAGTCCCGCGGACGCGCCGGAACGCACGTGTCGCGTTCTGCTGCCACCGCACAGGAGGGCTTCGCATTGGAGAGCCCTCTGCGGGACATCGCAGCGGGAAATCCTGATGCCTCGCTGATCCCCGATGCTTCCCGAGCCCTGGCCTCCGCGTCGGCTCGGCCTGTTTTGTACGGCGAGCCGGTCATCGACCCGGGCCTGGAGTCCTGGGCGCGCGAATGGCTCGTTGGGGACATCCCGGATGGTGCCCCGCGGCTGACGATCACGAACGGTGCATTCGACGCTGTCGAGCGCCTGCTGGCCCAGGCGCTCATGCGCGACGATGCTGTCGCGATCGAAGATCCCGGGTTCCTGGCGACGATCCGCACCGTGCGCCTCGCGGGATACCGGGCCATCGCTGTTCCGGTCGACGCCGAAGGAATGACCGTGGACGGCCTTCGTGATGCGCTCTCACAGGGCGTCCGCGCGATCGTTGTCACACCGCGCGCGCAGAACCCGACGGGCGCGAGCCTGTCATCTCAGCGGGCGAAAGATCTCCGGGAGGTTCTTGCTGATCACCCCTATGTTCTCGTGATCGCCGACGATCACTTTTCCCTGCTGTCGAAGCGACCCTATCGATCAATCATCGGGCCGGCGCACGAGCGCTGGGCGCTCGTGCGCTCGGTTTCGAAGTTTCTCGGCCCCGATATGTCTCTTGCGATCGTCGCGTCCGATGCGCACACCGCGGATCGGCTGGCGCTGCGTCTGAGCCCCGGAACGACCTGGGTCAGCCATCTGCTGCAACGCCTCGCACACGCTCAGCTGACCGACCTCTCCGCCCGTGCCACGATCGAAGAAGCCGCCGATCATTACGCTGAGCGCAACACCGCATTCCGTTCGCTTCTTGACGCCTACGGCATCGATGTTCCCGTTGGCGATGGGCTAACGCTCTGGGTCCCCGTGCGGCGTGACGCCGGCAGAGTGGCTGCTCAGCTCATGCGTCGTGGCTGGCTAGCGCGGGCCGGCGACGAATTCCAGATCGGACACCGGGAACACTCCCGACACCTTCGGATCACGGTGCACCACCTTGACGACACCGAGCAGGAGCGCTTGGCGGCCGATCTGGCCTCCGCCATCCACGCGGCAACGTAGGGACGCTCTACCGCAGCTGGGTCACCGCGAATTCGAGTGCGGGGTGCGCATAGTGCTCCTGAGCCTCGACCAAAAGCAGTTCCTTGGCGCCAGCAGCGTGAGTCTGCGCGAGAAGACCGTACACACTGGAGGCGGTTCGTGCGAGGGCATCGGCGGCGTCGCGCGTGCGCGTGAAGTGAGACGTAAACAGCGCCGCCGTCACATCTCCGGATCCATTTGCCTTCATTGGGAGATGAGGAGTCTGAACGATCCACGCGCCCGATGACGTCACCGCCATCATCTCAATCGTGCCCTCCGGGCGGCCCGGACGTTCCACGCTGGTGACGAGGACGGTGTCTGGCCCCATTGCACGTGCGGCGTCAGCCGCATCGAGCGTCGATTCGATCGTGTCCGGTGTTGTGCCCGTCAGAAAACCGAGCTCGAACTGGTTGGGCGTGATGATGTCCGCAACCGGAACAACCTTGTCGCGGAGAAGATCAGGGATGGCGGGGGCCACGAAACAGCCGGACTTCGCGTTACCCATGACCGGGTCGCAGGCGTACAGCGCGGCCGGATTGGCGCGTTTTACGCGCGCGACGGCGTCGATGATGACGTCGGCGATGCCCTCAGACCCCTGGTACCCGCTCAGGACGGCATCGAGCGAAGAAAAAGCACCTCGTTCTTCGATACCGGTGATGACGTTCGCAACGTCCTGCGGGTCCATGACAGGGCCGCGCCACGCACCGTACCCGGTGTGGTTCGAGAAGTTGACGGTGTAGACGGGGAGGACCTCTACGCCGATGCGCTGCATCGGGAAGACGGCCGCCGAATTGCCGGCATGGCCGAATGCAACGGCGGACTGGATCGACAGGATATGCATCCCTCGATCATGCCACCATGGAGGTATGGCACAGGCAGGCGGACGCCGGCATCAGGGGCTCGCGATCGGGCTGGGCATCGCCGTGCTCCTCACCATGGCGCTCGTTGTCGCGATGTTGCTGTGGCCGCGCGACGATGCCGCTCGACAGGGCACGGCGGCTTTGCGGCCGGCGCCTGTGGAAGCGCCCACCCCCACCTCGACGCCTATTCCGCTGCGTTATGCGGAGAACACGAACGAGTACGACCTGGAGGGGGTCCCGGATTCCGAGGTGTTCTCGATCCTCCCGGATCTTCCCACTGACACCGATCCGTTCGGCGACCTGCCCGGGCTCACCGCTCGCGCTGCGTCCGAGCGGATTCCGGTGTTCGCCGATCCCGAGGGTGAGCCTGTTGCGGCGCTCAGGGCTGAACAGCGCTATGGCGGAACCACCGTCGCGGTTATCGATGCGCACGAGCACTGGGTGCACGTACTTCTCTCGGGGAGGCAGGGGCTTCCGGGTGAGGGCGATCCGTCGCAGATCACGGGCTGGGTTCGCGCGGCTGATGTGGACATCGACATCAATCCGTTCCGCGTCGAAGTCCACCTTGACGCCCAGACGATCCACATCATCGAGAAGAAGACGGACGGCACGTCGGAGTTCGAAAGTCTCGACGGGCCGTTTGCGTGGGGGATGCCGGCGACGCCGACGCCGCTCGGTCGCTCATTCATCATGCTCAACGAGACGGTGTCGCTGGAATATGCCCGCGGCTACCCCATGGTGTATCTCTCGGTGCAGTCTCCGACGCTTGCCCACTTCGCGGGACAGGCGCAGGCGACGACGGCATTTCACTATCACGACGCGCATGTGGGGGCCATTTCCAATGGCTGTATTCGGCTTGGCGCAGCAGACATGACCCGGCTCGCGGAGCTTCCGGACGGCACGCCGATCTACGTGTTCGAGTGAGCCGCCCTTGTAGGATGACGTCGAGGCTCTGATCCTGGCGCGTCCGCGCGCCCTCACTCGGGCTGTACACGCTGTCAAGGAGATCTATGTCCGGTCACTCTAAATGGGCCACGACCAAGCACAAGAAGGCCGCGATCGATGCGAAGCGCGCAAAGGCCTGGGCGAAGCTCATCAAGAACATCGAGGTCGCGGCGCGACTCGGCGGTCCCGACGAATCGGGAAACCCCACGCTGTATGACGCCGTGCTCAAGGCGAAGAAGACGTCGGTTCCGAAAGACAACATCGAACGCGCCATCAAGCGCGGTGCGGGAATTGGCGGCGAGGCCGTCGAATACACGACGATCATGTACGAGGCATACGCCGCCGGTGGCGTTGCGATGCTGATCGAGTGTCTGACGGACAACAAGAACCGCGCTGCGGCCGAAGTCCGAACGATCGTGACGCGTAACGGCGGCAACATGGCCGACCCCGGCAGCGTGTCGTTCAACTTTGAGCGCAAGGGCGTCATCGTTGTCTCCGGTGAAGGAACCACCGAGGACGACATCATGATGACGGCGCTTGAAGCGGGCGCACAGGAGATCGAGGCTCACCCCGAGGGCTTTGAGATCGTCACCGAAGCCAGCGACATGGTTGGCGTTCGACAGGCGCTTCAGGCTGCGGGAATCGACTACAACTCGGCGGACGCTGAGTTTGTTGCGGGTGTGAAGGTTCCGGCTGATGTCGACACCGCTCGCAAGGTTTTCAAGCTGATCGACGCCCTGGATGACAGCGACGACGTCCAGAACGTGTTTACGAACATCGACATCACCGATGAGGTCGCTGAGCAGCTCGACGCCGACGACGAGTGATTCCCCGCAAATCACCTCCGCGCCTCCAGCTCTGGAAGCGCGGAGGTGATTAGCTTTTGCGTATGGCAACGCGCGTTCTGGGAATCGACCCCGGCCTGACCCGATGTGGGATCGGCGTTGTGGACGTTGCGTCGAACCGGACGGCAGCTCTCGTTCACGTCGGTGTGATCCGATCACCGGTCGACGCGGAACCAGGCGATCGACTCGCAATCATTGCGCGAGGAATCAGAGAGGTTCTCGACGCGCACCAGCCGGACGTTGCTGCCGTCGAACGTGTCTTCGCTCAGCACAACGTCGCCAGCGTGATGGGAACCGCGCAGGTATCCGGTATCGCGCTCATGCTGGCTGCCGAACGAGGCCTTCCGACCGCAACACACACGCCGAGCGAGGTGAAGGCCGCGATCACGGGCTATGGGTCCGCGGAAAAAGCGCAGGTGCAACACATGGTGGCGCGTGTGCTCGGCCTGACCGAGTTACCCAAGCCCGCCGATGCCGCCGACGCGCTGGCAATTGCTCTCTGCCACGCGTGGCGATCCGGTCCCGCGCGGGCCTCCGATGCCCACGGGGGAGGCCTGACAGCGGCTCAGCGCGCATGGGCAGACGCCGAGAAGCGGACGCGCGTCGGTCGAACAAACATCCGAACCTGGCGCTAGTCTGGGCTGATGATCTCTTCTCTGCGCGGCTCTGTCCTTCATGCCGGGCTCGACCAGGTCGTCCTCGAAGTCGGTGGCGTCGGATTCTCGGTTGCGGTGCCACCCGATGTCGCCCGCACGGCTCGCAATGGAGAGGAACTCTTCCTCTTCACGCACCTGGTCGTTCGTGAAGATGCCCTCAGCCTGTTCGGCTTCTCCTCGCGTGATGAACTCGACGTCTTCGGGATCTTGTTGGGAGTTTCGGGAATCGGGCCGAAGTCGGCGCTGGGGGTGTTGTCCAGCCTGACAATCGACCAGATCGCCGAGGCCGTTGAGGCTGAAGACGAGAAACCCTTTAAAAAGGTCAGCGGCATCGGTCCGAAGACGGCCAAGCTCATTGCGCTGCAACTGCAGGGCAAGCTGGCGCCCGCTGCTGGACGCACGGTGCGGGCAGGCGCTGCCGCGCCGGACGTTGTGTCCCAGGTCGTTCAAGCGGTGACCGGTCTTGGATGGCAAGAGAAGGTCGCCGCTGAGGCCGTGGGGCTCGCGGCTGAGCAGGCGTCAGAGATTGATCGTGCAAACGTTCAGGCGCTGTTGCGGCTCACCCTTGCGGCCCTTGGCGCAGGAGGTGGTGCGCGTGTCTGACGTTGTTTCTCCCCGTCCGCAGGACGACACCGAGCTCGCTGTTGAGGGGGCGCTTCGCCCGCAGAGTCTCACGGAGTTCGTCGGGCAGCACAAGGTGCGTGGCCAGCTGCAGCTTCTTCTAGACGCCGCACGGATTCAGCAGCGGTCCTCCGATCACATTCTGCTCTCGGGGCCCCCGGGGCTCGGCAAGACAACGCTGGCGATGATCGTGGCGTACGAGTCCGAGCGGCCGCTGCGGATGTCCAGTGGCCCGGCCATCCAGCACGCGGGGGATCTCGCGGCACTGCTGTCCAGCCTTACGCCGGGCGAGGTGCTGTTCATCGATGAGATTCATCGCATGGCGCGTTCGGCAGAAGAGATGCTGTACCTGGCGATGGAAGACTTCCGCATCGACATCATGGTGGGCAAGGGGGCCGGGGCGACGAGCATCCCGCTCGAGCTGGCGCCATTCACGCTGGTCGGCGCGACAACGCGATCGGGGCTGCTCCCGAGTCCGCTCCGCGATCGGTTTGGCTTTACGGCGCATCTGGAGTACTACGAGCCCTCCGAGCTCGAAAGCGTTATCGAACGGTCCGCCCTCGTTCTCGGCATTGACCTGGACGATACTCAGCGCAGCGAGATTGCTCGACGATCGCGCGGGACTCCGCGTATCGCGAACCGGTTGCTGAGGCGCGTGCGCGACTGGACCCTCGTGCACGGAGCGGGTCGCGAGGTGTCGTTGGCGGGGGTTCAGGCAGCGCTGAATCTGTACGACGTCGACGCGATTGGTCTCGACCGGCTTGACCGAGCCGTTCTGGACGCGCTCGTGCGTCGCTTCCGTGGTGGTCCCGTGGGGTTGTCGACGCTCGCCGTGACGGTTGGTGAGGAGGCCGACACGGTCGAGAGCGTCGTTGAGCCCTATCTCGTGCGCATCGGTTTTATGGGGCGGACCCCTCGAGGTCGTGTGGCCACCCCGGAAGCGTATGTTCATTTGGGGCTGCCCGTTCCCGCAGACATGACGTGAGCCTTATTGCTCAAGTATGCTATTCTTGAGTCTGCAAGCTAAACCTATATTGGGTGTCGTTGAGGTTCTCAGGAGGTCGCATGATCGTCATCACGGCCGACCAGCGAGCAAGTCGCGTTTCGCGCGACCTCGTTCCGGATGCGATGTCGCAGATTGCGTCTATCGCCGGGGAAGCGACCGTTCTGGCCCCAGAACGCGCAGCCGGTGACGAAATCCAGATGGTCGTCTCATCGGGCCAGGCGGCGGCGGCGATTGTGCTGGAGCTGACACGTCATGAGGAATGGAGCGTCGGCGTCGGTGTCGGAACGGTTGAAACACCGCTTCCCGACTCCGTACGTGCGGCACGGGGGCCTGCTTTCGTCAACGCGCGCGATGCCGTTGAGCGCGCAAAACGGACGGCGACGCATGTTGCTGTCACGGCTGAGGGCCCTGACCATGCCGAAGCGGTGCTACGGCTTCTCGTGGAGTTCCGGATGCGACGCACGCCAGAGGGATGGGAAGTCCATGACCTTCTCCGTGACGGACTCACGCAACGCGAATCAGCTGAGCGGTTGGGGATCACGGAGGGCGCCGTGAGCAGGCGCGTTTCTGCTGCGGGTCTTCGATCTGAGAACGCGGCACTTCCCGCTGCTGCGCACCTCATCACGGAACTCGACTGCGGGTCATCCGCCCGTTAACGCATCATGTGGGCAGACTGTGACGATGACGACGGAGCAGATTCTTGCGCTTGTCCCCGGTGGGGTCCTCAGCATCGCGCTGGCGACAGTCCTCGTCCTCGTGATCGTGAACTTCCGGCGCCGAAACGGGGTGGCACTGGCGGTCAGTGGGGCCCTCATCGCCGCTGGTCTTGTTTTCTTGCTCGTTCTGCACCCCGGCGTGCCGCCGATTCTCGGCATGGTGATCGCGGTGCTGGGATCGGTCGTTGCCATTGTCGGCGGTGATCCCGCGACGCGTCGCCTCTTGGCGTTCACGGCAGCAGATGGTGTGCTGAGGGAAGGGCCTCACGGAGGGATCCTGCTGCGTCCAGCGGCAGGAAAAACGTCGGCAGACGAAGTCCTGCGGGGTGGAATGCTGATCGGCTACCTCGAACGCACGGCTGCCGTCTTCACGATCATCGCGGGCTTTGGCGAGGGCCTTGCCCTCCTCATCGCGTTGAAGGGCATTGGACGTTTCTCCGAACTGGCTGCGCCAGAGGCGCGAGAACGCTTCATTATCGGCACCCTCGCGAGCCTGCTCTGGGCGTGTGTGGTTGCGGTGATTGTCCGGCTGTCCATCACCTAGACGGCCCGCCCCGGAGGCCCGGGGAAACGGTTCCCGCCGGCGAGCGGAACTGACCCGAGCACCGATCCGCGCGGGGCGAAGGGATAGCCGGATGCCCTACAATGCTTGAGATACGCCGGGAACGACCGGCCGCTTCACAGTCGCTCTCGTCAGCGACAAATCCTCCCCGAAAGGCACACCGCTTCATGGAAAATTTCCTGCTTCTCGCAGTTGCCGGCGGGCTGATCGTCTTCATGTTCTGGAGCTCGACCCGCCGTCGTAAGAAGATGCAGGAGGAAGAGCAGAAGCGGCAGCAGATGATGTTGCCCGGGGCATCCGTGATGACGCGATCGGGCATCTACGGCACCCTCGTTTCTTTCGATCCTGACGACCTCACGCAGCACGCGGTGATCGCAATCGCCCCCGGCGTCGAGATCGAGGTCCACGCACAGACCGTTGTGATCGACCCCGAGGCGGAGCACGAGCTTGTCGATGACGACGAAGACATTGACGCAGATGACGTTAACTCCGATGGCATTGCCGAAGACGGCGTCATCGATTCAGACTCCGAACTGGCCGATCAGGATCAGCAGGACGACAGCGACAGCAAGAAGGACTGAGGCGGAACGGGCCGCCTGGCGGCCCCTCCGCGTCCGATCGACTCTGACACGCTCCGACACGTAAGGCTTCCGCCGTGGCGACATCCACCACATCCCGCCGCGCTTGGCGCGCCCTCATCGGCCTTCTCGGCCTCACCCTCGTCCTGTTCGGTGCAAATACCGCCGGCGTGCACCTCTTCAAAGAGGGCACGTGGGTTCCGGAGCTTGCGCTGGACCTGCAGGGTGGAACGCAGATCGTCCTCGAAGCAGATCTCGAAGACGGAACGCCGAACGCTGAACAGATGGCACAGGCCGTGCAGATCATTCGCCAGCGCGTTGACGCCTCCGGAGTTGGCGAAACGCAGGTGACAACGCAGGGCGCCGACCAGCTTGTCGTTCAGATTCCTGGCGTCGCGGACGATGAGACGCGTGCTCGCATCGAAGCCAGCGCTCAGATGCAGTTGCGTCCCGTGCTGTACACGACGACACCGGCAACGTCGTTTGTGGGGGAGGACGGCATTGAAACGCCGTTCCCGACCCCCGACGCGACGATGAACGCAACGCCGCTGACAGAGCCGACGAGCGCGAGCGACCTTGCCTGGGTGACGGACCGGCTGTTCGCTGAATTCCTGTCATACACCTGCGGTGATCCCGCTCACGATCCCGCACACGCGCCATCGGGCGAGCCGCTCATCACCTGCGACGAGACGGGAACGGAGAAGTACATCCTCGGGCCGGTCGAACTCGACGGTGCGGCAATCGATGACGCCACCGCGGCGCTGACGCAGCAGGGCCAGTGGGCCGTGCAGATCCGGTTTGACTCCGCAGGAACCTCGACGTTCGGCGAAATTAGCGCGCGCCTCTATGGCCAGCAGACGCCGCTGAACCGCTTCGCGTTCGTCCTCGACGGCAACGTCATTTCGGCGCCGTCCATGGATGCTGTGATCACGAACGGTCAGCCGCAGATCTCGGGCCTCGGCATCAACGAAGAGTCAGCGAAGCTTCTTGCCGACCAGCTCCGCTTCGGAGCGCTTCCCATGAGCTTCGAGGTCGTCTCGAGCGACACGATCTCGGCGACTCTCGGTTCGCAGCAGCTGATGGTTGGACTGATTGCGGGTCTGATTGGTCTCGCACTGGTTGCCGTCTGGGTTGTCGGCGTGAGCTACCGCGCACTCGGTTTCGTCATCATCGCGTCACTCCTCGTGATGGCAATCTTGACCTTCATCCTGCTGTGTCTGCTGTCGTGGCGCCTCGACTACCGACTCTCCCTGGCGGGCGTGGCGGGTTTGATCGTCGCGATCGGTTTCACCGCGGACTCCTTCATCGTGTACTTCGAGCGCATTCGAGACGAGTTGCGTGATGGAAAGTCAGCAACTGCCGCTGTCGAAGACGGCTGGACTCGAGCCAAGCGCACGATCTTCATTTCTAAGGCGATCAACGTTCTTGCTGCCGTTGTGCTCTATATCCTCGCGGACACCACGGTGAAGGGCTTCGCCTTTACGCTCGGCCTGACAACGCTGCTGGACATCCTCATCTTCATCGCCTTTACCCACCCGGTCATGCAGTTGCTCGTTCGGACGCGGTTCTTCGGCGGGGGGCACAAGCTGTCGGGGCTCAACCCGGAAGAGCTCGGGTCTGTTTTCCAATCGCGTATCAGCTACAAGACGACAGGAGCGGGCGTGAAGGCCGGACGGTCTTCGCGTGAGGCCGGGAAGCGCCAAACGATCGCCGAGCGCAAGCTCGCGGAAGAGAAGGCGGCACTCGCCACGAAACCGACGGAATCCAACCGGGAGGGCGACGCCTGATGCGCACCATGAATCAGGTCGGTAACGACCTCTACACCGGCAAGACGTCGGTTCCCTTCGTCGCCAAGCGCAAGCTGTGGTTCCTGATCGCGATCGTTCTCGTCGTCTTCTCGGCGTTGGCGCCCTTCCTTCGCGGCGTTCAGTTCTCCATTGAGTTCACCGGCGGTTCGCAGATCACCGTGTCGCAGCCGGCGTCTCTCGACCAGTCGATCGCCACCGATACGGTCCGCCAGATCGCGCCGCAGGCTGAATCTGCCGTCACGGTCGTTGGTGGGTCAGACATTCGGGTGCAGACCTCGCAGCTCACGCCGGAACTCACGCGCCAGCTCTCCGCCGGACTCGCGGATGCGTATCAGGTGCCGATTGACGAGGTCACCGATTCATTCATCGGTCCCTCGTGGGGCAAGGACGTCACCAATCAGTCGCTGTGGGGGCTGTTGATCTTCCTCGGCCTGACGTTCCTGATCCTGGCGATCTACTTCAGAACGTGGAAGATGTCGCTTGCTGCGATCATCGGGCTCGTTGACGTTCTCATCATCACGCTCGGAATCTACTCGCTTGCGGGCTTCCAGATTTCCCCGTCAGCGGTGATCGGGTTCCTGACGATTCTGGCGTATTCGCTCTATGACACTACCGTTGTGTTCGACAAGATTCGAGAGAACACCACAGACGAACGCAGCGGGCGTACGTTTGGCGAATCGGTGAACCTTGCCGTGAACCAGACGTTGATTCGATCGATTAATACCTCGGTCGTTGCGGCTCTTCCCGTCGGGGCAATCCTCTTCATCGCGGTGTTCGGTTTCGGTGCGGAGACCCTCAGCGACATCTCGCTGTCGATCTTCGTCGGCATCCTCGTCGCCACGTACTCCACGCTGTTTGTCGCCGCTCCTCTGTATTCGTTCCTCCGGGAGCGCGAGCCGCAGATCGCCCAGGAAGACGCGCGCATTCTCGAGGCCCGCGCGGCCGCCGCAACGAGCGTCTGACCGGGTTATGATGGCCGTCATCACCGGATGCTCGAAGGAGGTGCGGTCGTATGGCTGATGCGCTACCCGCGTCCCAGACAGGACCGAGCCTGCGGTGGCTCGTGCCGCGCATTTTTACTCGCGCGAAGCCGAACGCTGACGTCCAGAAGCTCATCGACGATGTTCGACGGCATCACCCTCGCGGCGATGTCGTCGTCATTGAAAAGGCGTATCGGGTTGCGGAAGAAAAACACCGTGGTCAGAAGCGCCAAAGCGGGGAACCCTATATCACCCACCCGCTCGCCGTTGCGCAGATTCTCGCTGAGCTGGGCCTGGGCCCGAAAGCGATTGCCGCAGCGCTCCTCCACGACACGGTCGAAGACACCGGCTATCCACTGGAAGAGCTGACGGCTGAGTTCGGCGACGAGGTGGCACTCCTCGTCGACGGTGTGACGAAGCTCGACAAGGTCAAATACGGCGACAGCGCGCAGGCCGAAACGGTGCGCAAGATGATCGTCGCGATGTCCAAGGACATTCGGGTTCTGGTGATCAAGCTGGCCGACCGTCTTCACAACGCCCGGACCTGGGGCTTCGTGCCTCCCGAAAAGGCGAAAAAGAAGGCGACAGAAACGCTCGAAATCTACGCCCCCCTCGCGCACCGTCTGGGTATTGCGGCGATCAAGAGCGAACTGGAAGACCTATCCTTCGCGGTTCTGTATCCCAAGATCTACAACGAGATCGACAGCCTGGTCAAACAGCGCACACCACAGCGCGAGCAATACGTCGCCAAGGTGATCAGCGAGGTCGATAAGGATCTGGCAGAGATACGCACACGTGGTTCGGTCTCGGGGCGGCCCAAGCAGCTCTACTCCGTGTATCAGAAGATGGTGGTTCGTGGACGCGAGTTCGACGACATCTACGATCTGATCGGCATTCGGGTGATCGTGCAAACGGTGCGCGACTGCTACGCGATTCTCGGCGCGATCCACGCGCGATGGACGCCGCTTCCCGGGCGCTTTAAGGACTACATCGCAACGCCGAAGTTCAACCTGTACCGCTCGCTTCACACGACCGTCATCGGCCCAGGTGGGCGCACGGTCGAAATTCAGATCCGCACACAGGACATGCACCAGCAGGCCGAGTTCGGTGTTGCCGCGCACTGGATGTACAAGGAGCGGATGCAGGCGTCGGGCGGAAAGCCCGACGAGCGCGCATCCGGCCAAGACATGGCCTGGATCGCGCGTATCAGCGACTGGCAGGCAGAGACAAAGGATCCGGGGGAGTTCTTGGACTCCCTGCGCTTTGAGATCGGCGCTAAGGAGGTCTACGTCTTTACCCCGAAGGGCCGGGTGGTCGGACTTCCCACGGGGGCGACCCCGGTGGACTTCGCGTTCGCCGTCCACACCGAGATCGGCTATCGCACGATGGGTGCGAAGGTCAACGGCCGGCTCGTCCCGCTGGAAACGGAATTGCAATCCGGTGATGTCGTCGAGGTCTTCACATCGAAGAACCCCGATGCCGGGCCCAGCCAAGACTGGCTCGCGTTTGTCAAGAGCACGAGGGCGCGCAACAAGATTCGTGGCTGGTTCACGAAGGAACGCCGTGAAGAGGCGATCGAGCAGGGCAAGGATGGCATCGCTCGAGCGATGCGTCGCCACCAGATGCCCCTGAGCCGCCTCAAGGAGGCCTTGCCAGAGGTCGCGTCTCAGCTGCACTATGACGATATGGCGGCGCTCTACGCGGCCGTTGGTGAGGGCCACGTCTCAACCCAGTCGGTTGTCGAGAAGGTCCAGGCGTCGCTTAGTGAGGCCGAGCCGGCAACCGGACCGATCGAGCTCCCGCCAACGGCAAGTCAGCGTTCACGCCGCACCGGTGATTCCGGTGTTCTCGTGCGCGGTGCCCCCGACATCCTCGTCAAACTCGCCAAGTGCTGTACGCCGGTTCCCGGCGATGAGATCGTTGGCTTTGTCACACGCGGCAGCGGAGTATCCGTGCACCGAGGTGACTGCACCAACGTCGCCTCACTGAGCGAGACCAAGGAACGCATGATCGACGTCGAATGGGCGCCGTCGACTAAGGCCGTCTTCCTCGTGCAGATTCAGGTGGAGGCCCTTGATCGCGGGGGCTTGCTGAGCGACATCACCCGGATTCTGACCGAGCATCACGTCAACATCCTGTCTGCGTCCGTCCAAACAACGCGGAACCGTTTGGCTCTGAGCCGGTACGTCTTCGAAATGGGAGATACCGTGCACCTGGATCGCGTTCTCAACGCGGTGCGACGGATCGAAGGCGTCTATGACGTTTACCGGGTGACATCAAGCTGATTCTCGCGACTCGATCAGCTGCGCCACGGTCCGCCAGCGGCGCAACCTGATCGTGGCGGACGCGAACCACTCCGGCATGCGAGCAGCCAGTCCGGGCACGGCGAGAGCCTCGCAAAATGCTCGGCGCGCGGACGCATTATCGGGATCGGCGATCGAGATGCTACCAAGGTCGTAGAGCGTGCGCTCCAGCGTGGCAACGGCGAGCCCGTCGAGCGTGATGAGGTCGCGCGCTTCGAGAGCGCGGTGCCGGAGCGTGACACCGGCCATAATGACGTTGCGTGCCGGCGCATGCGGGCATCTGCGTGCCGCAAGGCGCTCGGGCTGGGAATCGATGATTCCGTGGATCCATGCCGCGGTCTGTTCGACAGCCGCGTGATGATCAGGAAGAAGCGGCGCGATCAGACCGGCCCTGACCGCCGCGTTTTCGGGCTGGTGGCGCGCGACGTACGCTCCGCGTGGTTGCCGGCGCAGATCGCCGTCAAGTCGGGCGGCGGCCAGCTCAGCAACGGAGAGCGGCGACCCGGGGTGGAATACGAGCGGGCGCATGGTGTGAGTTGATCACACCATGCGCCCGTGGCGGGAATGCCTGTGGAAAAGTCCCGGCTCGTTGCGTTCAGCTAGCTACCGATTGCGCGCAACCATGCGGTGCGAGCCTCGATTGCTTCCTGTGCTTCCGCGGCCGCGCGCGAGTCGCCTGCTGCTTCGGCACGTTCGCGTTCTGCTTCGTACTCGGCGATGGATTCACGCAACTGCGTCTCCATGTCGTTGGCGCGCGCCTTCGTCTCGGGGTTGTTGCGCTTCCAGTCGACGTCCTCACGGTCCTTCAGCGCGAGTTCGATCTTGCGCATGCGCCCGTCGAGGTCGCGTTCCGTCTCACGCGGGAAAATCTGTCCGACCTCATCCCACTTGCGCTGGATGTCGGTGAGGACCTGGCGTGCCTTTTTGATGTCGGCGATGTCGGCGACCGCAGCGGCCTCGGTGAGAAGAGCTTCACGCGCGACGATACGGGGAGCAGACTCGGCCTGTTCCTCAAGGCTGCGTTCCTCGCGAGCGCGGTACAGGACGTCTCCGGCCGCCTTGAATCGAGCCCAGAGCGCATCATCGGCCTTTCGGCCTGCGCGTCCGGCGTTCTTCCACTCGTCGAGCAGTGCGCGATAGGTGGGGATGCCGTCCTCACCCTGAGACGCGAGCGCCTCAGCGCGCTCGATGATGCGCGTCTTCTGCTGCTTCGCCGTCTTGTGTACGTCGTCCAGCTCGGCAAAGAAAGCGCGGCGTGCGCGCTCGATTGCCGAACGTGAGTCGCGGAAACGCTTCCAGAGAGCCGTTGCCGTTGCCTTCGGCAGCCGCGGGCCAACCTTCTGGTGCTCCTGCCACTGCGCGAAGAGCTCGTTCAGATCGGCCGTGGCCTGCTTCCACTGAACCGATTGCGGGTCGCGAGCCGCCAGTTCTTCCACCTTGACGACAATCGACTCGCGATAAGCGATGGCCTCATCAACGGCGGCACGTTGCGCCGCCTGTTCCTGCGCACTCGCCTCGGCGAGAGCGTCGACCAGAGTTGATAGCCGCTGCTGCAGGCTGACGAGATCGCCAACGGCTGCGGCGCCGGTGACATCGCTCGTCAGCTGTGTGGCCTGCTTGCGCAGATCCGACGCTGATGCGCCGCCCGACTGATGCCGCTGCTCGAGTGTGGCCACCTTAAAAGCGAGGTCATCGAACTTGCGCACGTAATAGTGCAGCGCTTCCTCGTGCGTTCCGTCGGGATATTCACCGACAACGCGCCAGTCGTCGCCTTCCTTCACGGAGACCACGCCATTGTCATCGACGCGCCCCCATTCGGCAGCGCCGGGGGTGGAGGGGGCTGCGGACGGCGATGTCGGAGCAGCGGGGGTAACGGGCGTGACCGGCGGCTTGGGACGCCGGGCGATCGCAGATGGCGATGGCGCGGCGGGTGCGCTCGGGGTGGGGGTGGGGGCCGACGCGCGTTCTGCGGTCTTCTCGTCAACAGTCTCAGCTGGTGTGCTGTCCGTGGTGCGAGTGGGGTCGTCGGCTGAGTTGTCGGGCGTCGACACGAGGGGCTCCTTGGCGCGGTATCCGCGGGAAGGGATAAGGGACGTCGCCAGCCTAGTACGCTCGCGTGCCGTCGCGGGGTGATTTCTCGCTATGCGATCGGGGTTTCTCCGCGGAAAGCTCAGAGTGATCCTCGTGGACGACGCATCATGCGCGGGTACCGTGGAGACGATGAACACTTCCGGCGCGCTCTTCCATGGCCAGACACCGCTTGCGGTGCGTATGCGCCCGACGTCGCTTGACGAGGTTGCGGGACAACGCCACCTTCTGGGGCCCGGTTCACCTCTGGTCGCCCTTGCCGACCCCGAGTCGAATAAGCCCGGAACGGTGTCCGTGATCTTGTGGGGCCCTCCGGGAACCGGAAAGACGACGCTCGCACAGGCGATCGCGCGATCCTCTGGGCGCCGATTCGTGGAGCTGTCTGCCATCACCGCTGGGGTAAAAGACGTCAGAGAAGTGATGAAGGAAGCGCTCAATCAGCGCGACCTGTACGCGCAGTCAACGATCCTTTTCCTTGATGAGATCCATCGGTTTACCAAAGCGCAGCAGGACGCGCTGCTTCCTGGCGTCGAAAACGGATGGGTCATTCTCATCGCGGCAACAACGGAGAACCCATCGTTTTCCGTGATTTCGCCTCTTCTGTCGCGTTCCCTCCTGCTCACGCTTCGCCCGCTGACAGATGAAGATCTCGTCGTTCTGGTCGATCGTGCACTGAGCGACCCCCGGGGGCTTGCCGGTGCCGTTGCGCTGGACGACGCGGCGCGGGACGCCATCGTTCAGCTCTCGTCCGGTGACGCGCGGCGGGCGTTGACGGCGCTGGAGGCCGCTGCCGGCGTTGCGGTCAGCGAACACGACGGCGAGGGGGAGCCCCGTGTGACGGGTGACCGCGTCTCGCAGGCTGTTGACCGGGCCCTGCTGCGGTACGACAGGCAGGGCGATGAGCACTACGACGTCATTAGCGCGTTCATCAAGTCGATTCGCGGATCCAATCCCGATGCTGCCGTCCACTATCTGGCACGCATGATCGAGGCGGGCGAAGACCCGCGCTTTATTGCACGTCGTCTGATCGTTCACGCGGCCGAGGACGTTGGTCTTGCCGACCCTCGTGCTCTTCAGATCGCAACGGCCGCCGCTGACGCCGTGCAGTTCATCGGTATGCCAGAAGGACGCATTCCTCTGGCGGAGGCCACCATTTATCTCGCCACCGCACCGAAGTCGAACGCCGCGTACGCGGCGATTAACGCGGCAATCGCGGATGTGAAGGCGGGAAAGATTGGCACGGTTCCGCTGCACCTTCGCGATGCGCACTACGCGGGAGCCCAGCGACTCGGGCACGGAAAGGGATACCGCTACCCGCATGACGACGATCGCGGCGTTGTCACGCAGCAGTACCTTCCGGACGAACTTCAGGGTCGGCGTTACTACGAGCCGACGAACCACGGCAACGAACGCGCGCTCAGCGACAGCCTGGACAAGATCCGCCGCATTACCGATTCCTGAGCGGCGGCCCCGTTCGTGGCGGCGTGACGAGTGGTAAGGTAGGGCGGCTCGAGATCCGAGCACATCCCCTTCGTTGTCTTTTGCGGGCAGTCCGGCGTACGCCCGCGTATGGAAGGAACGGGGAATGTACGTCCGTGTTCGCCGCGAAAGCGGCACGTGAAAGGAAATCATGGTTACGAAGGCACAGGACCGCCGCAAGGTGCGTCTGTCCCGCGCGCTCGGCATCGCGCTGACCCCGAAGGCTGCGCGCTACCTCGAGAAGCGTCCGTACGGCCCCGGTCAGCACGGCCGCACGAAGCGCAAGACCGACAGCGACTACGCGGTGCGTCTGCGCGAGAAGCAGCGTCTGCGCGAGCAGTACGGCATCCGCGAGAAGCAGCTGAAGATTGCTTTCGAAGAGGCCAAGCGCAAGGACGGCCTGACGGGTGAAAACCTCGTCGAGCTGCTGGAAACGCGTCTGGACGCGCTGGTGCTTCGTTCGGGCTTCGCTCGTACGACGGCTCAGGCACGTCAGTTCGTGGTTCACCGCCACATCCTCGTCGACGGCAAGATCGTCGACCGCCCGTCGTTCCGCGTGAAGCCGGGCCAGACGATCGAGGTCAAGGCCAAGAGCGAGGCTCTCGAGCCTTTCCAGGTTGCGGCCGCCGGTGGTCACGCTGAGGTCCTCCCCAACCTTCCCGGTTACCTCGAGGTCTCGCTGGACAAGCTCCAGGCGAAGCTCGTTGCGTACCCCAAGCGCGCAGAGGTTCCCGTGCAGTGCGAGGTTCAGCTCGTGGTCGAGTACTACTCGGGACGCTAAGTCACGAGTTGTGCTCCCGATCGCACAGCGATCGGACAGCGAGCGCGGAGGGCGTCGTGGTTTATCCACGGCGCCCTCCGCCGTTTCTCGGCCATCCGGCTCTAGGATGGTGAGACCGTGCGCCCGCACGCGGTCGAGATCGGAGATGACATGAAGAATCTGTCCTGGTTTGTCCTGGGCATCGTGGGTGGCTTCGTCGTCGCGCACTTCATGAACAAGGACCCGCGCGGCAATGAGCTGCTGGCGTCGATTGATGCGCGTATCAGCGGTTTCACCGACGCCATCACTGACGCGTATCACGCTGAGGTTGCGCGCGAACAGAAGTAGGGCCCTCGCCCACACCCGTGCGACCGCCGAACAGTGCGGCCGCTCTGACGTCGATTCAAGGACACACCCCCTCATATGAAGACCGCGGAGATCGCCAACCGCTACCTCGACTTCTTCCGCAAGAAGGATCACACGATCGTTCCGTCGTCGTCGCTCGTGAGTGACGACCCATCGATCATGTTCACGATCGCCGGAATGGTGCCCTTTATCCCGTATCTGACGGGTGTCGTTCCCGCTCCGTACCCGAGCGCGGCGGATCTGCAGAAGTGCATCCGGACGAACGACATCGAAGAAGTGGGGAAGACGGCGCGCCACGGCACCTTCTTCCAGATGATGGGCAACTGGTCCTTTGGCGACTACTTCAAAGAGGAAGCGATCTCCTATGCGTGGGAGTTCCTGACCTCGAGCGAGGACGAGGGCGGACTCGGCTTCGACGAAAAAGACCTGTGGGTCACCGTCTATGAAGACGATGACGAGGCTGAGCAGCTGTGGCGGAAGATCGCGGGCCTTCCTGCGCACCGCATCCAGCGCATGGGCCGTGAGGACAACTACTGGACCACCGGCCAGCCCGGCCCTGCCGGTCCGTGTTCCGAGATCTACTTCGATCGCGGACCCGAATACGGTAAGGACGGTGGCCCCGCCGTTGATGACGAGCGATTCCTCGAAATCTGGAATCTCGTCTTCATGCAGTACGCGATCGACAACGTGCGCAGCAAGACCGAGTTCGACATCGTCGGCGATCTGCCGCAGAAGAACATCGACACGGGTATGGGGCTCGAGCGCGTTGCCTTCATCAAGCAGGGCGTCGAGAACATGTACGAGACGGATCAGGTCCGGCCCGTTCTTGACCGCGCAAGCGAGATTTCGGGTCGTCCCTACGGAGCCAACGACGACGACGACGTGCGGTTCCGTATCATCGCCGATCACGTGCGTTCGTCGCTGATGCTGCTCAGCGACGGCGTGACGCCGTCGAACGAGGGCCGCGGATACATTCTGCGCCGCCTCATGCGCCGTACGGTGCGCTCGATGCGTCTGCTGGGCGTTGAGGGCGCGACATTCCCGGAGCTGTTCGCCGCATCGCGTGACGCAATGAAGGAGAACTTCCCCGAGGTTGAGCGCGACTGGACCCGAATCTCCACCTACGCCTTCGCCGAAGAAGAGACATTCCTTCGCACACTCACGGCAGGGTCGACAATTCTGGACACGGCCCTTGCCGAAGCAAAGGGCAGCGGCGCGACCAAACTTGCCGGCGACAAGGCTTTCCAGCTGCACGACACCTATGGCTTCCCGATCGACCTCACGCTCGAAATTGCTGAAGAACAGGGACTCGGGGTTGACCGCGACGCGTTCAACGGCCTGATGGCGGCTCAGCGCGAGCGTGCAAAGGAAGATGCCCGGTCGCGCAAGAAGACGATCGCTGATGTCAGTGTCTACGGCGAATTCCGTGCACACGGCGAAACGCGCTTCACGGGCTTCGATGACCTCATCACCGAAACACGCGTGCTGGGGCTGTTGGTTGACGGCCGTCCCGCGCAGAAGGCTGTTTCCGGTCAGGTCGCCGAGGTCATCGTTGCCGAAACGGCGCTCTACGCCGAATCCGGTGGTCAGGTTGCTGACAAGGGGCAGATCATCGGTTCGGGCTTCGAACTTGACGTGCTTGACGTGCAGCGACCCGTTGCCGGTCTTGTCAGCCACACGGTCGAGGTCACCTCGGGCGAGGTCGCCGTTGGCGACGCCGCGACGACGGTCGTCGATGCCGCCAATCGCCGACAGGCGCAACAGGCTCACTCAGCGACACACCTGGTACACGCTGCTCTGCGTGACACGTTGGGTTCCGGTGCAACGCAGGCAGGTTCGCTGAACCGCGCCGGATACCTACGCTTCGACTTCAGCTGGGGCCAGGCGCTCTCGGCTGAGACGAAGACAGAGATCGAGGAAATCGCCAACAACGCCGTGCGTGACGACCTTGAGGTGTCGACGCGCATCATGTCGCTGGACGAGGCCACAGCTGCGGGGGCGATGGCGCTGTTCGGCGAAAAGTACGGCGAGAAGGTTCGCATGGTTGACATCGGCGGCCCCTGGTCGCGCGAGCTGTGCGGTGGAACGCACGTTGCGTCGTCCTCACAGATCGGTCTGATTTCGCTGACAGGCGAGTCTTCCGTCGGCTCCGCCAATCGCCGCGTCGAGGCACTCGTTGGCACGTCGGCCTTCCGTGAGCTGACGGCCGAGCGCGCGCTGGTTGCCGAGCTTTCGGCCTCGCTCAAGACGCCGAAGGATCGACTTGCCGACAGGATCGCCGAGCTGTCCGCAAGCCTGAAGTCCGCCGAGAAGCGCATCGCGCAGTTCGAGGCTCAGGCCCTGCAGCTGCGTGTTCCTCAGCTGGCAGAGCAGGCGGCGGGAGCGGGTCGCATCACGCTTGTTGCCGAGTCTCTGGGCCAGGTCGGATCTGCCGATGACGTTCGGAGCCTCGTCACTCAGGTGCGCGAGCGGCTCGGCGCGGGGCCGGCCGTTGTCGCCCTCGCTGGTGAGGCAAACGGGCGCCCATCGATCGTGATCGCCACGAACGACGCTGCGCGCGCTGTTGGCGCTCAGGCGGGTGCGCTGGTCAAGATCGCAACGCAGGTTCTCGGCGGTGGCGGTGGCGGCAAGCCCGACCTCGCTCAGGGCGGTGGTCAGGATGCCTCGGCGATTGGCCGCGCACTGACTGCCGTTCGTGACGCCGTCGCGGCCCTCTAACCCATGACCGGATTTCGGCGTGGCGTGCGGCTCGGGATCGACGTGGGCAAAGCCCGCGTCGGCGTCGCCCGATGTGACCCTGACGGGATGCTTGCGGTTCCCGTTGAAACGGTTGCGCGGGGAGACATGTCGATCACGCGAATCACCGAACTGGCTCGGGAGTACGGGGCCATGGAGATCGTGGTCGGCCTTCCGCTGAATATGCGCGGAGACGACACGTTGTCGACAACTGACGCGAGAGATTTCGCGGCAGCGCTGGGGGAAGCGTTGCCCGATGTCGGTATTCGGCTCGTCGACGAACGGCTCAGCACGGTCTCGGCGCACTCCGCGTTGCGACAGTCTGGTCGCTCGCAGAAACAATCGCGCGGTATCGTCGACCAAGTTGCCGCTGTGGTGTTCCTTCAGCACGCGGTCGATACCGAGAAGCGGATGGGAGCGGCGCCCGGCGAAGCGCTCCCACAGCGCAAGGAGCCTTGATCCCCCTATGACCCAGAACGAGCATTCGAGCGGTGTGCCCCTCACAAGGCGGCAAATTCGCGAGATGCAGCAGTCGGCCGCGCCGCAGACGACTCCGCCCGAGGACGACCCGCAGCCTAGGCGCGAGACGGTGCCGCAACCGGAAGCGTTCGCGACGCCGCGACGCGAGGAACAGCGGCACCTCAGCCGTGAGGCGCCGCCGCCAGCCGCACCCGTCGTGTCACAGCGTTCCGAAGAGCCCGCGGCAGGCCCAACGGCTCCGGCACGTTCAGAGCCGGCCGCGGAGCCTGTTCGCGAGGTTCACGGCACGCTTGACGACCTCGATATCGGTGCTGACGAACCCCCGAAGAAGCGTCGGCGTCGTGGCGGGGGCTGCCTCATCGCGCTGTTCGTCGTCCTCGCGGTGCTGGGAGGGCTTGTCTACGCCGGATACTGGGCGGTGAACGAGTACGGCGGACGCGTAAGTAACTTCCTGGGGCTGAACCAAGAGCCGACGGAGTACGAAGAAGGACAGGCCACGGGCGAGGCCATCATCGTGATCCGCCAGGGCGATACCGGCTATGAGATCTCTCAGACCCTCTATGACGAGGGCGTAACGCTCACGCCCACCTCGTTCTACAACATGCTTGTCGCGGCACAGACCAATCCCGACTTCCGGCCCGGTGTTTACCGGCTTCAGCAACGCATGACCTCGATTGCTGCGCTGGCAGCGATAGAAGATCCGGCAAACCGTGAAGATGGCGTGGCTTTCCCCGAGGGATACACGGTCGAGAACATCATCCCGATCCTCGTTGACCGGCTCGATCTGTCGGAGGACGAGGTTCAGGCAGCTGTTGAGAACCCGAGCGACTACGGCGTTGAAGCCGAACGGCTCGAAGGATGGTTGTTCCCCGCATCGTACGACTTTGAGCCGGGAACATCCGCGTCCGACGCCATCCGAACGATGGTTGCTCGTACCACCCAGGCGCTCGATGACGCGGGCGTTCCTGCTGACTTCGCGACACGCCAGGAAATCCTGACTCTCGCGTCGATTATTCAGCGCGAGGCGCGGATCGATGACTTCGATAAAGTTGCCGCGGTGATGCAGAACCGGCTCGGACCGAATAGCGCAACGAACCAGCTGCTGCAGATGGACTCCACGGCCCAGTACGGATACGGCGAAATGCATGCCGGTACCGTCTGGAGCTCACAGGAGGCGCTAGAGGACGATAACCCCTGGAACACCTATGTACGCACAGGGCTGCCGCAAACGCCGATCTCGAATCCTGGTGCGGACGCGATCGCCGCGGCGATGCATCCGGCCGACGGAGACTGGCAGTTCTTCGTCACGGTGAACATGGCAACGGGGGAGACCGTGTTCTCTGAAACTCTCGCCGAGCACGACAGGGCCGCTGAACAGGCGCGCCAGTGGTGCCGCGATAACGAGGGTCAGTGCTAGTGACGAACTTGGAGGTATGGGGTTCTCCGATCACGCACAGTCGTTCGCCAGAGCTTCACGGCGCCGCGTATCGTGCGCTCGGTCTTACCTGGGACTTCGCCCGACGAGAGGTGACGGAGGAAGGATTTTCCGCCGCGCTCTCGGCATCGTCAGTGCGCGGCCTTGCTGTGACCTATCCGCTCAAAGAGGCCGCCTTCCGTGCGGCGGCATGGCGCGATAGCCGTGCGGAGCTGACGGGCGTTGCGAACACCCTGTTCTTCGGCGCCAGCGACGGGCTGCGCGGCTACAACACGGATGTCGCCGGAATGATGTCGGCGCTGCGGGAGGCGGGCGTAACCGGACCGCGGTCCGTTCGCATCGTTGGCGCAGGTGCAACGGCGACGTCTGCTGTTGTCGCCGCGGCGGAGATGGGCGCCGAACGTATCGAGATGGCGGCCCGCCGTCCGGAAAGTGCCGAGCGCCTCATCGACCTCGGGACACGCATGGGCGTCGCGATGAGCGCCCGCGCTATGGACAGCGTGACCGATCCCGTCGAGCTGACAATCGCGACGCTCCCTGGTGGGGCAGTTCTCCCGCCCGGAGTGGTGGCAGGTCTCTCGCGCAGCGGCGGCACGCTGTTCGACGTCGCCTACAGTCCCTGGCCGTCGGTGCTCGCGAGCGCGTGGGTGGGTGAGGTTCACCACGGCCTGGGGATGCTTCTGCATCAGGCGGTTATCCAGGTGCGCATTTTCGTCTCGGGTGATCCAGAGATGACGTTGGATGACGAACCGCGTCTCATCGCCGCCATGCGTGCAGCTCTGGGCTGAGGTCGTGACAAACTAGAGCAATGCTCCGCGTGCTCACGGCCGGCGAATCTCACGGCCCCGAACTTGTTGCCATCATGGAGGGACTGCCTGCAGGTGTCCCCGTCTCGCCCCAGGACATTCAGGATGACCTGCAGCGGCGCAAGCTCGGCTATGGCCGTGGCTCGCGCATGAAGTTCGAGCAGGACGCGCTGACCATCTCGGGCGGCATCCGACACGGGTACACGCTCGGAAGTCCGATCGCGCTCCGCATCGGCAACACGGAATGGCCGAAGTGGATCGAGGTCATGAACCCCGAGCCGACCGAGCTTTCCGAGAAGTCGCGTGGTCGCGGTGCGCCGCTGACGCGCCCCCGCCCCGGTCACGCCGATCTCGTCGGTATGCAGAAGTACGGCTTCGATGAGGCCCGTCCGATTCTGGAACGCGCAAGCGCTCGCGAAACGGCGGCGCGCGTTGCTCTCGGCGCGGTTGCCCGAAAGTTCCTCGGTGAGCTCGGCATCCGGCTCGTGAGCCACACGCTGTCGATTGGCCCGGTCCGGGTTCCCGATGACGCGCCCCTGCCCACGCCTGACGACGTCGATACGCTCGACGCTGATTTGCTGCGCTGCTTCGATCCCGCTACAAGCGAGCGGATGGTTGCCGAGGTTGACGACTCTCGCAAGGCGGGCGACACTCTGGGCGGAATCGTCGAGGTTCTGGCGTACAACCTCCCGCCTGGTCTCGGTTCGCACGTGCACTGGGACCGTCGCCTCGACGCAAAGCTCGCGCAGGCGCTCATGAGCATTCAGGCGATCAAGGGTGTTGAGGTCGGCGATGGATTCGAAACCACGCGTCGCCGTGGCTCCGCTGCGCATGACCCTCTGTATCCCTCGGATGAGGGCGTTGCTCGCGGATCTGATCGCGCTGGCGGCACTGAGGGAGGAATGTCGACGGGAACGCTCCTGCGTGTTCGGGCCGGCATGAAGCCCATCGCCACCGTTCCGAAGGCACTCGACACGATCGACGTGTCCACGGGAGAAGAGGCAACGGCCCACCACCAGCGCTCGGACGTGTGCGCGGTTCCCGCCGCCGGCGTCGTCGCGGAAGCGATGGTGGCAATCACTCTCGCTGATGTGGTTCTCGAAAAGTTCGGCGGTGACTCGGTTGCGGAAACGGCTCGTAACCTCGAGGCGTATCTCGCCGCGATTCCGGAGAACCTGAAGAGCGCCTCACACTCGATCCCGCATGAGTGAAGAACGCTCCGTCGCGCTGATCGGCCCGATGGGGGCCGGAAAGACGAGCATCGGTCGCCGGATGGCGAAGCGGTTGGGTCTGCCCTTCCGTGACACGGACGCGCTCATTGTTTCTGCGCATGGTCCGATCGCTGAGATTTTCGCCGAGTGCGGTGAGCAAACCTTCCGAGAACTCGAACGGGAAGCGGTTCACACTGCTCTCGAGCGTGGCGGCGTTGTCGCGCTGGGCGGTGGCGCGATTCTGGCTGAGCAGACGCGCGAGGAGCTGGCCCACCACCTAGTGATTTATCTCACCGTGTCGGACCGCACGGTCGCCTCCCGCATCGGCGGGGCAAAGCGGCCGCTTCTGAACCGACCGGACCCCGTCGCAGAATGGCGGCGCATCGCCGACGAACGACGTCCGATCTATGAGGCACTTGCTCATCAGACGTACGACACGTCCAGCGGCCCGCTGCGAAACGTTGTTGAGGCAGCAGCCGACTGGGCCGCAGTTGAGCTCGGGATCGAGCGAACCGATCAGAACGAGAACGAGGACGCAGATGACTGACACCGTCCCCCCGGACACGCGCGAGACCGTGATCCACGTCGACGGCACGCCCGGTTACGACGTGATTGTGCGGCGTGGCGCGCGCCACGGTCTGCGCGCAGCGCTTCCTCCCGAGGCGAAAAAGGTGCTCATCGTGCACCAGCCGACACTCGGTCGCATCGTCAACGATCTGCGCGACGAGCTGATTGCCGACGGCGATCTCGAGGTTCTGCTCGCCGAGATTCCTGATGCGGAATCCGCGAAGCGCGTGGAGGTCGCGAGTTTCCTCTGGGGAGTGCTCGGTCAGGCTGATTTCACGCGGACAGACGCGATCGTCGGTTTTGGTGGGGGAGCGGCGACGGACCTCGCCGGGTTCGCTGCGGCAACATGGCTGCGCGGAATCGATGTTGTTCAGGTTCCGACGACGGTTCTCGGCATGGTCGACGCATCCGTCGGCGGCAAAACGGGCATCAACACGGCAGAGGGAAAGAACCTCGTTGGCGCCTTTTGGGCGCCACGCGCCGTGCTCTGCGATCTGGAGATCCTCGAGCCGCTTCCCGACAACGAGAAGGTTGCCGGATTCGCCGAGGTGGTGAAGGCGGGTTTCATCCGCTACCCCGAGATTCTCGAGATCGTCGAGCGCGACCCGCAGAAGGCCATCGACGTGACCAGCGCCGAGTTCCGGCGGTGTATTGAGCTGGCGATCCAGATGAAGGCCGATGTCGTCGGCGAGGACTTTCGTGAAGCGGGTCTGCGCGAGACCCTCAACTACGGGCATACTCTCGGTCACGCGATCGAACACGCCGAACGCTACAAGTGGCGCCACGGGGCGGCAATTTCTATCGGCATGATGTTCGCGGCCGAGCTCTCGCGCCTCGCGGGGCGCCTGTCGGACGACGCCGTTGACCGTCATCGGTCAATTCTGGAGTCGCTGGGACTTCCCACCACCTACCGCGCTGGCGCATGGAAGCAGCTCTTGGCGACGATGCAGCGCGACAAGAAGGCGCGCGCAGGACAGCTGCGGTTCATCGTTCTTGATGACGTTGGGAAGCCTGCGGTTCTTCACGCTCCCGATCAGTCGCTGCTGTTCGCTGCGTACCAGGAGGTTGCAGAGGAACAGCAGGGCGGAATCATCCAGACGGGCGCACGGTAAACTCACCATCCAGGCCTTTTGCGCCTTCGTACATCTTCGACATCACGAACAGGAACTCTTTTCACATGGCATCGACCTCAGACATCCGCAATGGCGTCGTTCTCGCGATCGACGGACAGCTCTGGAGCGTCATCGAGTTCCAGCACGTGAAGCCGGGCAAGGGCGGCGCGTTCGTTCGCACCAAGCTCAAGAACGTCGTTTCCGGCAAGGTCGTTGACAAGACGTTCAACGCTGGTGCCAAGATCGACGTGCAGAACGTCGATCGCCGCGACTACCAGTACCTGTACAACGACGGCGACTCGTTCGTGTTCATGGACGTGAAGGACTACGACCAGATCAATGTCCCCGCCGTTGTCGTTGGCGACGACTCGCGCTTCCTGCTCGAAAACCTGATGGTGACGATCGCGATGCACGACGGTCAGCCCCTGTACACAGAAATGCCCCCGTCGGTTGTTCTTGAGATCACGTACACCGAGCCGGGCCTGCAGGGCGACCGTTCGAACGCGGGAACGAAGCCGGCAACGGTGGAGACCGGCGCGGAAATCCAGGTCCCGCTGTTCGTCAACGAGGGCACGAAGGTCAAGGTCGACACCCGCACGGGCGACTACCTCGGCCGCGTGAACGACTGATCGCCCCTGGTGAGCGCTCGGACGAAGGCGCGTAAGCGCGCCCTGAACATTCTCTTCTCCGCCGATGTGCGCGGCGATGACCTCGCGGTTGCTCTGGCAGCGGAGGCTCGTCGCGCCGCGAACGAGCCCGAGCGTCAGTCATCCTGGCTGTACGCCCGCGAGATCGTCGACGGTGTGATTGATCACGGTTCGGAGATCGACGAGCAGATCACGACCAACAGCCGCGATTGGAAGCTCGATCGCATGCCGGCCGTCGACCGTGCGCTGCTGCGCATCGGCACGTGGGAAGTGCTGTGGAACGATGAGGTCCCGACCGCGGTGGCAATTGACGAGGCCGTGGAACTCGCGAAGGAACTCTCCACAGATGATTCCGGCGCTTTTGTGCACGGCGTTCTCGCCCGTATCGCGAGAGCGGGCTGACGCATGACGAAGGTCCGGTTGCCGTGTGGCGATCGGACCTTCGGCATGAGCGCGGTAAGCTAGACAAAACTGCACCTTTAACACCGTCCCGTGAGGCGGAGAAGGGAGCGGCTGATGAGCACACGTACCGTGTTGCACGAAGCCGATATTGCGCGAGCCCTGACGCGCATCGCCCACGAGATCCTTGAATCCAACCGTGGTGCTCACGATCTCGTTCTTCTCGGGATCCCCACGAGGGGTGTTTTTCTCGCTCAGCGACTTGCACAGTTGATTGAGCGCGTCAGCGGACAATCCGTTCCTGTCGGCGCTCTCGACGTGACGATGTATCGCGACGATCTCGCGAAGCACCCCACTCGTGCTCCGCAGCCCACATCCATTCCCGATGGCGGCCTCGACAACAAGACGGTTGTTCTCGTCGACGATGTGCTCTTCTCCGGCCGGTCGATCCGTTCTGCTCTCGACGCGATCAGCGATATCGGGCGTCCCTCTGCCGTTCGCCTCGCAATTCTCATTGACCGCGGTCACCGTGAGCTTCCGATTAGGCCGGACTTCGTTGGCAAGAACTTGCCTTCGGCGCGAACGGAACGCGTGAATGTCTCGCTGACAGAGCGCGACGGGCGCGACGAAGTCAGCATCCAAGCCCGAGAGGCGGCGGAGTGATGAGGCACCTGCTCGATACGCGCACGCTCAGCCGCGATGACGCGATTCGCATTCTCGACGTGGCAGAAGACATGGCTGTCACGCAGGGGCGCGAGGTGAAGAAACTTCCCACGCTGCGCGGAAAGACGATCGTCAACCTGTTTTTTGAGGATTCGACGCGCACTCGGATCTCGTTCGAAGCTGCCGCCAAGAGGCTGTCCGCTGATGTCATCAACTTCTCGGCGAAGGGCTCGAGTGTCTCTAAGGGCGAAAGCCTGCAAGACACCGCGCAGACGCTGCAGGCGATGAGCGCCGACGCCGTCGTGATTCGTCACGGTGCGTCTGGTGCCCCGCGCACGCTTGCGACAAGCGAGTGGGTCGATGCCGGCGTGGTCAACGCAGGGGATGGAACCCACGAGCATCCCACGCAGGCGCTGCTGGACGCTTTCACGATGCGTCGCCGACGATACGGGGCGGAATCAAGCAGGGGTCGGGACCTCGCGGGCTACCGCGTGACGATTGTCGGCGACATTCTGCATTCGCGCGTTGCGCGATCGAACGTGTGGCTCCTGAACACGCTCGGCGCCGAGGTCACCCTTGTCGCGCCCCCGACGCTGCTCCCGCAGGACGTATCGCAGTGGCCGGTTCAGGTGCGCTACTCCCTGGACGAGGCGATTGCCGATGCTCCCGATGCCGTGATGATGCTGCGCATTCAGCTGGAGCGAATGAACGCCGCGTATTTCCCGTCCGAGCGCGAGTACGGGCGGCGCTGGGGCCTGACGCCCAGCCGATTCGCAGCGCTGGCAAACGATACGATTGTGATGCACCCCGGCCCGATGAATCGCGGGCTTGAGATCTGTGCAGAAGCAGCGGATTCGCCTCGTGCGACCGTGCTTGAGCAGGTCGCCAACGGGATCTCGGTACGCATGGCTGTTCTGTACCTGCTTCTTGCAGGAGACGACACGAAGAAGGAGGACCGATGAGCGACACGCTTCTCATCACGGGCGCGCAGATCGAGGGCGACGGGCCCTCCGACATCCTCATCGAGGACGGACGCATCGTCGAGGTCGGTCAGGGACTCTCTCGTCACGGCGCACGCACAATCGACGCCGACGGTCTCGTCGCGATCCGTGGCCTCGTTGACCTCCACGTGCACCTTCGGGAGCCGGGTTTCGAATCAAGCGAGACCATCCTCACCGGAACGCAGGCCGCGGCGGCCGGGGGATTCACCGCTGTGTTCGCCATGCCCAATACGCACCCTGTTGCGGATACGGCCGGAGTCGTTGAGCAGGAACTCGCCCGCGGCGAGGCTGCAGGCTACGCCACGGTGCAGCCCATTGGTGCTGTCACGGTCGGTCAGAAGGGCGAGCGCCTCGCCGAGCTGGGGGCCATGGCTGATTCTCGGGCCCGCGTTCGCCTCTTCAGCGATGATGGCAGCTGTGTGTGGGACCCGCTGATCATGCGCCGCGCGCTTGAATACGTGAAGAGCTTCGGCGGTGTTGTTGCGCAGCACGCGCAGGACCCACGGCTCACCGAGGGCGCGCAGATGAACGAGGGCATTGTCTCGGCCGAACTCGGCCTGGCCGGCTGGCCAGCAGTGGCGGAAGAATCGATCATCGCCCGCGATGTGCTTCTCGCCGAGCACGTGGGCTCCAAGCTGCACGTGTGCCACCTGTCAACGGCCGGGAGCGTCGACATCGTTCGCTGGGCGAAGAGCCGTGGAATCGACGTCACAGCCGAGGTCACGCCGCATCACCTCCTCCTGACGGACGAGAGCGCGCGCGGGTATGACGCGCGATTTAAGGTCAACCCCCCTCTTCGAACAAACGAAGACGTTCTCGCGGTGCGCGCAGGCCTCGCGGATGGGACGATCGACATCGTCGCAACCGATCACGCGCCTCATCCCGAGGAAAACAAGTGCACGGAATGGGCAGCCGCCGCTCACGGCATGGTTGGTCTGGAAAGTGCTCTGCGTGTTGTGCACAAGACGATGGTCGAAGACGGGCCGTTCGGATGGGACGATGTTGCGCGCGTCATGTCTTCAGCGCCAGCACGTATCGGCCAGCGGCCGGATCACGGAACGCCGATCGCCGTCGGTCAGCCCGCCGAGCTCACCCTTTACGACCCGAACGCGCGATCTGTCTTCACGCCGAAGGACCTCCGAGGGCGAAGCTCGAACACTCCGTACACGGGTCACGAGCTGCCGGGCAGCGTTCGGTGGACGATCCACCGCGGATACGTCACCCTGGCCGATGGTCAGGTTGTTGCCGCAGAAGAGGTCGGATCATGATGCGCGACATCGCCCTGGCGATTCTGGTCGCCGTCGCGCTCACCGGCCTTGCGCTCATGCTCTGGAGCTGGCTCCGACGATCCAAGCGCGACGCGGGTATCGCCGTCCCCATCGGCGAAGCCACGGGAGCCGAGATGCTTCGCGCAGAAGGTTTCCACGTCGCGACGACACGGCACGATAGCCCGCTCGACCGCATAGCCGCCAAGCCTCTCGGTTTCCGCGCCCGCGCGGAGATCGTGGTCACTGATGCGGGCCTCGGCGTCATCCAGCCCGGCGAGCTGCCGGTCTTCATCCCCGCTACGGCGCTCGTCGGCGCCGGACACGCAACCTGGACGATCGACCGCGTCGTCGAACGCGACGGGCTCGTGCTCGTTGCGTGGCGCGGCGGCGACACCATTTTTGATACCTACCTGCGACTGCAGTCTGTTTCGCCCGCCTCGCTCATCGAGGCAGTCGAGAAGCTCACCGCGAACGAAACCCCCACAGGAGCCACACGATGACCTCCGCATCCGCATCCGCCGGAGCACTCGACTCCCTGCTCGACAGGGACCGTGCCGTTCTCATCCTCGAAGACGGCACGCGATATGACGGCTTGGCCTACGGCGCCCGAGGCACAACCCTGGGCGAAGTTGTCTTCTCGACCGGGATGACCGGCTACCAGGAGACGCTGACTGACCCCTCGTACGCCGGCCAGATCGTTCTGCAGACGGCCCCGCACATCGGCAACACGGGCGTTAACACGGAAGACCCCGAATCACGCCGCATCTGGGCTGCAGGCTACATCGTCCGTGACCCATCGCGCGTTGTGTCCAACTGGCGCGCCAACGAGTCGCTGGACGACGCCCTCGAGCGTGACGGCATTGTCGGTATCTCCGGAATCGACACGCGCGCAGTGACGCGACGCATCCGCTCAGACGGTTCCATGCGCGGCGGTGTTTTCTCGGGCGAAGCGGCGGATCAGAGCACGGAAGAACTGCTCGCCGTCGTGCGTGAAGCGCCCGAGATGACCGGCCGCAACCTGTCGGCCGAGGTCTCGGTCTCGGTCACCGAGGTCACCCCCGCCCGCGGCGACGAAAAACTGGGCGCCGTTGCCGTGATCGACCTCGGCATCAAGCAGGCCACGATTGAGAACCTCGCGAACCGCGGTTTCGACGTGCACGTGATGCCGCAGTCGTCCTCAATTGATGATGTGAAGGCGATCAGCCCTGCTGCGCTGTTCTACTCCAACGGACCCGGTGACCCCGCCGCGTCCGATGCCCACGTGGAGCTTCTGCGCGGAGCGCTGCGCGACGGCCTGCCCTTCTTCGGCATCTGCTTCGGCAACCAGCTGTTCGGTCGCGCACTCGGCCTCGAGACCTACAAACTGCCGTTCGGCCACCGCGGTATCAACCAGCCGGTTCGCGATAAGCAGACGGGCCGCGTCGAAATCACGGCGCAGAACCACGGTTTCGCCGTTGATGCTCCGATCGACGGCGTCTTCGAGAGCTCGGAGGGCTTCGGCCGCATCGAAGTCAGCCATATCGGCCTCAATGACAACGTCGTCGAGGGCCTGCGCGCGCTCGACATCCCCGCATTCTCGGTGCAGTACCACCCCGAGGCCGCCGGCGGACCGCACGACTCCAACTACCTGTTCGACCGCTTCGCCGAGATGGTTCGCGAGCACACCAGCAAGAAGGGCACCCATGCCTAAGCGCGATGACATTCAGTCCGTTCTCGTCATCGGATCCGGTCCGATCGTTATTGGCCAGGCGTGCGAGTTTGATTACTCCGGAACCCAGGCGTGTCGTGTGCTGCGCGAAGAGGGTGTCCGCGTCATCCTCGTGAACTCGAACCCCGCAACGATCATGACCGACCCTGATTTCGCGGATGCCACGTACATCGAACCGATCACATCCGAGGTGATCGAAACGATCATCGCCAAGGAACGGCCGGACGCGATTCTGCCGACGCTCGGCGGACAGACCGCCCTGAATGCCGCGATGGCGTTGCACGAGCGGGGAATTCTCGAGAAGTACGACGTCGAGCTCATCGGTGCAAAGGTCGAGGCCATTCAGAAGGGCGAAGATCGCCAGATCTTCAAGGATCTCGTTATTGAAGCGGGCGCTGATGTCGCCCGCAGCTACATTGCGCACACGATGGACGAGGTGCTCGCCGGCGCGGAAGAGCTCGGCTACCCCCTGGTCGTTCGTCCCTCGTTCACGATGGGTGGCCTCGGATCGGGCTTCGCACACAATGAGACTGAGCTGCGCCGGATGGCCGGTCAGGGGCTCATCGAGTCCACGACGACCGAGGTGCTCCTCGAGGAGTCGATTCTCGGTTGGAAGGAATACGAACTCGAGCTCATGCGGGACACGGCGGACAACACGGTCGTCGTCTGCTCGATCGAGAACGTCGACCCCGTGGGAGTTCACACGGGTGACTCGATCACGGTCGCGCCGTCGCTCACGCTCACCGACCGCGAGTATCAGAAGCTGCGCGATATCGGTATCGACATTATCCGCGCCGTCGGCGTTGACACCGGTGGCTGCAATATTCAGTTTGCGATCAACCCCGACGACGGTCGCATCATCGTTATCGAGATGAACCCTCGCGTTTCGCGCTCGTCCGCATTGGCGTCGAAAGCGACGGGTTTCCCGATCGCCAAGCTGGCCGCCAAGCTGGCGCTCGGCTACCGCCTCGATGAAGTCCCGAACGACATCACGCGTGTGACGCCGGCATCGTTCGAGCCCACCCTCGACTACGTCGTCGTCAAGGTGCCCCGCTTCGCCTTCGAGAAGTTCCCCGCCGCGGACGCGACGTTGACGACAGCCATGAAGTCGGTCGGAGAGGCCATGGCCATCGGCCGTAACTTCACAACGGCGCTGCAGAAGGCGCTGCGCTCGATTGAGAAGCGCGGATCGAGCTTCCATTGGGGCGACGAGAAGCGGTCGGTCGCGGAGCTCCTTGACGCAATGCGGACGCCAACCGACGGCCGCATCATCGAGGTTCAGCAGGCGCTGCGCCTGGGCGCAACGGCCGAGCAGGTCTTTGACGCCACGAAGATCGACCCCTGGTTCATCGATCAGATTGCGATGATCAACGAGGTCGCCTCTGCCATCGCCGGCGCACCGGCGCTGGACGACCGCGCGATCCGGTTGGCGAAGGATCACGGATTCTCCGATGTGCAGATCGCGCAGATCCGCGGCCTGACGGAGTCCGAGGTGCGCCAGGTGCGCTACGGCCTCGGCATTCGCCCGGTCTTCAAGACGGTCGACACCTGTGCCGGCGAATTCCCGGCGCTGACCCCGTACCACTACTCGTCCTATGACGCCGAGACGGAAGTCGCGCCGAGCGACCGGCAGAAGATCGTCATCATCGGCTCCGGACCGAACCGTATCGGCCAGGGCGTGGAATTCGACTACTCCTGTGTGCACGCGTCCTTCGCACTGGGTGACGCCGGGTATGAGACCGTGATGGTCAACTGCAACCCCGAGACCGTCTCGACCGACTACGACACATCGGATCGTCTGTACTTCGAGCCGCTCACTCTCGAGGACGTCCTCGAGGTTCTTCACGCAGAAGCACAGTCCGGTGAGATTTACGGAGTTGTCTGTCAGCTGGGCGGACAGACACCGCTCGGCTTGGCACGTGGCATCCAGGACGCGGGTTACACGGTGCTCGGAACGAGCCCCGCTGCTATCGACCTTGCGGAGGACCGCAAGCTCTTCGGCGAGATCCTCGAGCGCGGCGGTCTGCTGGCACCGAAGAACGGCACAGCAACCAGCGTCGACGAGGCGATCGTGATCGCCGAAGAAATCGGCTACCCCGTCCTCGTGCGTCCGTCGTTCGTTCTTGGCGGACGGGGAATGGAAATCGTCTACGACACGGCAAGCCTGCGGGATTACTTCGTGCGTATCGAGGCGAGCGCGATTATCGGTCCCGATGCTCCGCTTCTGGTGGACCGTTTCCTCGACGACGCAGTTGAAATTGACGTTGACGCGTTGTTCGACGGCGAGGATCTCTTCATCGGCGGAATCATGGAGCACCTGGAAGAGGCCGGAATTCACTCCGGTGATTCCTCGTGCACCCTGCCGCCGATGTCGCTGGGGCGCTCCGAAATCGCGCGCATCGTCGAGGCCACTCGCGCCATTGCCGAGGGCGTTGGCGTGCGTGGTTTGCTGAACGTGCAGTACGCGATTAGTGCGGGTGTCGTCTACGTGATTGAGGCGAATCCGCGCGCGAGTCGTACGGTGCCGTTCGTGTCGAAGGCACAGGGCATCCAGCTCGCGAAGGCGGCCAGCCGCGTTCTTGCGGGTGCGACCATCGCCGAGCTCCGCGCCGAGGGATCGCTTCCTGAGCAGGACGGATCGCGCCTGCCGATCGACGCCCCCGTCGCGGTGAAGGAGGCCGTGCTGCCGTTCAAGCGTTTCCGCACGGCCGATGGCCAGATTGTCGATTCGGTGCTTGGCCCCGAGATGCGTTCGACCGGTGAGGTCATGGGAATCGACCTCGACTTCCCGACCGCGTTCGCGAAGAGCCAGGCTGCCGCATACGCCGGTGGCATTCCGCTCGAGGGCACCGTGTTCATCTCGGTTGCCGATAGCGACAAACGAGACGTGATCTTGCCGGCCCACCGTCTGCAGCAGCTGGGTTTCCGCATTCTGGCAACAGAGGGAACGGGCGAGATTCTGCAGCGCAACGGCATCCGCGTCGAAACGGTGAATAAGTACAGCGAGACCCAGGAAACCGGCGACGACAACATCGTCGACCTGATCACACGCGGCGAGGTCGACATCATCGTGAACACGCCGAGCGGTATGTCGGCGCGCGCCGATGGCTACGAGATTCGGGCTGCCGCGGTCGGCGCGGACAAGGCCCTGTTCACGACGATCTCGGTGCTCGGCGCCGCGGTCAGCGCGATGGACTCGATGGCGGGTGGGTTTAACGTCAAGAGCCTGCAGGAGTACGCGCTGGAGCGCACGGCGTGACGCAGCCTGACGCGCAGAAGCCCTTCGGAGAGCGGGCCCGTGCCGGGGTGTCCCAGCACGGCCCCCTCTGCGTTGGCATCGACCCGCACGCCGGGTTGCTCGCCGCGTGGGGACTGAGCGATGACGCCTCCGGGGCACGATCGTTTGGCCTGCGGGTTGTCGAGGCGGCTGCGGGGCGCGTCGCATTCGTGAAGCCTCAGGTGTCGTTCTTCGAACGGCACGGGTCTCGCGGTATCCAGGCACTGGAGGACGTTCTGGCGGCCGCTCGGGCGGCGGGGGTCATGACGATCGCCGATGCCAAACGCGGCGACATCGGTTCTTCTATGGACGCGTACGCGGAAGCCTGGCTGACCCCGGGCTCGCCGTTGGAGGCCGACGCGCTGACGATCAGTCCGTATCTGGGCGTTGGTGCGCTGGCCGGAACGATCGACCTCGCCTACCGTCATGGCAAGGGCGTTTTCGTTCTCGCCGCCACCAGTAATCCCGAGGCGACAGGTCTGCAACGTTCGACCGCGAAGTCCGAAACTGTTTCGGCACAGGTGATTGCCGAGGTCTCCGAGCGCAACGCGGCGAGGACAGCCGCTGGTTCGTGGGGGAGCGCGGGGTTCGTCATCGGTGCGACCGTGGACTGGACGAGGGCAGGAATTGCACCGTTTGTTCCGCTCGCGCCCATTCTCGCCCCCGGGTTCGGACACCAGGGCGCCGAGCCCGCCGACCTGCCCCGAGTGTTCGGAGAGATGGCTCCCGCAGTGATCGCCAGCGAGAGCCGGAGCATTCTCTCGGCTGGGTCAGACAAGATCGATGATGTGATCGCAGAACGCTCGGCCCAATACACCGAGGCCCATCCGACCGGGGGAGAGAACATCCAGGAGCTGCTCAAGGATGACTGAATCCGTTAGGCCACCCGAGGTCGACCGCGTTGCCGCATCCCGCAAGGCCGTCGCCGCCCGTCGCGCGAGAGCGAGTCTCAAGCGCGATCTTTCCACGCGTGTTGTGACGCCGCAGGAGGTGTTGCGGCGGGCAGGCGCTGATGCGACGTCTGCCGCAGGAACTCTTCGCGTTCCGGAGTTCCTCACGGCGCTTCCGGCCATTGGTGAGGGAAAGCGCGACCGCATCCTGCAGGAGCTTCAGATTTCCCCGGTCAAGAGACTGGGCGGATTGGGCAGCCGACAGAAGAACGCGCTTCAGGCGTGGCTCGATGAGCGCGCGTGCGAGCCGAAACCGCGTCCTGACCTTAGCAACCTCGTGGTTCTTGCGGGCCCGACGGCGGTCGGCAAAGGAACCGTCGCGGCATACATCCGCGAGAACCACCCCGATGTGCTGCTGTCGGTTTCCGCGACAACACGTGCTCCCCGCGAGGGTGAGGTCGACGGTCAGCACTACTACTTCGTCGACGACGCTGAGTTCGACCGAATGATCGCGCAGCGCGAGCTGCTCGAATGGGCGACGGTGCACGGCGTGCACCGGTATGGCACACCTCGTGGCCCCATTGAGCGCGCGCTTGCTGATGGGCGCTCGGTTCTGCTCGAGATCGACATGCAGGGTGCTTTCCAGGTGCGCGCGTCCGACCCGTCGGCAACGCTCGTCTTCCTCCTTCCGCCCAGCTGGGATGAGCTGGTCAACCGGCTCGTCGGCCGGGGGACAGAAGATGAAGCCGAACGGACGCGCCGGTTGCGCACGGCAAAGGACGAGCTGGCGGCCCAGGGCGAGTTCGATTTCCGTGTTGTGAACGAGGATGTCGCCGAAGCCGCGCGACAGGTCGTAGAATTGCTACAGGCGTCCGCGCGCTGACGATATCGCGCGCGATTTTTTTCGGTGCGGGGATGCGAATCTCGGCCCACTGACCAGGAGGATGGCACATGGCCACGGAGAACAAGGGCATTATTGACCCGCCGATCGATGAACTGCTCGATCGCGTCGAGTCGAAGTACTCGCTCGTGATCTATGGCGCCAAGCGCGCCCGTCAGATCAACGACTACTACACCGATCTGCAGGAGGGTTCGCTCTTCGACAACGTCGGCCCGCTGGTTGACTCGGCAGTTGAAGACAAGCCCCTCTCGATCGCGCTCCGCGAGATCCACGAGGACAAGCTCCGCATGCGTCCCGCCGGGGAGTAATCTCCACGACGCGCGCGTAATCAGAAGACCCCCGTCATTCGATTGTCGGGGGTCTTCTGACATCCTGACTTTCGTCCCATTCACCGTCTCACCGAGGTTCGCCATGAGTCTGCGCCTTTTCACGTCCGAGTCCGTCACCGAGGGACACCCCGACAAGATCTGCGACCAGATCAGCGACAGTGTTCTCGACGCGCTGCTCACGCAGGACCCCAACGCCCGTGTTGCGGTCGAAACCCTGGTGACAACCGGCCTCGTGCACGTCGCCGGCGAGATTCGCACGGACGGCTACGCCGATATTTCCTCGATCGTGCGTGACGTGATCCGGGGAATCGGCTACACGTCGAGCGATCTCGGATTCGACGCCGACTCGTGTGGAGTGACGGTTTCCGTCGGCGAGCAGTCGCAGGAGATCGGTGACGGCGTCACCACCAGCGAAGAGCACCGCGGCGGCGATGACGATGACGCTTTAGACCGCCAGGGGGCCGGCGATCAGGGCATCATGTTCGGCTACGCCACGAACGAGACGCCCGAGTTCATGCCGATGGCCATTTGGACGGCGCATCGTCTGGCAGAGCGCCTGACGAAGGTTCGGAAGTCGGGTGAACTGGCGTTTTTGCGCCCCGACGGCAAGACGCAGGTGACGCTCGGGTACGACGGACAGACTCCGAAGACCGTCGAAACTGTTGTTCTTTCGACGCAGCACAGCCCCGACATCGCCAAAGAAGATCTTGCTGAGGCCGTCGAGCGCCTGGTGATTCGTCCGGTACTGGAAGAGACGGGTCTCGACCTGTCACATGTTGACCTGCACATCAATCCCTCTGGCAGCTTCATTCTTGGCGGACCCAAGGCAGACGCCGGACTGACAGGGCGCAAGATCATCATCGATACGTACGGTGGTGCCTCGCGGCACGGCGGCGGCGCCTTCAGCGGAAAAGACCCGTCAAAGGTCGACCGCTCGGCGGCATACGCGATGCGCTGGGTGGCGAAGAACGTCGTCGCGGCAGGCCTGGCCGACCGCCTCGAGGTGCAGGTGGCGTATGCCATTGGTCGGGCACGCCCTGTTGGTCTCTATGTCGAGACGTTCGGCACCGGACACGTGCCCGATAGCGTGATCTCCGATGCGATCGGCCAGGTGTTCGATCTGCGGCCTGCGGCGATCATCCGCGACCTCGATCTGCTGCGTCCGATCTATGCGAAGACGGCAGCGTACGGTCACTTCGGCCGGGAGCTTTCTGAGTTCACCTGGGAGCGCACCGACCGTGTCGACGAGCTGCGAGCAGCAGCCGGCCTCTGAACGCCGTGCCGGACGCCCCGCCCGCGCCGCGTCCGATCGCGCGCGTGATCGTCGATTCGCTGCTTCCGCAGCTGGATCGTGTGTTCGACTATGCGATTGCGCCTGAGTTTGTCCGCCACGTCCAGGTTGGCGTGCGCGTTAAGGTTCCGCTGCGATCGGCTGGCCGCGTGCTGGAGGCGTTCGTTGTCGATGTGGCCGTAGAAGAAGACCACGCCCGGGTGCTCGCCGAGATCGAAGACGTCGTCTCCGCAGCGCCGGTGCTTCCTCCGCGGCTGGCCCGGCTGGCCCGTGCGGTTGCCGATCGTGCGGCGGGGTCGGCGATCGACGTGATCCGGCTGGCCGTCCCGAAGCGCATGGTGCGGGCCGAGAAAGCGTGGCTTGCGAGTGATGCGAGTGAGATTCCCGTTGTGCTGGCGGAAGAACTCCGCGCCGCCGGCGAGGCTCTCGACGAGTACCCGGGCCTCGCCGACCATCTCCAGGCGGGCGAGCGCGTTGCTGTGTGTGCGCCTCCCGGAGTGGGGGAGGGCCTCCCGCAGTGGACGCGGCTCGTGGCGTCGGCCGCGGCGGTAACCCTCGCAGGTGGCCGCTCAGCAGTTCTCGCCGTTCCCGACCACCGGGACCTTGAGGTCCTCCACGCGCGTTTGCTCACGCTCGTTCCCTCCTCATCGATTGTCCGGCTCGACGCCGATCAGCCCCGTCCTGAGCGCTATCAGTCCTATCTCCGCACGCTCGAAGACGCTCCGTGCATCGTGATTGGCAAGCGTTCGGTCGTTTACGCGCCGGTCGTTGATCTGGGGCTTCTCGCGATCTGGGACGACGGAGATGCCTCCTTTGAGGAACGGCACGCGCCGTACGTTCATGCCCGCGACGCCGCGCTTGTGCGGCAAAGCTTGGATGGCGGTGCGCTTATGTTCTGCGGGCATACCCGCACAAGTGATGTAGAGCGTCTCGTTGGCATCGGTTTCGTGCACGATGTTCCTGCCGCGCGACGCACCTCGCCGAAGGTGACGCTCGGCGCACCCCAGGACACCCCGCACACCGGCCGTATCCCCTCCGCAGCATTTCGTGCGGCGCGCGAGGCACTAGATGTTGGCCCCGTTCTCGTTCAGGTGGCCAGGCCGGGGTACGCCCCAACACTCGTGTGCGCCAGCTGCCGAAGCCCCGCGCGGTGCACCTCGTGCGGAGGTTCGCTCCACGCGCCTGCCCGCGGGGCGACGCCGGTGTGCGCCTGGTGTGGACGTGGGGCGTTGCGTTGGGCGTGCCCGGAGTGCGAGTCGGTGCAGGTGCGTTTGGCGTCCTCCGGGTCCGAGCGTACGGCCGATGAGCTCGGCCGGGCGTTCCCGGGAGTCCGCATCATCATCGCCGACGGAACCCACCCGGTTCATGAGGTCGACGATGTTCCCGCGCTGGTCGTCGCGACACGCGGAGCCGAGCCGCTGGCACGGGCGGGGTATCGGATGGTGCTGCTTCTCGACGGTGATCGCATGCTGCAAGCACCAGACTTGCGCATTGGCGAATCCTGCCTTCGATGGTGGTCGAACGCCGCGGCGTTGGCCGCTGAGGGTGCTGCTGTGCATCTCGTTGGGGTCACCGGCCCCGTTGCCCGCGCCCTCGCAACGTGGACTCAGCCGGCGTATGCGCGTTCGGAAATCGCGGAGCGCGCACCCCTGCGGATGCCCCCCGCCGCACGTGTTGCCCGGATTGACGGCGATACCGACCTTGTCGATGCCGCGCTTGCGCGCTTGCGCGCCGACGTCGACGGACTGGCTGACGATGCCGTTCTTGGTCCGGTTCCGCAGACCGATATCAGCGGAAGAAAACGGGCACGGGCGCTGATCCGGTTCGACTACGGTCGTGGTCCCGCTGTTGCCGCCAGCCTGCGGGCGTCGGTGGTCGAGGCCTCGATCACCTCGCGGGCCCGTACGCGGGTCAAGGAGAAGACTTCGGGTCGCTCTCGGCCGCAGGCGAATACACTCGCTGTGCGGTTCGACATCATCGATCCCGAGCTGTAAAGAGGGCCGAGGCTCTCGAGAGAGGATGTGACATGCCGCATACCCCGTTGCGCGTTGTCTATGCAGGAACTCCGTCGGTTGCGGTTCCCTCGTTGCGCGCGCTGCACGCCGATCCAGCCGTCGACGTTGTCGCAGTGGTGACGCGGCCTGATGCCCCACAAGGGCGCAAGCGGATTCTCACTCCCTCGCCCGTTGCGCAGGTGGCATCAGAGCTCGGAATCGAGACGATCGCCGCGGCGAGGCTCGATGATGATGCCACGGCCAGAATCGCTGCGCTCGAGCCCGATCTCGGTGTGATCGTGGCCTATGGCGGGCTTGTGCGTGAGCCCCTCCTCTCGGTTCCTGCTCACGGTTGGATCAACCTTCACTTCTCCCTGTTGCCGCGTTGGCGCGGCGCCGCGCCCGTTCAGCGTGCTCTCATGGCCGGAGACACCGTGACGGGGGCTGCCGTTTTCCAGCTTGTTCCCGCGCTCGACGCCGGGGACGTATTTTCCGAGTTGACGTACGCGCCGGGTGCCGATGAGACGGCGGGAGAGGTTCTCGAACACCTCGCGGTGACGGGGGCCGACCTCTTGTGCGGCACGGTTCGAGATATTGCCTCCGGAACGGCGTCGGCAGCGCCCCAGACGGGCGAACCGACGATCGCGCACAAACTGTCGATCGATGATGGACTGCTCGACTTTTCGTTGGATGCTGATTCCGTTTTGGCCCGCTATCGCGGCGTGACGCCCGAACCTGGTGCGCACACGACGATCGATGGTGCGCGATTCAAGATCCACAGCGCGACCAGGGCGGAAGGCGTTGAGCCGCTCTCGCCTGGCCACCTGCGTGAACACGCTGATGGGGTTCTCGTCGGTACGTCCACCGATGCGATCGTGCTGCAGCAGGTTCAGCCAGCGGGGAAGGCGCGCATGGCCGCGGACGACTGGTTCCGTGGACAGCGTGAAGGAGTGGTGCTCGGATCATGAATGATGCACAGGGGCGCCTCCCTCGGCCGCGGCGCACACAGCGTGATCGGCCTGCTCCGCGCGTACAGCTTGCGCGAGAAGTCGCCTTCACCGTCATTCGCGCAACAACGGCCGACGACGCGTACGCAAACCTGCTCCTGCCGAAGGAAATCGTACGGGCCGGACTGTCGACGGCAGACGCCGCACTTGCCACCGAGCTCACCTATGGCACGCTTCGGCGCCGTGGCACATACGACGCGATGATCGAGATCGCGTCCGGTCGCCAGATCGACGAGATCGATCCGCCCGTTCTCGACGCCCTGCGACTTGGAGTCCACCAGCTGTTGGCAACGCGAGTTGCCCCTCATGCGGCCGTGAACGAATCCGTTGCCCTGGCCTCACTTTCGGCGGGCAAACAGGCGGCGGGCTTTGCCAACGCCGTTCTGCGCCGCGTTTCTCGTCAAACCGCTGAGGAATGGGATGCCGCGCTGGCGGACGCGGCGCGCTCCGACGATGAGCTGCTCGCCATGCGTTCGTCCCATCCGGTCTGGATCATTCGCGGCATGCGCCGCGCGCTGAAGGCGGAAGGACGATCAGACGAGCTGGAAGACCTCCTCGAAGCTGACAATGCCTCGCCCTCCGTCACACTCGTCTCTCTCCCGGGGCTCGCAGAAACCGCAGAGCCGCGAACGCCGTATTCCCCCGTCGGGTCGCGTGCTGCCGCCGGAGACCCCGAACGCATCGTTCGCGCATCGGGCGGGGCCATCCGCGTGCAGGACGAAGGATCGCAGCTCGTTGCTCTCGCGCTTTCCCGTGTCGGAAACGCCGCCGCCGGGGAACGATGGCTGGACTTGTGCGCGGGACCGGGTGGGAAAACGGCGTTGCTTGCCGCAGAAGCCCGCGGGGTGGGGGCGACGCTCGAGGCGAATGAGCTCGTTCCCGCGCGTGCCGGGCTCGTTCGTCGTGCCCTCGAGGCGCTTCCCGAGGAGATCACGGTTCATGAGCGGGATGGTCGCGATTTCGCCGAGGCGCACCCCGATACGTTCGACCGGATTCTTGTCGACGCGCCATGCACCGGCCTGGGGGCACTCCGGCGCCGGCCCGAGGCGCGGTGGCGCAAGAGCGCATCAGACATCGCGCAGCTGACGATGCTCCAGGCGGAGTTGTTGACGGCCGCGATCGGGGCCCTCAAGCCGGGCGGGATCGTTGCGTACGTCACGTGTTCGCCACACCTCGCAGAGACGGTAGGCGTCGTGAACGAAGTTCGCGACAAGGTGGCGAACATCTCGCTGATGGACGCACGCGAAGCGATCCGTGATGTTTCGCGCAGTGAGATCGACATCGCTGAACGCGAAGACGGTCTGCCCGTTGCTCAGCTGTGGCCGCACCGCCACCAGACAGACGGAATGTTCCTGGCTCTCATTCGCAAGGAATAGCCGCCCGTTCGGCCCCTGATCGTCTCCGCGATGACACAGCGGTGACGATCAGGGGGAGGAGTGTTCCCACACAACGGTGGGCTCTTCGCCGGAGAAATCTACCGCGATGATTCCGACGCCCTGGTATACCCGGCACGTGTCCTCGGCGCCGTCGATCACACAGCCAACCTCACTGATGAGCATCGGAACCGTGCGTCCGGAGAGCAGCATGGGCTCAGCGGGCCGGTAACTCACGCGCTCTGGGTCAACGGCGGGGTCATCGTAGAGCTCGCGGTGCACCGTGCCGTCGATGAACGCGGTCGCGTCGACATCAGCGAGTTCCTCGTCGCCGAGAGAGAAGCACGGTGTGGTCAGCTCGCGTGATGCGATGCATTCGCTGAGTTCCGTCGAGACAGCATCAACGTACGCATCCACGCCATCGGGCGAGGCGCTGAGGTACCGGCCGTACTCGCCTTCGTACGGAAAAGCCGCCATCGTTGCGCCGGCTTCTCGGGGCATCGCGCCGTCGACAAGCGTGACGTGACGCACTCCGTAGTCGATCAGGTAGACCCCGGGGAACAGGACGTATCGCGCGTCGTCGTCCGCAAGCGTGAATGTTTCGAAGACGGTGATATCGAAGTTGTCGTCAGCGCGCAGCATGCTGGCCGAGCTGGTGAGTTGGAGACGCCAGGCCGTTTCTCCTCCTCGCGTTTCCTCGGCGATGGGGAAATGGATGTCTGTCGAGACCTCCCCAAACTGGGCGTGGACGGTGGCAACGCCTACCCGACGTGAATTCTCGCGCAACGCGACCTCCTCGACGCTCCAGCTGCGCAGCGGCGCGAGTTCCTGGGAAGCATCGAGGATCTCCTGGGTGAGGAGGGCGTCTGACTCGAAGATGACATCTGAGTAGTGCGCAAGAACGGCCTCAGCATCGCGCCGCTGCACGTCTTCCAGAAGGCTATCGATGCTCTGCGTGATCTGCGCGGTGTCTCTTTCGCTCAGACCGGGAGAGAACCGTTCGAAGATGGCCCCTACGCCGCTGAAACCTCCGATGGCGACGAAAATAATCACGACAATTCCGATAATGACGACTAAGCCCCCGCACCCCGAGCGGGCCTTTTTTACGGAGGGCGGGATCGCTGCCGCAGTTCCTTGTTCCGGGAGGACATCCGGCTCGGAAGTGGGGGTGTCGGCCGTGATACCCCGCTCGTCGTGTGATTCGGTTTCTTCGTCCGGCATGGGGAGGTTGTCGCTGCTCTCGCGACGACTGACAACGGGATCGACTGGATCACTGACCATGGGACCGTCTGGTTCGCTGACCACGGGGTCACCGGGCGGTGCGACGGGGGATTCTGACTCGAGAGAGCCTCCGTCCTCGTCTCCTTCGCCGAGCACGTCGTCATTCTTCTGCCAGGGGAACCGGCGATCCCATGAATAGGCGTCGCCGTCAGTGGGCTCGTCCCCGTCGTTCTTCCGCCAGGGAAAATCGTTGCTGCTCACGTTCATTCCTCCCGCTCCGGCGGCCTATCGTATCCGCCAGGGCGATAATGGATGGGTGACTTTTCCTCCTGCGCCGCGCATCAACCCGAGTATTTTGTCCGCTGACTTCGTGAACATGGAGCGCGACCTTCAGAGGATCTCCGGCGCTGATCTCGTGCACGTGGACGTGATGGACAACCATTTTGTGCCGAATCTCACGTTCGGAATGCAGATGGTCGAGCGCGTGCAGCAGACGAGCCCGATCCCCTTGGACGTGCATCTGATGATCTCCGACGTGGATCGCTGGGGTCCCGGCTACGCCGAGCTCGGTGCGGCGTCCGTTACTTTTCACGCGGAAGCCTCGCAGAACCCCGTTCTCTTGGCACGTCGTTTGCGTGAAATCGGCGCCCGCGCTGGTGTTGCCGTGAAGCCGGGGACGCCCATTGAGCCCCTGCTGGAGCACCTCGATGAGTTCGATCAGGTGCTCATCATGACGGTTGAGCCGGGCTTCGGTGGCCAGGGTTTCATGGCGAGCATGATGAATAAGCTCCGCACGGTTTCGGAGGAGGCGCATCGCCGCGGTTCCAATGTGTGGTTGCAGGTGGACGGCGGCATCGCCCCCGGCACGATCGAACAGGCCGCTGCCGCCGGGGCGAACACCTTCGTCGCGGGCTCGGCGGTGTTCGGAGCCGACGATATCGACGGCCGCATCGGCGAACTTCGGGAACTTGCCAGAGCGCACAGCCACACGCCGTGACCTGGAGCCCTGCGCGAACCGGTAACCTTGACGAGTGAAAACGTTCGAGGACCTGTTCGCTGAGCTGAGCGAAAAAGCTCAGACGCGACCTGAAGGCTCGGGAACCGTCGAGGAGCTCGACCGCGGTGTGCACTTCATCGGCAAGAAGATCGTTGAAGAGGCCGCAGAAGTGTGGATGGCTGCCGAATACGAGTCTGACGAGGAAGCAGCCGAAGAGATGTCGCAGCTGCTGTATCACCTGCAGGTGATGATGATCGCCAAGGGTCTCACCGTGCAGGACGTATACCGACATCTCTGATCGCGTTCCCGACCCCACCCGCTCGATCAGAAAAGACACCTCCGTGCTCCGCATTGCCATTCCCAACAAGGGTTCGCTGTCCGAGACCGCCGTGCAGATGCTGGCAGAAGCCGGCTACGCCACGCGTCGAGACTCAAAAACCCTCCACCTCCTCGACGAGGCGAACGGCGTTGAGTTCTTCTATCTGCGCCCCCGTGACATCGCGACCTATGTGGCACGCGGTGCCCTCGACGTCGGGCTGACCGGCAGGGATCTCCTGCTCGACGTTCAGATGCCGGAAGCGCGAGAGATCGAGGCACTCGGCTTTGGCGAGTCCACGTTCCGCTTCGCTGCGCCCGATGGTGCCTTTCGTGAGCTGAAGGACCTCGACGGAAAGCGCGTCGCCACCAGCTATGCGGGCCTCGTTGAGTCGTACTTGCGTGAACAGGGCATCTCAGTCGACGTCGTGCCCCTCAACGGCGCGGTGGAATCAGCCGTCGACCTGGGCGTCGCTGACGCCGTTGCTGATGTCGTCTCCACCGGCACGACCTTGCGTCAGGCCGGCCTTGAAATCTTCGGCCCCGTGATGCTGAAGTCCGAGGCGGTTCTCATCCAGGGGCCGAGCACGGCACCGGGAGTGGAAACGCTCCTGCGCCGGCTTCGCGGCGTGCTGGTGGCTCGCCGCTACGTGATGCTCGATTACGACCTTCCGAGTGAGCTTCTTGAGCAAGCGTCCGACGTTGCCAAGGGCATGGAATCACCCACCGTTTCGCCCTTGCAGAACGCGGGCTGGGTGGCGGTCCGGGTCATGGTGAAGCGCCGTGAGGTGAATCGCATCATGGACGACCTTTACGCCCTCGGAGCCCGCGCACTTCTCGTGACGGCGATTCACAATGCTCGGCTCTGAGACAACGACTTCCGCCGACCTCGGCGTCGCAACACGGGTCATCCCATGCCTCGACGTCTCCGAGGGCAAAGTCGTCAAGGGCGTTAACTTCCAGAACCTGCGGGTGATGGGTGACCCCGTCGAGCTGGCGCGGCAGTACTTCGAACAGGGCGCCGACGAGCTGACCTTTCTTGACGTCAGCGCAACGGTGGATGAGCGCGCAACGATGTACGACGTCGTTCAGCGCACGGCTGAACAGGTGTTCATTCCCCTCACGGTAGGCGGGGGAGTGCGCTCGGTTGATGATGTGGCACGCCTGCAGGGCGTCGGAGCCGACAAGGTGGGCGTGAACTCCGCCGCGATTCGCCGACCCGCTCTGCTCGATGAGATCGCTGATCGCTTCGGTGCTCAGGCGCTCGTGCTGTCGCTGGACATCAAGCGCGCAGACCGCACCGAGAGCGGCTTTGTTGTCACAACGCACGGCGGACGCACGGAGACAGACCTCGACGCCCTCGCGTGGGCTCGAGAAGCCGTCGAGCGTGGTGCGGGTGAGTTGCTCGTCAACTCGATTGATGCAGACGGAACGAAGGCGGGGTTTGACCTCGAGCTCACGGCCCTCGTTCGTGAGCTGTCGAGCGTGCCGATCATCGCGTCCGGCGGAGCAGGGGACCCCGCTCACTTTGCCCCGGCTGTCAAAGCCGGGGCCGACGCCGTTCTTGCCGCAACGGTTTTCCACTCGGGCCAGATGACAATCGGAGATGTGAAGGATGCCATGCGCGCCGAGGGGGTGCTCGTTCGATGACTGAAGACATGGATCTCGACGTTGCTCTGCGGATCTCACGGATTCGGTTCAGTGATCGCCTTGTTCCGGCCATTGTGCAGGATCACGAAACGCGCGACGTTTTGATGATGGCGTGGATGGATCAGGAGGCGCTGCGCCGAACGCTGACCTCTGGCCGGGTGACCTACTGGTCGCGGAGCCGCCAGCAGTATTGGCGCAAGGGCGACACGTCTGGTCACATCCAGCTCGTCAAGGGCGCGCGCGTGGACTGCGACGCAGACGTTGTGTTGCTCTTCGTCGAGCAGACGGGAGCGGCCTGCCACACGGGAACGCGCACCTGCTTTGACGGCGACGAGCGCGATCTGCGCCCGGTGGTCGTGTGACGGCCGCGCCGGCGTTCGCGGTGCGCCGCGGCCGCTTGACGAGCGTTCTGTTGATGCTCATCGGCGGCGCACTTGCGGTGATCTCCTCCACCCAAACATGGGCGACGGCGCATGTCGATGACATTGCGATCCCTGCCGCCGGGAGCGAGGCGCTTCCGCTCCTGCAGCCGCTGAGCCTTGCCGCGCTGGCACTCGCGCTGGCACTCACCCTCGTCGGTAAAGTGCTGCGATACGTTCTCGGTGTGCTCGCTGTCATCCTCGGTGGTGGCCTCGGCGCGCTGTCCTTTCAGATGGCACTTGTCACGCCCGTTGCTGCACTTCAGCCGGTCGTCACGGATCATACGGGGATCATGGGCGATGAATCGGTCGCCGCACTCGTTGACGCGGTCAGCGTCACGGCATGGCCGTGGTTCACCGTGCTGTTCTCCGTTCTGATCGCAGCAGGAGGCGTGCTCGCGCTCGTGACCGGTTCCCAGTGGCGACAGGGCGGACGGCGATACGACGCCGCAGCCAGTCGCGAAGGCGCCGAAGACGGCCGTGCGCTAGACGCGGTGAACTCGTGGGACGACCTCTCACGAGGTGACGATCCGACTCGCTCTTCCGATACGCCTCCCGACCCGCCCCGCGGCGCGGCCCCGCAGGCTTGACCTCGCACATCCCCTAGACTCGACATCATCCCCGGCACCTCTCGAGGAGTACCACTATGACCAACAACTCCATCGGCGATCCAGGACACGGCCACTCTCCGGCAGCCTGGACGAACATCATCATCATGCTCGTCGCACTGTCGATCGGCACGGTGGCACTGTTCATCGACCAGATGTGGCTCGTTTGGGCGTCTGCGGCACTGTTCGTCGTCGGACCGATCACCGGCGTCATCCTGTCGAAGGCCGGCTACGGCGTCCGCGGGCCCAAGTACCAGACCAAGGCCCACTGATGTCTCTCCTCGCCGACCTGACTGCGGGGGCGGTGGAGGATGCGGAAATGCGTCGCGCCGAGCGCCCGCTTTCCGTCGTGGAGCGACTCGCTGAGGATGCCCCCACCGCACGCGACGCCGTGGCGTTCCTCTCACGTGGCGACACGATTCGCGTGATCGCCGAGGTCAAACGCGCCAGCCCGTCGCGCGGAGACCTCGCGGCGATTCCCGATCCCGCACATCAGGCAGCTCTCTATGAGCAGGGCGGTGCATCGACAATCAGCGTGCTCACGGAAGGGCGCCGATTCAAGGGATCGCTCGACGACCTTTCGGCGGTGAAAGCGCGCGTTTCCTTGCCGGTTCTCCGTAAGGACTTCATCGCCAACCGCTACCAGGTGACAGAGGCACGTGCGGCGGGTGCCGACCTCGTACTTCTCATCGTTTCGGCTCTGGAACGTCCCGTGCTCGCGGAGCTGTTCGGCGCCATCACCGAGATGGGCATGACGCCGCTTGTCGAGGCGCATTCGGCTGACGAAGTCGCAATTGCCGCCGATCTTGGCGCTCCGATTATCGGTGTGAATGCTCGCGACCTCAGCGATTTCACGCTGGATCGTGATCTCTTCGAACGGCTACGTCCCGGGATTCCCGATGGCACCATCGCTGTGGCCGAATCGGCTGTTTCCACGCCAGAGGACGTTGTTCACTATCGCCGGGCGGGCGCCGATGTGGCGCTGATCGGCGAGGCGCTTGTGACGGGAGACCCCGTTTCCAGCCTCGAGGCCTTTATTTCCGCAACCGAAGGGATCTGAGCCATGTCGCTGCGCGATCAGCCAGGACCATTCTTCGGCGATTTCGGTGGGCGCTATATGCCCGAATCGCTGATCGCCGCAATCGACGAGCTGGACGCTGCGCACGCCGCCGCGATGGCCGACCCGGAATTCCGCCGGGAACTGGCTGAGCTGCTCAGCGAATACGCCGGGCGTCCGTCTCCGCTCACCGAGGTTCCGCGGTTCGCCGCGCACGCGGGTGGGGCGCGCGTTTTTCTGAAGCGCGAGGATCTGAACCACACCGGCAGTCACAAGATCAACAATGTGCTCGGCCAGGCGCTTCTCACCCGGCGCCTGGGGAAGACGCGCGTTATCGCTGAGACCGGGGCCGGACAGCACGGTGTTGCCACGGCAACGGCGGCGGCGCTGTTCGGCCTCACCTGCACGATTTACATGGGCGAGGTCGATACCGAGCGTCAGGCTCTCAACGTTGCCCGTATGCGTCTTCTCGGCGCCGAGGTGATTCCCGTGACAACGGGCTCGCGCACCCTGAAAGACGCGATCAACGAGGCATACCGCGACTGGGTGGCAAGCGTTGAGACCACGAACTACGTTTTCGGAACGGCCGCAGGCCCGCACCCATTCCCGGCGATGGTGCGCGATTTCCAGAAGATCATCTCGGAAGAGGCACGCGAGCAGATCCTGGCGAAAACCGGCGCGTTGCCCGATGCCGTTCTCGCCTGCGTTGGCGGCGGATCGAACGCGATCGGGATGTTCGACGCGTTCATCGATGATGAGTCGGTAAAGCTGTACGGCGTTGAGGCGGCGGGCGACGGAATCGACACCGTGCGTCATGCGGCGTCGATTGAGCGCGGACGTCCGGGCGTTCTGCACGGAGCGAAAACCTACGTTCTGATGGATGACGATGGCCAGACGATCGAGTCTCACTCGATTTCGGCTGGTCTCGATTATCCGGGCGTCGGTCCTGAGCACGCATGGTTGGCCGCCACCGGCCGGGCAACCTACATTCCCGCAACGGACGACGAGGCAATGCATGCGCTGCGCTTGCTGACCGAGTCGGAGGGGATCATTCCCGCGATCGAGTCCGCTCACGCTCTCGCCGGAGCGCTACGCATCGGACAAGAACTCGGCCCCGACGCTGTTTTGGCCGTGTGCCTGTCGGGCCGCGGAGACAAAGACATGGATACGGCTGCGAAGTACTTCGGGCTGTACGACGAAAGGGACGAGCGATGACGTCGGCTGTTGAGAAGGCAATTGACGCCGCACAGGCCGAGGGCCGTGGTGCGTTCGTCGGCTACCTTCCCGCCGGCTACCCCTCGATCGCCGAGTCGATTGAGGCGGCAGTTGCTCTGGCAGAAAACGGCGCCGACGTCATTGAGATTGGCCCGCCGTACAGCGATCCGGTCATGGATGGTCCGGTCATTCAGGTGGCCACGAACGCGGCTCTTGTCGCGGGATTCCGCACCTCCGACCTATTCGATGTCGTTCGAGGGATCACGGCGCGCACCGATGTTCCGGTTCTCGTGATGACGTACTGGAACCTTGTGGTGCAGTACGGCGTTGAGCGCTACGCGGCTGATCTCGCCGCCGCCGGCGGCGCCGGCCTGATCACGCCTGACATCACCCCGGACATGGCAGGGGAGTGGATCACCGCCGCCGATGAGCACGGCCTGGACAAGGTTTTTCTCGCAGCGCCTACATCGAGTGATGAGCGCCTGCGCATGATCGTCGAGGTCTCGAGCGGATTCGTCTACACGGTCTCGACGATGGGCATCACGGGCGAGCGCCAGGATCTCGACCAGGCTGCTCGTACGCTCATCGGACGCCTGCGAGACCATGGCGCCGAGCGTGCCTGCGTTGGCATCGGCGTCTCGACGCCCGAACACGTGAGCGGTGTCGTTTCCTACGCCGACGGCGCGATTGTTGGTACAGCGCTTGTTCGTGCACTTCGTGATGGCGGTGTCGAAGGACTTGCCGCGAAGGCGCGCGAGCTTGCGGCTGGCACCGTCCGCGCATCCTGACTCCTCTTCTTAGAAAGACGTAGACTCACCCCATCATGCTGTCTTCGCCTGCGCTCCCCGCGAGCATTCCGAGCCCATCGACCAGTTACATTGAGCTGGGTCCTCTGACGATCCACTTCTATGCTCTGTGCATCCTTGCGGGGATCATCGCCGCGACGTTGCTCACGCACTATCGCCTGACACGGCGTGGGGCGGAACCGTGGGTCGTGATCGACGTTGGTTTTCCTGCCGTTTTGATGGCCTTCATCGGAGCGCGCGCCTACCACGTTCTGACACACTTCGACTTCTACTTCAGCGCGGGTCGTGAGTGGTGGAACCCGTTCGTCACAGATGCGATCTGGAACATCTGGGATGGCGGAATCGCGATCTTCGGTGCGTTGATCGGCGGTGCAATCGGTGCTTATATCGGGTGCCGTTTCACGGGCATTCGCTTCGCGACGTTTGCCGATGCGTTGGCACCGGGCCTCCTCCTCGCACAGGCGATGGGACGCTTCGGCAACTGGTTCAACCAGGAGCTGTTCGGGCTACCAACCGACCTGCCCTGGGGTCTTGAAATCGATCCGGGAAACCACGCGATTCCGGCCGGGCTGCCGGCAGACACCCTGTTCCACCCCACGTTCCTCTATGAGGTGCTGTGGAACGGACTCGGCGTGATCGTTCTCCTCTGGCTTGGTCGCCGCACGGCGATGCAGTGGGGGCGCCTGTTCGCCGCATACCTCATCTGGTACGGCGCTGGACGTGTTGTGTGGGAGTCGATTCGCATCGATCCCAGCGAAATCATTCTGGGCCTGCGCACCAACGTCTGGGCAGCGATCCTCGCGATCGTGATCGGGCTTTTTGTTCTCTTCCTCCAGCGCCGTCACACCGGTCAGGAGCCCTCGCCGTACCGCCCCGGGCACAATGGGTGGTCCGGGAATGGGATAGCATCGGACGACACCGACGAGTACGTCGACACCAGTGAGCCTGAGTCGTCGGAAGTTAGCCCAACGGCCGCCGCCACAAGCACAGCAGCCGCGAAGTGATAACGAGCGAGACCTGAGAAACCAGGTCACCGCACTTCGTACACCCCCACCCAACCCCTTCACCGGTTGCCGTCGGGCCGACGTCGTCCCCACAGAGCACGAGTAACGAGGACGGATCGCTTATGGCATCTCGCCTGCGTCAGAGCGCGCCCGGCGCGCTTCCCCCCAAGCAGGGCATGTACAACCCCGCGTTCGAGAAGGACGCGTGCGGCCTCGCAATGGTCGCTACCCTTCGTGGCAAGCCCGGTCACGACATTGTTGATCTCGCCCTTGAGGCGCTGACCAACCTGGAGCACCGCGGAGCCATCGGCTCCGATGCGGGCACCGGAGACGGCGCCGGCATTCTCACGCAGATGCCAGATGGCTTCCTGCGTGCGGTCACGTCGTTTGAGCTACCACCCGTTGGGCAGTACGCGGCCGGCATGATGTTCTTGCCGACCGACCCGGCGGAGCGCGACGCGCAGAAGAAGGGCGTCGAGCAGATCGCATCGGCCGAAAACCTTTACGTTCTCGGATGGCGAGAGGTTCCGGTTGTGCCGGACAACCTCGGTCGCCTTGCACGCGACGCGCAGCCCGCGATCGAACAGCTGTTCGTTGCCAGCGCTCAGGCCGGCCACCAGGAGCCCCTGGAAGGCATCGCGCTTGATCGTCGTGCCTACCGCCTGCGTAAGCGCGCCCAGCACGAGCTCGATGCGTACTTCGTATCGCTCTCCAGCCGCACCCTCGGCTACAAGGGCATGGTGACCACGCTGCAGCTCGAGCCGTTCTATCTCGATCTGCAGGACGAGCGTTTCCAGACGGAACTCGCGGTGGTTCACTCGCGCTACTCCACCAACACCTTCCCGTCCTGGCCGCTCGCACAGCCGTTGCGCATGCTCGCCCACAACGGTGAGATCAACACGGTTGGCGGTAACCGCAACTGGATGCGCGCGCGTCAATCGCAGCTGGCATCCGATCTGCTGGGCGACATGAAGCCGCTTCTGCCGATCTGTTCCGACACCGAGTCCGACTCGGCCTCGTTGGACGAGGTTCTCGAGTTGCTGACGCTCGCCGGCCGTTCGCTTCCGCACGCGATGCTGATGACCGTTCCGGAAGCACACGAGAAGAAGACGGATCTTGATCCCGATCTCAAAGCGTTCTACGACTACCACGGTGGTCAGATGGAGCCCTGGGACGGACCGGCCGCGCTCCTGGCGACGGACGGCACACTCGTGTGCGCAACGCTCGACCGCAACGGCCTGCGTCCGGGGCGATGGACTGTCACAACGGACGGTCTTGTCGTCATCGGTTCCGAAACGGGTGTTCTGGACTTCCCGTCTGAGCGCATCGAGAGCCGTGGCCGCCTGCAGCCGGGGACGATGTTCGTCGTAGACACGGCACAGGGCCGCATCATCTCCGATGCGGAGATCAAGCGCGAGCTCGCACAGCAGGAGCCGTGGCAGGAGTGGCTCGACAAGGGCACTGTGCGCCTGTCCGAGCTGCCCGAGCGTGAGCACCTTGTTCACCCGATCGCATCGATTCGTCGCCGCCAGCGCACCTTCGGCTATACAGAAGAAGAACTGAAGATCCTCCTCGGCCCGATGGGCCGCAACGGCGCCGAGCCGATCGGCGCCATGGGGTCCGACACACCGATCGCCGCGTTGAGCGAGCGTCCCCGGTTGCTGTTCGACTACTTCGTGCAGCAGTTCGCGCAGGTCACCAACCCGCCGCTCGACTCCATTCGCGAGGAGGTCGTCACGAGTCTTGCGCTGAACCTCGGCCCCGAGGGAAACCTCCTCACGTGGGGTCCGGACCATGCACGCGGCGTTGGGCTCGACTTCCCGGTGATCGACAACGATGAGCTGGCCAAGATTCAGCACATCGACAGCGCGCTTCCCGGCCGCACGTCGGTCACGGTTCCCGTTCTTTACCGTGTCTCCTCCGGCGCAAAGGGCATGCAGAAGCGCCTCGAGCGCGTCTGCCAGGACGTTGACCGCGCGATCGAGGACGGCGCGGAGTTCATCGTGCTGAGCGACCGCGACTCCAACCAGGACCTTGCTCCTATTCCGTCGTTGCTGGCGGTTTCTGCCGTGCACCACCACCTCATCCGCAAGGAAACGCGGATGAAGGTCGGACTCGTCGTTGAAGCCGGTGACGTGCGCGAAGTGCACCACGTGGCGGTTCTGCTGGGTTACGGCGCAACGGCTGTTAACCCGTATCTGGCGATGGAAACGGTCGAGCACCTCGTTCGTTCCGGATCCGTCACCGGTGTGACGCCCGAAAAGGCCGTCAAGAACCTCATTTACGCCCTGGGCAAGGGTGTTCTGAAGATCATGTCGAAGATCGGCATCTCAAGCGTGTCGTCGTATGCCGGCGCTCAGGTCTTCGAGGCCGTTGGTCTGTCGAGCGAGCTCGTCGAAAGCTACTTCACGGGCACCGAGACGAAGATCGAGGGCGTTGGCCTTGAGGCCATCGCTCGCGATACCGCGGAACGGCACGCCTTCGCCTACCCAGAGGACCGCGCGCCTCGTGCGCACGAGCGCCTGTGGACGGGCGGCGAGTACCAGTGGCGTCGCGACGGTTCGCCTCACCTGTTCAACCCGGAGACGGTGTTCCGGCTGCAGCACTCGACCCGAACACGTCGATACGACATCTTCCGTGAGTACACGAAGATGGTCGACGATCAGGCGGAATCGCTGAAGACGCTCCGTGGCCTGTTCCGCTTCACCGAGGGCGCGCGCACACCGATTCCTCTCGACGAGGTTGAGCCGGTGTCGGAGATCGTTAAGCGTTTCTCCACGGGAGCGATGAGCTACGGCTCCATCTCTCGCGAGGCGCACGAGACGCTTGCTCGCGCGATGAACCAGATCGGCGGAAGGTCGAACACGGGTGAGGGCGGCGAGGACGTTGATCGTCTTCTCGACCCCGAGCGTCGTAGCGCGATCAAGCAGGTCGCTTCTGGTCGCTTCGGCGTGACGAGCATGTACCTCACGCACGCAGACGACATCCAGATCAAGCTCGCGCAGGGTGCCAAGCCCGGTGAGGGCGGTCAGCTGCCCCCCGGCAAGGTGTACCCCTGGGTGGCGCGTACGCGTCACTCGACCCCGGGCGTCGGCCTCATCTCGCCGCCTCCTCACCACGACATCTATTCGATCGAGGACCTCAAACAGCTGATCTTCGATCTGAAGCGAGCGAATCCTTCCGCGCGCATTCACACGAAGCTCGTCAGCCAGTCGGGCATCGGAACGGTCGCAGCGGGTGTCGCGAAGGCACTCAGCGATGTCATTCTCGTGTCCGGCCACGACGGAGGAACGGGCGCGAGCCCCCTCAACTCGCTGAAGCATGCGGGAACGCCGTGGGAACTTGGCCTCGCGGAAACCCAGCAGACGCTGATGCTCAACGGCATGCGCGAGCGCGTTGTTGTGCAGGTTGACGGCCAGATGAAGACGGGACGCGACGTGATGATCGCTGCGCTCCTCGGCGCGGAAGAGTATGGCTTCGCCACGGCTCCTCTTGTCGTTGAGGGCTGCATCATGATGCGCGTGTGCCACCTCGACACCTGCCCCGTTGGCGTTGCCACGCAGAACCCTGTTCTGCGTGAGCGCTATACCGGCAAGGTGGAGCACGTCGTCAACTTCATGGAGTTCATTGCGCAGGAGGTTCGCGAGTACCTCGCCGAGCTGGGCTTCCGCACGCTCGAAGAAGCGATCGGGCATGTTGAAATGCTCGATGTTGACCGCGCGATCCGGCACTGGAAGGCAGACGGTCTCAACCTGTCTCCGATCCTTCGCGGGCCCGTGTTCTCCGCCGACGAGCCGCGGCTTAACCGTCGTAAGCAGGATCATGAGCTGGAGGAACACTTCGACGTTCAGCTCATCGAGAAGGCAGAACACGTTCTCGCATCGGGCGGGGAGATCACGATCGATCTGCCCGTTCGGAACACCGCGCGTGCGGTCGGAACGATGCTCGGTCACCACCTGACGAAGGCTCATGGTGAGCAGGGGCTTCCCGAGGGCGCCATTACGGTGAACCTCACGGGTTCCGCCGGACAGTCTTTCGGTGCGTTCGTGCCGAGCGGCATCACGCTGCGTCTCACGGGAGATTCCAACGACTATGTCGGTAAGGGTCTCTCGGGCGGCAAGATCGTGGTTCGACCGCCGCTCGGCGCCACCTTCGAAGCCTCGAAGAACGTCATCGCCGGTAACGTCATCGGCTACGGTGCGACACGCGGATCGATGTTCTTGCGTGGCAAGGTGGGTGAGCGTTTCCTCGTTCGCAACTCGGGCGCAACGGCCGTTGTCGAAGGCGTCGGAGACCACGCACTGGAGTACATGACCGGTGGCCTTGCCGTGATTCTCGGTGAGACCGGCCGTAACCTGGGCGCCGGTATGTCCGGTGGCACGGCGTATATCTACGGCCTCGATGAGGCACGTGTGAATGCCCAGGCTCTCGCATCGGGCGAGCTGACCCTCGGGGAGCTGGGACCCGCAGATGTCGAGATTCTTCGCGACCTCCTTGAGCAGCACGTCCTCGAGACCGGGTCGCAGCTTGCCCAGCAGATGCTGGACGAGTTCGAGACCGAGGTGACGAAGTTCACGCGGGTGACGCCGCGCGACTTCGCTGCCGTTCAGCAAACACGACAGGCGGCCATCGCCGAGGGGCTTGACCCCGACGGCGACGTTGTCTGGAACCGCATCCTGGAGGTGACCGGTGGCTGACCCCAAAGGCTTCCTGAAGGTAACCGAGCGGGAGACTCCCGCTCGCCGTCCCGTGCCCGTGCGCATCCTTGACTGGAAGGAGGTGTACGAGCCGGGAGACCAGGCAGTGCTGAAGCGGCAGGCTGGCCGCTGCATGGACTGCGGCGTTCCGTTCTGTCATCAGGGTTGCCCACTCGGAAACCTCATTCCCGAGTGGAACGACCTCACCTGGAAGGGTGAAGGACGCGCGGCGATTGATCGTCTGCACGCCACGAACAACTTCCCGGAGTTCACGGGTCGGCTCTGCCCGGCGCCCTGCGAGGCGTCGTGTGTGCTCGGCATCAACCAGCCGGCCGTCACGATCAAGCAGGTTGAGGTCTCGATCATCGATGAGGCCGTTGCCAACGGCTGGGTCGAGCCCAAGCCGCCGTCGCGTCTCACCGGCAAGACCGTTGCCGTTGTCGGATCCGGTCCTGCCGGCCTTGCCGCGGCCCAGCAGCTCACGCGCGCCGGCCACACGGTCGCCGTGTACGAGCGCGATGACCGCATCGGTGGTCTGCTGCGCTACGGCATCCCTGACTTCAAGATGGAGAAGAAGCATCTCGAGATGCGCCTTCGCCAGATGCGCGACGAGGGAACACGTTTCCGCGCCGGCGTTGAGATCGGCGTCGACATCACCTGGGATCAGCTCCGCGCGCGCTATGACGCCATCGTCGTGGCTACCGGTGCGACGGTTCCTCGTCCGCTCGACATCCCTGGCCGCGACCTCGACGGCGTTCACTACGCCATGGAGTACCTTGTCGAGGCGAACAAGGTCGTCGCGGGAGATCAGGTTCCCAACCAGATCACTGCCGAGGGCAAGCACGTCATCGTCATTGGAGGCGGTGACACCGGAGCTGACTGCATCGGAACCGCGAACCGCCAGGGCGCGCTGAGCGTGACGAACCTCGCGATCGGTAAGCGTCCGTCCGACGATCGTCCCGAGCACCAGCCGTGGCCGATGATGCCAACCGTTTTCGAGGTCTCGAGCGCTCACGAAGAGGGCGTCGAACGCGCCTACCTGGCATCGACCGTCGAATTCTTGCGGAACGACGCCGGTGAGGTACGGGCCCTGCGGCTGGCCGAGACGGAGTACCTTCCCGATGGCCGCCGTGTGCCGAAGGAAGGCACCGAACGGGACATCCCCGCCGACCTCGTTCTTATTGCGATGGGCTTCACCGGCCCCGAGCAGGAGTACCTCGAGCAGCAGCTGTCGGCGAAGTTCACTGACCGCGGCAACGTTGCGCGTGACGACAACTCGTACGAGTCGTCCGAGCCCGGCGTATTCGTGGCAGGAGACGCGGGGCGTGGCCAGTCGTTGATCGTCTGGGCTATTGCCGAGGGCCGTGCTGCGGCCGCGAAGGTTGACGAATTCCTGATGGGGGAGACCTTCCTCCCCGCTCCCGTCAAACCGACGGACGTTCCGATTCACGTGTGATCTCCCGGTGGCCGGCCTTTGTGGCTTGCCGTCACATCCGAGACCCCGAATGCGCGTAGGCTGATAAGCGCGTCCGGGGTCTCGGCGATGACAGTGCGTGCGGCGCTGCCGAGACCGGCGCATCCTGATTTTTTACCCACAGGGTCCTTGCGGGCCCCAGCAGTGCGGAAGGCGATTCTGTGAGACGAGCCAAGATCGTCGCGACCCTCGGGCCGGCGACCTCGACCAAAGAAACCGTTAGGGAGCTGATTGACGCGGGCCTCGATGTCGCGCGTTTCAATCTCAGCCACGGTGACTACTCGGTACACGACACCAACTTCGAGAACGTGCGCGGCGCGGCCAAGGACGCAGGTCGTCCCGTGGCGATCCTCGCGGACCTGCAGGGGCCGAAGATCCGCCTTGAGAAGTTCGCCGATGGCCCACACGCCCTGGCTGTCGGTGACATCTTCAAGATCACGATCAAGGATGTTCCTGGCACCAAGGAGCTCGTTGGCACGACCTACAAGGGTCTTGCTGGCGACGTCGCTGCTGGTGACTACCTGCTGATCGACGACGGCAAGGTCCGCGTTCAGGTGATCGAGTCCGACGGCGAGACCGTGACGACGAAGGTCATCGTTGCGGGCACCGTCAGCAACAACAAGGGCATCAACCTTCCGGGCGTCGCCGTGAACACGCCGGCGCTGACGGAAAAGGACGAAGACGACCTGCGTTACGCGCTGGGTCGCGGGGCAGACATCATCGCCCTCTCCTTTGTGCGCAGCGCGAAGGACGTCGAGCGTGCCCACGAGATCATGGCAGAGGAGGGACGGCGCGTCCCGATCATTGCCAAGATCGAGAAGCCCCAGGCGATCGACGTTCTGGAAGAGATCGTCGAGGCCTTCGACGGCATCATGGTTGCCCGTGGTGACCTGGGTGTTGAGCTTCCGCTTGAGGCCGTTCCGATTGTCCAGAAGCGTGCGGTAGAAATCGCCCGCCGCCTGGCCAAGCCGGTGATTGTCGCGACGCAGATGCTTGAGTCGATGATTCAGAGCCCGGTTCCGACACGCGCGGAGACGAGCGACGTGGCTAACGCCGTTCTCGACGGCGCTGACGCGGTGATGCTCTCGGGCGAGACGAGCGTGGGCGCATACCCCACCGTCACGGTTCAGACGATGGCGCGCATTGTTGCGTCGACGGAGGAGCACGGACTCGAGCGCATTGAGCCGCTGAAGAACAAGCCTCGGACGCAGGGCGGCGCAATTACGCTCGCTGCGATCGACGTTGCCGACTTCGTCGACGCAAAGTTGGTCTGCATCTTCACGCAGACGGGAGACTCGGCTCGCCGGATGTCCCGTCTACGCTCGGCGCGGCCCATGGTTGCGTTTACGCCTCTCGAGGAGACACGCCGTCGGATGCAGCTCACATGGGGGATCCACTCGGCTCTTGTCGACCCGGTGACGCACACCGACCAGATGTTCAAACAGGTCGACGACTACCTGCTGACGAACGACCTCGCTCGCAAGGGCGATAAGGTTGTTGTTATCTCCGGGTCCCCTCCCGGAATCGCGGGGTCCACCAACGACCTGCGTGTCCACAGCGTGGGCGACGCGGTCAACGGAGCGGCACCCGCGTACCAGGAGGTTTGATCCTCACGCCGTGAGTCTTCACGGCAACGACAGGCCCCGATCCGGTAGGGTCGGGGCCTGTAACACCGGCCGGTGTGGCGGAATGGCAGACGCGGCGCACTCAAAATGCGCTGTCCGCAAGGGCGTGTGGGTTCGAATCCCACCACCGGCACGCAGGAGAAGTTGGGGACTCGACAGATCACATCATGTGATCACGCTCGATGGCCTCCTCCGCTTGTTCGCGAATGCAGGCCGTTCAGACCGTGTTCGTGGGGAGTGATCAGCACGAGATGTCTAGGATGGTGGACGTGAGCGAACAGCAGAACGACAACGGTGGTCCCGCCCCCCGCCGCGTGGTGGTGGCAGAGGACGAATCGCTGATCCGACTCGACATCGTCGAGATCCTCCGCGACAACGGCTACGACGTCGTCGGCGAGGCTGGCGACGGTGAGACCGCCGTGCAGCTGGCGACCGAACTTCGTCCCGACCTCGTCGTGATGGACGTGAAGATGCCGCAGCTCGATGGCATTTCCGCGGCAGAGCGCCTGACGAAGGACCACATCGCTCCCGTTGTTTTGCTCACGGCCTTCAGTCAGAAGGAACTCGTTGATCGGGCAAGCGAAGCCGGTGCGCTGGCGTATGTTGTGAAGCCGTTCACGCCGAACGACCTGCTTCCCGCGATCGAAATCGCGCTGGCCCGCCACGAGCAGATCATCACGCTTGAGGCCGAGGTAGCCGATATGGTCGAGCGCTTCGAGACGCGCAAGCTCGTCGACCGGGCGAAGGGCCTTCTGAACGAGAAGATGGGCCTGTCGGAGCCCGAGGCGTTCCGCTGGATTCAGAAGGCGTCGATGGACCGTCGCCTGACGATGCAGGACGTTGCCAAGGCGATCATCGAGCAGATCTCGCCCAACAAGCAGGACTAACTGAGACCTCACAGGAGCCCCCGGCGTACATCGCAGGGGGCTCCTGTTCTGTGCAGGCCGTGGGTGGGACCCTACGGGAGCTCCTTGATCATGTTCGTGATCCGTACGGTCGAGCATCGGCGGCCGGACTCGTCGGAGACGACGATCTCGTGCACGGTGATGCTTCGTCCGAGATGGATCGCTGTGCACACGCCTTCGACGAAACCGGTGCGCGCGGAGGCCGTGTGGGTGGCATTGATGTCGACGCCAACGGCGAGGCGTCCGGGCCCTGCGTGAAGATTCGCGGCCATTGACCCGAGCGACTCACCGAGAACCACGTATGCCCCGCCATGGAGCAGGCCGACCGGCTGTGTGTTGCCTTCGACGGGCATCCGGCCGACGGCGCGACGCGCGCTGAACTCGGTGAACTCAATACCCATCCGGTCGGCCAGCGCTCCGAGCCCACGCTCGCGCACCCACGCGAGGCCATCGATTTGTTCGGGATCTTGTGCGCCCACCCGCAACTCCTTCGTCGAATGTCCGAGGTCCCGCCTACCCTGGAAGAGTGACGGATCCCACGAAGCCTACCCTTCTCGTTGTTGACGGCCATTCGCTGGCCTTCCGAGCCTTCTTTGCTCTGCCAGTCGACTCGTTCCAGAACCGGGAGGGGCAGCACACCAACGGAATCCATGGATTCCTGTCGATGTTCATCAACCTTCTGAAGAACGAGAAGCCGACCCATGTGGCTGTCGCCTTCGATGTCTCAGACAAGACCTTCCGCAAGGCGGAGTACCCCGAGTACAAGGAGGGGCGCAGCGAAACGCCTGCGGAGTTCGCGGGGCAGATTCCTCTCCTGAAGCAGTGTCTGGAGGCGATGAATATCACGGTGCTCGAAAAGGATGGTTTCGAGGCCGATGACATCCTGGCCACGCTCGCTCGTCGCGGAGTGGAAGAAGGCTACGACGTTCTCGTCTGCTCGGGAGATCGCGACTCGATTCAGCTCGTCAACCAGCACGTCACCCTGCTGTACCCGTCCGTTCAGGGGGTCTCACAGCTCAAACGGTACGACCCGCCGGCCGTTGAAGAGCGTTATGGCATTCCTCCGCACCAGTACCCCGATGTCGCGGCGTTGGTGGGCGAAAAAGCCGATAACCTCCCCGGGGTTCCCAAGGTGGGTGAGAAGACGGCCGTGAAGTGGCTCACCCAGTTCGGCTCCCTCGACGCGATTATCGAGGGTGCCGATGGCATCAAGGGTGTCGTCGGTCAGAACCTTCGCGATCATCTCGACGATGTGCGACGAAACCGCCGCCTGAACCGTCTGCTCGACGACCTCGACATCCCCGTCGACCTCGATCGCATGGAGGTCACGGGGGCAGACGATCAGGCCGTTCGTGACATCTTCTCGCAGTTGGAGTTCCGTTCGCTCCTCAAGCGTGTGCTCGACGCCATGGGCAGCGGTGACGCCACCGAGCCCGATGTCGAGCGTCCCGTGGCCCCCGCCGTCGTTGAACTGGACGCAGAAGCTCTCGCGGGGTGGTTCACCGACCCGCAGGCTCCGATCGGCCTGACGGTGTCCGTGCAGGACGGTCTTCCGGCACGGCTGGGCCTGGCTACGGCAGACGCGGCCGTCGAGGTGCCGTGGAACGCCGCAACGCAGCAGGCGACGGCGTCCTGGTTCGCTGGTGACGCCCCCAAGGTGATGTGTGATGCCAAAACTCAAGTGAAGGCGCTCCGGCGTGCCGGCGTCGATGTGCGCGGTGTCACGAACGACGCGCTGATCGCCGGATGGATCGCACGCCCGGCATTACCGGATAAGTCACTTGCTCACCTCGTCACTCGATACCTGGATGAGAAGCTCCCGGAAGCCGACCCCAATCAGCTTGTCCCCGAAAACGACGGGGCCACGCCCGGCCAGCTCGCCTGGTACACGCTGCGCGTTGCCGAGGCCGTTGTTGCCGAATTGCCTGAGCGCTCGCGTGAGGTGCTGTTCGACATCGAGATGCCAACGCTCCTTGCCCTCGCAGACATGGAGCTTGTTGGCGTGGCGGTTTCGCATGAGAAGCTCTCTGGTCTGCGAACCGAACTGCGTGAACGCGCCGCGACCATCGCACAGCAGGCGTATGCCGAGATCGGCCGCGAGGTGAACCTCGGGTCGCCCAAACAGCTGCAGCAGGTGCTGTTCGAAGAACTCGACCTGCCCAAGACGCGCAAGACGAAAACGGGGTACACGACCGACGCCGGGGCGCTGGCTGATCTGCAGGTCAAGACCGGGCACCCGTTCCTCGGCCAGCTCCTCGCGCACCGCGAGGTCACCAAGCTCGCGCAGATCATCGAGAGCCTCGATGGCGCGATCGCCGAGGACGCACGCGTTCACACCACCTATCTGCAGACGGGAAGCCAGACCGGCCGGCTCTCCAGCACGGATCCCAACCTGCAGAACATTCCCGTTCGCACAGAGGAGTCACGCCGGATTCGGGCGGCTTTTGAGGTTGGTGAAGGATACGAGGCACTCCTCACCGCCGACTACTCCCAGATCGAGATGCGCATCATGGCGCACCTTTCTGCCGACCCGGGCCTTGTTGAGGCTTTCCGGGCCGGAGAAGACCTTCACCGCTATGTCGGCGCACAGGTGTTTGGTGTTGAACCGGCGGACGTCTCGAGTGAGATGCGCGGCAAGGTCAAAGCCATGTCCTACGGTCTCGTCTACGGGCTCTCGGCATTCGGTCTTGCGAAACAGCTCGGCATTGAGCAAAAAGAAGCCAAGCAGCTGATGCTCGGATACTTCGAACGTTTCGGTGCCGTGCGCGACTACCTGCGGGCATCGGTGGAGCAAGCGCGTGAAGACGGTTACACCGAGACGATCTTTGGCCGGCGTCGTCCGTTCCCCGATCTCACGAGCCCGAACCGGGTGTTGCGAGAAAACGCGGAGCGCGCCGCGCTGAACGCTCCGATTCAGGGGAGCGCCGCCGACATCATGAAGATCGCCCTGTTCCGCATCCACGAGGATCTCCGTCCGCTCGCATCGCGTTTGCTTCTCCAGATTCACGACGAAGTCGTTGTTGAAGTGGCACACGGCGAGTGGGATCAGGTGGAAAAGATCGTGCGTGAACGAATGTCACAAGCTGCGGATCTGGTGGTTCCGCTGGCCGTTCAAGTGGGCCGCGGAGCGGACTGGAACGAGGCAGCTCACTGATCTCCGGTAACGTTGACCTTCGTCATGGATGAGAATTCTCGCCCCCAGACCCCTATCGATCAGATCGCCGAGGAGTGGGTCGACCGTTTGGTTGACCTCGTTCCTACCGCGGGAACGTACATCGGGCGCACCGATGTCAACGACCGCTACGGCGACTACAGCCCCGAGGGCGCCGAACAGCAGGCTCAGGCCGTGCGCGACGTTCTCACCCGCCTTGAGGCCGCGGAACCAACCGACGATGTTGACCGTGTCACACAAGCCGATCTCGCGGGCGACCTCGCTTGTCAGCTCGAGCTGCACGACGCACAGTGGCACCTGCGCGATATCAACGTGCTGGCAAGCCCGTCGCAGGAGATCCGCCAGGTCTACGACCTGATGCCGACCGAAACCGAAGAAGACTGGTCGGTGTTCGCGAAGCGGCTCGCGGCCGTTCCTGACGCGATCGACGGCTACATCGAGACGCTGCGTTACGGCATCCACGAGGATGTTGTTCCCGCCGCGCGACAGGTGCAAGAGGTTGCTGGTCAGGCGCGCGGATACGCGCTCCCCGACGGCTTCTTCGATCAGCTGGTCGGCCGAGCAAAGGCCGAGCACGCAGAGCTGCCGGATTCTCTTCACGAGGACCTCTCGAGCGGCGCAGACGCGGCACGGTCTGCCTACGGACGTTTGGCGCGTTTTCTTGAAGGCGTTCTCGCGCCGCGCGCAACCGAGGACGACGCCGTTGGCCGCGAGCTGTACGGGATTCACTCCCGTCGCTTCCTCGGCGCCGAGATCGATCTTGACGAGACATATGACTGGGGCCTCGAAGAGCTCGCGCGCATGCGTGCAGAGCAGGAAGCGATTGCGCGCGAGATCAAGCCGGGCGCGTCGGTTGACGAAGCCGTCGCGTTTCTTGAGCAGGACAGCTCACGCAAGCTCGTCGGTACGGAAGCCCTGCGCGAATGGATGCAGGAAACGGCCGACACGGCCATCCGCGATCTCGGCGAGACGCATTTCGACATCCCCGAACCCATCCGTGCCATCGAGTGCATGATCGCGCCGACCACGTCCGGTGAGATCTACTACACGGCTCCCAGCGATGACTTCTCTCGACCCGGCCGCATGTGGTGGTCGGTTCCAGAGGGTGTAAAGGCCTTCGACACGTGGCGTGAACTCACCACCGTCTTCCACGAGGGCGTTCCCGGGCACCACCTTCAGATTGCGCAGGCGGTGTACAACCGCGGTCAGCTCAACAGCTGGCGCCGTTTGCTCGCGGGGACTTCAGGGCACGCTGAAGGCTGGGCGCTCTACGCCGAGCGGCTGATGGAGCAGCTGGGCTACCTGGAGGACCCGGCTGATCGTCTCGGCATGCTTGACGGACAGCGCATGCGCGCGGCGCGCGTTGTTCTCGACATCGGTGTGCACCTGGGCAAGCGCCGTCCCGACAGCTACCAGAAATGGGATGCCGACTACGCGCTCGAGTTCATGCGACGCAACGTGAATATGGCCGACGAATTCGTCCAGTTCGAAGTCAACCGTTACCTCGGTTGGCCCGGACAGGCGCCCTCGTACAAGGTGGGTCAGCGCATCTGGGAACAGCTGCGTGACGAGGTCGCGCAACGCGAGGGTGATGCGTTCTCCATTAAGGCGTTCCACAAGCGTGCGCTCGATATTGGCGGCGTCGGACTAGATACCCTCCGAAAGGTGTTGCTCGGCTGATTTTGCCACGCGCCCAGCTGCAGAGGTCACTCCGACATTAAGCTGTCGGAGTGACCTCTCCGTCTTTGCGCCTTGACCGGCTGCGCTTCAACCGCGAACACGGTCGTGTTCTCACCGGCTCCGGCCTGGGCTGGGCGCTCGACGCGATGGACGTCGGCCTCATTTCTTTTGTGATCGCGGCTCTCGCCGTCGAATGGAACCTGGGGCCCGGAACGACCGGGTGGATCACCTCGGTTGGCTTTATGGGGATGGCCGTGGGCGCGAGCCTCGGCGGCATGCTCGCCGATCGCCTCGGCCGACGTCAGGTATTCGCGCTGACGCTGCTCGTTTATGGCATTGCGACGGGTGCGAGCGCACTGGTCGGGGGAGTGGCCGCACTGCTGATCCTTCGTTTCGTCGTCGGCCTGGGGCTTGGCGCCGAGCTGCCTGTCGCCTCCACCTACGTCAGCGAGTTCGCACCCGCGCGTATCCGTGGCCGACTCGTGGTGATCCTCGAGGCCTTCTGGGCCGTCGGATGGACCGCTGCGGCGATCATTGGGTACTTCATCGTGCCCCTGGAAAACGGGTGGCGTTGGGCGTTCGCGCTGGGAGCGATTCCCGCCGCGTATGCCCTTATCGTGCGCTGGGGGTTACCAGAATCTGCCCGGTGGCTCGAGTCGCGCGGCCGGGTGGCGGAAGCCGATGTGATTGTGCGCCGTTTCGAGGCGGCGTCGAACAAGCAACCGGCTGATGCGACGGACGAGCCCACGTCCGTCGTCCAGCAGAAGGTCACATCGGGTGCGGCGCGACCCGGCGTCCGCGCGCTGTTCTCCGGGGGACTTGCACGGCGTACCAGCGCCCTCTGGGTGGTGTGGTTCTGCGTGAATTTCTCGTATTACGGCGCCTTCATTTGGATTCCTTCGATCCTCGTGATGCAGGGGTTCGATCTCGTGCGTTCCTTCGAATACACGTTGATCATCACGCTGGCGCAGCTTCCCGGCTATGCGGTCGCGGCCTGGCTCATTGAAACCTGGGGGCGCAGGGCAACCCTCTCCGTGTTCCTCGTCGGTTCGGCCTGCGCCGCGATGCTGTTCAGCTCGGCCAGCGAGGTCTGGCAGATTCTCTTCTTCGGTTGCCTGCTGTCCTTCTTCAATCTCGGCGCGTGGGGCGCCCTGTATGCGATCAGCCCCGAGATCTATCCGACCGCGACGCGGGGGACAGGAGCGGGCGCCGCGGCGGGCGTTGGCCGCATCGCGTCGATTCTTGCGCCGCTGTTCACGCCGTGGGCGCTCCACCTGATCGGCGCCGGATTCGTCTTCACGGTGTTCGCGACATTCTTCGCGATCGCCGCCGTAACGGCATGGGCGCTGGGGGATATGAGCGGAAGGTCTCTCGATTCCGGCCAGCCCACCGTTGCAGACAGGCCCTCGGTTTCACGACGCACGGATAGCAGCCGACACTAGACTGACCGCGTGAGCGACCTGAGATATGTGGCGATCGGGGACTCCTTTACGGAGGGCGTCGGGGATGAGCGAGACGATGGAATCCCCCGAGGATGGGCGGACCTCGTCGCTCAGGGATGGGCTACGTCCCGTGGCGAGCCGATCGAGTACGCAAATCTCGCAATTCGCGGGAAACTGGCCTGGCCCGTGGTGGACGGCCAGTTGGAGAGCGCGCTTGCCCTCCGGCCCACACACCTCTCGTTTAACGGTGGCGGAAACGACATGCTGCGCCCCGGGACCAAGATCGCTCGCATCGTCGATGCCTATGTGAAGGTCGTCCGGCGGTGCCGCGAGGAGGGGGTCACTCCAATTCTGCTGGCGGGTGCTGATCCGTCTGGCGGTCTCCCCATGTCGCGGCTGATCCGCTCGCGCGGGGACGAACTTTCTGACGCGGTTATCGCGCGCCTGCGGCGCGAGGAGGACATCGTTTGGGCCAACAACTGGACAGATGCTGAACTGCGAGACCCCACGTTTTGGTCACCTGATCGGCTTCATATGAACACACGTGGTCACCATCGGGTGGCCGCACGGGTGCTCGGGGCTCTCGGTGCTGACGCTCCTGAGAGCTGGTGGGTGTCGCCGGATCAGGCCGCCGCCCATCTCGGTACGCGTGAGTATTACCGTGCGCACGTCGCACCGTGGGTGCGGCGACGGGTCACGGGGCGCTCATCCGGAGACGGCCGCGCCGCAAAAATCCCCGAGTGGGTCACGATTCGTCCCTGAGGGCCCGGGCGTGGTGCGCACAGGGGAGACTCCGGCTGCGCTGGTATGCCGATTGTGCGAATCGGTGTGTGAGGGGGGGCAGGCATCTTCTATACGTGCTCCACGTTTTGTGAATGACAACCATTCTCAGCAACGTGCGATCGTGTGCAACATTCTTCTCGGCATCAGGCGCCACCGGATTTGATCACCCCCTCCTCTCTGGGGAGTGTGCGCCGTCACCGTGAACGGCGCACGTGGTTTCTTTGCGTCGTACTTGCCGTGACGGCCTGTTTTCTCATCGTGATCGCCGGAGCGACGGGCGCCGTTTCGGTCAGCCTCGCGGAGGCGGCGAAAATCGTCGTCGGGCATCTGATTCCCGGAATGCCCTGGATGTCGGACGGCTCGCTGACGCCACTTCAGGATCAAGCAGTTTGGCAGTTCCGTTTGCCGCGTGCGCTTCTCGCAGGGGCAGCGTGCGAGAGTCGCGGTGGCGCGCGCCCTGCTCAGCGATCCGCGTGTTCTCGTGCTTGACGCACCGACGGCGTCGCTTGATCATGCTGCTGATGCGGCATTGATGGATGCGCTTCGGCGGTCCGGCCATCGCGCCGTGCTCCTGATCTCGCACCGTTTATCGAAGATTGCCGCAGCGGACCGGGTGGTGTCTGTTGAGCGTGGCTAGGTGAGGAGTTCCTCGGAAACGAGTCGTGCTCGAAATCTATCCGCGAGAATGGATCTATGAAGAAGATTGGGTTCCTCTCGTTCGGTCACTGGACGCCGCACCCGCAGTCGGCCACGCAGTCCGCCCGCGATGTTCTGCACCAGTCCATTGATCTCGCTCAGGCCGCTGAGGATCTGGGCGCCGACGGCGCATACTTCCGGGTCCACCACTTCGCGCGCCAGCTTGCATCGCCCTTCCCACTGCTCGCGGCAGCCGGCGCGAAGACGAGCCGCATCGAATTGGGCACGGGTGTCATCGACCTGCGTTACGAAAACCCGTTCTACTTCGTCGAAGACGCCGGCGCGGCCGACCTGATTTCTGATGGGCGCCTGCAGCTCGGCGTTTCCCGTGGCTCACCCGAGCAGGTCATCGACGGATGGCGGCACTTCGGTTACACCTCCGCGGACGACGACCCCTCGGGAGCGAACGCAGCGCGTCAGAAAGCCGAACTGATCCTTCAGCTGCTGGAGGGCGAGGGCTTCGCAGAGCCGAACCCGCGGCCGATGTTCCCGAATCCTCCCGGGTTGCTTCGCCTCGAACCGCATAGCGAGGGACTTCGCGAGCGCATGTGGTGGGGCGCGGGTTCCGACGCCACGGCAGTGTGGGCGGCCGAGCACGGGATGAACCTGATGAGCTCGACCCTCAAGGACCACGAGTCCAATGAGCCTTTCCACGTGCAACAGGCCAAGCAGCTGCGCGCTTTCCGGGACGCATGGGACAGCGATCGGTGGGGCTTCGAGCCGCGCACATCAGTATCTCGGTCGATTTTCGCGATCACGAACGACACCGACCGTCGTTACTTCGTCGGTGGCGACACCGATGATCAGATTGGCAAGATCGACGCGAACACAACGGCGATCTTCGGACGGTCCTACGCGGACGAGCCCGAAGCGCTCATCGAGCAGCTGCGTCATGACGAAGCAATCGCCGAGGCGGACACGCTCTTGTTGACGGTTCCCAACCAGTTGGGGGTCGACTACAACGCGCACGTGATCGAGTCGATTTTGACCCACGTCGCGCCCGCGCTCGGCTGGCGGTAGACCCGTTCGGGACACAGGGGGCTCTGCCGAACCACAAGAATCCGCGGGTCGAGCCGCCTGATCACGGGATTGGCCGCTCCCGCGACGGGCTGACGATCAGATCGCTCACCGTCGCATGAAGCGGGGCCAGACGGTACGGCAAGGCTGAGGCAGGATGACGGAATGAGTTCCTACGTCCGTCCCGTGGTCGACGAGCCGGTGTTCCGCGATGCTGACGGTGTCGTGATCGACTATGGGAATCGGTGGCACGGGTCACCTCCGGAGGACACCTACTCCGTCGACACACATCCCGAGCGGTTCGCACCGCTCCACGTTGTCGCCGACGCCCGCAACGACGGCCGCGATCACCGCGCCGTCACCCTCTTCGATGCCACCGGAAAGCGGGATTGCGTTGACGTGCTCGAGCGATGCGCCGAGTGGCACCAGGCGTGGTTCGCCATCGCAGCTGAGTGTCATGGAGTCTACGGTTGTCCCGGCCGAGGCCATGCGAACGGTGGCTGTGAAGCGTGCCTCGCCCCCGCCGAAGCACGCAGCGTTGATGCTATCTACGCGAGCTTCTGACGTGTACTCCAGAGTCACGCTTCCCTCGTCAATCAGGGATCTCGTGTTCGGCACGGCCCGCCAGGAACCCCATCCGAGGGAGTTCTCGCTCGTCGAGGAAGCATCTGTGAACGCATCCGCCTGTGACTGGGCGGCCGACCAGTCGGGTTCTTGCGCTGAGGTGCAGCCCGATAGGCCGATCGTGATCACGGCGGGAAGACGGAGCAGAGAACCTCAGTGAAACGCTCTAGGATAAGACACGCTTTCTGGCCCCCTCGGTGACCTGCTCGGATCTATCGGCGGTCTGGTGATCGACCTCCTCGCCCTCCAACGACGTGTCCGCGAGGATCGCGAGTATCGAGAGCAGGCAGAACGAGATCGCGAGCACGCTCGCCGAGTTCGCGCAGAGTCTCAACGGCGAGAGCTTGAACGCCGCCTCGCAGAGTTTGATCGCCGAAGCGCAGAAGAATCGCGCGGCTACGGCCTCGGCGATTGACGGGCTCAAGGCTCAGGCCGAGGCGAACCAGAAGCTCGTGAGCCAGGTCGGCGGCGCGGTGCAGCGGATCGAGAAGCGCACCGAGGCGCGGGTCGAGAAGGCCGTCAAGCAGGTCGCCGGGGAGGCCTCGGCGACGATGACGGCAAACCTCGACGCCTCGAACGAGCGGGCCGAGCGGATCATCGCCGCCACGGCGAAGCTGGAGGCCCGTCAGCTCTGGTCAGCTGCTGGCGCGATGTGCCTCGCACTCCTGCCCGTGGTCGTGGTCGTCGCCGGGCTCTGGATGGGCATCGCCGGTCTCATCACGGGCGCTCAGTGGGCGCTCGACGTTGGCGGGGCGTGTGGCTCGGCATCGGGCGTTGGCTCGTGGTCACCGTGGGCCTCGCCGGGGCCGGCTACGGGCTCTTCGCGTCCATCCGGTGGGCCGCCCGTCTCGTGGAGACTTGGAAGGGCCGCGGGATGCCGAAGTGGCCCCGTTGGCGCAAGAAGTGAGCCGGGATCCTGGGGGCAAGCCCGCGGTGCGGGTGCGGCAGCCGTAGACGAAGGAGCCTGTTACTAACGGTGGCGGGCTCCTTCAACGCTCTCCAAGGAGCTATGCGATGATGCGATCCTCACCGTATCGTGCGAGCAGCAAGAGTATTAATGCAACGCCGGAAAGTATGCCGTCGGCGATGCCAGCTGGGAGCATAAAGATCATCAGAACAAGGGTGACAACGCAATTGATCGTGCTAAGGACATAACCCCACATTCTATTCTTCAGCAATCCAATCGACCCAATGATGCGGAGAAGGGCAAATATGCCGCTCATGGCCATCATCAGGTAAAGATTGTTATCGAAATACGGCACAACGAAAGAGAACCCGTGCGCCAGCACAGCAGAGTCCACTCCGACCGTCAGGAGAATTGGAAGGGCAAGAAAGGGCAAGCCTTCCATGAGGACGCCTTGGACGAGCTGAAGAATGGCAGCCCAGCGGATCTGGTGTCGCGATGTTCTTTGCTGCGCGGTCGTCTCCATGGAGTCAATCGTACCGATGCTCCCGGCGCTGCCTGCCGTCGTGAAGCGAAGGCTAGAAGTGTTACAACCCCGACATGCGTTACGGGAGTCACGGTGGTTGACGATGCGTGGTTCGGACTCGTCTCTGGGCCGATGAGAGAATGATCGATATGCATACGTCGACTGAGCCCGAAAGCGCGTTTTCAGAACGGTTCGATCTTTCGGCACTCAAGGCTCCCGTGGACCGCCGATCGGCACGGGCATTCTTCGACTCCGACGACCCCCGTATCATCCACCTTGAGGATCTGCTCAAGGGTCGGTTGAGCTTCTACCGGATCGCGGCGATCATCGCGGTTGTTGCGATTCCTCTCGGGTTCGTCCTGCACGTCACGCTCCCCGAGGGCGAGGGAGATCGGCTCCCGCACACGCTCATCGGCGGTGGCGTGATCACGATCATCATGTACCTGTGGGAACTGCGCCGCTCGAGCCCGGGGCGAGCGTACCGGATCGCCCGGTTCGCCGACGCCAACGGGTTCGCGTTCTCCCACTTGGAAGACTCCGCCCGATACGAGGGCATGCTCTTCACCTAAGGCACCGGTCACCAACGGTGGATGATCGTGAACGCAACGCTCGCAGGCCGACGGGTGGAGTTTGGGAACCTCTCGTACATCGAGACGTCCGGGCGCTCAGCTAGCAGGCAACGCGGATACATCGCGATGCGGCTGCCCGCCAGGCTGCCCCGGATGGTGATCATCAAGCGCGAGAGTCCATACTTCCCGCTCACTATCCCGTTCTTCCCGCATTCGAACGCGGCCGTCGATGTGGGGCAGGGGCGCGCGTTCCGCCTCTACGTGCCTGATGGAGCCGAGTTCATCGCTCGGGCGCTGTTCACCCCGGAGACGACCCGCCTGTTCGCACGTCTCGCAAAGCGGTACTCGATGGAGATTGTCGGCGACACCATCCTCCTCACCCGCTTCCGCCCGGTCTCCACCGGCAGTACCCGGCAGTGGCGACGGCAACTGGGCGACATGACAGATCTTGCTGCAGCGGTGAACCGGTCAACCGTGTGGCAGCTCATGCGCAGGCAGCCGAAGCGGTTCGTGCAACGGTTGCCCGAGATCCGCCTGCACTTCATGTCCCGCTCTCCGATGCTCGCAGCCTTCTTCATTCTCGGCGTCATCCTCGCGTTCATCGTGCTGTCGATCCTCGCGATCATCCTGTACAAGGAACTCACATGACGACTGACCTGCCCGATATCGGACCAGATCCGCTCACGCCCGGCGGGTGGGCGAGGACAGTGCCTCGGCACGAGCCGCACGGCCTCGACGTGCTGGAGGCCCACGTCATCGCGCACCGGACGAGCGCGGCTAATTGGACGAGGAAGTCGGTTCCGCAGCATATTTGGGAGGGGCTCATCGGGTTCGTGCCGTGGCTGGCGTCGATCGGCGGGTTCGCCGCACTGCTCGGCGATGACCGTGCGATCCGTCTGGTCCGGATGACCGAGCGGGAGTGGGCATGGGGCTGCTGATGGTGCCGACCTACGTGAAGATGGGGCTGGCCGCTGTCCTGTTCGTCCTCGTGCAGCTCTCGCCGCTGCCGGAGCCGCAGCAGGAGGTCGCGCTCGAGGACCTCGACGAGAAGACCGTGAAGCGCCTCATGACGCTGCGCAGGTGGGCGATCGACACGCTCGCCGAACGTGGACTGCTGCCCGACGAGAACATCGACGCGCTCAAAGCGCGCCCGCTCGGCCGCCTGCACATCGAGGACGAACCGTCATGAGCGGCGTGCGGGGCAAGAGCTTGAAGAAGGCCCAGGAGGGCGAAGAATGATCGTCTGCTGCGGGCTCGAAGGCGCACGGAGCCTCTGTTGTCGGTGAGAGCTGGGCGCACGTTCCTCGCGGTCCTGGGCACCGCGCTCGTCATCAGCGCTCTCTGGGGCGGGGTCGCATGCCTCACCGCTGACTCGCCGCTGGACATCGCTCTCGCGCCTGCGATCATCGGCGTCCTCGCGATCGTCGGGCTGCTCGTCGGCGCGCCGCTGCTTTCCCGCTTCGCCGAGGCCCGCGAGGTCGCCGGCCGCGTCGAGGTACGGTACGTGCTCAAGGCTCGCCGCGTGATTCCCGTCCCGGACATCGACGAGGCGGTCCTGGTGCGGACCCTGCGCCTGCCCTCGCGGAGCGGCGGACCAGCATCGGCCCCGCGGGTGGTCCTGCGGCGAGGCGGACGCACCGTCGTCGCGTTCACCCCCGACACCCTCGAGGTGGTCCGCCGACTCGAAGCGCTCGACGTGAAGATCGTCGTCGACGACGAGCCGCTGACCCCGTTCGAAACCGTCGGGCGCTACGGGAGGAGAGCCGTCGGCCTCGCGGAACTGATCGTCCAGCCGCTCTCCTGGGTGCTGATCGCCACCGCCATGATCGTCGTCGTCTGGGCGATCTGGGAACTGACGGGAGGGTAGAGCGTCCATCCGTCCGGAAGTCGAGGGGCTCGCATGAGTCAGCCGCGGGCACCGCGCCCGGCGATCCGCTGCCAGGCGTTCCCGCTCCCGAAAGGGGCTCATCGTGTTTGAGGGTGTAGTAGTGGCCTGAAGCCGCCGGCTTCGAGCAGTGATCGGGCGATGTAGTGGGTCAGGTTCCGGAACCCCAGTGCCGTGCCGCGGAGATGCTCGAGGCGTCCGTTGATCGCCTCGGCCGGCCCGTTGCTCGTGCCGGGATGGTCGAAGAACGCGAGGATGTCGCCGGCGCGGCGCTTGATCGTGCGGCCGAGGGTGATCAGCTCGGGCAGGTCCTTCGGGACGCCGCCGCTGAGTTGCTCGATGACGCTTTCGAAGATCTTCTTCCCCGTGCCCGGCTGCTTGTGCCGGTAGGCGGCGACGGCGCGCTGGTAGATGTCCCAGGTGACCTCGACGGCGACATGATCGGGATGCGCGTCGAACACCGCCTCGAGCTTGGCGAGCTGGTGCTGCTTCAACAGTCCGAGCCCCGTCCTGAGCAGACGGCGGCAGCCGTAGAGCGGGTCGCCGGTCCGGCCGCGATGCCCGAGAGTCTCCTGCTGGACGCGCTGCCTGGTCTTGTCGAGCGCATCGCCGAACAGCTGAACGACATGGAACGGATCCATCACCGCCGTCACGTCGGGGATCTCTTCGCCGGCGGCGGTCTTGTAGCCGGTGAAGCCGTCCATCGCGACGACATCGATGCCATCGCGCCAGGCCTTGGGGCGTCCGGCGAGCCAGGTCTTGAAGACGCGCTTCGAGCGGCCTGGGACCATGTCGAGCAGCCGGGCGGGCCCGGTCTTCTCGCGGGCCGGGGTGAGGTCGATTATCACGGTCACGTATTTGTCGCCGAAGCGCGTGTGTCGCCAGACGTGCTCGTCGACGCCGATCGTGGTGACCCCGTCGAAGCGGCCCTTGTCGTCGATGAGGAGCCGGTGGCCTTCGGCGAGGACCGCGTCGTTGGCGGCATGCCAGGACACGTCGAGGGACTCGGCGACACGGGCGATGGGGAGGTGCTGGCAGACGACGGCCTCCAGCGCCCAGCGCACCGCGGAGCGGGTGAGCTTCGCTCGCGGCTCGGCCGCGCTCGTGGTGTCCTCGCGCCAGACGGTGCCGCAGGAGGAGCAGGCGAACCGTCGCACGCGGACGAGGAGCGTCGTGGGCCGCCAACCGAGCGGGACATGCGCCAGCCGACGCGTCACGCTCCCGCGCGCGACGCCTTCGGCACCGCAGCCGCGACAGAACGGGTCGCGATCGGTCACCCGACACTCCAACAATGCGACATGCGGGGCGATCTCCTGTCCCGTGACGGTGAGGCCGTGCTCATCGAGGAGGCAGAACGCAGTCAGGTCAGGGGCGGCGAAGGTAGCGTGGGACAGGTCGAGGTCTTTCGGATGGGTGAGTGTAGGAACTTCCATCTTCGGGAGGCCTCGACCTCGTTCCACCGATCGCCACGCCGCCGGCACGTCAGCTCCGCGCTACACCCTCAAACACGATGAGCCCCGAAAGGAGCCCGAACTGACAAACGGGCTGGAGTCACGACAGCCATCGAATGCGCTGGGTGAGCCTCGCCTGAGGGAATCGACCAGACTCTGCCGCAAGTCCATGCCGCGCAGAAGCTTCGCCTTGAACCTGCTCAAGCGTCACAACCCAGACATGTGCTACGAAAACCCGTTCTACTTCGTCGAAGACGCCGGCGCGGCCGACCTGATTTCTGATGGGCGCCTGCAGCTCGGCGTTTCCCGTGGCTCACCCGAGCAGGTCATCGACGGATGGCGGCACTTCGGTTACACCTCCGCGGACGACGACCCCTCGGGAGCGAACGCAGCGCGTCAGAAAGCCGAACTGATCCTTCAGCTGCTGGAGGGCGAGGGCTTCGCAGAGCCGAACCCGCGGCCGATGTTCCCGAATCCTCCCGGGTTGCTTCGCCTCGAACCGCATAGCGAGGGACTTCGCGAGCGCATGTGGTGGGGCGCGGGTTCCGACGCCACGGCAGTGTGGGCGGCCGAGCACGGGATGAACCTGATGAGCTCGACCCTCAAGGACCACGAGTCCAATGAGCCTTTCCACGTGCAACAGGCCAAGCAGCTGCGCGCTTTCCGGGACGCATGGGACAGCGATCGGTGGGGCTTCGAGCCGCGCACATCAGTATCTCGGTCGATTTTCGCGATCACGAACGACACCGACCGTCGTTACTTCGTCGGTGGCGACACCGATGATCAGATTGGCAAGATCGACGCGAACACAACGGCGATCTTCGGACGGTCCTACGCGGACGAGCCCGAAGCGCTCATCGAGCAGCTGCGTCATGACGAAGCAATCGCCGAGGCGGACACTCTCTTGTTGACGGTTCCCAACCAGCTGGGCGTTGCTTTTTGTGTTCATATCTTGGAGTCGTTCGCCAAGTATGTTGCGCCGGAGCTGGGCTGGAAGCCGAACACGGCTGGTCCTGTCGTTGGAGACGTGATCTGAGTTCGCCTCCTCAAAACGTTCGTCAGTCCCTGCCGTTGTTGCGCATCACTCTAGCAAGTCACTTTCCGTATAGGAAAGTCTCCGATACGCTTGCCAGTATGGAAAGAGACCTGATCCCGGAACCGGCTGGCGACAAACCGCAACCGCCCTCCGCATCCGAGGCGGCAGATATTCTCAGTCGACTGAGTGCCGACCGATCACGATTGGCCAAGCAAGTCGTAACGCCATGGTGGTATCACCCGGCTCTGGGGCTCATTGTGTCCGTCCTTGTTCTGGCTCAGGTCCTGTCGCCTCCGTTGAGCATTTCGCTCGTCACCCTCGGCATCATCGCTATACCCGTGCTCACCACCGCCTACTCGCGGCGCTACGGCCTCTCGCTCACTCAGCCGACTGGCAAGCGTAGCGGTCGGATGCTCTTGGCTTCCGTCGGAGTACTGGCGCTCGCCATGGCCGGGGCTCTCGTCGTTCGTCTCACTGAGGTTTCGTCGTGGTGGGTTCTTCCCGTGGTCATTAGTGCATTCGTGGCGACGGTGGTGCTCGGCCGTCGCTACGACAAAACGCTCAGGAAAGAACTCGCTCAAGATCAGGGCACCACATGAGCGCTCCCGTCATAGCGGCATTCAACGAGATCATCCATTCTCCAGTGCGTCTGCGCATCTGCGGACTCTTGCGTCGGGTCGCTGAACTGGAGTTCGCCGTTGTCAGAGACACTCTCCAGCTCAGCGATGCCAATCTTTCGAAGAACTTGAAGACCCTAGCAACAGCCGGACTCATCACAGTTCGCAAGGAAAGCTCAGACGCACGGGCCGACTCACGGCGCTTGACGTGGGTGAGTCTCACGCCGCGAGGGAGGACAGCACTGGAAGCTCATCTTGCTGCCCTAGCGCAGATCGTCGACGAAGGACGCTAGGACGAGTGAGTTGGCAGATGGCTAACTGGACACAGCAGGCCAACCAGTTGGGGGTCGACTACAACGCGCACGTGATCGAGTCGATTTTGACCCACGTCGCGCCCGCGCTCGGCTGGCGGTAGACCCGTTCGGGACACAGGGGGCTCTGCCGAACCACAAGAATCCGCGGGTCGAGCCGCCTGATCACGGGATTGGCCGCTCCCGCGACGGGCTGACGATCAGATCGCTCACCGTCGCATGAAGCGGGGCCAGACGGTACGGCAAGGCTGAGGCAGGATGACGGAATGAGTTCCTACGTCCGTCCCGTGGTCGACGAGCCGGTGTTCCGCGATGCTGACGGTGCCGTGATCGACTATGGGAATCGGTGGCACGGGTCACCTCCGGAGGACACCTACTCCGTCGACACACATCCCGAGCGGTTCGCACCGCTCCACGTTGTCGGCGACGCGCTCATCGCACACCTCCGCGAGACGTACGACGTCGAAATCGTTGAAAGAGTTGAGGCGGCGGGTGATCTGCTGCATCCCGCATTTCACGATGTGGTGCGGGCCGTGCGGATACGACCCAATGATCCGAAGTGCGCTTCCCTCACGTTGGTCTTCACCGCCTACCCGGGCATCTATATACACGCGGGCCTGCTGCACGACTTCCGCTACCCAGACTGCGGTTGCGACGCATGCGACTCGAACTGGCAGGGCGCAGCCGATGAACTCGAGCAGCAGGTGTTCGCGACCGTCAGCGGCAACTATCGAGAGATGATTGAACGCGGACTTCGCCCCTGGGTCGGCTACGCCATCACCTTTCCTGACGGCGCGAGATCCGGAAAGTCCCGGTCCCAAGATCTTCCCGTCCAGCGCCTCAAAAACGCCAGACCCATCCTCCGTTCCCTTTCCGAAGGATGGGATTCCTGGCCGCGATCGGCCTCAGCCTCTTGATCAACAGGGCCACTACATACCGTCTAGTCGGCGACGCCCGCAACGACGGCCGCGATCACCGCGCCGTCACCCTCGTCGATACCACCGGAAAACGGGATTGCGTTGACGTGCTCGAGCGATGCGCCGAGTGGCACCAGGCGTGGTTCGCCATCGCAGCTGAGTGTCATGGAGTCTACGGTTGTCCCGGCCGAGGCCATGCGAACGGTGGCTGTGAAGCGTGCCTCGCCCCCGCCGAAGCACGCAGCGTTGATGCTATCTACGCGAGCTTCTGACGTGTACTCCAGAGTCACGCTTCCCTCGTCAATCAGGGATCTCGTGTTCGGCACGGCCCGCCAGGAACCCCATCCGAGGGAGTTCTCGCTCGTCGAGGAAGCATCTGTGAACGCATCCGCCTGTGACTGGGCGGCCGACCAGTCGGGTTCTTGCGCTGAGGTGCAGCCCGATAGGCCGATCGTGATCACGGCGGGAAGACGGAGCAGAGAACCTCAGTGAAACGCTCTAGGATAAGACACGCTTTCTGGCCCCCTCGGCGACCTGCTCGGATCTATTGGCGGTCTGGTGATCGACCTCCTCGCGCTTCTCGGGCTGTAAGCGCCCGCTAGCCAACGGCTGAGCCCTCCTCATCCACGCGATGAGAGGGGCTCAGCCGTGCGATTTACAGACCTTGCCCGGCGTCCCAGAGCCGCTCGGTCTGTCCGCTGATCATCGCGTCGTGGTTCTTCGCCTGTGCGTCGGTCAAGGACGCGACGTAATCGATGATTCCGCGGCCCTTTGCCCGCAGGCGGAGTTCGGCGGAGTCCACGGAATCAAGCAGCTCGGGTGAGTCGCGGCGCAATTGTTGATAGTCATCAGCGGCAAGGTCGACCAGATCGAGTAGGCGTCTCGGCGCACGGCGGACATCGAAGGAATCGTCAAGCCACGCGGCGAACGCATCAACGAGCCGTTCGACGATGGTCGCTTGCCCGCGCTGGTACACCGCCAAGTCGGGGCGATCGAGGATGAACCGCTCATGGAGGAACTTCAAGACCGCTACCTCATGCCAGGCGGTTGTATCTAGGCTGACATGCCCGGATCGCACATGCGGATCCCGCCGCACGGTTACCGATGCCTGCAGATGGGTAATCCAGCCTGAGGTGAAACGTGCGAGGGCGCGATCGGCGCCGAGCGACCCGTCGAAGGGTACCGTCAGGAGGCCGTCGACAACTTCGTCAGAGACTTTTTCGACAGCGGCGGCGAATGCGTCGGGATCCGCAATCCAGGGATCCTTCTTGTTCAGGCGTCGCCAGAGAAGTTCGAGCGAGTGGCCGGGGGAGCGGCTCGCATACCGCAGGGCGGCATCATCCAAGGCGCGCAGCTCGTTTAGGTCCCGTGACCAGGCGTGGAACTCGGCCGCAATCGTCGCCTGATTGAGGAGACCAGCCCGATAGAAATCGTCTAGGTCATGCAGGGAATAGGCGATGTCATCCGCGATGTCCATCACGGAGCATTCGACTGTCTGCTGCCCGGTGTCGATCAACGGATACGCGGAAAGCGCGTCATGCAGCTCATCAACGTCGAGGGCGTAGGCCGAGAACTTGTGGGAGCTCCCTTTGCGTCCGTTTCCGTTGCCTCGAAGCCAGGGATACTTCAGGATTGCCGCGCGGGTCGCGGCCGTTAGGTTCAGCCCGACGCCCGGCTGATCGTGCTCATCGAGCCGGGTGAGAATTCGGAAGGTCTGAGCGTTGCCCTCGAAGCCTTCGGCCAGTCCGAAGCGGTCCTTCGCCAGCCGGTCCAGCGTGTGTTCGCCGAGGTGCCCGTAGGGCGGGTGCCCGAGATCATGAGAGCTGGCTGCGGCCTGCACCACGACCGGGTGACATCCGCCGAGTTCCTGAACGATTCGTCCCGTCTCGCCCTGATCCGTCGAGAGCTGAACGGCAATCGCACGGGCAACGGCCGCGACCTTCACGGAGTGGGTGAGACGGTTGTGCACGGCGAGGCCCGCGCCAGACTGGGCAATGACCTGCGTGACGGCTGACAGCCGAGAGAAATACGGCGAGAAGCGGATTCGTTCGATATCGACTCGGTATTCCGGATGCCGTTCGGCACGCTGAAAAGCGTCGAGCGTTTCCGGAACTCGGCGCGCAACGCGCGGATCGGTGACGGCGGTGGTAACAGCTGCTCGCATCTCCACAGTGTCTCAGACGCGGGGAGCGACGATCAGCACACCGCGCGGTGCTCTCCCGACGGGGAGGCACATGTCGAGGCGCTACCGTGAGCCCCGTGACCCCTGATATCGAACTCGCGCGCGTCCCTTCCGGTTCCGTGACGCTGCGCGACGCACGGCGCAGGGCCCAACGAACGGTGGAACTGGAGGCGTTCGAGATCGGCGTCTTCGCGGTGACACAAGAACTCGTCGCCGAACTGATTGGTGAGAGCGCCGCACACCCACGTCGGCCTGCCGCTCATGTTTCCTGGCAACGAGCGATTCGTCTGTGTAATGCCGCCTCCGAGTGGGAGGGCCTGGACTCCGCGTACACCTTCGACGGCGAGCAGGTCACCTGGCACGTTGATGCTGACGGCTATCGACTGCCGACCGAAGCGGAGTGGGAGTTCGCCTGTCGCGCCGGATCGCCCGCCGCGCACTACGGGCCACTCGCTGACGTCGCCTGGACGGCAGCGGACAACCTGGTCGCGCCCCGCGACGTTGGCGGCAAGCTGCCGAACCTTTTCGGAACGTTCGACATGCTCGGCAATATGTGGGAGTGGTGCTGGGACCTGTTCGATGTTCCCCGCGACCGCGATGCCCGGGTGATTCGCGGAGGGAGCTTCGCGACCACCAGCCAGGCGGCGAGCGCACACACCAGGAGCGGTGCGAGGCCGCGGCAGGCTCAGGATGACATCGGCGTGCGGTTTGCGCGCGGAGCTTTCGACGGCCCGGATGCACAGGGCTGGTCAGCGAAGCGTGATCGGATCAACGAGATCGAAAGTGACGACGGCATCCTCACCGGCTGGGTGTCCCTCTAGTCCGATCGGCTCAGTCGACGATAGGCACGAGGGCGGAGTTGACGACGACAACGCCATCGCCGTAGCGCTCATTGGCGGTGGCTTGTAGCGAGCCGTCATCTAAGACGACGGACAGCTGTACCGTGCCGGTGATGCCGTCGACGCCAGCGGAGAGCAAATCGCTGCCATCACTCGGAACCGCCTCGGTCAGCGTGAACTCAGCTGCCTCTGCGACGTATGTGCCCGACACCCGGAACGTTCCCCACTGCACACCAGACGCTTCGTCGAATACATCATCGTCGTCCGGCCAGGTCCACCCGATGATGGCAGGGCCGCTGCACTGCGGAGGATACGACTCGGCGATCGCACCGAGGCACAGCTCCGGTCCGGAGCCAGGGTCGAGCACCATCGCGAGAGCAGCCGGCGTGAGCTCACCGTCGCCCGGCGGTGGCGTCGGAAGCTCGGTCACCTCGGGATCGATGTCGTTGCCCCCTGCGGAGTGCCCGTTGCACATCCCGCGGCGAGCGCAACACCGGCGCCCAGGCGAAATGTGCGAGTGAAGGGCGTGGTCATGGATGTGATGTGTGATGGACCTCGTCAGGTGGAACGCTTAAAGCGGACGGCGGACCATTCGTCCGACAGGGAGATGTTCGCGTTGAGGGTCCACCCGATTTCTTCAACACGTGCCCAGATCGAGTCCCGGTTGATATCGGATCGGCCACCCTTGCGGTACGCGATCCATCCGGCGCGGAACGATGTCAGAACGGGAACGATCTCGGCGAGCAGCGCGTCGAGCCCGGCTCGATCATCGACAAATGCCACCGCAACGCCTTCTGTGTCCCGAGTGATGCCATCGGCCACGGTGACGCCATCCGGCAGTGGTTCCAGAAGTGTCCGCTGTTCGGGCGTCGCGAGCAGAAGGAGCTCCGATTCTGGGGCGATCAGGAGCTTTTCGGCAACAGTGCGGGGCATGGTTTCTCCTCATCATCTATCGCTTCGACGCTATCGCGCCAGAGCGTCTGCCACCAGAGCGTCTGCCACCAGCGCGTGGGACAATCTCGGGTCGGAACGAAGACGAGGAGAGCACATGCAGATTGCCCAGCGCGCCCTGGACGCCGAACCCTTCTACGCCATGTCGATTGGGCAACGCGCCGCAGAGCTCCAGGTGCAGGGCATTGATGTCGTGCGCCTCTCGTTGGGCGAGCCTGACTTCGGCGCACCCCATGAGGTACGCGGGGCCATGATCGAGGCAATGGACGGTAGGCCCCTCCCGTATACGCCGGCAATGGGCCTGCCGGAGCTGCGCGAGGCAATTTCGCGTTTCTACGTCGATCGGCACAGTGTTGTGATCGCCCCCTCGCGCATTATGGTGACTTCCGGCGCGTCCGCTGCCCTTCTCGTTGCCACCGCGGTGACGACGAACCCTGGCGATGAGGTCGTGATGGCGGACCCGTCGTACCCCTGCAATCGCGAGCTCGTCAAAGCCTTTGGCGGCGACGTTGTCGCAGTGCCAACAACGTCCAAGACGCGTTTCCAGCTCAACGAGGCCCTCGCGGACGGTGCCTGGACTGAGCGCACAACGTCGGTGATGGTGGCGACGCCATCAAATCCGACGGGCACCGCGATCGCCGCCAAGGATCTCGCCGATATCTGCCGCATCGCGCGCGAGCGCGGCGCGTGGCGCATCGTCGACGAGATCTACCTTGATCTGCAGGATCCCGATGCGGCAGGGCTGCCAGCCCCGAGCGTGTTGACGATCGATCCCGATGCCATCGTGATCGGGAGCTTCTCGAAGTACTTCGGCATGACCGGATGGCGGCTCGGGTGGGTGGTCTTGCCCGACGAGCTCACGGACGCTGCCGAGCGCCTCGCGGTCAACTTCTTTTTGTGTGCCTCCGCACCTGCGCAGCTCGCGGCTGTCCAGGCGTTCTCACCCTCCGCCCTCGCTGCGTGCGAGCAGCGCCGAGAAGAGTTCGTTCGCCGCCGCGCGATCGTTATTGATGGGTTGGAGCGCATCGGACTTCCCGTCGCGGCGACGCCAGACGGCGCGTTCTACGCGTATTGCGATGTGTCGTCGTTGGGGCTGGATTCCGAGACGTTCTGTCGCCAGGCACTGGAAGATCACCATGTCGCGATCACCCCGGGGCGCGACTTCGGCACCGCCACCGGCGCCACCCATGTGCGCATTTCGTATGCGGCGAGCGAGGGTGACCTGCGCGAGGGCCTCCGTCGTGTGGGGAACCTGGTGGGAGCCCTGCGCGCATAGCGTTACTGTCGGCGGAGCGCCCGGTTCGTTTTTGCCGTGGCGGGAACGGACCACGGGTCTTCCGGCCATGGGTGTTTCGGGTATTTGCCGCGCATCTGTTTGCGAACATCGGCGTATGGTCCGCTCCAGAACGAGGCAAGATCGTCCGTCACCGCGAGCGGATGCCGTGCGGGCGAGAGCAGGTGAAACAGCACGGGCACTCGGCCGTCGGCGACGCGCGGTGTGTGCGCCAGGCCGAACACCTCCTGCAGTTTGACGGGAACAACGGGGCGCGCATCTGCCTCGTCCGACGCCGGATAGACGATACGTATCTGCGATCCGGAGGGAACAGCCAGGCGTTCGGGCGCCAGTTCATCGAATCGTGCCGCCGCGGGCCACGGGAGAAGGCTCCGCAAAGCCTGCGTGAGCGGAAGCGATGACAGGTTCGGGCGATGTCCCGCTGACCGCAACGCCGGAAGCAACCAATCGTCCGTGTGAGCGAGGAGGGCATCATCCGAAACATCAGGCCACGGCTCGCCCAGGTTGCGGTGAAGAAATGACAGGCGTCCGCGCAACATGGTCGCCTCGTCACTCCAACGCAAGACGCTGAGGCCGCTTTCTTGCACATGTGCGACGTACGCGCTCGCGATGTCCTCCTCCGTTGCTCGCGCCGGAGTAGATGAGAGCGGGATAGCACCGAGGCGGGTTTGTTCCCGCACCCGAAGCGCGCCATCGATGATGCGCGATTCCCGCGTCACGGTCAGAAGGTTGCCGCCGAGCTCGATCGCGCGGTCTTCAGACAATGGCGCAGCGAGCCGGATAACGGCGCCCGTCCCTTCGGCCACGCGGCCGTCAGCGCGCTGCACCTCTGCCACCGCGATCCAGTCGGTTCCCAGCAGAGGGCTGGACTCGGGGATCGCCGCACGGGTGCCGCTGGCGAAGAGATAGGTGCGAGACCCCGCTGCGACACGGCGAGCGATCCGTTCCGGGAAGGCGAGAGCCGTGACGGTACCCGCGGCGTCGGTAGATGTTCCCGCCGCGACATCACTGCTCAGTTGTGCGAGGCGTTTTGCGTCTGCCCGCCAGCGCGCGGACCCTGCCGCGATTCCGTCGCGCAGCTCCCGGAGCACCCGTGTCAGATCGGCTCCCGCATCACGGTATCCGCCGGAGATCGCCGCGACGACCTCGCCCGCAGCGCGCGCGGGCACATCGTGCTCGGCGGCGCTGAGCAGGGCTCGAGCCTCTCGCGGGCCGGCCGGCATACGGGAAACGCGCGCACCCAGGGGCGTCGGATGACCCGTGTCGCTGATCAGGGCGAGAGAGCGGAGCGTTTCTGTTGCACGGTCGATCGCCGCGACCGGGGGAGGAGTCAGTAGCCGAAGGCCCTCCGCTCGCGGCGTTCCCCATGCGGCGAGCAGGAGCGCGGCGTCCGTGAGATCGGCCGCCGTGATCTCCGGCGTCGCCTCCGGTCTCATCGCAGCGAACTCCGCCTCCGTGTAGACGCGCACGGCGCGGCCAGGTTCCTGACGCGCGGCACGTCCAGCCCGTTGTTCGGCGCCCGCACGGGACGTCGAAACGGTAACCAGGCCGGTCATGTCTCGCCCCGCATCGCGCCGTGGCTCGCGGGAGAGCCCCGCGTCAATCACGAGGCGCACTCCCGGCACAGTCAGGGAGCTTTCGGCAAGAGAGGTGGAAACGATAATGCGGCGCGGTTCTGTTTCGGAGGTTCGCCCCGCCGTGGCCCGGTCCTGTTCGGCGGGCGGCAGCTGACCATGCAGGGGCAGAACCTCGACGCCCGAGGCGCGCGACCGGATGAGGTCGACAACGGCGTCCACTTCCCGTGCCCCCGGCACGAAGACCAGCGCGTCGCCGCCATCCGCAGCGTGTTCCGTGACGGCGACCGCCGCGAGGTGGGAGAGAAAATGACGGGAGACGCCCCACTGGTCGATACGTGTCGGTCCTGGTGTGTAGGCGATTTCCAGCGGGTGTAGCGCGGACGGAACATCAACGATTGCTGCGCCGCGCAGAAGATCGGAGACGGCGGAAGCGTCGAGCGTCGCTGACATCGCAACGGCCAGCAGATCGTCCCTCAGCTCCCGCACTTCCGCGAGCATTCCCAGAAGCAGGTCGCCGTCGATCGATCGCTCATGAACCTCGTCGACGATCACCGCACCGACGCCGTCGAGCGACGGATTGTTGAGGAGCCGTCGCAGGAGGACCCCGGGGGTGACAACCTCGACGCGCGTGTTCTCGCTGGTGTGACTCTCGCCACGCACGGTGTAGCCAACGCTGCCACCGATTTCCGTCTGCGAGAGCTGCGCAAGGCGTCTGGCGGCCGATCGCACGGCGACGCGGCGCGGTTGTGTGACGATAACGCGTCCGTCCACCAGGTTGGCGACGAGCGGCGGAACCACCGTCGTCTTCCCTGTTCCCGGGGCGGCGGTGACGACCATCGCGCCTGTTTGCGCCGCGGCGCGCAGCTCGCTCTCGGCGCGCGCAACGACGAGGCCCGCGCCGATACGCGCGATATCGAAAGGACGAGAGGCCATCTCGCCATCATCTCAGGGGAGGGGCCGCATCGCCCGCTCGATACGCGTCGGCAGCATCGTGATCAACGGTGTGAGATCCGTCGGCGGGTGGTCGGGGTCGATGCAGCGTTGCCAATACTCGACATGCTTCTGATCAATCCAGTGAGATGAGTGGCGCACATCCTGCGCTTCCTCTTCTCCTTGGACGGAGTACCAGTAGAGGTAGTCGACTCCATCAATCTCTTCGCAAAAGATTGTCTCGACGTACATCTGTTCCGGCTCGAGGGTCTCCAGCACGGCCTCGTAATTCTCCTGCAGGAAGGCCATCCACTCGTCAACGACGGCGCGGGTGCCGGGCAGAACGCGGAACCGGGTGAGCTCAACTCGCATGGAAACCCCTCAGAGAGCCTTGACGAAGTGGTGAGCCTGGATACTCATTCGTTCCCGGAGATAGAAACGGTGAGCATCAAAGCGCTGAACGCCGGAGTCGAGATCGAGAACGTGACACTGCGCCTGGCGCGCGCGCTGTTCGATGTCATCGAGCAACAGCGCGCCGACGCCACGCGACCGGGTTGAGGCTGCGGTGACGAGGTCATCGACGTAGGCCTTTCGCACCGCGCTCGTGTTGGCGATGACACGCCATCCCGCCACGCCAACGCAGGTGTCGCCGTCGAAGGCGCCGATAAACGCGAGTCCTTGTGGCGCAGCCTCGATCAGGATGTCGTCGAGAACGGAACGTGAAAGATGCGGACGCAGCTCCTGAAGAACCGGGAGCGCGACGCCCCACAGGTCGGAGTCGGCGGGAAGATCAACGATGCGCAGGTCATTCACCCGTACGAATCTACCCCGTGCGTCAGATGCGCCAATACTCGGACCCGGTGCGTGTGCGATCGATAAACCGGTAGTCCACGAGGTAGCGGCGTAAGAGCGGAACATCGTCCGTGATGGACGAGATTCGCTCGCCCAGCGTTCGTTCGTCAATTCGCTCACCGGACGGCAACACGCGGTCGGCGATGAGCTCGAGAAGAGCGATTCTGTCGGCCTCGGTACGGGGGAAACGCAGCAAACGGCCGTCCTCGTCGAGAAACCGTGCGGGGCCATCAACGATCACGCGCGGCGGCGTCTGGACGGCCGCGAGGAGATCGCGGAAGGGCTGCGCCGACGCGGCATCCTCATGCAAAAGCCCCGCCGCGGCGAGCGCCTCCGTGGCGCGCTTCCGCTTCGATGGGGAGAGCGTGACCATGGCCGGGTCTCCCAGCACATGCGCCGCATAGAGCGCGCGGGATGCGTCATTGGCGAGAGCGGCGAAAACAGCCCGGGCGTCAATCAAACTCATCAGGGAAGTCTCGCATGTAGCCGTTACCAGCGGACCGCAACCTGACGACGTGGTGTCGTCTAGGGTTACCGTATGCCTGGTGAGTTCACGATCCGTCCGCCGCGCCGTGACGAGGCCGATGCGATCGCTGCGGTGCAGGTGCGCGGGTGGGAACAGACATACACCGATGTGCTTCCCGTGGGATACCTCGATGAGAGCCATCGCGCGATGCGCCGCCGAATGTGGAACACGATTCTGAGCGATCCGAATCCCGCGCATATCGTTCGTATCGCCGAGGTCAATGGCGTGATGACCGGGGTGGCTATGGCCGGGAGCGCCGGCGAGGATGCGCCGCGAGGTCGAGCGCTGTTTCTCCTGTATCTGCTCGCCGAACATCACGGTTCCGGGGCGGGCCAGGCGCTGCTTGATGCCGTGCTCGGAGCAGAGCCCGCCATGCTCTGGGTGGCGAAAACGAACCCGCGAGCGATCGCCTTCTATGGCAAGAACGGATTCGTGTTCGACGGCGCCGAACAACGCGACGCGGACATGCCGTTGCTCATCGAGGCGCGCATGGTGCGGGACGGTATGTGACGCCTGTCGCTAGCTGAACAGCGCGGCCAATTCGGCTCGATTTCGTGTCCCCGTGCGACGGAGCAACTTCGAGACATGGAACTTAACGGTGTGCGGGCTGATATTCAGCTGTCCAGCGATCTCGCTATTGCGGGATCCCGTGACGAGGTGGCCAAGAATCTCGCGCTCACGGTCGGTGAGATCGGCGTCAATCGCTGGCGCGTGCTGTGGCGGATCAAGAGGAATCGCAATATCGATCTCTGACCCCCAGCCCGGTGTTGAGTCCACGGCTAAGGTGCCATCGAGATGCGTGACGTGTTCGGCGATGGGGCGCAGAACATCGTCGTGGGCGGTAAGTTCCCCCGTTCCGTCATCGCGCAAACCGATGAGCAGGTTCAGACCATCGCAGTCCCAATGGATGCGCACGCGCTTCGCCTCCGCGGCATCGACGAACGCCAGAACGGCGTTGCGGACGATTGCGCGGGCCGCGTGTGCGACGTCCCCCGGCAGGGCGCGCCCGTTCGCGGGAGGCTCGACGAACTGAACGTCGAGCTCACCGAAGCGGACAAGCGGGCCGAGGTCGCTTTTGAGGCGGGCGAACGCCCCCATCACGGGCTCGAGCGCATCGGTTGTGCGCTCATCGGAGTCGGTACGCAGGGCAACGAGGGATCGTGAGGCGATATCGATGGCGGCGTCCCGTGCCGCGCGGTCGCCGAGTCGCGGCGACCGTAACGCGGCCAGAAGAGACTCCAGCGTGACCGCGTGTCGATCAGCCTGCGATCGCAGGGCGCGTTCACGCAACGCGTTCTCGGTTCGGGAGGTCGTGGCGTCCGGCATACCAGCAGGCTAGCCCCTGCTAGTCCGCTAGCCGAATGGCTAGTCAGACGCGACGATTGGGCGAGCGCAGAGTCTCGTTCGGCGCGAGAGTCTCATACCGTGACATCTCTTCGCGCGGCAACGCATACCTCCCTGTCCCTCGTCGGTGACGAGCTCCGCTCCGTCATCGATCTTCTGGCCTCCGGAGAGGATGACGCTCTCGACGAATTCGCCGACGCCGTTGCCGGCGCTTCGCGGGTGTTCCTGATGGGAGCGGGGCGCTCCGGGATTGCGCTGCGGATGACCGCGATGCGGTTGATGCACCTGGGGCTCGTCGTCCACGTCGTGGGGGAGACGACCACCCCGGCGATCGGCGCAGGAGATCTCCTGATCGTCGCAAGCGGGTCCGGCACCACCGGAAGCGTTGTCCGGGCCGCGACAACGGCGCACGCCGTCGGGGCGACGGTCTGCGCGATTACAACGGCCTCGGATTCGCCCCTGGTCGCAGTTGCGCGCGTGGTCGTCCAGGTGCCGGCAGCGGCCAAGCTCGACCGATCAGAGCAGGCGTCTGCGCAATACGCGGGTTCGCTTTTCGAACAGGCCGTGGTCGTCATCGGCGACGCGCTGTTTGACGCGCTCTGGCGCGCGGGCCAGCAGTCGGCCGACGAGCTGTGGCCGCGTCACGCGAATCTCGAATGACTTTTTCACCAACACCAACGACAGGAACACGATGAAGATCCAGTTTGCTATCGACACCCTCACCACCGAGCACGCCCTTGACCTTGCGGCTCAGGCAGCTCCGCACGTTGACATTCTTGAGCTGGGCACACCGCTCATCAAGAGTGCGGGGCTGTCCGTCATCACCGCAATGAAAGCCGCCCACCCCGACAAGATCGTCTTTGCCGATCTGAAGACGATGGACGCCGGCGAGCTCGAAGCTGACATCGCGTTCGAAGCAGGCGCAGACCTCGTGACGGTCCTCGGTGGCGCGGACGATTCGACGATCGCCGGAGCGGTTGTTGCCGCCAACAAGCACGGCAAGGGCATCGTCGTCGACCTGATCGGTGTCACAGACAAGGCAGCCCGCGCCAAAGAGGTTGTCGAACTCGGCGCCGACTTCGTGGAAATGCACGCCGGTCTCGACGAGCAGGCGCAGCCGGGCTACTCCCTGGACTACCTGCTTGAGGCCGGGACGGCGTCGGGCGTTCCCTTCTCGGTTGCCGGCGGCGTGAAAGAGGCGACCATCGGCGCCGTGCGCGACGCCGGAGCACAGGTTGCCGTTGCCGGCGGCGCCATCTACGGCGCAGTTGACGTGGCAAAGGCAGCCGAACAGCTGCGGGCCGCCGCGAACCGATAACTCCTCTGGAGGTGGGAGTGGGGCGGTTACGACGACGCCCCGCTCCACTCGGAGGATTCGGAGGCCGCCACGCGATCGAAATCGTGCGTGTTGGTGGCAGCGATGTAGGCGTCGAGCGCCGACTGCGGAGAAGTCAAAAACACGCGCGACTCCATACCGCGGTGCGTGCCGTTCCGTGTGGGGCTCTGAACAGCACAGCTCGGCGTAGAGGAAAACGGCACTGTTGCCGACGGTAACGGGTCCCTAGCCTGGAGGCATGGACGTAGCGCGGCTCGCCTTCCTTGACCGCCACATCCAGGACGGAACGATCCCCGGTGCCGTTGCGAGCTACGGGAGGACGCTCGATCCGGTTGCCCGGGGCGCGGCGGATTCGGGCGGAGCACCCATCCGGACGGACGCGATCTTCCGCGTTCAGTCCATGACGAAGCCGATGTGACGGATACAGCGCCGGCGATACGCTCCATCACGCTTCGGCACATGCTGACAAACCAGACCGGGTACGGCGTCATCGTGTCCGATTCTCCGTTGCGTCACGCGTTCCGCGAGGCGGGCGTGGAGCCAGGAAACGAATCCGTTGATCGCTCGGCGGATGACCGAGCCTGCCGGGTCTGGATTCTATGTCGGGCCAGCTCCGTTCGACGAGAGTCACTCGGAGTTGGTCTCCACGATCAGCGACTACTTCAATTTCGTCGCTGCGCTCATCGGCGGCGGGCTTCTGTCTTCCGAGCTCCGCGATCAGATGTGCTCCGATCAGATCTCCGCCGATCACCGACTGGGCCAACTCGACTACCGGTCTCATCGTCGACGCGGGCTGCGGCCCCGGCCATTGGAGCGACTACCTTCGTGCGGACGATCGCCGTGTCATTGGCATTGATGGTTCGACGCGCTTCATCAACGCCGCTTGCGCGCGTTTTCCCGAGACTGAGTTCCGCCTCGGGGACCTTCGAGAGCTTCCGTGTGATGCCGGAGAGGTCGATGCACTCTTGTCCTGGTATTCGATTATCCATTTCGATCCGCACGATGTCGGCGGTGTCATCGCTGAGTTTGCCCGAGTGATGCGGCCGGGCGGCTCGCTCTTACTGGGGTACTTCGAGGGCCCGGCGGGGGAGGACTTCAGCCACGCTGTGTCGAGGGCCTACCGCTGGGATTTTTCTTCCCTGAAGGTCGTTCTGAACGAGCATGGCTTTGTCGTCGTGCACAACGATTCTCGGCATGATCCCTGGTCCCGACCCCACGGTGAAATCATCGCGTCTCGGCAGCCCTAACGCTCTGATGGCTTCAGCGACCGTGCGAGTCACCGCGCAGACCAACACCCAAATCCGCGGCCTACGATGTGGACATGGGGTCGGGAAAGAAGTCGAAGCGGACAAAGCCCAAGAAGACCTGTTGCAAGTCGAAGCCGCGCTGTAAGCGGTGTCCGATTCGTATGCTCGCTGAGGGGCGCCTCGACCCGAAAGACGCCAAGAAGCTGTTCGAGAAATCACGCAACCGGAAACAGGCGAAGAAGGCGCATCTCGAGATTCCGGGCGAGTAGTTCCCGGTAATCTCGATCTGTGTTGATGATCTCCCGCGCAGATTTCGCCGATCCCCAGCTCCGGGTTTTCCTTGAGGCGCATCTTGCCGATTTGGAACCGACGGCACCGCCGGAAAGTCAGCACGCTCTTGATTTTGAGGCGCTCCAGCGCCCGGGGGTACGGCTCTGGGTAGCAGCCGATGATGGTGTGATCGTCGGAACGGCGGCGCTGAGCGTCCTGGACGACCATCACGACGAGCTCAAGAGCATGCGCACGGAGCCCGCATGTCGGGGGACGGGGATCGCCTCCCAGCTCCTTGAACACGCGACGGGTGATGCGCGCTCACGCAACGTGGCCCGGGTTTCGCTGGAAACCGGAAGCGATGGGTTCTTTGCTCCGGCACGACGCTTCTATGCGCGGCACGGATTCTCGGAGTGCGCCCCGTTTGGTGCGTACCGTCCGGATCCGAACAGTGTCTTCATGACGCGCGTGCTCGCATAGGCACAAGGTGAGCGAAGATCCCGCGGCACGAACGTTGCCGCGCATAGGCTGGATGCCGTGAACGCATCGTCCTCGCGAGAATGGCGTCCTGACGTTCTGGGTGACGGCTTTGAGCAGCTGACGCTTGATCTTGGCCAAGACGAGGAAGGAACAGTTGTCGCCACGCTCGTCCGGTCGGTTCCTCCGGCGCGCTCCTGGGTGAAAAGGTTTTTCCGCCAAGGTATCCCCTCGCTGTCAGACGTGGACGTTCTCTACGTGCACGGGTGGTCGGATTACTTCTTTCAAAAGCGCCTCGCCCGTGTCTTCACCGATCGCGGCGCGCGGTTTTATGCCCTTGATCTTCGTAAGTGCGGCCGTAGTCTGCGCGACGGCCAGACATACGGCTACGTTGCCGACCTCAAGACGTACGACGAGGACATCGCCGCGGCGATCGAAGCGATCACTGAACCGGCGGCCGATGCTCCTCGCGGCCCGCGACGCCTCGTGCTATTGGGGCACTCGACAGGCGGGCTCATCCTGAGTCTGTGGGCGGATCGCCACCCCGGCGCGGCCACAGCGCTCATCCTGAACAGTCCCTGGCTCGAGTTCCAACTTCCTCGACAGCAGCGCGAGACGATCGCCCCCATCGTCGATCTGCGTGCTCGACGACGCCCGCTCGACCGTGCGCCTCAGGTGGACCTCGGCTTCTACGCCCGCGCCCAGCGCGAGGCGGAGGACCCGGATGATCTTGCGGAGATCAACCTCGATTGGCGTCCCGAACAGTCGATGCCGATTCACGCGGGGTGGTTGCACGCCATCCTCGAGGGTCACGCGCGGGTGGCAGATGGCCTGTCGATTGATGCGCCCGTGTGCGTCCTGCTGTCAGCTCGGTCGGCTTCGCCGCTGCGGTGGTCCGAAGAGCTGACCCGCACGGATTCTGTTCTCGTCGTTGACGACATCGCGCGCGCCGCTTTGAATCTCGGGCCGGTTGTCACCATTGTTCGCATCGACGGCGCCCTGCACGACGTTTTCCTCTCCCGACACGACGCACGCGAGGTCGCATATTGGCGGTTGGGGCGATGGATCGATACGGAGCTCGGTACGCGTTAGCCGGCGGTGTCGCGCATGCCGGCGCCTGCGTTATCGCGGTGCGCCGAGCACCGCGGCTTCCTCGTCCGGGGTAAGACCGGAGCGCCGCTGCCGGAAAAGACCGCGGGAGAATTCATCTTCGCGTACGCGTGCGATGGTGTCGGCTAGGGGGCGGAGCGTTCCTCCGGCTGCCCGAAACGCCGACCCGTCTCGCCGCGCAAACGCTGTGTCCTCCCGCGGAAGCCACAGCGGCAGGGAGCGGGGGCCCGCCCAGTAGTTGACGCCGGCAGCTCTCAGCGCCTCATCGTTGACGGCGACCAGTTCGAGATCCGACGCTGATGCTGTTTTCAGGTGGTCGATCACGTCGCGGAACGGATAGGCCTCACCAACGGCGTTAAAGAATCCTGTGGTTCCCGCCGCGGCTGCTGCAGCGATCCATGCGGCGAGGTCGGCAACGTCGATCACCTGCACGTATCGACCGTCCGTTTCCGGAACGAGCACAGGCCCGCTCCGCCCGAACCGCGCTGGCCAGTATCCGAAACGATCGCTGGGGTCACCGGGGCCAACAATCAGTCCCGGCCGCGCCACCAGAAGGCGGTCGCTCAGAGCCAAAGCGCTTGCCTGTTCGGCCGCAACCTTGGCAGCGGGATACTCTCCGAGATCATCACAACTGACCAGGGCAGCGGACTCATCAGCACCGGGCTCGTCGTTTCGTGCATAGACGGACACGGATGACACCAGGGTCCAATGCCGCGCCAGCGGTGCGAGCGCGTCCAGGGCAGGGCGCACGAGCGCAGGATCACTGGCGAGCTCGATGACCTCGTCCCAGTTATCAAGAACAGTGTCGTACGCGGACAGCTCGCGTCGATCAGCCCGTACATGGCGAGCCCCGTCGGGTACCGTGCCCGACTCACCGCGTGCGAGGCACGTAACATCGGCGCCCTCCGCGAGGGCTGCGCGCACGATCTCCGCGCCGAGCCAACCTGTTCCGCCCAGCACCAGAATGCGTGTCATGGGGCCAGTCAACCGTGAAGCAGAGCGTTGAGCGAAGAGTGTTCGCGCAACGCGCAGAACCTCCATCAGGATCGTCGCTAGTACCGCGCGGAGAAGCCTCCGTCGGCGTGAAGGAGTTGCCCCGAGACCCATCGTCCTTCTTCTGAGACGAGGAAGGACACGAACGCCGCGATGTCAGTCGGTGTTCCGAGCCGCCCGAGCGGGTGCACAGGCGTTAGGGTCTCGCGAAGCTCCTGATTCATCCAGCCGGTGTCGATTGGCCCGGGGTTGAGAACGTTCGCGGAGATTCCGCGAGGACCGAGTTCCCGCGCAGCGGAGATGACGAGACGATCGAGGGCGCCTTGGGAAGCGCCATAAGGCAGGTTGCCGGTGGTGTGGTCGCTTGTCAGCGCAACGATCGAGCCTCCGGTCGCGGGCGCTTGTCGGGCGAACGCCGCGATCAGAAGCAGTGATGCACGCGCGTTGATGGTGACGTGACGGTCGAAGCTCTCCGCCGTTGTGTCGAGAATTCCCGATTCGATGTCGTGAGCGTGGCTGAGAACCAGCGCCTCGATGGGACCGTGTTCCGCAGATACGTCAGCGATGAGTCGCTCCGGACCCTCGCGTGTCTCAAGGTCGCAAGAGACGTCTGCGCCCGCGATGTCGCTCGTGACGACGTCCCACCCGTCGTCACGAAGCCGCGGAACGATCCCCGCGGCGATGCTGTTTGCGCGCGCCGCGCCGGTGATGAGTGCAAGGGGCATGGGGTCGAGCGTATGCCACGCCCTCCGTCAGCTACCGCGATTCCGCGCCGTCGGCATATGCAGCGGCAAATTCCGGCGAGGGCTCGATGGGCTGGATGATGTCAATGAGAACGCCCTCCGGCCCTTCTATGATCGCGTGCCGCTGTCCGAAAGGCTCATCGCGCAGCGGCAGGACGAACCGGACGTCGTTCGGGAGCTCCGCGATGACGGTGTCCGCGTCGGTCACTTCGACATTGATGATCACACCAGCCGGGCTCGCGCCGAACCCCTGGGGGGCCGTCGCGTGGGAACGGTCGAGGATCGCGAGCTCAGCGGCTCCAAGGCGGAGGCTAACGTACCAGTCGCTGGAGAACGTCGTTTCGAATCCCAAGACGCGCTGGTAATACGCGCTTGTTGCTGCGACGTCGTCGCTCATCAGAACGGGGTAGAAGCTCGTTACGTGCATGATCGAGTCCTTTACATTCAGTGTGTATGTATCTGAGAGGTAGAATACATACACACCGCATGTAAAGGAAGCCCTGATGCCTAGAGCTACAGCCGCCGAAGCCGCGGCAACCGCACACCGTATCCGCGACGTGGCCATCACGGCGTTCGCACACCACGGGTTTGCGGGTGTTTCCGTTGAAGACATCGCCCAGGCAGCCGGGGTGACCCGCGGCGCGGTTTATCACCATTTCTCCTCGAAGCAGGGGCTGTTCGCCGCCGTAGTTGAAGAGCTGCACCGCTGCGTCGCCGATGCCATCGTGACCGTGGCGGACGCCGCGGGGGAGAGCCCCTGGGATCAGCTCGTTGCCGGGAGCCATGCATTTATTGACGCGATCACCGAAGGTGATGCCGCACGGGTACTTCTTCTCGAAGCGCCAGCCGCGATCGGCTGGGCTCAGTGGCGCGCGCTCGACGATGCGGCGTCCGGCGTGCAACTTCGCGATGCCCTCGCGAACTGCGGCCTGTCCGGGGATGAGGCGGCGGCGCTAGCCCCGCAGCTCTCCGGTGCCATGAACGAAGCAGCACTCTGGATCATTGAGCGTGGCGGCGACTCGGCCTCGCGGCGCAGCGCTCACGCCGCTCTTGACCGGCTGCTCGCTTCAGTCCGCTGACGATGCGGGGAAGGGGTGCGGTGGTGTCGGAGTGGTCGCGCGACAGCATCACGGGCGCGGCGAACCGCCCTGAACCCCCAGCTCTTGAAAGGCCAGCGCCTGAGCGCGTTGAGTCGCCGTTGCCGCAGCGTTGAGATCTTCGCACCATGTCGGATACACCCGGAACCCTCGCTTACCCGGTCGTTTTCCGGAGGTGATGCGGAGGTCGGCGAGGTGCCGACCTGTGAATCGAAAGACGCCGCGGCGGTCCTGACGATTGACGAAGACCAGCAGACCGGCGGCCTGATCGTCCTCCGCGAACGGCGCCGTCACGCCATCTGCGTCACGCCGCCAGAAGGCGACGAACGCCCCCGGCTTGCTCGGCGTGTTTCGCGCAGTTCGAATGTGCCAATCTTCGCCACCGATCTGGGCGATGCCCGCCTCATAATCGGTGTTCTGTTCCTCGGGGGTCACCGCGACGTTCAACCCCACCTCGGCTGCGTAGGCGGTAAACGCTCTGAACTGCACAGTGTCACGCTATCTCAGCCGTGAGGACGGAGCGACGAAGGAATACTCATCGCAATCACCCTCATGTCGAGAGCGCCTGCCGCCAAACGGTGACGTTGTTTCGCACGTAGGCGGTAACGCTCTGCCAGTGGGCGCCGTGGCCGCTTGTGTACATCGTTGCCCATGGTTCATTACCTGTGCGATGAGAATCGGAGAGCAACTGATGCATCGCAGCTGTACGCTCGGCAAGCGCATCAGGGAGCCGCTCCCGCAGCTCGATATTTGCGCCGTATCCGTCGACCAAAGCGCGCAATCACACAGCGGCGATGTCGGGGTTTTCAGACGCATCGTTCAGCGTGAATGATTGCGCGGCGTATGCGAGGTCCCATATTCGGCTACTGGGACCGGCGCTGTCCCAGTCGATAAATACCCAGCGATCGCCCAAGACCAGGTTCCACGGTGCCAGGTCGTTGTGGCAGAAGAGGTCGACATGCGGCGCCGGGATGAGCACGTCATCATCGTTACCGCCGCTGAGGGGGACATTCACACTGGCGTCATGGATCTCGCGAATCATCCTGCCAACGCGGGCTAGCGCCGCGTGATCCAACTGCGGAGCGTCGATCGCGATATCGCCGTCGCGGCAGACGTAGTGCAACGGTCCGCTGACGCTGGTGTAGAAGCTGTGCTGCTCACGGTTGAGTGCACGTTCGTACTGGCGCCAGTCGTATCGCTCGATCCACCGCCTCCGGAGTCGCTCAAGAACGCGTGTAGGGATGCCGCGGGACCAGTCGGGCCCAGGCGTCTGGTCCGGCAGGACCGCCTCGTGAAGCCGGCGGGCGAGTCGGTCGAGGTCGGAGTCCGGGACGTTGAAGAAGTGCTCAGGTCGTGTGCTCACGTTCTCAGATCGGTCGACGCGTGTGTGGTGCGGAGGAGAGTGATCACGATGGCCGAAACGGTCCCACAGTAATCAAGAGCTGACATAATGTGCATTATCGGCTAATCCTGATATCGCTGCGAAGGGCGCGCGAGCACCTCATTTGCTCAGCAATGACCGCTCAGACCGCATACTCCGCAAGATGCTCGCCGGTGAGCGTTGACCGGGCCGCCACGAGGTCTGCTGGCCTGCCTTCGAATACCACTCGGCCACCCGACTGGCCTGCGCCCGGGCCCATGTCGATGATCCAGTCGGCGTGAGCCATCACCGCCTGATGGTGTTCAATCGCCACGACGGTCGCACCGGAATCAACCAGACGATCCAACATCGACAGCATGTTCTCGACGTCGGCCAGGTGCAGCCCCGTTGTCGGCTCGTCGAGCACGTACACGTCGGCACCCTCTGCCATTTGTGCTGCGAGTTTCAGGCGCTGGCGTTCACCGCCGGACAGCGTCGTGAGAGTCTGTCCGAGGCTGATGTAGCCGAGACCGACGTCCACCAGTCGAGCGAGGATTTTTCCGGCGGGCGGAACTCGTGCTTCTGCGCTGGCGAAGAACTCTTGTGCATCAGAAATGGAGAGTTCCAGGACATCCGCGATGGACCTCTCCCCCAGAGTATATTGCAGGACATCCGCGAGAAAACGTCGACCTCCGCAGTCCTCGCATGGCGTTGTGACACCCTGCATAAAACCGAGATCGGTTGTTACCTGCCCGTTTCCTTTGCAGGTGGGGCAGGCTCCCTCGCTGTTCGCGCTGAACAGGGCCGGCTTCACCCCGTGCTTCTTTGCAAAGGCCTTGCGGATCGGTTCCAACAGCCCTGTGTAGGTCGCAGGGTTCGACCTGATCGAGCCCTTGATCGGGCTCTGATCAACGAAGACAACGCCCTTGCGGTTCGCGAGACCTTCAGCCACAAGGGAGCTCTTTCCGGAACCCGCGACGCCCGTCAGCGCCACGAGAACTCCGGTCGGCACGTCGACGTTCACACCCCGCAGGTTGTTGCTTGCGGCACCGCGAATCTCAATCGCTCCCGTCGGTCTCCGAACCAAATCTTTGACCCGCGCCCTGTCCCCCAGATGGCGTCCCGTAACCGTGCCGGAGCTGCGCAATTCCTCCACGGTGCCGGTGAAGCAGATATCGCCGCCCGCTCGTCCGGCGCCGGGCCCCACGTCGACAATGTGGTCCGCGATGGCGATCGTCTCCGGCTTGTGCTCGACAACGAGAACCGTATTTCCCTTATCGCGCAACTGTCGCAACAGATCGTTCATGTTCGGCACGTCATGCGGGTGAAGACCAGCGGTGGGTTCATCGAAAACGTACGTCACATCCGTCAACGGCGAGCCGAGGTGCTTGATCATCTTCAGACGCTGCGCCTCTCCCCCGCTCAGCGTGCCCGACGCCCGGTCAAGCGACAGATAGCCGAGCCCGATGTCGACAAACGACCGCAGCAAGTCCTCCAGAGCACCGGTGAGCGGCGCCACGCCGGGATCGTCGACGCTGTGCACCCATTCGAGCAGGTCCGTGATCTGCATCGAACAGCACTGTGCAATGTTCACCCCCGCGACGCGCGCGCGACGTGCGGGTTCGGCAAGACGCGTTCCCTCACATGCCGGACACGGTTGAAAGGTGACGGCGCGATCGACGAATGCCCGAATGTGAGACTGCATCGCCTCGCGGTCCTTCGACAACATCGACTTCCGGATCTGCGGAACGAGACCCATGTAGGTCATGTTCGTTCCGCCGATCTTGACCTTCGCCGATTCCTTGTAGAGGAAGTCGTTGAGCTCGTCGTCCGTGAACTCCCCCACGGGCTTATCCGCATCGAAGAATCCAGACTCGGCGTAAAAACGCACAGTCCACCCGCCAACCTTGTAACCCGGCACGAGGATCGCACCATCGTTGATCGAAAGCGACGCGTCATACAGCTGAGTCAGGTCGAGATCACTCACGCGGCCCGTTCCCTCGCACCCCGCGCACATCCCGCCCAGAACGCTGTACTCGGCGCGCTCACGCGTGGTGTTTTGGCCGCGCTGCACCTCGATCGCCCCCTTTGCGGTGACTGACGGGGTGTTGAAGGAGAACGCGTTGGGGGGACCAATCTGCGGCTCGCCAATTCTGCTGAAAAGCGTGCGCAACATCGCTCCCGCATCGCTCGCCGTCCCGACCGTCGAGCGAATGTTCGCCGCGAGGCGATCTTGTGAAACCACGATCGCCGTTGTCAGTCCCTCCAGCAGATCGACGTCGGGTCGCGACGACGACGGCATGAAGCCCTGGAGAAAAGCGCTATAGGTCTCGTTGATCATCCGCTGCGATTCATTCGCAATCGTCTCGAACGCGAGTGAACTCTTTCCCGACCCGGACACACCCGTGAAAACCGTGATGCGACGCTTCGGCAGATCGACGTCAACACCGCGCAGATTGTTCTCGCGGGCCCCGCGAACACGGATCACGTCGTGCGTATCCGCCGGATGGATTACTCCAGGATTCATGGACCTGATCGTCCCATATGGAGGGCTCAGCAAGACACCTCGAGAATAGAGTGTTCCTGATGATCACCGTGACCAGATACCAGCGCGCATGATCGGCGTGCTCACGGGGTTCGCCGTCGTTGGCGTCGCCATCACGATCGGCTATGTCATTGGCCGCATTGGCCTTCTCGGCGACAACGGTGGGGCCGTGCTCGGACGCCTCGCGTTCTTCGTACTGAACCCGTTTCTGCTCTTCGTCGTTCTCAGCGAAGCAGACGTCGCAAGCCTATTCTCCGCGCTCCTTCCCGCATCGGCCGTCACCGCTGCCGTGATCTTTCTCATCTACGGGCTGACCGCAAAACTGCTCTGGCGGCGGTCGTGGGGTGACACGCTGATGGGGGCGCTTTCGTCGGGCCAGGTGAACGGAAACAACGTCGGTATCCCGATCTCCACGTATGTCCTCGGGAGCGCCGCATACGCCGCGCCGGTTGTTCTTCTGCAGCAGCTCGTCTTCACCCCCATCTCGCTCGCCATCCTCGACGGGATCTCGAGCGGAGAGACACGGTGGTGGCGCGCGCTCGGCCGCGGGTTCCGCAACCCTCTCGTGATCGGATCGATCACGGGCGTAGCTGTGTCGATCTCCGGCGTCGAGCTGCCGGCCATCGTGATGGAACCGATCGCGTTCATCGCCCATGCCGCTGTGCCGATCATCCTGATCAGCTTCGGTATGTCACTCACGGGACAGCGTGCGCTCACGACCCGGGGCACCCGGCGCGATGTGATTCTGGCCACGACGCTGAAAACGTTCGTTATGCCGGTAGCGGCATACGTCGTTGGCCGGTTCATTTTCGGCCTTGATGGACACGCCCTGCTCGTCGTCGTTGTCCTTGGCGCGCTCCCCACCGCCCAGAACATTTTCAACTATGCGCAGCGCTACGGCATCGGATACACGCTCTCTCGGGACGCCGTGTTCCTCACGACGTTCCTGTGCGTGCCTGTTCTGTTTGTCGCAGTTGTTCTGCTGGGTACGTGAGCGGGGGCGCCATGGCCCCCGCTCACGGTGTTAGCTGACGCCGTTGAAGCTTGAGGTATCGCCGACAATCCGCTCGTTGTTGGCGGGAATCGGCTCGTGCGCCGCACTGGCGATCTCGGCCGCAAACTCCGCAACGTTGAGCAGCTTTCCTGCCTGCTCACGACGCGTTTCAATTGCACCGGGGTTGGAACGCTCGAGAAGCGTCGCCGTAATCGTGCCCTCGATCATGTCTCCGGAAACGACGACGAGGTCGATGCCCTTCTCGGCGAGCTCCGGGATGCGTTCCCGAAGAGCGTCTTCCCCGGCGCGCTTCGAGAGTGCGACAGGCTCGTACTCCGGCATCGTCGGCGTCGTCCGGATGAAGTGCGCCTGGTGACTCGTCACGAACACCACGCGGGTGCCGGGGCCCAGCAGCGGAAGCGCAGCGTCCAGCACACCCACCTGAGCGTCACGGTTGAGACGCATGGCGTAGTCCTCGCCCATGTTCTGTTCCATGCCGCCCGAGGCGTTCAGAACGAGCACGTCCAGCCCGCCGAAAACGTCCTTCACGGCGCCCATCATTGAGGCCACGGACTCCGCATCGGTGAGATCCGTGCCGACAACGAGCGTCTGCGCGCCGTGCTTCTCGTGAACCTCACGCGCAAGCTTCTCCGCCCGGGGAGCCTTGTTCCGGAAGTTGATGACAACGTTCGCTCCGGCAGCGGCCAGGTAGCGAACAGTGTCCGCTCCGACACCGCGCGATGAGCCGGTGACGAGAACGGTCTTGCCGTTGAACGAACCGGCGGGAAGAGGCTCAGACACTTTCGGGACTCCTGAAGTCGTGCTGGGGTGTCCGGCATTGCCGAACAGGGTCGCCGCAACTTTACCCGGGGTAGCCGGCTCCATCCTGCACCTCGCCGGAGCGGTGATAGTTTCGGCCCATGGCGAACCCCGATCGCACTGTTCATCCGTTCCTGCGCGGGTTGGAATCGCCGAGGATACTTGCGCACCGAGGCCTCGTGACCGACGAGATGCGAGCGGACGGCATTCTCGAGAATTCCGTCGCAGCCATTGCCGCGGCGGAAGCCGTCGGAGCGGACATCATCGAGTCCGACTGTCACAGGACATCCGACGGGCAGATTGTCCTGTTCCACGACGATCGCCTCGAGCGCATTCTCGGCGATCCTCGACGAATCTCCGACGTCACGACGCACGAACTCGAAGAGATGATGGCGACCCGCGGTGGCCTCGCCAGGCTCGCCGACGCACTCGCCGGCTTTCCGGGAGTCCGATTCAATATCGACGTCAAGGCTGATGCCGCCGCACACGAAGCGGGACGCATCGCCGGACAATTCGCCGAGCGCGTGCTGCTGACCAGCTTCAGCGATCGTCGACGGCAAGCAGCGATGCGAGCAGCGCGCGCGATCGGCGGCGCCCCGGCGACGTCGGCGGGCACATCAACCGTTGCGCAGGCGTACGCCGCATCCCGTCTGCGGTGGCGTCGAGCAACCGCCCGCGCCCTTCGGGGCATCGACGCGCTACAGGTGCCCGAGCGTCACGGGCGCGTTCGAATCGTCACACCGGCTTTCGTGGATGCGGCACACGCGTGCGGGGCCGAGGTGCATGTATGGACGGTGAATGAGCTGGCCGATATGGACAGGCTCGCCGCGATTGGTGTTGATGGCATCGTGACCGACCGCGCTGACCTCGCCCTCCAGCACTTCGGCAGATGATCATCGCCAACGAGAGGTGTTGACCAGCGCCCCGTGTAGCGCTACGTTCGCGGTGAAAAGCGTCTTCTCCACCCGGCGGCAGAGCAGTTAATGGCGACTGAGGATCTGCTGGGAAACCCGTCGTTCACCCATTCATTCGGATGCTCCGCACAGACCCGAGCGTTAGACCAGACATCCGACGAGAGGACACGAACATGGCAGATCGCAGCCTCCGCGGCATCCGTCTCGGCGCCCAAAGCCTTCAGAGCGAAGAGGGCGTCGTGTTCATGGAGCGCCAGGAGCACACCTATGTCTGCGGCAAATGCGGCCGTGAAACACAGCTCATGTTCGCGGCCGATGCTGAGGCTCCCGCAGTGTGGGAATGCCGCACATGCGGCGCTGAGGCGATCCTCCAGACCCCACAGGGCTCTGCAGAGGTCGACCGATCGAACGAGAAGGCAGCACGTACCCACTGGGACATGCTGCTGGAGCGCCGTTCCATTCCTGAGCTTGAGGAGCTCCTCGCAGAGCGACTCGAGTTCATCCGCCAGCGCCGCGGCGAGGGCAATGACCCGACGAAGGACGACCGCAAGCGCAAGCGCGCCTGACGTCGTCTTCGCAACGGGGCCGGGTATTCCCTACACGGAATACCCGGCCCCGTTGTATGTAAGCGCGTACACGGCCGGGCCCCGTGATGCCGTAGGCTGAACTTCATGACGCAGGCACCCGAGCGCGCAATCGGCATTGATATCGGTGGAACTGGCATGAAAGCCGGAATTGTGGACCTCGTCACGGGAAATCTCGTGAGTGAGCGTGTTCGCATTCCTACCCCGGTTGGCGCGACACCCCCAGACGTTCTCGACACGGCGAAGCAGCTCGTCGAGCTCCTCGGCGACGACGCGGGAACGCTGCCGGTTGGTGTGTGCTTCCCGACGATCGTCAAGAACGGCGTGACGCTGTCGGCGGCGAACGTGTCGGATGCGTGGATCAACCTCGAGGCCGACAAGCTCTTCAGCGACGCGCTCGGCCGCGAAATTCACTTCGTCAACGACGCAGACGCCGCGGGGCTTGCTGAGCTCGAGTACGGAGCCGCCAAGGACCAGCAGGGCCTGACGATCATGACGACGCTGGGAACAGGCATCGGTTCGGCGTTCCTCTTCGACGGCAAGCTTGTGCCTAACTCGGAGCTCGGTCACCTCATCTGGAAGGGTGACAGCATCGAGAAGTGGGCGTCGGCATCGGCCCGGGAGCGCGCTGACATTTCGTGGTCCAAGTGGGCCGCACGCCTGCAGAAGGTGTACGCACACATCGAGTTCCTCTTCTCCCCCGACCTCATCATCGTCGGCGGTGGCGTGTCCAAGAACCCCGAGAAATTCCTCCCCATGATCGAAACGCGCGCGCCCATCGTGGTCGCTCATCACCAGAACAACGCGGGCATCATCGGAGCAGCCTCGCTAGTTCGTTCCGCACACTGATCACACGGAGAAGGACCCCCACCGTTTCGGTGGGGGTCCTTCTCCGTTGTGTGTGAACGGGTCGGCCTGTACGCCGGGTTCTGTTCAGGAGGGGCGAGCCTCCGTCGACGATCATCTCTCTCGGCGACACGTTGCCGCGCCGCTCTAGCAACCTACCCGGGAACTCGGCGGGCCGCGTCAACATTCCCTGTTGGTCTTGCTCCTGGTGAGGTTTACCCAGCGAGCCGTGTCACCACAGCCCCTGGTGGTCTCTTACACCACCGTTTCACCCTTACCGGCCGGAGCCGGCGGTCTACTTTCTGTTGCACTTTCTCGCGGATCACTCCGGGTGGGCGTTACCCACCACCATGCCCTGCGGAGCCCGGACGTTCCTCGGCGCGATGTTTCACACGACGCGATCGTCCAGCCGACCCGTTCACCTCTTCAGCCTACGGCGTGCAAGCTGGTAGTCAGAACAGCGTGTCGTCCGAGATCGCCTCTGGGGTGTGTGCAACCGGCGCTCCGCGGTCGCGGCGAAAGCTCTCACGAGAGTCCATCGACTCATTCGCCATCGCGTCTGCGCGCGCGTTCTCTGCCCGCGGGATCCACTCGTATGTGACGGGGGTGGACGCAACGAGGTCCTTTGCCTTGGCGGCCAAGGCCTTCATATCGGCGTGCTTGATCTTCCAGCGGCCCGTCATCTGCTCCACGACCAACTTCGAGTCCATACGCACGTGAATGCGCGTGGCGCCGAGCTCGAGCGCCGCGCGCATTCCGGCGATCATGCCCGTGTACTCCGCGACGTTGTTCGTTGCGATGCCGACGTACGCCCCGATTTCCGAGACAACGCCACCCGAACGAGGGTCGATGACAACAGCGCCACCTGCTGCGACGCCGGGATTCCCGCGCGAGCCGCCGTCCGCCTCGACGACGAGCTGCGTGTCGCTCACAGCCCCGATTCCTCGGTGCGGATGATGATGCAGCCGCAGTCTTCGCAATGCGCGACATCGGACAGGGGCGTCGCCTGCAAAGCGGACAGTCCCGTCGGGGACAACGCGATGTGGCATCCGCCACACGTTCCGTGCTGGAACAGCCCCGCACCGACCTGACGAGCGGCGATCCGCGTGTACTCGGCCAGCAGATCGTCGGGAATGCGCTCTGCGACAGCTGCGCGATCGCGTGTGAGGGCCGTGATCTCTTCTGACGCCTTCTGGATGGCGTCTTTTGCCTCAATGCTCAGCTGCTGCCCCTCGGCCGTGACGGCGTCAAGAATCGCCTGCTGCTCGGCAACCGCGGCCTCTGCCGTTTCCAGCTGCTCCATGAGGTCGAGCTGCTGTGTCTCCAGAGCGTCGATGCGCACGGCGAGTGAGGCGATCTCGCTTTCCAACGCCTGCGCGTCGCGAGCGATGGCCGTGCGGCCAAGACGATCGCGATCGCGGTCCGTGCGCTTACGAGCGACGTCAATATCGCTCTCCACGCGCGCCAGCGACAGCTTCAGGTCGTCCCGTGCGTTGCTGCGCGAGACAAGATCACGGCCGAGCTCATTGCGACGAGCGATCAGTTCCTTCACCCGCGCGGCCTGCGGTGGATTGCGACGAGCCGCCTCGGCGCGTTCGATGCGGGCGTCAAGGTCGACAATGTCGAGGAGCAGGCGCTGGTCGGAAGGAGCGGCTTTCACGTGGGTCCCGCCGGGATCGAACCGACGACCTACTGGGTGTAAACCAGTTGCTCTACCAGCTGAGCTAGAGACCCGTGTTCGTTTAGTCTACGCATGACTGCGCGTAGAGTTCCGGGCTGATGTCCAGCCGACGGCAATAATCAGCGCCGCACCGTGGACAGTCGGTAGTGTGGGTCCATACGCGTGCGGCGATCCCGATCACAAACGGGGCAACAGCGCGCGCCACGAACCATTCTTTGGGCATGATCTGCCCGCACGACGAAAGGTCACCTGGTGGCAGTTCACGATCAGGATCCGTACTCGCAGGGTGCGCAGGACAGCGACCCCGAAGAGACCGCCGAATGGCAGGAGTCGCTCGACCAGCTCGTTGATGCCAAGGGCTCGCAGCGCGGTCGCGAGGTGATGCTTAGCCTTCTCTCGCGCTCGAAGGAGCGTCGACTCGGTGTTCCCATGGTTCCCACAACGGACTATGTCAACACCATCTCGGCGGAGGATGAGCCCGCGTTCCCCGGAGACGAGGAGCTCGAGCGCCGTTACCGCCACTGGATCCGCTGGAATGCGGCTGTCACGGTGCACCGTGCTCAGCGTCCCGGCGTTGGCGTCGGTGGTCATATTTCGACGTACGCGTCGGCAGCGTCGCTTTACGAGGTCGGTCACAACCACTTCTTCCGCGGCCTTGACCACAAGGTCGGTGGCGACCAGATCTTCTACCAGGGACATGCCTCCCCCGGTATGTACGCTCGCGCATTCCTCGAAGGTCGCATCACGGAGCAGCAGCTCGACGGGTTCCGCCAGGAGAAGTCGGCGTCGCCAAATGGCATCCCGTCCTACCCGCACCCGCGCATGCTGCCGGAGTTTTGGCAGTTCCCGACCGTGTCGATGGGTCTCGGCCCGATCAACGCGATCTACCAGGCGATGTCGAATCGTTATCTTGAAGCGCGCGGCATTAAGCCGGTCGGCGACTCGCACGTCTGGGCGTTCCTCGGCGACGGTGAAATGGACGAGGTCGAGTCGCGGGGTCAGCTGCAGGTCGCAGCAAACGAAGGCCTCGACAACCTCACGTTCGTGATCAACTGCAACCTGCAGCGTCTCGACGGTCCGGTTCGCGGCAACGGCAAGATCATCCAGGAGCTCGAGAGCTACTTCCGCGGTGCGGGCTGGAACGTCATCAAGCTCATCTGGGGCCGTGGCTGGGACGACCTTCTCGCCCGCGACACCGATGGCGCGCTGCTCAACCTCATGAACACCACGCCCGACGGCGACTTCCAGACCTACAAGACGGAAGATGGCGCCTACGTTCGCGAGAACTTCTTCGGTCGGGATCCCCGCGCGCTAAAGCTCGTTGAGAACTACTCAGACGATGAGATCTGGGGCCTGCAGCGCGGTGGTCACGACTACCGCAAGGTGTACGCGTCGTTCAAGGCGGCGATGGAGCACAAAGGCCAGCCGACGGTCATTCTCGCGCACACCATCAAGGGTTACGGCCTCGGTCCGCACTTCGAGGGCCGCAACGCGACCCACCAGATGAAGAAGATGTCGCTCGAGGACCTCAAGATGTTCCGCGACACAATGCACATTCCGATCACGGACAAGCAGCTGGAAGAAGACCCGTACCGTCCGCCGTACTTCCACCCGGGCGAAAAGGACGAGACGATCCAGTACATGCTGGAGCGTCGCCGTGATCTCGGTGGTTTCCTCCCTGAGCGCCGTGTCACGAACGTGCCGATGGAGCTCCCGAAGGACAAGGACTACGCGCTCCCCAAGAAGGGCTCGGGCAGCCAGGAGATCGCCACGACAATGGCGTTCGTTCGACTGCTCAAGGACCTGATGCGCGTCAAGGGCTTCGGCAACCGCATCGTGCCGATCATCCCCGACGAGGCGCGCACCTTCGGCATGGACTCGTACTTCCCGTCCGCCAAGATCTACAACCCCAACGGTCAGAACTACACCTCGGTTGACCGCGACCTGCTGCTCGCCTACAAGGAGAGCCCGCAGGGACAGATCCTGCACGTCGGTATCAATGAGGCGGGCGCTGTTGCAGCGTTCACCGCAACGTCCACGTCATACTCGACGCACGGCGAAACGCTCATCCCTGTCTACATCTTCTACTCGATGTTCGGGTACCAGCGCACGGGCGACGCTTTCTGGGCCGCCGGCGACCAGATGGGTAAGGGCTTCATCATCGGCGCCACCGCCGGGCGAACCACCCTGACGGGTGAGGGAACCCAGCACATGGACGGCCACTCGCCGCTCCTGGCCTCGACGAACCCCGCGACGATCATCTACGACCCCGCATTCGGGTACGAGATTTCGCACATCGTTCAGTCGGGTATTGAGCGGATGTACGGCGGCAACCACCCCGACCCCGACGTCATGTACTACCTGACGATCTACAACGAGCCAATGCGTCAGCCGGCCGAGCCGGAGAATGTCGATGTCGAGGGCATCGTCAAGGGCCTTCACCGCGTTTCCGAAGGCTCGGGCGACGGGCACCGCGTGCAGCTGCTCGCTTCCGGTGTCGGCGTGCCGTGGGCGATGGAGGCACAGGAGCTGCTCAAGGAAGACTGGGGCGTTGTCGCCGATGTCTGGTCGGTCACCAGCTGGAACGAACTGCGTCAGGACGGCCTCGCGGCCGACGAGCACAACTTCCTGAACCCCACCGAAGAGCCGCGCACGGCGTACATCACCGAGAAGCTGAAGCACGCCGAAGGCCAGCCCTTCGTCGCGACTAGCGACTACATGCACGCCGTCCAGGACCAGATTCGCAACTGGATCCCCGGTCCCTACGGCACGCTTGGCGCCGATGGCTTCGGCTTCAGCGACACGCGCGCGGCAGCACGTCGTTTCTTCAAGGTCGATGGCCCCTCGATGGTCGTCAAGGCGCTGCAGATGCTCGCTGACCAGGGCAAGGTCGAGCGCAGTCTCGTCGCCCAGGCCATCGAGAAGTACCGTCTGCACGACGTCAACGCCGGTACGTCCGGAAACGCGGGCGGCGACGCCTGAGACACCCTCACGCGCGGGGCTCCCTTCCGGGGCCCCGCGCGTTCTCTGATGCCAAGCTGCCCCTCGCACATCAGATCGCGTGGCACGAAGGACAACGATGACCGACAGCACCGCAGCTCCCCTGGACAAACAGACCACTCTCGCGTGGTTGCGTCGAATCTCGGGTGATATTTCGACGGCAACGCTTCGCCGTCTCGAAGACTCTCTCCCCTGGTACTCCGAGATGCCGCCCGCACGGCGCTCGGCAGTCGGGCTTGTCGCTCAAACGGGGATCACCTCGTTTATCGAGTGGTACGAAAACCCCAACGAGACCCCGACGATCGCCGCCGACATCTTCGCGGCCGCCCCGCGCGAACTGCTGCGCAGCATTAGCCTGCAGCAAACGCTTCAGCTTGTGCGCGTCAGTGTGGAAGTGACCGAGGAAAAGGTTGCCGATCGGGGGGAACACCTGCGCGAAGCGATTCTTCTGTACTCGCGCGAAGTCGCCTTCACGGCAGCGGATGTGTACGCACGCGCAGCAGAGTCTCGCGGCCTGTGGGATGCACGGCTCGAAGCACTCGTTGTCGACACGATCCTCACGGGCGAAGCAGACGACGAGCTCCCCAGCCGAATCGCCGCCCTCGGATGGCACGGTCATGGCGAGGTCAGCGTTTTGGTCGGAACAACGCCATCGAGCTTCGACGTCGATCTGGTCAGGCGACGCGCTCGTAAGCTCGGCGTCGACGTGCTGATTGGTGTTCAGGGTTCTCGTCTGGTTTTGGTGCTCGGCCGCGCCGAGGTTCCGGGACAAGAGCCAACGCCGAGCAGCGAATGCATGCCCTTCATCGAGATCGCCACCGAGCTGGAAAACTACTTCGGGCCCGGTCATCTCGTCCTGGGGCCCACGATGACGGCCCTTGTCGACGCGAGCAGGAGCGCACGAGCAGCCCTCGCAGGGTTCGCGGTCGCGGCATCCTGGCGGCACGCGCCGCGACCCGTCGAGGCAGACGATCTGCTGCCTGAGCGCGCCCTTGCCGGCGATGTTCTGGCGAAGCAGACGCTGATCGAGCGGATCTATCGCCCCCTCGAAGGCCACTCCACCGACCTCGTGACAACGCTGTGGAGCTACCTCGACAACGGGCGGTCACTCGAGGCAACGGCGCGAGAACTTTTCGTCCACCCGAACACCGTGCGCTACCGCTTGAAGCGCGTCAGCGATGTCATCGGCTGGGATGCCACCGGTCCGCGAGAGGCGCATATTCTGCAGACCGCACTGATTCTCGGGTCGATCGGTTCCTCCGATGTCGTGCGCAAACGATCATCGGCGCGCCGATCTGAGCGCCGGTGACCACCAAAACTTGGTCAGATCAAACAAGGGATTTTCTGATTGTTGTGAGAGTGGTGCCAGCTTCCCCGGGCTGTGCGCGGGAAGAATGGAAAACGTGATCATTGCTGCCTTCCCCGGCCAGGGCTCCCAGAAACCCGGCTTCCTCACGTCGTGGCTCGAACTCGACGGCGCTCCTGAACTGCTCAGCGCATACTCCGACGCGGCCGGCGTAGACCTCGTCGCCGCAGGAACCGAGTGGGACGCTGACGCCATTCGCGACACGAAGGTGGCTCAGCCGCTGATCGTCGCCGCGAGCCTGTTGGCCTGGCAGCAGCTGACGTCCGAGGAGCGCGCTTCCTTCGCGGGAGTCGCTGGCCACTCCGTTGGTGAAATCGCCGCGCTCGTCGCTGCCGGTGTGATCACGGACATCGACGGGATGCGCCTCGTCGGCGCACGTGGCCGCGCAATGGCCGATGCCGCGGCCCTGAAAGAAACCGGCATGTGCGCGATCGTTGGTGGCAAAGAAGAGCAGGTCAGCGAGGCCATCTCTGCCGCTGGCCTCGAACCGGCCAACTTCAACGGCGGCGGTCAGATCGTCGCAGCCGGCGAGAAGGACGCTCTTCAGACTCTGATCGATAACGCGCCGCGTGGCGCTCGCGTTATTCCGTTGCAGGTGGCGGGAGCCTTCCACACCAGCTACATGGCTCCGGCTACCGACGCACTCCAGGCGGCCGTTGACGACATCGGCGACGTCACGGACCCTGCTCTGCCCCTGTGGACCAACAGCGACGGCACACAGGTGACCTCGGGTGCCCGCGCCCTCGAGCTCATCGTCCACCAGGTCCGCCACCCGGTGCGCTGGGACCTCTGCATGGCCTCGTTCCAGGACTCCGGCATCACGGGGCTCGTCGAGTTCACCCCCGCCGGTGCACTGGTGGGCCTGGCCAAGCGTGGTCTGCGCGGAACGCCCGCCGTCGCCCTCACCTCCCCCACCGACCTGGCCGCAGCCCGCGACCTTCTCCGCGGGCTCCACTCCGCGACGACGACCCCGTAACGCCTCCGGCAGCAGGAAGAAGACATGACCGCCGTCCTCACACAAGCACCAACGCACGCCCACACGCGCATTCTCGCGATGGGCGCCGCGCGCGGCGAAAACGCCGTCCCCAACGACGACATCGTTGGACCCATCAACTCGAGCGACGAGTGGATCCGCCAGCGCACGGGCATGGTCACACGTCGTCGCGCTAACGCGGAGACCTCGGCCGCTGATTTGGCCATCGCCGCGGCGAAGGAAGCCGTGTCAAAGGCGGGAATCGATCCGTCAGAGATTGGCGTCGTCCTCTGCGCGACGATCAGCAACATGCAGCAATCGCCGTCGATCGCCGCGGTCGTCGCAGACGCCATTGGCGCCACACCAGCAGCAGCGTACGACCTCAACGCCGCGTGCGCCGGATACTGCTACGCCGTTGCTCAGGCTGACGCACTCATCCGCGCGGGGGCAGCCAAGTACTCCGTCGTGATCGGCGCCGAGAAGCTCAGCGACCTGATCGACCCCACCGATCGTTCCATCTCGTTCCTCCTGGCCGACGGTGCCGGCGCCGCCGTGATCGGCCCCAGCGACACCCCCGGCATCTCGGCAACCCAGTGGGGATCCGACGGATCGAAGGCCGGCCTTGTGGGCATGAACGCAACGCTGACGCAGTTCCGCGATGGCGAAACCGCGTGGCCAACACTCCGCCAGGAAGGCCCCAGCGTCTTCCGCTGGGCGGTTTTCGACATGGTCAAGGTGGCGAAGAAGGCGCTTGAGGGCGCCGGCATCACAGCAGATGATCTCGCAGCATTCGTCCCTCACCAGGCGAACGGCCGTATCATCGACGAGTTCACGAAGCAGCTCGCCCTCCCTGACCACGTGAAGGTGGGCCGTGATGTCGAGACAACCGGCAACACGTCCGCCGGTTCAATTCCGCTCGCCGTTCACCGCCTTCTTGACGAGAATCCCGAGCTCTCCGGGGGGCTGCTTTTGCAGATCGGCTTCGGTGCGGGACTCGTCTATGCCGCGCAGGTCGTCCGCCTGCCGTGATTTGATCCGGACGCCGCCTAGACTGAGAGGCGGTTTCCGACCTTCTCTATCCCGAAACAGTTACAACCAAGGAGCAATCCCATGGCATTCACCAACGAAGAGGTCCTCGCTGGCCTGGCCGAGCTCATCACCGACGAGACCGGAATCGACGCGAGCGAGGTCGCACTCGAGAAGTCGTTCACGGACGACCTCGACATCGACTCGATCTCCATGATGACGATCGTCGTCAACGCGGAGGAGAAGTTCGGCGTCACCATTCCGGACGACGAGGTCAAGAACCTCAAGGCCGTGAAGGACGCTGTCGACTACATCTCGTCGAACCAGGAGTAAATCGCGCGGGCGCCGCACGGAGAGCCTTCGTGCGGCGCCCACCGATCTCTCACACCATCTCGGAGCAAGGAAACCACGCATGACCAAGCGCATTGTCGTGACCGGAATCGGTGCGACCTCAGCTCTCGGCGGCACGGCGCCGGACAACTGGAAGAACCTCCTGGACGGCGTCTCCGGAGCTCGCAGCCTCGAATACGACTGGGTCGAGAAGTACAACCTCCCCGTCACCTTTGCCGCTGAGGCGAGTGTGCGCCCCTCGGAGGTCCTCCCCCGTCACGAAGCCAAGCGCCTCGATCCCTCCACGCAGTTCGCGCTGATCGCCGCGCGTGAAGCATGGGCAGACGCCGGGGAGCCCGATGTCGCTCCTGAACGCCTCGGCGTAGACTTCGCTACCGGTATCGGCGGTGTTTGGACCCTTCTGGATGCCTGGGACGCGCTCCGCGAAAAGGGCCCTCGGCGCGTGATGCCGCTCACCGTCCCGATGCTCATGCCCAACGCCGCGGCAGGAAATCTGTCCCTGCAGTTCGGCGCCCGCGCTTTCGCCAGCACCGCAGTGAGCGCCTGTGCGTCCAGCACGGAGTCCATCTTGAACGCCTATGAGCACCTGCAGCAGGGGCTCGCAGACGTCGTCATCGCCGGCGGCGCAGAATCGGCGATCCACCCGATCACAATCGCCTCGTTCGCATCGGCTCAGGCCCTGTCGCGTCGCAACGACGACCCGGAACACGCATCGCGCCCCGGCAGCATCGATCGCGATGGTTTCGTCATGGGTGAGGGCGCCGCTGTGCTTGTGCTCGAAACGGAAGAGCACGCGAAAGCGCGTGGAGCGCACATCTACGCGTACCTCGTTGGCGGTGGCGTGACGGCTGATTCCTACCACATTACGGGCAACGATCCCGAGGGTGCGGGAGCAGCGCGCGCCGTTGAACGGGCGCTCGCCGTTGCTGGAGCTTCGCCTGATGACGTCACGCACATCAACGCACACGCGACGTCTACCCCCGTTGGCGACCCGAACGAGTACGTGGCGTTGAAGAAGGTCTTCGACGACCGCATCGACGAAATCCCGGTCTCCGCGACAAAGGCATCGACGGGCCACCTCCTGGGCGGTACAGGAGCGATCGAGGCCGTGTACACGATCCTCGCGCTGCGCGACCGTGTCGCTCCCCCGACGATCAACCTCACGGAGCAGGATCCCGAGGTGCCGTTCAAGCTCTCGGGCGAGCCTCAGCCGCTGGGCGACGGCCCGCAGCTCGCGATCAGCAACTCGTTCGGCTTCGGCGGACACAACGCTGTCATCGCCTTCGCGTCCTACGACGACTGAGCACCCCGCCCAGCGCGCAGTGCGCGTGTCCTTTTTCATGATTTCTGGCACAGTTCGGCCCCGGACCGGGGCAGAATTGTGCCAGAAATCATGAATTGGCGGGGCGTGGGCAGTATTCAGCGGGCTCCCCGAGTACTCTCTGAGAGCCCGCTGGGCCTATGGAGCCGCGCTATCCAACGCGGCTGAGCCAGGAAATTCGATGGGGTGCGTGGTCCCCCGCTGTGCGGAATACCTCAAGCTCGTCGTCCCACGCCGTTCCGAGCGCAACATCCAGCTCGCGTCGCATCTCTCCGGGATCTGCGTGGCGCATCGCATCCCGCACGCGTTCCTCAGACACCACGATACTCCCGGCGGCATCAATTTGTGCGTGATGGATCCCCAACTCGGGTGTGTGCATCCAACGCCCGCCGAGGCTCTCCGGCGTTGGGTTCTCGGTCACCTCGAACCGCAGGTGCTCCCAGCCACGGATGGCCGAGGCGATCGCGGCACCGTCACCCGCAAGTCCGCTCCACGCAAACTCAGCGCGCCGTGCTCCAGCCAGAGCCGGCTGGTCTTGCCAGGAGAAGTTTACGGCGCGACGAATCGAGCGCCCGACCGCCCACTCCAAGTGGGGGCACAGCGCTTTCGGGGCCGAGTGGATGAATACCACTCCGCGCGCCAGCGATGTCGCCATGATCTCTCCGTTTCGTCAGGTGCGGCTTCCCCTCCGTACCTGCCCCCGAGAAATCTGGCGTCTACTTTTTCAGTTCTTCAGCCATTGTTACCCACGCGTCCCGCGATAACAACACCGTCATCGCGGGACGTTCGCCCGTTCAGGCCTCGAGGTCGTCTGTGCCGGGAAGCCAACTTGCCCCCGGCTTACCCCATCCGCGCTTCTTCGAGATCTTTTGAGCCGTCTTCCAGTCTCCATCCGAGACGCGATCGATGTAGATCGTGCCGTCGAGGTGATCAAACTCATGCTGCATGATCCGCGCGCGCCAGCCATCGACATCGATCAAAACGGGCTCGCCCTCGAGGTTCATTCCGGTGACGCGGACGCGGTCGGAACGCCGCAAGGGGAATGATTCACCGGGAAAAGAGAGGCACCCTTCGGATTCGAAATCCTCATCCGGATCCCCCGGTTCGAGGGGAGTCATCCAGAGCTCGGGGTTGATGATCTCTCCCCGCCAGGGGTTTCCCTCATCGTCTTCGTATGTGTACGTGAAGATACGCAGACCGACGCCGACCTGGGGAGCGGCGAGCCCGACGCCTGGAGCGGCGTCCATCGTGTCGTACATGTTGGCGACGAGTTCGCGAACGTCGTCTGTGATTTCTTCGACGGGTTCTGCGGGCGCATGGAGGACGGGATCGCCCCAGATGCGTATCGGGAGAATAGCCATGAGTTCAGGGTATCGAGCCCGTCCGCAATCGTTCTGGAAACCCCTACTGAAAAACCCCATGTCCTGCCAGTAGTGTCGATCGCGTGTCGTCAGAATTCGCATCTCTGCAGACGTTTCCTGCGCTCGTCGCGGAGGTCGTCTCAGATATCGACGTGGGGTTTCTCGATAACCCTGGCCTCTTGCTCGGTATTCCCCTCGCCATCGCCGGAGCGGTGTTTCTGTCCCTCGGAACGCAGTTTCAGAGTCAGGGCGTGCGCAAGGTTGAGCGCCTCTCGGGGGCATCCGGACGAAAGGGACTCAGCGCGGCTCACCTCGGGATGATGCTGCGGCGCCCGTCGTGGATTTTGGGAACGCTGTTGCTGGGGTCGGCGATCGTGTGTCAACTCTCGGCGCTCGCGATCGCTCCGCTGATCGTCGTGCAGCCTATCGGAGCCGTCTCCCTCGTTATCACGACCTTGTTGAACGCTCAGATGTCGGGTCATATGCCCACACGAGCATCCCTCTCGGCAATCGCGCTGAGCCTGGGCGGGATCTTCCTGTTCGTGTTCTTCGCGGCGCTCTTCGCGGTTGAGAAGCCGGTCGGGGACGAGCAATTGCTCACGCTGCTCGCGATCCTCCTGATCGTGATGATCGTCGTTGGCGCGACCTGGCTGTTCCTGCGAAATCGGGCGGGCGCTTTGTTCTACATCGTTGCCGCCGGTGTGCTTTACGGATTCGTCGCCACGATCGCAAAGGTCATCATCAAACGCGTCCAGCAGGGAGACATCGGCCTGATCACGATCGCCTGTGCCGTTGCGCTCGTTGCCGCCGCAGCTGCTGGCGCCTATTTCGTGCAAACGGCATATTCGGCAGGCCCTCCCGACCTCGTTATCGCCGGACTCACCGTGATCGATCCAATCGTTGCCGTCATTATCGGAGCGACCCTGTTGAATGAAGCAGCGCGTGCTCCCGCGTGGACGTTGGTGATCTGGGTGGTCGCGGGTACGGCGGCGACCATCGGCGTATTCCTGCTGGCCAAGAACCATCCGCAGATCGTTCACGAGAGCCAGGAGCTCCCCTTTTCTCGCGGGAGCAGGCGCCCGGGAGACGGAACGACGCAGCCCCCGTCGCCCGATGGCGATTCAGGCGATTCTCTGTCCGGACGATAAGCTGGATAGGTACGGGGCGGTGGCCAAGCTGGTTAAGGCAGTGGACTCATAATCCAACGATCGTCGGTTCAAGTCCGACCCGCCCTACTGGTCAGTCGCCTCCCCGCATACGATGGGCGCATGAGAACTCGCGCCCGCGCCTTTATGGCAACGTCTGCCGTCTTTGTGCTCGCCGGAGCAATGGCTGGCTGCTCGTCGGGAACATCGGTGTATGACGTCACGGTCGGTGACTGTTTGATGCAGCCCGAAGATGCGTCGGAGGTCACGTCTGTCGAGGTCGTCGACTGTGCGCAGCCTCATGACTACGAGCTCTACGCCGAGTTCGAGGTAGACATGGCCGACTCTTGGCCCGGAACCGATGCGATAGCGGACGCCGCCGACCTGGGCTGTTATGACGCGTTCGGAGACTTTGTCGGCGTACCTTATGAGGAATCCGAGTTGTTTTACATGTACTACTCCCCCTCTCAGGAGTCGTGGGAGCAGGATGATGACCGGCTGATCCAATGCCTCGTTTTTGAGGCGAGTGATGACTTCGGCGCAGACGTTGTGAGCGGTGTCGGAACGCTCGCTGGCGCGGAACGATGACGACACTCCCGGGCAGCGCGCCGAGTTTCGAGCCCACGGGATGTGTTTGCTAAGCTATTGGAGTTGCGCGGGTGAACCCGAATGTAACACTGATCCTCGGTAGCTCAATGGCAGAGCAATCGGCTGTTAACCGATAGGTTGTTGGTTCGAGTCCAACCCGGGGAGCAAGAAATAAACCCCCTCGCCCATCACAGCGAGGGGGTTTTCTCATGCGGCTACGCCGTCAACTCCGGTCAACGATCAGGCACGCGCCCTAGCGCACGAGAAAAGCGCGAGTGTCTTCTTCGCCGGGAGTGACAACCGGGTCGGCGCCGGGCTCGGCGGATGCGGTGACGCACCCCTCGCGCATCACGAGACGATGCGCGCCGATCTCTTCTGCGAACGCAACGTCGTTCGTTGCGATCAGCGCTGCCATCCCCCATTCATCCCGTCGACGAAGAATGGCGTCACGCACGACGTGGCGCACCTCGACGTCGATACCGGCGAGCGGTTCGTCCGCGACGAGCAGACGGGGGTCGAGCACCAGGGCGCGGGCGAGAGCGACCCGCTGCCGCATGCCGGCGCTGAGCTCGTGGGGGAACCGCCCCATCACGCCGAGAGGTAGCCGAACCTCGTCCAGGAGCTTCGACACACGTACCTCGAGCGCGCGGCCGATGGTGCGCGGATCCCGCATCACTATCGGAGCGGCAATGATCTCGCCAATCGTGCGGTCGGGGTCAAAATTGGGCCCGGCATCCTGGGCCATATACCCGACGCGGTATGTCAGAACGGAGCGTGCGCGCCCCGGATGCCGCGCGGAGATCCCGCACACGGTTGACTCTCCCCCGATGATCCGTGCGCGCTTGTCTCGGACACCGGCGAGAGCCGCAAGAAGAGATGTCCGTCCTGAGCCCGTCGATCCCGCGATGACAAGCGCAGCGCCGAATGGCAACTGTGCGGAAACACCATCGACCGCGCGCACAGAATTGGCGCCGTAGCCCCTCCGTACGCTCAGATCGTCGATCGAGAGCGCCCAGTCTGTCAGCTCGGGGATCCGCATACGCCCATCCTGCCCCAGACGTGCGCCCCTGCTTCGTCACTCCTCGGCGAGGCGTGTTCGCGCGTGGTCCAAATCACGCATTCTGATACGAACGGCGCGTCCCTCGTCGCTCTCGGGCGGCACCCGCTGCACCGCGCCAATGAGCTCGTGTTTTTCCGCGTCGATCGCCCGAATGAGGATGCGACGACACAGAGCATTGGCCGATCGAGCGGCATGCTCCTCGTCCCTGGCGGGAAAATCGCGCATCAAGAGCTCCCCGCCAAGCTGGCGAAGAACAACGGGGAGTGAGTCGATCGCTGTCTGGCCCCAGCCGGGTTTCGAGCGGTCGACGGCAGAAATCGCAGCGCGGACCGCATCGAGCGGCCCCGCACGGAACGGTGTGAGCAGGGCACGATGAAGCAGATCGGGATCAATCTTGTGCCCGTACTGAAGCACGCCGGTGAGAGCATCACGTTCGACAGCGACGTCGGTTGTCCGCGGCAGAGCGGCAAGCGTCACCGCGGGCGGAGCAGCCCCCTCCGTCACGGGCGGCACGAAAGTCTCTTCACGGCGCTGTCCGCCCTTGGATGCGCGTTCAACTTCCCGGCGAACATCCGTGGGGTCCATGCCCAGACGCTGTGCGAGAACACGCTCGTAGCCGGGGCGCAGAAGTTGGTCACGGATTTCGGCAACGATCGGTGCTGCCGCGCGCAGAGCGCCGACGCGTCCTTCAACGCTGGTGAGCGGGAAGCCGGCGAGCTTCTGGTCAATGACGAACTCGAACATCGGCACGCGGTGGTCGAGCAGTCCGCGAACGGCGCCGTCACCTCGTTCGAGACGCAAGTCGCACGGATCGAGGCCATCGGGCGCAACTGCAACGAACGTCTGGGCAGAGAAACGATCCGCATCGGCGAATGCGCGGATGGCGGCTTTCTGGCCGGCTTCGTCACCGTCAAATGTGAAGACCACCTCACCCTGCGCCGAGTCATCACCCATCACGCGACGGAGCATTTTGATGTGCTCGGTTCCGAAGGCGGTTCCACACGTGGCAACGGCGGTCGTCAGCCCCGCCAGATGGCAGGCCATCACATCGGTGTAGCCCTCGACGACGATGACGCGTTTGGGATCGCCGCGAGAGATGTCCTTTTTCGCGAGGTCGAGGCCGTACAGCACCTGGTTCTTCTTGTAGACCGGTGTCTCGGGGGTATTGAGATACTTGGGCCCTTTGTCGTCGTCATAGAGCTTCCGCGCACCGAATCCGATGGTCTGTCCGGTGACGTCGCGAATCGGCCACACGAGCCGGCCCCGGAACCGGTCGTACACCCCACCACGCTGGTTCGTGGACACCAACCCGGCCAGGATCAGTTCATCGCGGGTGAACCCCTGAGCTGTCAGCGCGTTCATCAGGTGGTCCCAGCCCTTTGGTGCGTAACCCACGCTGAAGTGGGCGGCTGCGCCAGGGTCGAAACCTCTGCCACCGAGGAACGCCCGTGCCGTTTCGGCTTCAGGCGAGAGCAACTGACGACGGAAGAACTCAGCTGCCGCGGAGTTCGCGGCGAAGAGACGCGAACGACCGCTCGCTTCGGGGGCGGGCCCCCCGCCTTCTTCGTAGGTCAGCTGGTAGCCAATGCGTTGTGCGACCTTTTCAACGGCCTCAGCGAACGTGAGGTGGTCCATTTCGCGCAGGAATGTGTATACATCGCCTGACTCGCCACAGCCGAAGCAGTGGTAAAAACCCTGCGCAGGGCGCACGTTGAAGCTCGGAGACTTCTCGTCGTGGAACGGGCACAGCCCCTTCATCGACCCGATTCCTGCTGACTTCAGGGCAACTCGTTCGCCGATGATGTCGGCGATGTTCACCTGTGATTTGACCGCTTCGACGTCGGATTGACGAATTCGCGGCATCAGCGAACTCCCGCTGGTGCGGATGACTGCGCGGAACGCAGGCGAATACCGACTTCTGCTGGGTCGATATCTCCGACGAGTCGTGCATGCCATGCCACGGCAGACTGATCGGTGAGGCTGGCGACCTGATCGACGATCACGCGTTTGCGCTCGGCTTCGCTCGTTGCCGCGAGATAGTCAGCGGTGAACGCCGGATCGAGCTGATCCGCACCGGATGACCACAGTGTGTCGGCAGTCCAGAGCGCGTCGGCGATACGCGTGAGCACGCGACGTTGCTCCGCGTAGACGCTGCGCCTGTTGTCCGCCGCGACGATTGAGGACCCCATGATGCCCTTGAGGACGGCGATCTCGACCTCGACGTCGCGGGGGACGACCACCTGGGCGCCGTAGCGCGTGATCGACCGGGCGGGGTACGCAGCACGCGTCGCGTCGACGGCGCTACTCGCGAAGCGCCCGATGAGATCGCTCGTGAGGTTCTTCAACCGTGCAAGGTCCCGGCGGGAACGATCGAACGAAGCGAGCCACATCGGCTGACGGGTGAGCCGATAGAGCGCGTCTGCCAGTTCTTCGCGGCTGTAGTCATAGCCCACCCACGCCTGAACGCGTCCCACCAGCGGGTGGTGTTCGACAGGGTCGGCGAGCCGGGCAACATCAACGTAGCCGTTGACGACAGCGTCTTCGAAGTCATGGACGGAATAGGCGATGTCGTCGGAGAGGTCCATGATCTCTGCTTCGACGCAGCGGATCCGGGGCGGTGCGTCCGCTCGCATCCAGCGGTAGATTTCCTCGTCCTCCGGGTAGACGCCGAACTTCAGCCGACCCCCCGGATCTGGCACGGGGTCAGACACCGTCCACGGGTATTTGCAGGTGGCATCGAGTGTGGCCCGTGTGAGGTTCAGGCCGACCGAACGGTCGCTGTGCATCACCTTTGCCTCGAGTCGCGTGAGGATGCGCAACGATTGGGCGTTGCCTTCAAACCCGCCGATGTCTTCAGCCCACCGGTTCAGCGCCGTCTCGCCATTGTGGCCAAACGGCGGATGCCCCAGATCGTGGCTCAGGCAGGCTGCGTCGACAACATCCTCGCTGACGCCCAACGCGCCAGCGATTTCCCGCCCGACCTGCGCCACCTCGAGGGAGTGCGTTAGGCGGTTCCGGGCGAAGTCTGCGTCCGACGCAGGGCTGAGCACCTGTGTCTTGGCGGCAAGGCGGCGCAGCGCCGCCGAGTGCAGCACCCGTGCCCGGTCCCTTGCGAAATCCGGGCGGGAAGAGCGATGCCGTTGTTCGACAAACCTCTCGGTGTCGTGTTCCGTATATCCGTCGTGTGCCATCTCGGCGAAATCCTATCCGCCTGAAGTATCGAGCTCGGCGTCTTGGAGGTCGGATGTCTGACGCGCGTCGAGCGTTCGGGACGCAAGCCAGCCTTCCGGAAGAACAGGGCGCCGGGCCCGGCCCGCGCGACCGCGCGGACCTTCGACCGCTTCGCCAGGGTACGGCTCGGAGAGATCGAGCTGTCCGATCAGATCATCGATGTGCTGCAACGACGTGACCTTTGAGAACTCTCCGCGCAGATCTCCACCAACGGGGTAGCCCTTGAAGTACCACGACGCGTGCTTGCGGATGTCGCGGGTTCCGCGGTCCTCATCGTCGTAGAAGTCGACGAGAAGCTCGGCATGACGCCGGAACGCGTTCGCGACGAATGCCAGCGTGGCGTCAACCGTTGGTGCATCCGCGCCGAACGCGCGAGCAAGTTCGCCGAAGAGCCACGGCCTGCCCAGGCAACCACGTCCGACAACGACGCCGTCGGCGCCGGTCTCGCCCATCATCCGGATGGCGTCCTCCGCCCCCCAGATATCACCGTTGCCCAGAACAGGAACCGATGTGACGGCCTGCTTCAAGGCGGCGATCGCGGCCCAGTCGGCCGTACCGGAATAGGCATCCTGCAGCGTGCGGGCGTGCAGCGAAACGGCAGCGACTCCGGCATCTTCCGCGATGCGGCCGGCATCCAAGAACGTCAGGTGATCGTCGTCGATTCCCTTCCGCATCTTCACGGTGACAGGGATGTCTCCCGCCGCGTCAACAGCACCCTTCACGATGTCTCCGAAGAGATCCCGCTTCCACGGCAGAGCAGAGCCGCCGCCCTTTCGCGTGACCTTGGGAACGGGACATCCGAAGTTGAGATCGATGTGATCAGCCAGATTCTCGGCGGCGATCATGCGAGCGGCCTCGGCCGTGTACGTGGGATCGACTCCGTACAGCTGGATCGACCGCGGCGTCTCCGACGGGTGGTGCTCAATGAGCTTCATGGTGACGACGTTGCGCTCCACAAGCGCGCGGGTTGTGATCATCTCGGTCACGTAGAGGCCGGCGCCGTACTCACGACACAACCGGCGAAACGCCATGTTTGTGATGCCGGCCATGGGCGCGAGCACGACGGGAACATCGACCTCGATAGGGCCGATTCGCAGCGGTGGCACGGCGCGCTGCACGCTGTCACGGGGAGAGTCGGTCACGGTCGTCACGCACCCATTCTCCCACCGCACGCCCGAGCGATCGCCGAGCGCAATACTCTGGGGGAATGAGCACTGTCGTTGACCCGCGAACGATCCCCTTTCTGGACGCGCAGGGAGAAGAGCGCACCCTGGCCGAAACCGGCAGTGATGTGACCCTCGTCGTCAACGTCGCGTCGAAATGCGGTTTGACGCCGCAGTATGAACAGCTCGAGCGCCTCCAACGCAAGTATGGCGATCGCGGATTTCGGGTTGTCGGTTTTCCCTGCAACCAGTTCATGGGGCAGGAACCGGGAGAGATGTCGGAGATCCTCGACTATTGCTCGACGACCTGGGGCGTCAGCTTTCCGATCAATGACAAGGTGCGTGTGAACGGCGGCGGAGCCGCGCCTCTGTTCCGCGCCCTCAAGAAGGCGAAGGACGGCGCGGGGCTCGGCGGTCCCGTGGTGTGGAACTTCGAGAAGTTCCTCGTTCTCCCGTCGGGCGAGGTCAAGCGTTTCCGCCCCAAGACGCTGCCTGATGACCCGGCGATTGTCGACATCATCGAGGCGCACCTGCCGCGATAAGCGCGCCCTGACGGCGTTGCCTCAGCTCTGAGGCACGTCGATGGCGCCGCCGTAGCGCCTGTCACGGGCGTGGTACGTCTGAATCGCCCGCCACAGATTCTCTCGCGTGAATTCGGGCCACAGGGCGTCATCGAAGACCATTTCGGCGTAGGCCGACTCCCACAGCATGAAGTTGCTCGTTCGCTGTTCGCCGCCCGAGCGAATGAACAGATCCACGTCTGGCAGCTGGGGGACGTACAGGTGCTTGGCGATCGTCTTTTCGCTGATCGCCGACGGCCGCAACCGCCCGGCGCTCACTTCTTCCGCCATTTCGCGCATCGCGTCGACGATCTCCCATCGCCCGCCATAGTTGATGCACATCTGCAGCGTCATCGTGGTGTTGGTCTTCGTCATCTCTTCTGCGACCTCGAGGTCTTTGATGACGGAGGCCCAGAGCTTGGGGCGGCGGCCTGCCCACCTGACCTTGACGCCCCATTCGTTCAGCTGGTCACGGTGCCGATGAAGAACCTCGCGATTGAATCCCATGAGGAATCGCACCTCGGACGGTGAGCGCTTCCAGTTCTCCGTCGAGAACGCATAAACCGAAAGATGCTTCACACCCGCCTGCAGGGCGCCGGCGATCACATCGATCATGGCTTCAACGCCCACACGGTGCCCGTCGGTGCGCGGCCGGCCCTGCTGGTTGGCCCACCGCCCGTTTCCGTCCATCACGATCGCCACGTGACCGGGCACGGGGCCCGCGAACACGGGAGGCTGGAGCCCCGTCCAGTCCAGAGGCTTGAAGGGTTCTGCGTCGGGGTGGGTGTATGGCTTGGGGCTCATGGGGCGCCTCCTGTCGTACCGAAAGAGCGCACGGCGCGCTCGAGATGATGCTGGGCGTACGCCGTCACCAGTGCTGACGCACGGCCAAGATCCTGTTCGGGCATCGGATCGATCTCGTCCCACTCTCCGGCGAGGAGCGAACCGACGAGGCCGATAACGCTGGCTCCGGGACGAGGTGTGCCCTGAGGGGCGCACCGCTCGCAGAGGGCGCCTCCTGCCTGCGCCGAAAAGCGCTCGTGCGCCCCCAGTTCGCCGCATCCCGCGCAGGCGGCCACCTGTACTGTCCAGCCTGAGAGCCCGAGGGCGCGCAAGAGATACGAGTCGCGGGTGGCGCGAGGAGCGTGCTCGCTGCGCGCGAGAGAGCGCAGCGCTCCGACGAGGAGGAAGAACTGCTGCGGCTGCGGATCACCCTCTCCCACGAGGCGCTCGGCAGTTTCGGCCATGACGTTCGCGGCGAGGAACGCGTCATAGTCTGCCGAGATGTGCGCTCCGTACGAGCCCAGGCTGACGACCTGTTGCACGATGTCCAGATTGCGGCCGATGTACATCTGAGCGTCGACGACCATGAACGGCTCGAGTCGGGCGCCGAACTTACTCGACGTGCGACGAACGCCCTTCGCGACGCTCCGGACTTTGCCGTGCTGTCGCGTAAGCATTGTGAGGATTCGGTCGGCCTCACCCAGTTTGTGGGTGCGCAGCACGACCGCCTCGTCGCGATAGGTCGGCATCTTCCGATTATCCCCTGGCACGCTGGGTGCATGATCGATCAGGCCGAACCTCTGTGGGTGATTCCTCTGTGGGCGGATCTTGTTGGCGTTGCTCTGGGCGGGCTCCAGGGCGCGCTGTTCGCCTCGGGTTTCCGCGGCCGTCAGCGACTCGACTGGCTGGGCGTTGCGATCATCGGCATCATGATCGGCATGGGCGGCGGGTTCATTCGGGACCTTCTGCTCGGTCAGGCACCGGCAACGCTGCAGAGCCCCTGGTATCTGGTCGCGGCCGGCGGCGCCGCATTCCTCGGCATGTGGATCTCAGGGCTTCTCGGCAAACTCAACCGCATCATCGTTTTTCTCGACGCAATCGTCATTGGAATGTTCGGTGCGTTCGGAACGTCTAAAGCGCTCGCGTTCGGGGTGCCGATCCTCCCCGCGATCTTCATCGGCATGTGCGCAGCGGTCGGCGGCGGAATGGCCCGAGATGTTTCGCTCGGGCTCCCCGTTGCCGTGATGCACGTCAGCTCGTTCTATGCCGTCGCCGCCATCGTCGGATGCAGCACCCTCGCGATCAGCCATGCATTCGGGCTCGATATCGTCATCGCCGTTGTTCTCTGCATCGTCGTCACGGCCGTCGTGCGTGTCCTCGCGGTAATTTTCGACATCAGCCTGCCCGAGCAAATGGCCATCAACCGCCGCAAGGTCGCGATTGAGACGACCGACATTCCCGTCGTCCACGCGCACGATGTTCAGGACGGAACGGTGGACCTCGGTGCGACGGGAGCCATCGTTCTTCCCGAGGCGGCGTCACTGGACGACGAAGATGGCGAGATCACGCGCCACTGAGCTTCGCAAACTGCGAATCCGCACCTCCTCCTTCGGTCGTCGAGGTGCGCACTCTGCGTGATAAAGTTGAGACGTGCGCCAATTCGGGCTTCTTCTCCTTATCTGCCGCGACGAGTCCTCATAGGATCAGGGCCTTCTCGTCGCGGCGCTTCTCGTGGCCCGTTTCATGACACGACAGAGACGAGAAGAAGATGAAGAACAATCAGCAGCCCAGCGGTATGCCGATCCACAAGTACGTGCCGTTTCACGAGCAGATCTCGGTAGAGCTGCCTGACCGCACCTGGCCAACGAAGCGCATCGAGAAGGCGCCCCGCTGGTGCGCGGTTGATCTGCGTGACGGCAACCAGGCCCTCATTGACCCGATGACGCCCGAGCGCAAGCGCATCATGTTCGAGCTGCTCGTCAAGATGGGCTACAAGGAAATCGAGGTCGGCTTCCCCTCGGCCAGTCAGACCGACTTTGATTTCGTGCGCCAGCTGATCGATGACAACCTCATCCCCGATGACGTCACGATCCAGGTACTGACACAGGCCCGTGAGCATCTGATCGCCCGCACATACGAGTCGATTGCTGGTGCGAAGCAGGCGATCGTCCACCTGTACAACTCAACGAGCATCCTGCAGCGCGAGGTCGTGTTCCGCACGGACCGGCAGGGCATTATCGACATTGCTCTCGAAGGCGCTCGTCTGTGCAAGAAGTATGAGGCGACGATCCCGGAGACCGAGGTCTACTACGAGTACTCCCCCGAGTCCTACACGGGCACAGAACTCGACTTCGCCGCGGAGATCTGCAACCAGGTCATGACGGTTCTCACGCCGACGCCCGAGAAGAAGATCATCCTGAACCTGCCGGCAACGGTAGAAATGGCGACCCCGAACGTCTACGCCGACTCCATCGAGTGGATGAACCGCCACCTGGACAACCGCGAGAACGTCATCCTCTCGCTGCACCCGCACAATGACCGGGGTACGGCTGTTGCCGCAGCTGAACTCGGCTATATGGCGGGCGCGGATCGCATTGAGGGATGTCTGTTCGGCAACGGAGAACGGACCGGGAACGTCGACCTCGTCACGCTCGGCGTGAACCTGTTTACCCAGGGCATCGACCCGCAGATCGACTTCGGTGACATCGACCAGGTCAAGCGCACGGTCGAGTACTGCAATCAGTTGCCCGTTCCCGAGCGTTCGCCCTGGGGTGGTGACCTCGTGTTCACCGCTTTCAGCGGATCGCACCAGGACGCCATCAAGAAGGGTTTCGAGGCGATGGCCGCCCGCGCCGAGGCGCAGGGGGCCACAACCGACGACATCACGTGGGGCGTGCCGTACCTGCCGGTAGACCCGAAAGACCTGGGCCGCTCCTACGAGGCCGTTATCCGCGTGAACTCCCAGTCGGGTAAGGGCGGCGTGGCGTATTTGCTCAAGAGCGATCACAACATCGATCTGCCCCGCAAGCTCCAGATCGAGTTCTCGAACGTTGTCCAGGCCAAGACCGACTCCGAGGGCGGCGAGGTGACGAGCGATCAAATCTGGAACATCTTCCAAGACGAGTACCTCCCGTCCGGCGCGCAAGAGACGTCATGGGGCCGGTTCGAGCTGATCAGCACGGCCGCGTATAACCGCACCGACGGCGATGGCACTCTCGACGTCGTGATCCGCGAGGGCTCCGACGAGGTCTCGGCGTCTGCTCCCGGCAACGGGCCGATCGCCTCCTTCATCGACATCCTGCGCCAGCGCGGAATCGATGTGACCCTCTACGACTACACGGAGCACACGTTGAGCGCGTCGGGTGATGCTGAGGCAGCCGCCTACGTTGAATTGCAGGTAGACGATGTGCGCCTCTGGGGCGTTGGTATCGACGGCGACATCGCCACCGCGTCGCTCAAGGCAATCGTTTCCGCTGTGAACCGTGCGATCCGCATCCGCGAGCAGCACCTGGTTGTGGTGTAGCCCCGACGATCGCACGCACAGAAGCGGCCGGTCTCCGATGACGTTATCGGAGACCGGCCGCTTCTGTGCGTGCGTCCGTTAAAAGCCGAGACGGCCAAGCTGCTTCGGGTCCCGCTGCCATTCCTTGGCAACACGCACGTGCAGCGACAAGAAGACACGGGTGCCAATCAGGCCCTCGATGTCGGCGCGGGCGCGCGCTCCGACGTCACGCAGACGTGATCCCTTGTGCCCGATGATGATCGCCTTCTGGCTATCGCGTTCAACGACGATGTCAGCGAAAACGTCCATGAGCTCTGGTTTGTCTTCGCGCTCCGCGATCTCCTTCACCTGCACGGCAATAGAGTGCGGAAGCTCATCGCGCACGCCGTCGAGCGCCGCCTCGCGAATCGCCTCGGCGATGCGGTCTTCGATGAGTTCGTCAGTGACGATGTCGTCGGGATACAGGGCGGGGCCCTCGGGCATCAGGGCGAGAAGCTCATCAGAGAGCACCTCGAGCTGATCGCCCGTGACGCTGGACAGCGGGATGACAGCAGCCCAGTCTTCGCGCAGAGCATCGACCTCCATCAGCCGTTCCATGATCTCGTCCCGGCTGGCGGCATCCGTTTTTGTCACGAGCGCCACTTTCTTCGCACGCGAGTATCCGTCGAGTGACTGCGCGATGCGGCGGTCTCCCGGGCCGACCTTTTCGGTTGCCGGTACGCAGAAGGCAATGACATCGACGTCGCCGAGCACCGTCTCGACGAGATCGTTCAGGCGCTGCCCGAGCAGCGTGCGCGGCCGGTGCACGCCCGGTGTGTCAACAACGACGAGCTGTCCGCCAGAACGGTTGAGAATTCCGCGGATCGCACGCCGCGTCGTCTGGGGCTTTTCGCTGGTGATGGCGACCTTCTCCCCCACCATGGCGTTCATGAGCGTCGACTTTCCGACGTTCGGACGTCCGACGAATGTCACGAAACCGCTGCGTGTCGCGTCATTCATCGCGACCACCCTTCTTGTTCTTCTTCGATGTCTTCTTGCGGCGCGATGTCGAGTCCTGCTCGCCGTCGGCCGTAGACACGGCGCCCGTGTGGACCCCGATTTCACCTGTTGTGGACGATACGCGGATCGCCGCTGTTCGTGCCTCTTCGACGTAGCGAAGGGCCTCGGTCCGATCGACGAAAAGCGTCGCGAGCCCGCGTCCGCGCCCGCGGGAGGCACCTCCTGTCAGCAGGAGACCGTGGACCTGCACCTGCTCACCTGGTTGCGGCATCCGGCCAAGACGCTTGGCCATCAGTCCCCCGATCGAGTCGACATCGTCGTCCTCCAGGTCCAGCCCGAAGAGATCACCGACTTCATCCAGGGCAAGCGATGCGCTCACGCGGTAACGCCCATCGGGTAGCTCAACGATCTCGGTGGACCGCGGATCGTACTCGTCTTCGATTTCCCCGACGAGTTCTTCGATGAGGTCTTCCAGCGTGACGAGACCGGCGATTCCACCGTATTCGTCCACCACGAGGCACACGTGCACCTGATCGGCCTTCATCTGCTGGAGAAGAGTTTCGGCTCGCATCTGCTCGGGCACAAACACGGCCTGGCGAACGAAGGCTCGAACGAGAGAGGTGCGCCAGCCCGGCGCTTCGCGATACGCGTGCTGAACGAGATCTTTGAGATACAGAACACCAACGACGTTGTCGACTTCACCATCGACAACCGGCAATCGTGAGAGGCCGCTCGTGAGGAACGCCTCCATCGCTTCGTCATTCGACGCCGTTGCGTCTACCGTGACCATGTCGGTTCGGGGCACCATCACGGCGCGCACGATCTGGTCGGTGAAATCAAAGACGGAGTGGATCAGCTCGCGGTCATCGTCCTCGATGAGCGAGTTTTGCGCCGCCTCGTCAACGATCGAGAGCAACTGCTCTTCGGATTCGAAACTGCGGCGCCGCGCGCCGGGGATCACCCGCGCACTCGCGACGGCGAGCGGCTGGGCAATCGGGAAGAACAGCATGCGCGCGAAACGAATCGCCGGTGCCCCGAGGGTCAGAAGCGGGCGAGCGTAGCGTCGCCCGACGCTCGTTGGCGCAGATGCCACGACGACATAGATCACGATCGCCATCACGATCACGGTTGTCAGCGCTCCCCACGGGGCACTTTCGAACATCATCGAGAAGGCGACAGAAGTGAGCACAACCGCGGCAACGTCGCAGAGCACACGGAGGAAGGTGATGGCGTTGTCGTGGGCATCACGATCAGCTGCAAGCCGGGCGAGCGATCGCGAGTTCTTCCCGGCGAGGGCGAGATCCTCGAGATCGTTCGTTGAGGTCACCGCCAGGGCGGAGTCGAGCGCCGTCATAAAACCGGCGACACCGACCAGGACGAGAGCGCCAGCGACCAGCAGAGCCTCGATCATGCGCGGCGCCGGCGCCTCTCGGCCGTTGCGAAGGACGCGAGCAGCTCTCGTTGCAGGGCGAACATCCGGTGCTCCTCGTCGGGGAGCGCGTGATCGTAACCGAGGACGTGCAACAGCCCGTGTGTCGTGAGAAGACAGATTTCGTCGATAACGGCGTGACCGGCGGTTTCCGCCTGCGTTTCTGCCACCTGCGGGCAGACGACAATATCGCCGAGAACACCGGCCTCCGTCGGACGCTCTGCGGTGCCAGGACGCAATTCGTCCATGGGAAAGCTGAGCACATCCGTGGGCCCCGGCTCGTCCATCCACTGCACGTGCAGCTGCTCCATGGCCGCTTCGTCAACGAACATCACTGCCAGATCGGCGTCCTTGTTGACGTGAAGAGCTTCGAGATGATGCTGCACAAGGCGCAACACTTTCTCGTCGTCAAGCGAAACGCCAGACTCATTGTTGATATCGATCACGCGCGGCCTCGCTTCTGGTTGCGGTCACGCGGCATCGTGCCGCGTCGTCGATCGGCGCGATTGGCGAAATCGCGCGCCTCGTCGAGCTCGGCTTTGCGCACCGTGCGCTTATCGTCGTACTCGCTATAGGCATCGACGATGCGGCCGACGAGAGTGTGGCGCACAACGTCGTCACTCGTGAGCTGCGCGAAGTGGATGTCGTCAACGTCCTTGAGGATGCGTCCGACAACACGTAGACCGCTGGTTCCCCCCGGCAGATCCACCTGTGTGACATCGCCGGTGACGACCATTTTTGTTCCGAAGCCGAGCCTCGTCAGGAACATCTTCATCTGTTCCGGCGTGGTGTTCTGGGCTTCGTCGAGCACGACGAACGAGTCGTTGAGCGTGCGCCCACGCATGTACGCCAGAGGCGCCACTTCAATCGCCCCGGTCGTCATCAGCTTCGGGACGAGCTCAGGATCCATCATCTCGTTGAGCGCGTCGTACAGCGGACGAAGGTAGGGATCAATCTTGTCGGTGAGCGTTCCCGGAAGAAAGCCCAGCCGTTCGCCCGCTTCGACAGCGGGACGCGTGAGGATGATCCGACTCACCTCGCGGCGCTGCAGAGCCTGGACGGCCTTCGCCATCGCTAGATAGGTCTTGCCCGTTCCGGCGGGCCCGATACCGAAGACGATCGTGTTGTCATCGATCGCGTCGATGTAATCACGCTGGCCCATGGTCTTGGGCCGGATCACCTTGCCGCGCGTCGAGAGAATCGGCTCGCCCAGCACCGCGCTGATCCGCTCGCCCTTTTGCAGAACCTCGTCGGCGGTGCTGATATCCGACGGCTCCACGGCGTATCCGCTCTTCGTCATCGATAGCAGCTCGTCGACGAGAGCATTGGCGCGTTCGACGGCGTCTCGTTCCCCCGTCAGCGTGATGGTGTTTCCCCGCACGTGTACGTCGACATCGGGGTGTTTGGACTCAACCATCCGGAGAAGCCGGTCTTGGGGGCCGAGTAGCTGCACCATGGCAACCCCATCGGCCTCGATTGTGATGGTGGTGGGGGAATCGTCAGCCAATGAGGCTCTTCTCCTCGAGTTCTCCTGCGAGCACGTGCGCGTGCACGTGGAAGACGGTTTGGCCGGCGCCCTCACCGGTGTTGAAAACAAGTCGGAACTCGCCGTTTGAGCGCTCCTGCGCGATGCCTCGTGCGACCTCGACCATTTCGGCGAGGAGCGAAGGATCACCTGCCGCGAGCTCCGTGACATCACGGTACTGCTCGGTCTTGGGAATGACGAGAACATGAACAGGGGCCTGCGGATGAATGTCCGTGATCGCGAAAACGCGCTCGGTCTCCGCGACGATGTCGCCCGGGACATCTCCGCGAAGAATGCGGGTGAAGATCGTTGGCTCGCTACTCATAACACGCAGTCTACGTTTCTCACCATCGCCCGACACGGGCGTTGAGCAGCGCAAGCGCCGCGGGTCCCGCCGTTGATGTTCTGAGGACGCTGTCACCGAGCTTCACCCGCTCTGCGCCCGCCGCTTCGAGAGCACTTATTTCTTCCGGGGCGATCCCGCCCTCAGGGCCGACGACCAGAAGGATGTCCCGGCCATCCGTCTCGAGCGTCGTGAAGCGGGCCTCTGTCCACGGATCAAGAATGAGCACACGCATCGATGTCGCGCGCTCCGCAAGGAGCGACGTTGGGTGAACAGCTTCCACCTCGGGAATCCACGCACGCAGTGCCTGTTTGGCGGCTTCGCGAACGATGCTCTGCCACCGCGAACGCCCTTTGTCGGCTTTCGGCCCCTGCCAGCGGGAGACGCTGCGCGTTGCCTGCCACGGAATGATTCCGTCAATGCCGAGCTCTGTCGCCGCCTGCACCGCGAGCTCATCGCGGTCGCCCTTTGCCAGAGCTTGCGCAAGAAAAATGCGAGGTGACGGCGCGGGAATGTCGCGCCGCTGCGAGACGGTGATCTCCACGCGCGTTTTCTGCGCATCGGCGACTGTTCCCGACAGCCAGACGCCGCGCCCGTCCGTCAGAGTGACCGACTCCCCCGGTCGCACCCGCCGGACGCTGGCCGCGTGGTGCGCCTCAGAGCCGGTCAGCTCAACGGCATCGCCTGGCTGAGCGCGGGCGGCGCCGTCGTCGACGAAGTGCAGTGCCACGGGTCAGGCTCCGCGGAAGCGGTCGCGCAGCTTGGAGAACAGGCCCTGCTGGTGCTCGGTCAGGCGGGGCTTGGGCGCCTTCGTGCGCTTGGCAATCTCTTCCAGAAGCTGACGGGTCTTGTGATCGACCTTCGTGGGCGTGACCACCTGCACGGCAACCCGCAGGTCGCCGCGGCGCTTGGACCGCAGGCCCGTGATTCCGCGCTCACTGATGCGGAGAACGTCGCCGGACTGCACACCAGCGCGAACCTCCAGGTCCACGGTGCCGTCGAGGCCATCGATCGATGTGGTGGTTCCGAGAATCGCGTCTGTCATCGACACTTCCAGGGTGGCGAACAGGTCGTCTCCGTCGCGGTCGAACACCGGATGAGGTTCTACCGTGATCTCCACGTAGAGGTCTCCGCGGGGTCCGCCCGCTGGGCCCACCTCGCCCGATCCGGGCAGCTGCAGGCGCAGGCCCGTTTCCACGCCGGCGGGAATGTCGAGGCCAACGGTGCGCCGCGAGCGCACCCGCCCCTGGCCGGCACACGCCGGGCACGGGCTCGGAATCGTCGTTCCGTAGCCCTGGCAGGCGCCACACGGCTGCTGCGTGACGACATTACCGAGCAGACTGCGCACCTGCCGCTGCACGTGACCAGATCCGCCGCAGATGTCGCAACGCTGGGGCTGCGTTCCCGGCTGGCAGCAGGAGCCCTGACAGGTTTCGCAGAGAACAGCCGTATCGATTTCGACATCGCGGTGTGTTCCGAAGACCACGTCAGCCAAGTCAAGCGAGACGCGAACCAGGGCGTCCTGTCCGCGTTCGCGCCGTGACCGTGGACGCCCTCCGCGGCCGCCTCCGCCGCCGGCTCCGAAGAACGCCTCGAAGACATCACCGAAACCGCCGAAACCGCCCCCGCCGAAGGAGCCTCCATCGTCACCAATATCGTAGCGACGACGCTGCTCAGGGTCGCTCAGCACCTCATAGGCATGGGTGACGCTCTTGAACTCCTCAGCCGCTTCGGGGCTGGGGTTCACATCGGGGTGAAGCTTACGCGCGAGCTTGCGGTACGCCTTCTTGATCTCGTCGCCGCTCGCCTCGCGAGAGACTCCGAGTACGTCATAGTGGTCTGCCACGGTCGCCTTTCCGCAGATGGGGCTGCGTCAGTCGTGTCTGCCTGTGTGATCTTGCTCTGCCCTTCCGGGGCAGAGCAACTAACGGGAATCGTCCTCGTCGAGAAGCCTCGTGAGGTACGTCGCAACGGCGCGAGCCGCCGCAAGATTACGGGAATAGTCCATGCGCGTGGGGCCCATGAGCCCGACTCTGGCCGAGCCGACCGCGGCGTCGTAGTCGCTCGCGATGAACGACGCCTCGCTCAGGCCAAATTCGGCGTTTTCGCGGCCGATGCTGGTTGCCAGGCCGTTTTCATCCGCTGCCATCTCGCTCATGAGGCGCAGAAGGGTGACCTGCTCTTCAATCGCTTCGAGAAGCGGGTGGATGCTTCCGCGGAAGTCACTACCGCGGCGCGCCAGCGTGGCGGTTCCGGCCATCACCAGGCGATTTTGGCGGAACTCGTCGAGTTCTTCGGCAACGGTGGAGAGGATGGCCGACATGACGTGATCCATCGCGGTGTGCGCGGTTGCTTGACGCTGAGCAGCCGCGGCAACCGCTCCGGCGGCATCCGAGGCGGGCAAGCCGAGAATGAGGGAGGATACGTGTGGACGGATCACGTCGAGCACTTCTTCATCGACGTCAACGGGAGCGACCGTGATGCGCTGGGACACGCGCCCCGTGTCCGTCACGAGGATGACGAGGATACGGCGGGGATCGAGGGCGACCAGCTGAACGTGCGTCACCGTCGCGCGCGCGAACGACGGGTATTGAACGAGCGCAACCTGTCCGGTGATCTGCGTCAGCAGCCGGACGGTACGCGCCAGCAGGTCATCAAGATCCGCGGGGTCAGCCAGGAAGGTCGAAATTGCTGATCGTTGCGCACGCGAGAGCGGACGGACCTCGGCAAGATGGTCGACGAATGCCCGGTACCCCTTATCGGTGGGAATTCGTCCGGACGAGGTGTGGGGCTGCGCGATGAGGTCTTCATCTTCCAGCATCGCCATATCGTTGCGGATCGTGGCCGCCGAAACACCGAAGGCGTGACGCTCGACGATGGACCTGCTGCCAACGGGCTCGTGCGTATCAACGTAGTCCTGGACGATGGCGCGCAGAACCTGAAGCCCTCGATCAGTCACCATGCGCGCTCCTTCCTGCTGGCACTCGGAGAGGTCGACTGCCAATTCTATCGCGCTCGCTGTGAGCGAGGTTATCGTGACGCGGCGCTAGACCGTGAGAGCACGAACGACCGCGTCAGCCAGGAGGCGTCCGGAACGCGTCAGCACGACGCGTCCTTTCACTGCGGAAGCGCCATCGACGAGGCCATCAGCGACGAGTCCGGCAACCGACCGCCGCGCATCGGACGATGGCAGATCAGAAACAGCCATTCCTTCGCGGATACGGGTTTCGAGAAGCACCCGCTCCAAGATCCGCTGTTGCGCATCCGGCGTCTCCCGGCCAGCCGCAGGAGAGTCGCCAAGCGACAGCCGCTGCGCATAGGCCGCAGGATGTTTCACATTCCACCAGCGCAGTCCCCCAATATGGCTGTGGGCGCCCGGTCCGAATCCCCACCAATCGAAACCGCGCCAGTAGGCGAGGTTATGCCGAGAGCGATGCCCGCTCCCCCGCGACCAGTTCGAGACTTCGTACCACTCATAGCCGCCGCCGGCGAGGAGGTCATCAGCAAGCTCGTACATATCGGCCTGCAGATCGTCGTCGGGAGCCGGAACCTGCCCCGCGCGGATCTGCCTGTGCAACTTCGTTCCCTCTTCGATAATGAGGGCGTATGCCGAGATGTGGTCGGGAGCGTAGGCGAGCGCTGCCTCCAGCGACGCTCGCCAGTCGTCAATCGACTCGCCGGGAGCGCCGTAGATCAGGTCCACCGACACATCGAGTCCTGCGTTTTTTGCGGCGGCGACCGCCGTGCCGACGTTCGCCGGTGTGTGCGTGCGATCGAGCGCGGCGAGAACGTGCGGAACCGCCGACTGCATTCCAACGGACAGTCGGGTCACGCCTGCTGCTGCAAGCTCATCGACGACACGGTCGGTGACAGTGTCGGGGTTCGCTTCTACCGTGATCTCTGCGTCGTCAGCCAGACCGAAGGCGCCACGCACTCCGTCCAGCATCCGCACCAGGTCGCCCGCGGGAAGAAGCGTCGGGGTTCCGCCGCCGAAGAACACCGTTTTCGCGGGGCGCTGTGTTCCGGCCTCCGCAAGGACGACGCGGGCGAGCGCGATCTCTTGGAGAACCGTATCCGCGTACTGATCTTGTCGCGTACCGCGCAGTTCTGTTGCCGTGTACGTGTTGAAATCGCAGTACCCACACCGCACACGACAAAACGGCACGTGAAGATACACGCCGAAGTCGGTGAGTTCATCCGTGCGAATGTGCGTGGGAAGCCTGCCGTCAGGCGGTGCCGGATCTCCGAGAGGAAGCGCGCCAGCCATTAGGCGAACAGTGGCGACACGGCGCGGTGATACGCCGCGTTCAGCGCCCGCCGGCGACGGCGAACCAGCTGACGGAAGGTTCGATAGGCCGCCGCGACGGGGATGTCGAAAGCGCGTACCTCGAACCAGACCTCGTCGTTCAGACGCCACTCAACGGAGAACTGCACCTCGCCCGAGACGAGCGTGGCGTCAACCGTTCCCAGGGCGAACGCGACGCGACGCGACTCCTCAGCGAGAAAGATCACGCGGTAGTCGCCATCCGTTCGCTTGCCCCTGGCGCGCCCCACGACATGCGCTGTCGCGCCCGGTGCGACGTAGGGAACCCCGTCTTCTGTGAAGCGCTGGCTGTCTTCGAGCTGCGATGGGGCAATCGGCTTGCCCTCCTCGTCAAAACTCACCCCCGTGTACCCGGGCCCTGCCGCGGGTCGCACATCGCTGAGCTCCAGCCCGGCCCCCGTGAGAACACGCCAGGAGAGGATGTCATCGATGGCCTTACGGAAACGTTCCTCTCCGCTGCCGATACGCCACTGATCGGCTGCGGGGATCGACTTCTCCGGTGGATACTGCAGCAGATCGGCCGCCTGTGAGGCGCCCACCGCTGCATAGTCGACCGTCTGATCTCGGAAGGTCGCCCTGCGCATGCTGTCAGCCTAACTGTCGCTGTGTGCGAAACCTGTTGGTCACTTGTCCTTGGACTCGACGTCGCCGGAGAGCGCCGCGATGAAGGCGTTCTGCGGAACCTCGACGCGTCCGACCATCTTCATCCGCTTCTTGCCCTCTTTCTGCTTCTCAAGCAACTTGCGCTTACGGCTAATGTCGCCGCCGTAGCACTTGGCAAGAACGTCCTTGCGGATGGCGCGAATGTTCTCGCGCGCGATGATGCGCGCACCGATCGCCGCCTGAATGGGCACCTCGAACTGCTGGCGAGGGATGAGTTTGCGCAAGCGCTCGGTCATCGTCGTTCCGTAGGCGTACGCATTGTCGCGGTGGACGATCGCGCTGAACGCGTCAACGCGGTCTCCCTGCAACAGAATGTCCACCTTGACCAGGTCAGCTGCCTCAGAGCCTGCGGGCTCGTAGTCGAAGCTGGCGTACCCCTGGGTGCGGCTCTTGAGCTGATCGAAGAAGTCGAAGACGATCTCTCCGAGAGGCATCGTGTACTTCAGCTCGACGCGGTTCTCCGACAGGTAGTCCATGCCCAGCAGCGATCCACGTCGGCTCTGGCAGAGCTCCATCACCGTCCCGACATAGTCCTTGGGCAGCAGAACCGATGCCTTGACGATGGGTTCTGTGACCTGTTCGATCTTGCCTTCCGGGTATTCGCTCGGGTTCGTAACGACGATCTCCTCGCCGTTCTCCGAACGCACCGTATACACAACGCTGGGCGCCGTGGTGATGAGGTCCAGATCGAACTCACGGCTGAGCCGCTCGGTGATGATCTCCAGGTGCAACAGGCCCAGGAATCCGCAACGGAACCCGAAGCCGAGCGCTACCGATGTCTCGGGCTCGTAGACAAGAGCCGCGTCCGAGAGCTTCAGCTTGTCGAGCGCCTCGCGGAGCGACGTGTAGTCGCTGGCATCAATCGGGTACAGGCCGGAGTACACCATGGGTTTGGGCTCGACGTAACCCGTCAGCGCGGTTTCCGCGGGCTTACGGTGGTCGGTGACCGTATCACCCACCTTCGACTGACGCACGTCCTTGACGCCTGTGATGAGATACCCCACCTCGCCAACTCCGAGGCCATTCGACGGGTGTGGCTCCGGGCTGGAAACACCGATCTCGAGAAGCTCGTGCTGCGCGCGGGTCGACATCATCTGGACGCGCTGACGCGGGGCCAGAGAGCCATCGATCATGCGCACATAGGTGACGACGCCGCGGTAGGCGTCGTACACCGAGTCGAAGATCATCGCACGCGCGGGAGCATCCGGGTCGCCGACGGGAGCGGGGATGTCCGACACGATGCGGTCGAGAAGATCTTCCACACCCGCACCGGTCTTGCCCGAAACGCGCAGAACGTCGTCGGGCGAACCGCCGATCAGATCGGCAAGCTCCTTCGCGAATCGTTCCGGGTCGGCCGCCGGCAGATCGATCTTGTTCAAGACCGGGATGATCGTGAGGTCGTTCTCCAGCGCGAGGTACAGATTCGCGAGCGTCTGGGCCTCAATGCCCTGCGCGGCGTCGACGAGAAGAACCGCGCCTTCGCAGGCGGCAAGAGAGCGGGAAACTTCGTAACTGAAGTCGACGTGTCCCGGCGTGTCGATCATGTTCAGAGCAAACGTGTCGCCGTTCAGCTCCCACGGAATGCGCACGGCCTGGCTCTTCACGGTGATACCGCGCTCGCGCTCGATATCCATCCGGTCCAGGTACTGCGCGCGCATCTCGCGATCCGCGACAACGCCGGTGTACTGCAACATCCGATCGGCCAGGGTGGATTTTCCATGGTCGATGTGCGCAATGATGCAGAAGTTTCTGATGCGCTCCGGCGGCGTTGCGGCGGGAGCGAGCGTCTGAGAGGAGCGGGGCGACATATTCAGGCCATTCTACGTGACGGCGGCCCCGCACCCGGGAAGGGTGCGGGGCCGCCGTCGAATATTGATCAGTCCTGGGCGAGAAGCAGGCGACGCGCCTCACGGCGCACACGCTGAGCTTCCGGATCCGGAACGGGAGCCGCTGCCAGAAGGCGCTTGGTGTACTCCTCCTGCGGGTGGTGCAGAACACGCGATGACGATCCCTGCTCCACCTGGCGACCATCCTTCATCACGAGAACGCGATCGGCGAGGTGATCGACGACGGCCAGATCGTGGCTAACGAACAGACAGGCAAAGGCGTACTCTGCCTGCAATTCGCGGATCATTTCGAGAACCGCGGCCTGAACGGACACATCGAGCGCAGACGTCGGCTCATCGGCGATCAGCAGAGCCGGCTTGAGCATCAGCGACCGAGCAAGCGAGATGCGCTGGCGCTGACCCCCAGACAGCTCATGCGGATAGCGGTTGACGACGTCCCGCGGGAGCCTCACCGCATCGAGGAGTTCCGCGGCGCGCGCCATACGCGATGCCTTGTCCCCCACCTTGTGAATCACCATCGGCTCGATCAGGATGTCGCCGATCGGGAAACGCGGGTTCAGCGAAGCGGCAGGGTCCTGGAAAACGACGCCGATATGGCGACGCACCTTCTTCGACTGGCGCCGCGACAGCTTCGCCAGGTCCTTGCCGTGCACCATCAGGGAACCGGACGCTACGGGAATCAGCCCGAGAACGGCCTTCGCAATGGTCGACTTCCCCGAACCCGACTCGCCGACGACACCGAGAATCTCGTCTTTGGCAAGCTCGAACGAGACGTCTTCAACGGCGCGGAACCGACGACCACGCATCCGATACTCAATGGCGAGGTCGCTTGCCTCGAGCACCAGATCGCGCTGCGGTAGCGCCTGGGTGACGGGAGGAGCATCGTTTCCTGTTACCTGGATGTTCTCCAGGCGAGGAACGGAATCGAGCAGCTTCTGCGTGTACGGGTGCTGCGGGTTGGTGAGCACATCCTTCACGTCGCCCGTTTCGACGATCCGGCCCCGGTACATCACGGCAACGCGATCGGCGAGGTCGGCGACGACGCCCATGTTGTGTGTGATGAGGAGGATGCCCGAGTCGAGGTCATCCTTGAGGTTCCTCAGCAGGTCGAGAATCTCGGCCTGCACCGTGACGTCGAGCGCTGTTGTCGGTTCGTCGGCGATGATCGCGCGAGGTTGCAACGCGATGGCCATGGCAATGACGATGCGCTGGCGCTGACCGCCAGAGAACTGGTGCGGATACTGCGCGATGCGCTTGGCCGCGTCAGGAATACCGACCAGCTCAAGCATCTCGAGCGCCTTCGCCTTGGCCTCCGCGCCGTACGCCACGTCATGCAGTTCGAACACCTCGACGAGCTGGCGTTCGACCGTGAGGACCGGGTTTAGGGCCGTCATGGGCTCCTGGAAGATCATCGCGACCTCCGTCGCGCGCATCTTCCGCACCTTCTCGGAGTCCAGCCCAACCACGTTGGTGCCGCCAACGCGCACCTCACCCGTGACGACGGCATTGTCCGGGAGCAATCCCATCGCGGTCGTCGACGTCACGGACTTGCCCGATCCTGACTCGCCAACGAGCGCTACGACTTCGCCGCGCCCGACCTCGAGAGACAGCCCCTTGACGGCGTGAACGAGCCCACTCTCGACGTGGAACTTCACGTCGAGATCCTGGAAACTCAGCGCCAGGTCCTTCTGTTCCACACTCATGCGGTGACCTCCTTGGCGCGCTGCAGACGCTCCCGCCAGGTGAGGCGGAGCTTGCGGGTCTGGCGAGGATCAAACGCATCGCGTAGCCCGTCGCCGATGAAGTTGATGCTGAGGGCGACGGCAAGGATCACCATGCCGGGGAACCAGAACAGCCATGGCCGGTTCGTAAAGGCGCCCTGGTACTGCGAGATCAGAAGACCCAGCGACGTTTCCGGAGCCTGAACACCAAATCCCAGGAAGCTCAGCGTGCTTTCGAGGAGGATGGCCGCGGCGATCGAGAACGTTGCGTTCACAACAATGACACCGACCGTGTTCGGCAGCAGGTGGCGGAAGATAATCCGCAGTGGTCCCGCACCCATCGACTGGGCGGCACCGACGAACTCGCGCTCGCGCAGCGACAGGACTTCACCACGAACGAGTCGGGCAAGACCGGTCCAGGTGAGGAGACCGAGCAAAAGCGCGAGCATCAAAACGCCCTCTTGCTGACTCGCCATCTGGCCGACAAGCGCGGCCAGCAGCAGCAGAGGTACGACGATGACGACGTCGGTCATTCGCATGATGACGGAGTCGACCCAGCCACGGAAGTAACCGGCAACCGCACCGAGTACAGCCCCGATTGTGGTCGCGACAATGCCCACGACGAATGCGATCGTCAGGGAACGCTGTGCGCCCACCATGACGAGTGCGAAATAGTCACGGCCCGTTGTGTTCTGGCCGAAGGGATGTTCGCCGATACGGATGCCTTCACCGCCGAGCCAGGTGGGAATCAGGCTCAGAGTCGGAGCGCCGCCGTTGATAACCGGGCCTGTCGCCCGGTAGTCCTTGTCCCACCATCCCGGGATGGATCCGATGCCCACCGAGGTGATGGCAAGAATCGTGATTCCGACGAGCACCACCAGGGAGATCATCGCTGGCTTGTGACGAAGGAAGCGCCGAATAATCAGTTGGCCCTGCGACCGCGAGGGGGCTCCCTTTCGCAGCGCGGCGTCTTCTGCCTCTGCCAGGTCAAAGACGTCCGTTGACGTGGTGTTCGTCGACACGGACTTGTCGGTTCCGTTGTTGTCGGTACTCATACCCTGATCCTCGGGTCCAGGACGGCGTAGAAAATATCCGCCAGCATGTTGAAGATGATCGCCGCAAGCCCCGTCACGAGGAAGAAGGCCATGATCGGGTTCGGATCGGCCAGATGGATGCCCGTTGCGAACATCTCGCCCATGCCCTTCCACCCGAAGACCTGCTCGGTGACCACGGCGCCGCCGATGAGGCTGGCGAAGTCAAAAGCCGCAATCGTCGTGATGGGAATGAGGGCGTTGCGGAAGGCGTGACGGAAAATCACGATGCGCTCGGGAGCACCCTTGGCGCGTGCCGTGCGGATGTAATCCTGACGGTTGACCTCGAGCATCGATGTCCGCGTGTAGCGGCTGTAGGACGCCAACGAGATCAAGGTCAGCAGCAACGTCGGCAGCATCAGCTGGGTGCCGTGGTCGAGCGCCACTTGCCAGAAGTTTCCGGAGAAGTTCGGCGTGTGAGAACCGATGGTCGCGATCGGACGAGGCTTCATGCCGAGGAAGCTGGACCAGTTGCGTAGAACATGGTCGATGACGGTCAGCGCGGCTCCTATAACCGATGTGGTGATCGAGACGCCAATGGCAATCGTCCGGTATCGGCCGCCAAGGAAGTGGCCGATACCCCAGGGAATGACAACGGCGAAGATCAGCCCGATCAGCATGATCATCCAGTTCATGTAGTACACGAACACGTTGAACAGGGCGATCTGCAAGATGCTCACGAGCGCTGCGGAGATGAGTGCCGGGAGCAGAACCTGCTTCGCGCGCAGTCCCACCGTCATGGTTGTCGACAGCACAGCAACGGCGAACGTCAGCGCGGCAACGCCGACCCAGCCCAGCTGCGGGTTCCGGAAGGCATCGATTGCGACGAGAACGGGGAGCGCCACGGCGAAGAACACCGTGGTGACAGCGAATGTGGCGGCCCTCCGTCTGAGTGATCCTGCGAGGATTACCTGCATCAGGAACCCCGCGATCACCGCGATCACACCGACTTGAAGGGGTGAGAACGACGGATCTCGCATCCAGTTGTTGTATCCGATCGCCAGGTACTCCTTCAGGAGAACGGCGGCCCAGAACACGGGGAGCGAGAAGAACAGGAACGTCAGGAACGAGACGGTGTAGTCCAGCCCCGAGTACTGACGGACGGCCGTCAGAATACCGATCGCGATGCCGACAACGATCGCGATGAAGGTTGCGAGCACGACGAGCCGCAGCGTCGATGATGCGGCCGCGCCGAGAACGTGGGTGACTTCCTGTCCCACGCGGTTCTGGCCGAGGTCGCACTGGCCGATGACGCAGCCGGACACACCTCGAAGCCAGAGGAAGTAGCGCTGGTACCAGGGCAGGTCCAGGTTGAGCATGGCGACGCGCTGTTCGATCAGCGTGTCGCGGTTCGGGTCATTGCTCTCACGAAGATCGAAGAGCGGGTCGCCAGCATTGATGGCGAGAACAAATACGAGGAGAGACGACGCCAGCATGATGCCGACGGCGGCGATCAATCTCCTCACGATAAATGTGAGCACGTGTGTTACCTCTGAGCGGAAACGACGCGGGTGCGAGTGTGTGGCCCGGCTCCTCGCGGAGCCGAGCCACACACTCAGTTACCCAGCTTGGTCAGGGCCGAATTACTCGGCGCGGTGCCAGGCGTATGCGTTCCAGCTGATGCCGCCCTGGGTTGCCGTCGGAATGACGTTCTCGATGTCGCTTGCCGCGGCGTCAACGCCGGGGTGCGCGAAGAGCGGAATTCCGTGCAGCGAGTCCCACAGCTCCTTCTCGATGATCTTCGTCTGCTCGAGCTGAACGTCCTCGTCGAGCGACACGATCAGCTTCGACCAGGCTTCGTCCACCGTTTCGTTGGAGTACTTGCCGAAGTTCTGCGGCTTGCCCGTGGCGTAGATGTTCTCACCCGAGGTGATCTGGCCCGATCCGGCCCAGGCGAACAGCGCGACCTCATAGTCACCGCGGTCCATCACGCCGCCCTCAGCGAAGAACTCTTCGCTTCCGCCGTCGATGATGTTGAAGCCGGCCTGGTCACAGGACGCCTTGATCAGCTCGACCTGCTCGCTGCGGCGGGGGTTCGGTGCCTGGTAGCCGATGCGAACGTCCAGGTTGTCGGCGCCGGACGCGTCGAGCAGCGCTGCGGACGCGTCGATGTCGACCTCGTCGTAGCGGCCGTCATACGAGAAGTCGGTGACCTCTGCGTAGTCGTCCTGGAAGGGGAAGACCTCGCGGGCGTTCATGACCTGAGCATCGGGGTTGATCGGTGCGATCAGGGTGTCGATGATCTGCTGGCGCGGAACGCAGAGGGCGAATGCCTCGCGCAGCTCCAGGTCGTCTGCGAAGAGCCCACCGTCGATGAAGTTGAAGTCGAGGTGTTCCCATGTGAGCGTGTCGCGCTGGTAGGTGGTGACGCCGTCCATTGCGCTCAGCTGAGCAAGCGTGTCGACGGTCGGCTGCGGGCCGATCACGTTGACGTCACCGTTGTCCAGCGCCTGAGGCATTGCGTCATCGGCGACGAATCGCACGATGAGCTCATCGTTCTGGGGGCCGAAGTCTGAACCGTAGTAGCTCTCGTTGGCGGTCAGCGTGACGGACTCGCCTGCTGCCCACGACGTGATGGTGTAGGGGCCGGACGCGGGGATCAGCTCAGCATCGGGGAGTGTTCCCGTTGCCGAGTTCCACCCGGTGTTCCAGAACTCTGCGGCGTCGGCAATCGCGTCGCTGTCGCCAGCGAGAATCGCTTCGGCGAGCTCGGTCGTCGACATGCCCGCCTGCTCCGCAACGATGTGCGCGGGCTCGCTGAGCCACGTCTGCAGGCGCCAGTCGGGGTTCGGGTCGGCGTACTCCACCGTGAAGCTCTTGCCGTCGACATCACCCTGAGGTCCAGCAGGAACTTCGTCACCGAGACCCACCGACACCGAGTTGAACAGCGGCTCTCCATCGAGCTCGAGGTTCGGGTTCTGTGTGCCCCATGCCAGGACCGAGTCAGCCACCGTGATCGGCGTGCCGTCAGACCAGACGGCGTTGTCGTTGATCGTGTACTCGATGACCATCGGGTCGTCGCTGACGAGCTCATAGGAGCCCAGGTCAGTGTTCATCTCGATCTCACCCTCAGGGCCGAAGTACGAGAACCCGATGAGCACCTGGTCGAGAATGACCGAGTTGTAGGTGTTGTAGGTGGAGGGAATTCGGCCGTTGTAACCGGCGAATTCAACTGCTCCGCGCGTCAACGAGATCGACTGCGAGACGGTGCTCCCGCCGCCTTCCGAACCGTTGTCGCCGTCGGTGCCCGCCTCGGGCGGCGCGCACGCCGAGAAGACGAGAGCTGCTGCGGCCGAAGCCGCGACTGCTGCTGTGATGCGCCTCATACGCATAATGGGTGCTCCTTTTGTGTTGGGGTGTCGGGATCGCCGATATCCTCACGTGCGCGGTTCGCGCCCGTAAGGGTGCTGTTGCTGGGTACGGCGGCCAGGTTCTCTGGTAGTCCCACACACGACATCGGAGTCTTGCACACGGCATGTTCCCTGTGTGTTACCGGGCGATATCCCGTTATCGAACCGTGGTGATGCGCAGGTGTGAATGTAGCTTGTTCACAATGAAGAACGGGGAACAGTGAGACAAATTTGGCGTAAGTCACCAGTGACCGGCGTGTCGCACCTCGTGCCGTGCACCAGATGCCCAGCGATCGGCGGCAAGATCGGGGAAACCCCGCTCGAGAGGAGTCCCCACCGGTGAGGACTATGCCCCACATCGCCGCGCTCGTGGCGTTCCTCCTCGTCGCCGCGGGTTGTTCCCCAGCGGATGATGCGCTCCCGCTCGAGACAGCCACCGTGAGCGGCGCCGACTACAACCCTGTTGACCGCTCACGGTTGCAGCGCGGTGGTGAAGTGGTCTGGCCCGTTGAGGAGATCCCCCCGCAGCTGAACCCGCTGCACGCCGAGGCGACGGGTGATACGAGCCGCATCTGGAACTGGTTCAGCCCACAGCTCATCCTCATGACGCCCGATGGCGAGGCATACGCCAATCCCGCTTATTTGTCCGAGTGGACAAACAGCATTGTCGACGGCAAGCGCGAGCTCAGGATCACGTTTCAGGACCAGGCCGCATGGAATGACGGCACGCCGATGACGTGGGAATCAATTCGGCTCACGTGGATCGCGCAATCGGGACGCGACGATGCGTTCCGGGCGCGCACAACCGATGGCTACGCCAAAATCGAGTCCGTTGAGCAGGGCCCGACGCCCCGCACGGCCGTCGTGACGTTCGAGGACGAGTACCCGTGGGTGGGCGGCATGTTCTGGGACATCCTGCACCCGGATGTGAATTCCGCTGAGGCATTCAATACGGCGTACGACGGGGAACCACACCCGGAATGGGGAGCGGGCCCGTACACGATCTCTTCCTCCAGCACGGACGCGATCACTCTCGTTCCGAATGAGAAGTGGTGGGGCAACGAACCCCTGCTCGATGCGATCACGTTCCAGCGGATGGACGCTGTCGCCGCGTTGAACGCCTTCCGTGGGGGCGAACTCGATGCCGTGCGAACGGGGTCAGCAGACAGCCTCGCGCAGGTCGCCGACATGGACGACGTCACGACGTATCGGGCGCAGCGCGTGGAGACTACGCTGCTGCAGCTCAATTCCGATCACACCGCTCTCTCGGATCTCGCTGTGCGCAGAGCAATCATGCACACCGTTGATCGCAACGCGATCGCACAGACGGTGTGGGAGGGGCTGAACTTCGCGGAGGAAACACCGGGATCGTTCATCCTCTATCCGTTCCAGGAGGGCTATGAGGACTCGCTCTCCGCCTCCGGGTGGCGCCACGACATCCTCACGGCCGCAACAACACTGCACGAGGCCGGATGGCTTCTGGGGTCGGACGGCTACCGGTACCGAGACAACGAACGCTTGTCTTTGCGGCTTCCGATTTTCGGAAGCGACCCGTCGATCGAAAACCGTGCGCGCATGCTGCAGCGCCAGCTGGCGGGCGTCGGTGTCGAGGTCGTCATCGATCAGCGACGTCAGGACGAATTGTCGACGACCTTCGCGGCGAAGGACTGGGACGCGATCATTCTGGCGTTCACGTCGAGCGATCCCTATGGCGTCGCCTGGATCTGCCAGCTCTACTGTTCCGAGAGCACACTGAATCTCACGGGAACCGGGTCTGCCGATATTGATGAGCGCATCTCCGACGTTCTCTCCCTTCCGACAGAGGCCCTGCAGACGGCCACGGGCATCGAGTTAGAAGCGGAGATCATGGCGGAGACCTGGGGGCTTCTCCCCCTGTACTCCGGGCCCGAAATCTGGACAGTGAGGACGGGGCTCGCCAATCTCACGCCTGAGCCCTACACCGGCCTCGACCTGTTCGGCGTCCAACCGGTTGAAGACGTGGGATGGCTCGCACGGTGACACGATCCGCGCTCTCATGTTTCTCGCCGCCGGCCTGCTAGTATTGGTCTTTGGCTTGCAGCGGGTTCCCACACCCGCACTTGTCGACGGCAGCCCCTCTACTGCTCGACGACATCATCCGAAGCACACCTGAACGAAAGTTTCCCAAAGTGGCAAACATCAAGTCGCAGATCAAGCGCATCAAGACCAACGAGAAGGCTCGCGAGCGCAACCGCATCGTCAAGAGCGAGCTCAAGACGCTCGTCCGTGCGACGCGCGAGGCTATCGCAGCCGGCGACAAGGAGGCCGCCGAGAAGGCGTTCGCCAAGGCGTCCAAGAAGCTCGACAAGGCTGCGGGCAAGCTCGTGATTCACAAGAACCAGGCGGCGAACCGCAAGTCGGCTCTCGCTGCTAAGATCGCCGCTCTCTGAGCGACGTTTTTCTGCGAAGGCCCACCCCTTTTTGGGGTGGGCCTTCGTCGTTCACGGACGGTGGCGGTGCACCCGATCAGGGTGGGACAGAAACGGTGGCCTGTTTCCGCGCTATCAGTTCAGGACGGCGCCCCGTAAGGGGCACGCGTGGAGACAACGGTGACCATACGCTCGAGTGCGAACAATGGATCGCGCGACGCGCCCTTGACTTCTGAGTCAGCCCGCGCGACCGACTGAATAGCGAGCCCGAGCGATTTCTCGCTCCATCCGGCCTGCAGGTCGCGGCGTGCACGATCCACCTGCCAATCGGTCATCTTCAGCTCTTGCGCAATCTGCCGTGACGACCCGCGCTGTCCGGCCACCTTCGCCATCGTGCGTAGCTTCATCGCGAACGCGGCCACGAGGGGCACGGGGTCTGCCCCGGAGTCGAGCGCGTTGCGCAACGAAATGAGCGCTGGTCCATAGTCGCCGGCGATCGCATGGTCGGCGACGTCGAATGCCGTTGCTTCGACGCGGCCGCCGTAGTAGCGGTCGATGATCTTCTCATCGATGTCGCCATCGATGTCTTGGATGAGCTGCTGACAGGCCGCGGCGAGCTCGGCAAGATCGCCGGAAAAGGCCTGAACGAGTGTGCCCAGCGCACGCGGGCTGATGCGACGGCCCGCGTGCTGGAATTCTCCGGCTGCGAATTGCTCGCGATCACGGTCGTACTTGATGGCCTGGCACGCCACCTCCACACCGCCGCCTGTTCCTGATCGGATGGCGTCGAGGAGCTTTTTGCCGCGAACGCTGGCTCCGGTATGACGCAACACCACGGTCGCGCCGTCTTGTGGAGCGGCGACATAGGCGAGCGCTTCCTGCAGAAATGCGTCAGAGCATTTCTCGACGCCACCGACGCGCACGAGCCGTGGCTCGCCGAACAACGACGGTGAGGTGACCGCGAGAAGCGAGCCGGCGGTGTAGTCATCGGCTCGAATGTCGGTGACTTCGAGAGCGGGGTCCTGGTCGCGCAGCTGCGCGCGAATCGACGAGGTCGCCCGCTCGGCGCAGACTTCTTCGGGGCCGGAGATGAGAACGATCGGCGCTGGCTTCGGGTTTCGCCAGGGAAGCTGCGCAATCGCGGTCTTTTTCGGTGTCGATCGACGCGGTGCGGCCATTCTTCCAGCGTACCGGCGACCTCTGCGATTCATCCGTGCTCCCGCCACAGCGAAAGCCCGTCGTCGATGATCGCGACGAGCACGAGGCCGTCCTCGTCGCTTCGGCCGATGAGCGTCCCCGTGCGGGCGAGCATCTCCAGAACATCGGGGTGCGGATGTCCATACGAGTTCTCCCCCACGCCGATGAGGGAAATGGGCGCTGAGATGGTCTCGTAGAGCGCGTCAAGCTGGTCGCGCGATCCGTGGTGCGCCACCTTCACAACGTCATAGGGGCCGGCCACCGCGCCCGCTCCGGCGAGCACGCGTTGCGGCGCCTCACCGAGATCGCCGAGCAGGAGCGTGCGGGGCACCTCGCCACCGCCGATGTCGATCACGAGGCTGGTGGCGTTTCCCGCGTCGAAACCCGTGCCGCCGTTTCGTGGCCACACGATGCGCCACACCGCATCGCCCAGGGTTCCCGCCATCCCCGCTTCCCCTTCCCTCACCTCGCCCGCACCGAGAACGTCGAGTGACGGGACATCGGCGTCATCATCCGTCGGCCCATACACAACGGTGTCAACACGACCGGCGATGACCTCGACTGCCCCGACATGGTCATGATCGAAATGGGTGAGAAAGGCAATATCGACGTGATCGACACCGAGTTTTGCAAAACACGTGCTGAGAGCCTCGGGCTCAGGTCCGGTGTCGATGAGAGCGACTCTGCCGGCCGAGCGCACGACGATCGCATCGCCCTGTCCGACGTCGCAGAGCGCAATCGCCCAGTCACGTGGGGTCGTCAGCGGCGCAACAACGGACTCGAGAGCGACCTTGCCCGCCATCACACCAATGATGAGAGCCAGGGCGCCTGACGAGACGGCGCGAACGAGACGCGATAGACGCCCGCGGCGAAGAGGAATGATCGCGATCGTTGTCAGCGCACCGATCAACACAAGAGCCGAGAACCCCCACCATCCAACGCTTCCGTCGACAGACGCCATCGGAAGGCTCGAAAAGGTCAGCGCAGTGTGAGCGATCCAGGCCGATGGCAACCAGGCGATGGCGGCGACGCCGTAGGAGAAAACAGGAATCGGTTGTGTGATGCACGCGAGGAAACCCAGCACCGTCGCGATGGGCGCCGCGGGAGCAGCGATCATGTTCGCCGGAACGCTTAGAAGAGGAACCTCCGGGGCGAAAAGCAGAACGATGGGCTGACACGCCAGCTGCGCGGCGAGCGGAACGGCGATCCCCAAAGCAAGGGCGCGTGGCATCCACCGGCGCAGCCCGCTCGCCAGGGGTTCCGCGAGAAGGAGAAGCGCCGCCGTAGCGACAGACGACAGCAGAAACGGGTAGGACGCGGCTAGCCAGGGATCGGAGCAGATCAACACGGTGATGGCCACAGACAACACCGCAACTCCCGCGCCCGCTCGCCCGAGGAGGAGGGCGAGCATCGCAACGGCCGCCATTGTCGCCGCCCGCAGCACACTCTCTTCCGGCGTCACGATGACGACGAAGAATACGAGCGCCCCGAGGGCGACGACAACGCGCACCCATCGTCTGGCTCCCACAGCCGCGCAGATCGCAAAGGCAATGCCCACCACGAGCGCGCAGTTACTGCCGGATACGGCCGTCAGGTGGCTAAGCGAGGAGATAATCATCGCCTCGTGCATGTCCTCGCTGACGCCGCTCGTCTCCCCCACGGACAACCCCGGCAAAAGGCCCGCTGCCGGGTCGGGAAGCCCCGCAACCACGTCGTTGACGAATCCGCGGCGAAGCGATGTCGACGCGGCAAAGAGGTGCGGAGGGGGTTCCGCCACCTCGATGTGTGTTGCGCGAAGGGCGACAACCGCCCCGTCACCACGGCCCGTCGCATCGACACGGCCCGTTACCCGCACAACGGCGCCGAGGTCGAGGCCGTCGGACGCGGCGGAGTCCGTTCGCCACGTGACGCGCACGGGGACGACGCCTCCGGGTGTGTCAATGTCCCCCGTGAACCACAGCATCCCGCCGCCCGGTTCGACCTTGCTGTCCACGCGAACCACGTGGTCTGTCACACGGTCACCCAGGTACTCGGCCGCCGCAACGCGACCGGGTTCGGCAAGGGCCACATGGCTGGCCGCCACTGCTCCGGCCACACAGGCCACTGCGATGAGAGCTGCGCCATGGGATCTGCGCGCCCTCAGTGCGACGCCGACCGCTGCCAGCGACGCCGTCCAGCAGGCAACGGCGATAAATCCGGAGATGTTCGGGAGAAGGACGCTGATCAAAGCAATTGCGGCGCAGGAAACGACAACGGGGAGCATCCGCAGATCGCGCGCTCTCATACACGGGCCCGCTCGCGCAGCCCTTCAAGCACTTTCGGCCCGATTCCTGACACCATCAGCAGGTCGTCGACGGATTCGAACCGGCCCTCCGCCGTGCGCCAGGCGATGATCCGCTCCGCCAGCGCGGGCCCAACTCCAGGAAGTGTTTCGAGGGCACCGGCATCCGCAGAGTTGAGGTCGATAGCAGCTCGGGAGCCCGCCGCATCGCCAGAAACGGCCTCGGCCGGCGGCAGCTGTTCCCCCTCAGCGGGAACATGCAGGAGCTCACCATCGACGAGAACGCGCGCGAGGTTCACTCCCGCGTGCGCCGCTACCTCTGCCAGCCCTCCGGCAGCAGCGATCGCATCGACCACACGGTCGCCTTCTGCGAGAACGTATAGCCCCGGCTCCATCACCGCCCCGGAAACATGGACGTAGACCTCGTCGTCACCGAGAGGATCCGGCGCGGGTGTGGCGAACGTGAGCGGTGTCTCCGCGATCGTTTCTGCCGGGGTCGCGGTGGCTCGCCACGCCCCAATGGCCACCGTGACGCCCATTCCGACCAGGAGCAGCACGATCGCCGCTCCGACCCCTACCCGCAGGCGCGCAGACGCCGCCTGCCCCGCTTCGTGTTCGCCCATGCGCACGACGCTAGAGACGCTGAGGGCCGCGCGTTCGTTCAGAACGCGCGGCCCTCAGATAACATCGCCGATGTTCGGCTGTGAACGACCTACTTGACGACGAGGCTGACGATCTTCGGCGCGCGAACGATCGCCTTCACGATCTGCTGATCGCCGATCGAACGCACAACCCGCTCGTCCTCGCGGGCCAGCTTTTCGAGCGTCGCGGTGTCGATCTTCGCGGACACCTGAAGCTGAGCGCGCACCTTTCCGTTGACCTGAACAACGGCCGTCACGTCTTCTTCCACCAGGAGGGTCGGGTCGGCGTCGCGCCATGTCTGCTGGCTAATGGAGCCCTCATAGCCGAGCTGCTCCCACATCTCTTCTGCCGTGTGCGGAGCGAACAGGTCGAGGAGCATCGCCGTTGTTTCCACGGCCTCACGAACGGCGGGATCGCCGGTTCCGGGGCCCTGATCGATCGTCTTGCGGATGGCGTTGACCAGCTCCATGAGACGCGCGACAACAACGTTGAACTTCGTCTGTTCGACGAGCCCCGGCGCATCGGCCAGCAGGCGGTGCGTCACGCGGCGCAGGCCCTGGTCGCCATCGGCCCACTTCACGCCCGGTTCGCTCGAGACCTCGCGCGAAACACGCAGAGCGCGGGCGAGGAACTTCGTCGCACCGGCCGTCGAAACGTCCTTCCAGTCCTTATCGTCCTCAACGGGACCGGCGAAGGCCAGCGCAACGCGCAGAGCGTCGGCTCCGTGCGCCGCGAGCTCATCGCTGAACAGAACAAGGTTGCCCTTCGACTTCGACATCTTCGCGCCGTCCAGGATGACCATGCCCTGGTTGATCAGCGCCGAGAACGGCTCGGTGAAGTCGACATGACCGAGGTCGAAGAGCACCTTGGTGATGAAACGCGCATACAGCAGGTGCAAAATCGCGTGCTCAACGCCACCGACATAGGTATCAACGGGAGCCCACCGTTGCGCGTCCTTCGGATCGAAGGCGCGCTCTGTGTTGCCCGGCGACAGGAACCGCATGTAGTACCAGGAGCTGTCGACAAACGTATCCATCGTGTCGGGGTCGCGCAACGCGCGCTCACCCGTGACGGGATCGGTTGTCTCGACCCACTCGGTCGCAGCGCCCAGCGGCGACGATCCCTTGGGCTTAAGATCGAGGTCTTTCGCCTGGGGAAGACGCACGGGCAGCTCAGCGTCCGGAACCTTTTCAATCCGGCCGTCCTCGGTGTGCACCATCGGAATGGGCGTTCCCCAGAAACGCTGGCGCGAAATCAGCCAGTCGCGCAGACGGTACTGCTTGGCTGCACGCCCCGTCCCCCTCGCCTCAAGGATCTCGATCGTCTTGGCGATCGCGTTGCGCTTGGACATGCCGTTGAGCTCGCCCGAGTTGATCATCCGCCCCTCGCCCGGAAGTGCCACTCCGGTTTCGACGGGGCTGGGGAGCGGATCCGGCTCGATGAGGTTGCCGTCATCGTCGGTCTCGATCACCGGGATAGCGCCCGTAATCGGTGCCGTCGTATCGACAACGATGCGCACAGGCAGGTCGAATGCGATCGCGAAGTCGAGGTCACGCTGGTCGTGAGCGGGCACGGCCATGACGGCGCCGTGTCCGTAATCAGCCAAAACGTAGTCAGCCGCCCAAATCGGCAGGCGCTCGCCGCTGACGGGATTGATCGCGTAGCGCCCCAGCGGAACGCCGGTCTTCTCGCGGGAGGCGTCCTGCCGCTCGATTTCCGTCTGCTTCTGCGTCTTCACCAGATATTCCTGGAAACGCTGCTGCGTCTCGGCATCGGCTGTCGAGACCAGCTCGGATGCCAGATCGCTGTCGGGCGCGACAACCATGAAAGTTGCGCCGTACAGCGTGTCGGGGCGCGTTGTGAACACCGTGACCTTCTCGTCACGGCCCTCGATCTCGAAGTCGACATCGGCGCCAACAGAACGGCCGATCCAATTGCGCTGCATCTGCAGCACCTTGTTCGGCCATGCACCCTCGAGCTGGTTCAGATCGTCCAGCAACCGGTCGGCGTAATCGGTGATCTTGAAATACCACTGCGTGAGCTTCTTCTTCACCACGACCGCGCCAGAGCGCTCCGATGTGCCGTCAGGAAGAACCTGCTCGTTTGCAAGAACGGTCTGGTCTACCGGATCCCAGTTGACGTAGCCGTCCTTGCGGTATACGAGGCCGCGATCGTACATCTGCTGGAACAGCCACTGGTTCCAGCGGTAGTACTCGGGATCGGAGGTGTGCAGAACGCGCGACCAGTCGAACGAAACGCCGTACTTCTTCAGGCTGTCTCGCTGCTGGGCGATGTTGTCGTATGTCCACTCACGCGGATCGGCGCCACGCTTGATCGCGGCATTCTCAGCGGGAAGGCCAAAAGAATCCCAGCCAACGGGGTGCAGAACGTTGTACCCGCGGTGGCGCCAGAAGCGCGCAATGATGTCGCTGTAGAGATAGTTCTCCGCGTGACCCATGTGCAGATCACCGGAGGGGTACGGGAACATCGGCAGAACGTACTTGCGCGGACGCGTATCGCGCTCGTCGCCGGCGGAGAAGGTGCTCTTCTGCTCCCAGTGCGCCTGCCATTTGGCCTGGATGGCGTGCACATCGATCGTCTCGTGTGCGGAGATCTCGGGAGAGCTGGTCTGTGACACGTCTGTAGGAGCCAATCGCATAGTGAACGGCGCGCGTTGTCCCTCGCGCGCGAAAAACTGGGAGATACCAGGTTAGCGCGGGGTCGGCGCGCGCGCCTCCACGTGGAATGGACGACGCCGATAGGTTGCCCCGGTATGGTGTCGCCGTGCTCAACGATGTCCTGACGGCGATTCTCGATTTCGTGGAGGGCGTTGCACCCTGGTTACGCATCCTTATCGCGTCGGTGGCAATCGCCCTCGAGACCAGCGTGCTCATCGGGCTTATCGTTCCGGGTGACACGATCGTCATCGTGAGCGCCATGGGCGTGACCTCGGTTCTCGAGGGCGTCATTCTCGGTCTTTTCGTCGTTCTCGGCGCTCTCGTCGGCGAGAGCATCGGGTATGCGATCGGCTGGTGGGTGGGGCCGCACTTCCGCGCCTCTCGCGTTGGCCGATGGATCGGTGAAAAAAACTGGCAGCGCGCCGAGAACTACTTTGAGCGCCGCGGGGGGATCGCGATCTTCCTCTCGAGGTTCCTTCCCGTTATGCACTCGCTCGTGCCGATGATCGTTGGCATGTCGAAGTACTCATACCGCCGCTTCCTCGCCTGGACGATCCCTGCCTGTGTTTTGTGGTCCGGCATCTACATCACCATCTCTGCCTCGGCAGCTGGCACGTACCGTGAGCTCGGCTCCAGCGCCCATTACGCGGGGTACGTTTTCGTGGGAATCATCGTGGCGGGCCTTCTTCTTTTGTTTGCCGGCAAGAAGCTCCTGCAGTGGCGCGAGGCGCGCCACATGAAAGACTGAGCGGGTGCCCCAACGCCCTCCCCTCGCGACGCGTAAAAGAATCCACTGGGTAGCCCGACTCGAACGCCGCTTCCATGGATGGCGCGAGCGTGTTGCCCGCCGCACAGGACGCGCCCCCCGCGTTGTCCCCTTCCCCGGATACGGCGGGGACGGCTGGATTCGCGTTGTCGGACGTGTCCTCATCCTTCCCCCTCTGTCCACAAAACGCGGACGCGATGCGGGTGTGCGCGGATGGCGGGCATTTCTCGGAATTCCGGTTGCGTTCTCGACCGTCACCGTCACGATCGCTGGACGCACACATGAGGTCGCCGCCGATCGCGGCGGGGTCATTGACGCCGTTCTTCCTGCTGATCTCGCCCCGGGATGGCAGACCTTTCAGATGTCCGTTGAAAACGGCGAGCCCGCCGAGGCTTCCGTTTTCGTTGTCGATCCCGATGTGCGCTTCGGCATCGTCTGTGATGTGGACGACACCGTCATGGTCACGGCTCTGCCCCGCCCCTTGCTGGCCGCGTGGAATTCCTTCGTCGTCAACGAACACGCCAGGCAGCCGGTTCCGGGCATGGCCGTTCTGCTTGAGCGCCTTGCCAAGCGCACCCCAGGAACGCCCATGATCTACCTGTCGACGGGGGCGTGGAATGTCGCACCGACGCTGACCCGCTTTCTTCACCGCAACCTCTTCCCGCGCGGGTCGATGCTGCTCACCGACTGGGGCCCGACGCACGACCGCTGGTTCCGCAGCGGCCGTGAACACAAGGAAACGAACCTTCGGCGCCTCGCCGAGGAGTTCCCCCACGTTCAGTGGCTGCTGATCGGTGACGATGGCCAGCACGACGATGAGATCTATACGACCTTTACGTCCGAGCACCCTGATGCTGTCGCTGGTGTGGCGATTCGCCGCCTGACCGCCACGGAGGCAGTTCTTGCCGGTGGTCGGCAATACGTTGACGACCACTCGGCCGCCGGTGTGCCCTGGGTGACGGCGCATGACGGCGCTGGTCTTGCTCAGCGCCTGGAGAAGGTCAACCTGCTGTAGCGCACGCCCGTTCACGAAGCCCCGCTCCGCCCCGCTTGTTTGTCAGGGGTTCGGAATAGTGTTCGAATACTCATTGTTAGTATCGAACATACGTTCTATTCTGGAGGTGTGGGAATGGCTGTCGTTCAAGCCGCCCAACGGGCGGAACAGATCTCCCAGGTCACGCAGCTCCGCGCGCAGATCGGGCAGATGCAGCGGCGCACGGCCACGGTCGATGCGCTGCCGGTTCCCTCTGCTATCAGCCCCCTGTTCCCGCACGGCGGGTTGCGCCCCGGCGCCGCGTATGCCCTGCCGGATTCCGCCAGCCTTCTGCTCGCGCTTCTCGGCGCCCCCTCTTCCGAGGGCGCATGGTGCGCGGCAATCGGCCTTCCTCATCTCTCCGCCGCCGCCGCCGAGGCTCACGGGGCAGATCTCTCACGCCTCGTGTTCGTTCCTCATCCCGGAGAGCGCTGGATGCAGGCAGCCGATCATGCGGCCGAGGTCTTCCCTGTTGTCGCCGTACGTCCGCAGGGTCGCGTCATGCCCGGTGAGGTCGCTCGCCTCGATGCCCGCCTTCGCGATCGCGGTGGCACGTTGCTCGTGTGCGGCCCCTGGCCGGGGGCCGATGCGTTTCTCACAATGCGTGATCCGGAGTGGAAGGGCGTCGACAACGGCCACGGCGTTATCGCCTCGCGGGCCGTCACGATCGCTGCTGGCGGACGGGGAATTCCGCACGAGCGCTCTGTTCGCGTCCTCCTCCCCGGCCCATCGGGCCAACTGGAGTCCGCCGCCCACGCACACATGGAGCGTCCGCGACTGCGGGCGGTCGGAGCATGAACGCGGTTCGCGAGGGCGTCTCCGCGCTCACGAACCCGTCAGCACCCCCGGTGCGAGTGATCACCGTGTGGATTCCCGATTGGCCCATCGTGGCGTATCTGCGTTCCACAGCACGTGAGATCGGAGCCGCTGACCGTCCGGAAGACAGTGATCCGATCGCCCTGTTCCACGGAAACACGGTAGTTGCCTGCAACCAGGCCGCCCGCAACGCCGGAGTCTCCCGCGCCCAGCGCCGCAGAGATGCGCAGGCCGCGTGCCCTGCCCTCCGCATCGCGCGTGCTGACGAGAGCAGGGATGCTCGGTCTTTTCACGATGTCCTCGCGGTTCTCGAGCGCCTCTCCCCCGGTGTACAGCCGCTGCGCCCGGGTCTTGCCGCTCTGCGGGCTCGCGGGCCCGCACGGTTTTATCGGGGCGAACGCTCCGCAGCGGAAGCTCTGCTCGGCGCGCTCGCGCACGCCGGCTTCCCCCATGCACACGCGGGTATCGCCGACGGGATCTTCACAGCAGAGCAGGCCGCGCGCAGCGCGGGCACACGGGCCGACTCTCCTCCCATTGCCATCGTTCCTCCCGGCGGTGCAGCCGATTTTCTCGCCCCGCTTCCCGTGACCGCCCTCGGCGATCGTGATATCGCACTCCTGCTTGCCCGGCTCGGTATCCGCACCCTCGGCGGCTTCACGCAACTTTCACCCGAGCTCGTTCACGACCGTCTTGGCGATCACGGGCTCCGTCTGCGCGCACTCGCTTCCGGGGCAGACTCCCGCCACGTTTCCCCGATGCCCCCGCCGACAGAGATCGTCCGCGAGATCGCGTTCGAGCCCCCGTTGGACATGGCCGAGCAGGTGGCCTTCGCCGTGCGTCAGACGGCCGAGGCGTTCTGCAACGCCGCCGCCGCAGAAGGCCTCATCGTCACAGCAGTGCGCATCACAATCGAGAGCGACCTCGGAGGTCGGAGCGAGCGCATCTGGCAGCATCCCGAACACTTCGATGCCGCAAGCGTCGTCGACCGGGTGCGGTGGCAGCTCGAGGCCGAGGCCCGTCACAAAGCCCCAGTGCAGGCGCAACTCTCACCGTCAGAAAGCGCCCTCCCCGGCGGTGCCAGCCGTGTACTCATCGAGCCGGAGGCGGTCGATGCCGCCACAGCCCATCAGCCGACGCTTATCGGCCAGGGGCCGGACGAACGTTCGCACCACGCCATGACGAGGCTCCAGTCCACGCTCGGACACGAGGGCGTTCTCACGCCAACGCTCGCGGGAGGGCGGTTCCTCGCCGAACGCGAGGTGCTCGTGCCCTGGGGCGATGCGCAGACATCAGACCGCGATCCTGCGCTGCCATGGCCCGGTTCGCTTCCCGATCCGCTTCCCACGGAAATCTTCCGCTTGCCTCGCTCTGTTCGAGTATCCGGCGCGGCAGGCGCCGAGGTTCGGGTTGATGAACGTGGCCTCCTCACGGCTCCTCCCGCAGAGATCGCGGGAAAGGCCGTTACCGGATGGGCGGGGCCGTGGCCGGTTGTCGAACACACATGGGATGTCGATCGCGCGCGCCATGCGCACCGCTTCCAGGTGATTGATGCGTCGGGTGATGCCTGGCTCGTCGTTCTCGAAAATGGCGAGTGGTGGTTAGAGGGGAAGTACTCGTAATGGGGTGGAAAAATCCCCCGATCCCCTGGAGCGAGCTCGAGCGCGCTCTCAGCGGCACACGCCCCGATCTGCGCCCCGTTGGCGCAGACGCCGGGGACAGCCCGGCGTGGAGCACAAAACGCACGCCATACGACCCGCCGGTCATCACGCGAACACCCTCGCTAACGCGCTACGCCGAACTCCATGCACACTCGTCGTTTTCTTTTCTCGACGGTGCGAGCTCCCCCGAGCAGTTGGTAGAAGAAGCAGAGCGGCTGGGGCTTGAGGCGCTCGCCCTCACCGACCACGATGGATTCCCCGGAATAGTGCGTTTCGCGGAGGCCGCCGAGCACACATCGCTTCGCACCGTATTCGGCTCCGAGCTCTCGTTCGGCCTTCCTGCTCCGCAACAGGGAATCGCCGACCCCGTCGGCACGCACCTGCTCACCCTCGCGCGCGGCGAAGAGGGCTATCACCGGCTCGCCGGAGCGATCACGCGTGCGCAGCTACGCGGCCGCCAGAAAGGGCGCCCGCTATACGACATCGAAGAACTCGCAGAGCACACGGCCGGGCACATCGCCGTTCTCACCGGTTGCCGCAAGGGGGCGGTCGGCCGGGCTCTGCGACGTAATCTGCCACGGGCGGAACGTATCTCTGCGGCCGAGAAGGAGCTCAGACGACTCGTTGATCTGTTCGGCAACGACAGCGTCTTTGTCGAACTCACCCATCACGGCGACCCCCTCGATGACAACAGAATCGATGTTCTGGCGCAGATTGCCCAGCGTGTGGGAGTGCCAACGATTGCCACCAACGGGGTTCACTACGCAACACCAGACAAGGCACCACTTGCTCAGGCCGTTGCGGCAATTCGAGCCACCCGCAGCATGGACGACCTCGACGGATGGCTCCCGGCCCACGCATCAGCCCACCTGCGCTCCGGCGATGAAATGGCCAGGCTCCTTCCCCGGCATACGGAGGCAATCGAACGCGCAGCCGACCTGGCCGCTGAGCTCGCTTTTCCCCTCCGCAGGGCAAAGCCCGCTCTGCCAAAACAGCAGGTTCCCGCGCCCCATACGCCGATGTCCTATCTGCGCAAACTCGTGTGGGCCGCCGTTCCTCAGCGTTACCCCCGCCTTCGTGAAGAAGACCGACAGCGCATTGCGCACGAACTCGATGTCATCGAACAAAAAGACTTTCCCGGCTACTTCCTCATCGTCCACGACATCGTTCAGGAGGCACGACGCCGCGGCATCCTCTGCCAGGGGCGGGGCTCGGCGGCCAACAGCGCCGTCTGCTACCTCCTGAACATCACGGCCGTCGATGCGATCGCCTATCAGCTACCGTTCGAACGCTTTCTCTCAGCGATGCGCGACGAAGAGCCGGACATCGATGTGGACTTCGATAGCGATCGCCGCGAAGAGATCATCCAGTGGGTCTACCAGCGCTACGGACGCGACCGCGCGGCCCAGGTGGCCACGGTAATCCAGTACCGCCCGAAGAACGCCGTCCGTGATGTTGCACGGGCGCTCGGCTATTCCCCCGGTCAGCAGGACGCCTGGTCACGCCAGGTGGAACGCTGGGGCGGGAAACTCGATTCCGGGCCCGATCACACGATCCCGGATCGCGTCATCGAATACGCATCCGAGCTTCTGAAAGCGCCGCGGCATCTCGGTATCCACTCGGGTGGCATGGTGCTCACCGATCGTCCCGTCGGCGAGGTTGTTCCGATCGAGCACGCCCGCATGCCGGATCGCACCGTGATCCAGTGGGACAAGGACGACGCGGCGTGGATGGGGCTCGTGAAGTTCGATCTGCTAGGCCTAGGCATGCTCTCAGCTCTGCAACATTGCTTCGACATCATCCGTGCCTCCACGGGCGAGGCGTTCGAGTTACGGGATCTGCCACGCGAGGAACCTGCCGTGTACGACATGCTGTGCCGGGCCGACTCGATCGGGGTGTTCCAGGTGGAGTCGCGCGCACAGATGGGGCTTTTGCCGCGGTTGCAGCCGCGGTGCTTCTATGACCTCGTTGTTCAGATCGCACTCATTCGCCCCGGCCCGATCCAGGGTGGCGCTGTGCACCCTTTCGTGCGACGCCGGATGGGAACAGAGCCCGTCACCTATGCACACCCAAAGCTCGAACCCGTATTGCGGCGGACCCTCGGCATTCCCGTTTTTCAAGAACAGCTGATGCAGATGGCGATGGCTGTCGGCGACTGCACGGGAGAAGACGCCGATCTCCTCCGCCGCGCGATGGGATCCAAGCGCGGTCAGGAACGCATCGACTCGCTGAAGGAAAAGCTCTACGCCGGCATGGCACGCAACGGCATCACGGGACAGCTCGCCGAGTCGATTTACGCGCAGATCCAGGCGTTCGCCAATTTCGGATTCGCGGAGTCCCACTCGCTGTCTTTCGCCCTGCTCGTCTACGCGAGCTCGTGGATCAAACTGCACTACCCCGCGGCTTTTCTTGCGGCACTCCTGCGTGCACAGCCGATGGGGTTTTACTCCCCCGCCACGCTCACCGCTGATGCCCGGCGGCACGGTGTCGAGGTGCTCCGGCCGGACATCTCCCTCTCGGGCGCCGAGGAAGCGCTGGAAGCGCGTGACCCGAATCGTCGCGGGCCGACGGGGCTGGCTGATTGTCTGCGCGATCATCTCGCGGATGGTCGGGAGACACCCCCGGCCAGGTTCGATGCCTCGGCGCCCGACCGGCATGAGGAGCATCGGCGTGACGGGGGTTTTGCTGTGCGGCTCGGGCTAGCGGGCGTGACGGGAATCGGCGAGAAAACGGCGCAGAGAATCATCGAGGAGCGGACACGGGGTGGCGCGTTCACATCATTGAACAACCTCGTTCGCCGCACGGGCCTCAACACCGCCCAGGTGGAAGCGCTCGCAACAGCGGGAGCGTTCGCTTCTTTCGGGTACGGCACTCGGGAGGCACTGTGGCTCGCGGGCGCCGCTGCCAAGGACCGTCCCGAGTTCCTTGAGGGAACTGTGCAGGCCGTACAGCCTCCGCTCTTCCCCGATCCGACAAGCTACGAACGGCTGGCGAGCGATCTCTGGGCGACGGGGATTTCCTCCGACGATCATCCCCTCACACATTTTCGCGGTCCGCTCGATGCCCGAGGCGTTCTCACCTCTCGTCAGCTGCGCACACATGAGTCAGAGCGGCGCATCGAAATTGCCGGTCTCGTCACACATCGCCAACGACCCGCGACCGCGTCCGGGGTCACCTTCCTCAACCTGGAAGACGAGCACGGTCTGGTGAACGTGATCTGCTCCGTTGGCGTGTGGACACGGTTCCGCCGTCTTCTGCGTGACAGTCCTGCGCTCATCATTCGCGGCGTGCTCGAGCGTTCACCCGAGGGCGTCGTCAATGTTGTCGCCGACGGTGTCGAAGACCTCCGCGTCGGAATCGGGCATCGCTCGCGGGACTTCCAATGATCCGTGCAGGAGCGGATCGATCCCGAGGAGATCCTGCACCCACAGTTGTGGGAGACCGATGTAGGGAACAGCGAAGCGCGTGACCCCCACTTCCGTCACCGTGTATCCCTCACGGTCAATGCCGGAGTTCGCATCTCCCTTCAGCGTCAGAACTGCCGTTCCGTCGGCGATCTGTGAGCTGAAATCAATGTGCACAACACGGTGCGTGACAGTTCCGGGACCATTGAAGCGATCGGTGGTGACGACATCGCCAATATCCACCTCCTCTACGGCAACCGTTTCGGAATAGACGATGGTGCCCACGGGAAACTCGGGCTCCATGGACCCCGAGATAATCACGAGTGGCGTCAACTGCAGCGCCGACAAAGCCAGCGCAAAGCCCGCCCCAAACAGGGCCGCTGTGGCCGCGCACACCGCCGCTGTGCGTTTCACAACGCTTCCCCGCGCGGCCCGGCATGTGGCAGCGGTGATGGTCCGGATAAGTCGCGAAATAGGCATGGCGCCCTCCCGCGCGTCACACGTCCATGTGCGTCGCGCCCGTGACCTAAACGTTACCGACGAAGCATCCCGCGTTCACCCGGCCCATTCATCCGCATACTTCGCACGACAGGCGTCAACGCGTACGCTCGAAGCATGTGCGGACGCTTCGTGGTGGCCAAAGTCGGCAATGAACTCGTGGGAGAACTCCGCGCTGATCACATCGCCGACAATCTGCCCGCGCCGTCATACAACATCGCGCCGACGCAGTCGGCCGCGATCGTTCTGGACTCATCGAAAACGGAGCCTCCAACGCGACGCCTCGAGAGTGCCCGCTGGGGCCTCGTTCCGCGCTGGGCAAAAGACCTCAGCATCGGCCAGCGGGCTTTCAACGCGCGGGCGGAAGAACTCGAGCACAAGAAGATGTTCGCGCCAGCGTTGCAGAGCCGACGGGCTGTGATTCCAGCAACGGGTTACTACGAGTGGAAAACGACCGAAGAAGGCAAGGTTCCGCTGTTCGTCCACTCTGCAGACGGCGACCCCGTTCTGTTCGCGGGGCTCTATGAGTGGTGGAGAAACCCAGAAGCAGGCGAAACGGATCCGGCACGCTGGGTTCTCAGCTTCACGATTCTGACGCGCGAAGCCGTCGGACGCCTCGGATCGGTGCATCATCGCATGCCCGTTTTTCTCGATGTCGACCATGCGGACGCCTGGCTGGACACCGATACCTCCGATCCGCGCGATGTTCTGGACGCGGGAATTGACGATGCGCCGCGCGTTGCCGAGTCTCTCGCCTGGCACGAAGTCGGCACTGCGGTGGGAAACGTTCGCAACAACGACGCCACGCTCATCAAGCCGCTCTGATCCGAGCCCCTCACGGCGCAATCGGGAAGAATGGTCAGGTGACTCACTCGATCCCCGCAGCCGCACGTGCCCATGCCGATGACCTCGCCGCGTATGTGCAGGCCTCCCCGTCGTCGTATCACGCCGCCCAGGAAGCGTCACGGCGCCTTACCGCTGCCGGTTTCGTTCCGCTGGACGAGGCACAGGCGTGGGAGCTGACACCGGGCGGGCGTTATCTGGTTGTGCGGGACGGGTCGATTATCGCCTTCGTGTTGCCGGAAACGGTCGAGGCGACAACGCCATTCGCGATCGTCGGCGCCCACACGGACTCTCCCTCCTTCAAGCTCAAACCGCGTCCGACCACGGTCGGCGCGGGCGGATGGTGGCAGTTGGGGTGGGAGGTCTATGGCGGCCCCCTCCTCAATTCCTGGCTCGACCGCGAGCTTGAGCTTGCCGGACGAATCGTGACGTCGAACGGCGCCGAGCACATCGTTCGCACCGGGCCGATCGCGCGTATCCCCCAGCTCGCCATTCACCTTGATCGTCAGGTGAACGACGGACTCACTCTCGATAAGCAGCGCCACACGGCTCCCGTGTGGGGCCTGGGTGAAGCCGAATCCGCCGACATCGTCGCCGTTCTGGCTGATCGCGCTGGTGTGCGCGCTGCGGACATCGCCGGCTACGACATCGTCGCGGCCGATACGCAGCCGCCCCGCGTTTTCGGCGCTCATGAGGAGATGTTCGCGAGCGGGCGCATGGACAATCTGCTGTCGACCCACGCAGGACTCATCGCCATCGAACAGGCGAAGCCTGCGAGCTCGATCGCCATGTTCGCCTCTTTCGACCACGAGGAAATCGGCTCCGCATCGCGATCCGGCGCTGCCGGGCCCTTCCACGAGGACGTTCTGCGCCGCATCCTCGGCGTCTTCGGCGCCACAGACGAACAGCGGGCCATATCGTTCGCGACCTCGCTCCATGTTTCGAGCGACGTTGGGCACGCCGTTCACCCGAACTATGCCGATCGCCACGACCCCGCAAACCGGCCCGTTGCCGGCGGCGGCCCCATCTTGAAGATCAATGGGAACCAGCGGTACGCAACGGACGCTCACGGCGCCGCCGCCTGGAACTCCGCGTGTCGCGACGCGGGCGTTCCGTCCCAGGAGTTCATCTCGAACAACCAGGTCCCGTGCGGATCAACGATTGGCCCCATCTCCGCCACCCGTCTCGGTATCCGAACAGTTGATGTGGGTGTGCCGATTCTGTCGATGCACTCGGCGCGCGAGCTCACAACCGTTATCGATCCCTGGTACCTCACACGGGCGATGGGGGCGATTCTGGCCCGGTGATAACGCTCACCGAACCCGAATGGCGCGCCAGGGAGAGCGCGCACGCCAGACGCGCCGATGCGCTCACGGCGTCCCACCGCGCACGACAGGCGCGAGGCGAAAAGCACCCCGTCTGGGACTTCCTGTTCACGTACTACTCCTACAAGCCTGCTGTTTTGCGCCGCTGGCACCCGGGCGCCGGCGTTGAACTCGAGAACGCCCGCGGTGATGCGCGCGCGCAGTGGCGGTGGTACGTGCCCGGATCATCTCCCGGTTCCCTCGCCGTGGACGTGGATGCCTTCGAGCGCGAGAAGACATCGCTCACGCGCCTGATCGAGATCATGCTGCGCCGAACCGCCGCACGCCCCGGGCAATTCGACTGTTTCGGGTTGCACGAGTGGGCAATGGCCTACCGACAGGATGAGCATCGGCACCCGCAGCCGCTCCGTCTCGGGCGGGCCGGAACCGATGATGTCGTCGAAGCGCACGACCTGCGGTGCACACACTTCGATGCTTTTCGGTTTTTTACCCCGGACGCCGTTCCGCGAAATCGCCTGCGCCCAACGCGCGAAGCACAGCCCGATCTCGATCAGCCTGGTTGTCTGCACGCCGGCATGGATGTGTACAAATGGGCGATCAAATTGGGCCCCCTCGTGCCGGGCGAGATTCTGCTCGACGCCTTCGAGCTGGCCAGCGAGATCCGGCAGCTCGATATGGAAGCGGCCCCCTACGACCTTCGCGAGCACGGATTTCTGCCCGTTCAGATCGAGACGCCGGAAGGAAAAGCGGAGTATGTCCGCCGGCAACGCGCCTTCGCCGAGCGCGGCAACACCCTGCGGACACGGATACTGGAGGCATGGCGCGGATGAACCTGGCATACGAACAGCTCAGTGCGCTGCCGTCTCGCCTCCGCGGCCAACCCCTGTGGCAGGCACCCGAACCGAACGAGTTCGATCACACAACGGCAACGCACGCCGCCATCCTCATTCTCTTTGGCGTTCTCGATGGCGTTCCCTCGGAACACAGCGCTCAGGCCGTTGGTCGCGATCTGGATGTTCTTCTTCTCACCCGCGCGACGACGCTCCGTTCGCACCCAGGGCAGGTGGCGTTTCCCGGCGGGCGCGTCGACCCCGGCGACGCGGACATCGTTGCCACCGCGCTGCGTGAAGCTCAGGAAGAAACGGGCCTGAACCCCGCGGGCGTCGAAGTTCTCGGAACTCTGGAACCGCTTCCCCTCCCCTTCTCCGGACACGCCGTCACGCCCGTTCTCGGATGGTGGAGAGACCCGTCGCCCGTCGGTGTTGTTGATCACGCCGAATCGTCTGACGTCTTCCGTGCCCCCGTCGCTGACCTCCTCGATCCGGCAAACAGATCGCTCTGGGAAATCCCGCAGGGGGATCTGGTCCGCACCGGACCGGCGTGGGAGCTCACCGTGCACGAGCGCCACCACGTTGTGTGGGGGTTCACGGCGGGAATTCTCGACCGGCTCTTCGCCCGTCTCGGCTGGGAGGAACCGTGGGACAGCTCACGGCGGACACCGATTGCTATTCCGTGACGCGCGGCGACTGCAACACGCACGTGACATGAATCGCGAGAGGATGTCAGAGTGACGCATACCCCTACCCTCGGGCTTCTCCTCGACGTCGATGGCCCGCTCGCGAGCACGGTAACCCGCACGATGCGCGTTCCGACGCTTGCCCCCGACCTCGTCGCCCTGGCCAAAGCCGGCTGTCCCATCGTCTTCAACACGGGGCGGTCAACTGACTTTCTCGCCGAACAGGTCGTCCCCCGTCTTGTGGAAGCAGGGATGTCAGCCAATGCCCCGGTGTGGGGCGTGGGGGAAAAAGGCGGAACATGGTTCTCTTTTCTCCCCGATACCGCCGATCCCGTAATGGGAGAGGTTCTGCGCGATGAAACCCTCGTGCCACCACACGCCTTGATCGACGAGGTGCGGGCCATCGCCGAGCGGTTCTCAGACATCGTATTTTTCGATGAGACCAAGCGAACGATGCTGTCGATCGAACACCACGTCGATGTGCCGAACGAGACGTTCATCGCTGCCCGCACATCCATGGTGGCGGAGATCGAAGAGGCGATCGAACGTACCGGCGCGGAGAGCATGTCAATCTATCCCACGGTGATCTCCATCGATGTCGAACATGTCAACAGCGGGAAGGCACTGGGTGCTCGGCGTGCGCTCGGACTGATCAGTGAGCGGATGACGCCCCCGCGAACCTGGTTCACGGCCGGCGACTCCGGTCAGGACTACGACATGTCCCGCCAACTTCACGAGCTGGGCTTCACAACGACGCACCTCGATGTTCGCCCCCACGGGCAGGTTCCCGAGGTCGCTTTTGAGGTCATCCGTGAGCGCCCGCGCTTCGACGAGGGCGTCGCAGAAGACGACATCACAGCGCGGCACATCGCTCGGCTGCGGTCACAGCTCGCCTGCTGAGTGCGGGAGCGCGTCAGGAGGTCCTGGCCAGACGGCGACGTACCCGGCGGAAAAGACGCAGGGCGCCGCGGGCGGGAACGCCGACGACGAACGCCGCCCGGCCCGCCGCTGATGTGTCGCGGTTGCCGAGCGCAAGTCGGCGTTCCCACACGAACCGCGCCGTGCGAAGAAGCGTCTGACGTTCTTCGCGCACGGGGGACGACGTTTCCTTCTGCCGTTCCTCGACGAGTGATTGTGCGAGCGCAACCCACGTATCGTCCGCCGGATCGTGAAAGTAGTTTTCGTCGAGCCACTCTGCAGCGGGATGGCGGAAGTTCCGCGCGATGACCTCCTCCTCCCCCGCGAGGAGGCCGCTCCCGTGAAACACGGTGTTGATCAGCGCATCGTCGATTCCGAACGTATCGAGGGCGATGACCGGAACTCCGTGCGCCGCCGCCTCAATTGCGGCCGTTGAACTCACCGTCACAAGTCCCTGCGCCGATACCAAAGCTGCCGACATCGGCTCATACGAGATGACGAGGTTGTGCGGCTGACCGATGGCCGCGAGCATCGCCGGATACGGATCATCTTCGCGGTGGGTCTCGTGCTCTCCGGGCCGTCCGCGCAGTTTGAGGACGACCCTGCGCGACGGGTCCGCCTCGGCGGCACGCACGAGGATCCGTGCCACACGGAGTCGCTCGGCAGGGTCAGCAGGGATGCGTGCCTGGGCAGCAAATACCAGGTCCGTTCCCTCGTCCGAGCTCAGCCACTTTCTCTGACGCGCGAACGGAAGCGTCGCAAGGGCGAAGCGCTGCGTGATTCCGCGCTCGACCGCCAACGCCGCGAACTCGCTCACCTCACGGCGCGAATGAAGGATGAACATCTCGCACGCGCGCCGAAAGTGCAGCGCACGCCACGTTGCTGGGATGGAAATCCCCGGCAGGCCGGTCGCACGCACGGCGCGAGGCTCCGCGTGCGCTGCAACGCGAGCGATCACACGGGCCACGGGCCCGCGCGCAGCAACCAGCACGACGTCGGCGCCGATCAGCCGGTGCGGAAGATCGTCAAGCGAGGTGCGCGCAACCCGTTGCTGATCAAGACCGGCCCCCGCCAGCGCGCGACTCAGCTGTCCGTCCGTCACAACAAGCTCCGTGTCGAGCACCACGAGGGTTCCGTCGACATCCGCGGATCCGAGCAACCATGCCGCCCACTTCACGTATGAGTCGGTGTCGGCAACCGCGACAACCCGCAGGCTCACGCGCCGACGCGGCGCAGCTTCGCTTTCGGCGCCTCTTCACCGGCGAAAACGCGCTTGACGCCATCGCCCCGTGCCGTCTCGATGATCCGAATGTCTCGAACCAGTGTGCTGAGCCCGCCCGGTTCGAGGGATGCCGCGTGGTCCGATCCCCACATCGTTCGGTCGAGCGTGATGTGGCGTTCTATCGCCTGCGCGCCCAGCGCGACGGCGGCGAGCGAGATCTGCAGTCCGCGTTCGTGACCCGAATACCCGACGGGTACCCCGGGGAAACGATCGCGGAGAACCGGAATCATACGCAGGTTCGCCTCGTCGGGTTCCATCGGATAGGTGGACGTTGCGTGCATGACGACGAGGTTCGATGTTCCGAGCGTCTCGACCGCCCGGTCGATCTCGTCCATCGTGGACATTCCCGTCGACAAGATAACGGGCTTTCCCGTGTCGCGCAGCGCCTCCAAAAGCTCGATATCCGTCACGCTCGCAGAGGCCACCTTGTGTGCCACAACGCCCAGGTCCTCCAGGAACTCCACGCTGGGCACGTCCCAGGGCGAAGCAAACCATTCAAGGCCGCGGAGCAGCGCATGATCGCCGATATCGATGTACTGGTCCCGGTCGAACTCGACGCGGTGACGATACTCGAGGTACGACATCGTGCCCCACGGCGTCTCGCGCGGAACATCGCGCATGTACGCCGGAGTGCAGATCTCGGGCGTGCGCTTTTGGAACTTCACCGCGTCCGCGCCGGCGTTCGCCGCAACATCGATGAGGTGCTTGGCGAGCTCAACCGATCCGTTGTGGTTGAGGCCGATCTCGGCGATGACAAAGGCCGGGGCCCCGCCGCCGATGTCGTGTGAGCCAATGGTGACGCTCATGGACGCATCCCTTCTGTTAGCGGTGCCGGCCGCCGCGCGGCAAGCACCCGTTCTGCGAGCTCTCTGACAGCCCCATGTCCGCCCGGACGGGTGAGCAAACTGCGCGCGCTCGCCGCAACAAGCGGATGAGAGTCGGGCACCGCAATGGGCCAGCCGACCGCCTCGAGTGCGCCAAGATCATTGACGTCGTTGCCGACATAGGCGATACGCTCCAGGGGGATACCCCGCTCACGAGCCCAGGTCCTCAGCGCGGATTCCTTGTCGCTGAGAGCCTGGATCACCTCAACGCCAAGCTTGTTCGCGCGGGCTGCGACAACGGGATTCACCTCCGTTGAGAGGATCAGAATCGGCACGCCGGCCTCACGCAAGAGGCGCACGCCCATCCCGTCGGAGCGGCTCACGCGCACGTGTTCCTCGCCCGTCTCGGACACGATCGCGGTGTCGTCCGTGTGCACACCGTCGAAGTCGGTGATCACTGCGTCAACGTCAATCGGTCCCGCGTCGCGTGCCTCCTCGGGGAAGGCACTCGCGACGAGCCGAGCCAGACGCAAATCGGCCGGGGTGTCGATGTCGATCGCGGTTTGCTCCGGAACCACGACGATCTCGGTCCGCCCGAAGAAGCGGTGGCCGCTCGCACGGAATCCCATCGCGTCCATCACATAGAACGCACCGGTTTCGACGAACAACGCCTCGCGGTCTTGCCGACGTGGCCGATGTGCGGCGTCGTGCCCGACTGCCCAGGCGCCGTCCGCTGTGTCGGCCCAAAAAAACTCATACGACTCACGAGCGGAAAACGCTACGTCCGCCGTGCCTCCGCGCACCATCGACACGGCCGCTTCGAGCTCTCTGCGCGGAAGAAGCGGGGACGTCGCCTGCACGAACGCGATCGTTGCCATCTCGACCCCTCGATGGCTCAGTTCATGGATTGCGTGCAGCAACGCCGATTCCGACGATGCTTCGTCGCTGGCGAGCTCCTCGGGGCGCAGGACAATGTCGGCCCCCCACTCGCGCGCAACGCGACTGATCTCGTGATCGTCGGTTGTGACGACGACCCGGTCAATACCCGATATCTGCGTGCAGGTGCGTACGGCTCGTGCGATCAGTGGTACGCCGCCAACCAGGGCGAGGTTCTTGCCGGGAATCCCCTTCGAACCACCGCGCGCGGGAATGATCGCCACCGTCTCCGCCGTCACCGCGCGTCCTCTCTCTGCGCGAAAAGGTCGAGCTCGCGAACGCTACTCGTGGTCCCGGCCAGCACACGACGCAGCGTTGTCGCCGCGCTTGAGCGGAGCGTCACGATGTCGAAAGAACGCCCCTCGCCTGCGAGCACGATTTCGACGGGGAGCGGAATGCGAACCGGACGCGCGAGCGTCGTCGCCGCAATCTCATCGACGAGAGCAGAACTCTCTCGGCGGTGGGGAAGATAGGCGGCTCCGCCGCGTGCCTGTTCCCGAACCCATGAGATATATGCCTGACGCGGAATAAGGCCGTCTTCCACGCGGGCCGTCCCAAGCACGATGCGCGATGACAGCTCTGCGCGCCACAAGGACCGGCTCGGGGCCGTCGATCGGAGCCACGAGAAGTCGTGTCGCACTGACCCCACTCCCAGGTCTGCGAGCCGGTCTTCCCGCTGCGCCCCCAACGGAAACGCCGTGAAGATATCCACTGCGCCCGATGCGGCGCGCATCCGTACGGTGTCGAGCGCAAGAGGCGCGACCCGGCGGCTCAGCCCCCGCTCCGCCACGCCGGGCCGCGAGTAGGAACGGACACCTGTTAAGGCGTCCACGAAGGAGACGGCGTTCAGCCCGTCATCAAGAAACGTGAGGCGTCGCGGACGAAGCACGGTGGCCGCGAGACGAAACTGCCCCGAGAACCCATCACCGACAAGCCAGTGGTCGTGCGCGGAAAGCATCCGCCAGGGGATCCCCCAGAACCCGTCCTGGATGCCAAAAAGCGCTCCGCGCACAGAAAGTTCGCGCGCCGTTTCCTCGACCTGAGTCGCCAGACGGGCGGCGAGATCGACACGCACCCCGGTGTGGGCAGCCCATTCGGCTGCGCCAATGAGCTGCAGAGGAGATTCGACCCAGGCAACCGGGACGTCGACCTTCGGCATGCGTCTCCCGGGTCGTGAGCGGTCGGCGGCCCATCTGGGCCCGTCCGGCGATGCTCCTCGCCTCCGGTAAACCACGTCCCGACATCACATGTCGGTTCTCTGACGCAAAGGTGAATGATCGGCGCTCGTCCGACAGCGTCAGCTAGCTGCCAGCACGGAGTGACGGATCCGGTGCTGTCCCGCGTACACATTCATCGTGTCGCCGCGCAAAAATCCCACCAGCGTCAGGCCGCTCTCGGCCGCAAGATCGACCGCCAACGATGACGGCGCCGATACCGCGGCAATGACGGGAACACCCGCCATGAGCGCCTTCTGCGCGATTTCGAATGCCACCCGTCCCGAAACCATCAGAACGTGACCAGACAGCGGGAGACGTCCGTTCATTGACGCCCACCCGAGAACCTTGTCGACGGCGTTATGGCGTCCGACATCTTCTCGCGCAACAACGAGGTCGCCCGTGACTCCGTCGAAGAGCGCAGCAGCGTGAAGGCCGCCCGTTTGGTCGAAGACGCTCTGATGGGAGCGGAGCAGGTCGGGAAACGAGGCAAGAGCCGCGGCGTCAACCACCAGCGGATCATGTGCAACGGGATACACAGACTCCGTTCGCACCGCGTCGACCGATGCCTTTCCGCAGACACCACACGAGCTCGTCATGTACACATTCCGCGCCATGTCTGGGCGCGGGGGTGCCACCCCGGGAGCAAGGGTGATGTCAAGAACGTTATAGGTGTTCGCCTCGCCGCCCGTTCCCGGGCCACCGCAGTGGATCGCGGAAGCGATGTCGGCGCCGGAACGCACAACGCCCTCGGAGAGAAGAAAACCCGTCGCCATTTCCACGTCGTGGCCTGGCGTCCGCATCGTGATCGAGAGAGCCTCTCCGCCAACGCGAATCTCCAGGGGTTCTTCCACTGCCAGCGTATCGGGACGACGACGCACGCCGTTCGTCAGCGAGATGCGGGTCACAGGGCGACGCGCAACGATTCGCCCCATGTCAGCCCCGACTCTCGAATCGCACCACGACCGCCTTCGAGGTGGGCGTTCCGCTGATATCCGCGTACGACTCCAGCGGAACCAGCACATTCGTTTCCGGGTAGTACGCGGCCACGTTGCGTCGCGGGGTGTCATAGGCAACCAGGCGGAAGGCTTCCGCCCTGCGCTCTTCTCTGCCCTCTGGCCCCTGCCACTCGGAAACGATGTCGACAATGTCTCCGTCGTGAAAACCGAGGTCGTCAATGTCCTCGGCATTGATCAGAACGACTCGACGCCCGCCATGGATGCCGCGGTAGCGGTCGTCCTTGCCATAGATGGTGGTGTTGTACTGATCGTGCGAACGAAGAGTCTGCAACAGAACTCGCCCTTCGGGAATGTGCGGGTATTCGAGCGGGTTGGCGGTGAACATCGCCTTGCCCGTGGGGGTGTCGAATCTGCGTGCATCACGAGGCCCGTTCGGCAAGAAGAAGGTTCGTCCTCCCTGAATGCGCTCTTCGTAGTCGCCGAAACCGGGAACGACGCGAGAGATCCCATCGCGGATGAGCGCGTAGTCGCCTTCGAGCGCCGCCCAGTCGGCCCGGGGGGCGTTCGCACGGTCGCGAAAAACGCGCTCGCACAACCCGGCGATGATCGCGACCTCGCTGAGCAGGTCCGCCGCTGGCGGCGACAGGCGACCGCGCGAGGCGTGAACGGCTCCCATGGAGTCCTCCACCGTGACGCGTTGTTCGCCGCCCTTTCTGATATCGCGATCCGTACGGCCCAGAACGGGCAGGATGATGGCGCGCGTGCCGGTGACGACGTGCGATCGGTTGAGCTTGGTCGATATCTGAACCGTGAGGTCTACCTTGGCCATCGCCGCCTCAACGACGTCAGTGTCGGGCGTCGCGCTGACGAAGTTGCCGCCCAGCCCCATAAAGAAGCGCACGTCGCCATCGCGCATCGCCCGGATGGCCGCAACCGTGTCATAACCGTGTTCGCGCGGCGCCGAGAACGCGTACGCATCGTCGAGTGCCTGGAGAAAAGACTCGGATGGCTTCTCATAGATGCCCATTGTGCGGTCACCCTGCACATTGGAGTGACCGCGAACGGGACACACACCGGCACCCGGGCGACCGATACTGCCCTGAAGGAGGAGAACGTTGACCACTTCGCGCAGTGTGGGAACGGAGTGCTTGTGCTGCGTCAGCCCCATCGCCCAGCACACGATCGTCGCCTGTGACGCACGAACCTGCTCGGCGATCGCCCGCATGCGCTCTTCGCTCAGGCCCGTCGCCCGTTCTAGGTCGGACCACGAGACCTCCGCCACCGACCCGGCATAGGCGTCGAACCCTGATGTGTGCGACGCCACGAAGCGCTGATCTACCACACCGCCGTGAAGAGCTTCCTGCTCCAGCAGGTGCTTGCCGATCGCCTGGAACAGGGCCTGGTCGCCGCCTAGTCGGATCTGCACGAAGTCGTCGGCGAGCTTCGTGCCACCGAGAATCGCGCCGTGCGGAGTTTGCGGATTGTCGAAGTGCAGCAACCCCGCTTCGGGCAGGGGATTGATGGCGATGATCCTCGCGCCGCGCTTTTTTGCTTTCTCCAGCGCGCTGAGCATACGAGGGTGGTTCGTCCCCGGGTTTTGTCCCGCAACGATCAGGAGATCGGCCTCATGGATGTCCGTGATCGAGACCGTGCCCTTACCGATTCCGATCGTTTCGGTCAGCGCCGACCCGCTGGATTCGTGGCACATGTTGGAGCAGTCGGGCAGGTTGTTGGTGCCGAATCCGCGAACGAGCAACTGATAGAGGAAGGCTGACTCGTTCGACGCCCGGCCGGAGGTGTAGAAAACGGCCTCATTCGGATCGCTCAGCTCGCGCAGGTGGTCGGCGATGGTGTCCAACGCCGTGCTCCATGAGATCGGCCGATAGTGCGTATCGCCCTCATCGAGCATCATCGGCGTTGTCAACCGGCCCTGCTGTCCGAGCCACCAGTCGTCACGACTGCGCAGATCGTCAAGGGAGTTTTCGCGGAAGAACGCGGGCTCTACACGGCGGATCGTCGCTTCTTCCGCCACCGCTTTGGCGCCGTTTTCGCAAAACTCCGCGAGGTGACGCTTGTCTTCTTCTGGCCATGCGCAGCCCGGGCAGTCGAAGCCGTCCTTCTGATTCACCCGGAGCAAGGTCTGCGCCGTCCGTACGGCGCCCATCTGGTCGACAGACATCTTGAGCGCGTGAAGAACGGCGGGAATTCCCACCGCGCGTGTCTTCGGATCGCCCACCGTGAGCTGCGATTCATCGATGTTCTGCGTCGGGGGCTTCGTCACCATACGCCCATGCTATTCATCCGCGACGCCCCGGGGAATCGTCATTCTCGATGGGCCTTTCATCCCGTGGAAGATAACGAAAATAACGACTGCCGCGACACGCCCTGTGCGCCGTGCGCGTCGCAACGGACACTGCCGCGCGCGGGCTTACGATCAACCAGAGAGCGGCAGCACGATCGAGCGGATCGCGGCCCGCTCACATCACCCCGCGCATGTCTCAACATCGGGAAGGGAGAGCCTGTGCTGATCGTCATAGGACTGGTGGCGGTGTGCATCCTGGCACTTGTCGCCTCGGCCGGGCTCTTGTTCGCCGCTGTTCTCCTTGTCCGCCTCGCCTACGACTTCGGCATTACGGGAATTCGTCAGGCCTCGCGCAGCTTCTTCCTCGAGGACGGATGGCGACGAGCAGCGTCCGCCGCAGCCGTCGGCGCGCGGCGCGCAGCGGCAGCGACATCTCGCGGGGCACGCTTCGCCGGCATCGCCATCACACGGTGGGGACGCATCGCGGGTGCCGAGATCGCTCGCATCTCGAAGCAGATGTGGATCGTCACGCGCCGCTCGACGCAACGAGCACGCGCCGCAGTAGCACAGCACCGCGCGGCGCCCCCGGTGTTGTCGGATGTTCCGCCCGCGACGGACGGGACGGGTCCTATCCCGACCGTTGCGACGGGAACCGGCACATAGGGACGCTCTGACGGGTTCCGCTAGGTGGCGGGCCGGTCCGCATGTCCGAGGGATTTTTCGGGCGCAATGATGTCCCTCACACGCCGCTTCAACTCGGTAATCTCCGGAAAGCCGTCATCACGCTTCCGGTTCCACACGTGCGCGTCGCCGATGTCGATGCGGAAGACACCGCCCGTGGCGGGAACCAGCGCGACTTCTCCGATCTCATCGGGAAACGACTGCAACAGCTCCCCCGCGTACCACTGTGCGCGTAGCTGCCATCGGCACTGTGTACAAAAGGTGATCTGAATACGTGGACCCGTCATGTCTCGAGCTTGCCATGCCTTTCGTCTCGCTCGGTCACTAAGACACCTCCCGCACCGCCCTATACAACGTCACAGAGGGAATGGTCTTTCCGGCTCCCGATGACCGGAATGCGCTGCGATTTTCGGAACCAAGCGCACGAAGACCACCATCAAAATCAGTTCGACGAGCGTTTGGGTCACAACGACGAGGGCAGCAAGACCGTAGGTTGCGGGCAACGCGAGAACGAGCGGGAGGACCACCAGCGAATTACGTGTGGCCCCGCTAAACATCACTGCGCGTGTTCCGGGCACATCGAGACGGAGGGCACGGCCAGCGATTCGCCCAACGAACAGCATGATGACGGCGAAAAGAACAAAGACGGGCACTGTGAGCATCAGAGCATCGATTCGTCCCCCGACACGGGAGATCTGTGACGTCACAACCACCGCGAGAGTCACCATCATCAGCGGTACCATCGCGCTGAGCGCGGTGTCCATCACGCGCCTGCCCAATCCGGAGCGCCTCGCGAACGCTTGTGTCACGGTAGCCGCAGCCAGCGGAAGAATGATCAAGAACAGGAGCGCTTCGACGAAGGGCGCAGGGTCGATGGCCGATATGAACTCCGGGCCGACGAACGCCCACAGGTAGAGCGGGAGAAGTGCCATCTGCCCGATCATGAGCAGAGGCGCTGCCGCGAGCAGCCTGTCTCGTGCACCACCAGCAATACCGGTGAAGACGATGACGTAGTCGACGCACGGCGTCAGCAAGACGAAGAGTACGCCGATGAGCAGCACGTCGTCGTGGGAGACGAGGCGTGAGAGCAGCCAGACGACGATCGGTGCCACGACGAAGTTCACCGCGAACACGGCCCCGAGGAAGCGGTGGTCGCGGAAGGACGTGCGGATGTGGGAGAACGGGACGCCGAGAAACGTCACATACAGCAGGAGGGCAAGAACGGGCTCAATCGTCAGGCGTGCCGGCGTGGCGATGCCGGGCGCCGCGAGCCCGATCGACGCACCCCCGGCCAATGCCAGTAGGTAGAGCACGACCTGGTGTCTCTCCATCCACTCGGCCGCTTTTCGCATGAGCGCCATTCTTCCAGTGGTCGCGAGTGTTCTCCCGCCGACCGCACCGGGGTTGTTCACAGCCGCGCCGCGCCTCCCCCGTCAACAATGCGGAACTCTTACGAGGCGCTCACTCTGCCGTTCACGTGAATGTCCAGCTGATACGAACCTGACCGCACGGTCCGTGTCGTCATTCCTTCCCGGAGCGCATACGTCTCCGCCAAGGGCCGCACCGCGTAGTCCGCAATGACATCGGTCTCCCGCAGCGCGACGAGCGTGAAAGAGAACTCCAGCGCGCCGCCGAAAGCTACTTCCTCGGGAATGACCACCTCGCTGATCTCGACAGCATCCAGATCAGCGATACCCACGAGAGACATCGCTGGGTATGTCCGATTAACGGTGGATCTGGCCGAGCGCATGGTTAGTTGATTCGGCCTTCGAAAGCGATCGCGAACGCGTTCAGCGCCGACTTCCACCTCGTCGCCCAGCGTGCCCTGCCCCGGCCAGTGGGGTCAAGTGAGCGGGTCACGAGGTAGAGACACTTGAGCACGGCGGCGTCGTCGGGGAAGTGCCCGCGTGCCCTCACGGCGCGGCGGTAGCGGGCGTTGAGGGACTCGATCGCGTTCGTGCTGCAGACGATCCGGCGGATCTCGACGTCCCAGTCCAGGAACGGCACGAACTCACTCCAGGCGCTGCGCCAGAGCTTGCTGATCGCCGGATACTGCCCGCCCCACTTCGCGTCGAACTCCTCGAACCGCTCGACCGCGCCCGATTCGGTCGACGCGGTATAGACGGGTCGGAGGTCCTTGCCCATCTCTTCGCAGTAGTGGCGGGACGCGAACCGGAACGTGTTGCGAATCAAGTGGATAATGCACGTCTGCACCGTCGCCAGCGGCCACGCCGTGTTGATCGACTCGGGCAAGCCCTTGAGTCCGTCGCAGACGACGATGCACACGTCCTCAGCGCCGCGGTTCTTGATCTCGGTGAGCACACCGAGCCAGAACTTCGCGCCCTCACCGCCGTCACCCGCCCAGATCCCGAGAATGTCGCGTTCCCCGTTCACTGTCACGCCGACAGCGAGATAGAACGGCTTGTTGCGCACCTGACCGTCCCGGACCTTCACCACCAGCGCGTCGATGAACACCACCGGGTAGACGCGATCCAACGGCCGGTTCTGCCACTCGGTCATCTCCTCGATCACCTTGTCCGTGATCCTCGAGATCGTGTCCTTCGACACCGAGGCCCCGTAGACGACACCGAGGCCCGTAGACGTCGTCGAAGTGCGCCGCGACCTCACCCGTCGTGAGCCCGCGGGCAGTGAGGGACAGCACAATCTCATCGACCCCGGTCAACCGCCGCTGCCGCTTCTTGACGATCTTCGGGTCCAACGAGCCGTCCCGATCTCTCGGGACATCGATCTCAACGGGACCGACCTCGGTCAGCACGGTCTTCGACCGCGTCCCGTTGCGCGCATTCTCGCTGGTCGACACAGCGTGCTTCTCATAGCCGAGGTGCTCGGACATCTCCGCCTCGAGCGCCGTCTCCAGCACCCGCTTCGTCAGTCCGTTCAGCAACCCGTCCGGGCCGACGAGGTCGACGCCCTGTTCCTTCGCTTGCTTCAGCAACTGCTCCGCGAGCTGCTGCTCGTCGATGATCTCTCCCGTCACAGGATCGATCATCTCGATGACATCAGTCATCGCCCTTCCTTTCGGTCAGGCCCGACCAGATCCACCGTTAATCAGACAGTCCCCTCGTCCACGATGCACGACGCGAACAGCCCACCGGAATCCCCGACATCACGGGGCAAACAAAAGAGCCCGCCGAAACCGGCGGGCTCTCCCTGGACACCATGTCCGATAATCTCATTGCTCTTGTCGAGGGTTCGAATAAGAGCATCATGGTGGACCTGAGGGGACTCGAACCCCTGACCCCCTGCATGCCATGCAGGTGCGCTACCAGCTGCGCCACAGGCCCGTGTTGTGAAGTTATCGTTTCCCTTGCGGGCAACTCGACTACTTTACAACGCGATCAACCGTCAGTCGAAATCCGGCTCATCACCCGCGCGTGTCGGGGTTTCGAACGGCACCGTCGGACAATCCTTCCAGAGACGCTCGAGACCGTAGTACTCGCGCTCCTCCTGGTGGAAGACGTGCACGATGAGGTCGCCGAAGTCGCACAGGACCCAGCGCCCTTCCGCCTTGCCCTCGCGGCGCAGCAGCTTGTGACCGGTCTTGAGGAGCTCGCGCTCGACCTCTTCGGCAATCGCAATCACGTTGCGATCACTGCGACCAGTGACGATGAAGAAAATGTCGGCCAGCGGCATCGGCTGTGCCACATCGAGGGCGACGAAATCTTCGCCGCCCATTTTGTCAGCGGCGTTAACCGCTGTCTGGAGCATGTCCAGAGACGTGCTATTCACGAGTTGAAGACTCCCATTAGTTGAAAACGCCAAGCGCGAATGCGCCAGCGAGAGCACCGACGACGACGATGCCCAAAACGCCAGCCGTGATGCCGAGAATGACGACCGCTTTGCGGCCCTTCTCGGGTTCGGGCGGACGGATGACATCGGTCGGGCTCTTCTGCGTCGAAATTGCTTCCGACGCTGCGATCGGTGTCGGCGAGGAAGAGGCAGGAAGCTCCCCGTCGATGAGGACGGAATCGACTTCGCGTCCATCCGTTGTTCCCCGCGCGGCTCCTGTCGAACCGAGGCCCTCGGGCAGCCGATGCGAGCTGGTCATGATGATTGAGCTCGGCGAGGTTGCCGTGTATTGGTCCATCAGATCGTCAAAGGAACGTGTGGACGCGCCGGGGGTGGTCGCCGTGAATCCCTTGCCGAACGCCGGGTTCAGCCGGGGAACATCGTCGCCGGCAGTCGGCTTTTCCAGTTCACGACGATCTGGCTGCTGCTCCGGCGAGAGCGTGTTCGGGGCGGAACGTTCTGGCTCCGCCAGCGGAAGGGCAACCGTCGGCGTTTCCTGACGGGACGATGCCGCGGGCTCGCCGGCGGAGGCCTCCTCAGCCGCGGGCTCGGTGTCGCTGTCTGGTGTGACAATCGCGATCTCATTCGTGCGCAGGCGACGAATAGCGCGCCGCGTCAGCGGCGGATCTGAACGGTTCTCGGCCGTTGATCGGGCAACGATGTGCGTTCCCTGCGGTGCATCAGCAGCGGGAGCTCGCGTGTCTTCCGCCTCGGGCACGATCGTTTCGGCAGGCTCCGGGGTGTCCCCTTCGTCGTGCGCCGGAGCAGAAGCGGGAGCGGCAGCATCCGGTGTGTCAACGACGGGAGCGTCTGCTGCGCCATCCGCAGCAGAACCGCTGTTTTCACCGCGCGCGCGCAGATCCCGCAACTCGCGACGCGTCAACGGCCGCTGTTCCTGCTCTCCAGATGTCGTCATGACCTACTCCGATAGAGATGATGCTTCGCGATGTATTGCACAACGCCGTCCGGTACCAAGTACCACACGGGCAAGCCCTTCTCGACTCTCCCACGACAGTCTGTCGAGGAGATAGCCAGCGCCGGGATCTCCAGCCAGCTCACAACGCCCTCGGGCAAGTCGCCGACGTCGATCACGTGGCCGGGCCGAGACACAGCCACGAAGTTCGCTAGCTCCCAGAGTTCATCATGATCGCGCCAGCTGAGAATCTGCGCCACAGCGTCAGCACCAGTGATGAAGAAGAACTCCGCGTCAGGTCGTTCAGCCTTGAGATCACGAATCGTGTCGACCGTGTAGGTCGGTCCGCCCCGCTCGATGTCCACGCGGCTCACCGTGAACTCGGGGTTGGACGCCGTCGCAATGACGGTCATTTCGTATCGGGCTTCGGCGGGTGAAACATCACCCTTGTGCCACGGCTCCCCCGTTGGCACAAAAACGACCTCGTCGAGGTCGTAGCTCGCGGCCACCTCGCTAGCCGCCACAAGGTGGCCGTGGTGGATGGGATCGAACGTTCCTCCCATCACCCCGATGCGCGGCCGCCGCGAGCCTTGTGTCACAGGCGAGGCCTAGTGCTGCTCGTCGTGCGCGACCGGAGCAGCGTGACGGTTGGCGACGTGGCGATACGAGGCGGTCACCATGCCGAGCACGGCGAAGATAACCAGCGTGACGATGCCATACGGCAACGTCTGAATCGCGACGGCGGCGTGGCTCTCGCTTTCAGCGGCAAGATTGGCAACGGCGGAGGCGAAGAGCATCCTGGCTCCGATCCAGTGAGGGAAGTAGTGGTGTTCTTTTCAGAACGTTGATGGACAGTTTATCCCCTGTCCGAGGAGAGACCTGGCCGACCCGCGGACGGGCCGGCCAGGAGGATGACTCAGCGAATCTGCCCCGAGCCGCGTCCCAGCCACTTGGTGCTGGTGAGCTCGGGAAGGCCCATCGGGCCGCGGGCGTGAAGCTTCTGCGTGGAAATCCCCACCTCGGCGCCGAAGCCGTACTCGCCGCCATCCGTGAATCGCGTCGACGTGTTCACGTAGACCGCAGCCGAGTCCACTTCCGCCAGGAAGCGCTCCGCATTGCGCACATCCGTCGTGACGATGGTCTCCGTGTGGTGCGTGCTGTAACGATCGATGTGATCCAGTGCCTCGTCGAGGCTGTCCACCACGCGCATGGCGATGTCGAGGCTTTGGTACTCCGTCGACCAGTCGTCCTCCGTTGCCGGAACGATTCCCTGCGCCAGCGTCTGCACGGTGTCATCGCCGTGCACCGTGACGCCACGTTCCTGAAGCGCCGCCACAACGGGACCAACAAGACGCTCAGCGGCATCCCGCAGCACAAGCACGCTCTCTGCCGCGTTGCACACGCTGATTCGCTGCGTTTTGGAGTTGACCGTGATGTCTACGGCCCAGTCGTCGGGCGCCGTGCTGTCGAGAACAACGTGAACGTTCCCCGCACCCGTCTCAATGACGGGAACGGTCGATTCCGTGACAACCGTCTCAATCAGGTTCGCGCTTCCACGCGGCACGAGAACATCGATCAGACCGCGTCCGCGCATCAGCGCCTTCGCGCCGTCACGGCCGAACTCGTCGACCGTCTGGATGGCTTCCGGGGTGATGCCCTGCGTCGCAAGTGCGTCGCGCATAATCGCAACGAGCGCCATGTTCGACGACTTCGCGGCGCTGCCGCCGCGAAGAACCACAGTGTTCCCCGAGCGCAATGCGAGCGCGCCGATATCAACAGTGACGTTGGGGCGTGCTTCGTAGATTGCCCCCACAACGCCAAAGGGCACTCGCACCTGCTCCAGGTTGATTCCGTTCGCCAGGCGGTGTCCGCGAATGACCTCGCCGACCGGGTCGGGAAGCGCAGCGACCTCGCGCGTGGCCTCTGCGAGAGCGACGATGCGCTCGTCATCCAGAGAAAGGCGATCGAGAAGAGCATCGCCGATACCATTGCGCCGCCCGCGCTCAACGTCGTCACCGTTCGCAGCGACGATCGTCGCTGCATTGGCCACCAGAGCGTCGGCGATCGCGTTGAGTGCGTCAGCCTTCTGGGCGCTCGTCAAGCGAGCGACTTCGCGCGCAGCAGCCTTTGCCAGCGTCATACGCGTTTCGGGAGAGTCGTTTGTCATCATTCCTCCTCGTTATCGTCCTGCAGGATCACCGAGAGTGTCTCGGTGCGGGGGTGCTGGCCGGCGACCGGGGGGAACCACGTTCCGATGGAGTGACCCGCAAGCGCATCCGAGACGTTGTCGGCGCTCGTGACGAGCGCACCAACGCCGTGCTCCTGCGCGAGGCGTCCGGCCGTTGCCTTGGTCGCCGCACCGCCGGTTCCGACGCTGTTGACGACCTTGCCGCCGAACTCGTACTGACGCAGATCGTCGTCGGGGCCGATGACGTCAATGGGGTGTGACCCCTCGCGGTCCGGCGGTGCGGTGTAGAGAGCGGAGATATCGCTGAGAAGAACGAGGGCGTCCGCGCGCATCAGGTGAGCGACGAGCGCCGACAGGCGGTCGTTGTCGCCGAAACGGATCTCGTGTGTAGCGACCGTGTCGTTCTCGTTCACGATCGGGAGAACGCCGAGTGTCAGCATCCGGTCGATGGCGCGATGAGCGTTGCTGCGCGGCGTCGGGTTCTGCATGTCGCTCAGTGTCAGAAGGACCTGTCCGGCGAGGACGCCGAATCGGTCGAAGCTGGACTGCCAACGCCACAGGAGCACGTTCTGCCCGACGGCCGCCGCCGCCTGCTGTGTGGCAAGGTCCGCTGGCTTGCCGCCGAGGTCCATCAGAGACACAGCCGTCGCAATGGCACCAGACGAGACGAGGATGATCTCCTGTCCCCGGCTTCGTGCCTCGATGATGGCGTCAGCCAGCATGTCGATGCGCCACGACGCATCACCGCTGATCGACGACGAACCGACTTTTACGACGATTCTCTTCGCTGTCGCTAGGTCTCCGCGCGCAAATGCCGTCACTGGATCTGTTCCGTCCCTTCGGTGAATTCCTCGTCATCGCCACGGGCGAGGCGCCGCTCTTCTTCCAGGGCGCGCTCGATCGTTCGAGCGTCCTGGCGTGCGCGATACGCGTCACGCCGCTCCTGCGTCGTGCGCCGGCGTGTGCCGTCGAGGCGGGGATCCGATCCGCGCGGTGCCTGCGTGAGCTCGGCTGCCGACGACAGAGCGGGATCCCAATCGAATACGATGCCATCGTCGTCGCCGATCACGACGGGTGCGCCGGGTGTGGCGCCGGCCCGGAACAGGGCATCTTCAATTCCGAGCTTCTCGAGGCGGTCGCCGAGATAGCCGACAGCCTCGTCGTTCTGGAAGTCTGTTTGGTGCACCCAGCGCTCCGGCTTGTCGCCGCGAATGCGGTAGAGCGTGCCCTCCGAGCCACCCTCTGCCGTCACCGTGAACTCCTTCTTCGAGCCACGGGGGCGGATGATGACGCGCTCTTCGACGACCTCCGCCGCGTTTGCGACGCGGTGCTCTTCGATGAGCTCAGCCAGCGCGAAGCTCAGCTCGCGGAGGCCCCGACGGGCAACCGTCGAGATCTCGAAAACGCGGTAACCGAGCGCTTCGATGTCGGGGCGGACGAATGCCGCGAGTTCTTCTGCCTCGGGTACGTCAATCTTGTTCAGGACCACGATCTGCGGACGCTCCAGCAGGGGCGTCTGCCCTTCGGGAACCGGGTAACTGGCGAGCTCTGCGCGAAGAACCTCGAGGTCACTCAGCGGGTCACGACCGGGATCGAGCGTTGCGCAGTCGAGAACATGCACAAGAACCGAGCAGCGCTCAACGTGGCGAAGGAACTCCAGGCCGAGACCCTTGCCTTCGCTTGCTCCTTCGATCAAGCCAGGAACGTCAGCCACCGTGAACCGGAAGTCGCCCGCCTGAACGACACCGAGGTTGGGGTGCAGCGTCGTAAACGGATAGTCAGCGATCTTCGGCTTCGCTGCCGAGACCGCGGCGATCAAGCTCGACTTACCGGCGGAGGGGAAGCCGACGAGCGCGGCATCGGCGACCGTCTTCAGCTCGAGGACGACATCGCCCTCCCAGCCAGGAGTGCCGAGAAGAGCGAAGCCGGGTGCCTTGCGCTTGGGCGATGCCAATGCGGCATTTCCGAGTCCGCCTGTTCCACCGGGAGCCGCGATAAAGCGCATACCGGGTTCGACCAGGTCGACAAGTACTTCACCAGAGGGGTCTTTGACGACCGTCCCGACGGGCACGAGGAGCTCGAGCGGCTCACCACGCACACCCGAGCGCAGATCACCCATTCCGAAACCGCCGTTGTCCGACTTGCGGTGCGGCGAGTGGTGGTAGCTCAGAAGAGTCGTCGTCTGCGTATCGGCGACGAGGATGATATCGCCTCCGTCGCCGCCATTGCCGCCGTCCGGGCCGGCCAGGGGCTTGAACTTCTCGCGTCGAACCGACACGCAGCCGTTGCCGCCGTTGCCCGCCTTGAGGTGCAGGGTGACCTCGTCGACAAACGTGACCATGAATCCTCTTTCAAAGCTTCGAGGGAACGGGTGAAAACCCTGTCCTCATTATGCAGAACGGGGGCGAGCCTCAGCCCGCCCCCGTTCCGGATGCAGAATGTGTGTGGAGCGCGAATTACTCGGCTGCAGCCACCACGTTGACAACCTTGCGGCCGCCCTTGTTGCCGAACTCAACCGCACCGGCGGCGAGAGCAAACAGCGTGTCGTCTCCGCCACGGCCGACGTTGGCGCCGGGGTGGAAGTGGGTGCCGCGCTGACGAACGAGGATCTCTCCCGCGTTGACGTCCTGGCCACCGAAGCGCTTGACGCCGAGGCGCTGCGCGTTGGAGTCACGACCGTTGCGAGTGGAGCTTGCGCCCTTCTTATGTGCCATTTGTCTCTCCGCCTTAGTTGATGCCGGTGACCTTGACGCGCGTGAGCTCCTGACGGTGACCCTGGCGCTTCTTGTATCCGGTCTTGTTCTTGAACTTCTGGATGACGATCTTGGGACCGCGGAAGTCGTTGAGGACCTCGGCCGTGACCTTGACCTTCGCGAGCTTGGCCGCGTCAGTCGTCACGGTCTCGCCGTCGACGAAGAGAACGGCGGGCAGCTCGATCGACTCACCCTCGGCAGCCTGGACACGGTCGAGCGTAATAACCGAGCCGACCTCGACCTTCTCCTGCCGACCACCGGCGCGAACAACTGCGTAAACCACGTTGGTACCTGTTTCATAGGGGGCGGGCCCTGGAGGTCCACCCGAATCTCACGGGAAGTCTGGACGTCGTGCCCCAGAGGGAAGCGAGGGCAGTGACGAAACCTGCTTGCGCCGCACTGGATGTGCGAGGTGCCTCCAGCAAGACTTTTGTCACGCCGCCAGTGGGAGAGCGCGCGAACCGAGAAGCACCAAAGAGATACATTACCCGATGTGCCCCTGAAGAGGCAATTGGACGAGGCGCGTGTTGTCTGCGTGTCCCCTGTGTGCGACGCAATTGGCGCACAAGACTTCTATTCTGATGAAGATGACGATCCTTGTCGACACCCCGATGTGGCCCGCCCACGGCACGCTGTGGGCGCACCTGGTGAGCGATACCAGCCTGGACGAACTTCATGCCTTCGCGGCTGAGCGGCGCATTCCTGCGCGCGCCTTCGACAGGGATCACTATGACGTTCCCGCAGATCGCGTTGACGATCTCGTGGCCGCCGGTGCACACCGCGTCTCCTCAGCCGAGCTCACACGGCGGCTGATCGCCTCCGGGCTACGAGTTCGGGCAAAGGACAGGCCGCCACGGGGCACATAAACACCCCGTGGCGGCCTGCGTCACTGCTCAGCTGCCGCTCTGCGCCGTCGGATTGACCTCAACGGCAGTTCCCCGCAGCGCCGCCGTGGAGACGCGGCGACGCCCACGACCCTGCCCCGGAGCCTTGGGCTCGGGAAGCGCACTCAAAACGGAGTCCAGCAGCTGAGAGGCCGCAGGGTCCTTCGACACCTTCGCCGGCTTGTCAACGGTCTTTTCTGCGTTCTGACGCTTGCGCCGCGGCTTGCGCGGACGATCATCCTGCTCGCCCTCTCCCCCACGCGGGCCCTCAGGAAGACCAACGGCAAGTTGGTCAAGCGACGCGGGTGCCGACGCGACCACACCGGACTTTTCCGCGGGCGCTTCGTCCTTGGCAATTGTGGAGGCCGCGATCTTCGCCAGAGCCGACTTCGCGCTCTCCGAGTTGATGGCGGTCGATGCCTCATCCTTCTCCGGGGTCTGAGCAGGCGCCGGGTGGTGCGCCGCGTGCGAGCCACGACCGGCACTCGGCGACTTTCCGCTGCCGCCGCGCGTGCGTCGTCCGTTGCTCGATGACTTTCCGGAAGACTTCATCACCGGATCGTGGTGAACGATGACACCGCGGCCGGCGCAGACCTCGCACGGCTCACTGAAGGTCTCGAGAAGCCCGAGGCCAATCTTCTTGCGCGTCATCTGCACGAGGCCCAGCGACGTGACCTCAGCGACCTGGTGCTTTGTTCGGTCACGGCTCAGGCACTCAACGAGTCGGCGCAGCACGAGATCGCGGTTGGATTCCAAGACCATGTCGATGAAGTCGACAACGATGATGCCGCCGATATCGCGCAGTCGCAGCTGACGGACGATCTCTTCTGCGGACTCGAGATTGTTCTTGGTAACGGTCTCTTCGAGGTTTCCCCCCGAGCCAACGAACTTGCCGGTGTTGACGTCGATCACCGTCATCGCCTCTGTGCGGTCGATGACGAGAGACCCGCCGGAGGGAAGCCAGACCTTGCGGTCGAGCGCCTTTTCGATCTGCTCCGTGATGCGGAACTCGTCGAACGGATCGCCGTCGCCGTTATACGCCTCGACGCGTTCCAGCAGATCCGGAGCAACCGACTCGAGGTAGTTCGTAATCGTCTTCTGCGATTCGGCGCCCTGAATGTGCATCTTCGTGAAGTCTTCGTTGAAGACGTCGCGAACGATCTTGACGAGCAGGTCGGGCTCGCTGTGCAGAAGGCTGGGGCCACCGCCCTTCTCCACCTGCTTGCTGATGTGTTCCCACTGCTGCTGAAGACGGGTGACGTCGCGCGTGAGCTGCTCCTCAGTCGCGCCTTCTGCTGCCGTGCGGACGATAACGCCGGCGGAATCCGGAAGGACCTTCTTGAGGATCTTCTTCAGCCGTGCGCGCTCCGTGTCGGGGAGCTTGCGGGAGATTCCATTCATGGAGCCGGCTGGGACATAGACCAGATAACGCCCGGGAAGAGAAATCTGGCTGGTCAGGCGTGCGCCCTTGTGGCCCACCGGATCCTTCGTGACCTGAACGAGAACCTTGTCGCCGGGTTTCAGAGCCAGTTCAATGCGCCGCGGCTGGTTGCCGGTTTCGACGGCATCCCAGTCAACTTCGCCCGAGTACAAAACGGCGTTACGTCCGCGGCCGATGTCGACAAACGCGGCCTCCATGCTGGGGAGAACGTTCTGGACACGCCCCAGGTAGACATTGCCGATCAGCGACGCGTCCTGTGCGCGAGCAACATAGTGCTCGACGAGCACACCGTCTTCCAGCACGCCAATCTGTGTGCGGTTCTCCTTCGTGCGGACAACCATCTCGCGGTCGACCGACTCGCGACGCGCAAGGAACTCAGCTTCTGTCACCACGGTGCGACGGCGACCTGCTTCGCGTCCATCACGACGACGCTGCTTCTTCGCGGCAAGGCGCGTCGATCCCTTGATCTGCTGTGGCTCGTTGACGACTTCGACACCCCGCTTGCGTGCAGGCGCCTCGTCCTGAGCTTCGTCACCGCCACCACGACGGCGACGCCGACGGGGCGGGCGCGAACTTCCGCCCTCACGAGAATCACCGTCAACGTCGTCATCGAAAGGAGCGCGGCCTCCCCCCGGCAGCGGGGGCAACGGCGGCAGCAGGCTGACGTCTGGCGCGTAGAAGGACAGCTGCGTCGAAACCTGTGAGACGAAGGTCTCAGGAATGAGGCCGAGGCTGACGGCCGTCGGAATCGCGTTCTTCGCGTTGTCCTCTGTGCTCTCCGCGTCGTCCTGCTGTGGCTCCGTCGTGTCGGCGTCTGCCGCGGGGGCAACCACCTCTGACTGCTCTTCCGGGGCGCTATCGGTGTGTGTTGTGGTGTCTGTCGTTTCTTCGGCCATCTCTGGCAAGCTCCCTGCGCGAGCGGTCGGAACCGCCCGTCTGCGATCAGGTCGCCGCGCGACTCGCGGGGCGACTCCCAAACGGTATGCGACCGGCCCGCGGGCTCTGGTCGCGCGGAGCATCCGTTGCTCCGAAGTCTTCTCCGTGAGGCGAATATCCGCCTACACGCCCTTGCATTATCTCACTTTCCTGCGTCGGACGTCATCAGGCGCGGATCTGGCGTTTCTCGGCGCGTCGCGGGAGCGGATCCTCGGCCCGTTCATGAACTACTCCTGGCACACTAAGGACATGGAGAAAACGCACACGCGTCCCACCGTTCTGGCACTCTGGTTGGTCATTGCCGGCGCCGTCGGTCTATGGGCTGCCTTCGAGCTCACCCTCGAGAAGCTCGCTGTGCTCGCCGACCCCGACCACATGGCGGCGTGCGACTTCAGCGTCGTCATTCAGTGCGGGGCCAATCTCTCATCAGAGCAGGGCGCGGTGTTCGGCTTTCCAAACCCGCTAATCGGCCTCATCGGATGGATGGCGCCTCTGGTCGTTGGCGTCGCCATTTTGTCCGGTGCGCGCTTTGCCAAGTGGTTCTGGGCGCTGTTCGCCGGCGGAATGACCTTCGCATTCGGGTTCGTGATCTGGCTCATCTGGCAGAGCATTTTCATCCTCGGAACGCTGTGCCCCTGGTGCATGGTGACGTGGGTCGTCACGATTCCCTCGTTCTTCGCGGTGATCCTTCACACGGTACGAATCGGCGCAATCCCGCTGCCGCGCGGCGTTCGCACGTTTGCGAACACCCTCATGGGCTGGATGCCCCTGATTGTCACGGTCGCTTTCGTCACGATTGCCGTTATCGCAGAACTTCGCCTCAACCTTCTCGACATGTTCTTCTGACATGCGCCCAACACAACGGCGCCGCCTCCCCTCGGGGAAGCGGCGCCGTTGTGTTGTTGCTGAGTAACCCTTAACCGAACCAGAGCGCGAGTTCACGCTCGGCAGACTCGGAGCTGTCAGAGCCGTGCACCAGGTTCTGCTGCACCTTCAGATCCCAGTCACGGCCGAGGTCGCCACGGATAGTTCCCGGCGCCGCCGTCGTGGGGTCGGTGGTTCCCGCAAGCGAGCGGAATCCTTCGATGACGCGATGTCCCGACACCTTCGCGGCGACGACATCGCCGGACATCATGAAGGCGACGAGCGGTTCGTAGAAGGGCTTTCCCTCGTGCTCGGCATAGTGCGCCTCGAGCAGCTCACGGCCGGGCGTGAACTTCTTCAGGTCGACGAGCTCGTAGCCCTTTGCTTCGATCCGAGCGAGGATCTGGCCGGTCAAGCCGCGCGCAACGCCATCGGGCTTCACAAGGACCAGGGTGTGTTCCGTGGACATGTCTGCCTTCCTGTTATGGGGAGGGGGTGGCACCAACGCTATCGCGCGGTGTCGATGTTCCTGCTTAGGACGGAAGGTCGTCGTCGTTCTTCGCCAGCTGTACGCGGCGCTCGATCTTGGCGCCGCCCACCATCGCATACGCCCACAGCCCACCGAAGATGAGCGTGATCAACAGAATCGACGGGACAAGCAGAGCACCCAGTGCGATGATCCCCTGTACGATCCATCCGGCGACGCGCGCCCACCGGTAGCGGAGCATCCCACTGAGCAGAATGAGGACGAGCAGGAGCACGGTACCGGCGATCACGGCCCACCACGCGGGGATGTCGCCGGGGAGCGCTCTCAGGCCGTAAACGGTCAGGCCCGCGAGGAAAACGACGATCGATTCAAATCCGAGAACGGCGCTGCCGAGCTTCTCGGGCAGGCTGCGATAGCGGCGCGGTCGGGGCGCGGGCGTCGAGTCATCCGTCATCGGTCAGTTCCCTGCTTCTTCCATCCCTCAGCGCGTGCGAGCGCAATGGCTTCGCCTCCGAGGACGATCGATCCGACGATGACGACAGCACGCTTTTGGCCCTCAGCGGCCCATTCACGGGCCGCATCTGCAGCGTCAGCGATATCGCGATGCACGGTCGGGCGCAGGTATGCCGCTTCGGCGATGTCTGCGATCTCGTCAGCGGAGGCCGAACGATCGCTATTCGCCTCGGTCGCGAAGAGGTGAGAGATCACGGGGCGCAACTGCTCAATGATTCCCGCGATGTCCTTGTCAGCCATCGCGCCGAAGACGACGCCCCATTCGTCGACATCGAAGGTCTCCTCTAGCGCCTGCACCAAAGCGGCCGCGCCGTGCGGGTTGTGCGCGGCGTCGACGAGAACAGTCGGCTCCGTCCCGATCAGCTGCATGCGACCCGGCGATGTCGACTCGGCGAAGCCCTCCGTGAGGACATCGGGGGCAATCCGCTGTTCGCCGCCGCCGATGAGCGACTCAACAGCCGCGACCGCGAGTGCCACGTTGTCGCCCTGGTGCGCACCAAAGAGGGGAAGGAACTCTTCGTCGTATCGGCCCGCAAGCCCCTGAACCGTGACGAGCTGTCCCCCAACAGCGAGAGCGCCACCTGCTCGCGAGAACTCGCTGCCTTCGAACGCGACGGACGTTCCTCTGTCGCTCGCGACCTCACGCAGCACCGCCGCGGCGGCGGGCTCCTGCTGGGCCGAGACGACGAGAGACCCAGGCTTGATGATTCCCGCCTTGACTCGCGCGATTTCCTCAATCGTGCTGCCAAGTCGGTCGGCGTGATCGAGAGCAATCGGCGTGAAGACGGCGACATCACCATCGGCGGTGTTCGTCGAGTCCCATGCGCCTCCCATGCCAACCTCCAGCACGAGGACATCAACGGGAGCGTCGGCGCAGGCAACGAAGGCGAGAGCCGTCAGCACCTCGAAGAACGTCAACGGCTCCTGGTCGTCCTGTGCGAGTTCCGCGTCCACAATCGGTAGGAAGGGCGCGAGCTCGTCCCAGGCTTCCGCAACGGCCGAATCGTCGATGGGACGGCCGTCGATGAGGATACGCTCGGTGAATCGCACGAGGTGCGGGCTAGTGAAGAGGCCCGTTCGCAGCCCGTGTGCCCTGATAAGGCTCTCGATCATGCGCGCGGTCGATGTCTTACCGTTCGTGCCCGTGATGTGAACGACGCGGTACGTGCGCTGTGGGTTGTCGAGATACTCGAGCAGGCGGGCGGTGCGTTCGAGGCGGGGCTGCACCCACCTCTCCCCTGCGCGAGCCAGCAGTTTCGCGTAGGCATCGTCCGCACGTCGCCGGTCTGACGGAGTCGATGACGATATGACGTCCCCAGAATCGCGAGTGTTGTCCGTCATGCGGTTTCTCCTGTCCGGGTGACGCCGATTGTGACGTCGCCACCGTTCGCGTAGGTACCAGCGGGAATCACCTGGACGAACTCGGCCCCCTGTGCACTGGTGCCAGAAGCGCTGTCAACGCTGTGGCTGGTTGCGAGAGTTTCTGACGCGACTCCCGCGGTGTCCCATGCCGCCGTCACGGCCCGCGCATCGGCGTCATCGGAGAACGACACGACCAACCGGATCCGGTCGCTCACGTCGAATCCCGCGTTCTTGCGTGTGTCCTGAACAGCACGGATCATGTCGCGCGCGAGGCCTTCTGCTTCAAGTTCCGGTGTGGTGTTTGTGTCCAGGATCACAAAACCACCGGACGGCAGTGTCGAAATCGCCTCGCCGCCCGGGCGGCCCGAGGTGTCGAGCTCAAGCTCGTACTCCGATTCGACCAGCGCGATACCTCCTGCCGTCACAACACCGTCGTGTTCCGACCAGTCTCCCGTCTTCGACGCCTTGATCACCGTCTGGACCTGCTTACCGAGACGCGGGCCGGCAGCGCGTGCGTTGACCGTGAGCCGGTGAGAAATACCGAATTCCTCGGCGGTCATGTCGGTGAGTTCGCCGAAGCCAACGTTCTTCACGTTGAGCTCATCGCGAAGAATGTCCTCGAACTGCGCCAGACCGGCCGAGCCCGTTGTCACGACCGTCAGCTGGGCGAGGGGCAGGCGCACGCGAAGCCCTTCGCGCTTGCGCAGTGCGTTCGCAACGCTCGATGCCTCACGCACCGCATCCATTGCTGTGCGCACATCTGCTGCGGCGGCGAACTGGGCGGAATCGGGCCAGTCGGTGAGGTGCACGCTCCTGCCCCCTGTCAGCCCCTGCCAGACGCGCTCGGAGATCAACGGAACCAGCGGCGCCGCAACGCGCGTCAGGGTTTCGAGCACCGTGTAGAGGGTGTCGAATGCCTCACGGCTCGCCGGGTCCGCCGTCACGCCGCGCCAGAACCGGTCGCGCGAGCGGCGGATGTACCAGTTCGTAAGAACATCCGCGAAGGAGCGCAGTCGTGCGGACGCCGTCGTCGAGTCAAGGCGCTCAAGGTCGCCCTTGACGTCGTCGATCAGCTCGCCCGTGAGAGCCAAGATGTAGCGGTCGAGGACATCCGTCGAATCGGTGCGCCACGTAGCCTCGTAACCTTCGCCCGACGCATTCGCGTAGGTGGAGAAGAAGTACCACGAGTTCCACAGCGGCAGCAGGAACTCGCGAACGCCCGAACGGATGCCCTCCTCCGTGACGACAAGGTTGCCGCCGCGCAGAACGCTGGAGGACATCAGGAACCAGCGCATGGCGTCGGAGCCATCACGCTCGAACACCTCGTTGACGTCCGGGTAATTGCGCAGAGACTTTGACATCTTCTGACCATCGTTGCCGAGCACGATGCCGTGAGCGGCAACCGACTTGTAGGCGGGACGATCAAACAGCGCACCCGCGAGCACATGCATCACGTAGAACCACCCGCGCGTCTGACCGATGTACTCGACGATGAAGTCAGCGGGGGCGTGCGCGTCGAACCAGTCCTGATTTTCGAACGGATAGTGGAACTGCGCGAACGGCATCGACCCTGAGTCGAACCACACATCGAAAACGTCCTCGATGCGGCGCATCGTGCTCTGGCCGGTGGGGTCGTCCGGGTTCGGCCGGGTGAGTTCGTCGATGTACGGGCGGTGCATATCCACATCGCCCTGCTCGTTCACCGGCAGTCGCCCGAAATCGCGCTGCATCTCGGCGAGTGATCCGTAAACGTCCACGCGCGGGTAGTCCGGGTTGTCCGACTTCCACACGGGAATCGGCGAGCCCCAGAAACGGTTACGGCTGATCGACCAGTCCCGTGCCCCCTCGACCCACTTGCCAAACTGGCCGTGTTTCACGTTCTCCGGAGCCCAGGAGATCTCCTCATTCAGCTCGACGAGACGGTCCTTGATGTCGGTCACACGGATGAACCAGCTGGACACCGCCTTGTACATCAGAGGGTTGCGGCAGCGCCAGCAGTGCGGGTAGCTGTGCACATACGACTGCAGGCGCAGCAGTCGCCCATCACCGCGAAGACGACGAACGATGTCCATGTTCGCGTCCATCCACAGCTGGCCAGCGAAGTCCGGCACGATCGACAAGAACGTTCCGTCGTCACCCACCGACACGATCGTGGGAATCCCCGCGGCATCGTTGAGGCGCTTGTCGTCCTCACCGTACGCCGGCGCCTGATGAACGAGGCCCGTTCCGTCGCTGGTCGTGACGTAGTCATCGACGAGCACCTGCCAGGCGTTTTCCGTCCCCCACTGTTCGGTGTCCGTGAAGTAATCGAACAGCGGCTCGAAGAACACGCCCGCCAGGTCAGAACCGACAATGCGCTGGGTCACGGCCGCGGCGGCGTCTTCGGCCGACTCGTAGCCAAGGTCCTTCGCATAGCCGGGCAGGAGGTCTTCGGCCAGGAGGACGTTTTCTGCCAACAGCCCCTCCTTCGCGGCGGGAGCAGGAACAACCACATAGGTGATGTCGGGCCCAACGGCGAGCGAAGAGTTGGTCGGCAGCGTCCATGGCGTCGTCGTCCAGGCCAGCGCGGCGACCGAGGTCAGCCCCAGCTGTTCGGCCTTCTCGCCGACGAACGGGAACGACACGGTGACCGACGGGTCCTGACGGTCCTGGTAGACGTCGTCGTCCATCCGAAGCTCATGGTTGCTGAGCGGCGTTTGATCGCGCCAGCAGTACGGCAACACACGGTAGCCCTCGTATGCCAAGCCCTTTTCGTGGAGTTGCGCGAAGGCCCAGAGGACGCTCTCCATGAACGTGGGTTCGAGAGTTTTGTATCCGCGCTCGAAGTCCACCCACCGCGCCTGCCGCGTGACGTACTCCTCCCACTCACGCGTGTAGGCGAGAACCGACTCGCGTGCCTTGCCGTTGAACGCATCGATCCCCATCTCGAGGATCTCGCTCTTCTCGGTGATGCCGAGCTGCTTCATCGCCTCAAGCTCGGCCGGCAGACCGTGCGTGTCCCAGCCGAACACCCTGTCGACCTTCTTGCCGAGCATCGTCTGGAAGCGCGGGAAGAGGTCCTTCGCGTATCCCGTCAGCAGATGGCCGTAGTGCGGCAGGCCGTTCGCAAAGGGAGGTCCGTCGTAGAAGACCCACTCATCGGCGCCGTCACGCTGTGCAAGCGACGCGTGGAAGGTGTCGTCCTTCTTCCAGAAATCAAGGATCTCCTCCTCGATTTCGGGGAAGCGAGGCGAAGGGGTCACAGCCTGGGCGGAGCTCTCGGCAGCGGGGCCGAATGGGCTCTTAGGGTAGGTCATCTCACTCCAGCAGTTGCGTCAGGAACGAACTGCGAGGACGACCTCATGGCCGCGGTACCACCCCGCGTTGTGCCGTCGGAACAGCACCCCTCTCACTGCGGCTGTTACGGGCCTGCCCCGCGTGGTTCTACTGGGTCCGAAGACTGTTCTTCCACGAGCTCCCCGGTGATATCCGGTTCAACGCCGTTACGGCTGATTCTACCGCCCGAAACCGTGAGGAAAGACCACATCGATATGGTGGGTGGCAATGCGATCAGACATGCGAAACACCACCCCGTACGAACACATTGCGGTCATCGGCGGTGGCGCGTGGGGCACAGCTCTCGCCGCCGTCGCTGCTCGTGCCGAGCGAGATGTTCGGCTGTGGCTTCGCGACGATGCGCTCGCGAAGGATATCGCCGCCGGACGCGGAAACACGAAGTACCTCGCGGGCATCGACCTCCCGCCGGGAATCCGGCCAACGACCGTCCTCGAGGATGCAGTGCGCGGCGCGGACGCCATTTTGCTCGTCACCCCATCGACGACCATTCGTGACATGTCCCGGCGCATCGGCGCGATCACCGCTCCGGGCGTTCCCCTGTTCGTCTGCGCAAAGGGCATCGAAGCCGGAACGGGCTTGCTCATGAGCGAGGTCGCGGCGGAAGCCGCTCCCGGCCGAGCCGTCGGCACCGTCACGGGACCGACCTTCGCAACGGAAACCGCCGCGGGGCACCCGACGGCGGTGACGGTCGCCTGCACATCCGGCGTGCGCACACCACCTCACGAGCGCGCGGCAACGCGCATGGCGGTTTCCCTCGCGACCGGCGCGTTTCGCCCCTACATCTCGGACGATATGCCGGGCGTCGAGGTCGGCGGCGCTGTGAAAAACGTCATCGCGATCGCCTGCGGCATCCTGGAGGGCGCCGGATTCGGCGAAAATTCGCGCGCCGCCATCATCACGCGCGGACTCGACGAGATGAAGGAGCTCGCCGTCGGACTCGGCGGCACACGCGAAACCGTGACGGGACTGGGCGGGCTGGGTGATCTGATGCTCACGTGTTCGTCCCGCCAATCGCGCAACTTCTCCTACGGCTTTCAGCGCGGCCAAGGTGTGAGCGACGCCGAGGTCTTTGGCGGTCAGTCCGTTGTCGTCGAGGGACGTCTCGGCGCCGTCACCGTGACGGACCTGGCGCGCCTCCTCGGAATCACCATGCCGATCAGCGAAATGGTGCGGTCCATTGTCGAAGACGGTCAGCCCATCGGAGACGCCTTCGCCGAGTTCTGGGCCTCGCCGATCCGTGCCGAACCGCGCGGACTGCACGTCGAAATCGCCCATCCCGCTGTCGAAGCCGTCACACAACGATTCCAAGGACTCAACTGATGTCATCCCCGGAAGACTGGAGCGTCGTTCTCGCAACCGACCTCGACGGAACGTTTCTCGGTGGCTCCTCCCGCCAGCGTCGCATCCTCTACGACTGGATCACGGCGAACAGATCACATGTCGGACTGATCTTCGTGACCGGGCGGGATTCGGCCTATATCGAACGTCTCTGCTCCGACGGCGCTGACGCGTGGCGCGGCGACCGTGTGATCGCCCCCTGGCCGGATTACGTTATCGGCGACGTCGGAACGACGATCGCCGGCATCGACAACGGCACCGTGACCCCTCTTCCCGAGCTCGAGGAACACATCCGTCATGCCTGGCAAGACCGAGGAGATTGGACCCGTGAGGTGCTGAGCGATGCGCCGGGGCTCACGGAACAGAACACCCCGTTCCGCCACCGCGTCTCGTATCACTGGGACCCTGACCGCTACGACCCCGCAAGCGTCGCTCCGCTCGAAAAGGCGGGCCTCGATATTCTCATTTCCCACGGCTGTTACCTCGACGTCCTGCCCGGAGGAGTGTCAAAGGGGCCGTCGCTTCTGCGGCTCATCGCGCAGCTCGGAATCGATCGAGACCGCGTGCTCGTCGCCGGCGACACGGGCAACGACCTGTCCATGTTCCAGACGGGGTTGCGCGGGGCCGTCGTCGGAAACGCCGAACAAGATCTTGTCGACGCCACCGCTCACCTGGAATCGGCGTACCGCTGTGCTCTTCCGGGCGCCGCGGGAATCGCCGAAGCGATCCGCGCCATGTCCCTTCACCCGACTCCCCCGCAGGAGGTCAGCGCATGAATGCACAGCAGGTCACCGCGAAAAGCGATCTCGTCGTCGTCTATCACCGCCAGCCCTACGAGGAAGTCACCCATCCGGACGGCAGCGTCGAGCTTCGGGAGAACTCGAGCCCGAACGGCATCGTCCCGACGATCAAAGGGGTGATGGGCCGAATGAAGTCCGCGTCCTGGGTCGCGTGGAAACATGCGGACGATCCGGACAACCCGCAGTTCGAGCAGATCATCGATATCGACGATAGCTACGGTTCGTACCAGGTGAATCGGTTGCCGCTCACCGAGCACGAGGTCTCCAGCTTCTATCACCTCACGTCGAAAGAGGCGTTCTGGCCGATCCTGCACGGTTTTAAGGAACGCTATAACTACGATCCCGTCGACTGGGATACGTTCCGCGACGTCAACCGTCGCTTCGCTCAAGCAGCGGCGGATGCCGCGAGCGACGATGCCGTCGTGTGGATCCACGACTACAACCTGTGGCTTGTCCCCGGCTACCTCCGACAGCTCCGGCCCGACGTCAAGATCGCGTTCTTCCACCACACGCCGTTTCCTGCCTCCGGCATGTTCAACGTTTTGCCCTGGCGCGAGGAAATCATTCGTTCACTCCTGGAAGCCGATTCGATCGGCTTCCACATCCCGCGCTATGCCCAGAGCTTCGTCTCCGTTGCTCGGTCGCTCACGTCCGCGCGCACCATTGCCGACCAGCCGACCGACCCGGATATGTCCCCTCGGGGTGACGCCCTCAGCGAGCGATGGACCCCGACGCTGATGGATCATCACGGGCACACCATCCATATCGAGACCAATCCGGTGGGCGTCAATGACTCCTACGTCGAAGAGCTCACGGCGCGCGATGGGTTCCACCAGCGGGTGCAGGAGATCCGTGACTGGGTGGGTGACGCAACGATGATCCTGTCGGTGTCGCGCACGGACTACACCAAGGGCAATGTCGAACAACTCGAGACGTTCGAGCGTCTTCTCGTTCGCCGCCCCGAGTTGCGGGGAAAGGTCCGACTGATGCTCGTCTCCGTTGGCGCCAACCGCGCCGTCGCCGCGTACGACGAGGTCCAGCAACGCATCGAAGAACTCACCGGGCGCATCAACGGAACACACGGCTCATTCCAGTGGCAGCCGGTTTCTCTGATCTCCACGGCGATACCCATGGACGAACTCGTCGCTTACTACCGCGCGGCAGACATCTGCTCCATCACGCCCCTCGCGGATGGGCTGAATCTCGTGGCACCGGAGTACTGCATCGCGCAGGGTGACGACGGTGCTGGCGTCCTCATCCTCAGTGAGTTCGCGGGCTCCGCCGTTCTGCTTGAAGGGCAGATTCCCGTGAACCCGTTCAGCTTCCAAGCGATGGACAAGGCTCTCGACGCCGCCCTCGAGATGAGCGGAGAAGAACGACGCGAACGAATGCGCGACCTCGTTCGTTCATCGCGGAGATGGAACATCACGGCATGGTCGGAGGCGACGATGGCCCTCTTCCGCGCGCTGCGTCGCGGCGAGAAACCAGAGGTGACGCCGTCGTCGGCTCACGCGTCCGATCGCACCTCTGAGATTCCGATCGTTTCTGCTCCGGATACCTCCGTGGGATGAGAAATCGGCCACACCGATGACCGCTCACGAGAGGATCCCATGACTCTTCGACCGCCCTTCCTGCCCGACCTGCCCCGGCTGCTGACCGCGTCCTCTCTTTCCGGGCCGCGCACCGAAGCGGACGGCTCAGGATCGCCTGGTCCGGCTCGATCGATGTCTCGCACGGACATCTCACGGAGTGCGTTGTTACGCCAGCATCGCTCGAGGCTGTGGTCGGCCGCGGAACAACCCTGATCGACGTCGAGATCTCCGACCTCGTCACGCCGCACGTCGATCTCCGAGATGCCTCGCTCCGCCGCGTCCGCATACGCGGCGGACGCATCGGCGCACTCGACCTGCAGGGAGCACGGATCGGCGACCTCGTGATCGAGGGCACTCGGATCGACTACCTGACCCTGGCCGGTGCCCATATCGCCACATCGCGCATCACCGATGCGCACGTGCAGTCGCTCGATCTGCCCATGGCCACGATCGACGGGCTGGTCATCGCCGACACCAGGATCGACGAACTCCATCCCCAAGGAATGCGCGCCGAAGGACTCGACCTTCGGGGAGCCAATCTGCGCCGCGTGACGAGCGTGCAGGCGCTGCGCGGGGCGATCCTCACGCCGTGGCAGATTGAGGGAATGGCCCGCGCGCTGGCCGAGGCCACCGGTATTCGCGTCGAGGACGCCGGGCCCTAGCCTCCGAGCGGCTCACGAAGATCACGGGTGACCCCACGTAGACTGATCTCGTCCACGTAGACTGATCTCGCCCACATAATTGGCACGCACACACCGTGCCGCACATCGTGCGAGGAGACGCATGTCTGACATTCCCGACAAGCCCAAACTCGAGGGACTCGAGCAAAAATGGGGTGAGCGCTGGGAGCAGCAGGGCACATACCTGTTTGACCGCGCACAGGCCCTGCAGAGCGGACGCGCAGGCGTTTACTCGGTCGACACTCCCCCTCCGACGGCTTCGGGATCGCTGCACATCGGCCATGTGTTCAGCTACACCCACACCGATGTGAAGGTGCGTTTCGAGCGCATGCGTGGAAAGACGGTCTTCTACCCCATCGGGTGGGACGATAACGGTCTTCCGACGGAACGCCGTGTGCAGAACTACTACGGCGTTCGCTGCGACCCGTCGCTTCCGTACGACCCCAATTTCACGCCCCCCTTTGAGGGCACGACGAAGAACATCAAGGCAGCAGATCAGCTGCCGGTCAGTCGTCGAAACTTCACGGAGCTGTGCGAGAAGCTGACCGTCGAGGACGAGAAGACATTCGAGGAACTCTGGCGCCAGCTGGGCCTCTCGGTCGACTGGACGCAGACGTACCGCACGATTTCCGACGAGACGATCCGCACCAGCCAGCTGGCGTTTCTGAATAACCTCGATCGTGGTGAGGCCTACCAGGCGCTCGCTCCGACGCTGTGGGATGTCGACTTCCGTTCGGCCATCGCCCAGGCTGAGCTCGAGGATCGCGAGCGTCCCGGCGCGTATCACCGCCTCACGTTCCACCGCACCGATGGCGCGGGCGACGTTCTCATCGAGACCACCCGCCCTGAGCTGCTCGCAGCATGTGTTGCGCTCGTGGCACACCCCGACGACGAGCGCTATCAGCCGCTGTTCGGAACAACGGTCACCACCCCGCTGTTCGGCGTTGAGGTTCCCGTTCTTGCTCATCCACTGGCTCTGCCTGACAAGGGCTCCGGCATCGCGATGATCTGCACGTTCGGCGACATGAACGACATCATCTGGTGGCGCGAGCTCGATCTGCCGAACCGCACGATTGTCGGCAAGGACGGCCGTATCGTTGCCGAGCGCCCCGAGGCCATCACGAGCGAGCAGGGAATCGCCGCATACGACGACCTCGTCGGCAAAACGATCTTCAGCGCGCAGAAGCGCGTTGTGGAACTCCTCGAGGAGTCGGGCGAACTTGTCCACAAGGGCGAGACATTCAACCACCCGGTCAAGTTCTTTGAAAAGGGCGACCGTCCCCTCGAGATCGTTTCGACCCGCCAGTGGTACATCCGCAATGGCGCACGGGACGAGCAGCTGCGTGCGAAGCTGATCGAGCTCGGCGAGCAGATCGATTGGCACCCCGAGTTCATGCGCGTGCGTTTCGAGAACTGGGTGAACGGGCTCACCGGCGACTGGCTCGTCTCGCGCCAGCGCTTCTTCGGCGTGCCGATTCCCGTGTGGTACGCACTCGACGACAACGGTGAGCGTGACTATGAGCGCGTTCTTACCCCCGCCCTCGAATCCCTCCCCATCGATCCCTCTTCCGATGTTCCCTCCGGCTACTCCGAGGACCAGCGCGGAAAGCCCGGCGGCTTCGAGGCCGAACAGGATGTCTTCGATACCTGGGCGACATCCTCGTTGACACCGCAGCTGGCCGGCGGATGGCAGCAGGACGAAGAACTGTGGAACCTGGTGGCACCCTTCGACACCCGCCCCCAGGGACAGGACATCATCCGCACCTGGTTGTTCTCGACGCTGTTGCGCAGCGCGCTGGAAGACAACCGCGTTTCCTGGAAGCACGCGGCGATCTCCGGCTTCATCGTCGACCCCGACCGCAAGAAGATGTCGAAGTCGAAGGGCAACGTCGTCACCCCAGCCGACATCCTGGACAAGCACGGCTCCGACGCCGTCCGCTATTGGGCAGCATCGAGCAGGCTCGGAACCGATGCCGCGTTCGATCCGCAGAACCCGACGCAGATCAAAATTGGCCGGCGCCTGGCGATCAAGGTGTTGAACGCCGCGAAGTTCGTCCTCGGGTTCGATGCGCCGGAGGGTGCGAGCGTCACGGAGCCCGTTGACCTGTCGATGCTCGCGGCGCTCGACGGTGTCGTCCAGCAGGCGACGGCCTCGCTCGAGGCGTACGATCACGCCCGTGCGCTCGAGGTATCCGAGTCGTTCTTCTGGACGTTCTGCGATGACTACCTTGAGCTTGTCAAGGAACGCGCTTATTCGGGCGGAGAGGCGGGGGCATCGGCCGCGGTAGCACTGCGGTCCGCCCTGTCGACCCTTCTTCGACTGCTCGCCCCCGTCGTCTCGTTCGCAGCGGAAGAAGCGTGGAGCTGGTTCCAGGACGGTTCGGTGCACGTCTCAGGGTGGCCAGAGCCCACATCGCTCGGCGGCGATCCTGCCATTCTGCAGGCCGCGTCTCAGGCGCTCATCGGAATTCGTCGCGCGAAGACCGAGGCAAAGGCATCCCAGAAGACGCCCGTTGCGACGGCCGAAATCACCGCCCCTGCCGCGCACATCGCTCTGCTTGATCAGGCGCGAGACGATCTGCGCGCCGTTGGGCGCATCTCGGAGCTTCTCCTCAGCGAGGGCGACGAGTTCCAGGTCTCGAAGATCCTTCTCGAGGAACAGGAGTAACCATCATGCAACTCGGAACACGTTGGCAAGCGGGCGGAACTCCGCCAAAGTCGGTTCCCGCCGACCTGCTCGAAGCGATCAGTCGCGTCGAGGCAACGCTCCCGCAGGCGGCCAGCCTCAACGCGGGCGCTCCCATGCCCATGTGGACGCTCACCTGGCTCGAGGGGCGGCCCGTGGTCGAGCTGGACAGCGGCATTGAGCTGTCCGTCGACGCGGAAGGCGCGATCACGGCGTCTCGATTCGACCCGATGGACTGAACTCCCCTCAGATGGCCCTTTCGCGCGCGGCGCGGAGGGGCCATCTGCGTTTCGGACCATAGTCTGCCCTGATGACCAGCTCTCATCCTCTGCTCGCCACAAGCGAGCTGCCGTACGGACTGCCCGACTACTCCGCGATCGATGACGCCGATTACCTTCCAGCGTTCCGTCAGGGCTTTGCTGAGCGCGAAGCCGAGATCGCCGACATCGCGAAAAGCGCCGAGCCCGCAACGTTCGAAAACACCCTGGAGGCTCTCGAGCGCTCCGGTGAGTTGCTCGAGCGGGTTGCGCATGCGTTCTTCACCGTCAGTTCGGCCCATGCCACGCGCGCCATTCAGCAGATCGACGAGGCCGTGGCCCCTCTCATGGCCGCGCACAACGACCGCGTTCTGCTCAACTCGGCGCTGTACGAGCGCATATCATCTGTTGCCCGTCAGCTCGATGATCTCCCGCTGACGGACGAGCAGCGCCGCCTCACGACCCGCTGGCACGAGAAGATGACGCGTGCCGGAGCGGCCCTGGGGGTGGAGGCCAAACAGCGCCTCACGTGGATAAACGGTCGCCTCGCCGAACTCACAACGACCTTTGAAAAGAACCTCCTGGCCGACACCAACGAGCTTGCCGTGCTCTTCGATGACGTCGCCGATCTCGACGGACTTTCGGCGAGTGAGTTGTCCTCGGCACGCGACGCGGCATCAGCGCGTGGCATCGCCGATGGCTATCTGATCACGCTCCCTCTCTTCACCGGGCATCCGCTTCTCGCATCGCTCACACGCGCGCAGTCGCGAGAACGCATCCTCGCCGCCTCACGCGCTCGTGGATCGCGCGGCAACGACAACGACAACTCCGCCGTGCTCTTGGAGATCGTCCGCCTGCGTGCCGAACGCGCCGCGCTGCTGGGATTCGATACGCATGCCGCGTACGTGACTGCCGGCGAGACCGCACAAACGCCAGAAGCCGTCCGCACACGCCTCCGCGAGCTCGCGGCTCCGGCAGCGCGCAATGCCCAGGCCGAGAAGCGTGACCTTGAGGCGATCGCCGGCCGAAGCATCGATGCGCACGACTGGACGTTCTTCACCGAACAGGAGCGCACACGGCGTTTCGACGTCGACGCGGCTGCCCTGCGCCCGTGGTTCGAGGCGGAGCGCGTTCTCTGGGACGGCGTTTTCTACGCCGCGCATCGGCTCTACGGGGTCACCTTCATCGAACGACACGATCTGCCGGGCTATCACCCGTCGGTGCGGTTCTTTGACGTTCTCAACGAGGACGGCTCACCGCAGGGGATGTACGTGCTAGACCTCTTCACCCGCGACACGAAGCGCGGCGGGGCATGGATGAACTCGATCGTGGCGCAGTCCCATCTGCGGGGCACGCTTCCCGTTGTCGTCAACAATCTCAACGTTTCCAAGCCCTCGGGAGACGAACCCGTTCTGCTCACGCACGACGAGGTGGAAACGCTTTTCCACGAGTTCGGACACGCCCTGCACGGTCTGTTTGCCACCGTCACCTACCCGTTCTTCGCCGGCACCGCTGTGGGTCGGGACTTCGTTGAATTCCCGAGCCAGGTGAATGAAATGTGGGTGATGCACGCCGACGTCTTGCCGCACTACGCCAAACACGTCACAACGGGCGAACCTCTCCCCCACGACGTTATCGAGCGGCTGACGAACATGGGCCCGTTCGGCCAGGGATTCGCGACAAGCGAATACCTCGCCGCCGCATGGCTCGATCATTCCTGGCACTCCGTGACACAGGAACAGGCTGAGAAGATCGACGACGTCGCCGCATTCGAGGCGGCAGCCCTCGCCGACATCGGTCTGGACGAACCCGCCATCCCAAGCCGCTACTCGTCGACGTACTTTCAGCACATCTTTGCGGGCGGCTACAGCGCCGCCTACTACTCGTACATCTGGAGCGAGGTTCTCGACGCCGACACCGTTTCCTGGTTCGAAGAAAACGGTGGTCTCACCCGTGAAAACGGAGATCGCTTTCGGCAGCGACTCCTTGGCGTTGGCGGGTCGAAGGACCCTCTTGAGGCGTACCGCGACTTCCGCGGGCGCGACGCGAAAATCGATCCCCTGCTGAAGCGTCGAGGGCTCGAGGCTTAGGAATCAAACAAGCCTCACCTCGCGGAAGGGGTGGTTCTCCCTTCCGCGAGGCGAGGCTTTCGCGTTCGGCACCCGCTTCCGTGACGCTATGCGCTCTTGCGGCGCTGCCGCAACGCAATCGCCGGCGGAGCGCCGTCAACAACGGCCGCTCGTGTGACAACCACCTTGGCCACCTCGTCGTTGGACGGAATCTCGAACATGATTGGTCCGAGGACGTCTTCCAGAATGGCGCGCAGACCGCGCGCACCGGTTTTCCGGTCCACCGCCAAATCAGCGATGGCCAAAAGCGCCTCGTGCTCAAAATCAAGGTCAACGCCATCGATCGCGAACATGCGCTGATACTGCTTGACCAGCGCATTGCGTGGCACCGTCAGAATGTCGATCAGAGCGTCCTGATCGAGAGGCTCCACCGCCGCGATCACAGGAAGGCGGCCGATGAACTCGGGGATCAGGCCAAACTTGTGCAGGTCTTCTGGCCGCACTTCGCTGAAGAAGTTCTCGTTGTCGTTCTTTGACTGCAGCGGTGCTCCGAAACCAACACCGGCTCGCCCAACGCGCGAGGACACGATGTCTTCGAGGCCGGCAAACGCTCCGGCGACAATAAACAGAACATTGGTCGTGTCGATCGAGATGAACTCTTGATGAGGGTGTTTGCGCCCGCCTTGCGGCGGAACCTGCGCCGTCGTTCCCTCAAGAATCTTGAGAAGGGCTTGCTGCACGCCCTCGCCCGACACATCGCGCGTAATCGACGGATTCTCGGCCTTACGCGCGACCTTGTCGATCTCATCGATGTAGATAATCCCCTGTTCGGCGCGCGCAACGTCGTAGTCCGCCGCCTGCAGGAGTTTCAGCAGAATGTTCTCGACGTCCTCGCCGACGTAACCCGCCTCGGTGAGTGCCGTGGCATCGGCAACGGCGAAAGGAACGTTCAGACGTTTCGCCAGCGTTTGCGCGAGGTACGTCTTTCCAGAACCGGTGGGACCGAGCATCAAAATGTTGCTCTTGGCGATCTCGACGTCATCAGCCTTGTCATCGGCTGAGCGCAGTTCATTGCCCACGCGGATGCGCTTGTAGTGGTTGTACACCGCAACAGCCAGCGCACGTTTTGCGACATCTTGGCCGACGACGTACTCCGCCAGGAAATCAAAAATCTCCCGTGGTTTGGGCAAGTCGAATTCAGCGACCTCGTCGTCGTTATGCGACTCCGCCATGCGTTCTTCGATGATCTCGTTGCACAACTCGACGCATTCGTCACAGATGTACACGCCGGGACCGGCGATCAACTGCTGAACCTGCTTCTGGCTTTTGCCGCAGAACGAGCACTTGAACAGGTCGGCGCTTTCGCCGATGCGTGCCATGCGATCACTCCTCCGGGGACGGGGCGTTCTTCCAGGCTAGTGGTTCCCCCCGACAAACGAGGAAGGTGCCCCACCCGACGCGTGCGTGTCGAATGGGGCACCTTCCGAGATAGCGTACTCAGCTCTGCGGAGTGCGCTTACGGCTGTTCAACACCTGGTCAACAAGACCGTACTCAACGGCATCATGCGCCCCGATGATCTTGTCGCGATCGATGTCCTTGTGAATCTCAGCAGCCGACTTGCCGGTGTGCTTGGCCATCGTGTCTTCCAACCACGTGCGCATGCGCATGATCTCAGCAGCTTGGATCTCGATGTCGGACGCCTGGCCGTGACCGGCCTGTCCCACCGAGGGCTGGTGCATGAGGATACGCGCGTTGGGCAGAGCAAGACGCTTACCCGGCGCACCGGCGGCGAGCAGAACAGATGCTGCAGACGCTGCCTGACCGAGAACAACCGTCTGAATCTCGGGCGAGATGTACTGCATCGTGTCGTAAATCGCCGTCATCGCCGTGAAGGAACCGCCAGGCGAGTTGATGTACATGATGATGTCGCGATCGGGATCCTGGCTCTCAAGAACCAAGAGCTGGGCCATCACGTCATCAGCCGAAGCATCGTCAACCTGCACGCCGAGGAAGATCACGCGATCTTCGAACAGCTTGTTGTACGGGTCCTGGCGCTTGAAGCCGTAGGCCGTACGCTCCTCGAACTGCGGGAGGATGTAACGGCTGGAGGGAATCTGGAGACCCTGCGGGGTCTGCGCGTACGGAGTGTGCATCGTCAGAATCGTCCCTCTTCTTCTTAGTTCGACCCGCGGTCGGTTCCGCCGCCGCCAGCGACGTCGGTTGCCGACTCGCGGATGTGATCAACAAAGCCGTACTCGAGCGCCTCTTCCGCCGTGAACCAGTGGTCGCGATCGCCATCTTCGTTGATCTGCTCGATGGTCTTCCCCGTCTGCGCAGCAGTGATCGCTGCGAGGCGGTTCTTCATCGAAACGATCAGCTCTGCCTGCGTCTGGATGTCGCTCGCCGTTCCACCGAAACCGCCGTGCGGCTGGTGCAACAGGACACGGGCGTTGGGCGTGATGTAGCGCTTGCCCTTCGTGCCGCTCGTCAGGAGCAGCTGGCCCATTGAGGCGGCCATGCCGATACCGACGGTGACGATGTCGTTGGGAACAAACTGCATCGTGTCGTAAATTGCCATGCCGGCCGTGATCGAGCCACCGGGCGAGTTGATGTAGAGGAAGATATCCTTTTCGGAATCTTCGGCGGCGAGAAGCAGGATCTTCGCGCAGATCTCATTTGCATTGTCGTCGCGCACCTCCGATCCCAGCCAGATGATGCGGTCTTTCAGCAGCCGATCGAAGACACTCTGTGCCATCAGCGGTTCAGCCATTCTCACTCCATTCGGGTGTGCGTCGAATACGACACTACCGGCGCGTTCACGGCCCCTAGCGCGTGTTCGCCGTGGGCATATCACTGTCCCTATCAACAGCGAGAGGGCCGCGCACCTGATGGTGCACGGCCCTCTCGAATGACGGGTGTTACTTCGCCTCGTCAGACTCCTGCTCGGCGCTGTCGTCAGCTGCTTCTTCGGCGTCGTCGTCCTCTGTGGGCACGAAGCCCGCAAGGTCAACAACGTCGCCGTTGGTGTCGACGACCTCGGCCTTGCCGAGAACGATCGCGATGGCCTTGTTGCGCGCAACGTCGCCCATGATCGCCTGCAGCTGGTTGCCCTGCTGCAGCGCCTGGATGAAGTCCTGCGGGCTCATGCCGTACTGGCTCGATGCCTGGATGAGGTAGTTCGTGAACTCCTCCTGCGACACCTGAACCTCGAGGTCCTTGGCGATGCGGTCGAAGAGCAGCTGCGTGCGGAACTGCTTTTCGCTGGAGGCCCGCACCTCTGCGCGGTGCTCGTCGTCCTCGAGACGGTTCTCCTGCTCGAGGTGGCGGTTGACCTCTTCTTCGATGACCGACTCGGGAACGGGGATTTCGGTAGCCTCGATCAGCTGCTCGACGAGCTTGTCGCGTGCGGCGGAGCCCTGTGTGAAGGTGCTCTTCTGCTTCGCCTGCTCGGCAAGCGACTCACGCAGCTCGGCAAGCGTGTCGAACTCGCTGGCCATCTGTGCGAAGTCGTCGTCAGCCTCGGGAAGCTCGCGCTCCTTGACGGCCTTCACCGTGACCGAAACCTCAGCCTCGGCGCCGGCGTGCTCGCCGCCGACAAGCTTCGAGCGGAACGTCGTTTCCTCACCAGCGGTGAGCGAATCGATCGCATCGTCCGTGCCTTCAAGGAGCTCGCCCGAGCCCAGCTCGTACGACACACCCTCGGCGCGGTCAATCTCGGCGCCGTCGATCTGTGCGATCAGGTCGAGCTCGACGAAGTCGCCCTTGGCTGCGGGACGGTCAACGGGCACGAGCGTGCCGAAGCGAGCACGCAGCTCATCGAGCTCTGCGTCGATCGCGGACTCGTCGACCTCGATCGCGTCAACGGTGACCGTGACGCCCTCGAGCGCGGGAAGATCAAACTCAGGCGCCACATCAACTTCGATGTCGACCTCGAGGTCGCCCGAGAAGTCCTTCTCTTCGGGCCATGCCGTGATGTCGGCCTGCGGGCGACCGAGCAGCTGCAGCTCGTGCTCAGCAACGGCCTCGCGGAAGAACGTGTCAAGGCCCTCGTTGACAGCGTGCTCGATAACGGCGCCGCGACCCATCCGCTGGTCGATCAGGGGAGCCGGAACCTTGCCCTTACGGAAACCGGGGATCTCGACGTTGCCGGCGATGTGCTCGTAAGCGTGCTCGATGCTCGGCTTGAGTTCGTCGGGCGTGACCGTGATGTGCAGCTTGACCCGCGTGGGGCTGAGCTTCTCGACGGTGCTGTTCACCATGCTGGTTCGCTTCTCCTTGTTGCGGACCCGCGGCGGAACTGCGTCGCGGGCGAGGTCTGGGGTGGGCCGTTGTCGGGGCGACAGGATTTGAACCTGCGACCTCCCGCTCCCAAAGCGGGCGCTCTACCAAGCTGAGCTACGCCCCGCGGTATCCACATACGGGAACACGAAACGGCCTCGACGAGTCTAGCTGACGCGACCGGACCTTCTTCACAGCAACCAACAGTCCGCGCCTGTGCATTCCTGGTGAGGACCCCTCCCCCTCGCCGCAGGCGGCACGGGGCCCGCGGGAAAACCCACGGAAAAGGGAACGGGACCTGGGAAGGAGCAAGAGCTCCGACCCAGGTCCCGTCATGCGAGGGGATGACGGGAATCGAACCCGCGTGACCAGTTTGGAAGACTGGGGCTCTACCATTGAGCTACATCCCCGCATGCTGTTCGTGAACAACGAGATGATGCTATCGCATGGTCGCCGACGAGTTCGAATCGACCAGACCCCCTGGCATGTCGCGCTCGGCGAGAACAGCACTGATCGATGCCCCGAAAAGCGCGTTGAGGTGAGCTTCTCCTCACTGAGGCAAGGCTAGGTTTTCCCTGATGATCAGCTGATTCAGTGGAGGCTCTCCTTGGTTGCACTCCGCCAAAACCGGAGTACCGTTGATATCAACCCAGAGGAAGAACACCTCAGGCAGAGACCTCAGCAGATTGGAGCTCCTATGAGCACTTCGACGATCGCCACAACAGCAGCCGACCCGACCGTGGCCGCCGCAGCATCGCAGTTCCTCTCGCCCGTTGTTCTTGGGCTTCAGGGACTGACACTGAACGGCAAGCAGGCGCACTGGCACGTGCGCGGCGCGAACTTCATCGGCGTCCACGAGTTCCTCGACACCCTCGTCGGACACGCTGGGGGCTGGGCAGACGAGGCCGCTGAGCGCATCGTTGCTCTGGGCCTGCCCATCGACGCCCGTGCCCAGAAGGTTGCCGAGAAGGTTCCGTCTACGGGCGCGCCCGCCGGCTTCGCGCAGTCGGACGATGTCATCGCGGGCATCGTCAAGGACATCGACGCGGTCATCGCGGATCTGGACGCCGCGATTGATGGTCTCGACGAGATCGATCTCACCAGCCAGGACATCGTGATCGGCATCAAGGCCGGACTCGAGAAGGACCGCTGGTTCCTGGTCGCTCACGTCGCCGCGTGATCTGACGACACGAAGGGTGGTGCCGGAATTTTCCGGCACCACCCTTCGGCGTTTTAGCCCGTATGTGTGAGGCATCCGGCGATCATGGTGGCCGCCACGGGCATCGCGCGGAGACGCTCCCTGTCAGATGTCAGCGGATCGGCCGCCACAATCGCCAGGTCGGCAACGGTGCCCGGTTCGATGCGCTGAGGATCCCCCGACCCGCCCAACGTCGATGCGGCGAGAGCCGTTCGCGCATCAATCGCCTGCTCCGGCTGCCACGCGGGACGATGATCGTCCGTGCGATACACAGCCGCCGCGATCTGAGCCCACGGGTCGAGAACGGACACCGGCGCATCGGAGCCAAAGAGCAGACTCACACCTGCGTCACGCATCGTCACGAACGGATACGGCATAGCCGGCTGCTGAGACCAGAACGCGTCCGTGAGATCGCGGTCATCCACGAGATGCTGCGGTTGCACGCTGGCTTCAATGCCGAGGCGCGCGAATCGGGGAATGTCTGTTGCGTGGACAAGTTGCGCGTGTTCGATCCGCCCCGGAACCCCCGCGCGGGCGAAGGCGTCGATCGCCGCTGTATTCGCCCGGTCACCGATCGCGTGAATCGTGGTCTCGATGCCGTGAACCGCAGCGCGGACAACCGCGTCCGTCATCTGGTCCGGCGCCGTGTTCAGCGCTCCGTGATGGCGCGGATGTCCGGAATATTCGCCGGAGGTTGCCGCCGTACGCGTGCCGAGAGAGCCATCACCAAAAACCTTCTGCATCCCCATCCGCACAAAGGAGTTGCCCTCCAGAGGGTCACCGGTTCTCAGGCCCTGCGCGATCGCGGTGTCGAGATGCTCGGGATAGACGTTCGAAAAAACCCTGAGCCCATCCCATCCCGCAGCAGCTCGTCGTCGCCAGGGAACGTGGTTCTCGCCGAACTCGAGATCCCAGATGCCGACGACCCCGCGTGCCGCTGCACGTGCCGCGGCGCGGGAATGGGCGGCGTCTGCCGTGAGCGGCTCGACATCGTCAAGGTGGTCGATCAGGGCGAACGCCGCTGTCTCACGGAGCACTCCCCCCGCATCGGGCGTGATTCCCTCTCGTCGAAACGCTGCTGAGTTCATCCACACGCCGTGAACATCGAGGCTCAGCAGGTAGGTAGGAACCTCGCCCGTTGCAGCGTCCAGAACAGCACGCGTCGCCGTCGTGTCCCACAGCGCGTCCCGCCAGCGCGAGAGAATCCGGCGCCCGTCCGGCTGCGGTGCAATCGTCGCGGCGAAGGCAGCGGCCTCTAGTGCGGAACGTGCGTGTTCGACAGAGGGACGTGTCGAGGCGAGCGACCACTGCAAAAAGTGAACGTGATGATCCCACAGCCCGGGGATCAACCAGTTCCCTTCGCCATCCAGAACACGGCCCCGATGACGAATGTTTCCGGCAGGCGCGATATCGGCAATGCACCCGTCGGCGATCCAGACGTCAAAGACACCATCGGCAAGTGCATCGGGGTGTACAAGCAGCTCTCGCCCTTCTCCGGCCACACGCACGTTGGTGATGACGTCCACCCCGTCTCGAATGTCCATAGGGCGTCCTTTCACGTCTGGCAGGTGGGGCACCAGTAAAGCTTGCGCGCCTGCATCTCCTCGAGCACGATCTCCGTGCCACAGACCCGGCACGGAAGCCCGGCTCGGTGGTATACCCAGTGGCGATCGTCCCTGCTCGCCATCGCGGAACGCCAGGCTTCTCCTGTCAGACCGTCCATGGTCATCATCTGTCCCGTGTCGACGCCGATGCGTAACAGGTGAGACCAGTCGCGCCACATCCGACGCAGAACATCCGTGGGGACATTTTTTCCCGGTGTGTGCGGGTTCGTCCCCGCCCGGAAGAGCATCTCCGCGCGGTACACATTGCCGATTCCACTGACAACGGACTGATCCATGAGGAGCTGACCGATCGCGACACTGCGCCGGTGCGCTGAGGCGACGAAACGCGCCTCGCCTTCTGCCTCATCGCCCACGAGCGGATCCGGTCCGAGTCGGGCGAGAACGGCGTCGATCTGCTCCGGCGTTTCCACCGCGCACGCTGTCGGCCCGCGCAAATCGGCGCACGTGGTGTCGGTCATCATTCGCGCCCGGACCTGACCCACAACCGGCGGAGGCCACTCGGAACCGTCGTCGCTAAGTCCCTTGGTCTGTTCAGACATACGCACGTGAACGCGCGTTTTGCGAGGCGCCCCGATCGATGTCAGCGAGTTCTCCCCCGCGTCGTCGTAAATCGGATCGGTGCCGCGCTGGTTCGTCTGCCCCATACGTCCGTTCGCGGACGCGATGGTGGGATCGATCAGGATGTCTCCCGAGAAATCCCATGCGCCGTACAAGCCGAGATGCACGCGCAGCCACCTGTCGCCCTCGAACTCGAGAAACATCTGCTTACCGACCGCCATGGCACGCGTCATCGTACTTCCGTCGATGAGCGCAGCGCCGTCAGCGAAGCGCCCCTGCGGACTCGAAACGCTGATGGCCCGCCCCACGAAGTTCCGCTCGAACTGCCGCGCGATGCGGTGGACGGAATGTCCCTCGGGCACCGAACTAGCTCCGAACGCGCGGGGCGGGGCTGTCGACCAGCTCTCCCGTGCGCTCGTACGCACCCACCTGCTCGATACGTCGGACGTGACGTTCTTCGCCGGGGAACGGCGTCGCCACAAAACGGTCGACGAAGAGGAAGACCTCTTCGACCGAGTGCTGACGGGCGCCGATCGAGATCACGTTTGCGTTGTTGTGCTCACGAGCCAGTTCGGCCGTGGAGACGTTCCACACCAGAGCCGCGCGAATTCCTTCAACCTTGTTCGCCGCAATCTGCTCACCGTTTCCGGAACCGCCGAAGACGATACCCAGCGCTTCCCGCCCGGCGCGCTGATCAGCGACAACGGCCTGAGCCGCACGAATGCAGAATGCGGGATAGTCGTCGAGCGCGTCGTAGTCGACGGGTCCGTGGTCGATGACTTCGTGCCCCTGGGCAACAAGGTGGTCCTGCAGCTCAGTGGAGAAATCGAGGCCGGCGTGGTCGGTGGCAATGTGAAGACGCATGAGAGTGATTCTTCCGTATTCGGAGGTGCCGCGCGGAACGACGTGTCACGGTGCGACGCCGGCGGCGGCCGGCCGGAAATCGATCTGCGAATGCGCGCAGTCGCCTGGCCGCGACACGTCGTACCACGGGCCAAGGTCCGTGAGATGGGGGCGTTCCGCCGCGGGGGTTCCCTGAAGCCGTTCCTCGATGAGATCGACGAGACCGGCCACATACGCGGGGTGGATGCCCGGGGTGGGGGTACGCATAAACGCCAGCCCCGCTTCTTCGGCGCTCTGGCGCGCCTCGGTGTCGAGGTCCCAGAGGACCTCCATGTGATCGCTGACGAAGCCCAGCGGGACAACCGCAACGGCAGTGATGCCCGAGGCCGGGAGCTCGGAAATCACGTCGTTCACATCCGGCTCGAGCCAGGGCTGTGACGGCGGTCCGGAACGCGACTGGTAAACGAGATCCCAGCCGACGCCTTCTGAACCGAGGATCTCCTCGCGGAGGCGAGCCATGATGTACTCGGCGACCGCGCGATGCTGCGCCACGTACGCGCCGCCCTCCCCGAACTCCCTGTCGCGTGGGCCGGAGAGCTCCGCGTCAGCCGTAGGGATCGAATGCGTTGAGAACAGCACGCGGATCTCGTTCCCCGCTCGCCCCTCGGCGAGCCAGTTCTCAACCGCGCTCTTGACCCCCTCGTAGAACGGCTCAATGAATCCCGGGTGGTCGAAAAACAGACGGACCTTGTCGATTGTCACGGGGTCATCGCCATGCCCCAGGCCCGTTCCGCCGTCGTTCTGGCCCAGAACGCGCGCGAAATCCTCGCGGTACTGCCGGTCGCTCGAATACGAGCTGTAGGCACTGGTCGCCATCGCCAGGAGGGTGCGGTGCCCATCAGCGGCGGCCCGCTGCACGGCATCCTCCAGGAACGGATGCCAGTTGCGATTTCCCCAGTAGACAGGGAGCCCCAGGCCACGGCGCGCAATCTCCTGCTCCATCGCTGCCAGCAGCTGACGGTTCTGCTGGTTGATCGGACTGACACCACCGTGCTGGCGATAGTGAGTGGCCACCTCTTCGAGTCGCTCATCGGGAATCCCGCGTCCGCGCGTGACATTTCGCAGATACGGAATCACGTCGTCCTGGCCCTCGGGCCCCCCAAAACTCGCGAGGAGAATCGCGTCATACGACACCGGTTCTTCGACGAACGGGCTTCCGTCAGCGGCGGCGACGGACGAATAAAGGACGGTGCTGTCGGACTTCTGCGCCTCGGTGCTCACCGTTCCATCCTCGCACCAGACACAGGCGGTCGGCTCAGGACACAACCAGCTGAAAGCTCAAGGTCGTAGGCTGTACCAGTTGCCCGGGGCAGGTCACTGCACGGGCGGATCCCCCGATACGACTTTTGGGAGCAGCAACAGTGCCTGGAGAGAACCTCACTCGCCGCGAGGCGGAGGAACGCCGCGCCGTCGTCGATACCCGCAGCTACGAGGTCGCACTCGACCTCACCAAGGGCGCGGAGGTGTTTGGATCGCGCAGTGTCGTTCGATTCGGTGCAACGCCCGGCGCGAGCACGTTTATCGACCTGATCGCGAGCGATGTGCGGGAGGTGACGCTCAACGGTCGCGAAATCGAGCCGTCGACCGTGTACGCGGACTCGCGCATTCGCCTCGATGACCTCGCCGCCGAGAACGAGTTGATCGTCGATGCCGACTGCGCGTACACGAATACGGGCGAAGGACTTCATCGATTCGTCGACCCTGTCGATGACGAGGTCTACCTCTACACGCAGTTCGAGGTACCGGACTCACGTCGCGTCTTCGCCGTGTTCGAACAGCCGGACCTCAAGGCCACGTTCCAGTTCACGGTGACCGCTCCGAAGGAGTGGAAGGTTGTCTCGAACCAGCCAACGCCGGAGCCGATCCCTCACGAAGAGGGCGGAGCCGCCACGTGGGGCTTCGAGCCGACGCCTCGCGTCTCGTCCTACATCACCGCGCTTGTGGCCGGTCCGTACGAGGAGGTGCGTGACGAGCTCATCAACAGCGAGGGACGCACGATTCCCCTCGGCGTTTTCGCACGCAAGAGCCTCTGGCCGTACATGGATTCCGACTACATCTTCGAGAAGACGAAGCAGGGCTTCGCCTACTTCGAGACGAAGTTCGGCGTCGCGTATCCCTTCGCGAAGTACGACCAGCTTTTCGTCCCCGAGTTCAACGCGGGCGCCATGGAAAACGCGGGCGCCGTCACCTTCACGGAGGCCTATGTCTTCCGCAGCAAGGTGACGGACGCCGTGAAGGAACGTCGCGTTGTGACGATCCTCCACGAGCTTGCGCACATGTGGTTCGGCGATCTGGTCACGATGAAGTGGTGGAACGACCTCTGGCTCAACGAGTCCTTCGCGGAGTGGGCATCGACGATCGCCACCGCAGAGGCAACCGAATGGACGGGAGCCTGGACCACGTTCAACGCCATGGAGAAGACCTGGGCGTATAAACAGGACCAGCTGCCGTCGACGCACCCCATCGTCGCAGAGATCAATGACCTCGAAGATGTGCAGGTGAACTTCGATGGCATCACCTATGCCAAGGGCGGCTCCGTCCTGAAGCAGCTTGCCGCGTACGTCGGCATCGATGCCTTCTTCCAGGGCGTGGGAGCCTACTTCCGCAAACACGCCTTCCAGAACACCACCCTCCCCGACCTCCTCATCGAGCTCGAGCGCACAAGCGGCCGAGACCTGAGCACGTGGACGGCCAAGTGGCTCGAAACAGCCGGTGTGAACACTCTCACCCCCGTGATCGATGATGACGTGGATGGAAAGATCACCCGTTTCGCGGTGATGCAGACGGCACCGGCCGACTACCCGACAATCCGCCCGCACCGTATGGGAATCGGTTTTTACGACCGCCGCGGCGGACAATTGGTGTGCACACATCACGTCGAGGTCGACATCGACGGCGATCTCACGGAGGTCTCCGAGCTGAAGGGCCGCCGCCGACCGGACCTGGTTCTGCTCAATGACGGCGACCTGGCGTACGCAAAGATCCGTCTCGATCAGAACAGCCTCGGCACGGCGATTGCGCACTTGGCAGACATCGCCGACCCGCTGGCGCGTTCACTCGTCTGGGGCGCCGCATGGGACATGACGCGCGACGGCGAAATGGCAGCGCGCGACTATATCGACCTCGTTCTGCAGGGAATCGGCTCAGAAACCGAGTCGACAACGATCCGCACCACACTCGCCCAACTGCGGCTCGCGGCCAATGACTACGTCACGCCCGAAACGCGCGACGCCCAGCGCTCGCGCGTTGCGACGGCCCTGTGGAGCCTGCTCCAGCAGGCGGTTCCCGGAAGCGATCTGCAGTTGCAGTTCGCGACGGCCTTCGCCGCTGCCGCATCGCGCCCCGAGCACTGGGAGAACGTTCGCGCGCTCCGGGACGGAACGCTCGTCATCGAGGGGCTGGACATCGACACCGATCTGTCGTGGCAGCTTCTCGTCTCACTTGCTGCGGGCGATGCCGTCTCTCCCGCAGAGATCGATGCTGCTCTGGCGGCTGACAACACCGCGAAGGGCGCCGAGTTTGCGGCACAGGCACGGGCCGCGTTGCCCGGCGTAGACGCCAAACAGGCCGCGTGGGCGTCGCTCATCGATTCCGACGCACTCCCCAACACGGTCGTTCGCGCAACGGCCGCGGGCTTTACCCACCCGGCGACACGAGCCGATCTCGAGCCGTTCGTCTCGCGGTACTTCGACATGGTGATTCCGGTGTGGGAAGGACGCTCCTTCCAGATCGCGTCGTATCTGATCGAACTGCTCTACCCCGCCGAGCTGGGCGGGGCGGCGCTGCGCGACACGACACGCGCGTGGCTCGCCGAGAATGCGACTGCCCCCGCGGCGCTGCGCCGGATCGTGGCAGAAAACCTCGCGGGCGTTGAGCGCGCCCTGACCGCGCAGGCGCGCGACGCGGACGCCGCCGACGAAGACGACGACGCCTAATGGTGCAGATTCAGCCGTCGGGCGACCACCAGACCAGCTTCTATGAGCAGGTCGGTGGGCGACCGACGTTTGCGAAGCTCACTCGCGTCTTTTACCGTGAGGTCGCGGCAGACGAGGTGCTCAAGCCGATGTACCCGGAAGAGGACCTCGGGCCGGCCGAAGAGCGGCTGCTGATGTTCCTCGAACAATACTGGGGCGGGCCGACCACCTATGGCGAGCAGCGCGGGCACCCGCGCCTGCGCATGCGTCACATGCCGTACAAGATCAATCCTGATGCGCGCGATCGCTGGCTCCGCTGCATGCGCGTTGCGGTTGACGAGCTGGAGTTGTCTCCCCTGCACGAGTCCACGCTGTGGGATTATCTCGAACGTGCGGCTCTCGCGATGGTGAATACCTTCGAAGATTGATCTATCAGGGGTAATCCGGCGTGCGCACCATGGTCTCCTGCGCGACGCTCGCCACGAGCTCACCGTTTCGGGAGTAGATGCGTCCGGTATTCATCCCCCGTCCGCCCTGAGACGTTGGCGACTCGGCGGCATAAAGCAACCATTCGTCCACACGCGCCGGCCGGTGCCACCAGAGCGCGTGGTCGAGACTGGCCGTTCGCAGCCCCCGCGTCCGCCACGGAACACCGTTTGCGCGAAGCGTGGCCTCCTGAATCGTGAAGTCGCTCATGTACGCCAAAACGGCGCTGTGCAGCCGCGGGTCGTCTGCCAACGGCTGCCGAATCCGCATCCACGTCGCCTGATCAGGCCGAACCTCATCGACCTCGAAATAGATACTCCCCCCGACGTGCCGAGACTCGATCGGACTCCGTCGCAGGAGCCCCGCCCTCTCCCCGAGAACGTCCTCAGCCGAACGCAGTTCTTCCGGGGCGGTTACGTCTGGCATCGCCAGCTGATGCTCCATGCCCGGATCGATGTCCTGGAACGACGCGATCGCGCTGAATATCGGGGTCGCATTCTGCGATGCCTGGACCCGCCTGCGGGAGAAGGAACGTCCGTCGTGGATACGCTCCACGGAAAAATCGATGGGAATCTCGACACTTCCTGGCCGGAGGAAGTACCCGTGGAGCGAATGAGGAAAGCGATCGTCCGCGACAGTCCTCATCGCTGCGGCGACGCCCTGGGCGACCACCTGTCCGCCGAAAACACGGCCATTCGGCATCGGATGCGAGATGCCCGTGAACGTATCCTCTCCCGTGCGCTGAATGTCAAGCACCCCCAGCAGCATCGCTATCGGATCGCTGGGCAACTCTGCTTCGGCCACGTCGTCTCCTCATCACCGGTCGCGGTGCAATACACGGATATTCCGCATCGTCACGCCACTAGTCTAGAAAGGATGACTGCGCGATTGGTTTTAGCGGATGCCCCGTCGGCCCAGGACGCCCTAACGTTCGCCGGACGAGCGGCCAGAGTGTCCGATGAGGGCGTGCGGCTGCAGGCAGACCGCGGTGTGCTCGCCATGACCGCCGCGGCGCTCGCCCCCAAGGGCCTGCTGGACCGCACGCCGACGATTCTGGCGATGCGTATCCTTCACGCAGACCCCGAGCTGCAGTGTGACCTCGTAGTCACCAGCCTCACCGAGAGCGACGACCCGTCCCAGCTCTCACTCCCGGATCAGGCCATCGCCCCGGCATGGGCAGGAATTGCGCCCCCACGCTCCGGCTGGTCGCGTGCCGGCGAACTCCCGGCGGCGACGCTCGCCAATCGCGCGCAGTGGGGCATTGCGGCCGTTGCGCACCAGGTCCCCACCGATGCAGGAGAAGACGCCGTGCGCGCCATCCGAGGATCGGTCTGGGGAGCGCCCGACGAGGAACTCGACGGTCTGCCGCTCGGCGTGGCCTTTGCGGCGTTCTCCTTCGGTTTCATCGCCGGCGAAGAACAGGCTCAGGTCTCAACGGCAGGACGATGGACGCGAATTTCGTTGACCCGGGGACACATTCTCTCGCGGGGGCCCGCTGTTACCGGGATGACGCAGATTCGTTCGACGGGCCCTGTTCGTTAACGGAGGCTTCTTTGAGGTCGGCTTCGAAGGCGACCCAGGCAAGCATGGCGCACTTGACGCGCATGACGTATTTCGCCGTGTTCTGGAATGCCGCGGCGTCGCCGAGCGCCTCCGAAGGTTCGACCTTGCCTCGTGAGCGCATCATGTCGCGAAACTCATCGATGCGCGCCTGGGCGTCCTCTACGGTCTGACCGAGCAGAAGCCCGCTCATCATCGAAGCCGATGACATCGAGATACTGCACCCGTCGCCGTCCCACTCCAGACCAGACACGTGTCCATCGGTGATGGTGATTCCCATTGTGATCTCGTCACCGCACGACGGGTTCAGTTCGTGGTGGGTAAAAGGGTGCCGGGCCGGGTCGCCCTTGCCCTCGGGGTGCTTCGCGTGATCCAGGATCAACTCCTGGTACATCGCTTCAAGGCCGCTCATCGATCCACTCCAAAAAATGCTCGGACATCGCCCAGCGCGCTTTCGAGCGCGGCGACGTCATCCAACGTCGTGTATACGGATGCACTCGCGCGCGTTGTCGACGGCGTTCCGAGCGCACGGTGAAGAGGCTGCGCACAGTGGTGCCCCGTGCGCACGGTGATGCCCTTATCGTCGAGGAACTGTCCGACATCGTGCGCGTGCACACCCTGCACCATGAAGCTCACAAGCGCCGCACGGTGCTCACCGGCGGCGGGACCGACAAGAGACACCCCGGGGGTGCGTTCGACGACATCAACGAGAGCATGCGCCATCTCGGTTTCGTGCGCGGCAACCGCACCCATGCCGAGCTCGTCCAGATAAGAGATCGCTGCTCCAAAGCCAATTGCTTCTGTCACTGGCTGTGTGCCCGCCTCAAACCGCTGCGGTGCCGGGAGGAACTCGGCCTTCTCCATCGTGACGGTTGTGATCATCGATCCCCCTGTGCGCGCAGGAGGAAGCATGTCGAGAAGCTCAGCGCGTCCGTACAACGCGCCAATGCCCGTCGGCCCGAGGGCCTTATGCGAGGAGAAAGCGGCGAAGTCCACTCCGAGCTCACCGAATTTCACACTCATGTGCGGAACGGATTGGCAGGCGTCGAGAACCGTGACCGCTCCGACGGAGCGCGCAATCTCGACGATGTCGGCGACCGGCGCCACAAAACCCGTGACGTTCGACACGTGGGCGAAGGCGATAACGCGCGTACGCGCAGAAACGACCTGGCGCAGTCCATCGAGTGTCCAGAGTCCGCGCTGATCAACGGGCGCCCAGCGCAAAATTGCACCGGTCTTGGCCGCAAGCCGCTGCCACGGAATGAGATTCGCGTGGTGCTCCGCCTCGGTCACGACGATCTCGTCACCCGCACGAAGAGCGAAACGGTCGTCGCCCAACCCTGCAGAGGAATCCGCCATCCCGAGCGCGATGACGTTGAGGGCGTCGGTTGCGTTCGATGTCCAGACGATCTCGCGCTCGCCGGCGCCGACGAAGCGAGCAACGGCCTCGCGGGCTTCTTCGAAAGCCCAGGTAGCCTCGCCCGTTGCCATACTGGAGCCACGGTGTACGGCGGCGTAGTCTTTCCGCGCAAACTCGGCAGAAGCGTCGATCACCCGGGCCGGACGTTGCGCCGTCGCCCCGGAGTCGAGATAAACCGCGCCAGGGTCCGCGGAAAAATAGGGGAAGTCCGCACGGAGGGCGGATCCGGGAGTCATAGCCATGCCAGCTCTCCTTGAACGTGCGAGGTGTCGACACTCCATCCTCCCCTATCTCGGCGGTGACGGTCGCGTCATGACGGGAGTTCTCAGCGGCGCGTGAACGCGATCGGCTCGCCGAGATATCGCGACCACGCCTCGCGAACAGGATCCGGCAATCGAACGGGCCGCCCCGTTTTCTGAAGAACCAGGACGAGGGTCGACGCGGCACGCGCGAACAGCACCTCTGCCGCGGCATCACGCACCTCATACATCAGCTGGGCAGACGAGCCACCGAGCTTCGAAAACCACATCTGCACATCGAGTGGCTCCTGCAGATAGGGAATCGGAGCGAGATATTCGAACTCATTCCGGACGATCAGAGTGAAGAAGGGACCGAGATCGCCCACCATCAGCTGCGGTGTGAACACCGCAGTGTCACGGCGTCGCTCAAGATCCTCGTGTTCCCAGAAGGCACGAACCCGCGCTTCTTCGAGTAGCTGAGCGAACGTCGCGTTGTTGACGTGTCCGAAGGCGTCCTGGTCTCCCCAGCGGAGGTGCACGGGCACATGAATACGGCATGTCACGGGTGGTTGTGTCCTCACGATTGCATAACGTCCCGCTTGTGCGAAGCACCGCGCGATTGTCGTCCTGATCGCCGGATTCTACGGCACGTGGCCAGGTCCCACGGCCTCACCTCGGCGGCCTGAAGACCGGCAACAGCCCGATGAACGAACATTTTCGGGACCAAGGGCCGTTATTGTGGAGATCATTCGAGGTGCCTTGCGTAACCCGGCTACCTCCCCTCATGAGGCGACGCGTCCGACACGACCCCGTGGGGTTGCCCATCCCGACGATGAGGGTCGAGCGCGCGCATTACGCCCGCGGCATGCGCTCGTCATATGGAGAACGTGACCGAACACGATAATGACGTGCTCGTGCGCGCCGAGGGCCTGTACAAGGTTTTTGGCAAACGCCAGCAAGAATCGGTGGAGAAACTGCGACGCGGAGCGTCGCGGGATGATCTCGACGGGGCAACCGCTGCCGTCATCGATGCCTCCTTCGAGGTGAAGCGCGGCGAGATCTTCGTCGTGATGGGGCTGTCCGGATCGGGCAAGTCGACGCTGATTCGCATGATCAACGGACTGTACGACGCCACAGCGGGCTCGCTCGAGATCGACGGTCAAAACATCATCGACATGCCGGACAAGACGTTGCGCGAGATCCGACGCGACCATGTGGCGATGGTGTTCCAGCACTTCGCGCTACTTCCCCACCGGACGGTTGCCGACAACGTGGCGTACCCGCTGGAGCTTCGCGGCGTGGAAAAATCCGTGCGCCAGGCACGAGCACACGAGATTCTCGATCTTGTCGGCCTCACCGGCTGGGGGCAGAAGCTCCCCAACCAGCTTTCCGGCGGAATGCAGCAGCGCGTTGGCATCGCACGTGCGCTGGCAGCCGACACCGACATTCTGCTCATGGACGAGGCCTTCAGCGCGCTGGATCCGCTGATCCGTCGCGAGATGCAAGATCAGCTGCTTGAGCTCCAGAAGGACCTCGGCAAGACGATTATCTTCATTACGCACGACCTCAACGAGGCCATGTATCTCGGCGACAGAATCGCCGTCATGCGCGATGGCCGAATCGTTCAGGTGGGAACGCCCGAAGACATTCTCACGGACCCCGCGAACGACTATGTCGAGCAGTTCGTCCAGGACGTCGATCGCGCACGCGTGCTTACGGCGGCCAATGTGATGGAAAAAGCGCGTCCCGTCATCAGCGTCAAGGACGGCCCTCGAACAGCACTTCGCGCGATGCGCGATCCATTCCTCGGCGCAGCGTACGTCGTCGACGCCGATCGCCACATTGTTGGCATGATCACCGATCACGATGCCATGCGCCTGGTCCAGAAGGGCGAACGCACCCTGACCTCTCGCATCACGCCGATTTCGTCGGCTGTCGTTCGCGACTCCGACGTACTCATGGATATCTTCGTCCCCGCCGTTGAAGCGCCTCTGCCTCTCGCCGTGATCGACGATGAGGATCGCCTTGTCGGCGTCATCCCGCGCATCACCCTTCTCGCAGCGCTCGGCCCGGGACCGAACGCAACGGAGGAGATCACGCTGCCCACCGCTCCCCTGTCGAACGCGATCATCGACGAGGTTCTCGCCGAACCGGATACCGGCTCGGCCGAAGAAACGGAGATCACACGATGACGACCGACATGCTCCGCATTCCCGTCGGACGGTGGGTGTCGGACGGCTTCGATTGGCTGGCCGACAACGTTTCGTGGCTGTTCGACTTCCTCAAGGTCGTCATGGGCTGGCTCCTGGGCGCGGTTGTCGACGGCCTTCTCGCCGTTCCCTTCCCCGTCCTCATCCTGCTGGCCGCGCTCATCGCGTGGATCGTTCGTTCTTGGCAGCTCGCTGTTGGCACAGTCCTGATGTTCATGCTCATCGTCGCGATGGACAAGTGGGAGCCCGCGATGCAAACGCTGGGTCTCGTCATCGTGGCGACTGTGGTTGCCCTGGCGATCGCGGTTCCGATCGGTATCCTCGCAGCCCGGAACGATGCAGTCAGCTCCTTCATCCGGCCCGTCATGGACTTCATGCAGACGATGCCCGCTCTTGTATGGCTGATCCCTGCCGTGACGTTCTTCTCGATCGGCTTCGTCCCCGGAATGTTCGCCACCGTGATCTTCGCGCTGCCGCCAGGAGTGCGGTTCACGGAGCTCGGAATTCGCGGCGTCGACCAAGAGACCGTCGAGGCCGGAAAAGCCTTTGGTGCAACGCCCGGTCAGATCCTGCGCGGCATTCAGCTCCCCCTCGCAACGCCGACCATCATGGCTGGCGTCAACCAGGTCATCATGCTGGCATTGTCGATGGCCGTCATGGCCGGATTCGTCGGCGCCGATGGTGCGGGAAAGCTGGTGATCGAGGCCCTCGCAACACTCCGTATTGGGACCGGCGTTGAAGCGGGTCTCGCGATCGTTGCGCTGGCGATCTACCTCGACCGTGTCACGGCCGCTCTCGGCACTCCCGCCGACTACCCCCATTCCCTCCTCGGCATGCGGCGCAGCCGCCGTCTCGCGCGCGCCGAGGCATAAAGACCTCCCACCCACAACGCCGCTGATACAGCGGAGAACGAGAGGACACATCGCATGATGACGCGACGCAACACCACGAAGATCGGTGCCATTCTCGGCGCCGGTGCACTCGTCTTCACCCTCGCCTCCTGCGCAACGGATGACGCGCCCGCAGGCCCAGATGACAACGGCACCGCCCCCGGAGCTGCCGGGACGATCACCCTCGGCTTCATTCCCTCCTGGACGGACGGTCTCAGCACCGCCTACCTCCTGGAGAACCAGCTCACGAAGCTCGGCTACAACGTCGAGATGCAGACACTCACCGAGGCGGGCGTTCTCTACACGGCCCTCGCCGGCGGCGACGTCGACATCTACCCCTCGGCGTGGCCTGAGCTGACGCACGCCGAGTACATGACCGAGTACGAGGGGCAGATCGAGGATCTCGGCGCCTACTACCAGGGCGCGAAGCTGACGATCGCCGTTCCTTCGTACACCGACATCGACTCGCTCGAGGACCTGACCGGCAACGCCGACATGTTCGACGGCCAGATCATCGGCATCGAGCCCGGAGCAGGCCTCACGGCTCAGACTGAGAACGTCATGATGCCCGAGTACGACCTGACCGACGACTACGACCTCGTCACTTCGTCGACCGGCGCGATGCTCGCCGAGCTGCGCTCGAAGATGAACAACGAAGAAGACGTCGCGGTCACGCTGTGGCGCCCGTTCTGGGCGTACGGCGAGTTCGATCTGAAGGACCTCGCAGACCCGAAGGGCGCCATGGGCGACCCCGAGGCTCTGCACTTCCTCGGAACCGCCGGCTTCGCTGACGAGTTCCCCGAGGCCGCGGAGTTCATCGCGGGAATCGCCCTCGATGACGAGGCATACGCCTCGCTCGAGGACACCGTTGTGAACCAGTACGGCGAGGGCGAAGAGGCCGAGGCTGTCGCCGCATGGTTGGCGGACAACCCGGGTGCCTTCGAAACGCAGATCGACTAGTCGATAACAAAAAAGGGTCTTCCGGGAGCAGCTTCTCCCGGAAGACCCTTTTTCGTGTGCTCTTAGTCGCGCGTGAGCTTACGGTGCGTCATGCGATGCGGGCGCGCGGCATCGGGGCCGAGGCGCTCGATCTTGTTCTGCTCGTAGGCCTCGAAGTTACCCTCGAACCAGTGCCAGTAAGCCGGCTTCTCGTCCGTGCCCTCGTAGGCAAGGATGTGTGTCGCGATGCGGTCGAGGAACCAGCGATCGTGTGTCACCACCACGGCGCAACCCGGGAACTCGAGCAGCGCGTTCTCAAGAGACTGCAGCGTTTCGACATCGAGGTCGTTGGTGGGCTCGTCGAGCAGGAGCACGTTGCCACCCTGCTTGAGCGTGAGCGCGAGGTTGAGACGGTTGCGCTCACCGCCGGACAGCACACCGGCGCGCTTCTGCTGGTCGGGTCCCTTGAACCCGAACTTCGAGACGTAGGCGCGAGACGGCACTTCGGTCTTGCCGACCATCATCACGTCGAGGCCGTCGGAAACAACCTCCCACAGCGTCTTGTCGGGATCGATACCGCCACGTGTCTGGTCAACGTAGCTGAGCTTGACCGTCTCTCCGATGCGGAGGTCACCGCTGTCAAGCGGTTCGAGGCCGACGATCGTCTTGAACAGCGTAGTCTTACCCGCTCCGTTGGGGCCGATGACGCCGACGATACCGTTGGGCGGAAGACTGAAGGTGAGACCGTCGATGAGGACGCGGCCGTCGAAGCCCTTCTGAATGTTCTTCGCCTCGATCACGATGTTGCCCAGGCGCGGTCCGGCGGGAATCTGAATCTCGTCGAAATCGAGTTTCTTCGTACGCTCGGCCTCGGCAGCCATCTCTTCGTATCGAGCCAGACGGGCCTTCGACTTCGCTTGACGCCCCTTGGTGTTCGAACGCACCCACTCGAGCTCGTCCTTGAGGCGCTTTTGCAGCTTGACATCCTTCTTGCCCTGGACGTTGAGGCGTTCCGCCTTCTTCTCGAGGTATGTCGAGTAGTTACCCTCGTACGGGTACAGCCGACCGCGGTCGACTTCGGCGATCCACTCGGCGACGTGATCGAGGAAATACCGGTCGTGGGTGATCGCGATCACCGCGCCGGGGTACTTCTGCAAGTGCTGCTCCAGCCACAGCACGCTTTCGGCGTCGAGGTGGTTGGTGGGTTCGTCGAGCAGCAGCAGGTCTGGCTTTTCGAGCAGGAGTTTGCAGAGCGCAACACGGCGTTTTTCACCACCGGAGAGGTTTGCGATCTGCGCGTCTCCCGGCGGGGTACGCAGCGCGTCCATCGCCTGGTCCAGCTGCGCGTCCAGATCCCATGCGTCAACCGCGTCGATGGACTCCTGAAGAGTGCCCATCTCGGCCAGAAGGGTGTCGAAATCGGCGTCGGGCTCGGCCATCATCGCCGAGATCTCGTTGAACCGGTCGACCTTTCCCTTGATGTCGCGAACGCCGTCCTGCACGTTCTCCAGCACCGTCTTCGATTCATCGAGCTCGGGCTCCTGCAGAAGGATTCCGACCGTGAAGCCGGGCGTGAGCGCAGCGTCGCCGTTAGACGGCTGATCGAGGCCCGCCATGATCTTCAGGATTGTCGACTTGCCGGCACCGTTCGGGCCGACCATACCGATCTTCGCTCCGGGCAGGAACGACATCGTCACGTCGTCGAGAATCAGCTTGTCGCCCACCTGTTTGCGGGCGCGGACCATTTGGTAAATGTACTCAGCCATGTCACCAAATAGTCTACGGGGCCGACGGATCAAATCCGAGAGAGCGTCCTGCGGATCAGTAGGGAACTTCGTCGGGCACGAAGGCCTCCTGCCCGGGTTCGCGCGCCGACCAGTCTCCGCCCTCCGACGTCACCTGAGGCTCGGACACGTCCGTAGCCGCGGACGTCTGATGTTCGTATCCGGGCGATGTCTCGCCGGGGGCAACGGTGGGCACGAGCGAAGCCACTGCCTCGCGGGACGCCGCAGGCGCCGTCACGATGGGAGCGAACCGCAGATCCAGACCGATCGCGTCGGCTGTCACCTCCGCGTCGGTTCCGCTGCGTTCCCCCGCTTCCCAATCGCGCATCTTCAGCGAGCCGGCAACAACAACGCGTTGCCCTTTGCGAAGCGACGCCGCGGAGTGCTCAGCCAGCTTCTTGAACGCCGAAACGGAGTACGCGTTGACCGATTCTTCGTACCAGTTGCCCGTCTCGGCGTCGCGGCGCCGATTCGACGTCAGCACGCGAAAAGCGATCACGGCGTCGCCGGATTTTGTCTGCCGCTGAACCGGGTCAGTGGCAATGTTGCCGACAATCGTGATGGATTCTGGCATCAGGTGTCCTCTCGTCGCGACGAGGCGCCGTGTGCGCCCGCCGAAGACAGCCTGCAGAAACATCCATGCCACCTGGGCGACAGGTGTTGCCCAGGTGGCACAGTGTCGCGATGATCGCGGGTGTGAATGCCCTACTTCTTCACGTAAGAAGAGAACGCGGCGCGAACTTTGTTGACCTTCGGCACAGCAACGGCGAGGCAGTATCCCTGCCCCGGGTTCTTGCGGAAGAAGTCTTGGTGATGTTCTTCCGCTTCCCAGAACGCCCCGAGCGGCTGGATCGTCGTGACGATGGAGCCTTCCTCAGCGCCGATCGGCGCATCCCACAGCCCGCTTGCCCGCTCACGGGCCGCCTCAAAGAGGGACTTCTGCTCATCGTCCGCGTAGAACATGGCGCCGCGGTACTGCGTTCCCGTGTCAGCGCCCTGCCGGTTGAGCTGGCGGGGATCATGCATGGTAAAAAATGCGTCCAAGATCACATCAGCGGGAATCTCGTCGGGATCAAACGTGACCTTCACCGCTTCTGTGTGCCCCGTCGTTCCCGTGCACACGAGCTCGTAGCTGGGGTGTTCCGCCGAGCCGCCCGTGTACCCCGAAACGACGTCATGAACACCGCGCAGCGCGCGGTACGCGGCGTCAAGGCACCAAAAACATCCACCGGCCACCACAAAAGTCTGCATGTCGTCCTCCCTGTCACTCCTCTGGGCGTATGCCCTCGTCTCAACGCTACGCCTGTCGGCGAGGCCGAGGGCGCGATGGCTGAACACCGTGCCACCGCGGTGCTTTTCTGTCTCTTCCATGATCCTCACCGCGGACCAGATAAGCTGTTCGGCGGCCCCCAGTAGCTCAGTGGACAGAGCAGCGGATTTCTACCCCGTTGGCCGGGTGTTCGAATCACCCCTGGGGGACTGATCGCAGCACGCGGAGAGAAAGAGCGCGAACGTGGGAGCTTTAGAGAACGACAGACTCGTTTGGATCGACTGCGAGATGACGGGGCTCGATCCCTCACGCGATGAAATCGTCGAGATCGCCGTTGTAATCACGGACTTCGACCTCACCATTCTCGATCCCGGGCTTCAGCTCGTGATCAAGGCATCCGATGCGGCGCTCGGGCAGATGAACGACTTCGTCGCAAACATGCACGCGACGAGCGGGCTCGATCGTGAGATCCCCCACGGCATCGCGCTGGCCGAAGCCGAGCAACAGGTGCTCGCCTACATCAAGCGATTCGTTCCGCAGGAGCGCAAGGCGCCGCTGGCCGGAAACACGATCGGCACGGATCGCATGTTCCTTGCGACACATATGCCCGAACTCGATGGGTACCTGCATTACCGCAATGTCGATGTGTCCAGCATCAAGGAGCTGGCCCGCCGATGGATGCCGCGGGTCTACTTCAACGCGCCCGAGAAAAACGGTGGGCATCGTGCACTCGCCGACATTCTCGAGTCAATTCGCGAGCTCCAGTACTACCGTGTCGCCGCCTTTTTGCCTGATCCCGGCCCCACTTCGGAACAAGCTAAAGCAATTTCTGAGAATGTGGTGAACAGCTTCGGCTCTGAGGTGTGACAAGATAGTTCAGTTGCCTCGCACAGCGGGGCCACGGTGGCTATAGCTCAGTCGGTAGAGCGCCTGGTTGTGGTCCAGGAGGTCGCCGGTTCAAGCCCGGTTAGCCACCCGATATGAGTTCGGGAAACTTCTCACACACACCTGAACGACCCTCGTCGCCCCTGTCCATGGAAAGGGAGCGTTTCGAGGCAATCGTTGTGGAGGAGCTCGATCAGCTCCCCGACGAGATGATCGACGGACTCGACAATGTTGTTTTCGTCGTCGAAGATCGTCCTGAGGACGGTTCTCTCGATCTCCTCGGCCTCTACGATGGCTTCGCCCTGACGGAGCGTGGCAGGTACGGCATGGGAGAACTTCCTGACCGCATCATCGTCTACCGCGAGCCCCACCTCGCGCAGTGCGAAACGGAGCAGCGTCTCCGAGACGAGATTCATACGACTCTCGTCCACGAGATCGCTCACTTCTACGGAATCGACGACGACCGACTTCACGAACTCGGATGGGCATGACAGCATCGAACACGACGATGGTGTTCGCCTCGCCCGCCACTGACGAAGAGACGGACAAACTCGCCGCCTCCGACCCCGCCGTCCCCTGGCAGACCGTCGTGTGGGACGATCCCGTTAATCTCATGAGCTACGTTGTGCGCGTCTTTCGCGAGTACTTCGGTTTCTCACACGAAAAGGCCACCCAGCTCATGCTGGCAGTGCACAACGACGGCCACGCCGTTGTCGCGGAAGGGCCGCGCGAGCAGATGGAACTGCACGCACAGGCAATGCACGACTATGGCCTTTCGGCCACGGTAAGGAAGGCACCGCGATGAGCGACCGTCTCGTGATCCTCACCCTGACGCGCATTGAGGCAACCCACCTTCTTGACCTCGTGAACCAGTTCTCGGAACTGGTCACAGAACAACCTGCAGGAGATCCCGGCCTTGGCAGGCTCACCCCCGACGTGTATCCCGACGACGCTCAGGCATCACGGGAGTTTCAACACCTCACGCGGGGCGAACTCCTGGGGCGTCGCTCACACGACGCCAGCATCGTCAAGCGTGACCTCGAACGTATCGAACACGCTGACATGCACGAGGCGCTCACACCGGTCGATGTTCCTATCGACGGAGAGAGCCTCGAACCGTGGCTCCGGACGCTTGCTGCCCTCCGGCTGGTCATCGCCAGCCGCCTGGGGGTAGAAACAGGCGCCGACCACGATGAAGAAGACCCCCGCTTCGGTCTCTACGACTGGCTCGGGTATCGCCTCGAGGGCCTCGTTCAGGTCGCGGAGCAGCAGAACGACAACTGACGCCTCTTCCGGGTGGCGCCTACTCAGGCGCGAGATCGGAAGAGAGCGCCGGGTCGATCCGCATGTCCGCGAGCCCCGCGGGATTGTGCGCGGCGATGTGGGCTGATTCCTGCGCCGCCCACCGGTCCCACTGGGACCGCATCGCGTCGCCATCGCGATCACAGGCCCTTTGGCGACGCACAGCAGGATCCTCGTCCATCCAGATGGACGCGTCGGCAGCGGAAGCCGACGCCGCGGTGAGTGCACCGCAGCCCTCGACGATCAGCGGTATCGTCTCGTCGATGACTGCCGCTTCTTCTCCCCACTCGTCTCGGGTCCAGTCCCAGCGACGATAGGTTGCCCGCTCCCCCGCTGCGTGCAACCGCACGAGCCTCGCGGCCTCCTCTGTCGCATATGAGAGACCATCCCAGCCCGGGTAGATCTCGTCGAGGGAGACAAGTCGCGCGTTGAGACGGCCGGCGAGCATCCGGGCCAGGGTTGTCTTTCCGGCCCCGCTTCTGCCGTCGATCACTACGGTTCGGGCCCCGTGCACAAGCCGAACGGCCGCCTCCAGGACGTCATCCGGAGCGGCCGTTCGGTGGTGTCGTGCTAGCGCTTCTTCTTGAGGCATTTGATGACGTGGCCCAGCGCGCTGCCCGATACACAGACGAACGGCGTCAGCACGAGCAGGAGCGTGATGATGTTCGGGGCGAAACGGAACTCTGACCCACGACGCACGTACGCGCCAACGGGAACGGAAAATCCGCCACCGCCACCCCCTTCATTTCCTGTCGAATCCGCCCCGCCGCCGAAGCCGCTCCAGGCTGCCGCAACGGGGAGAACCTTGACGCCGTCGAGATCCTGCTGCTCGCCGTAGCTCGCTTTCACGCCGAGTGTGCTGGTGATCTTGCCGAGTTCGATCGCGATATGAGGCATGCGTCCACCGTACCGCGTCAGTCACTTGTCTCGGGTGGTCGCGTGTGCGCCGGAAGGTGACGGGCGCGCCGCTGACGGGTTAAGAATGCGGCGCGCGTGACTGCTCCGACGCCGAATCGTTCACTGGCTCGATCCAGCGCTCCGTCCACCTGCCGCCACTCGCCGTCGTCGTCCCACAGGGCTGCGGCGGACATACCGGCGGGCGTAAGCCGTTCTGCGCGCACGCCGATGAGGCGAACGGCCCCGCGAAGTTCCACTCCGTCGAACAGTTCCCGCGCCGCCGTTCCCAGACGTTGGCCGACGTCGGTCGGCTCCGCAAGCTTGCGCGACCGCGTCATCGTGGTGAAGTCACTCAGGCGCACTTTGATCGCGACGCCGTGGGCCTCAACACCGGCGTGACGGAGCCTCACGGCAACGCGATCGGACAGGCGGAGCAGCTCAGCGCGCAAAAGCATGGTGTCAGAGATGTCCTCATCGAACGTTTCCTCATGGGAGATACTCTTCTCGACCCGGGAGGTTTCAATCTGACGGGCGTCCCGCCCACACGCAAGGTCGAGAATGCGGCTGGCCTGCGTCGGTCCGAGAGCACGGGTGAGAACAGCAAGAGGAGTCTCCCGGACATCTCGGATCGTGTGGATCCCCCGGGAGGCGAGCGTCTCGGCAGCCTTCGGTCCGACTCCCCACATCGCCCCCGCCGGGCGCGGATCGAGAAACTCCTGTGTTCGCGCCGCGGGGACAACAAGAAGGCCATTCGGCTTTGACAGCGTCGACGCCATCTTCGCGACGTGTTTCGTGGCAGCAGCGCCGACACTGCACGTGATGCCCACCTCGGCACCAACTTGCTCGCGAATCAACTGGGCGACGCGCGCGGGGCTCCCCCAGAGCCGCCGAACACCCGATACGTCGAGAAAAGCCTCGTCAATCGACAGCGGTTCCACGAATGGAGTGATTCCCCGAAAGACTTCCATGACACGAGCAGAAATCTCGCGATACCGCTCGAAGCGCGGAGGGACGACGATCGCTGCCGGGCATGCACGAAGCGCCTGCGCGATCGGCATCGCGGACCGCACACCATATCGGCGGGCCTCGTACGAGGCGCTCGACACCACCGAGCGCCCGTCCCGGTGAGCGATAACCACGGGTTTACCGGCCAGCGCCGGGTCGTCAAGCACCTCAACAGCCGCATAGAAGGCGTCCATGTCGACGTGCAGAATCGACGCTCCCGTGTCATCGGTGTTCTGCGCTGACACGAGTCTGCCCGAACCGTCTTGGCGCCCCATACAACCATTCTCGCCCGAGACGGGGCGTATCCGCTCCGACCTGCCGAACGCGAACCGCGAGCGAAACGGAGGCGCCTTAGGGGGTCGTCGCCGCGGGGTGGCCCGCATCGATTCGGGCGAGACGGGCATCCACAACGCGGCACGCGAACATCAGCGGAACCGAGAGGCCGACTAGCGGCAACAGCACGGGGGCAATCATGCCAATCGCTGCGGCTGCGACGACGGTCGCCACGATGGCGACGCTCATCAGCGGCGAGGTGAGTGCCAGAAGAAGCCCGTACCGAAGTACGGCCATCGGCCGGTCGTCATAGCGAACAAGCAGCGTGACCACGATGGCAAAAACGGCGATGGTCACGAGCGCGGCAGCAATCGTGAAGACCAGGAGAGCGGCGCCGATCGGCCCGACAATTCCCGGGATCGTGACGGCGTTGAAGGCGACGAGGACAGCGGCGATGCCGAGGGGTAGACCCGTCACGTTCGCGCGAACGAACTCACGGCGATACACGGAAGTAAACGTATGGAACACCCCGTGGTCACGTCCGGAACGGACGACCACCGCACAGGCGGCCGTCGTCGCCGGCATGATGCCGGCGACGACAAGGCCCAGCAGGACTCCGCCGATAAAAAGCAGGTTGACGGCAACGAGCCGGATGACGACGTCGAGCATCGCCATCGTCTTCTCTGCCCATCCTGCCGTCATCGTGCGAACGCTCCTCCCTGAGGAACCCGAGTTCCCCACCAGACGACACCAGATTCGTCGATTCCGCTGAAGGCGAGGACGGGACCCGCGGTTGCGGGATCCCAGCTGCCGAACACGACACCGTCGAGGATATTCGACCCTGTTGCCGTGCTCACGCGAAGTGTTGCACACACCGGAGTTCCGTCCGATCGCATATCGGAATCCACGTGCACGGCTTCCACATCTCGAACGCCCGCATCTTCCGGTGAGAAACGCAACGCGCTCCACGAACCCGCAACGGATTCTGGCGCGGCCAAGGCCTCAGACTCCGCACCGGCGTAGACGTAGGGCGAGACGAGGGGCCATCCGGATGCCGTCCAGTGAATGCGACGAATCTGGGCCTCATGCTGGCGCGGATCATCCGCGAGCCTCACGTGGTGCACCATGAAGGAACTTCCCGCGTGTTCGAACACCGAGTTGTGCCCGGGAGCAATCAGCGCCGCTGCCCCGGGGAGCCGGTGCCCGCCAAGAATTTTCGTCCCGGCAGCCTCCGCCTCCGCACGTGTTCCGACGACAGCGATCGATCGTCCCTCGTGATCGAGATACGGACCGGTCACGTGATCAGCCGCCGCCACGCGCACGCTATAGGTGTCGGCAAGCGAATCGTAGGAGGCGAAGAGGACGAACCTGTCTTCTTCTGCCCGGTAGACGATATACGCACCTTCGACGGCGCCATCGACGCTGCGCGGACGCTTCGCAATGAGGGTGCCGGGGCCGGGGCCGACGCGCAAGCCTGTCTCGCGGGACAACTCGGCGATATAGATCCCGCCGAAGAAGGACCCATAGGCCATCCACGGTGTTCCGTCGCGATCGAAGACAATAGCGGCATCGATCGCGTTGTGATCGTCCGAATCATGCTGGGTGGCAACGACGATCCCCTGGTCGGTCCACGGACCTCCCAGACTCGTCGCGGTTGCGAGACCGATCGCTGATGTGCGTGAACCGAAGGTCGATGCCGAATAGTACATGTGCCACAGCGCACCATCGGCACAGGGCCATCGCACAACGTCGGGAGCCCAGAGCCCCTCTGCGCCCGACCATTCGGCGGCCGGTCCCGGCACTCCGTCGAGGGCCGTCCCCAGGAACGACCACTCGACGAGGTCGGGCGATGTGCGAACGTGCACCCCGGAGGGGAACCCGGGCCCCGTCGACGCCGCATCGGTCGAGAACATGTACCACGTTCCGTCATCGTCGCGCACGACGGTCGGGTCGTGTGCGTTGCGCAGTCCCCACGTTGTCGGATCTGCCGTCATCTTTTGCATGTCAGCCCTTCGCGCCCGTGAGTGCGATGGACTCGATGATCTGGCGCTGGAAGATGATGAACACGACGAGAACCGGAATGAGGGCAATCGTCGACGCCGTCATGATCAGCGGATAGTCCGTCTGAATCGCGTACTGAGTGTTGAACGTGCCGATGACGATCTGCAACGTCTGCTTCTCGGGCGAGTTCAGGTAGATGATCGGGGCCAGATAGTCGTTCCACACCGCCATGAACCAGAGGATGAACTGCGCAGCGATCGCCGGACGAATGGCCGGGAAGATCAGCGTAAAGAAAATCCGAGAGTACCCTGCGCCGTCAATTTTCGCCGCCTCAATGATCGAGTCCGGAACTGAATTGAGGTACTGCTTCAGGAAGAACACCATCACGATGTTTCCGAAGATGCCGGGCAAGATCAGCGGCCAGAGCGTATCAACGAGGCCCGCGTCGGCGAACATCTTGAACTGCGGGAGCATAATCGTGGGGAACGGGACCATGATCGCCGCGAGCAACGTCAAGAAGATCGCGTTTTTAAAAGGAAGACGAAGCTTCGCGAAGGCGAATGCCGCCAGCGCGGAGCTCACCGTTCCGACAACGGTGACGCTGATCGAGACGATCGCGCTGTTCATGATGCCGGTGGCGAGGGGGCCCGCGCTCCACACGCGGATGAAGTTCTCCCACACGATCGGATCAGGAATCCACTGCGGCGGAAGTGAGAAAACGGCTTCTCGCGTTTTCACCGCGGTGCTCAGCGTCCACAGGAGTGGGGCGATCATCACGATGCCGCCAAGCGACAGGAAGATCGTCACGATCGCATTGGTGATGCGCGTTGTTCGCTTGCGGTTTCCGACGGGAGCGAAGGGGCGTCGACCATTCTGGGTCAATATGCTCCGAGTTGGCCGTCGCGGGCCCCCACTGTCGGGTCCGGGAACAACGACGGTCACGGTGTTCTGCGTTGTTGTGCTCATTGTTGCCTCACTCAATCGAGAACTCGGACCGTCGGTTCATCCGGAACTGGATCGCCGTCACGACGAACACCAGAATTCCAAGAACGACCGACATGGCTGTTGCGTACCCCATCTGCGAGTACTGGAAGGCCTTCTGCCAGATGTACCAAACGATGGATGCGGTCGAGAACTCTGGTCCACCCTCAGGTGTCATGATGTTGATCTCGATGAAGATCTGGGATCCGCCGATGATGCTCGTCACGACGAGGAAGAACGTCACGGGGCGGAGCATCGGCACCGTGATGTGCCAGAACTGACTCACCGGGTTCGCACCATCGATCGATGCCGCTTCATAAAGGTGGCGGGGAACCGACTGCAGAGCTGCGAGATACAGCAGCATCGCGAATCCGAGGCCCTTCCATACCGACATGATGATGATGGCGGGCTTGGCCGTCGACGCGTCTTGGAGCCAGTTCGGGCCCTCGATGCCGAAGATCGCCAGTGTCTGGTTCACGAGGCCGAAATCACCGTTGTATGCCCATTGCCAGAGGATCGCGACAGCGGCCAGGGAGGAAATAACGGGAACGTAGTACACAGTGCGGAAGAACGTCGTTCCCCGCATCTTTCTGTTGAGTGCGAGTGCGAGGACAAGCGACAGCAACAGGCCGATCGGAATGCCGATCATCATGTAGAGGGTGTTGCCCATCGCTTGCCAGAAATACCGGTCATTCGCCATCGCGACGAAGTTGTCCAGGCCAATGAACTGCGGATCCGAGAGGCCGTTCCATCGTGTGAACGACGCATACACCGCGTACAACATCGGGTACCCGATAAAGAGCACGAACCCGATCACGGGCAACGCGATAAACGCGGCCGCGGCCATATGCTCGCGACGGTGAAGTCGCGAGCGGCGTGTGGCGGGGGTGGGTGGGGCCGCGGGAGCTTGCAGGGCCGCGGGAGTCATTATCGCCATGTCACCTCCAGAGGTGCTGCGGGTGGTGGGGGCGCCAAAGGGACCCCCACCACCAAGATCAACCGTTGTTGGCTTCGGCGTTCGCGCGGTCAAGAAGCTCCTGCATGCGCGGCTTGACGTCGGTGAGGTACTCCTCCGCTGTCATGTCGCCATCGAGCACGGGGTCGATGTTGCGCCACAGTTCGTCGTACCACTCAGCGTCCGAGGTGGTTGCCGGGGGCAGCGCGCGACCGTACTGGGTCGCGACGTCGAGGAATTCCTTCTTGTTGTCCGGCGGAAGGGTCGACGAGGTCGACCACACGTCTGCCATGTCAAGGAGGTTCGGAATCTGCACACCGGCGTCGACAAGCGACTGCTGCGCGGTCTCATCGGTGCTGAGGTGAATCGCGAGCTGCGTGGCGAGTTCCGGGTTGTTTGCGGTCTCGCTGACCGCAATTCCGAGCGAACCCACCCAGGTTGCGGTTTCGCCGGTCTTGCCTGCGGGATACGGGATCAGGTCCCAGTCGAAATCGAGCTGTTCGTAGGTCGGAACATCCCACGGGCCGACGGGGAAGAAACCGATCTGGCCCTGCATCCAGCGCTGGTAGGTGTCGAGGGTATCGGCTTCGCTCTTCGACGGGGTGACGTCGTGCACGATGCTCATGTCCGCGAAGTACTGGAGCGCCTCGATGAACTCGGGGCTGTCAACGGTGACTTCGGTACGGTCCTCGTTGAGCCAGTCCCCGCCGTTGGACCAGACGAATGACTGCAGGTTCCAGGCGACATTCAGCCCGGTGCCCCACTGGTCCGTCTTGCCATCGCCGTTCGTGTCCCGCGTGAGCTCCTTTGCGACATCGATGAACTCGTCCCACGTGTAGGGAACATCCGTGTCCGGGAGCGGGATACCCGCCTCTTCGAACATCGTGCGGTTGTAGCCGAACGAGAAAGGTCCGATGTCCTTGGGCATCGCGTACAGCGCGCCCTGGCCCATCAGCTCGCCGTCGAAACGGTAGCTGTCAACGCCGTATGCCCAGACATTGTCCAGGTCGACATCCGCCTCGACCGATTCCGAAATGTCGCGGATAACGCCGGCGCGAACGTAGTTCTGCACGCTTCCGGGGTCGACGTAGAAGACATCGGGAATCTGACGTCCGCTGATCGACGCGCGAAGCTTGGTCGCGTATTCGTCGGGCGTGGTCATGATGATATTGACCTTGGCGTCGTGAAGTTCCTCGAACTCGGCGATAGCAGCTTCGTATGCCGCCTGTTCAGCGTCGTTGCCGCGGAACATGAACGTGATCTCGTTTTCTCCCTGTGCGGACGTTCCTGCGCCGCCGCAAGCGGTCAGGGTGGCTCCGGCGACCGCGACGGCGCCGATCGTGGCGATGATGCGTGACTTCATGGTTGCTGTTTTCCTCTCGGGTACGGGACAGCTATGTCCAGCCCTTGGCCATTAGCCCGGCCTCTACATCGTTGTAGGCAACGTTGCAAAATGTAGTTTGACTGTTTCGCTCCCCACTTGTCAACGCGAAAAGCGAAGTCGTGACAAACATGACAACGGTGAACGCTCCGAGCGCCGTTGGCAGCGCCTCCCACAACAGCTGATGCACCGTCACACGACTGTGTGGGTTAGTGGCTCCCGACCCCCGCAGATGCGCGCAAAGCAAGCACTCGCGTCGCCGCTTCCTCCACGCGCGCCTCCGAAAGGTCTCCGTTCTCGACGGCAACGACGATGCCGTCGATCATCTCCGACGCGGTCTCACGCGTCGAACCGGCGATCATCAGCACCACATCGGCTCCAGCAGCAACCGCGCGTACCCCGTTGGCGACAGGATCGGCGAGGTCTGGCTCCCCTGACGCCAACAGCATGCCTAAGTCATCCGTGATCGCGACGCCCTCGAACCCCAGATCCTCACGCAGGATGCGGTACCACTCGGGCGCCAGTGACGCCGGCTCGTCCGCAACAGCGGTAAACCGCAGGTGCCCCGTCATCACCAACTCGGCTCCGGCATCGATCCCGGCGGCGAAGGGAACCGCATCCCCCGCGCGCCATTCCTCGTACGTCAGATCGGTTTCCGGAATCAGGTGATGCGAATCCCCTTCCGCCGCACCATGCCCGGGGAAATGCTTCAGCGTGGTCGCGACGATGCCGCTCTCACCCGCGACGGCGGCAGACACGTGCGCGGCGACGGTCTCCGGATCCGTTCCGTATGAACGGCGATAGATGAACGAACCCTCACCCCGCGGAACGTCCGCAACAACGCCGAAGTTCACAGAAATACCGGACGCGGCAAGAAGAGCCGCCCGCCCCGCGAACGCGGACTCGGTCTCTTCGGAGCTGGCGTTCTTCAGCGTCAACGCCGAAGCGAAGTTGTCCCACGGGAGCCGCGCAACATCACCGCCCTCCTGATCGATCGCGATCAGAGGAGGCGGCGCGGCAACGGCGCTCATCGCCGCCGTGATTTCACGCATCTGCGCATCACTTCCAGGGATGTTCCCTCCCATGAGAATCATCCCGCCGGGCACGTCCGCGACGTAGTCCGCGAGGAAACCGGCATTGGTTCCCTCCACAGCGCCCATCACGATGGAAGCAGCTCGCTCCCGGAGCGTCATCTGAGCGACCAGATCCGCAGCAGGAGAGGATTCCGGGGACAAGGACGGAGCGGGAGACGGCGACACGGACGGAGCGGGCGCCGGCGCCGGCGACAAAGACGCGGCAGAAGGGCTCGGAACGGCAATCGGATTCTCGGCACTCGCGGCGCATCCGCCGAGAACGAGTACTCCGAGCACTGCACCAGAAATGGCCTGCGTGAGCCTTTTCACAGCGAGCACCGCCGCGCAGAAGCACACGCCGTGCCCCGACCCGGCGCGAGACGAGGCACGGCGATGATCATGCCCCCGCGCGCTCGAGGATCAGCTCACGGACCCGGGCCGCGTCCGCCTGACCCTTCATCGCCTTCATGACGGCACCGATGATTGCACCCGCCGCCTGCACCTTGCCTGCCTGGATCTTCGCCATGACATCGGGCTGCGACTGCAGCGCCTCGTCGATCGCCGCGATGAGGGCACCGTCGTCCGAAACAACGGCAAGTCCGCGCGCATCGATAACATCCTGCGGCGTGCCCTCGCCGGCGATAACGCCCTCGAGAACCTGACGAGCAAGCTTGTCAGTCAGCGTGCCTTCGTCAACGAGCTTCTGCAACGCCGCGACGTGCTCGGCGCTGACGAGGTCGGCCGCCTCGCGGCCCTGTGCATTTGCCGTTCGAGCGATTTCACCCGTCCACCACTTCCGCGCGGCAGCGGGCGTCGCACCAGCGGCAATCGTCGCCTCAACGGCATCGACGAGCCCACCGTTTGCAACGTCCTGGAACTCCAGGTCCGTGAATCCCCACTCGCCCTTCAAACGCCGACGCTTAGCGGCGGGCCCCTCCGGCAGCTTCGCGCGAAGACTCTCGATCAACTCGTTGCTCGGAGCAACCGGGAGCAGGTCAGGCTCCGGGAAGTAGCGATAGTCGTCCGCATCGCTCTTCGGGCGACCGGGCGATGTCTCACCCGTGTCTTCGTGCCAGTGACGCGTCTCCTGGGTGATCGTGCCTCCCTCGGACAAAATCACTGCCTGACGGCGGATCTCGTAGCGCACGGCACGCTCGACGGAGCGCATCGAGTTGACGTTCTTCGTCTCGGTGCGCGTGCCGAGCTTCTCTGCGCCACGGGGACGCAGCGAGACGTTCGCATCACAGCGGATGTTGCCGCGCTCCATGCGCGCTTCACTAATGCCCAACGAGCGCGCAATGTCCCTAATCGTTCCGAGGTACGCCTTCGCGATCTCCGGCGCACGGTGCTCGGTTCCGAAGATCGGCTTCGTCACGATTTCTACGAGCGGAACGCCGGCACGGTTGTAGTCGACCAGAGAACTCGACGCACCCTGGATGCGTCCCGCTGAGCCGCCAACGTGTGTGAGCTTTCCGGCGTCTTCTTCCATGTGAGCGCGCTCAATGGGAACCGTGATGATCTCACCGTCCTCGAGCTCGACCTCCACAGCACCCTCGAACGCAATGGGCTCGTCGTACTGGCTGATCTGGTAATTCTTGCCCAGGTCGGGGTAGAAGTAGTTTTTTCGCGCGAAGCGGCTCGCGGGTGCGATCGAACAGCCAAGGGCAAGGCCCAGGCTGATCGACGAGAGAACGGCTTCACGGTTGACCACCGGCATCGAGCCCGGAAGGCCGAGGTCGACGGGCGCGATCAGCGTGTTGGGCGCTGCCGCATGAAACTCTTCGTTCGCGGGGTTGCCAGCGGACGAGAACATCTTCGTCCGTGTGTTCAACTCAACGTGCACCTCGAGGCCGATGACCGGCTCGAAGAGCTCGAGTGCCTTGTCATAGTCCATGAGCTTCGCAGCAGACATCAGCGTGCCCCTCCCTGGAGAACCGGAGCCTGATCGAGGAGCGGACCGCCCCAGGAGTCAACAAGAATCGTCTCGAGTGCCGCGCCGACCCGGTACAGGCGGGCGTCTTCGTACGCGGGTGCCAGGAACTGGATACCCACCGGCAATCCGTCGTCGGACGCGAGACCCGACGGGAGAGAGATTCCGGGCACACCCGCGAGGTTCGCCGGGATCGTCGTGAGGTCGTTTGCGTACATCGCGAGCGGATCAGACAGCTTCTCGCCCAGCTTGAACGCCGTTGTTGGCGCCGACGGGGTGGCGATAACGTCCACCGATGCAAACGCGGAAGCGAAGTCCCGCTGGATCAGCGTACGGACCTTTTGCGCGCTGCCATAGTAGGCGTCGTAGTAGCCGGCGGACAGCGCGTATGTGCCGAGGATGATGCGTCGCTTGACCTCGGGGCCGAAGCCCGCGTCGCGCGTTGCGGCCATCACGTCTTCGACGGTTCCGGGCACGTCGGCGCGAAGACCGAAGCGCACGGAGTCGAACTTGGCGAGGTTGCTCGATGCTTCCGCCGGCAAAATCAGGTAGTACGCAGCAACGGCGTATTCGAAGTGCGGAGCGCTGATCTCAACGATTTCCGCCCCCTGCTGCTCCAGGATCGCGAGCGACTGATGGAATGACTCGGCCACGCCGGGCTGGAACGCGGCATCGGGAAGCTCCCGCACAACGCCCACCTTTAGACCATTGAGGACCTCTCCGGTTGCCCCCTCGCGCGCAGCCTGAGCGAACGAGGGCCAGTTGTTTGTCAGCGATGTTGCATCGTGCGGGTCGTGCCCCGCGATCACATCATGAAACAGCCCCGCGTCAAGAACCGTGCGGGCAACGGGCCCGATCTGGTCGAGGCTTGAGGCCAAAGCGATCGCACCGTAGCGGCTCACGCCGCCATACGTCGGCTTCAGGCCCACTGTTCCGGTGACGTGCGCAGGCTGACGAATAGAACCGCCCGTGTCCGAGCCGAAGGCCAGCGGCGCCTCGAACGCAGCGACGGCGGCAGCCGAACCGCCGCCCGATCCGCCGGGAATCCGGTCGAGGTCCCACGGGTTACGCGTCGGACCGTAGGCCGAATGCTCGGTGGATGACCCCATGGCGAACTCGTCCATGTTGGTCTTGCCCAGCGGGATCAGACCGGCCGCGCGCGCCTTCTTCACGACGGTGGCGTCGTAGGGCGACATGTAGCCCTCGAGAATTTTCGAGCCCGAGGTTGACGGCATGTCGGTTGTGACCAGAACGTCTTTCACGGCGACGGGAACGCCCGCGAGTTCATGAAGCACCTCGCCCGCCGCACGACGTTCATCGATCTTCGTCGCTTCGGCCACGGCGTGATCACTCACGTGAAGGAAGGCATTGACGCTACTGTCCACATCGGCGATGCGGTCGATGTGCGCCTGCGTGGCTTCTGCGCTCGAAACCTCGCGGGTGGCGAGCTTGGCGGCGAGTTCCGCCGCGGTCAGCCGGATGATATCGCTCATTACTGCTCCTCCCCCAGGATCGCCGAGACGCGGAACCTGTTGTCCTCAGCGTCCGGCGCGTTCATCAGCGTCTGCTCAATCGTGAGCATGTCGCCAGGAACGTCCTCGCGGAAGACGTTCTGCAGGGGAATCGGGTGGCTCGTCGCGGCGACATCAGCGGTAGCAACCTCGCTTACCTTGGCGATGCTCGACACGATCGCGTCGAGCTCTCCGGTAAGGCTGGTCACTTCCTCTTCCGACAGCTGGATCCGGGCGAGCACGCCGAGATGGCGCACAAGATCAGGGGTGATTTCAGACACCCCCTCATCCTAGTCCGGGGCACCATCAGAACCGTGTGGAAACGAGCGTTGCCCTCAGCTGGGGCATCGCAATTGACCGGCCACTTCCCGGTGAGAGCTCTTGCCCTCACCACATTTTCCACACGGCGGCGGCTCGCTCGGACCATAGGGCCCCACCTGGGCGGGTCCCCCAATGCGTATCAAGGCGGCATTGAACCACCGATAGAACCCGCCCTCGTCACGGATCCGCTCCCTCAGGGATTTCTTCTGCTCCATAACCCTTAGTGTACTAATTATCAGCGCGCGATACACTGGCAGCGTGACGGACCCGAGAGACGATCTCCTCAAACTGGACAATCAACTCTGCTTCGCGATCGTGACAGCGGCCCGCCGTATCGTGACGGTGTATCGGCCAATTCTCGAACCACTCGGCCTCACCCACCCGCAGTACTTGGTGATGCTCGCGCTCTGGGAGGCGTCGCCGCGGTCCCTGAGCGAACTCGCCACGGCCCTCGCGCTCGAACCCGCGACGGCATCCCCGCTCGTCAAGCGGCTCGAAGCACAAGGACTCGTTCTCCGAGAGCGGCGCGCGGAGGACGAACGGCGCCTCGACATCACGCTGACAGAGGAGGGACGCGCCCTGCGCACCCGCGCGCTGGACGTGCCGGGCGAGGTAATGAAGGCTACGGGGCTCTCCCCTGCCGATCTGGCGGAAATCCGAGACGTGCTTGCGCCGTTTTCCTTCGGGGAGTCCTGAGGCCCTGACGCGGCCGTGCTATCGAACTATCACGACGCGTCGCGCGCGAGAAGTTGCTCTTTCACCTGACGCCGTAGCACCTTGCCAATCATCGATTTCGGAAGCTCATCGACAATGAAGAGCCTGCGCGGCGCCTTGTACGGCGTCAGCACCTGCTTGACGAACCCGCGCACTTCCTCCGGGTCGAAAGCGGGACTCCCGTCGAGAACAACAGCCGCAACGACTTCCTCCCCATCCGGTGATGGCAGGCCAACAACGGCGGCGTCCGCGATCGCGGGGTGCTGTCGGAGCGCCATTTCCACCTCGGTGGGCGCCACATTGAAACCACCGGTGATGATGAGTTCCTTGATCCGATCAACAACCGTGAAGAAGCCCTCATCGTCCATTTCGACAACGTCGCCCGTGCGGAACCAACCGTCGACGAACACCTGCTCCGTCTCTTCCGGTCGACCGTAGTACCCCGAAAACACCTGGGGCCCGCGCACGAGAAGCTCACCGGGTTGCCCCACGCCCACATCGCGCGTGGGCTCCTCAGGGTCGACCACGCGAACTTCCGTTCCCGGAACGGGAAGGCCAATCGATCCGGCTCGGCGCTTGTCGGAGACGGGGTTCACCATGAGAACCGGTGAACATTCGGACAGTCCGTATCCCTCGACGAGAATGCCGCCGGTGAGTTGCTCCCACGGCGTCACGAGCGCATCGTCCAATGCCATTGCGCCAGACACGCCGATCCCCGTTCCGGCAATCGACATCCCTTTCTCCTGGGCTCGGCGCATGAGCCGGTCCGCGATGGGAGGCACGAGGGGAAGCACCGTTGCCGGACGCTTCTTCGTCGCCTTCAGGACCATGTCGGGGTCGAACTTCGGGAACAACACCAATCGTGCTGCCTGCGACATCGCGAAAGTCAGACAGAGCGTCAGCCCATACGCGTGGAACATCGGCAAAACCGCGTAGAACACCGTTCCCTCCCCCCGCGTCACTTGCGGAATCCAGGCGCGTGCCTGCATGGCGTTCGCGAGCAGGTTGCGGTGCGTCAGACTCGCCCCCTTCGGGGTACCCGTTGTGCCGCTGGTGTACTGGATCACGGCGATGTCATCGGTGTCGGGCGAGGCAACGTCCGAGCCCAACGGCTCAGACGAGACAACAGCTTCCCACGAGACTCCACCAACGACGTCCTCGGTGAGCTGGTCCCGCAGATCGACGAGTTTCCGAAACGGAAGCTTCAGCGCCACCTGCATTGCAGCAGGCATGCCCTTCGTCACGTCGACAGCGATGAGATTCTCAACGACCAGATCATCCGGGAAGTCTTGGATCGTGCTGGCAACCTTGCTCCAGACGATCGCATGCCGCGCACCGTGGTCCTCGAACTGCTTTCGGAGCTCCCGCGGGGTATAGAGCGGGTTGTGTTCAACGACGATCGCACCGAGCCGCAAAACCGCGTAGAACGCGATGATGTGCTGCGAGCAGTTCGGAAGGACGATGGCAACGGTGTCCCCCTTCTTCACACCACGCTGACGAAGGCCGTTCGCCGCTCGTTCGATCGCATCGATCAGTTCCGCGTAGGTCGTCACGCGTCCGAAGAACTCCAGCGCGGGGGCGTCAGGATGCTCCGCAGCAGAATCCGCGACCAAATCCATCAGCGACCCGGAAATCGGTGCGAGGTCGTGGGGAACGCCGTCAGCGTAGGAGGACACCCAGGGGCGGGGCGGGGCAAACACGAAGCCGTCGTTCTCAGTTGTCACGTGCCCAGTCTACGGAGCGGGTCATGAGCACCCGACCGCGTCATCTACGCTCACCATGCCCGATGACAGAGCCGCCCCCGACCGGAACCCGGTCGGGGGCGGCTCATTTACTGCGGGAGCTGTGTTAGCTCGTCTTCTTCTGAAGAGCCTCGATCACGATCGAACCCGTGTCGGTGAACTCCTTCTGGATGTCCTGGTCATCCTGCGTGTCGGGCTTGTATGTCGCCAAGCTCACAACAACCGCAAGCAACAGGTTGATGAGGAACCCGGGAACGATCTCGTAGAGATCGAAGATTCCGCCAGAGAGCATCTTGCCCCAGATCCACGCTGTCGCAGCGCCTGCGATCAGGCCAACGATGGCACCGATGTTCGTCAGCTTGCGCCAGAACAGCGCGAGGATCACAAGCGGTCCGAACGCGGCGCCGAATCCGGCCCACGCGAATCCGACGAGCTCCAGAACGGTCGCGTCCGAGTCCAGCGCGATCAGAATCGCGATGCCCGCTGTCAGGAGCACGGCGGCACGGCCGAGCCACACCAGCACCGACTCCTTGATGCGCTGCTTGAACACGAGGCGCGCGACGTCCTCGATGAGAGCGGACGACGACACGATGAGCTGGCTCGAAATCGTCGACATGATCGCCGCAAGCACCGCCGCAAGCACGAGGCCGGCGATCAGGGGGTGCATGAGGTTCTGCGCGAGCACGAGAACCACTGTTTCGGCGTCGGGAAGGTCGATCCCCTTGATGTGGAACCAGGCGATACCGATCAGACCCGTGCACACACCGCCGAGGAGCGAGAGGATCATCCAGCCCATCCCAATGCGGCGGGCCACCTTTGCGTCGCGAGCACTGCGCAGTGCCATAAAGCGGACGATGATGTGCGGCTGACCGAAGTATCCCAGTCCCCACGCGAGCGAGGAGATAATGCCCAGAATTGTGACAGCCGTCAGTCCGCCGCCGAACCAGTCGAGGTTTCCGGCGCCAACCGTGGTGATGCCCTCGGCGACCAGAGCCAGATCGCCGATCGAGATGATCGCCAGAACGGGCACGATCAGTAGCGCCGCGAAAATCATGAGGCCCTGCACGAAGTCGGTGTAGGTCGCACCGAGGAATCCGCCGAAGAGCGTGTACAGCAGCGTGACGCCACCGACCAACAACATTCCGGTGAGGTAGTCACCGTTAAACGCGCTCTCGAAGTACTTGCCTCCGGCGACCATTCCGCTCGAGACGTACAGCGTGAAGAACACCAGGATGACGACGCCCGCGACGATGCGGAGGACGTGGGAGTTGTCGCGCGTGCGGTTCTCGAGGAAGCTCGGAACGGTGATGGAGTTCTTCGACACTTCGGAGTAGGCACGCAGGCGCGGGGCGACGAGCTTCCAGTTGAGGTAGGCGCCGATCGTGAGACCGATCGCGATCCATGCCTCGATCAGGCCCGTGGCGTAGAGAGCACCGGGCAGGCCCATCACGAGCCAGCCGGACATGTCCGACGCGCCGGCACTCAGGGCGGCCACGGCGGGCGGCAGGCGACGCCCGCCGAGCATGTAGTCCTCGTGGTTCTTCGTCTTCAGCGTCGCGTAAACGCCGATTCCGATCATGGCCACGAAATACGCAACGAGTGCGATGATGAAATAAGTTTGTGGCGACATCTTTAGGTATGGTCCTCCGCCCCGGCGGGCAACGAGCGCCAATTCGGCGCCATCGACCGAAGTCGACGTCCGCCACCATGGGGCATGTGGTCTGGCCCGCGGCATTCCCGCGGGACCTCATCACGCTACACAGGTTTTTTCCAGGTACGCAAGCCGCAGCGTTCAACGTTATGGGGTCGTGCCCGCGCCTTCCAGCGCGTGTGGCCCCTCGGTGACCAGAACGCGAAACTGTTCTGCGTTCAGAACGGGGATGCCGAGGTCTTCGGCCTTCGCCAGCTTTGAGCCAGCCCCCGGTCCCGCCGCCACGAAATCCGTCTTCTTACTGACGCTTCCGGCCGCTTTACCACCGGCACGAATAATGGCCTCTTTCGCTCCGTCCCGGGTAAAGCCGTCAAGGGAACCGGTCGCGACCACCGTGAGTCCGTCGAGGACGCCACCCGCTGACGTTGCTTGGCCGGGGCCAGGGTGCCCCTCGGTCAGAAACGTCACGCCGGCATCGCGCCACGACGCAACGATGTCGCGGTGCCAGTCGACATCGAACCACTCGAGAAGTGAGCGCGCGATGATCTCGCCAACGCCGTCAACAGCCGCAACCTCTTCGACGCTCGCCGAGACAATCGCATCGAGCGAACCAAAGTGATCGGCAACAGCGCGCGCGGCAACCGGCCCAACGTGACGGATGTTGAGCGACACGATCTGGCGCCACAGCTCTTTCGACTTTGCTTTCTCGAGTTCCTCGAGCAGTTTGATCGCTTGCGCGGACGGATGGACGATCTGGTGATCCTTGCGGATTCCCGCCTTTCGCCGTTCCGACGGCGTGGCGCTCTCCCAGCCAGGAGGGTAAACCAGCTCGACGCGCTGGAACGGAGCACGACGAACGGGCTCGCCGGTTTTGTCGTTGACGCGGTCTTCGCCCGTTTCGGGGTCGCGAACGACGACCTCAATCGGCACAAGCTGTTCCAGCGTGAGATCGAACAGACCCGCTTCCGTTCGGAGAACCGGCCCGAGTTCAGCTCCCGTTGCGGTTGATCGCGCGGGCTGGGTGAGCGCTGCTGCCGTGACCTCACCGAGCGCCTCAATATCGAGAGCCCCCCGAGAACCGATGTGTTCGACTCGTCCCCTGACCTGTGCCGGGCAGTCTTTTCCGTTGGGACAGCGGAGATCGATATCGCCATCTTTCATCGGACGAAGCGTCGTTCCGCACTCGGGGCAGGAGGCTGGCATCACGAACGCGCGCTCCGTTCCGTCGCGCAGCTCGGCGACGGGACCGAGAATTTCCGGAATGACGTCGCCCGCTTTGCGCAGCACGACCATGTCCCCGATCAGAACGCCCTTGTCGACAACAACGTCGCGATTGTGCAGCGTTGCGCGCGAGACAACGCTCCCGGCAACGAGCTTGGGCTCCATCACGGCATACGGCGTTGCACGACCCGTTCGTCCGACGCCCACCTGGATGTCAAGGAGGCGGGTTTGCACTTCCTCGGGAGGGTACTTGTAGGCGATCGCCCATCGTGGTGCGCGGCTGGTGGCGCCGAGCTCATCGTGAAGAGCCAGTTCATCGACCTTGACGACGATTCCGTCGAGCTCGTGTTCAACGGCATGGCGATTCTCACCGAAGTGCGCAACGAAGGACAGAACGTGTTCCTCGTCCTCGCAGACGCGGTAGTGCGGGCTCGTGGGCAGCCCCCACTCCGACAGGAGGCTATACACCTCGCTCTGGGAGGCCACCGGCGGGTTCTGCCATGCACCGATCCCGTGCACGTAGAGACGCAGAGAACGAACCCGCGCCTCTCCCGCCTCGCGTTCTAAGCCATCCTTCTTCTCAAGTTGCTGCCGCAAGCCACCGGATGCCGCGTTGCGGGGGTTGGCAAAGGCAGGAAAACGCCGCTCGGCCGAGAGCCGAGCCTTATCCTCATCGAACGACTTCTTGGCCGCGGAGCGGACGCGATCGAAGCGCTCGCGTGATTCGACGAACGCGCGCTCGCGGAGCGCCGCTTGGAGCGCGTTGAGCTCGTGGAACTGCTCGACGGGAATGAAAACCTCGCCACGGACCTCAACGATTTCGGGGTGCCCGTTGCCGGCGAGGCGACGAGGGATGCCCGAAATGCGCAGGGCGTTCTCGGTGACGAGCTCGCCAACGTGTCCGTCACCACGGGTGGCTGCGGAGGTGAGAACGCCCCGCTCGTAGCGAAGGTTGATCGCCAGCCCGTCGATCTTGAGCTCCGTCAGCCACCGCACATCCCGGCCCGCGGCGGCGCTGGCGTGTGCACACCAGGCCCGCAGCTCTTCCGGGGAGAACACGTTGTCAAGACTGAGCATGCGCTCGGCGTGAGTAATGGTGTCGAGGCCGGTTTGCTCGGCCCCTCCCACCGTCTGCGTTGGTGAGTCTTGGCTGGCGAGCACCGGGAAGATGGCCTCGAGATGGGACAGACGCGCGAGCCAGCGGTCATAGGTTTCATCATCGACACGAGAGACGTCCTGCCCGTAATAGGCTTCCCGCGCCGCGTCGATGCGCTCCGTGAGCGCGTCGGCCTCAGCACGGGCCTCGTCGAGACGGAGATCAGGGGCGTCAGGAGCGTCTGTCACGGGAGCAAGTCTAGATTCGACCCCTGACATTCACCCGTCATGCCGTCGCGGGAACCGCACTCTCCGTACGATCGATCGTGCACTGTCCGAGAACGCGAGTTCCAATGTAAATGACGGCGGTCTGCCCGGTTGCGACGCCTTCCAGCGGCTCATCCGGCGTCACGATCATCTCGTTATCCGCCACGATGCAGCGTGCGGGAACAGGGTCAGCGTGGGCGCGGATCTGCACCTCGCAACGGAACTCCTCATCGGGGCTTTCGGGCGCAGCTCCTGCCCAGGAGAATCGTCCGCCCGCGATCAGGGAGACCGCCAGCGCTTCTTTCGGCCCGACAACGACCTCGTTATTCACGGGTCGGACCTCAAGCACGAATCGTGGCTTTCCATCCGGCGCCGGAACGCCCAGCTTCAGACCACGTCGTTGCCCGACCGTGAAGGCGTGAGCACCGTCGTGGGAACCGACGACCTCTCCCGAACGATCGACGATCGCACCGGGCTCGGCGCCCATCTTCTCAGCGAGGTAGCCGCGCGTGTCACCGTCGGGAATGAAGCAGATGTCGTAGCTGTCCGGCTTCTTGGCAACGGTCAGCCCCCGCTCGGCGGCTTCCGCCCGAACCAGGTCTTTCGACGGTGTCTCTCCGAGGGGGAAGTACGTGTGCGCGAGCTGATCAGCTGTCAGAACGCCCAGCACATACGACTGGTCCTTCGCCTGTTCACTCGACCTGTGCAGCTCAAGGCCGCGCTCGCCCTCAACGAGCGTTGCGTAGTGTCCCGTGCAGACCGCGTCGAAACCGAGCTCCAGCGCACGCTCAAGGAGCGCCGCGAACTTGATCTTCTCGTTGCACCGCATACAGGGATTAGGCGTGCGTCCCGCCCGGTACTCATTCACGAAATCATCGATGACATCGTCACGGAAACGCTCGGAGAAATCCCACACGTAGAACGGAATGCCGATCTTGTCGGACACACGCCTGGCATCCATCGCGTCTTCCACTGTGCAGCATCCGCGGCTCCCGGTGCGCAGAGTCCCGCCAGCCCGCGACAGCGCAAGATGAACTCCGACCACCTCGTGCCCCGCGTCCACCGCTCGCGCAGCGGCGACCGCCGAATCGACTCCGCCACTCATTGCCGCTAAAACACGCATAAGTCCAGCCTAAACGCGCGATCTGGACGCAGGCCCGACGCGACGGTACGCCTCGAGGATCGCCCCGGCGGCCGTATCGATGTCGCTCTCGGTGGTATCCGAGCCCATCGTGAGGCGCAGCACTTGCCGCGAGGCTTCATCGCCGAGTCCCATCGCCCGGACAACATGCGAGGCCTCGGTAACGCCCGCCTGGCATGCTGATCCTGTTGACGCACTGACCCCCGCAAGATCCAGCAGATACAGAACGGATTCGCCCTGCGCGCCCGCAAGATGCAGGTGAACGTTCGCGTGAACCCGTCGTTCCGGATCGCCGAGAAGACGAATACCCGGCTCCGCCGCCAACCGCTTCAGCAGCCGCGCCCGGAGCGCGGCATGACGCCGCGCGAGATCCTGCCGCTCGGCCTCCGCGCACTCCAGGGCCACCGCGAGGGCCGTTGCTCCCGCGACGTCCTGTGTTCCCGCGCGCAGTCCGCGTTGTTGCCCTCCCCCGTGTTGGAGGGCAGCGAGGCGCGCGTATCGGGAAACAACAAGCGCCCCCGTACCAACCGGCGCCCCCAGCTTGTGGCCGCTCACGCTGAGCGCGACAAGCCCGGAGTGTCCCTCTGCTGATCCACGCCACGAACGGAAGGCGAGGGGAACGTGCCCGGCCGCGGAAACGGCATCCAGATGCAGGGGTACGTTGCCTGCCGCGGCGACCTCGGCGATCCGCTCGACATCGTTGACCGTTCCCACCTCGTTGTTCGCCACAAGCGCGGTGAGAAACGCCGTGTCTCCTGCCGCCAGCACCGTCGCGACGGCGTCCGGATCGATTCGGGCGTCCATGTCGATCGGGACGGGCGCGATACGCGCGCCCTCGCGTTCTGCGAGCCAATCAACGGATTCCATCGTCGCGTGATGTTCTCCGTCGGGGAGCGCGATTGCACGGCGATCGTCTGTCCGTGACCACCACAGCCCCTTCACCGCCAGGTTGATGGACTCGGTGCCTCCGGACGTGAACACCACTTCAATCGGGTCGCACTCCGCAACCGCCGCGACTCGATCACGTGCGTCCTCCAGGAGCCGGCGGGCACGCTGACCATCGGCGTGCACCGATGACGGGTTGGCGGCTACCTGAGCCTCCAGCCACGCCATACGAGCCTGTGCGCGCAGAGGAGTCGTCGCGCCGTGATCGAGGTAGACGCTCATACCCGCGTCAGAAGAGCAGGCTGGTCAGGCGCGCCCGCGCAGAAACAACGCGCGGGTCAGTAGTTCCGACGACGCCGAACAGCTCCACCAGGCGGTCTTTCACAACAGCGCGCTCATCACCGAAAACACGACTGAAAAGGTCCAGCAACCGGTCGAATGCGTCGTCGACATGCCCACCGATCACATCGAGATCAGCAACCGCCAGCTGGGCGTCGACGTTGTCCGGTCCGTCCGCCGCGGCCTGGCGAACCGCGGCGAGATCGGCTCCCGTCGTGCGCTTGAGCAGGTGCACCTGCGCGAGACCGGCCTTCGCCTCGTCATCGCGCGGATTTTCCTTGAGGCCCTTTTCGTAGGCTGCGATCGCCGCGTCGTAGTCGCCTCGTTCGATCGCGTCGTAAGCCTCCTGCTGGAGGGGCGACAACGCAGGTTCTTCCGGGGCAGCCTGCTCATCATCGCCCGCAGCAACGTCCAGAGTTCCCGTGATGCCGGCCTGCTGGCCGAGCTGCAGGATCTGGCCGAACAACTCGACGAGCTGTTCCTCAGAGTATTGCTGATCCGGAACGGGAACAGGACGCTGACCGATGACACCGATTGTCATGGGCCACCCGTTCTGCTGGAACATCTGAGCGACCTGCGGAGCGCGCGTGGCGTCGACGCGGGCCAGCGCGATCCGGCCGTTCATCGAGCGCGCAACCTTCTCGAGAAGAGCCCCCTGTTCGACCGTCTCCGGGACCTGCGGCGCCCACAGCTGCACAACGACCGGCACGCGTACGGACAGCTCCATCACCTGACCGAAGCTGTCGTCACCAACGGCCATGACCACATCGGCTCCCTGAGCGCCGGCCGGCCCGGGCGTAACAGCCTGGCCGGGACGCGCAGCACCTGGCGCCTGCGTCTGCGGTCGGTTGCGAAGGGAGGATAGATCAACAGCGCCGCGGAGAGCGGAGCCGAGAGAGGCGTCAGACATCGATCACCTTTCGTGGTCGCGGATGGGAATCAGTCCATTCTCTCGCGGGTTCGCCCAGACGGCGTCATTCCGAGTCGTCTGGCTCTTCGAGAAGCGCGGCACCGGCCAGCGACTGGGAGTACCCGAGAAGGCGAATCTTCTCCTCGGAACCCCCAGCAGGAACGAAGAAGAACAACTCATTCGTGTAGCTGGTCGTCACGCCGATTTCCGTGCTCTCGACACCGACGAAGTGCTGTGTCTCGGCGCGCGGGATCATAATCTCGGCGTCCTCATGAATCGCGCGAACGGTTTCGGAATCTCCAACGGCGACAGCGACGATCGCGCCGCTGTCGAACGTTGCAAGCGAGACGGGATCCGTGGATACGGCTCGTTGGTCGAAGGTGAGCTCCGCTGTTCCTTCCGCTGATTCGCCGTCTTCCGGCTCGAACAGCTCGCGGTGAACCTCATCGCGGCGCTCCTGAAGACGGGGCAGGAAGAAGTCGCTGTCCAGATCAAAAAGCTCCGCGAACTCACTCTCCTCACCGGAGCCCATCACGTCTGCGTACGCAGCTGCGAGGTCCTGAGGAGCAACCTCGAGGAACGACGAGTCGGGCGGAACGAGCGCGCCGCCCATCCACCGTGGAGCCAATGCCGGGAACTCGACATCGGGGCCAATGCGCGCGAGGTATGTGACCTTGTAGGTATCCCACGGCGAGGCCTGCGTAATCGTCAGAACGGTCGGAACCGATGATTCTTCATCGCTCACAACGACAAGAGCTGTGCGGGGCCATCCATCGTTTGCCTGCGGAAGCACAATCGACACGGGCTCGTCCGGAATCGATACCGGTGTCTCTTCGTAGTCCTCGACATCACGACGCAGTTCGTATGTCACCGTTCGCATGGCCAGCGCGTCAGCTGTCATGCGAGACGCAGCCAGGCTCACATCGTTCTCCGCGTCGGCAGAATCAAGCGTGGCGCGAATGTCCGCAACGATTCGTTCTGCCTGGGGGTCGGTCAGGGCCGGAACCACATCTTCTACGATGCCCGCTTCCAACTGCTCTGTTGGCTCGGGCGAAGGGTCCTGAGCCATATCTGGCCACGCGTTTGGCGTGCATCCCGCCAGGAGCGCGCCCGTGAGGGCGATCGCGGGAATCGCGACGACAAAACGCCGACGAGATCGCGACGAACGACCCGCGCTCTTGTCTGCCTGCGCAGCCGTGTCGTTCGCTCTCACGCTGAGCGCCTCCGTGGCGGGGAGTTTCGGTCCCTTGCGGCGGGGGCCGCGCCGACGACGCAAGTTCACAAAACCGCCAATCCAGAAGCCGAGCCCGACGATGAGGGCCAGTCCGCCCAGTGCAATGAGGGGTCCTGCCCACGGCTTCGTGACCTCGTGCTGGTGCGTCGTCGTGATCAGGGAGAACGCGGGACCTTCTCCATCCGTCGCAACGAGAACGCTCATCCCCTCCGGGAGGTCTGTTCGCGGCTGGATCGTGCCTTCGGCCGTTTCTTCATCGCTCCACAGGTCTGAGCCGCGAGGATCGACCGTCGTGCGCTCACCGTCCCACGTCTCGGTGGGCTCCACCGCGGATACGTTAACGCGCGACTCGCCCTCCTCCTCGTTCACATCTTCTGCGTCGAGCAGCGTGAGGTGGTTGAAGCGCGCATCGGACAGCCAGGCAAGGATGTCAACTGTGCGCCCGTAGGACAACGAGATGTCCTCGTCGGCTTCCGCGCTCACCGTCAGATCCGCGTCGGTGTGCTCGGTAAGCACCGCGGCGTCGATAACGGTGTACGGAAGCTCCGCATCAGCCGGCCGGATCTCGTTCGTTACCGTCTCGGGACCGCTCAGCGACATGAGCTGCACGGCGCCAACACCGATCAACGCCACTGCGGCGAGGAACGACACGACCGCCCATACGAATCGCACGAATAACTCTCCTTGCATCTGTCACGACGATATTCGACCGCCATGCGGGGCCAAACACGGCCCCTGAGTGTAACGCTAGGGTAACGACGCCAGCTGGGAGATGACGGCGTTGGCCGCTGTCCCGCGATAGCCTCACAATCACGCGCCGCAGTTGCACGCGCTCATGTTTCGACCGGGAGAGCTATGAAGATCCACAATCCGTTCCGGCTCGGCTTCACTGCCGCCCTGGGCGTGGGCCTCGCGATCCTTCTCATCCAGAGTATCGAAGCCTTGTCCACTGTGTTGCTGTACGTCGGAACGGCCATGTTCCTCTCCCTCGGCCTCGACCCCGTCGTCTCATGGCTGGAGCGGCGCCGCATCCCCCGCTGGGCGGCCGTGATGATTGCCATCGTTGGCGTTCTCACGGTATTCGCCGGCATTCTCCTGATCGTTCTCCCCGTCCTCGTCGATCAGGTCACACTGCTGGTCAGGCGGGTGACGTATCTCCTGAATCGTTCGGCGTGGCAGAGCGATGTGGAGACCTGGCTGAGCACGACCTTCCCCGCGCTCGACATCCCGACCGTGTTTGACGCAATCAACGATTGGCTCACGGATAATCTCTTCTCCATCAGTGAGAGCCTGGTGGGGGCGACTCTCAGTGTCGCTGGCGGTCTCTTTGGCGCGCTGATCATCCTGATCCTCACGATCTACTTGACGGCATCAACCCCGACGCTGAAGAACGCGATCTATCAGATCATCCCCGCGTCCAAGCGCGAGCGGTTCGCATACATTGCTGAGCAGATCACGGACTCAGTCGGTTACTACGTGATGGGACAGGTCACCCTCGCGGCAACGAACGGCGCGCTCAGCGCAATCTTCTTGTCGATTATTGGGGCACCGTTCCCCATGGTGCTCGCTGTTGTCGCCTTCCTCGGTTCGATGATTCCGCTGGTCGGCACGATCACGGGGTCGACGATCATCGTTCTTGTGTGCCTGATCCCCGATGTTGGCACCGTCTCAACGGCCCTCATCGCCGCGGTGTACTACCTGATCTATATGCAAATCGAAGCATACGTTCTGACACCGCGCATCATGAGCCGAGCTGTCTCGGTGCCGGGTGGCGTTGTCGTCGTCGCCGCGCTCTCCGGCGGTGCCCTCCTCGGGCTCCTGGGCGCGCTCATTGCGATCCCCGTCGCCGCGAGCATCCTGATCGTCTACCGTCAGGTCGTCATTCCGCGAATGAACGAAAAGTAGGCGCTACGCCGGCCACTGTGTGGGAAGCGGCACCGCTGCGGGGTTCACCGCACGAGTGATCTCGTTCAGAACGCGGCGCGTCTGCGACTCACCAACCCAGAGGTGCTTACCGCCGTCCACGGCGATCAACGATGCTTTGGGAACCACCGCAAAGCGCTCGCGCGCCTGGTCGGGTTGCAGATAGTCATCGTGCTCGGGAATAAGCGCAATCAGCGGACGAGAATCGTCCGCCCATGCCGCAAGCTCTTCCTCCGATGTCCTGTGCAGGGGCGGCGAGAGCAGGATCGCTCCCGCGATCGGGTGCTGTCGCCCGTGCTTCAGGGTGAGCTCGGTGCCGAAAGACCAGCCGACGAGCCACGGAGCAGGAAGTCCACGGTCGGTGACGAACTGCATGGCGGCGGCCACGTCTGCTTCCTCCGCAATGCCCTCGCCGAAAGCACCCTCACTCGTTCCCCGCGGCGATGTGACACCGCGAAGATTAAAACGCAGCACCGCAAGGTCAGCAAGAGCCGGAAGCCGCGCTGCCGCCTTGCGAATGATATGGGAATCCATGAAGCCGCCGTGTGTCGGCAACGGGTGGAGCATCACGAGGGTTGCTACCGGAGCGCGTTCTGTCGGCACGGAGAGCTCGCCCACGAGCGTGAGCCCGTCCGACGTGCGCAACTCAATGTCTTCACGCTGCGCGGGGAGAAGTGTCGCTCCGCGAATCTCCGTTGTCTCGTTGGCAGACATGTTCTTGCCTCTCCTCAGAAGATGTTCCAGCAGTGCGTGTGCCAGTGACGCCGCGCAGCGAGATCCGCCTGCGCGCCAAGAACGCCGTCCTCACGCCACGTCACAACGTGAGATGTGCCGGCCTCAACTGAGCGTGAGCACCCTGGACAGGTGTATGCCTTTTCCGAGCGTCCTGGTCCAACCGGTTGCACCGTCCAGGTCGACCCGCGGCGCGACTCGCTACGCTTCCACCCCGATAGCAGGCGGTCGAACGATTCGTCGGATGTGCGAGACGGCTGGCGGCGTCGTCGTGACTTAGCCATTCGTCTCTTTTACCACCAGTGGTTGGCGATCCAGAAGTTATACGCGTTGGCCCAGCTGCCGTAGCGCGCGATGGCGTAGCCATTGCCCCAGACAAGATTATCGATGGGGTTGTAGCCGTCGCCGGGGACCTTGCTGCACGGATAGGCCTGGACAAGGCCGCACGCGCCAGAGGTCGGGTTGGTGGCACCGGGGTTCCAGCCGCTTTCCTTCGACACGATGTAGTCGACGTAACCCCAGTCGGACTCCGCGATTCCCGCAGCGGCCATCCACTCGGAGGGCCCGCCGCCACCGTCGTACACGGGGGGCTGAACGGGTGCAGGAGCCGGGGCTGGCTCGGGAGCCGCGCCCTGGTCGTCGGCCGGAGCGCCTCCGCCCTGGATATCCGCCACAACGGCGGGAGCTGGTTCGGGCTCGGGCTCGGGTGTGTTCAGAACCGCGGTGTAGCTGACCGATGCGAGAGAACCGAGGGAGGTGCTGTTCGACGTGGCTGCGAAGACCTGTGCGTCGGCGGCTGCCGCCTCATAGGTCGACTGCTCGGGCTGCTCCGGGAACTGCTGCGATGCCTGTGTCAGATGCGGCGCCAAGGCCGGTGCGATCGTTGCTCCCAGAAAGGCGAGTGCCGCAAAACCGGCAACCGCACCCACAACGACACGACGCGCTCCCCCTCCCTGGGGGGACGACCGGCGTTGCGCAGAGCGGGTGGACCGGCGATCACGGCGTACCTCGGCGATAGCCGAACGCTCAATCGCCCGTGCCGCGCGGCGGGTCATGGGCTGGGGCTTCTCGTTCGCAAGAGTCACAGTGCGCACCAGTCTACCTGATCTGTTACCGGACCGTGACCTAGCGGAGGGTGATCTAGCGAACTGCCAGAATCACCCGCACGGCCGCATCCAAAAGCGCGTCGACCTGCTCCTCGCGGTATCCCCCGCGCTGCGGGCGAAACGCTGCTGTTCTCAGCTGTTCGGCCGCAAGGGGTGTTCCATGGGCGAGGTACGCGGTAATGCGATCAGCGACGGCATCGACCTCACGCACGGAGTAGCCGGTGCGCAGCACCCCCACGCGCGCGAAACGATGAGCAGCGGGGCGCGATAACCGGACGAGAATCTCTTGCGCGGATTCGCGCGCATCATCGATCCAGGCGTCCGTTCCCCTCATCGCCACGGCGAATTCACGCTCGCGCACCGCAAACGCATCCTCGAGTCGTGCAAGCGCTGCATCGACGGCGCGCACCTCGTATCCCCGCTTCATCAGAGGAAACGCGACCGTGCGAATCACCTCGCTCGTGACCTCCTGCGTTTCCCCTTGAAAGGACCGCCGCGCGCGGGCAAGGAAGGAATCAACGACGGCTGGCTCATAACCCAGCTGACCGCGCGGGGCGTGGGAGAAAAGAGCGAAGCTGGAATGAGCAGTCATAGGAGAACCGTCGATCGGCGCCGCGGTTATGCGGCGAGTGGTGAAAGAAGGTGGAAGAGAGCGAGAGCGACAACCGCCGACGGCAGGATGCTGTCCAAGCGATCCAGGACGCCACCGTGGCCAGGGAGCCAGGAACTCATGTCTTTGATCCCCAGGTCGCGCTTGAGCATCGACTCTCCGAGATCTCCGAGCGTCGCGGTTCCCATGAGGACGGCGCCGAAGATCACGCCAGCCCACCACGGGACCCCGAGCATGAGCTCCGTAACGAGCGCACCGGCGATCATCGAGACAACGGCCGCGCCCGCGAAGCCCTCCCAGGTCTTACCGGGACTGATGCGAGGCGCCAGCTTCGTCTTACCGAAGGTGAGTCCTGTTGCGTACGCCGCGGTATCCGCTGTGACGACGACGATGAGAAAACTGATCACCCACAGCTCGCCCTGCTCTTGTCGCAGAACAACAAGCGCGGCGCTTGCGAGAAGGGGAACGTAGAGCTGGACGAAGCATCCAACGAGAATGTCGCTGAAAATTGACGCGTAGATCCGGCCGTCTCTCGCCACCATCTGCACGAGGATGCGCCACACGACGATGACGACAAGGGAGACGAACAGTGCCGCCCAGTGCACCGCCGAGCCGAACCAGAACGCCGCCCCGGTGATGGCGAACGACCCGATCACTTGCGGGATCAGATCGATCCGCCGGCCCCTGGCCTGCAGGGCACGCGTGAGTTCGAAAACGCCGAGCGCCGCGATCAGCATCGCGACGATCGCGAAAACCCATTTCACGAAGAGCAGCGATGCGAGAACGATCACACCAGCGAGAATGCCGACACCGATCGCCGCGAAAAGATCACGGCCGGTGCGATTCTTGATTCTCTCGTTCGTGGCCTCGATCTGATCACGCGCGTATTGCGCCTTCTGACCGATTTCACCGCGAGCGGCTTCGATTCGATCGTGCAACGAGGCAGTGTGATCTGCGTCGAGGTGACGAAGGGAATCGTTGGACGGTTCGTCCGAACGGTCCTGTTCCGGGGCCGCGTCGGTGACCATTAGACCTCGAGAAGCTCGGCTTCCTTGTGCTTGAGCGCCTCATCGATCTGGTCGACGTGAGCCTTGGTGAGAGAGTCGAGTTCCTTTTCGCCGCGGGCGATCTCGTCCTCGCCGATCTCATCCTTCAGCGCATCGAGGTCGTCTTTCGTCTGGCGACGGATGCCACGCACGCGAACCTTCGCGTCCTCCCCCTTGGACCGAGTGAGCTTGACGTACTCCTTGCGTCGCTCCTCGGTGAGCTCCGGCATCGTCACGCGGACGATAGTGCCGTCGTTGGTGGGGTTCGCGCCGAGGTTCGGCATGTCGCGGATAGCATCCTCGATGGCCTTCAGAGCCGTCTTGTCATAGGGCGTGACAACGATCGTCCGGGCTTCGGGGTTCGCCAGCGCCGCCAGCTGCTGCAGCGGTGTCGGCGTGCCGTAGTAGTCGACCATGAGGCGCTGGAAGAGCTGCGGGTTTGCGCGGCCCGTGCGCACCGTCGCAAAGTCTTCTTTGGCCGCTTCAACGGCACGGTCCATGCGACTGGTTGCTTCTGCCAGAACTTCGGCGATCACGGGTGACTCCATTCGTCGTAGGTGCTCTGAAATTCTACCGACGCGGCAGGGAGTTCCTGTTCCCGCCGCGCCACGCGGCTACGTCACGTCGTGACGAGCGTGCCCATCTCTTCGCCACGCAGTGCCTTTGTGACGTTACCCGCGGGCTCCATGCCGAACACACGCATACTCATCCCGTTGTCCATGCACAGGCTGAACGCGGTCGAATCAACGACCTTCAGGCCCTTGACGAGCGCATCGTTGTACGTCACGTGATGAAGCTTGGTCGCTGATGGGTCGGTCCGCGGGTCGGCCGTATACACGCCATCGACACCGTTTTTCGCGACGAGGACCTCGGTTGCCCGCACCTCAAGGGCACGCTGAGCCGCCACAGTGTCCGTCGAGAAATACGGAAGCCCGGCGCCGGCACCGAAGATGACAACGCGGCCCTTCTCCATGTGGCGCACGGCGCGAAGCGGAAGGTACGGCTCAGCAACCTGGCGCATCTCGATGGCCGACTGCACGCGAGTCTCTGTTCCTGCCTGCTCAAGGAAGTCCTGCAGCGCGAGCGCGTTCATCACGGTTCCCAACATGCCCATATAGTCAGCACGCGAACGCTCAAGGCCGCTCTTGGACAGTTCGGCGCCGCGGAAGAAGTTCCCGCCTCCGACGACAACGGCCACCTCAACTTCCTGAGCCGCCTCAGCGATCTCCTGGGCGATGGTGCTGACAACACCCGGGTTAACCCCGAGCTGTCCGCCTCCGAATGCCTCTCCGGAAAGCTTGAGCAAGACGCGGCGTCGGGGGGCTGTGGGGTGGTTGGTCACGATGATGTGTTCCTCTCGGAGCCGGATGGGCACTGCGATTAACGCTAGCGCAGGCCTGCCCTGTTCATCCTGTACGCACCCGAGACGAGATACACAGAAGGGCCCGAGATCCCTCTGGATCCCGAGCCCTTCTGATGTGGAGTGAAGCTTATGCGCCGACCTTGAAGCGTGCGAAGCCCGTGAGCGTGATGCCCGCGTCGTCCGCAACCTTCTGGATCGACAGCTTGTTGTCCTTGGCGTATGCCTGGTCCAGAAGAACCACCTGCTTGAAGAACGCGTTAACGCGTCCCTCGACGATCTTGGGCAGAGCGGCCTCCGGCTTGCCCTCGTTACGAGAGATCTCGGTAACGATCTCGCGCTCCTTGTCGACAACGTCCGAGGAGACCTCGTCGCGCGTCAGGAACTGCGGAGCGGCGAACGAGATGTGCTGCGCGATCGAACGCGCGGTCTCGGCGTCATCACCCGAGTAAGCAACAACAACACCCACCTGCGGGGGCAGGTCCTTGCTGGTCTTGTGGAGGTAGATCTGGAAGGCGTCGCCCGTGAGCGTGCGAGCACCACGGAGCTCGATCTTCTCTCCGAGGATCGCAGCCTCGTCGGCAATGAGCTGCTCAACGGTCTTACCGTTGGCGTCAGCTGCAAGAGCAGCCGTGACTCCATCGGCTCCCGCTGCGGCAACAGCCGCGAGGACCGTGTCCGCAAGAGCGACGAACTTGTCGTTCTTTGCAACGAAGTCGGTCTCGCATGCGAGCTCGATCAGTGTTGCGGCACCATCGTTCTCGACGGCGGCAACGAGGCCCTCCGTCGCGGCGCGGTCAGCACGCTTTGCGTTGCCCTTTGCGCCCTTGAGGCGAAGAATCTCGACGGCCTTCTCGACGTTACCGTCGGCCTCTTCGAGAGCCTTCTTCGTGTCGACCATGCCCGTGCCGAGCTGCTCGCGCAGAGCCTTGAGGTCGGCGATGCTGAAGTTTGCCATGTGCGGCTTCCCTTTGCTGTCGGTTGTGAACCGGAGATTACGTGATGAGGGTGTCGACGAGGTTCACTCGTCGTGAACGCTCCGAGGGCGGGAGCCGATTGCGGCTCCCGCCCTCGGAAAGATCACTCTGCTGCGGGAGCCTCGGCGGCTGCTGCCTCCTCGACGGGAGCCTCAGCGGCTGCGTCTTCGGCGGGAGCCTCAGCAGCGGCCTCGTCGGCCGAAGCGCCGCCCTCGAGGAGCTCGCGCTCCCACTCGGGAAGAACCTCGGCGTCGCCCTCGGGGTTGTGCTTCTGCTGCAGGCCCTCGGCAGCGGCGTCGGCGATGATGCGCGTCAGCAGCGCAACCGAACGGATCGCGTCGTCGTTGCCCGGGATCGGGTAAGCCAGGTCGTCGGGGTCGACGTTCGTGTCGAGGATGCCGATAACGGGGATGCCCAGCTTGCGTGCCTCGTCAATGGCGAGGTGCTCGCGCTTGGCGTCAACAACCCACAGCGCCGACGGCGTCTTCGTGAGGTTGCGGATACCGCCGAGCGACTTGTGAAGCTTGATGAGCTCGCGCTTCTTGAGCAGCAGCTCCTTCTTCGTGAAGCCCGATGCAGCGGGGTTCTCGAAGTCGAGCTCCTCGAGCTCCTTCATACGAGCCAGACGCTTCGACACCGTCTGGAAGTTGGTGAGGAGGCCACCGAGCCAACGCTCGTTGACGTAGGGCTGCCCCACGCGCGTCGCCTGCTCAGCGAGCACTTCCTGGGCCTGCTTCTTCGTTCCGACGAAGAGGATGGTGCCGCCGCGGGCAACCGTCTCCTTGACGAAGTCGTAGGCGCTGTCGATGTAACCCAGCGACTGCTGCAGGTCGATGATGTGGATTCCGCTGCGCTCCGTGAGGATGAAGCGCTTCACCTTCGGGTTCCAGCGACGGGTCTGGTGTCCGAAGTGGACGCCGCTGTCGAGCAGCTGGCGAATTGTAACGACGGCCATGGTCGTATCTCCTTCTTGTGGCGCGCTCTGCGCGCCGTTCGGTTGATGTGTCGACCGGCGGTCGACTGTCCTGGTGCCCCGGCGCTCTCCCGCCCTCAGCAGAGGGACCGGTAGGAGTGCAACCACGATAGGAATCGTTAAGGGCACGCGAAGTCATCCCCTTCGCAGAGGATGCGGGTCGACTATACCAGGCGAGAGCCGGATGTTCCTGCGCCCGGTCACCCCTCGCGTCTGCACATCGTGGATGACGGGAAGCTTGTCCACATTCGCTTCTCTCGCGCTGCGCTGTGGGTCATTCTCGACGCATGACTCCGCTGCGCACAGCACTCGCATCACTCACCGCGATCGCCGTTGTCTTGCTCTCCTCAGGCGTGGCAAGCGCGGCTCTCGGCGTCGAAGAGCCACGGTGGATTTGGCCGGGTGGTGTGGCGTCTGTGCTCCGAGAGTTCGAGCGACCTCCTCACCCGTACGGCCCCGGACACCGCGGTATCGATATCCCCGTCACAGGCGGCGTCGCGTTGGCGCCAGCGGACGGTGTTGTCGCCTTCTCCGGATTCGTCGTCGACCGCTCCCTTCTGACGATCGATCACGGTGGCGGGCTGGTCTCCACTCTCGAGCCAGTTGACGATCCTCCGCCAGCGGGAACTGCTGTGTCACAGGGCCAGGTACTCGGACCCGTGTCAGCTGGCGGACATGTCGGTGACGACACCCTTCATCTCGGCGCGCGTTTGGACGGCGAGTACATCGACCCGCTCGCCTTGCTCGGCGTGCTGGAACGTCCCGTCCTGTTGCCATGCTGTTGACTAAAGAGCATGAGGATCGAGCAGGCGGCTTCGACGTTTGCCGGGCACCTGACGGATGTTCGGCGGCTCTCGGCCGCCACCGTCAGGGCGTATCGCGCCGACCTCGCCGATCTCACAACTGTCACGGGGGATATCGATCTGCGCTCCGTTGACCTCGACGTGCTCCGGGAGTGGCTCTGGCGCGCCAACCGGCGCGGGGATGCCCGCTCAACGCTCGCGCGGCGGACGTCGTCCGTTCGCAGTTTCTTCCGCTGGGCGAACGACGAGGGCCTTGTCGATTCCGATCCCACGCTGCGCCTCGTCACACCGAAAAAGGGAAGCACTCTTCCTCGCGTCGCAAACGCCACGTCGATCGCATCGGCGTTCGATGAGCTTGCGGCAACCGCGATGGACGGAGACACCGTCGCTCTGCGAGATCTGGCCCTGCTCGAGCTCCTCTACGGTGCCGGTATTCGCGTCGCGGAGCTGTGCTCACTCGACATGACGGATGTTGACCGTGATCGAGCGACCGTTCGCGTCAACGGAAAAGGGTCGAAGGAACGCGTTGTTCCCTTTGGAACACCGGCGGGGCGCGCATTGGAGGCCTACCTCGTGCGCGGGCGGCCCGCTCTCATTGATCGTGCCGAACGACCGGGTTCCGCCATGTTCCTCGGCGTCCGCGGAGCGCGCATCGGCCCGCGAGCGGTGTACGACGTCGTCTCCCGCGTCATTGGGCCGATTATCGGCGCATCGAGCGTCGGCCCGCACGCGCTTCGCCATTCGGCGGCGACGCACCTGCTCGACGGCGGAGCGGATCTGCGTGCTGTGCAGGAGATCCTCGGTCACGCAAGCCTTGGCACGACTCAGGTATACACACACGTCTCGAGCGAGCGCCTCACTGCCGCCTATCGCTCTGCGCATCCCCGCGCCTGAGGCGGCACACCGATCGGCCTCAGTCGCCTACCCCGCCTCCCATCCCCCGTTCCGTTCGACGGCCGCGCCGGACAGTGCCAATAGGCCGAGCGCGCCGATCACGCTCCCCTCGGCAAGGCCGCTGAGTCGCGCAATTTCCGCGATGGATCGCGGCGTGCGTCGCGCGAGCGCATCCGACACACGCGTGAGCTCAGGGTCACCCCGCGTCTCAAGGGGATGGTCGACGCCGAGACCGAGCAGTTCGCGAACATCATCGGGGCTCGTGATGCACACCGCGCCGTACTCTCGGAGGAGGCGGTGGCATCCCGCCGATGTCGAACTCGTGACGGGGCCCGGAACTGCGCCGAGGGGGCGGCCCAGCGTGGCTGCGTGGTTCGCTGTGTTGAGCGAGCCGCTACGCACCCCGGCTTCGACAACAACGGTTGCGGCGCTCGCCGCCGCAATCAAGCGATTTCTGGCGAGAAAGCGCCACTTCGTCGGCGCTGCCCCCGGCGGCCGCTCAGCCACGATGGCACCCGTCTCTGCGATCCGCTGCAGCATCTCGGCGTGGCCTGCCGGGTAAACACGGTCGACTCCCCCGGCGACGAAAGCAACAGTGGGTGAGGATGTGCGCAGGGCGGCTCGATGAGCCGCCCCATCCACTCCGTACGCCGCACCCGAAATGATGATCGCGCCGTCTGCCGCCAGTTCGCTCGCGATATCCGTGGTGACGAGTTCACCGTAGGGCGTTGCCGCGCGGGCGCCAACCACCCCGACGGAAGCGCCTCCGCGCCCCAGAACTGCGGCGTCGCCTCGCACCCAGAGCCCGACCGGAGCATGCGCCCCCAGAGCGTCGGTGGCGGCGCACCAGCCGGCATCGCCGGGAATCACAAACTGCAGGTCGCGACGCACCCCCTGCCGCAACGCGGCCTCCACAAGGCCAGCATCCCAGCGCGGGCGCCACCGGGCCGTTGCGTCCGCGAGAGCAACGGAGTCCGCTGGTCGCCGGGTGGCACGCGCTGCTGCTTCGAGGGCGTCCTCCGCCCCGAGGCTCGCAATCAGCTCGCCCGCGACGCCGTCTCCCGGCTCGGTCAGAACGGACCAGGCTGCCCGGGCCAATCGCTCCGCGCTTTTCTGTCCTCCGAACCAAGCTTCAGCCGCATGACGGACCTCAGCGGTGAGAAGCTCCCGAACCGCCAGGCCGATATCTCTCATTGCGACACTCCTTTCTTGAGGAACAACGCCCGGCCGACGTCGAGGGCATCCGGCGCATCATGTCCGGCGAGGTCGGCCACGGTCCACGCCACACGGGTCACACGGTCGTAGGAGCGCAACGTGAGCATTCCGTTGTTGAGGGCCGCGTCAAGGCTCTGCCGCGGCGTCCCGCTGAGGGCATACGGGCCGTTTCTCAGCCAAGGGCCGGAGACGTCCGCATTCGTTCGCCACGGTGTGTCTTGCAGCCGTCGCGCCGCTCGTTCACGTGCCTCGCGCACCTGCTCTCGTGCTGCGGCGGTTGTTAGCGTCGGCGCTGCTTCTGCGTCGAGGCGGACAACGCGCTGGAGCCGAAGATCGATGTCGACACGGTCCAGAAGGGGACCGGAGATCTTTCCGGCGTACCGGCGCACCTCTGCCGGGGAGCAGGTACATGTGCCGCCCGCTACACCGAACTCACCGCACGGACACGGATTCATCGCAAGCACCAGCTGGAATCGCGCGGGGAAACGCGCGACGAACCCGGACCGGTGAATTTCGATCTCGCCGTGTTCGAGGGGCTGGCGAAGGGCATCCAGCACCGAGCGCGGCGCCTCGGCGACTTCGTCGACAAACAGAACGCCTCGGGATGCGCGCGCAATCGCGCCGGGCGACGCTCGCTTGGACCCACCACCCACGAGCGCCGTCAACGTTGCCGAATGGTGCGGTGCCTCGAACGGAGGTGTTCGGCTGAGCGACGCGATGCGTTGACCAGACAGCGAACGAACTGACGCCACTTCGAGCGCCGCGTCATCGTCCAGATCGGGAAGGATCCCCGGCAGGCGCCGAGCGAGCATCGTCTTGCCTGCTCCCGGAGGCCCCGACATCAGCAGGTGGTGACCGCCGGCCGCGGCCACCAGCAGAGCCTCAACCGCTTGTGGCTGGCCGACAACGTCGCCGAGGTCGGGAAGGCGTTCCTGCTGTTCCTGATCGGTGACGGTGACAGAGGGAGACTCAAGCGGAGCGATCACCTGCTCGTCAACGTCTGCGCCATGAAACCTCGCCGCATCAGCGAGCGTCGATACTCCCGTGACATCGGCGCCCGTCACCAGCTCCGCCTCGGCACGGTTTTCCTCGGGAACGACAACGCGGTCGCGGCCCGCGCGCACGGCCGCCAGGACCGCCGGCAGAACACCGGCGACGGCGCGAACGCGGCCATCGAGGCCCAACTCACCAATGTGCACGGTGCGCGCGAGCGACTCAGGATCCACACGGCCCTCTGTCGCCAACCCGGCCAGGGCGATGGCCAGATCGAACGAAGACCCCTGTTTGGGAAGGCTCGCCGGAGAAAGATTCACGGTGAGCCGGCGATCCGGTAACGCCAGCCCGCTGTTCTCCGCGGCATTCGACACACGACGTGCCGCCTCGCCCAGCGCCTTGTCCGGCATCCCGATGATCCGAAAGTCCGGCTTGTGCTGCGTGATATCAGCTTCGACTTCGATCATTTCGCCGCGCAGACCTGTCAGGGCAACCGCCCACGTCCGCACAACGATCACGACAGACCTGGCAGATGCTCGATCCGCGCCGTTCCGGGATCGCCGCCCATGACCGCGATGCCGTCGACCCGTAACCTCAATGAGCGCGCAACGCTCGGATGGGCCTTCGCCCAGGCGTAGCCGAGGCGCCACAGGCGATCCAGTTTGGTCACGTCGACGGCTTCAAGAGGATGACCGTAGCGACGCGAGGTGCGCGTTTTTACCTCGACGATCGCGAGAATGTCACCCCGCGCCGCGACGATGTCGATTTCGCCATCGTCGCAGCGCCAATTGCGGTCGAGCAGACGGTATCCGTGCTGAACGAGATGCTCAGCGGCACGCTGTTCACCCGCGCGCCCAAGGGTCGTGTTGTGAGGCATACGCCCCACGCTGACGCACAGCGACGGGGCGCGTTTTTCGGCACCCGCGGAATCCTGCGGCGCGCGGGGATGAATCGTGCATCCCCGTCACAGTGAACGCGTTACTTACCCAGCGAGAGGTCTTCTGGAAGCTCGAAGTCGCGCGGTGAGAGCTCTTCGATGTTCACGTCCTTGAACGTCAGAACACGAACGGAGGTGACGAAACGGTCCGCGCGATAGATGTCCCACACCCAGACGTCCTTCATCGTGAGCTCGAAATAGAAGTCGTGCTCGGTGTCGTGGCGCACGACGTTGACCTCGTTAGCGAGGTAGAAGCGGCGCTCTGTCTCGATCACATATTGGAACTGCCCAACAACATCGCGGTACTCCCGATACAGGGCCAGCTCGAGCTCGCGATCAAAATCGTCGAAGACGTCGTCATCCATGGTTACTCCATCCTACGAACGTTCACGGGTATGCGGTGTCAGAACAGTGACGCCGGTGGCGAAATCACCCAGGAGTGACGGTGGTGAGGTGTTAACCCGAATTCGGCGATCGCCGCCCGGTGCGCGGCGCTGCCGTATCCCTTATTTCTGTTCCATGCGTACGGAGAAAAGTCAGGGTGGAGCTCGGTCATCAGCTCGTCTCGCGCCACCTTTGCAGCGATCGATGCCGCTGATATCGACGCGCAATCCCTGTCGCCTTTGATAACGCTGCGCACGTCGATCCGTCCCAGCGACGTCGCGGCCACGCGCGAAACATAGTCGTGGTTGCCATCGAGCAGAACGATGCCATCAGCCGCGTCGTAGCCCTGCTGGCGAAGGTGGGCAAGAGCGCGTGTTGCTGCGAGCCCCAGAGCGCCCAGAATGCCGACGTCATCGACTTCGCCCGGTGTTGCCCATCCGAGAGCTGTTCCTCGGACCCAGGCGGCAGCGCGCTCAGCGAGTTCGGGGCGCTTCTTTTCGCTGATGAGCTTCGAATCACGCAGGCCATCAGGAATTCCCGCGTCCGCGGTCGCCGAATCGATCACACAGGCGCCAACGGTGACGGGGCCGGCCAACGCACCTCGGCCCACCTCATCCAGCCCGAAAATCAACGACGACTCGCCGAACAGCCGCCGCTCCAGCTCGAGCGTGGGAACGGCGGCACTCACGATGCCGGAGGAGCCGGAACGTGCGAGAACGTATCCGTTTCATCAGCAATCACACCGAAGCGCCCCAGCGGCCAGGTGAGAAGGAATACCCGACCGACCACATTGTCGAGCGGCACGAAGCCACCCCCGGGGAGGTCGGTGTGAAACCGTGAGTCCTGAGAACGATTGCGGTTGTCCCCCAGCACCCAGATGGCGTCGTCGGGCACGGTGACATCGAAGGATGACGCTGATGCGGCAGCGCCCTCGGGCAGAAGACGAAGGTAGTCGCCTTCGTCAACGGATTCGCCGTTGATCTCGAGATGACCGTCCGCGTCGCAGCACACGACATGGTCGCCTGGCATTCCGATGATGCGCTTAACGAGGTGCTCTTCCGAATCTGCCGCTGACAGACCGATAGCCGTCAGCGCTCCGTCAATGGCAGAACGGATCGGACCCCGATCGTCTGAGGTGACGCCGCCGAGCCATCCACCGGGATCCTCAAAAACGACGATCTGGCCGCGCTCGTAGTCGTTCCACCGCACGGTGAGCTGGTCGACCAGAATGCGATCGTCCGTCATGAGGGTGTCTTCCATCGAGGCGGAAGGAATGTAGAAGGAGCGCACGAGGAACGTCTTGATCAGAAGCGAGATCACAATCGCGATCGCGACAATCACAACAACATCTCGAGCGAACGCCAGAACTCCGCGCGTGGCGGGGCGGCGCTCGGCTTCCGCCTCACCCTGATCAATCGTCATCTGACTCAGCATCCCATACGGCAGGAACGCCCCACCGCAGATGCGATGGGGCGTTCCTGAGAGTAAAACGTGAGAACGTCAGTTCTCGCGCTTCTCGCGGATCTTCGCAGCCTTACCGCGCAGCGAACGAAGGTAGTAGAGCTTCGCCCGACGCACGTCTCCACGCGAAACGACCTCGATCTTGTCGATGATCGGCGAGTGCACCGGGAAGACGCGCTCGACGCCGACCTGGAAGCTGATCTTGCGGACCGTGAAGGTCTCGCGCACGCCATCGCGCTGGCGACCGATAACGACACCCTGGAAAACCTGGATACGCGAGCGGTTGCCCTCGACGATGTTGACGTGCACCTTGACGGTGTCGCCGGGACCGAACGCGGGGATGTCGGTGCGCAGCGATGCTGCGTCGACGGCATCGATGATGTTCATTTTGTGTCGCTTCCTGCGGCCGCCACAGGCCGTCCGCTCTAAAAAAGGGAGAGTCAATCGTGCGCGTGAGGTGATCTCGAAACGAGAAAGGCCTTCGACTCCCCTGTGGCAGAGGCGAAACCGGAACACCAACGGGCGAACAGGTCACGGCACAGCCCTTTATTCTGCCACATCGTTCGGGCACGGATCGCCATGCCTGTTCAGCCTCCACGCGAACGCGTCCGACACAATGGATCGCAAACGAAGGGATTCTCATGATCGAACTGCGCACTCCGGCCGAGATCGAGGAGATGAAGCCGGCGGGCCGTTTCGTCGCCGAGACCCTGGCGACGCTCCGCGACGAGGCGAGAGTAGGAACCAACCTTCTCGCCCTCGACCGCCGCGCCCACGACCTCATCCGACGCGCCGGCGCCGAGTCTTGTTATCTCGACTATGCGCCGTCATTCGGCTCCGGCCCATTCGGAAAGGTGCTCTGCACCTCGATTAACGATGCCGTGCTGCACGGCCGCCCTTTCGACTATGCGCTGAAGGATGGCGATCTCGTCACTCTCGACTTTGCCGTTTCCGTCAACGGATGGGTGTCCGACTCAGCGATCTCGTTCGTCGTCGGCACTCCGCGTGACGAAGACCTGCGCCTGATCGAAACAACCGAGCGCGCTCTGGCAAAGGGCATCGAAGCAGCACAGACCGGAAATCGCGTCGGTGATATCTCCGCGGCAATCGCCGAGGTTGCGTATGGCGAAGGCCTCTCGATCAACACCGACTTCGGCGGCCACGGCGTTGGTCGCACGATGCACGGCGATCCACACGTTCCGAACGACGGCCGCGCTGGTCGCGGTTTTCCGCTGAAGCCCGGACTGGTCATCGCCATCGAGCCGTGGTTCCTCCACACAACCGACAAGCTCGTGACGGACGACAACGATGGCTGGACGCTGCGGAGCGCCGATGGCTCACGTGGGGCGCACAGCGAGCACACGATCGCGATTACCGAGAACGGTCCGATCATTCTCACCGATCGCTCCTTCCTTGGCGTGAAGTAACGCCTGTCACATCACAGAACCTTCACTTCCTCCTCGCGAGGTTGTGAGGGTTTTGTTGTGTCAGGGAAACGTCTGCGCCGCTCCAGGCGAAACACCGTGCCCCTACCGTCGAGTTCACGATCGTGTCCTCTCAGGCAGGAGCCGCCCATGCCCAGCGATACCCCCACCGCACCTCGCGTCGTCGTCATCGGCGCCGGAATGGTTGCCCACCGATTCATTGAGAGCCTGCTCACACGCTCCGACGCCGCGTGGGAGATCACCGTCATCGGCGACGAGCACCGCTTTCCTTACGACCGCGTCGGCCTGACGTCGTTCTTTGACAACGCGTCACCAGACGAGCTCACTCTTGAACGCACCCACATGGAGGATCCGCGCGTCGGATTCCTTCCGGGAGACCGCGCCATCCGCATTGATCGGGATCGGCAGGTTGTCGTGACCGAGTCGCGGACGGAAGTTCCGTACGACACGCTCGTCCTCGCGACCGGTTCCTTCGCGGCGCGGCCGGCCGTTGATGGCGCGAATCTTCCCGGGTGCTTCGTCTATCGCACAATCGACGATCTGGAGAAGCTCACGGCATTCGTCGAGCGCCGCCGCGCCGAACTGGGACGCCCCCTCATCGGTCGCGTTGTCGGCGGTGGTCTTCTCGGCCTCGAGGCGGCGGGCGCGCTCCAGGGACTCGATGTTGACGCCACCGTTATCCAATCAAGCACCCACTTGATGTCTGCCCAGATCGACCGGGCTGCCGGAGAGATGCTGGGTCGCCTGATTACCGACAAGGGAATCGCGGTACGCACAGAATCGCGCACCACACGCCTGGACCCGGATCCCACCGGACAGGTGGCCGGCCTCGAGTTTGCCGACGGCTCCTACGAGGCCGCCGATGTCGTGATCTTCACCGTGGGTGTGCGCCCGAACGATTCGCTGGCCCGCAAGGCGCAGCTCGCGTGTGCGCCGCGCGGCGGCGTCACCATCGATGCCTCCTGCCGCACGGAGGATGCTGCAATCTTCGCGATCGGCGAAGTCGCGAGCTTCGACGACAAGTGCGTCGGCCTTGTCGCTCCCGGAAACGCCATGGCTGAGGTTGCTGCCGACCGGATTCTCGGCGGCGAAGCGACGTTCCCCGGCTTCGACGAGTCAACGAAGTTGAAGCTGTCTGGCGTCGATGTGGCGAGCTTCGGCGACGCCATGGGAACAACGCCGAATGCCCTCGATGTTGTGTATGCGGACCCCGTCAGCGGGACATATAAGAAGCTTGTCCTGAGCGACGATGCCTCGACCCTGCTCGGAGGCATCCTCGTTGGGGATGCGTCCGCCTATGGCTCGCTGCGGCCTCTCGTAGGTCATGCGCTTGGCGCGGATCCGGCGGCGTACCTCATGCCAGCCGATGGTGTGGAGGCGCCGTCGAGCGACCTCCCGGACGAGGCGATCGTTTGCTCCTGTTCGTCCGTGACGGCCGGCCGGATTCGCAGCGCCGTGCATGACGACGGCTGCGCCGACGCGGGCGAGGTGAAGGCCTGCACGAAGGCCGGAGCAACCTGCGGCAGCTGTTTCGTCACCGTCAAGAAGATAGTCGGCAAAGAGTTGTCGGCGCTTGGCAAGACCGTGTCGAACGCCATGTGTGAGCACTTCAACATGTCGCGTCGCCAGCTCTTCGACGCCGTTCTTGTCTCGGAACTGAAAACCTTCAGCTCGATCATTGAGCGGTTCGGAGCGGGCCGCGGATGCGACGTCTGCAAGCCCACCGTTGCCAGCATCCTGTCGGGGCTCGTCGGAGAACACGTTCTCGAGGGTGAGAACGCGACACTTCAGGACACGAACGACCACGTCATGGCGAACATGCAGAAAGACGGTTCGTACTCAGTTGTTCCCCGCATGGCCGGAGGCGAGGTGACACCCGAGGGGCTGATCGTCATCGGACAGGTCGCGAAGCGCTACGGGCTGTACACCAAGCTCACGGGTGGTCAGCGAATCGATATGTTCGGCGCACGTCTCGAACAACTCCCCGAGATCTGGAAGGAGCTTGTTGACGCGGGCTTCGAATCCGGGCAGGCATATGGCAAGTCGCTGCGAACGGTGAAGTCGTGCGTCGGATCGACCTGGTGCCGTTACGGCGTGCTCGATTCCGTTGGCATGGCTGTCACCCTCGAGCTTCGCTACCGCGGTCTTCGCGCCCCTCACAAACTGAAGCTCGGTGTGTCCGGGTGTGCACGCGAATGCGCGGAGGCACGCGGCAAGGACGTGGGGGTGATCGCCACCGAGAACGGCTGGAACATGTACGTCGGCGGTAACGGTGGATTCACGCCACGCCATGCACAGCTCCTCGCGGAGGGACTCGACGACGCCGCCCTGTTGCAGGCCATCGACCGTTTCTTCATCTACTACATCCGCACCGCCGACCGTCTGCAGCGCACGGCGCCCTGGTTCGAAGAACTCGAGGGCGGAATCGACGGTCTGCGTGCCGTGATTTTCGATGATTCTCTCGGCATCTGTGCCGATCTGGATGCGGCGATGGAAAAGCACGTTGACACCTATCAGGACGAGTGGGCCGCAACGCTCAAGGACCCCGAGAAGCTGAAGCGCTTCCACTCGTTCGTGAACGCACCAGACACCCCTGACCCATCTCTCGGCTACGTCGAGGAGCGCGGACAGGTTCGCCCCGCGTCGCTCGCCGAGCGCGAAAACGGATCCGTGCTCATCGCCGGAACAACTCTGGAGGTCCGCACATGACAAACATCTCCCCGCCCACCGCGCCTGCCACCACTTCTAGCTGGGTGCGCGTCTGCGCTCTCGACGATCTCGAGGTGGAACGCGGCAGAGCCGCCTTGCTCGGATCGACGCAGATTGCCCTTGTGCGGCTCATCGACGGCACGGTGCGCGCTGTGTCGAACTATGACCCATACGGCCAGGCAAACGTGCTCAGCCGCGGTATCGTCGGCAGCAAGTCGCTCGCCGACGGCTCTGAAGCGCCGACGATCGCCTCTCCCCTTCACAAACAAGCATGGGATCTGCGAACCGGTGCTGTTGTGGAGACACAGGGAAAGGACGAGATCTCGATCCCGGTGTTTCCCGTAGCTGTCGACGACGGACAGGTGCTGGTCAGGTGGCAGGAGGCGTGACATGACAACGATGCTCGGAATCGGGCTCGACGGAAGGCGCGTCGTGCTGGTCGGAGGGGGTTCCGTCACGGCCCGACGTCTGCGCCGATTCGTCGACGACGGAGCGGATCTGCTGGTTGTCGCCCCGGAACTCTCGCCAGAGGTCGCCCAACTGGTCGACGACCACTACATCATGTGGCGTGACCGCCCTGTTGCGGCCGACGATCTCGTCGGTGCTTGGCTGGTTCACACCGCAACTGGTTCGGCGGACGTCGATGCGCAGGTCGTCGCATGGTGCGACGCGCAGAGCACGTTCTGCATTAACGCGGGGGGCGGTTCACACGGCTCCGCGCGGATGACCGCGCAAACGCGCGCTGGAGACGTTCTTGTCGGCGTCACAAGCGACGCCGGCGTCGACCCGCGCCGCACCGCTCGCGTCAGCGAATCCATTCGTGCCCTTCTCGAATCCGGACAGGTCTCGTTGCGGCGCGTACGAGAATCGGCTGCCGGTCACGTTGCGCTCGTCGGGGGTGGCCCTGGCCCCGTTGATCTCCTCACGTTGCGTGCTCGCCGTCTGCTCGCCGAAGCCGATGTGGTTGTGGCCGACCGTCTCGGAGCCACCGCCGTTCTGGACGAGTTGGATCCTGATGTCGAGGTGATCCATGTCGGAAAAGCCCCCGACCACCATCCCGTTCCCCAGGAACGCATCAACGAGATCATCGTCGAGCATGCTGCGGCCGGTAAGCGCGTTGTCCGCCTCAAGGGCGGTGACCCCTTCGTTTACGGCCGCGGCGGCGAAGAGGTGACCGCGTGTTTGAGCGCTGGTGTCCCCGTCGAGGTTGTCCCGGGAACGACCAGTGCAATCTCCGTTCCGCAGGCGGCGGGTATCCCCGTCACACATCGCGGGACCGCCTCAAGCCTGCACCTCATCAACGGCCAGTCCGGCGTGACACCGGCAACACTCGCGTCAATGAAGGACGATTCCGTGACCACCGTGCTGCTCATGGGCGTGAAGTCGTTCCCCGCAATTGCCGAGCGAGCCCTCGCCGCTGGGGTCCCCGCCGATCGCCCTGTTGCCTTCGTCGAATCGGGTCATACCGAGCACCAGCGCACAACGCGCACAACGCTCGCCGCTGCCGCGGAAGCCGCCCGGCGGGCCGGCGTACGTAATCCCGCCGTGATCGTCGTTGGCGAGGTGGCGAAGGTCGACCTCCTCTTGCCGGCAACACAAGACCCCGCACCGGCTTCGGTCTGGTCGCAGGACCTCACGGGATGACTGCCGAAAACACACGCCCGAAACTGTCCAGCGCCCTCGACGGGTGCACCATCGTCATCGCCGTTGACCGGCGAGCGGGAGAGCTCGCAGCAGCCCTCGAACGCCATGGCGCAACGGTTCGTCAAGCACCGGCGCTCACGATCATTCCCCACATTGACGACGACGCACTTCTCGGCGCAACACGTGCCCTCATCGCGTCTCCGCCCGATGTGGTGGTTGCCACAACCGGTGTGGGCTTTCGCGGATGGATTGAGGCCGCCCATGAGGCCGATCTCGCGGATCAGCTTCAGGCAGCCCTCGAAAACGCCCAGATCGTTGCCCGCGGCCCCAAGGCACGCGGCGCCGTTCAACAAGCGGGGTTCACGGTCGATTGGGTGGCGGAATCAGAAACAGCGCGCGAACTGGGCGAGTTTCTCCTCGCTGAGAGCGTGAACGGCAAGCGAGTCGCTGTTCAACACCACGGCTCGGGCGCGGATGGCCTTGATGAGCTGTTCACCTCTCACGGGGCCGATGTTGTCAGCCTGACCGTTTACCGGTGGGGGCCGCCGCCGAACCCCGATGTTGTCCGCCATTCCGTGATTCAGGCAGCTGCTGGCGACGTCGATGCCGTGATGTTCACGTCGGCGCCAGGGACAAGCGAATGGCTTGCCGAGGCGGAGCGTGCGGGGGTCATCGGCGATATCCGACGGCGCGCGGAAAAGGGCCGCCTTGTCATGGCAGCTGTTGGCCCGATCACGGTCACCCCTCTCGACAATGCCGACATTCCGGCGATCGTTGCGGAGCGCGGCCGACTGGGGTCCCTCGTCCGCAGCGTTGTGACGCACTTCGGAGGCGGGAGCGCCCCCGGGCTCGACACTGTGCGCGGGCGCATCGAGATGCGCAGTTCTGGCGTTGTTCTCGCGGGCACGTATATTCCGCTCTCGCCGACGAGCACCGCCATCATTGGTGCGCTTTTCGACGCGGGCGGCGCCGTGATTCCACGACGTGACCTGCACGGAGTCTTGCCGCGGTCGAGCCGCAACACGCACGCCGTGGAGATGGCAATCGCGCGGCTTCGTGAATCCATGGGCTTCCCGGATATCGTAAAAACGGTCGTCAAGCGCGGCTATCGCCTGAATGTGGAGGACCTGTGACCGCACGCCCGACCCTCATCTGCTGCTCACACGGCACCGATTCGCCCGAGGGACGCGCCACCATCACAGCGCTCGTCACGCGGGCAGCTGAGCTGTTGGAAAACGTCCCCTTTCGCGAAACATACGTGGACGTCCAGCACCCGCAGGTGGATGAGGTCACGGCGTCCGTCGATGGTCCCGCGGTGATCGTTCCTCTTCTCCTGTCTCCGGGGTTTCACACGGCTGTCGATATCGGTCGCGCCGCCGCCTCCCGTTCGGACGTCGTCGCGACACGGACCCTCGGGCCTCACCCGCTCCTCATCGAGCTTCTGGCAGATCGTGTGCACGCCGCGGGTCTCACACCGGGCGACCACGTTGTCCTGGCGGCTTCCGGTTCGTCGCGTCCCGAAGCGGCCGCGCGCGTGCGGGACGTCCGCGATGCCTGCGCTCTGGCGATCGACGCGCCCATCACCGTCGGGTACGCCTACGGGGCAACGCCGAAAGTGGCGGACGCCGTCGCCGCCGCCCGCGAGGCCGGTGCCGCCAGGGTCATTGCCGCAAGCTATGTCCTCGCACCCGGGCACTTCGCCGGACTTGTGTCACGAGCGGGTGCGGATATCACCACGCCTCCGCTCGGCGCGGACGAACGCATCGCGCGCATCATCGCTGAGCGGTACGCAGAAGGCGTTGCTGAGCTCGCATCCCTCAGCGCATAGGGGCGGAAAGCACCGCGCCTATCCCCCGATAGCGTTCATGCCGCGGGCCGGCTGCAGGAAGCTCTCGTCACCAACAGCGTGACCGGGGAGCTTTCCCCATATCGCGCGCCGAATGAGCGCTTCGACGTCCGCGTCGCTCCCGCCGCCGCGCAGAATCGGGATCAGGTCGTACTCGGTGTTCGAGAACAGGCAGTTCCTGATCTGACCGTCGGCCGTGAGCCGCATGCGATCGCAGGCGCCGCAGAACGGCGCTGTGACGGACGCAATCACGCCGACGACATGCCGAGAGCCGTCAAGCCTCCACGTCTCGGCCGGTGCCCCGCCACGGCCCGGAATCTCCTCGAGTGTCCATCGCTCTGACAGCGATGCCAGAATCTCTTCCCGCGTCACCATCGCCGAGCGCGACCAGGTATGACCGGCGTCGAGCGGCATCTGCTCGATGAACCGCATTTGTGCACCATGATCCACCGCGAACTGCACGAGGTCGACCAGCTCATCATCGTTCACGCCGCGCATTGCAACGGCGTTGAGCTTCAGAGGAGCCAACCCGGATTCGGCCGCGGCGCGGATCCCGCGGAGAACATCGTCCAGGCGATCGCGACGCGTGAGCGCGTGAAAACGCTCACGGCGGATGGTGTCGATCGAAATGTTCAGCCGGCTCAGCCCGGCGTCGATGAGCGTGGGAAGAACGCGGTCGAGGCCGATCCCGTTCGTGGTCATCGCCACATCGATATCGTCACCGACCCCAGAAACGCGCTGAACGACGTCGACGATATCGCGACGGAGCAGCGGCTCGCCGCCCGTGAGCCGGAACGTGGTAATGCCGCTCTGTGCCGAGACCCGCGCAATGCGCTCAATCTCGTCTGTTGTCAAGATGCTCTGCCGGGCAAGCCACTCATTCCCCTGCTCCGGCATGCAGTACGTGCAGCGGAGGGAGCAGCGATCGGTGAGCGAGATTCGCAGATCACGGTGAACTCGGCCATAGCGATCGGTGATGGGGCCCGTCCGTGGCATGTCTGCCGGCGTGGAGGGCGCGGCCGGTCGCTGCTTAATCGCTACATTCACCGCCGCCATTAACCCAGCCTATTCCAGCAGCAGGCAACAGAGTTCCGCGCGCGACATCTCACGACGCAGGAATGAAGCGCACGTGTTGGGGATCGATGAACACACGAACGGGATCACCCGGGTGAAGACGCAAAACGGCAGCCTGCGCCGACGGAACGTCGACGACCAGCTCTGGTTGCGACACATACACTCGCGCGCCTCCCGGCGCGGGTTCCAGGCGCTCAACCCGCGCCAACCACTGGCCCGTTTCGGCTTCTTCGGCCTCAATGTCGTTGCGGGCCAGCTGCAGGGCTCCCGTCCACGTCGGGTCCTCCGCTCGGGCGATCCGCGCATCAGCCGGGCGGAACACGGCAACGATCGGGTGTCCGTCAGCGGGCCGCGGACCGCCCTCTGCCGAGGAAATCCGCACGGGAACGCCGAACGATCGCCCCGTCCACATTCCCTCCTTCGCCGTCCCCCGCAACCGGTTGAGGCCGGCAGCCGATGCAACAAAGCGCGTTGCCGGTTGGGCGAGAACATGCGAGACATCCCCGCGCTGGGTCACCTCTCCGTTTTCGATGACGGCCATTCGGTGCGCCAGCGCGGCCGCGTCGAAAGCATCGTGTGTGACGACGACCGCGGTCGTATGCGTGGCTCGGAGCTGCTCGCGCAGCAACGTGCGGATGTCAGACGCCGTCTCGGTGTCGAGGGCGGTCAGGGGCTCGTCCAGCAGGAGCAGACGCGGCCCGGTGGCCAATGCCCGCGCCAGGGCAACGCGCTGCTGCTGTCCACCGGACAGCTCCCCCGGCCGATGGTCGCCCGCACCGTCGACGCCAACGCGCCACAGCCATTCGTCGGCGTCAGCGTGCGCCCTGGCCCGCGTGGCGCCGTGAGTTCGCAGCCCGAAGGCGATGTTCTGTCTCACCGTCATATGCGGGAAGAGCAGGGGCCTTTGGTCCAGCATGACGACGCCGAGCCGGCGAGGATCCGGCCTGTGGCGAGGTGTCACGCGCACGTCGCCGACAACGAACTCCCCATCCGTGATCGGGATCTCGCCGGCAAGCGCGCGCAAAAGCGTGGACTTTCCGGCTCCGCTCGGTCCCATGACCGCGATGACTTCGCCCGGCCTGGCCGCGACCATGACGTCCAGCCGAAACCCGGTCGGGCGTTCCACGATCACGCGACCCTGTACGCCATAGTCTTGCCGATTCATCGCACGCTCCCCGGTCTCCAGGCTCGGACGACGAGCAGGATCATCAGGACCGTCGCCAGGAGCAAAAGTGCCAAAGCAACCGCGGTCCCCTCTTCCACTCCTGCTCCGTTAAATGCCGTGTAGATCGCAAGGGGCATCGTTTGGGTCACACCGGGCGCATTGCCGGCGAACAGCGCGGTTGCGCCGAACTCGCCAACAGCGCGGGCGAAGCTCAGGATGACGCCGGCAACGATGCCGTTCGCCGCAAGGGGAAGCGTGACGAACGTGAGGGTGCGCCATTTTCCCGCCCCGAGCGCGGCGGCCGTACGCTCGAAATCCGTTCCTGCGGTGCGAACAGAGCCCTCAACGGCGATCACAAGAAACGGCAACGCCACGAAAATCTGTGCGATCACAACAGCGGCCGTTGTGAACGGGAGTCCGAGGCCATGTTCGTCGAGCCATGCGCCAACCGGACTCGTCCGGCCAAACAGGTACAGCAGCGCAACACCTCCCACCATCGGAGGAAGAACAAGAGGAACCGTCACAAGCACCCGCAAAACGGCGGCGACCCCGCGGCGAGCGCGCGCGATGATGATGGCCAGCGGAATGCCGACGATAACGCAGCAGATGGTGGCGATTCCCGCGGTGATGAGCGAGAGCCGGAGTGCGTCGAGGGCCGCGGGTGAGGTGATGTCTTCCCAGAGCGTCGCCCAGTTTGCTCGGCTGATCAGCGCGATGAGCGGCAACGCGAGAAGGGCGAGCGCGATGGTCGCGGGAAGAGCGAGCGCGCGCGGGAAGGAGCCGCGTTGGGTGGTGCCGGCCATGTCGGTCACGATGCGTGGTTTCCTTCCTGCTGCCCCCATCATGGCGTCTGGAAGCCGAGCTGCGCGAGTTCGGCCTGTGCGACATCCGTCAACAGGAAGTCAATGAACGCTGATGCGGCTGCCGGATGGCTGCTGTCCGACACGATGGCGACCGGGTAATTGTTGATGATGGCGTCCAGCCGATCGTCCTCGATCGTGATGAGTCCGCGGGTAGCCGCCTCAGTGCGGTAGACGAGGCCGGCATCGGCATCACCTGAGGCGACTTTTGTGGCTACGGCTGTGACGTTTTGCTCGCGGCTGGCGGGTGTCACGGTGATATCGGCTGCGGCGAGCGCACTCTGAGCGGCGGCTCCGCATGGCACGGCTTCTGCGCACAGCACAACGTCGAGGTCGGGGCGAGCGAGGTCCTCCAGTGTTGTCACGGGAACGGAGGGGTCTGCGAGCGCGATGACGAGGGAGTTGGAGGCGATGATGACGGTGTCATGCGTGAATTCGGCGATTCTGTCCATGGTCGCGTCATCGGCGAAGGCGACGACGTCGACGGGAGCGCCCTCGGATACCTGAGTGGCGAGAACGCTGGATCCGTCGTAGACGATTGGCGCGATGTCGATGTCGGGATGTTCCTGTTCGAACAGGGGGACGATCTGTTCGAGCGCGCCGCGCAGGGACGCCGCCGCCGAAATGCGGAGGCTGTTGTCGTTCGCGGCGCATCCCGTCAGGGCGACCACGGTAACAGCGGCGCAGGCGGCGAGAAGGAATGGACGGTGGCGCATCCCCTCATCTGACCACACCCCGTGTGCGCGCAGTACTCTCGTGGCATGGATCCCCTCGTTCCCCCTGTTGCTGCGCTGAGCCCCGCTGAGGCTGAGCGCACATCGCGTCACGCCACTCTCTACCCGCTCGGGGAACTCGGTCAGCGTCGTCTCGCGGGTGCCCGTGTGACGATCGTTGGCGCGGGTGGGCTCGGCTCACCTGCTGTTCTCGCTCTCGCAGCGGCGGGAGTTGGCCACCTCACGGTGATCGACGACGACACGGTCGATGCGTCCAACCTTCAGCGTCAGGTCCTGCACCGGGTGGCTGATGTGGGGGCTCCGAAGGTCGCGAGTGCCGTGCGCGCGGCGGCGGAACTCGCGCCGGAATGTGACGTTGTGGCGGTGCAGGAACGGATCACCCCGGCAAACGCCGAACGTCTGCTCTCCGGTTCCGATGTTGTTCTCGATGGAACGGATAGCTTCGCGAGTCGCGCGGCTGTTGCTGCCGCGGCGGAGCGCCTGGGTGTCCCGCTCGTGTGGGGCGTTGTGCAGGAGTTCCATGCGCAGGTGACGGTGTTTTGGCCCGGTGCTCCGGCGGGGGTCCCGGCGACGCGCCTCTCGGATCTGCATCCGGTGGATGCTGTCGGGAATGTTCCGTCGTGCGCTGAGGTCGGAGTTCTCGGACCCCTGGTGATGCAGATTGGCTCGATGATGGCGACGCAGGCTGTGTTATTGATCACGGGCGTTGGCGATCCGCTTCTGGGGCGCGTGGTTCTTGTCGATGCCCTGCGCTCGACCGTGCGCGAGGTTCCTCTGCACGCCGCCGCGGCGACTGGTGAGCGGACACAGTCCCTGCCGCGCGCGGACACCATCGACCCCGCGACGACCTATGTCGATGTGCGCGATGCCGACGAGTGGGCGACGGGCGTGATCCCCGGCGCGGTGCTTCTCTCTCTTCCGGACCTGGCCGCGGCGACAGATGCGCAGTGGGAGGGGACGGTTGTGACCGTCTGCCAGAGCGGCGTCCGCTCCGACCGGGCCGCACGGATCCTTCGTGATCGCGGCGCCCGCGCGACGAGTCTGCCTGGGGGAATGGATGCGTGGGATGGCGCCGTCGTTCTTCCGGAGGGCACGCGATGATCACGGTGGAGGAGCATCTCGCCCGCGTTCTCGACGCCGCCCCCGTTCTCTCACCCGAATCCGTCGCGGTCGCGGATGCTGGGGGCCGAACTCTCGCAAGCCCCGTTCTGTCGCGCCTCGACATTCCCGCGTTCGATAACTCGGCGATGGACGGCTTCGCGGTGCGCTTCGCCGACGTGTCCGGCGCTTCCCCGGAGGCGCCCATCGCGCTGCGCGTTGTCGGCGACGTGCCGGCAGGCAGTAGCGCGAATCCGCCGCTGGGCGAGGGCGATGCCGTTCGCATCATGACGGGCGCACCCGTTCCGTCGGGAGCAGACACGATCGTCCCCTTCGAAGCGACAATCGGTGGCCTCGGCGATTCAACGACGCAGGCGGTCGTGCGTCTCGCGCCGCGAGCGATCGGCGCCCATATTCGGCGCAGAGCGGAAGATCTCTCGGCAGCCGACACCGTGCTGGAGGCCGGCACGCTGCTCGGTCCCTTCCACCTCGCCGCCGCCGCGGCGTCCGGGGCAGGGTCCCTCCGCGTCACACGTCGACCGCGGCTACTCGTCGCATCGACGGGGTCTGAGCTGGTTTCGCCCGGCACCATTCCGGGCCCGGGACAAATTCCCGATTCCAACGGCACCTTGATCGCGCAGCTCGCGGAACAGGCAGGAGCCGATGTGTCGCGTGTCACGCATGTCGGTGATGACCCGGCTGAGCTGATCCGTCTCATCGAGGACTCCTCAGAAGCAGACGTCATCATCACCTCGGGCGGTGTCAGCGCCGGCGCGTACGAGCCCGTCAAGCTCGCGCTCGCCGATCAGATCGATTTCGTCACCGTCGCCATGCAACCGGGCAAGCCCCAGGCTTTCGGGGTTCTCCCGTCCGGCGCGTTGTTCTTCGGATTGCCCGGAAACCCTGTGAGCGTTGCGGTGTCGTTCGAGAACTTTGTGCGTCCGGCGCTGCTGACGATGCAGGGCCGGTCAACGATTCACCGACCAAAACTGCGACTTCCTGCGGCCGAAGCGTGGCGCGCTCCCACCGGACGTCGCCAGTACATACCGATCGTCGTGGACAAAACCGGCGCATGGACCGTTCGCCCGGCATCGGCTGGGGGCTCTGGTTCGCACCTCGTCGGAGGGCTGGGCAAAGCCGAGGGGTATGCCGTCGTGCCCACGGATGTCGACGGCGTGACGGCCGGGGACATGGTCGACGTGCTGCTGATGATGTGACCTGCCATGCTGGACGAATGAGCACCTTCACGCATCTCGATCAGGCCGGACACGCTCGGATGGTCGATGTCACCGAGAAGATTCCGACCGTTCGCTCGGCAACGGCGCGCGGCTTCGTCCGATGCGCGTCCGACACCGTCGCTGCGCTCGCCGACAGCACGGTGCCAAAGGGGGATGTGCTCGCGGTGGCGCGCATCGCAGGCATCCAGGGCGCGAAGAAGACGCCCGATCTGCTCCCCCTCGCTCACGTGATCGGCGTGCATGGCGCTTCCGTCGATCTTGCCGTGACGGATGCTGGCGTCGACATCACGGCAACCGTCCGCACCGCCGACCGCACCGGTGTCGAAATGGAAGCACTCACTGCCGTCACGGTCGCCGCGCTGACGGTGGTCGACATGGTCAAGGGCATCGACCGCTCGGCGTCGATCGAGAACGTCCGTATCGTGAAGAAAACGGGTGGCCGATCGGGCGATTGGGAACGTCCTGGTGAGGCAAACGCGTGACGAAACGCTGCTCCCTCTGCGCCGCGCACCCCGTGTACCGCCCATGACAACCGCCGGTGTGATTCTTGCTGGTGGTCACGCCTCCCGCGTGGGCGGGGTGGATAAGGCGATGTTCCGCATCGACAACGTTCCGCTGCTCACCCGTGCGATCACCGCTCTTTCCAGTTGCTCCGAGATCATCGTCGTCGGGCCCACCCGTGACGTCGCATCGGCGCCGTCGACCTGGATCGTCGAAGATCCCCCCGTGAGCGGTCCGGTAGCAGCGCTGGCGGCCGCACTCGCGCACACCAGCGCCGACGACATCATCGTCCTTCCCGCGGATCTGGCGGACGCGGAGGAGGCGGTACGTCACCTCACGGGCCACAACGATGGCACGGACGGTGTGGTCCTCGTTGACCCCTCTGGCCGGGCCCAGTGGCTCACCGCACGCTACCGACGCTCGGCGCTGAGACAGGCGCTGGCCGCCACGCCGCACAGCGGCGACCGCGCCCCGTCGCTCCGTCGTGTCGTATCGCTCCTCACTCTGACGGAACGCCCCGCGCCGTGGCGCGCAACCCGCGACGTCGATACGTGGGAGGATCTGCAAGAACTGGGAGGAACCACATGACGAACCCCACGCATCTGCCACCAGAGGCACTCGATTCGTGGACGCGCGCCGCCTGCGACGAGCTCGGACTCGACAGGTCAGACGTCGATATCGCCCTCATTCTCGACCTCGCCCGCGACGTCGCTCATGGCGTCGCCCGCCCCGCAGCGCCGGTGACGGCGTATCTTGCTGGCCTCGCCGCGGGACGAGGGACGATGACCCCGGAGGACGCCGTTCGCCGTGTGTCCTCTCGCGCCACACAGTGGTCGTCATGACACAGGTGCGTTTTTTCGCCGCCGCCGAAGAAGCGGCCGGACGTGCGAACGAACATCGCGCGGAGCAGCGGCTACTGGCGCTTCGTCAGGCGCTGGTTCACGACTATCCCGCTCTTGCCGGAATTCTCCCGCGCTGCGCGGTTCTCGTTGATGGCGTCCGTCACGATGGAGACACGGATCTCACGGGCGCAGAGACCGTGGACATTCTGCCGCCGTTCGCCGGCGGATAATGCCCTCGGGCCCCTCTCTTCGGTGATCGCCGACCGCCCTAGCCGCCGAGGCCCTTCCAGGTGGCATCGCCGCTCTGTTCAATCTGGCGCTTCCAGACGGGAAGCTCGCGCTTGATGTCCTCAATGACCTGACGACAAGCCTCGAACGCCTCGGCCCGATGGGGCGCGGCCACAGCGATCACCACCGCTGCCTCGCCAACGTCCAGCCTGCCGACCCGATGGCTGACGGCGATGATAGCTCCCGTGCGATCGGCAGCGCGCTGGGCGAGACCCCGGAGAACCTGTTCGGCATCAGGGTGAGACGAGTACTCCAGTGCCTGCACCGCGCCGACCGCTTCGGGGTCATGGTTCCGCACACGGCCAACAAAACTCGTCTCGGCTCCCATCCGCGGGTCATCGACCGCCGCGAGATGCGCGGCAAGGTCAATCGGTTCCGCGCTGATCCTGGCACGCCGAACATCATCCATGGTCTTCTCCCCTGAGCTGGGACAGCACGTGGTCCGCGATTCGGAGAATCACCGAGATTCCATCGCGAACGGCGCCGGTCGATCCCGGAAGGTTCACGATCAGAGTCTTGTGCGCAATTCCCGCGACACCGCGCGAGAGAAGCCCTCCCGGCGCCGCGGACGCGCCGAGGCGACGCAGTTCCTCGGGAATCCCGGGAATCTGGGTCTCGATAACGCGCGCCGTCCCCTCGGGGGTGAGGTCTCGCGGCGAGATGCCGGTTCCCCCCGTTGTGACAATGAGCTCGACTCCTTCCGCGATGGCGGCGCGCACGGCGTGTTCTACGCCATCCGCGCCATCCGGGATGATCGTCGCGTCGTCGCACCGCCACCCGCCGTCCCGCAGCGCGGAAACGGCCAGCGGCCCCCCGCGATCCTCACGCAGCCCCGAAAAACACCGGTCGCTCACCGTAATGACGGCCGCGCTGCGCGCTCGCGGCGCCTCGGGGAGAACCGATTCCGTCACGCGCTTCCCCCGAGCAGATCGGGGCGACGCTCTCGCGTTCGTTCCATCGCCTGTTCTCGTCGCCACTCGGCGATCTTGCCGTGATGCCCGCTGAGGAGAACGTCGGGAACGTCGATTCCGCGCCACTGCGCCGGCTTTGTGTAAATCGGATACTCCAGCATCCCGAGCTCATGCGATTCCTCGACAAGGCTCTCCGGGTTACCGACAACACCCGGGATCAGCCGGCCAATGGCTTCGATCATCGCCATCGACGCGACCTCACCACCATTGAGCACATAGTCGCCGATGCTGACCAGGCGCACGCGTCCCCGCGCCGCGAAATGATCGATAACGCGCTGGTCGATTCCCTCGTACCGTCCACAGGCGAAAACAAGCTGCTCTTCCTGCGCCAGCTCGCGCGCAATGGTCTGCGTGAAGACGTGGCCGGAGGGCGTGGGAACAACGAGAACCGCATCTTCGCCCAGGATCTCGTCGAGCGCCTCCCCCCACGGCTCGGGTTTCATGACCATCCCCGCACCGCCGCCGTAGGGTGTGTCATCAACCGTGCGGTGACGATCGTGTGTCCAGTCACGCAGGTCGTGCACCCGCAGATCGAGAAGATTCTTCTCACGAGCTTTGCCGATCAGCGATACATCGAGCACGTCAAAAAACGCGGGGAAGATCGTGACGATGTCAATACGCATCCGTCGATTCTATTCGCGGTCGCCGATGCGCCGATGTGTTTCGAGTTCGTTTCGGCACGTTCCCGGGCTCCGCCGACAGTGCGTGAAGGAAAAGTGACGCGGGCGTCACCTCCGAGGAGATCGGCCCGAAACACCGAGGACGTAGCTTCACTGGTACATCAGATCGTCATCTCACCAGGAGAGCTGCCATGGCAACGCCTTTGAGCACCACGAGCACCACCCCCGAGAGCACCAACACGTCCCCCGCAACAGGCATCACGACGCGGCCCGGGCGTTGGATCGACGGTTGGAACGCGGAGGACACCTCACAGTGGGAAAACGGCGGCCGCAAGATCGCCAGCCGCAACTTGCGCTGGTCGATTTTCGCCGAGTTCCTCGGCTTCGTCATCTGGCAGCTGTGGAGCATCGTCGTCGTCATGCTGCCTGCCGCCGGTTTCGCGATCACGAGTAGCGAGCAGTTCTGGCTCATCTCTATCCCGACGCTCGTCGGAGCTACCCTGCGCTTCCCCTACACCTTCGCTGTTGCCCGCTTCGGTGGGCGCAACTGGACCATCGTCTCGGCCGGGTTGCTCCTCTTCCCGGCAATTCTGCTCGGAATCGTCGTGCAGTTCCCCGACACCCCCTTCGGAATCCTCGTGCTGATCGCGGCCCTCGGCGGCGTCGGCGGCGGTAACTTTGCCAGCTCAATGGCGAACATCACATACTTCTTCCCGCAGAAGGAGAAGGGATGGGCTCTCGGGCTCAACGCCGCAGGAGGAAACCTCGGCGCCTCCGTTGCCCAGTTCGCTGTTCCCGTTGTCGTCACGCTTGGCGCCGTCGGAACGCTGAACCTCAGCCTGGCCGGTTTTGTCTGGGTGCCATTCATCCTGCTCGCGATGTTCGGAGCCTGGAAGTACATGGACAACCTGTCGACGGCCAAGACAGACTTCGCCGGTGTCTCGGCGGCGATGCGCGAACCGCACCTCTGGATCATGTCGATTCTCTACATCGGCACGTTCGGATCGTTTATCGGTTTCGCCAGCATCTTCCCGAAGCTCATCTCCGACCAGTTCCCGGAATTCTCCACCTTCTCGATCGGGGCCGCGAGCGTTTCTCTGGCCTTCCTCGGCGCCCTCATCGGCTCGCTCGCCCGACCGTACGGCGGCAAGCTCGCTGACCGCATCGGCGGTGCTCGCATGACAATCGCCTCGTTTGGCGTGATGATTCTGGCGACCGTCAGCGTGATCTTGACGCTGCCGCTGCAGAACTTCTGGATCTTCCTCGGCCTGTTCCTGCTGCTGTTCGTGGCAACGGGCGTGGGTAACGGAGCCACCTACCGCATGATTCCGTCGATCTTCGCCGCGCGCGGCGCCGCAACGGCCGGTGAAGACCACGCCGTTTCCACGCAGCGCCAAGCGGCTGCAGCGACGGGAATCATCTCGGCCGTTGGCGCCTACGGCGGGTTCTTGATCCCCCAGGTTCTCAACTTCTCGCAGTCGACAACCGGTGCGTATAACTCCGCTTTCTGGGGCTTTGTCGCCGCGTATGCCACACTCGCTGTCTTGACGGCCGTGATCTACCTGGTTCCGCGGAAGAACCTCGACGGACGCATTGTCTGAGATCGTTCAACAACACACTTCTCGAAAGGATGATGCACCCGTGACGATGAGGATCGTGCTGGTTGGTTTTGGGCCCGTCGGAGTGAGGTTCGCCGAGGAGATCCTCCCCGAGGTACAGGCGGGACGCGTCGAGCTGACGATCGTCGGTGCGGAACAGCACGATCCCTACAACCGGATCATGATCGCCGAATACGCGGCCGGGGATGTCAGCCGCGACGGGCTGATCGTTGCGGACCCGGAAGAGTTTCGCTCCGCCGGCGCTCGCGTGATCCAGGGCGATGCCGTCACCGCAATCGACCGCGAAACACACGAGGTCGTGCTATCGGGCGGTGAGCGCATCGCCTACGACCGCGTTGTTCTGGCGACAGGAGCGCGATCGAACGTTCCGTCACTCGACGGCCTGATGAGCGTCTCCCCTGACGCGTCGGGCCTCGACGCACAGCTCACCGACGGGGTCACCGTCCTGCGCTCGCTCGAGGACGCCGAACGCGTGAAGGCGGTAATCGAGCAGGGCGGACGCGTTGTGGTCCTCGGCGCGGGAATCCTCGGCATCGAGCTGGCGCTTTTGCTGGCCGATGCGGGGGCGATCCCGTCGATCAGCCACTTCGGCCCGATTCCGATGCCGCGTCAACTCGATCGCGGCGCGGCCCATGTGCTCGTTGAGCAGATGACCCGCGCCGGCGTCACGGTTGTTCCGCACACGCGAGCCGAGGCGATCATCGCGCACGACATCGACGGACGCCGCACTTTTCGCGCTCTCGTCTCGAGCGACGGAAAGCGCCTTGAGGGGGATCTCCTCGTGCTCTCGTGTGGAGTTCAGCCCCGGGCGGAGCTCGCCGTCGAGGCCGGTCTGCGTGTTGGCCGCGGTGTTCTCGTCGATGAACAGCTGAGGTCGTGGTCAGATCCGAGCATTCACGCGATCGGTGATGTGGCGCATGTTCAAGACCCGGAACGTTTTGGTGACGAGCGTTCCGTACCCGGCGGTCCCAGCGGCCTCGTCGGTCCTGGCTGGCGTCAAGCCGAGTGGTTGGCCGCGTCGATCACCGCAGAAATATCCGGACAGGCGTGTGAGCCCTACCGCGAGGACGTCCCCGGGATTGTTCTGCTGAAGGCCAGCCAGATTGATCTGGTCACGGCGGGAGACGTGCAGGTGGATCCCTTTGCTCCCACACCGGCCGGTGAACGCGCCCCCGAGGTGGCGATGTGGGCGGATCCGCAGCACGGGACGTACGTCAAAATGTCCACAACGGACGGTGTGCTCGACGCGTTCGTCGCCGTGGGTCAGCCGCGCGCGGCTGCCGAGCTGAGCGTCCTGTATCAGCGACGGGGCGAACTGCCCAGCGATCGCTCGCTTCTGCTCCGCCTCGATGCCGCCGACGAGACACTGCCGCGCGCCGAAGGCCGCGACGCGACCGTCTGCATGTGCAACGCGGTCACGGCAGGACAGATCGAAGACGCGGTTGCGGAGCACGAGTGCACAACGGTCGAAGAGGTCGGAAGCTGCACCCGCGCGGGAACGGGGTGTGGCGGGTGCCGCGTGCGTATCTCCGAGCTGCTGGCGCAGCGTGAGGTGGCCTCCGCATGACATCGCAGCCCCTCACCGCCCCGACAGCCGACACCCACTGCCCGTACTGCGCGCTGCAGTGCGCCATGACACTCACTGCAACGCCGGGAGAACGTCTGCCCGTGGAGGTCTCTGGGCGCGAGTTCCCCACCAACCGCGGCGGCCTCTGCAAAAAGGGGTGGACGTCCGCCGAGCTTCTCTCTCGGGGAGACCGTCTCACCTCTCCCCTCGTCAAACAGCCCGATGGCTCTTTCGCTGAGGCCTCATGGGATGAGGTGCTCGATCGCATCGCGACCACGGCAACCCGTATTCAGGCGGACAGCGGCCGGGATGCCGTGGGAATCTTCGGCGGCGGCGGTCTCACCAACGAGAAGTCCTACCAACTGGGGAAGTTCGCACGCATCGCCCTGCGCACCAGCCGCATCGATTACAACGGTCGCTTCTGCATGTCGTCCGCTGCCGCTGCCGCGAACCGCTCCTTCGGACTGGACCGTGGTCTTCCGTTTCCTCTCGCGGATCTCGGAACGGCCGAGGCGATCCTCGTGCTCGGGTCGAACATGGGCGACACCATGCCGCCGTTTGTTCAGCACTTGCAGGGCGCGCGCGCTCGCGGCGGGCTCATCGTGGTCGATCCCCGCATGTCGACAACCGCGCGGCTCACAAACGATGGAGCCGGTACCCACATCGCGCCCGTCGCCGGAACGGATCTTGCGCTCTTGCTCGGCCTCAGCCATATCGTGCTCAACGAGGGCCTCGCCGATGAACGTTACCTCGAGGAGCGGACAACGGGACTCGCCGGCTTCAAGAGGTCGGTTGCGCAGTGGTGGCCGGCACGCACCGAGTCCGTTACGGGTGTCCCGTCCCAGACGCTCCGCGACGTTGCGCACCGCCTCGCGGCGGCGAAGAACGCCTATATCCTGACGGGCCGCGGCGTTGAACAGCACTCCGACGGCACTGACACTGCAACGGCAGCGATCAATCTCGCGCTTCTTCTCGGCCTCGTGGGGCGAGAAGGCTCCGGCTACGGCACCCTGACGGGCCAGGGAAACGGACAGGGCGGACGAGAGCACGGACAAAAATCGGATCAGCTTCCCGGGTATCGCAAGATCACGGATCCCGCCGCTCGCGCCCATGTTGCTCGCGTCTGGGGTGTTGTGCCGGAAATCATCCCCGGGCCCGGTCTCCCCGCCGTGCAGCTGCTGCAATCGTGCGGCGAAGTGGGCGGCGTTCGAATGTTGCTCGTGCACGGATCGAACGTCGTCGTGTCGGCGCCAGACGTCTCACAGGTGCGCGAATCGCTGTCAAAGCTCGACCTTCTCGTCGTCAGTGACTTCTTCCTGTCGGAAACGGCGCAGATGGCGGACATCGTCCTTCCCGTTCTGCAATGGGCAGAAGAAGAGGGAACGATGACGAACTTGGAAGGCCGGGTGATCCGGCGCCGGAAGGCGGTAACTCCTCCCGACGGTGCGCGCAGCGAGCTGTGGATCTTGCGTGAGCTCGCACAGCGTCTCGAGGCGCCAGGAACGTGGTCGCTTGATCCGTCCGAAGTTTTCGATGAACTCGCACGCGCGTCGGCCGGCGGCTTGTCGGACTACTCCGGGCTCTCCCACGCGCTCCTCGACACTGGAATCGCCGCGCACTGGCCGTACGCCGCTGGGTCCGATGGCACGCCTCGTCTGTTTCAGGAGCGCTTCGCGCACGCCGATGGCCGGGCACGTCTCGTCGCCGTCCGCGCACATCCTCCGGAGGCTCCGCGCGGAGCCGATCTGAACCTCATCACGGGGCGATTGCTCGAGCACTATCAATCGGGGGCTCAAACGCGCCGCGTTGCGGAGCTCAACGATGCGAACTCGGAAATCGTCGCCCAGATTCATCCCGTCACGGCGCAGGATCGCGGTATCGCGGACGGAGGAAGGGTGCGGGTAGCGAACGCACGCGGCGTTGTCGAAGCGCGTGTGAAGGTCACGCGGGATATTCGGCCCGACACGGTGTTCCTTCCGTTTCATTTCGCGGGTGACGAGAGCGCGAACTTGCTCACAAGCGCGAAAACGGATCCCATCAGTTCGATGCCCGAGTTCAAGAATGCCGTTGTCACGGTCGAGGCTCTCACCCCCTGACAGCGCACACGATGGTCAGGGCAGCAATAGGCTGATCGCATGGACGTCGAGCAGCTACTTCCCGGAGGTGAGCTGTTTCTGCCCGCCCTCGTCGGAGCGGGCGTCGGCCTTGTTGCTCTTCTGGCCGGAGCGATCGGCGTCGCCGTCCTCTGGGCCAGGCACCGTGGGGCTCCGGACGAGCGGGAACCGGGCGGACTTCCGCCCGCTCTCGCGGAACAGCTCTCCCGGCTGCAGGTGCTCCGCGGGATATACCTCGCCCGGGAACGATTCCCCGCCGCAGCTCGCGTGGCTCGGGCCATCGCTGAACTCACCGAGAACGTCACGGTGCTGTTTCGCCGCCTCGACGCGCACGGGGGTGACATCGGGCGCGCAGAACACGAGTACGCACCTGCTCTTGCGCGGCTGACGGCGGCTCTCGACACCGATTATCTGCTGGACATTCTCGCGCACCCCCAGCTGTGGGACGATCGTGATCGCCGCATCGCCGAGGTGGAGGACGTGCTCGCCGCCGTGACGGAACAAGCCGGCGAGCACGTCCGTACGCTCACGTCCACGAGCGCGATCCGCGTTGAAATGGGGCTGGACGGGCTGGGAGCGCGCGCCGAACTTCGCGCATGGGAACGCGAGTTCCGCCGCCGCAACGACACCTGACCTCCGCGGATCAGAGGCCCGTGTACGCGACGATCCCTCGACGAACCGCATCGAGGGCACGCCGCGCCGTTCGCGCCAGCTCTCCCTCGGCGACGAGCGAGATCTGATCGAGCAGGTCGATCGTCTGCTTCGCCCAGCGCACGAAGTCACCCGCGGCCATATCGGCCGATCCGAGAACGCGATCCAGCGTCTGTCCGCGTGCCCACAGGTGCATCGCGTGCGCAAGCCCGGCCGCAACAGGAGACGTCCCCGGCAGGCGGTGGTCCTGTTCCAGATCATCCAGTTCTGCCCAGAGGCGTTCGGTGTGATCGAGCGCCTCACGGAAGTCGCCGCGCGGCATCGGGAAGTCACCGTTCTGTTCGTCACGCCGCGGCTCGTACACGAGGGCACAAGCGATCGCCGCGAGAGACGCCGCATCGAGGTTCCGCCAGAGATCGCGGCGGATTGCCTCAGCAACCAGCAGGTCGCGATCGCCGTAGATCCGCTTCATCGTGCGGCCGTTGTCGGTCAGCTGCGCTGTATCCCCGTCGATCCGGACGTAGTCCAGTGCGACGAGAACGTCGACAATGCGATCGAACTGGCGCGCAACTGTTCCCGTGCGGCTCTCGATTTGGCGACGCATCGTGTCACTGGATCGCTTGAGCTTGAAGTAACGCTCCCCCCAGCGCGCGTGCTGCTCACGGTCTGCGCACTCATGGCAGGAGTGGCGTTTCATGCGCTTTTTGAGGCTCGCCATCTTGTTCCGGCGCTCTTCCTGGCGCGCCTTCGACGCCGAGATGTCCTTGCGGTCTTTCTTCTCGAGATCGCTGAGCTCACGGCGCAGGCCGGCGTACTCAACAAAGTCGCCCTTGTCGCACGCCATGGATCTCAGGTACCCGGCGAGCGACTCTTCCGTCTGCTTCACCTCACGCGCCATCCCCACAACGGCTCGGTCAGCTTGGAACTGTGCGAACGAGCTCTCCAGAATTTCTCGTGCCTGCTGCCGACCGAACTGATCGATCAGGTTGACGGCCATGTTGTACGTCGGGCGGAACGAGGAATTCAGCGGATAGGTGCGGCGTGACGCCAGCGATGCCACCGCATGCGGGTCAAGACCGTCCGTCCAGTGAACAACCGAATGGCCCTCAACATCGATTCCGCGGCGGCCCGCGCGGCCGGTGAGCTGGGTGTATTCGCCCGGTGTAATGGGAACCCGTGCCTCGCCATTGAACTTCTCGAGCTTCTCGAGAACAACGGTTCGCGCCGGCATATTGATGCCGAGCGCGAGCGTCTCGGTCGCGAACACGGCCTTGACGAGCTTGCGCCGGAAAAGCTCTTCGACAACCTCTTTAAACGCCGGGAGGAGCCCCGCATGGTGCGAGGCTATCCCGCGTTCGAGGTTGTCGATCCACTCGTAGTAGCCGAGAACACTCAGGTCCTCGTCTTGGAGCGCCGCCGTGCGCTGTTCCACGATGGCGCGAATCTTCTGCCGCTCATCGCGATCCGTCAACCGGATACCGCTGCGGCGAACCTGTTGTACGGCCTGATCACACCCCACCCGGCTAAAGATGAAGAAGATCGCGGGGAGAAGGTTCTGCCGCTGGAGGAGCTCAACCGCCATTGCACGATCGAGACGTCCTCCCGCGCGCGGCGGACGCTGGTAACGCTGCCGGCTTCGGCGCGATCCGCCGCCACCGCCGGAAGGCAGACCCCTGCCCATCTGGAGCAGCTCACGGTTGACCGCGTTATCGCGTGCGCCCCCCTCATCGAAAAGAGGAAGCAAATCGCCTCGCGCCAGAACATGCTGTTCCAACGGAACCGGACGCGTTTCTGAAACGATGACCGCAGTATCGCCCCGCACGGTGCCGAGCCAGTCACCGAACTCCTCAGCGTTCGACACGGTTGCCGAGAGCGAGACGAGACGTACGCGCTCGGGAAGGTGAATGATCACTTCTTCCCAGACCGCACCGCGGAATCGATCGGCGAGATAGTGCACCTCGTCCATCACGACGTATCGAAGATCGTCGAGCGCGCTCGAGCCCGCGTAGATCATGTTGCGCAGCACCTCGGTTGTCATGACGACGACGCGGGCGTGGGCGTTGATATTGGTATCGCCGGTGAGCAGCCCGACATTGTCGGGGCCGTAGACCTCCTGAAGCTCCCGGAACTTCTGGTTCGACAGCGCCTTCATCGGCGTCGTGTAAAACGCCTTGTCTGTTGACGTTCGCATCGCAAGGTGAATCGCGAACTCACCGACGATCGTCTTCCCGGCGCCGGTGGGGGCAGCAACGAGAACGCTCGAGCCGTCCTCCAGAGCGCGGCACGCCTCGACCTGAAAAGGATCGAGGTCAAACCGCATCGACTGGGCGAAAAGGCTCGAGACGGGGTGACGCGGCTCTTGCGCCTCGGAGTCGTGCTCGGCGGGCGAAAGTTCCATGACCCCATCCTGCCTGAGAGCGGCAGAGAATCAGGCGTACTCGACGAACAGATCGGGGTTCTTCTTCTTTTTCCGCGCGTCGATGAGCAGGCACACCAGACCGGCGAGCATGTACAGCACGAACATGATCGCGGAAACGATGAAGAAGGTGAACATGTCTGCGGGCGGAGAGGCGAACATTCCGAAGATGAGGCAGAGGACCAGAACCCAGCGCCAGGACATCAACACGCGCTTCGCACGGATCACATCGGCCAGGTTCAGCGCGACCACGAACACGGGCGAGACGAAGCCGATGCCGATCACGACGAGGGTGCGAAACACGAAGTTGTAGTACTCGTTCGCCGTAAACATCTGGGCGACCTGCGTGACGGAGTCCGGGAAGAACGTCGACATGATCGTGATGATGTTTGGCAGAAGGAAGATCGCCAGAACAACACCGCCGAAGAACAAGGGAATCGCCGCGGCCATAAAGCCGAACGAGTACCAAAACTCTTTCCGGGTGAGTCCGGGTGTGACGAAGCGCCAGATCTGCCAAAGCCAGACGGGCGCAGAAATCACGAGCCCGGCGACGAATGCGATACGCAGACGCATGTCGAACGGCCCGGTGACCGTGGTAAACGTCAGCTTCGTGAAGTTCGGGTCATCCAGGCGTTCGGCGACACGTTCGATCGGAAACGTCAGCCATTCGATGATCCACGTGGTCAAAAATGCCGCGATGATCATGCCGACGACGAGGCCGATAACGCCGATGGTGAGACGCTTGCGCAACTCTTTCAGGTGCCCCGTGAGCGTCATCTTGCGCTCATGCGGCAGATGCGACTCCTCGGCGGCTCCCCCGGTCTTTCGGGGACGTGCCACGGCCGGTTATGGCTTGGGTTCTGAGGGCGGGGTGTCGCTCGTCGGTTGCGCAGCAGACTCGCCAGACGCCGACGTGTCGGTCGCGGACCCCTCAGCCTTTGCTGACGCATCCTCTTCCTTCATCTGCTTCATCTCACCCTTGAAGGCGCGCGCGGACTGTCCCATGCTTTTCGCCAACGCGGGAAGCCGTGCAGCGCCAAAAATCAGCAGAATAATCAGCAGAATAAGGAGGATCTGCCACGGTCCCATGTTTCCGAAGGGCATGCTTACTCCGTCGTTTGCGGTCGAGTGGTGGCTAGTTTAGAACGTCTCGCTGAAGTTCGCCCCAGCGACGGCCCACGATCTTGCGAGGTCACGGGCCTCACGCGGTGCGAGGACCTCGAGTTTGCCTCCCTCACGGGACGCTAGGCGCTTGACCACCCCAATGTCAGCAACGGGAATCCGTGCGATTGTGGACGCGCCGTCGGTCGTGAGCTGAGCATGGGCGAGATAGTCGGCCAAAACGACGCGCATCTCGGTCGGAAAGCGCAGCGTGACAATGGTGTCGTCCGCCGTTGGCGTGAACAGTTCGGCCGTGATGTCGTCGGCGCGGCGCGCGTGATCATCTGTCACGACCAGGTCCGCCATGCGCTCGAGAAGAAACGTTCGCGGTGCCTCACGCAGATGACACCAACCCTGCAGGTACCATTCCCCTTCAGACTGCAGAAGTCGCGCTGGATCGACCGTGCGGCGCATCGGCTTTCCCTCCGGCCGCCGATATGCGAATCGCACCTGGCGGCGCTCAGCAATGGCCCGAGCAAGTTCGGCTCGCAGCGGATCCTGGTCATCGTCAACAACGATCGACATCCCCGCCGGGGCGGTCGATCCCCGCGTCAGCTTCCGTCGAAGAGCATCGATCTGCTCGGCGTCCGCAATTCCCGGCAAGGATCTCAGAAGCTGAAGCCCCGCGATGAGTGCCGCGGTTTCCCGGGTCGTAAATCGCTGTACGCGTTCGATACCCACCGTGTGCGTGAGGCTGATCCTGTCGTCGCGCTCGAAGAGGTCCCAGTCGAGGTCGAACATCTCGCTGGGATAGCCATCGTCAGAGGGGGCGCCCACGAGGGTCAGGGTCGACACCATCCCGCGCATCTCGCGTTCCGTGACATCGAATTGCTCGGCCGCCGTTGCGACCGAGACCTCTCCCCGCTCGATCAGCCAGGGAACGAGGGTGAGGTAGATGCGCACACGTTCGACGGACACCAGCGCCGCGCGCCGTGTCGTCTGTACCGGAACGTCGTGCAGCGGGATCTCTGCGCTTCCTGTGTGCACGTCGATCGCTTCTCGCAGGCGCTCCGCAACGAGCGATGCCAGAGATGCCGGTGAGATGACCGTCGCTTCAGGGCCGTATGACGCGATCTCGCCCGCAAAGATGTACGGGTCGACGCACGGCACGACGATACGGCCGTTGTCGTCGATCTCTGCCGCCCGTCTCCGCAGCCGCATGTCGGCTTCGGAACCGGGAACGACCGCAACAACGGCCCGCTGGCGGTCGGCAACGGCATGAAGCTCGGCGAGAGCCTCTTCGGCGCGTTCTTCGGGATCGTCCAGAACGTACCTCGTGCCCGTGAGAACAACATCGCCGACGATTCGTGCGAGCAGAAACGTGCGGTCTCCCCCGGCATCGGTATCCCACGCGTCAAGGTGCCAGCGCCCGTCGAAAAAGACGAGGGCACGTGGCTGAACCGTGCGGCGACGCATGTGATCGATTCCGGGGCGCAGGTAGTCAAACTGCACCTCGACGCGCCTCTCGATCGCCTGTTCAAGCGGCGCGAAAGAGGCCTCGCGAGCATCGAGCCGGGGACGCACACCAAGGATCGGTTCGTCGACGTCGAGCCCCAGAGCACGAATCTTCCGCATTCCCGCTCGCGCCTCGCGGGACATCGTCGCCTCACCCCAGGCATCCGCCGCCAGGCTGAGAAGAGCCAGTTCGACGGCCGTGAACTCGAGATCCTCCGGGAGCGCGCTGTCGTGCCGCGGGATGCGGTACCGCGCCTCGCGCATGTCGCGCGGATTGCTGACGTTTCCGACAAGTTCCAGCGGCATGCCCAGGCTCGTGAGCGCTTCTTTGTCGCGCTCGAACATCCGCTCCAAGGTCGCCTCGTCGCGGCCTTCGAGGATCCGTTCTGAGTATCCCGAAACCGAGGCGTAGATTTGCGCGCGGGTGAGCCCCATCTCGGTGCCCAAAAGGGCAACCGTGAGATTCATGAGCCGTTCTTCGGCAGGAATCCGCGCCATACGCGTTGTCACATAGCCGGCATGTCGGATGTTCCGAGAATGTCGATCACGTAGACGAGTGCGCCGTGATCAGCATCGGGAACGACCGTCATCACCTGCGAGCCGGCGGTGGCGCCAATCACAGCGCCGCGCACGTCCTCCGGCAGGTTTTCGACGGGAGACACCTGCAGGGCTTCGTCAGCCCAGGTCGACGACACAACACGTCCGGTGTCCCACTGAACCGTCAGAATCTGGCCGATGAAGACCTCATCAGCGCCCAGTTCATCACCATCGCCCTTGAGGAGCGTTTGTGTTCGGGTCTCCGACGGGGCAGCCCCACGGGGAACCGTGACACCCGGGACACCAGCGGGCGTACGAATCACCGACGGCATTCCGTGGCCGGCGTTGTACACGGGAGAGCCATCCGCCGACGCGGGGAGCACGCGGTTGATGTCGACAACCGCAATCGTGTGAGCCGGGTCGATGAGCTGTCCCGTTGCCTGCATCGCCGACATGGACAGCGCTTCTGAACCGCCCTCGGCGCCGAGCGCTGCGACAACGCGCGATCCTTCGCTTGCGCACAGAAAGGCGTCTTCCAGGCCGGGCACCTCGGCGATCAGCGCGCCGAGGTTCGACACTCGCCAGTCTTCGTCCGTGTACCCCGTAAACGGCACGGCAACACCCGTCACACCATCGAAAAGTGTGAGGTCGAAGTACACCGCCTGGTCGAGTGACTCGATAACAGCCCCGCTGCCCGTCACCACGTCCATATGCTCGGGCGATGCCGCCACAAACGGCTTCGGGAAGGACGCCGTTGGCGGTGTTCCTACCTGGTCAGACACCTCGAACGCACTTAGAAGCGTCGGGGATGTGTTTGCCACGCGGCCACATGATTCGGGAGTAACGGCGGCCGAAGAGCACCCGACGAGGGCGAGGGCGGACATGCCGATCACGGAGGCTACTGCTGTCGTCTTGCGCACCGCGTCAGTCTAGGGGATGTCGCTCTGCGCAGCTGACGCGCCCTCAGCATCGGCTTGGCGAGCCGCTGCCGCCTCGCGCGCGCCGCCTGCGGCCTTCTCGGCCTCACGAATGCGCTTTCTCAGATTCTTATCCGTGATCTCACGATCACCGACGGCTCCGGGCGTCCACACTTCCTGATCGTGGTCGGTGTAACTGCGTTTCGACGCACGACGCTTGACCTCGGGCGGCACGGCGCCGGGTGCCAGCTTGCGCGCCGAGATGAGAAAGCCCGTGTGCCCGACCATCCGGTGATCCGGGCGGACGCTCAGGCCGTCAACGTTCCATCCACGCACCATGGTCTCGGAGGCCTCCGGCTCGGTGAAGCTCCCCATGTCACGGAGGAATTCTGATGTGCGGCTGAGCTGTGTCGCCGTGGCGACGTAACACAGCACGACGCCGCCGGGAGCGAGCGCATCGCTGACGGCGGGCAACACCTCCCAGGGCGCGAGCATGTCGAGCACGACTCGGTCGACGGTGCCATCGGTGATGTCACGGGGCAGTGCGTCGGCAAGATCACCGAAGTGAATCTCCCACTGCTCGGGGAGGCCACCGAAGAACGTCTCGACGTTGGCGCGGGCAACCTCGGCGAATTCCTCGCGGCGCTCGAACGAGTGCAGAAACCCATTCTCGCCGACGGCTCGCAGAAGGGACATCGACAGCGCGCCCGACCCGACGCCCGCTTCGACGACAACAGCCCCGGGGAAGATATCCGCCTGGGTGACGATCTGACCGGCGTCTTTCGGATACACGATGGCCGCACCGCGGGGCATCGACATCACGAAGTCGCGCAAGAGCGGTCGAAGCGCGAGGTACTCGTGGTCATGCGTGTTGCGCACAACCGAACCGTCGGGCTGGCCAACGATATCGGCATGGAGCAGAACGCCCTGGTGCGTGTGAAGTTCACCGCCGTCACGGAGCGTGATGGTGTGCAGTTTGCCCTTGGGTCCGGTCAGCTGCACACGGTCGCCGTAGCGGAACGGCCCGCGGGGAATCATGGTCATCGGATGACGTCCTCTGCCTGACGCACGCGCGTGAACAACGCGGCGATGTCTGATGCGTTCGTGTCAGCGAGGCTCGGCCAGAGAGCATCGGCGCCCACCCCGTCAAGGCTTACGAAGTGCGGAACGCCGAGCGTCACGGCCCCCGAGTCGATTGCCGAACGCAGACCCGTCGGAGAGTCTTCGATCGCAACACAGTCACGAATATCGACGCCCAGCGCTGCGGCGCCGGCGAGATAGGGATCAGGGAACGGTTTCGGGCGCGCAACATCGTCTCCGCCGAGAACAGCGTCGAATGCGTCGAATGTGAACAGATCAGCAACGCGCTGCGCCATCCGGCGTCGCGACATGGTCACGATCGCCGTTTTCACTCCCGCGGCGCGAAGCGAGCGGAGGAGCTCCTGGGCGCCGGGCCGGAAGGGAAGACCGCTCTCTGCCATCTGCCGAAGAACCTCGTCGGTGAGGTATTCCACGATGTCCGGGATGTCCATCTGCACACCCGCGCTCTGCAGAATGGCGCCTGAGGTCTCCAAGGAGTTGCCCACCAGCTGCAGCGCGTCTTCGTGCGTCCACGTGCCGCCGAAGCGTTCAACAAGCGGCGTTTCCGCGGCGATCCAATACGGCTCGCTGTCGATGATGGTCCCGTCCATGTCCCAGAGAACCGCCCGGGGGAAACCGAGGGGCAGGTCGCAGGACGCATCGTTTGGAGTCACCGCACAAGCCTAGATCAGCCCGATGGGTCTACCCTGGTCAGATACGTGAACGGGAGGGAGCTCGGTGGATTTCAGCACGCAGCAGGCGCTCGGACCGAGAATCGCCGTCGCCGCGTTCGACGGCTGGAATGATGCGGGCGAAGCCGCATCCTCGGCGGTGAAGCGAATCCGTGAGGAGTACCCGAGCGCAGAAATCGCATCGGTCGACCCCGAGCTGTTCTTTGACTTTCAGTACACGCGCCCAACGGTGCGTAGCGGCGCCGATGGACGCCGTCTGCTCGAGTGGCCGGAAGCGACATTGCATCGACCTCGCGATCCCCGCGGTTTCTGGACCTTGAAGGGCGTCGAACCTGCACGCGCGTGGCGCGCGTTCACGGCTGATTTCATCGACGCCATGCTTGCTGACGATGTCACGGGCCTCGTCACCATCGGCGCAATGATGAGCGATGTCCCGCACACGCGGCCGATCGCCGTCCATTGTTCCAGCGACGACGATCTCTTGCGTACGAACCTCGATATCGACCGTAGTCGCTACGAGGGCCAGATCGGCATTCTCGGCGTGCTCGCGGCGGCTGCGCAGGATGCCGGCATTCCGACCGTTTCGATGTGGGCGAGTATTCCCCACTACGTTGCGGGGGCGACGCCGTCACCAAAAGCCACTCTGGCGCTGCTCGAGAAGCTCTCGGAGATTTCGGGACACGAGATCGGCCTCGGATCGCTGCCCGCGGATGCCGCTGCATGGGAGGCGACGGTCGATGCCGCTGCAGCCGAAGACGACGAGATGACCGACTACATCCGTCAGCTCGAGGAGACGCGTGATACGTGGGACTCCCCCGAGGCCAAAGGCGATGCCATCGCGCGCGCATTCGAACGGTATCTCCGCGACGACAAGGGCCCAGGCAAGGGCCGATAGTGATGACGGCGGGGTCTGGCTCGCTCTCAGCCAGACCCCGCCGTCATCTTCCGATCGCTCTCCCGCGAATCAGGCTCCGCCATACGGCGTCAGGACGCCAATGGCCAGAAGAACCATGATGACCGAGCCGATGACGACGCGGTAGATCACGAACGGCATGAAGCTGCCGCGCTCCAGGTAGCGCATGAGGTAAGCGATGACCAGCCAACCGACGACTCCGGCAACGACGGTCGCGATGATGACGCCTGTCCACCCATAGGGGCCGACGGAACCTTCCTGCAGACCGTGGCGTAGTTCGAACAATCCTGATCCCATGACAGCGGGGATGGCAAGGAGGAAGGCGAACTCCGCGGCGGACTTGCGATCGTAGCCCAGGCCGCGCGCCATCGAGATCGTCGCGCCGGAGCGCGAAACGCCCGGTACCAGAGCGAGCGCCTGCGCGATTCCGATCGTCAGACCGTGCGGGTAAGTGACATCGTCTATCACGCGCCGACGAGACGCAAAACGGTCAATCATACCGAGGATGATGCCGAAGCCGATGAGAACGGCGGCAACGATCCACAGGTTGCGGAACGCATCTCGGATGTACTCCTGCAGCGTGAATCCGAGAATACCGATCGGAATCGAGCCGAGAATCACCAGCCAGCCGAGCCGTGCGTCCGGATCGCTCATCGGGATCTTCCCGGCAACCGCCAGGCCCCAGTTCTTGATGATCCGCCAGATCTTCGGGCCGAAGTAGACGAGAACAGCGATTTCCGTGCCGATCTGGGTAATCGCCGTAAACGTCGCTCCGGGGTCGGCGGCTGATGGCAGGAATTCGCCAACGACGCGCAGGTGAGCGCTGGAGGACACAGGGAGGAATTCCGTCAGCCCTTGAACCAGGCCGAGGATGATCGCCTCGAAGATCTGCATATACGGTTGTCAATCTCTCGTAACGGACAGGGAAAAGCTCAGTACGAGCGGATGAGGTCGGCCAGGACCTTTTGGCCGAAGACCAAAGCATCCAGCGGGACACGCTCATCGACGCCATGGAACATGCCGGTGAAGTCGAGTTCACGGGGAAGTTTCAGCGGAGCGAAACCGTATCCGGCGATTCCCAGCTCGGCGAGCGACTTGTTGTCGGTACCGGCGCCGAGCAGATACGGCAGAACGGGAACACCGGGGTCATGACGGCCGAGCGCTGCCACCATGGCATCAACCAGCTCGCCCTCGAACGGAATCTCCAGGCCGATGTCACGGTGGAACATCCCGATCTCGATGTCGTCGCCAACGATCTGCTGAATCTCGGCCAGCACGCGATCTTCCTGCCCCGGCAACACCCGCACGTCAACAGTTGCGGTGGCCGCATCGGGAATCACATTGTGCTTATAGCCGGCGGCGAGGCCCGTGGGGTTGGTTGTGGTGCGCCAGGAGGAGGCCAGAAACGCCTCGGCGGGACCGGCGGCTGTAGCAACCTGGTCCGGATCCGACGGATCGGCGCCGCAGATCTCACTCATCCCGGCGAGAAGCTGGGTTGTTGTCCGAGTCAGCTCGACTGGCCAGTTTGTGCGGCCCAGCCGAGTAACCGCATCAGTCAGCCGGGTGATGGCGTTATCGGGGTGCACGCGGCTTCCGTGCCCCGCGCGTCCGCGCGCCGTGAGCGTGATCCACATGAGGGCTTTTTCCCCCACCTGCAACAGATAGGCCGACTGCTCCCCCACCGGGATGGAGTAGCCGCCCACCTCGCTAATCGCTTCCGTTGCTCCGTCGAACCACTCCGGGCGGTCGGCAACAACACGGGCCGATCCCTCGACTCCGCCGTTCTCCTCGTCACTGAAAAACGCCAGGATAAGGTCACGCTCGGGCTTCTCTCCCGCACGCAGCAGCTCCGCCACGGCCGTGAGAATCATCGCGTTCATGTTCTTCATGTCAACGGCGCCGCGTCCCCAGAGCATCCCGTCCTGGATCACCCCGGCAAACGGGTCGACCGACCAGTCTTCCGCAACGGCGGGAACCACGTCGAGATGCCCGTGGAGGACGAGAGCCGGTTTGTGGGGGTTCGCTCCAGCGACGCGCGCCACAACGTTCGTCCGGCGCGGAACGGGTTCGTACGTCTGCGTCTCCAGCCCGAGGGCCTCAAGGTAGGTGACAACGTAGGCGGCGGCTTCGCGTTCACCTTTTGCGTTGCCGCCGCCATAGTTCGTCGTGTCGTACCGGATGAGGTCCCGTGCGACGCGGACGACCTCGGGCAGCTGGGCGTCAGACATGCGCCCCACGCTACCCGCTTGCCCTGGGATGATCCGTCACCGGGACCAGCGGAAGAAGCGGATGGCGCACAGCGCTCCGATCACCGTCGCTGCGGCGAGCGCTGTGAGTGTCTGCCAGGGCACTGTTTCGCCGATCCATGCGCTCTGGAGGGCGGTGGCTCCGGCGCCGAACGGCGTCCACTCGCCGATGATCCGGATCTGGTCGGGCAGCGCATCGGCGCCGCCGAAGAGCCCACCGAGCGCGCCGAACAGGAAGAAAGCGACCAATCCGATGGCAACGGAGGCGTTGGGCGTTGGCGCGAATGCCGCGACCATCATGCCGACGGCGTACATCGCGGCGCAGATCAGCAGGAACACGCCAATCGTGGCGAGGAGACGTTCGGGGCCGATCAGCCCGAACATCGCCGCGGAGATGCCGAGCGCAATGCCGACCCCGAGAAGCGTTTGGACAACCGAGGTCATGACCTGGGCGACAAGCACCATGGCGGGCCTGGCTGGTGTTGCGGCCAGACGCTTCAGAAGGCCCTCCTTGCGGTACGTCGCGAGGAAAGAGGGCATGTTGACAACGCCAATCAGCGCCACGACCATCACCAGCATGAGCGGCAGAACGTACACCTCGAGAACCGACCGCCCGCCCGCAAACGGGAGCGTCTCCTCGCTGGTGGAGAAGCCCTGCACGACGAGAAACAGGCTCGGCATCCCGATGGGAACGACAAGGCCAGCTGTATCACGCATGACGCTCTTGATCTCAGACAGGGTCAGCTGCGCCCAGGCTCCGATCCCGGGTGGTTTCTGACGGGGAATGTCGTATCCGGTGGTGGTCATGATGTTTCTCCCGTGTCGCGCGTTCCCTGACGCAGGGCGAGAAACGCTTCTTCCAGATCTTCTGCTCCGGTCTGCTCGCGCAGAGCTTCCGGGCTTCCCTCTGTGAGGATGCGGCCGGCGTCGAGCATGATCACGCGCCGGCAGAGCCGAGCCACCTCGTCCATCGAGTGGCTGACGAGCAGAATCGTCACGCCATCGGCCTGCAGCTGTTCAATCAGCCGCCAGATTCCCCTGCGCCCTTCGGGGTCAAGGCCGGTTGTGAGCTCGTCCAGGATGAGAACCCGCGGCCGCCCAATGAGGGCGACGCCGACGGACAATCGCTGCTGTTGTCCGCCCGAGAGCCGTTGCGCGTGGGTTCCGCGTACCGCCGTCAGGCCGAGGCGCTCAATCAGAGCGTCCGGGTCTTCGCCGCTTCGGTAGAAGGAGCGGTGCAGGCGCAGGTTCTCCCTGACCGACAGCGCGTGGTGCAGCATCGAGTTCTGCAGCTGCATGCCGAGAACTCCGCGAACCCGATCGCGATCGGCGATGGGGTCGAGGCCCAGCACGCGAACGGACCCGCTTGTCGGTTTGCGGAGGCCGCCGATCGTTTCGACGAGGGTTGTCTTGCCGGCACCGTTGTGGCCCAAGATGCCGAGGGTTTCGCCCTCGCGCACCGCAAGGTCGACGCCGCGCAGAACGGGCCGGCCGCGGTATGACCTGGTGAGCCCTTGCACCTCAATGGCGGGGATCATGATGGGGGTTCCTCTCGTGTGTGTTTGGTTCCCCCATCGTCCGTTCCGCGCCCCGTGGCGTGCGCGTGCCGCCGGTCATGACCTCCGACCATGACTTCTGGCAGGGGCGGGCTGTTGCGTTCCTCGATAGCGTTGCTGTGTGAGACGCCTTCATTCCGGTCTGATCGTCGTGGGCCTCGTGATGCTGCTGTGCGTCGCGATTGCTCTCCCCGTCATCGTGCTGATGGCGCAGGGTAGCGCTGTGACGCTCGGCCCACCGTGGGTCTGGGTCGCGGTGTTTTGCGGCTTCCTCGCCGGGTACTTCTTCACGACAATCCTGTCTGGGCATCCGTCGCGCGCGCTTACCCTGACGACCTTCTCCATCCAGCAGGCGTGTGCGCTCGCCGCCGTCCTGCTGCTCGATGGCGGCATGGGATTCGTCGCCGTGATTCTCGTGTTCGGCGCCGCACTGAGCTGCTATGTTCTGCCCGCCTGGGGCACGGGGCTCGTCATCGCTCTCAACACCGCAACGATTTTCGTGGCGACATCCGAGAGCTCGCTGGAGAACCAGGCGCTCAACTCGGTGTTTTACCTGGCGATCCAGCTCGTTTCGGTGATGACGGTGTTCACCTGGCGATCACAAGAGCGGGCAAAACGAAAGTTACAGAGCGCACACATCGAGTTGGCAGCCACGAACGCCCTCCTCGAACAGTCGACGCGCGCGGAGGAACGGCTACGGATCTCGCGCGATCTGCACGATGTCGTCGGCCACCAGCTCACGGCCCTCGCCCTCGAACTCGAAATCGCTTCGCATCAAACGGCGGAACCGGCGCGCGAGCACGTTCTTGGTGCACGGGCGATCGCGAAGGATCTCCTCCGCGATGTTCGCGACGTCGTTTCCCAGCTGCGCGAGGAGCGCGGATCACTGGAGAACGCCCTGCGGGCGGCGATCGATGGAGTGTCAACGCCGGAAGTCATTCTGACGGTTGATCCAGACGTTCCATCATCCGACGCAAGCACAACGGCGCTCGTCCGGGCGACGCAGGAGATCGTCACCAACGCTGTTCGCCACGCAGAATCGGCGACAACACTGACGCTCACACTGACACAAGAAGGAAGGTCGATCGTTCTACGCGCCGTTGACGACGGGTGGGGGCCGACTCGCTTCGACATCGGAAACGGTCTCCGCGGTATGCGCGAGCGCGCGGAGTCGTTGGGCGGTACCGCCAGCTTTGGGCGAGGAACACGCGGCGGTTTCGAGGTTCGGGTGGAGGTGCCCGTATGAGCGTTCGGGTGATCATCGTCGACGATCAGACACTTGTCCGTCAAGGAATCCGCGGTCTCCTCGGGATCAGCGACGAGGTGGACGTTGTTGCGGAAGCCTCTGACGGGGCGGAAGCGCTGGAGAAGATCGCCGAGGTTTCCCCCGATGTGGTTCTCCTCGACCTTCGCATGCCGGGGATGGACGGTATCGCGACGCTCGAAGCGATGCGTGCGGCGGACATTACCGTGCCTGTCCTCGTCCTCACGACCTTCGACGATGCCGAGCTCGTTCTCGGCGCCATGCGCGCGGGAGCTCGCGGCTACCTGCTCAAGGATGTCACCCTCGAGCAGCTCGTCGGGGGGATCCGCACCGTCGCCAGCGGGGGAACCTTGCTCCAGCCCGCGATGACGGAACGTCTGATCAAGGCCGTCTCCACGGCACCCGATCCGGCGGACTCCGGAGGGCCGATCGAGCGCCTCACCGAGCGAGAGACCGATGTTCTGCACCTCATCGCCGGCGGCTACAGCAATCGCGAAATTGCTCAGATGTTGCATCTGGCCGAAGGAACCGTCAAGAACCACGTATCGATGGTCCTCATGAAGTTGCAGGCCCGCGACCGCACACAGGCGGTTCTCCGCGCCCTCCACGCAGGGGTGTTGGGGTAGGAGAACCATTCGGCCTCACGACACCCGCGCCCCCGTCTCCGACACGGTCGTCAGAGGCACGCTCAGCAGACCAACCTGCCGCACATTGGTCAGTTGCTGAGTCGACAGCTTCACCTGGAGACGGTCACTCATCCCGATGTTGGTGGTTTTCGGCATCATCTTCACGGTCTCGACGAAGTTCATCCAGTTGCGCTACTTCGGCCGCATGTGGCGGGTGATCGGCGGTGTGGCCGTGGCCATCACGCTCGGCGGCCCCGGGGCCGTGTTCTGGATGTGGATGATCGCGCTGGTCGGCATGGCGACGAGCCTTGTCGAGTGCACACTCGCGCAGACCTACAAGCGCCGTTTGCCCGACGGATCCTTCCGCGGCGGACCGGCCACCTACATCCGGCACGGGCTGGGTAAGAGCTTCAACTGGCTCGTCGTGATCTATGCCAGCTGCCTCCTGGCCTCCTTCGCCCTCGGCTTCAACGCGTTCCAGGCCAACACCATCGCGGGGGCTGCCGAAACAGCCTCGGCGTCGACCGGTGGATCACCGGAATCGTCATGGCTGCGATCGCCGGCTTCATCGTCTACGGAAGCATCCAGCGCATCGCAAAGGTCGCCGACGTCATCATGCCCATCATGGCGTTCGTCTACCTTCTCCTGGCACTCATCGTCATCGCCATCAACGTCACCGAAGTGCCCGCGATGCTCGGCGACGGCGTTCATGATCCTCTTGAGCGGGGTCTACCAGCCCGGGAACGAGGACGCCGACGGCATCGTGGTCACTCAGAACGCTCTGACAGCCGGCCGTGGCGAGTGGACGATGTACGTGCTCACCCTCGCGATTCTGCTGTTCTCGTTCAGCTCGATTATGTACAACTACTACCTCGGTGAAACAGCCCTGCGAGAGCTCATTCCGAGCAAAATCGCCACGCACATCCTGCGGTGGGCGGTTATCGCGATCGTGCTCGTGGGGGCAATCGCTCCCGGAGCCACTGCGGTGTTCTTCTTCTCCGACCCGCTCATGGGGCTGCTGGCGCTTGCCAACCTCACCGCGATCCTCATGCTGCTGCCCACCGCTCTGGGCGTCGTCAAGGACTACACCGAGCAACTCAAATCCGGCGTCGATAAGCCCGTCTTCGATCCGGCGAAGTTCCCCGGCCTCAACCTCGACGCCACGGCGTGGGAGGACGCCGCGGTCAATACGGACGCGGCACCGGCTCGTCGGCGCCGGAAGTAGAAGACACGGGGTGGGCCTCGGTCCACCCCGCAAAAACAAATGAACCCCCAGTATCCGGGGGTTCATTTGTTTTGGATATCTTGCGACATCACGTGTGTGCGCGAGGGGGGACTTGAACTGACCTCGCCCCCCTCGCGCCGTGAATCCCGGCAGGGCGTTCTGCCGCGTAAAATCAACGATCTGGGGCATGTGACCTGTGGATGACTCCACCGCGATACCCCGACCTACAGGTTCCTTAGCACTTTCCTTAGCACTTTTCGCGACGCGACCCGGGCGCAGGGCGGTCAGCAAGGAACGGACCCCTGATGCAGCAGCGAGAGCTTCACATCGTCGGCGAAGAACCTGACCGCGGTCTTGGGGCGAGTTCAGCGAGGCAGCGGTCGAACAGCTCGCGAGCACAGCGTCAACGTGACCGCACTCGCGAAACGGTTCGGCGTTCACCGGGGCACGGTGTGGGCCAAGACCCGGTGACGACGTGCGTACCGAACGGATGCAGGTTCGGGCGGAGTTACAGCGCAGCCGTCGTGGTGTTGAGTGACCGCTCGTTCCTGCACGAACCTCGGCCACTTCAGTCCTCAGTGGTCGGTGCGGATCATGCACCATGCCTGGTTGAAGCGGCGCTCGGTCAGGTCGCTAGCGCGCATCCAGACCTCAAAGTTCCCGGCATCGCCGAACCAGCCCTCGAAGTGCGTCCAACTCTCCACCGACAGCACGAGCACATGCGAGTCGATGTCATCGCGTAACGGACGAACCTCGTGGAGAATATCGTGGGCGTACTCGGTGCCGGAGTCACTGTGCCCGTAGAGATGCGAGACGGGGAACACCGGCTCGTTCACCTTCTCAACGCCGCGACGCCATGCCGTCCACGCCGCGTTGGTCTCCTCCTCGACCCGCTCGGCCGCGTCGAAAACCGTCTCGTCGGCGTCTACGAAGTCGACGGCGGAAGGAACGCTGAACCCGGCCGCGAGAAGCACCGGCTGGCATACCTCCTGCGGCACGTCGAGGTCGTCAGGGGCGTCGACCAGAGGCGGAACAGTCTCCTCATCGAACGGGACGTGGCGGACGAGCCAGCCGCCGGTGCCGTCGTCTTCGGGGTTGCCGTAGGTGCCCAAGTGGTGGAACACCTCCAGGTACCCGGTCTCGGGCAGGCGGGGAGCGGATTCAGGCCAGTCCGACTCGATGAAGTCGGGCGACTCGATGAGCGCCTGCGCTTCGCTCAGCAGGATCGTGGCTATGTGCGCGAGCGGCTCACCATCGCGGTTGTGAGGCCATTCGATCGGTCCTAGTGCCGGGCCGCCGAGCCAGGAGAGCTCGCCGAGTTCGGCCCGTTCGGCGAGGATGCGATCCTTGCCCGCCTCGTACTGGTCGAGCAGCAGCAGCGAGAACTTCACCTCGTCGGCGAGAAACCCGGCCCCGATCTGGGGTGAGTTCAGCCAGGCGACGATCCGCTCACGCGACGCGGCAGTGACGGGGGTGCGGGGCAGTTGGGTCATGGTCGTATCCTTCCGAACGGGCCGACTCCGTGGGCGAGGCTAGAACGTTACGCCGCAGTGCTTGAGCAGGGCGAAGCCGATCTCATGCTGCTTGGAGAAGCTGAGCTTGTGGACAGTCTGGCGCATCGTGCTGTTTCCGGACTTGATACCGAACTTGCTGACGTTCTTCTTCGCCATCCAGCTGTTGACGCACTTCTGGTGGACTTCCTTGGGGATGCTCACGAGGTTGTTGCGGTTATGCACCCAACGTGCGTCCCAGCCGCGTTTGCTGATGTTGGACTGCTCGACGATGTGGTGCCACTGGTTGCCCTTGGGTGTGGACCCGGCGATGTCCTTCTTGAAGGCCGCGAAGGTCTTGTATCCGCCCTTCGTCGTGGCTTTCACTCCCGCCTTGATCGTCTGGGTCGCAAGCGCCTTAGCGCCTTGACGCAGGAGGGCGGGCAGGAGCGCGCGAGCGATCGCAGCCAGGCCGACAACAACGAGCGGGATGGGGTCGGAAACGACCGGGAACTGCGCACCTGTCGTATCGACAACCTGCGTCAAAGTGTTCCCATCGACCTCGTAGTGGGTCGGCAAGGATGCGCCGGTAGCGTCTGCCGACCATGCCGACTGGAACGCGCCGACAACCTCCCAACCAGCAGGCACATCGAAATCTCCGGCCAGTTCCTCTTCGGTCGCGATCTCATCATCGCTTGCAAGGACGGGCTCCGGCTCCGGACCTTCAGCGTCCTCGGGCGGGAGCACCTCTGCGAGATCGACAGCGGCATCCTCGGTGCTCTCCGATGCAGGCGCGAGAACAAAGACGGTTCCGGTGTCGCTCTGTTCCAGGATCGCGCCCTGAGGGAGATCGACTTCGTAGGAGTAGCGGTGCTCAGGGTCATCGCTGTAGTCCTCGTCGGCGACGGTCAATACCCGTGCGACGCCATCCCCGGCCGCTTCCACGACAACATCCAGCCCTGGACCCGCATCCGCGAAGACAACAGTTCCGTCCGCGGTCGTCTCGCCCGCGACGCTATCAGCGGCGGGAAGGACGATGTTCGGGTAACCCTCACCAAGCAGCAGGACGTCGCCGTCGATCGCGACGCCCGAATCGGTGACGAAGACACCGTCCTCCTCGGAGAACGGGGCGCTCCCGGACAGTGTGGCATTCTGCTGATCCGCGATGCTGAGAGCAGTCGCGGACGCCTCATCCACGGATGCGGTGTCTTCGGCGTGGGCAGGGGATGCAATGAGGAGGGCGCTCACGACGGCTGCTGCTGTCGTGAGCGCGATGGGTCGGAGCTTGCGCAAAGCTGTCACAATGGGCACCTTTCAGGTGTCGGTGTTGAGCGGGAAGGCTCTGGCTTCCTGGGAAGCTCGGCCATGACCTTGGATGCACCGGAGAGGTGACCGCGGTCATTCTTGACGTTGTTCGGGAAAGGTCATGTGTGACATCGACAGCACATGAACTTGCGCCCAGCGCCTTCAGCGGCCGATCAGCTCATCCCGCTGAGCCCCAGCCCGTGCTTCAGGATGTCGCGCTGAGCAATAGTGCGCGAAGCGTCACGCACACGTGATCTTCGTAATGCCGCTGGTGTTCGAGTTGCCTTTGCCTGCGGTCAGGGTGTTCTTCAGCGTGCTGCCGTTGTAGGCCTTGACGGTGCCCGAGGTGCGGTTGTTCTTGATGGAACGTGGGGACCCGATGATGCTGAAGGAGGTGTGGGTTGCGGGGCAGGAGGAGTAGGTGAGCTTGTTGCCGCCGTAGCCCGCCTTCCCGTAAGCGCAGTATTTCCCGGCCGCGCAGTTGTCCCGCGCCGCCGACGCCGTCGCTGCCCGCGCGCTGATCGTTCCCGCCTTGATGCTGTCCTCCCGGGCGATGGTGAGGATGATCGCCCCATCATCCCAGGTCACCTCGTTCCATCCGGTCTGCACGCCGCCGTGCTCGTCGATGACGTCCTCCACTTGCTCTTGCATCGGAGTTATGGATGGTGTTGCGGCCGAAGCTTCGGCCGGGGTGACGAGCGGGACGAGCGCGAGCACGACGGTGAGAAGGGTACGGGGGTGGTGCATGGATCGGGTATCCGTTCTGTCGGTGAAGGTGTAGCAGGGGTCGGGAAGTCAGCGTTCCCAGGCGGTGTAGTCGATGACGGCCGGGGATGCGATGTCGGTGCGGTCGGAGCCGATGTAGAGGGTCTCGGTTGCGAGGATCTGCCCGCTGCTCGGGGAGATGATCAGCCGGTCTTCGAACTGCTCGGGGTCACGGTCCGTCGCACTGAACACGATCCCGACCCGGCCCAGCCGATCCGTTGTGGAGCCTGACACCTGGATGCCGCCCAGCGTGTTCAAGTACCCGATGAGCGCCGCTTCCTGCTCGGGGGTCAGGAGGGTGTTCGACACGATCGTGCTGATCTCGCGGATCGCCTGACCCCCGGTGAGCGTGTCCGCGCCGGTCAGCGTGGCCAGGTAGGCGGCCACGTCACCGACGCCGGTGGGAGGTGCTTCATCTACCGGGGTGTCCCAGTCGCCGGGGAGGAACACCTCGTCCACGAGAACCGTGCCAGGTTCGGGCAGAGTGTCATCGTTCTGACCGGGGAACGGATCGGCGGTGACGAGCCGGTAGCGGACACTCCCGTCGGGTAGGAAAGTCGTCTCGCTCCACTGCGGCTCCACCACCGAGGACTCGATCATGCCGTCCTCACCGATCGAGGTGTTCAACGCCCAGCTCTGCGCCCGGATCGTCATGCCGGGAGGCTGCCCCTTGCGACGCATGTTCTCCATCTCTTTCAACAGCTCAGGGGCCGACTGCGAGACCGACGCCAGTTCGAGAAGAGGCGGGGTCGCCGCTACCGCCGGAGCGGGACGCAGGACACTCGTCGCCGCGAACACGACAACGAACAGCAGAACGAGGAACGCGCCCCCGGCGGCCAATGGCATGGGCCGCCACACCTGACGACGGGGGGAAGAGATCGAGTTGCTTCGTGACGAGCGCGCGAGAGCCGCTTCCCGTGCCTCGTAGGCGGCGAGTTCGCGCAAACCGAGCGCGGAGAGCGGGTCACCGCGTTTCACGGTCCCGGGGTCTGCGGCGCGAAGCAGGCTGCTCAGGAGATCATTCACGAGTGGGCACCTCCCTACCGGCTCGATCTTGTATGTCGCTCAGCGCGGTGCGCAGGAGACGTCTGGCTCGCATCAGCCTGGCCCGAACGGCAGCGCTGTTGACGTCGAGTACTGCGGCGATCTCCCTCGCGGTGAGCCGCTCCCAGTAGGTCATCTTCAGTACTTCCCGGTGCATCAGCGGGAGACGTTCGACCGCGTCCCGCACATCCGCGTACAGGTCATCGGAGACCGGGATGCTCAACGCGAAATCTTCGTTGAGCTGGCGCTGCAACTCAGCACGCCTCCCGCGCCGCCGATACTCGTCCCCGATCAGGTGCCGTACCACCCCGTACAGCCACGGCACACTGAGCGGTTCGCCTGCCTGGTAGCGCTGCCACGCGAGGTGGAACTCTTCCGTCGCGACCTCCTCGGCATCCTGGACGGAGCCGAGGCGACGTTCGGCAACGCCGACGACGAAGGAATAGTTCTCCTTGAAGAACGTCGAGAACTTCTTCACGCCACTCCCTCTCCTCACAGACCACCCGAACGGCAGACGTGAACACCTTCCATGATCTCCGTTGCTTCGGAGCGACGAAGTGTGACATCAACACCCGATCGAAACAACCACCCGGTGCGCTCCCCTCAGCGACGTGTCCACGATGCCCTGAGACATCGCAGTGTTCATCTGAATGGACGTACGCTACCGTTGTAGATACAGAGTTCTCCTATTTAGAGAACATCAAGGTGGTGGTCCTTATGCATGGCGGCGTGATCCTGTTCCGGGGAACCGGAGCCGATGCGCGCCGCTATGTCGAGGCTGACCGTTCCCGCGCCGATGACTACTACCTCGGCGACGACGCCTCTGTCGCGCAGTTCACGACCCTCGACAGTGAGGGCAACGTCACCGCTGCTCTCGGGCTCGATCCGGAGACCTACGCCGGATGGGTGGACTGGGTGAACCCGGTCGCGGGCGAGTCGATGGGCATACCGCGACTGCCCGGCCAGGGGCGGCAGGGGTCGCCGCGGTTCGCGGAGATGGTCGTCAACACCCCCAAGTCGTTGTCGATCGCCGCCGCGCTGCACCCGAAGGTCTCCGATGCCCTTGACCGTGCGCAGCAGGATGCTGTGGCGGAGATTCAGCGGTGGGTCGCCCAGCACTCCGTAACTCGTGTCGGGCCTCGTGGCAGGCAGGAGGTCGTGCCCGCGCGTGAGGTGCAGACGGTGGCGGTGTCGCATCGCACGTCGCGTGCGGGTGATCCGCATCGGCATATCCATTTCCAGATCGGCACCCGCGTGCAGGCGGCCGGGAAATGGCGTGCGCTCGATACGGCGGCGTTGTTCAAGCAGCAGGGCGCGATCCGTGCTCTCGGCACCGCCGTCATCGCCGCGCACCCCGAGCTCGCCGAAGTGCTCGACCGGCACGGCCTCACTCTCGACACGATGACCGGGGAGGTGGTCGAGCTCGAACGGTTCAACCCGATGATGAGCAAGCGCGGCGAGCAGGTGCGCAAGCATCTGGAACGGTTCGAGGCCTGGTGGGAGGCGGCGCATCCGGGCGAGACGATGGGGCCGGTCGTCTCCGCCCGTCTCGCGGCGAAAGCCTGGGCGCATGAGCGCCCCGCGAAGAAGCCCACCACCCTGCGCGAAGAACAGGCGTGGATCGCGGAGTTGCGGGAGGCCGGCTACGATCCCGACACGTTGCAACGCCCCGCCCCGCGTGCACGGGTATCGCTCGACGACCTGGCGGTGCAGACCGTTGCGAGTCGTGCGCTGGACCGGTGCGCTGCGGGTGGGTCGGCGTGGACGCGGCACACGGTGCAGGAGCACGCGACTCGCATCATGACCGACGACGGCGTGCACGCCACCCCTGCCGAGATACGCGAGTTCGTCAACATTGCAACGGGGTTGGCGTTGGAGGATTGCTTCTCGATCCTCTCTCCCGGCGCACCGACTCCCGAGCATGTTGCGCACCTCACGAGCGTGCGGGTGGTGCAGGCCGAGACCGAGCTGCGCGACTTCCTGGCCGCACGGGTGCCGAAGCGCGAGCCGCGTCACCCCGACCTGCACGAGACCGCGCACGTGCACGGCCTGGATGCCGGGCAGACGATCGCGGCTGCGGCGGTGGCGTCGCGTGATCCGCTCGTGGTTGTGGAGGGTGCGGCCGGTGCGGGCAAGACTACGATGCTCGGTGCTGCAATCGAGGTCGCAGCGCAGCACGGTCGGGCGGCGCGGGTTGTTGCGCCGACGTTGCGCGCCGCGCAGGTCGCGCACGAGGAACTCGGCGTGCCTGCGACGAGTGTCGCAGCGCTCGTGCACGTCCACGGGTGGCGGTGGAACGATGACGGCGTCTGGACGCGCCTCGTCCCAGGCGATACCGACCCGGAGACGGGCCGCACCTACCGTGGCCCTACCGAGACGGCGCGGCTGGTGCGGGGTGAGCGGGTGATCGTGGACGAGGCTGGGATGCTCGACCAGGACACCGCCCTCGCCCTCCTCACCATCACCGCCGAAGCGAAAGCGACCGTTGCCCTTGTCGGGGATCGTGCGCTGCTTCCCGCGGTCGGGCGTGGCGGGGTGCTCGATATGGCCGCGCAGATTCGGGGGCGCACGTTCGATATGGCCGAGGTGCACCGCTTCACCGACCCTGCCTACGCCGACCTCACCTTGCGAATGCGCGACGGCACCGACCCCGGCGATGTGTTCGACCGACTCGCCCAGCAGGGCCTCGTGCGGCTCCACTCGAACAGCGAGGACGCGCACGCCCATGTCGCCGAACAGCGGGAGGATGGGGAGGCGGTGACGGTGAGCACGAACGATGAGGCCCGCACCGTCAATGCCGCTATCCGCGAGGAGCGGGTCGCTCAGGGTGTCGTCGACGATACCCGCACCGTCAACGGCAGCGACGACCTCGCCATTGGTGCGGGTGATGTGATTCAGACGCGTCAGAACGATTCCGGTATCGGGGTGGCGAACCCGCAGCAGCGGATCGTGCAACGGGTCGAGGACGACGGTGCGCTCCGCGTCCGCGAACACGGGAACGGGCTCAAGCAGCAGCACACCGTGCGCTTGCCCGCCGAGTACGTGGCCGAGCACGCGCACCTGTCCTATGCGGCGACCTCCTACGGGGTGCAGGGCGCGACCGTGGCCGGAGCGCACACGCTCCTCACCGACGCCACCAGTGCCGCGAGCGTCTACGTCGGCATGACAAGGGGCCGCGAGACGAACCTGCTGCACGTCGTCGCGGAGAGCGAGGCGGATGCGCAGGCGCAGTTCATTGAGGCGATGGCACGCGACCGCGCCGACCGCGGCCTCACCACCGCCACGCAGCGTGCCACGGAGGCCGTGGCCGGGCTGACCGACGACGGCCCAATGCGGTTCGTCAACGAGGAGATCGCCGCGCTCATGCACCGCGCCCAGACCGCCGAGGTGCAGGCGCAACGGTGGCAGCGGGTCGGCACCGCCCTCGCCGACCTCCGCGAACGCGAGACAGTCGTGCGAGAACGGGCACGCGCGGCCGAGGAGGCGGCGAAGCAGCGAGTCGTTGAGGTGCGTGCCGAGGTCGCTACCCCGTTCGTCTCAGCGGCGGAGGCAGCGCTGAGCGACTGGCACGACGCCGACACCGCCGCGCAAAGGGCAAGCGATCAAGTACAGGCGGCGTCTTGGTTCGGGAAGCGTCGCGCCCGCACCGACCACGAAACCGCGCAGGCCCGCGCTCAGCAGGCACGCCAGCACCTCACGGACGAGTGGGGCGGCCCGCCGAAGTGGAACGAGCAGAGCGAGGCGTGGGTGCAGCGCGTGACCGGCCCGCTCGTGGACGGGCACCCCCGCGTGATCGACGCCGAGCACGAGCACCGGCAAGCGCGCGACACTCTGATCGGTCGGCCCGAGCAGGCGCAGATGGCTCGGTTGGCCGCGTACGCGCGCGTGTTCGGTACCGACAACGTGCTCCGCAATCGGGAGAGCTATCTCAGCGCCAATCCCGCCCGGCAGGGGGCGCGGGCGGCACAGGCCGCGAAGCAGGCACGGGAGGAAGCCGACGTGCTCGCTACCCTCACCCCGGCCGAGGCGACAGCGCGGATCGAACAGACCCGCGCCGAACAGGCCGCTTGCGAGGCCCAGCGTGTCGAGCGGGAACGCGCCCGCCAGGACATCGGGCGGGAGCACCGCAGCACCACGCCTCGCCGCGATGGGCCGGGCCTGAGCCTCTAAACGGGCGCGTTACCGTCCGAGGGACGGCGGCTCGTGGCGGCTGGTCGGGCCGGGGTGTTCCGGCCAGTCCGGTAGCTCAGGCGGTGCTGCGGGCCGCCTTGGGGGTGGCAGCAGTCCGGCTGGGAACACTCGTTCCAGATGCTTCCGCCGTGCGCGCTGTTCCCGTTCCAGTTGACCGAGCGGTGCGCCGAGCGTCTGGCTGAGGGTGCGGATCATGGTCTGCGCGTCGCGTTGGAGGCGGACATAGGCCGGTGCAGTCTCCGACCCGAGGTAGCCGGGGCGTGCCTGGGCTTTGGCGAAGACGGCAGCATAGCCCTGCAACCAGTCGAACGCCTCACGTACGTCCAGGGGGCGGTGCTGTTCCCGGCGCAGTGCGGCTGCCGCCTCAGCGGGCCGCTGCCATTCCCCGGCATCGGTGCGGGAGTTGTCGAACAGGAGTCGTTCGCGGGAGAAGACCTGCACTCGTTGGACGTGCGGGAGCGCTTCGAGCGCGGCCACGACATCCGCCGACCCTGCCAGCGCGCTTTCGTGGGCTTGGGGTGGTGTCCAGCGGCCCACGGCCGGGTATCCGGCGTCGAGGGAACGCATCTCCGCCGACAGTCTGGATACCGCCGCCGGGGTCGCCACGGCGACGACCTCGACCCGGTACCCGGCCGTAGCGAACCGGGTTGCGGTGGCGGTGACCATGCCCGCGTCGCGGAACGTGCCCTCCAACAGCACCGAGTACCGATGCGCGAGCGCGTGATCCAGGGCCGGGCTGACGAGGCCGCCGGAGACGGGGGCGGTTGCGGCGGGCATTTCGAGCGGTGCGTGATCGGCCAGGCGCGCATAGTCGGGGTGGTACTCACGCAGATCATCGCCGGTGATCTCGACCAGATCATCGGCGGCGTGCTCGCGGAGGATCACCTGTTGCGCGCGGGTCTTGCCCGCTGCCGGTTGCCCTCCAAGGAGCACCAGCACCGGAGCCGCTTGATCGGGTGCGTGTCCGGTGAAGAGTTCGTCGCGGGCGTCAGCGTCGAAGACCTGGGCGAGCCAGGCGTCGGAGCCGACCGGTTCGGTCACTCGGTGCCGGTGAGGGCGAGCTTTTCCAGCCGCCACACTTCATCTTGCGCGATGAGCCCGGCCCGGTCGTCGGCATCCAGCGCCCGCACCTGCTGCTTGACCAGGCGGCGGCGCGCGGCCCAGTGGTCGCGCTCGGCATCGTCGGCGGCAGTGTTCTTGCAGGTGAGCAGGATCGCGGAGAGCACCGAGGCGGTGTGCCGGGCGATGTCGTAGAGCATCGCGTCGGAGACGTGATCGAAGTCCGCCCGTGCCTGTGGCGGCTGGGTCAGGATCGTGTCACTCATGCGCTCCTCCGTTCCTCTCTGCTAAGAGTTTACCGCTGTGGGCTGATCGTGCCCAGGGCGGTGGTGCCGAATCGGCACGCCCGGCAACGTCTCATCCATCATCGGGGCGGGTGTCGGCGAACAGGGCGAGGAACTTCTCGCGCGGGATCACGATGCGACGGCCGAGCTTGACCGAGGGGATCGTGCCCTCGTTGATGCTCGTGGTGATCGTGCGGGGGTCGACCCCGAGCGCCTCGGCAGCTTCTTTCCGGGTGATGACCAGGCTGCGCCGCCTGCGCAGGTCTTCCATGTCAAGAGTGCTCTGCCGCATCATCACACCATCCGTTCCAATTACGCGCGCGAGGAGAGGTTCCCCCTATCATCCGCGCCAGGGATTGCATTGTCAAACGTCGCGGTTTAGTTTTCCTATATGGAGAACAAACGACTGCGGGGAAACCCCGCCGGGCTCACGAACAACTACGTCGCGCACAACGTCAGGAACGCGCGTCAGTCCATCGGCATGGACTTGCGCACGCTCTCGCAGAAGCTCACCGAGGCGGGTCGGAAACTCTCGGTGTCCGGGGTGAGCAAGGTAGAGCTGGGCGACCGGCGCGTGGACGTGGACGACCTCACCGCGATCGCTTACGCCCTCGGCACCACCCCCGCCGCGCTCCTCTCGCCATCGGAGGGCGAGTCCGCGTTCACCGGCGTACCCGCCGGGCACACACCAGAGGAAGTGCGGGCATGGCTGGCCGGTGACACGGCCCTCACGCACGCCGCGCTCGTGGGGTATTGGCAGAGGCAGGCGCAGGACGCCTTGTACGAGGTCGAGACTGCGAAGCTCAAGCTCGAAGCCTACGCAGAGAGCGAGAACGCGATGGCCGCGTTCGGCCCCCACTACCAGGAGCGCGTCGAGCGCTTCCGGAAACGTCTTCAGCACGTCAACCTGCGCCTGCTGCAGCTCGACCCCGATGCCAGGCCGTTCGGCGAAAGCTAACCCCGACTACCCATACGAGAGGAGATGACGACGATGAAGCAGCCCGACCAGTCCAGTGACGGGGGGTGAGAAGCAGCAGCGGCGTTCGCGTTCCCGGCAGCCCGGTTCGATCCAGGACTACGACACCGACAAGGGCAAGCGGTGGCGGTTCCAAATCTATGTTCTGAAAGATCCCGAGTACCCCGAGATGGGATCGCGGCGTCTGACCCGTTCCGGATTCATGAGCACCGACGAGGCCAACGATGCGTTGCAGGAGGCGTTGAAGCAGCGCAAGCAGAACGAGAAGTTCGGCAACAAGGTACCCACCCTTGGTGTCTACGCGGACGAGTGGGCGGCAGGGCTCAAGCTCGCGGCGTCCACGATCAAGGGGTACAAGAAGATCATCCGCAACCACATCCGCCCGCACCTCGGCATGATCCGGCTCGACAAGCTCACCGCCACGAGGATCGCCCGCCACTACCGCGACTTGGAGCAGTCAGGGCGCAAGGACACCTATGGCAAGGGCAAACCGCTCTCGGCCAACAGCGTGCATAAGGTGCATGTCGTGCTCGGCGCGATCCTCGACGCCGCGATCGACGACGGGCACCTGACGGTGAACCCAACGAAGAAGAAGCGCACCGTCAAAGCCCCGACCACGAGCGAGGTGCGAGCGCAGAAACCCGAGATCGTCACCTGGACAAGCGAACAACTCGCCCTCTTCCTCACCTGGAACGAAGAGGAGCTGAAAGACGAGCTGTTCCCGCTCTGGCGGCTCATCGCCTACACCGGCATGAGGCGCAGCGAAGCCCTCGCCCTGAAGTGGAGCGACCTCAACACCAAGCGCATGACGGTCAGCATCCGCCGCGCGGTCGATACCGACGACTGGGCGAAGACGAAACCCCCGAAGACCGGCAACGCGCGCGTGATCGACGTGGACGAGGACACCCTGAAAGTGCTCGCCTCCTACAAGGTCGCCCGCGCGGAACTCTCATTCACGCTCGCCAAGGCCGACGCCTACGTCTTCGGCGACGACGACGGGAAGCTGCGCTCACTCGACGATCACGACGACGATGAACATCTACGCCCACGTCCCCCCGACCGTGCAGCGATCGGCCGTGACCCGCTTCGCCGCCCACCTGGGCAAGGCTTAGCACTTTTTCTAGCACTTCCGACGCGAAAGACCCCCAACCCGAGAGATAAAATCCCAGGTCAGGGGCCATTTCATTCGCGTGCGCGAGGGGGGACTTGAACCCCCACGCCCTAATACGGGCACTAGCACCTCAAGCTAGCGCGTCTACCTATTCCGCCACCCGCGCATCTGGGTGATTGCGTTCCACTTGGCTTTACGCCTTGTTTCCCGCAACGAGAGACTACATTACCAGCGCCTCGGGGCGGCTACGAACCGGGCCAACTCCCGGGCGTGGCGCGCCAGGCGCTACCCCATGTCAACACCGAAGATCATGCCCAGAACGTAGGTCACACCGGCCGCGCCGAACCCGATCGCGAGCTGGCGTAGTGCGCGCGGAAGCGGCGAGGCGCCCGAAAGCAGGCCCACGGTTGCACCGGTGAGGAGCAGAGCGAGTCCCACCACGATAAGCGCGGCAAGAATCGCCGTCACCCCGCTCATCCCGAAGATCCACGGCAAAACGGGCAGAAGGGCTCCCGTTCCGAAGAAGAGGAAACTCGAAGCCGCCGCGCGCCATGCGCCGCCCACTTCCTCGTAGGAGTTGTCCCCCACCGCCTGGGTGGGCAGACGTCCGGCGTGGGCTGCACGGATCGTGGCACGGGCCTTCGCCTGCGCGGTGTCGTCGCTCATCCCGCGCGTTCGATAGACGAGGGCGAGTTCGTTCTGGTCAATGTCGAGATCGGGCAGTCCAGCGTCGGCGTACGTACTCTCGCGCGTCGATTCGAGCAGCTCTCGCTGCGAGCGCACCGAGACGAACTCGCCCGCCGCCATCGACAGTGCTCCCGCCAGCAGACCCGCTATTCCGCTCACCAGCACGAACTGTGGCGCGACACCGGTGGCTCCGATACCGAGCACGAGGGCAAGGTTCGATACCAGCCCGTCGTTCGCACCGAACACGGCCGCGCGGAAGGTGCCGGAAAAGCTCCGGCGGCTTCGTGCTGCGAGGCCGCGCACGACCTCGTGATGCACCTTCTCATCGGCGCGCATCGCGGGAGTCGCATACGGATCGTCGTCGTACGGCGATCGTGCCTCGGCGCGCTGAGCAAGCGCGAGAGCGAAGACCGACCCGAACCGGGAGGCGAAGAAGGCCGTCACACGCGTGGTGAAGCTCGCGGGTGGGAGCCGCTTGGGTTCCTCCCCGAGAAGCGTGAGCCAGTGCTGCTCGTGGCGTTTCTCCGCCTGCTCAAGCTCCAGCAGAATCTCGCGCTCCTCGCCGTCTTTTCGGCGCGCGAGGCGGCGGTACACGGCGGCTTCAGCACGCTCGTCGGCAAGGTACTGCGCCCACTTGCGGCGCTCGCGGGGCGTTGCCTCGGCAGGTTCAAGGTCGGGGGCAGCGGATGGCACGGCGGGCTCCTCGGCTGGTGCGTGTCGTCCCGCGCTTCACGACGCGGGGTCACCTCGAATCTACGGCCAGCGGACCCCGAAGAGCGCGCCGTTCCGCCGCATTCGGAGCATTTCGGGCCCCCGAATGCGGTGCGAAAACGCCCTAGCTGTGCAGGCGTTTGCGCAAGAAATCGATTCGGCTCTGCAACTGTGCGACCGTCGCTTGGGCAACGGCGGGGCCGCCGCACGAGCGGCGGAGCCACGCATGAACCTGTCCGTGCGCATCGCCCGTCTGACGCGCGTACACGCCCACGAGGCTGTTGAGAAGCTGACGCTGCTCCTTCAGAGTGCGGTGCAGCGGGGCGGGAAGCGAAGACTCGACGCCGTCTTTTTCTTCGCGGGCTTCACGCACACGGCGATGACGCGACTGCCTCGCCTGTCGCTGCATGAGCAGATCGTGAACGGCTTCGGGCTCAAGCAGCCCGGGCAGGCCGATGAACTCCAGTTCTTCTTCCGACCCCGGTTCGGCGAGCTGTCCGAACTGCTGCCCATCGAAGACAACGGAGTCGAAGTGCGCCGTTGACCCGAGGGCCTCGAAGGTGAATTCTTCTTCTGTGAGCTCGTCGCTTGCCTTCTCTTCGCGCTCGGCGGCGTCGAGGAGCGAGTCGTCGAGTCCGTCGGCGTCTTTTTCGCCGCGATCGAGAACGTGATCCCGCTGCTTCTCAAGTTCATGGGCCAGCGCCATGAGCACCGGCACCTGTGGCAGGAAAACGCTGGCGGCCTCGCCCTTGCGGCGAGCGCGCACAAAACGTCCGATGGCCTGGGCAAAGAACAGTGGCGTCGACGAGCTCGTGGCGTATACGCCGACGGCGAGCCGGGGAACGTCCACTCCCTCGGACACCATGCGCACGGCGACCATCCATCGGGTGGTGTTCTCAGAGAACTGCTCAATGCGCCGTGATGCCTCACTCTCATCGCTCAAGACGATCGTGGGGCGCTGACCGGTGATCTCATGAAGAATCGCCGCGTACGCCCGAGCATTGGTCTGGTCAGTGGCGATCACGAGGCCACCCGCGTCCGGAATGTGGGCGCGGATTTCGGTGAGGCGCTGATCAGCGCTCTTCAACACCGCGGGCATCCATTCGCCGCGTGGGTCGAGAGCCGTTCGCCACGCCTGGCTGGTGATGTCCTTCGTGTTGTCTTGGCCGAGATTCGCTTCGAGTTCGTCCCCCATGCGGGTGCGCCACTTCATGTGCCCTGTGTAGACGTGGAAGAGAACAGGCCGGACAACGCCGTCAGCGAGGGCGCGGTCGTAGCCGTAGCTGTAGTCGGTGATCGATGTGCGCGCGCCCTTTTCATCGGGTGTGTATTCCACGAAGGGGATGGGGGCATCGTCGCTGCGGAATGGCGTTCCACTCAGCAGGAGGCGGCGTTTGGCGGGGGCATAGGCATCACGGATCGCGTCGCCCCAGCTGAGGGCATCACCACCGTGGTGCACCTCGTCCAGGATCACGAGCGTGCGGGCCTGTTCGACGAGCCTCCTGTGCACCTCAGATTTGACCGCGATCTGCGCGTAGGTGACAACGGCGCCGTGATAGTGCCGCGACAGCACGGGAAGGCTGTTTTTGAAATCGGGGTCGAGGCGGATCGAGACGCGGCTCGCGGCATCGGCCCACTGCGTTTTGAGGTGCTCCGTGGGGCAGACAACGACGATTCGGTCGATCTCACCACGATCGCGCAGTTCACGGGCCACCGTGAGCGCGTACGTGGTTTTTCCTGCGCCGGGGGTCGCCGCAACGAGGAAGTTCTTCTGGTCGGCATCGAAGAACCTATCGAGTGCTTCCTGCTGCCACGCGCGCAGTCGACCAGCGGTACCCCTCGGGGCCCTCTGCGGATACGACGGACTCAGAACCACGAGGGACCACGATAGTCGCGTCCCCCGACATCGCTCCGGTGTGACTCTCAGGCGGTGGACGCACTCGGTATCACGAGATATATTCCGAGGGCGGAACATCTGGAGGACCGATGAACTCGACCGAGGCACGCACACCCTTCGTCCCGAACGATGATGCTCACCCCTGGCGACGGATGGTATCCGTTGGCGATTCCTTCACGGAGGGGCTAGGAGACCCGGAAGAGTCATCACCGGGGGGACACCGCGGCTGGGCCGATCGCGTCGCCGAGGTGCTGGCATCGCAGGTGGACGGCTTCGCCTATGCCAACCTCGCGGTGCGGGGAAAGCTGATCCGGCAGATTCACGACGAGCAGATCGAGGCCGCTGTGTCTCTCAAGCCCGATCTGGTGACTCTCGGGGCTGGGGGCAATGACGTCATCCGGCCCGGAACCGACCCCGACGAGATCGCCACACTTTTCGATGAAACCGTCACCCGTTTGAGCGCCGATGGCGCCGCCGTCGTCGTATTCACGGGCTTCGACGTTGCCTGGAACCCGGTGTTCCGCCCGTTCCGCGGCAAGATTGCGATCTACAACGAGAACGTCCGAGCGATCGCCGATAAACACGATGCGATCGTTGCCGATCTGTGGGCGCTGAAGGAGATCCAGGATCCGCGTTTCTGGGCAACCGACCGCCTGCATCTGAACACGCTGGGACACCACGAGGTCGCACGGATGGTCCTCCGCGCGCTCAACGTGCCCAACGGCCTTCAGCCGATGCGGCCCGATCCCACCCCGCAGCGGACATGGCGCGCGGCCCGCGGCGATGATCTCGTGTGGGCGCGCACTCACCTGGTCCCGTGGGTGCTTCGGCGCCTGCGCCATCAGTCATCCGGCGATGGCGTTCTTCCGAAGCGTCCCGATGTCGTGCCGGTCATCGGCGGCGATAGCGGAGTCTGATCCACTCAGGCCGGTGGGTGCTGAAGCGCCCACAGCGCAACCGCAGACGCGGAGGCCACGTTGAGAGAATCAACGCCTCCCGCCATCGGGATGATCACCTTCGTGTCGGCGGATTCCTGCGCCCAGCGGCTGAGGCCCGGCCCTTCGGAGCCCATTGCAAACGCCACCCGCTCCGGGCGCTCGGCCGCGAAGCGATCGAGGGGAACCGCGTCCTCCGCCAGCGCCATCGCGGCAATGTGAAACCCTGACGCATGCAGAACCTCTGCGGCCCCGTCGCCGCCTTTTGTGCGCCATTCGGGAAGTCGCGTCCACGGCACCTGAAAAACCGTTCCCATCGACACGCGCACACTGCGCCGGTACAGCGGATCGGCGCAGCGCGGCGTCACAAGAACAGCATCAGCTCCCAGGCCCGCGGCTCCGCGAAAGGCCGCGCCAACGTTGGTGTGGTCGACGATGTCCTCCAGAACGAGCACGGTTCGCGCGTCACGCAGCACCTCGGCAACGGAGGGAAGCGCCGGGCGGTGCATCGCCGCAAGAATGCCGCGGTGCACGGTGTATCCGGTGACCTGTTCGGCCACCGCGTCCGGCACGACGAAAACCGGAATGTCGCTGTCGCCGACCAGCTCCTCGACGTCGTCAAGCCATTTCTCCGCCGTCAGAACGGATCTCGGCGCATGCCCCGCCGCAATCGCGCGGCCGAGCACCTTGGCGGATTCAGCCATGTACAGCCCCCCCTGGGGCTCTAGAACACGGCGCAGGGCGACGTCGGTGAGGTTGCGGTAATCGGCCAGTTGCGGGTCCGCGGGATCGTCGATGTGCACACGCTGCATGGCCCCATCCTCTCGCAGCGTCCTCCGAAGAGAATCCGGAGCACACGCTCGGCCGTAAGATCGGTCGCGTGACGTTCGCCGAGACATCCGACACCCAGGTGCGCCGACAGATCGACCGCGCGGTCGAAGCTCTGTCCGGTCGTCGGCTTGCGGTGCTGACGGGTGCTGGTGTCTCCACCGATTCCGGCATTCCCGACTATCGGGGCGAGGGGGCGCCTCGGCGCTCCCCCATGACCGCACAGATGTTCTTGGCGGATCCGGCCGCGCGCACCCGCTACTGGGTGGGTTCGCACTTCGGCTGGCAGGCATTCTCGGCCGCTCAGCCGAACGCCGGCCACACCTCGCTCGCCCGCCTGGAGCGCACGGGGCATACGACGGGTGTGGTGACGCAGAACGTCGATGGCCTCCACCTGCGGGCTGGGTCGAACCGCGTGGTTGAGCTCCACGGAACCATGCGCCGCGTTCTCTGCACCGAGTGCGGGCAGGTGTTCGATCGGCGCGATATCGGTTCACGCATCGAGCGCGAGAATCCGTGGATCACGGTCCCCGAGAATGTTCCGCTGGGGCCGGACGGCGATGTTGCGCCCGACGCCGACCTCGATTTTCGTATTCCCGATTGCACGGTCTGCGGCGGGCTCCTCAAACCCGAGGTGGTGTTCTTCGGCGAGTACATTCCCACCGAGCGCTTCCGTGAAGCGGAGCAGGTTGTTCTGGCGGCCGATGCCCTCGTGATCGCGGGTTCCTCCCTCGTCGTTAACAGCGGCATTCGCCTCGTCGAACGTGCACGACGGCGCCGACTTCCGATTGTCGTCATCAATCGTGGGACGACGAAGGGCGATCAGCGGGCGACGGTAAAGGTGGAGGGCGGAACCAGCGAGGTTCTCGCCGCCCTGGCCGAGGAGCTTCCGCCCCTCTCATAACGCTAGGCTCGTCGCGTGACTGTGATTGCTCTGCTCCGCCATGGCCAGACCGAATGGAACCGCGCCCGACGGGTACAGGGGCGTAGCGACATTCCCCTCAACGAAACGGGTCGCGCACAGGCGGCGGCCGCCGCAGAAGCCCTCCGCGGAGGCGAGTACACCCGGATCACCGCGAGCCCCCTGCTCAGGGCGAAGGAAACCGCCGAGATTATCGGACAGAGCCTCGGCCTCGGAGAGCCCGCCCTGTTCGATGGGCTCATGGAACGCTGTTATGGCGAGGCGGAGGGCATGGACGTGTCAACGTACTGGGAAACCTACGCCGGCGGCAAGGTTGTTCCCGGCGCCGAAACGGACGATGAGGTTCTCGCCCGTGCGGTCCAGACACTGATTGACATTGCCGCAGGCGGTCCAGAAGACGAGCACGTGATCGCTGTGGCGCACGGCGGGCTGATTCGGCGCGTTCTCGAGCACGCTTCGGACGGCCGGTATCCGTTGCCGAATGAACGAATCGAAAACGGGTCCCAGCAGATCATCGAGGTCACCGGCTCCGAGTTCCGCGTGCTGTCGTACGTCGGCGTCTAGGGCCGTCCGGCCGCACCACGGGGCACCCGCATGATGAGCCGATCTCAGCGCGTCACTCGGCAGCGCCGCCGCCGTCTGCTGCGCACGATCACCGTAGCGCTCGTCGCGATCGTCGTCGTCATCGTCGTGCTCGTCTGGCGCGGATCGGCAACGTCGACAGATGCGCCGGTCGGACACGATCCGACATCCGCAGTGCCTTCCCCGACTCCGACGTCGAACGAAACCCCTGCGCCGGACGAACCACAGGATGCCGGCGCGTGTTCCGTCACGCTGTCTGCTGAGGGCATCACCGATCAGACCACGACACACGAAAACGGCGCACTGTTTTCGCCCCTCCCCCAGCCTGTTCGCGACGACGTCGTGTTCGCCGGCTGGTACCAGACCGAACTGGCGGCAGAAGGACTCGACAGGTCACAGCGCGTCGGTCTCGCGACGCGAGTCGCGTGCGAGGACGGCGCGCTCACCCTCCATGGCGCATGGCTCAGCAGCGACGAAGTGACCGATGCCGCGGTGGGAGTGCCCGTTTTGATGTATCACCAATTCACGGATCAGCCCGAGGGCATCGACGATCCGTTACGCCTGAACTGGGCGTACGCCGGAGACGTCGACGATCACATGCGATACCTGGCGGAGAACGACTTCTACCTCCCCAGCTGGGAAGAGCTCGACGCCTTCATCGACGGGGCTCTCTACCTGCCTCCGGAATCTGTGATCGTCACCGATGATGACGCGCACGCGAGCTGGTTCGACCTCGCCGTTCCGATCGTGAACAGGTACGAGATCCTCTCAACGAGTTTCGTCATCACGAAGTGGCGCGATGAGCCCACACCTTCGCCCTACGTTCTGCAGCGATCGCACACGCATGACATGCACGAAGCGGGCGCAAACGGCGAGGGCAGAATGGTCAATTGGTCGCCGGAAGAGATCGCTGCCGATCTCGAGACCTCCGCCGCCATCCTCGGGGCGAAAGAGGTTGTCGCGTATCCGTTCGGCCACTACGACGAGCGTACGAAAGAAGGCATGCGCCTCGCCGGATTCGAATTGGGTCTGACAATCGAACCGGGCCGCGTGTACGCCGGAGCAGACAAGTTGGCCCTGCCGCGGGTACGGATCGACTACGGCATGGACGTCGACGCGCTCGCCGCGCTCGTGGGGTAGGTCACCTCCTTCGAGCAGCAGGGTCGTATCGCGCAGTGTGCGCAACACAGGCTGATCACATTGATCGGCGGTATCCCCGCGCCCTGGTAGGATTTTGCATTATGACCTCCCTCGATCAAGTCGACCTCGAGCTGATTGCCGCACTCAGCGACGATCCGCGCGTTACGGTCGTCGCGCTGGCTGAACGGCTGCGCCTCTCGCGCAACACGGTGCAGGCTCGGATGTCCCGACTTGATAAGGCGGGGGTTTTCCAGTCGTTCGAGCGATCGATTTCGCCGACCGCCCTTGGCTTCCCTCTGCAGGCATTCGTGTCGATCGGCGTGGACCAGGCGTCGCTGCCGCAGATCACCGAGGAACTCCGGCGCGTTCCCGAGGTCGTGCAGGTGCACGGTGTCTCCGGCCAGGTCGATCTTCTTGCTCTCGTAGCGTGCCGCGACGCACGACACCTGTTCGACGTTGACGCTCGGATTCTGAGCGTCTCAGGCGTCGACCGCACCGAGACGCAGCTCGTGATGAGCGAAGCGATTTCCTACCGTGTCTCCGGGCTGATGGAACTCGCTCGACGCGAGAACCGCCGCTAACAGCGGCGTCTACGCGAGAAAGTCGCGAATCGCGGCCGCAGCTTCGGCAGGCTTTTCGTAGTGGATCAGGTGCCCCACATCGTCGATCTCGACAAGCGTCGCGTCGGGAAACATCGTGGCAAGCCGGCGCTCCGCAGCAATGGGCGTGATGTCGTCGCGCACGGCGGCCACTAACATGGTCGGCTGCGGCATCTCGGGCGCATACGCGCGCACATCATGCGAGACGCTCGTCACAAACGCCTCGTGCAGGGATGCCCTGTCGGCGAATCCCGAGAAAAAGCGATCGTGCTGATTGTGGATCCAGCGGCGCAGCCCGGCGTCACGCGTCTTTGCCATCGCCACGCTCATCACCCGGACGATGAGGCGCGAACGCAGCAACCAGGTGCCGATCCGCGGGGGAAGATTCGCCGACGCCCAGTAATAGAACTGCGCCAACCGCGTCAGAACCGCCCGCGGCCCCTGCAATGCCGGGGCGCCGATGGGATTGACCAGCACAACTCGCGGCGTCGGAAGGCCCTCGACCACCGCGGCCGCTACGACAATCGATCCGAACGAGTGACCGAGGATCACAGCGCCCGGCGCGACACTCGCGGCGAACTCCCGAAGCCACGCGGTGAAGGCGGCAAGGTCATGCGGCCGATTCAAGCGACCGGTTTCGCCGAACCCCGGAAGATCAGGCATGATCCATCGGACGTCGGGCATGTGGGCGACGATCGGTTCAAGGCCATGATGGTCTCCACGAAAACCGTGAACGGCGAGAATCGTCAGCGGCGCGTCGGCCGGCCCGTACTCCCAAAACACCGTGTCGGATCCGGCGACAGTCACAACGCGACGAGACACCGGAATCGCCGCGAGTTGCTGGGCGTACGGAGAAGGCACTGGCACCAGGCGAGTCTAATGGCGCGGCGCGGCGCTTCCGCCCGAGACCCCGGTGTGGCAGACGTCGAATGTCAGGGAAGGCGAATACCGTCAGAGTATGAGGACGTCGTGGCCGGATCCACCGCCGCTCTTCGGGATGGATGAAATCGGACATCCCGGCGAGAAGACAACGTGGACGCCACGGGCACCCCGCGCGGCTCGCACTCGGAGCACCTCCCCGCAAGAGCTGCAGCTCAGCGGTGCTGCGGTGCTGTTCGATTCCGATTCCCTCAACGCCCTCGACTCTCCCCCTCTGCCTCCCGAGGAGTCCCCCATGGCTTTCGACGAAATCATCGCGCAGTATGCGCCGGTCGCGGGTCAGCCGCTCAGCCGAGTGGCGGTGTTCGACCTCGAAACCACCGGAATCGACGTTGTTCGCGATCGCATCGTCACGGCGTACGTCGGCGTTCTCGACGAGCACGGAAACGTCATCGACGAGCGCTCCTGGCTGGCCGACCCCGGCATTGATATCCCCGAGGCTGCCTCGGCCGTTCACGGTATCTCCACGGAGCGCGCGCGTACGGAGGGGCGCCCGGCCGCAGACGTCGTCACCGAGATCGTCGATGCCCTTCGCGCACTCCTCGAATGCGGTATCCCCGTCGTCGCGTACAACGCATCGTTCGATTTTTCGGTGCTGAAGAACGAGGCGATTCGCCACGACATCACTCCGATCGAGCGCCCGATGCCCGTCTTTGACCCGCTCGTGGTGGACAAGCAACACGATCGCTTTCGCCGCGGCAAGCGCACTCTGGATCTCGTTGCCGCCCACTACGGCGTGCCGCTCGAGGACGCACACGAGGCGTCGGCCGACGCGATTGCTGCGGGTCGCGTTGCTTTGGCGATCGCCGGACGTTATTCGAAGGATCTCCCGGACTCTGCCGCGGAGCTTCACGCGCTACAGATCATTTGGGCGAAGGAACAGGCCACAAGCCTCACGGAATACCTCGTGAAGGTGGGCCGGATGCAGCCGGGCGAGTCCGTCAACGGCTCCTGGCCCGTCAAGTAACGCCTCAGAAGCGGACCGCTGCGTTTAGCAACCGGGACCGGCTGGGTCTTCCACACACGTTCGCTCGACGAGCAGCGCTTCGACCTCATACACCCGCACGTCGACTGCGGCCGGGCTCGAAACTACCTCACCGGCAATCGGAAACACACCCCACGGGCCGAAATCGGCGATCGCGGAGTACGCCACCGTCACCGACACCTCGAAGGTTCTGGCCTCGCGGTACGCATGGCTCGTTGACGTGGCCGTCAGCTGTTCCTGGCCCAGCTCGTCCCATGTCGGCGCCGTCGCGCCAGCGAAACCCGTTGTCCCATCGCCGTAGTCGAGCCAGATCGATTCCGGCGTGAAGGTGAGCGTGACCGGAGCGCCAAACAGCGACCCCGTCACAGAGTGCGCGTGAACGGGAACAGCGACGTTCATCGGTGCTCCGCGCACGGCAACACCGTGCGGTTCGATGACGGGAACAACGGGCACCGGAGCAAACACCGCCACGTCCGTCTCCGTGATGACGGGAGGGATGGGCGGCGGAGCTGCTTCCTCGACCGGGGCGGGAACGGGAGCCGGCTCAGCCGGATCGAGCGGCAAACACGGCGGACGCCACAGCTCAGGCGTTGCGCACACGTCCGTCGGCCCGTCGTCTTCCTGCTCCCCTGGAACGCCAGGGACTCCGGGCAGCAACGGTCCGGGAACCGCAGGCGGGGCAGGGATCGCGCCCGGGTTCGGGCCCGGCGCGGGGGCGACGGGCGGGCCACCACCCTCCCGCTCGTCACCAATGACGATCTCCGGGCCACCACCCGCGTCGCATCTCCCGGTCGCGACCTCAAGTCGGGAGCAGGAAGAGCTGCGATGATCTCCAGCCGTCTCTGTGAAATCAGCAGCTACGAGGCTCACAGCTAGCACGAACTCACCTAACATTTCGGTTCAGCCCGCTCCGTCATGCTCGTAATCCGGAGTTCGCCATCGACGGAAACAAACTCGATCTCCGCCTGGTACAAGGGTTCCTCGCGCGCGCTCTCCGGTTCGCCGTCTGGAAGCTTGATCCACGTATCAGAGTCATCGTGACATGCATGCGCGGTGACTGATGCTGAACCACCAATTAGCGAGAAATCTACCCCGTCAAACGACGTCACGATGGATTCTCCTGAAAGCTCAATCCCACGCTCGCGGTATTCCTGCATTGCTTGTGCTTCTCGAGCTCGAAAGTCCCCAGCGAGATATTCGAGCGCCAACTCATCGCCGTATGGCATCGTCGCCTCGATGAACGCGCGATAGGTTTCCTCTGCCGCGGCAAAGGCACTTTCCTCGGTCCACTCCACCGGCGCATCGTTCTGCGGCTCTTCGCTCGCGCACGATGCGAGCAGGGCTGATGCGAGCACAAGGCTGGAAGACGCGACGAGGATTTTGCGCATGCCCAGAACCGTAGACGAAATCACGCCGGGACGTTGAAGTTATCCACAAGCGAAGCCACACCCGCGAATCTGCCTCGCGCGGCACATCTACCGGCCCGTCGTCGCCGTGATCGTGAAGGTGCGATTGCGCGCGATCTGCCGGGTGGGCCCGACGATGCTTTCGAGCTGAGGGCGGTAGCGCAGGTGGCTGTTCCACACCGTCCACAGCTCACCTCCGGGGCGTAAAACGCGGGCGGCGTCGGCGAAGAGCCGCGGTGCGATCGCATCCGTCACGGCTGCTCCCGAGTGAAACGGTGGGTTCAGCAGGACGAGGTCAGCGGAGGCGTCGGGCTGCTGCGCGAGACCATCGTCACGAACCACGGTCACGCGATCGTCGACACCGTTCGCCGTCATCGTTTCTCGCGCGGAGGCAACGGCTGCCGCCGAGCGATCGGAAGCGATCACCCGCGTGCCGGGGCGGGCCAGCGCATAGGCCGCGGCAAGCGCGCCCGTTCCGCACCCCAGGTCGATCGCGTCGCGGGTGTGCGGGATCTGGCCGAGGTGCTCGAGAAGAAAGCGTGTGCCGATATCGAGGGATGTTCCGGCGAAGGCGGCCCCGTGAGCGACGAGAGTGAGCCCCACGTCATCATGCCGGCGAGTGCGCGGCCACGTCCGCTCCGACGCCGGTCGCGTTGGCCGCGACGCATGCAGCACGCGCGATTTCGACGCGCCCCTGCTCGCGTGCACGGCGGTGAAGTGGGCGGCCAGCGTCTCGTTCATCGATGGCGTCATGTGCTTCACGCGGCCGCCCGCAACAACGCGCACGTCATCGCGTGCTGACGCGGCGATAACAGCCGAGATTTCATCGAGTGCGTCGAGCCCGCGCGGAAGCACCAGTAGAACGAGCGTGGCATCGCGAACAAGCGTGTCATCGAGATCGTGCCAGGTGATCCTCGCCGGATCCGCGCCAAGCACCTCCGCGTTGCGAACAAGCGCCCGCTCCCCCGTGATCAGGTCCTGATGCAAACGCACGCGCACATCGGGCAGCGCCGCAAGGAGAGAGAGCGTCAGCGCTCCGTAGCGATCGCCGATCACGACGATGTCGCGGGTATCAACCGCGAACGGTTCCGCTTCACGAAGAATCAGTCGATCACTCTGATCAGCGGCCACCAGATCGTGCGCCTCGACGTCTGGCCACCGTCTCAGCGTGGGCGCAACAGCATCGTAGGCTTCGGCGAGGGTCACGACGCAGACCGCTCGACAATGCGCTGACCGACCACGGCCGACACTCCGTCTTGTCGCATCGAAACGCCGTACAGCGCATCCGCGATCTCCATCGTGCGCTTCTGGTGAGTGATCACCAACAACTGGCTGTTCTCCCGTAGCTTCTCGAAGACGCCGAGCAGCCGGCCGAGGTTTGCATCGTCGAGCGCAGCCTCGACCTCGTCAAGGATGTAAAAGGGACTGGGCCTGGCCTGGAAGATTGCCGTCAACAAGGCGACGGCCGCGAGAGAACGCTCACCACCCGACAGCAATGACAACCGTTCGATTTTCTTTCCGACGGGTCGAACGGACACTTCAATACCCGTTGTGAGCATGTCGTCGGGGTTCGTCAGCGAAATCGAACCAGCCCCTCCAGGGAACAGAATCGGAAAGATCTCGCCGAACGCCTGCTTCGTGTCTTCGAAAGCGTCGGCAAAGATTCGCTGCATCCGCTCGTCAAGATCTCCGATGATCGACTGCAGGTCTTTGCGGGTGCGCACCAGATCATCCAGCTGCTCGGTGAGGAAGCTGTGGCGCTGTTCGAGTGCGGCGAATTCCTCCAGCGCGAGCGGGTTCACTCGGCCCAGTTGGCTGAGCTTGCGTTCGGCGGTACGTAGGCGCTTTTCCTGTTCCGCGCGAACATAGGGAACGCTCTCCGGCTCGCCGTCGAGCTCGTCATCATCTCGCGTCTGCTCTGCGAGCACGTCATCAAGAGGAACGGGCTGATCCGGACCATATTCCGCCAGCAGAATATCTTCGCTGATCCCCAGCTCCGACTGAACGCGTTCGGTGATGCTGACAAGGTGCAGCTTCTTCTCGTGCACCTGCAATTCCACACCGTGTACGGCCTGGGTAATACCGGCGAGCCGCTCGCGAATCGTCGTCTCCTGGTCGCGCAGGCCGCGAAGCTCCTGTGATACCGAGCTACGCGTCTTCTCCGCCTCGGATAGCGCGATCCGAGCCTGAGAAACGGAACGATCTACCGAATCAAGGATAGCCGGAAGCTGTTCTGCGACGCCCTCGGCGATATCGCGTTGCCGCTGCCGAAGCACGGCGCGACGCGCTGCCTGTTCCGCGGCACGCTGTTCGCGTTCGCGCTGGTTTTCGAGTCCGGCCGCGTGCGCCTCGGCCGCACGCACCCGCTCGCGCGTGGTCTCAACGTCCAGCCGCGCCGCCATCTCGTCTTCACGAGCTTTTTCGAGCGCCTCCTGCAGACCCTCGCGTGCGGAGACGTCCAAGCTCGGCCGCGGCAGCTGCTGCATCGCAGCAAGTTCGGCCGCTGCGCGCGTAGCGCGGGCCTCAGAATCGGTGACGGCTTCCTGCGCACGAACGAGATCGTTGCTCAGCCGTTCGCACTCGGCAACTGCTGCTTCGTGGCGCACGGTGACGCGGTTCACGCGCTCGGCTTCTTGCGCCAGCCGTGCATCATGTCCGCGAAGAGCTTCGAGCGCGTTGCGCTGGACGGCGCGTGTCTCCTGCACGCGCCGTTGGCACATCTGTCGCTCCTGTGCGAGCCTCTCGACCTCACCACTGACCTGCTCGAGGAGGGCGGCGGCATCGTCCCGCTCTGCCTGGAGCGCCAAGCGAGACGTTCCTCCGCCGGAACCTGCCCGCACGGTGCGCAGGGTCGCCACCTCACCGTTGCGGGTCACGACGATCGCGCTCGAGCGCCAGCCCTCGGGAAGGCCGTCGAAGATGGCGGGCGCATCGGCGAGCTCCGACACGATGAGAACGGACGCGAGCACGCCCTTGATTCCGGAGGGCGCGCTGACAACATCGATTGCGCGATCGGCGCCGGACACGGCGGGAACCGCATCACCCTGTTCGGCCTCGGCAATCACAACGTCAACGGCGCCGGCGTCACCGGTTGTTGCCGCCAGACGATAGGCATCATCGCGACGAGCCACGAGCACGCCCTCCGCGAGTGGCCCGAGCACTGCTTCGATCGCCTGTTCAAAGCCGGCTCGCACCTGGACCGATTCGCTGACCAATCCCATGACGCCGTCGTCGTCCCGGGCAATGATCGATCCCGCCGCGTTCGTCACGTCGAGGGCCGAGCCGAGCGCCGCGACCTTGGCGGTGAGCGCATCCGCCTCGCGCTCGGCCTCGCGATGCGCGCCGCGCACCTCTTCGAGCGCCTTCTCCGCCGCGGACACGTCGCGCTGTGCCCGTTCATAGTCACTCTGATGATGGGCGGCGCGTTCTTCTGACGCTTCGGCAGCCTCGAGAGCGGAAACGTCGGCCTCCGCCTGCGCACGACGATCATTCGCGGCATCGAGCGCCTGCTGCTGGCGGACAACGGCACCTCGCACCGCGTCAAGGGTTTGCTGAGCCGCTTCTGCCGAGCCGCGAAGCGTGTTGAGCTTCATGTCGTGCTCGGACACCAGCGCACTCTGCCTGGCGATCTCGGCATCAAGAGCGTCAAGATCAGTGCGAACGCTGCCGACGGCGCGTGAGGCCGCTTGCGCCGCGTCCTGCGCATCGCCGATCCCATCTTTGAGGCGCGTGACCTCTTCACGAGCGGCGTCGATTGCCTGCTGCGACACCGTCACAACGGCCTGATGATCGTCCGCGTCGGCGCCGAGCAGGCTCAGGCGTTGATTCGCGAGCGTGAAGAGGCCGCGGATACGCTCCTGCGCCTGTTCCAGGCCGAAAAGCACTCTCTGAGCCTCGTCCACGGCACGCGCGGTCTGCGAGCGCTCCAGATGCGCGATGCGCGCTCGCACGGTCGCCACCTGATCTTCAAGCGCGATCCGTTCCGTGTGACGTTCGCGCTCACCGCGCGCGAACTCTTCCAGAGCGGCCTTCAGCTGCAGGACGTCATCGGCGTAAATGCGCGACTTCGCATCGCGAACAACCGCGGCAATCGTCTGAGCCTGGCGGGCAATCTCGGCCTGACGTCCGAGCGGCTTCAGTTGCCGCCGCACCTCCCCCGCGAGGTCGCTCAACCGTGCAAGATTCTGCTCCATCGCGTCGAGCTTGCGCACGGTCTTTTCCTTGCGGCGACGGTGCTTCAAGATTCCGGCAGCTTCTTCGATGAACCCGCGGCGCTCTTCCGGCGTCGCGCGCAGTACCGTGTCGAGCCGCCCCTGGCCAACGATGACGTGCATCTCTCGGCCCAGTCCGGAGTCGCTCAGCAATTCCTGCACATCGAGCAGGCGACACGTTTCACCGTTGATCGCATATTCGCTCTGGCCGCTACGAAAAAGCGTTCGGCGAATCGAGACCTCGCTGTAGTCAATCGGCAGGGCGCCGTCGGCGTTGTCGATTGTCAACTGCACCTCGGCACGGCCCAGAGGACCGCGCGTTGCGGTGCCCGCAAAGATGACGTCCTCCATTTTTCCGCCGCGAAGGCTCTTCGCCCCCTGCTCACCCATCACCCAGGCAAGCCCGTCGACGACGTTGGATTTACCGGAGCCGTTCGGGCCGACGATCGCCGTGACGCCGGGCTCGAGCACGAAGGTTGTTGGTTTCGCGAACGATTTGAACCCCTTGAGAGTCAGGCTCTTTAGGTGCATGCCTTCGGCCCTCCTCTCGTGCACGGGTGGATGCTCCCTGAACATTAGCTAGCGGCCGCCGGGAACCCCCGGAAACACACGGGACACGCCGTTTCCTGGAAGAAACCTTGACGCCACGCCCGGGATGTCGCTATGTTCATCAGGCAACTAACCGTCCCGGGTCGATCACCCGCAGAGGTCGAGAGGAGGAAGACCATGATGATCATCACAAAGAATGTCACCTGGACTTCCGGCCCCGCTCAGCGCGCATGCACCACGGGAATGGGATATCCGGGAATGGGATATCGACGTAACGCATAGTTCGTCGCTGTTTCAGCAGGATCCTCCGGGAAGCCTGCTTCGGGCTACGGCTCGTTTCCGCTCGCTTCTGATCCCCTGAAGCCAGCTAGGTCTCGGCATTCGCGCCCACGTCTTTGTGACGCCATCGGGCCCTCTCGCACCGCGCATTAGGCGCTCCATCGGTGCTCCCTTTTTGCACGCATTCACGGTGGAAAACTCCCTTCTCTCTGCACGTCCTCCGTCAATTAACGAAAGCGAATCATGATCGCCACTCAACATCCTCCGTCTCTCTCGCGGCCGTCCGTTCAGCAGATCGGCCACGCCGCGGAGCGTCTTCTCGCAGACTCCGTGCCCCGCACACGGTTCGTCGACCGTGTCGCAATGAGGATCGGCCTCGCACTGCTCATCTGGGGCGCCCGCTCCACCCGGACGGCCGCGCCCCGGAAACCCCGCAACCGCATCGACGCTAACCTTGCCCGCGAGGTTCGGCGCGACATCGAGCGGAACGAAGCACACCAGATCATCCTCCGCGGAACCCTCGGCGGTTCGCTCGGACGATGAACGCCCCACGCAACATCGACACCTCCATCCCTGGCACGGGTGCGGGCTTCGCGGCTCGCACCCGTGCCCCGGCACGAACAAGAACCTCATGAACATCACGATTCACCCTCTGCACGTTCCCGACTCCCTCGACGCACCCGATGCCGCCGACTTCCTCGCCATGGTTGCCTGCGGCAACGATCAGTGGAGCCGCGATTCGGGACTCGACGGTCTGCTCGACGAGGACCCTCTTGACCTGCTCACCCAGTGGCACAACACGGTGGATTACACAAAGGTGGGGCTCCTCGCCCGCGCCGGCGACGATGCCATCGGCTTTGGAGCGGTCGAATACGGCAACGAAACGGACCACACCGCCGAGGTGTGGGTCGAGCTGAGCGCCGCCGCAGAAAAGACGGATGCGCACGATCTGATCCTGTCCCGGCTGGAGAGCATTGCGCGCGAACACGGCCGCACAACGCTGTCGCTGTACTCCGTTCACCCCGTTGACCAGCATGCCGAACGCCTTCCGTCCCCGACCGGCTCCGGATCGATTCCGCGAGATGACCGCGCCGAGCGCCTGCTCCGCAATGGGTTCTGCCTACAGCAGGTCGAGCGGCTCAGCTCTTTCGACCTCACGGGGTCCTTCGACGAGGTTCAGCATCTCCTCGACGAGGCGCTGCGCGCGGCTGGCCCCGACTATCGCGTTGTCAGCTGGATCGGCCGCACGCCGGACGAATACGTCGATGGCTACGCCGCGATTCTGCAGCGACTGTCAACAGATATCCCCTCGGGTGATCTGGAGATCGAAGCCCAGCGGTGGGATGCCGCGCGTGTCCGCCGACGCGAAGATCGTCTCGAGCGGGCGGGTCGCGAGATCGGCGTTGCGCTGGTGATTCACACTCCGACCGGCGACGTGGCGGCGTTCAACGACCTGGTCGCGGCAGCCGACCGTTCCCGACCAACGGAACAGTACGGCACGCTCGTCACGCCGGAGCACCGCGGACACAAGCTGGGGTCGATCGTCAAGTGCGCTGGTCTGATCCAGTGGCGCAGCGCGATGCCGCAGTGCCCGTCCATCATCACCTGGAACGCGGAAGAGAACCGGTTCATGCTCGACGTCAACGAGCGTGTGGGTTTTCGTCCCGTCGCGTGCTCGGGTGCGTGGGAGAAGAAGCTCGTCTGATGCCGATCAGCGCTCGACGGTGGCGGCAAGGGCGAGGGCGTCAGCGGCCACCTGCGCACTCGTGTCCGCATCTCGCATCCAGAGCGGAACCGCGCGCGTTTCGATCCCGATGTCTCGCAGCGCAGGCACCGCGTCCGCGTCTGTTGTGTCGACGAGCCAGCCGTCCAGCAGACCGTCTGCCGAACGCGCTCCATAGTGTTCGGCAACCGCCCGGGCGCTCGTGTCAATCCCCACCGCGGTGAGACAGGCATCGGCCATACCGCGAACGACGGCACCATCGATAATTCCGGACACTCCGACGACCGGAGCGTGTGCCTCTCGCAGGAGTTCGCGCATCCCGGGAACGGCAAGAATAGGACCAACAGACACAACGGGATTCGACGGGGCAACGAGAATCACATCGGCGTCAGTGATCGCCGCGCGCGCGGCGTCAGACGGGGTTGCGGACGCAATGTTCTGCTGCGAGAAACCCCGCGCCGGAATCTGCGACCGGTGCCGCACCCACCACTCCTGGAAGTGAATCGGCCCGTCGTCAACCTCGACGATCGTGTCGATTTCCTGGTCGGTAGCCGGCACAAGAACAGCGCCCAGATCCCACCGTGCGCCGAGACGCGCATAAACGTCGCTGACCGATGCGCCCGCTCGCAGCCACGCCGTTCGTGCGATGTGCGTGCCGAGATCGAGATCGCCGAGCGTGAACCACTCTGGCGCGGTCCCCCACTGCGCGAGCTCCGCCGAAACTCGCTCAGACTCCTCCGCGCGACCCCAGCCGCGCTCTGTGTCGTTCACGCCCGCGAGCGCGTACAGGAGGCTGTCGTGATCGGGAGCGATACGCAGCCCCGACACCCACCAGTCGTCTGCCGTGTTCACGACAACTGAGATCTCGTCGAGCCCGCCGCGCCTGCGAACGAGCTCCCGAAGGCCAAGGACGAAGCGGGCGCAGCCAACGCCGCCACCGATCACCGTGATGCGCATTCCGAAATCGTCGCACATGAGCTGGTGCGGCGTCGCCAACGGCGCTGACAGGAGAGGCGAGGTGAGAAGTTCACGCCGCAGCGAAGAATCGCGTTGGCATACGGTGTGGTCTCCCCGGTGCGGATCACGAGCTTCGCGTGCGGAAAGCGCGCCTTAATTTCTTCGCGTGCCACGCGCTCGATGGGGGTGCCGGGCAGCGCGGCTTCGACAAGCGCTTCCGGCACCGAGCCCCGTGCTTCCTCCGCGATCGTGGGCGCTTCGACGACGACGGCCACGTTCTGCAGCGCTTCAACGGTTTCACCCGCGAGCACCTGTGCCATGACGGCGACCGACTGACGGCCGAGCTCTGTGGGGTTCTGCGCGGTCGTGGCGTGCAGGGTGCCCTGTGTCACGGCGGCGAATCCATCGGAGGTTCCGTCGAATCTGACGACCATAACGTGGTCACCGGCGCGTGCACCCAGTGCCTGGATGGCTCCGTCAGCGCGTCGGTGTCGCGGCCGCTACCTTCGTAGCGCTTTGCGCAGCCACGTGGTGGATCTCACGAGTGTGGAACGCCTTCTTGCTATAACGCAACTCCACGAGAGTAGAGTCCGCGCCATGACCTTCGCGAACATTGGCACGCTCGGCGCACATCCGGGTAAACGGGATGAACTCATCAGGATCCTCACGCGTCCGAACAACGCGTTGATCGAGGCAGGGTGCCGGATATACGAGGTGGGCGCACACGAGGACGACCCCAACACCGTCTTCGTCATCGAGCTGTGGGATTCTGCTGCCGCGCATCGGGCCTCACTCGAACTGCCGAGCGTGCGCGCCGCCATCGTAGAAGCGATGCCGCTCTTGTCAGGCGAGATGGGCGGCAATCACTTCGACGTTGTTGGCTCACCCCTTCGCCGTTAACGAGCTCGCGCTCCGCACGCGAACATCACGACACGCAAGTCAAACGATCGCCGACCGCACAGGTAGCTAACGCCGACGCTGACAGCGACGACAGAAGTGTGACGAGCGATTCGTGAATGCCACGCGCACGATGGGCGTGGCGCACCGCGGACACGGCTGTCCCCCTCGGCCGTATGCATTCAACGAGTGCGCGAAATACCCCGCCTGCCCGTTCACGTTCACGTATTGCGCGTCGAAGCTGGTTCCGCCCTCCGCCAGGGCCTTGTCGAGCACGGAGCGAACCTCGTCGAGGATGCGCGCGCCCGCGCGCGTCGACAGCCGAGCCCCCGGCGCTTCCGGGTGGACCCGAGCCGCCCACAACGTCTCGTCGGCGTAGATGTTTCCGATGCCGCTGACGATCGTCTGATCGAGCAGCAGTCGTTTGACGGCAGATGACCGCTTTTGCAGATTCCGCACGAAGGCCCCGTCATCGAAAGCAGGGTCCAGGGGATCACGTGCGATGTGCGCCGCTTGCAACGCCACGACGGCCTCCGGCGCGCCAAAACCGCCGGCAGCGCCGTCGGGCGTCGGCACGAGGCGATCGATCGCGAGCGAACCGAAGGTGCGCTGATCGGCGAAAACAACGGCGAGTTCGCCGTGCATCGGATGCTCGATGGTGAAACGGATGCGCTCGTGCCGCTCGGTGGCGGCGCCGGGAACACGCAGCAGCATCTGACCGCTCATCCCCAGGTGGGCGATGATCGCCTCGTTATCGCCGAGGGAGAACCAGAGGAACTTTCCGCGGCGGACCGCGGCGGAAAGGCCGCGGCCCACGAGCCTGCGCTCGAAGTCCTCCGCCAGCAATCCGTCCCTCGGGACGTGACGGGTGAGGGCACGCTCGTCACGCACCTCGACAGCACGGATCGTTGCACCGACGATGGCGGGCGCCAGCCCGGCGCGCACCACCTCGACTTCCGGAAGCTCAGGCACCCGAACCCGGCGCGTGAGCCGCCTGCCAGAGATGACGTGCCGCCGCCATCTCTGCCTGCTTTTTACTGGTGCCGCTGCCCGTTCCCGTGAACTCGGCGATCGTCACGGTGGCGGTGAAAACGCGCCCGTGATCCGGACCCTCGCTCGCGATCACGTATGAGGGAGCGGGCTCGCCCAGGCGCGCAGCAAGCTCTTGAATGCTCGTCTTCGGATCAACAGCCGCGCCGTAGCGGCCAGGATCATCGATCAGCGGACCAACCAGGCGCAGAACAAGGTCGTCTGCGGCTTTTCGACCCGCCGAGAGGAAAGTGGCTCCGAAAAGCGCTTCCATCACATCGGCAAGGATCGAGTCCTTGTTGCGACCGCCGGTCTGCTCCTCCCCCTTGCCGAGCGAGATGTGCTGCCCAAGACCGATCGTGCGGGCGACATCAGCGAGAGCAACAGTGGAGACCACGCCGGCGCGGCGCTTGGCCAGGGAGCCCTCGGGCTCGTCAGGAAAGCGCTCGTACAGAGCAGCCGTGATGGCAAGCCCCAGAACCGAATCGCCGAGAAACTCTAGCCGTTCGTTGTGCGGGATCTGCCCGTTTTCGTATGCGTAGGAGCGGTGCGTCAGCGCTAATGCGAGAAGCTCGGCGTCAATCTCGACGCCGAGCTTCTCGGTAAGCGATGACTGCGCGCTCTCAGAGGTGCGCACTGCCATGCGAGGTGGGTGACGACTTAGGCGTCAGCGACCTTGCGGCCCTTGTACTCGAGGTACAGCTCGGTGCCCTGCGAGTCGGTGACAACCTTCGCCTGGTGAGGACGGCTGTAAACGACCTTGCCGTTCTCAATCGTCTTCACGAGGGCCGGGGCCTTTGCCTTCCACTGCGAACGGCGCGAACGCGTGTTCGAGCGGGATACCCGGCGCTTCGGAGGGTTACCTGCCATGGCTACTTCTCTTCTCTAGTCTTGACGGCGTCAGACGCCGACTCGGTTTCAGTGAGTTTATGGAGCGCAGCCCAACGAGGATCGATGGGCTCCTGCGCCACGCCGGATTCGTCGGAACGCAACTCACCCGTGGCTGGATCAAGGCCGGGGCAATCCGGCCGACAGACCGGCTGAAACGGAAGCGTGAGAACTATCGCTTCCCTGACAAGAGTTTCAAGATCCACGTGGTCGTCTTGAAGCTCATAGTCAGAAGTTTCCTGTCCAGGGTACTCGAAAAGCTCCTGGAACTCGACTTCGACCGGCTGGGAGATCGCCTTCAGGCACCGGCTGCACTCCCCCTCGAAGTCGGTGTACGCCGTTCCGCTGACGAGAACGCCCTCATGAACGGATTCGAGGCGCACGTCGATTCTGATTTCGCGGTCCTTCTGGACCGCGACGATCCCCTGCCCCCAACGCTCTGGCGCGGGAATCGTGAGCTCGTGCTCACGCATCTCGCCCGGCTGACGGACGATATCTCGCACTCGCAGCACGAACGGTCCAGAAAGTCGATTCTTCACATCACTAGCGTACGTGTGCCCACCTGATCAGGCACAGAGTCCGGGGAAACGCGCCGCTAGAAATCGCTGGGCGTCGACTGGGCGAGGTATCGGGCAACGGCGGACGGAACATACGGCGAGACATCGCCGCCGAGACCGGCCACCTGTCGAACAAGTGAGCTGGAAACGACCGAGTTGGCAGGGTCAGCAAGCAGGAACACCGTCTCGATCCCCGCAAGATGATTGTTCACCACGGCCATGGGCGTCTCGTACGACACGTCCTGCTGACCGCGAATACCCTTCACGAGAACCCCGGCGCCCACTTCCTGCGCGTAGTCAACGAGCAGGCCTACGCTCCAGGACCCCACCGTGACCTTTCCGGAGAACCCGGCCTCAGCGATCGACTGCTCCAGCAGCTGGAGCCGGAGGGGAAGCGGAAGCATGCCCTCTTTGTCAGGATTGTGTACGACGAGAACATGAATCTCGTCGTACAATGCTGCGGCGCGGCGGATGATGTCGAGGTGTCCGAGAGTCGGGGGGTCGAACGATCCCGGGACAACGGCAATCCGGTTGCTCATGATCGACAGCGTACCGGCAGAAAAATACGCGTGGCTCGGATCTTCCGAGTTACCACTCAGTTCTTCCGGAGTGCCGCACGTTCCTCGCTCGAGACACGCGCGGCCAGCAGCACGGCCAGCTCGGGATGACCCTCCAGGGTGGGGTCCTCATCAAGGATGCCCTGCGCGATTCCGCGTGCTTGCTGGATCAGCGAGGCATCCTTGACAACGCGCAGGAGCTTCAGCGATGACCGCATGCCGGACTGGGTGTCGCCGAGAACATCTCCCTCGCCGCGCAGCTCAAGGTCCACTTCAGCCAGCTCGAACCCGTCGAGTGTCGCCGCAACCGCATCAACGCGGTCCCGTGCCGGTGAGGCGATGAGCGCCTCCGTGACAAGAAGACAGAGCCCGGGCACCTCACCACGCCCGACACGGCCGCGCAGCTGATGCAGCTGAGACACGCCGAAGCGATCGGCATCGAGAATCACCATCGTGGAGGCGTTGGGCACGTCAACGCCGACCTCGATCACGGTAGTTGCCACGATCACGTCGATATCACCGCGGGCGAACGACTGCATGATCGTGTCCTTCTCATCGCCCGGCATCCGGCCGTGCAAGATGGCGATCCGCAGATGACTCGTCGATGTCTGATGCCCGAGCAGCTCGGCAACCTGAACCACGCCGAAGCGGGGGCCCTTCGGTCCGCCCTCTGGCGGCGCTTCGAGCACTGTGCCGTCGTCCTGAACGGCCGAGCCGTCGCCCTCCGTATCGATTGCGGCGCACACGACGAACACCTGGTGCCCGTTGGCCACCTCCTCCGCGGTTCTTTCCCACACCCGGTGAAACCACGCGGGCTTTTCCGCGATCGGCGCGACATACGTTTCGATGCCAGCGCGTCCGGCCGGCATCGTGCGAATCGTTGAGACATCAAGGTCGCCGAAAACGGTCATCGCCACGGTGCGGGGAATCGGAGTCGCCGTGAGGACGAGAACGTGAGGGTGTGTGCCCTTCGCCCGCAGCGTTTCGCGCTGTTCCACGCCGAAGCGATGCTGCTCATCGACAACAACGAATCCGAGGTCGGCAAACGTGGTCTTGTCGCTGAGGAGGGCATGCGTTCCCACCACGATGCGTGCCTGACCGGATGCGACGCGCAGGGACGCCCGTCGCCGGTCGGCAGCGGCCATCTGCCCGGTGAGCAGCGTCGGGATCACTTCCGCCGCGATATCAGGGCCGAGCATTTTCGTGATCGACCGAATATGCTGACCGGCCAGGACCTCCGTCGGTGCAATGAGAGCGCACTGTCCGCCCGTCTCAATCGCCTGCAACATGGCGCGGAGCGCAACGAGCGTCTTGCCTGAGCCGACCTCACCCTGCACAAGACGATTCATCGGGGAATCGGAAACCAGGTCAGCCGCGAGTTGAGCGCCGACCGTCTCTTGATCAGGCGTGAGCGTAAACGACAGCGCACGATCGAAGCGTTCAAGCAGACCACCGGGCTGAGCCGGCCGCGGCGTCGCCGCCGCCGACTTCACGAGGAGACGTTGCTGAAGCAGCGCGGTCTGCATGACGAGCGCCTCGTGCATTCGCAGCGTGTGCCGCGCATGTCGATGATCGATCTCGGTGCGGGGGCGGTGGATCTTCTCGAGAGCCTCGCGCGCGGGAAGCATCTTCTGCTGCGCACGCATCTCGTCGGACAGCGGGTCGGGCACGGGGCCAAGCTGGTCAAGAACCGTCGCGATCAGCTTCGACACCTCCCAGGACCGCACCGTGGACGTGGCGGGGTACAGCGGAATGGGGAGGTCGGCGAACTCGGTGGCGCTGCGGACGGCATCGCCATCATCTTCGAACAGCTGATAGTCGGGGTGCGAGAACTGCAGCTCGTCGCGGTACATACCGACCTTGCCGGAGAACACGCCGCGCCTGCCCTGCGTGAGTTCCTTCAGCCGCCACTCCTGGCCGAAGAACGTGAGCGACATTTCGTCCTGCCCGTCGCCGATGATGACCTCGACGATTTTTCCGCGACGGTTGCGCATCGATCGGACGCTGGCGCTGCGCACTTCGGCAACAATCGTCGCCGGCTCTCCGACGGGCAGCTCGCTGATCGGGGTTAACTCGCCACGGACGGCGTACCGCCGCGGAAAGTGCGCAACGAGGTCGCCGACGGTTTCCATGCCGAATCCGCGTTGGAGTTGCTTCGCGGGCTTCTCCCCCACCGCGGTGGCCAGCGAGGTCTCGAGCGTGAACGACATGGTTCGAGCATAGTTTCGACCCCCGACCAACGATTCCGCATCGCCGCATCCGCGCACCGGAAAACACGGACCGTAGGCTGGAGGCGTGACGAGGATCATTTCCGGAGACGCGGGCGGCACACGACTCGACGTCCCGCCCAGCGGAACACGGCCAACGAGTGACCGGGTCCGCGAATCGCTGTTCGGCGCCCTGGAAACCACGGGGATGCTTGACGACACAGCGGTTCTCGACCTCTATGCGGGATCGGGTGCGCTCGGACTGGAGGCTCTCAGCCGCGGAGCGGCCACGGCGGATCTGGTCGAAAAAGGTCAGAAAGCAGCGCAAATCGTTCGCGGCAATGCCGCGCGTGTGCAGAAGGCGACAGGGCGCGAGGCACGGACGCATGCGGTCGCCGTCCAGGTTTTTCTTCGCAGCACGGCCCGAACATACGACCTCGTCTTCATTGACCCGCCGTACGATCTGCCTCCCGATCAGCTCGCGGCAGATCTCGCGCTGGTCGCAACGGTGCTCGCGTCCGACGGTCTCGTTATCGTCGAACGAGCACAGCGCTCAGGCTCACCAGACTGGGGTGCCGCAGGACTCGTGGCCTACCGCGATAAGTCTTACGGAGACACCGCCCTCTGGTGGGGTGAGCTGCCCTAGACCTGGCCGTTCCAGTCGCTGTACGGGTCCCAGCCTGTTTCGCCCGTGTACGGCTCACCATCGACCAAAACCGGTGACGGCTGGGCGGCAACAACACGGCCGATCGCGCGGAACCCCGGGGCGAGGTCATCCGTGGAGAACGTCGCGAGGAGAGCGTGGTCCTCGCCGCCGCGGAGCGCGCGCGCCAGGTCACCGCTGCTGCCGAGTGCGGCGCTCTCAAAATCGATCGTGACACCGGATGACTCCGCCAGCCGCGACGCGTCGAGCGCCAGGCCATCGGACACGTCCATCATGGCCGTCGCGCCCGCCATCGCGGCCACCGGCCCGAGGCCGAGCGGCGGCTTTGGGCGCAGCTGCATCTCGATCGCGCGCAGCTCACCGCTTTCGAGCTGGTCACGGTCAATCGGCGTTGCATGCCCGTCCACGTCGCAGAAGCGGGTGAACAGCACCTCGAGACCGCGCGCGGCAACGCCCATTTCCCCCGCGATCGCAACAACGTCTCCGACGCCCGCGCCGGCCCGACGCACCGGCTCACGGCCATCCATGTCGCCCAGAGCCGTCACGGCGACCATGAGCGTCGCCGACTGCGTCAGATCGCCTCCCACCACACCGCATCCGGGAGCGAGCGCCTCGCATGCTTCTCGCAGCCCGTCCGCCATCGCCTCAACGAATCCGATTTCCGTATCGTTCGGCATCGCGAGGGCAACAATAAGCGCCGTCGGAGTCGCCCCCATCGCGGCAATGTCCGCAAGGTTCACCGCCGCGGCCTTCCACCCCAGGTCGTATCCCGTTGTCCATGCGAGGCGAAAGTCCGGCCCATCGATGAGTGTGTCCGTTGTGGCCACAACGCGCCCCGAGCTGGCGATAACCGCGGCATCGTCGCCGATCGCAATCTCTGCGGCAGAGGCTCGACCGGTTCGCACCGCGATGCGCGCGAGAATCTCGCGTTCCGACAACTGACCGATCGGGGTGGAATCATGCATCCCCTCAGAGTAGTGCCGCAGGTTGGCGAGACATCAGCGCGCCGATCTCAGGCCGCGCAAAGCGGACGATGAATACGCTGGGGACGTGCTTCGTCGAATCCTGCCCGCTGGTGCCATTGCCACTTTTGCCCTTGCGCTCGCGGCATGCACCCCAACGATCAACCTCGAAGCAGCACCCCATGCGAACACTGTCGAGTGTTCCGAGGCGAACGTGCGCATCCCCGATGCATTCGGCGACACCCAGCGCGTGTGGACAAACGCTCAGTCAACGGCAGCCTGGGGCGAGCCGACCGCCATTATCTATACCTGTGGCCTCGACGAACCCGCTCCGACCACCCTGCAGTGCGTGCGCATGCAGGGTGTCGACTGGATCGTCGACCCCGAAGAAGACTCGGCATACATGCGCATCACCACGTACGGCCGGTCCCCCGCGATCCAGATGTACATCGACGCATCGGCGATCAGCCCGGACGCCGTTCTCCCCGGCATGGCTGCCGCTGCGCTGCAGCTGCCGCAGACCGGGGAATGCGTCGACCTTCAAGACGCCACCCCCGTCGACGAAGACGCCGATCTGCTCATCCCCGGAAGCTAGAGAACCGGCGGCCGAACAGACCGGAAAGCGACCTCAGCGGCGACCGAGCTCGATGAGTTCCGTGATCAAATCAGCGTAGCTCAGCCCGGATGCCACCCAGCATTTCGGGTACATCGAAATCGGCGTGAATCCCGGCATCGTGTTGAGCTCGTTCACCACGACATCGCCGCCGGTCGTGAGAAAGACATCGACGCGCGCAAGTCCGCGCCCCTCGACCGCTTCGAAGGCACGAGCGGCAACGTCGCGAATCCGTGCCGTCTCGTCGTCCGTGAGCTCTGCCGGGCACACGACGTCGGCGCCATCTCCCCCGAGGTACTTGCCCTCGAAGTCATAGAATTCGCGCGTTGTCAGCACGATCTCACCGGGCAGGGAGGTGCGGGGCATCGAATCGCCACGCCCTTCGAGAACCGCGACCTCAATCTCGCGACCGACGATCGCCGTTTCGACGAGAACCTTGGTGTCTTCCGCCAGGGCAACGCGCATTGCCTCGTCAAGCTCCGAGGCGTCATGCGCTTTCGACACACCAACGCTCGAACCCGCTCGTGCCGGCTTCACGAACACCGGATACCCCAGCTGGTCCACGTCGGAACGAACGCTGTCTGTGTCGTCTGCCCATGCCCGGGCACGCACCGTAATCGACGGTGAAACGGAGATATCAGCAGCCTCGAGTGCCACCTTCATGAAGTGCTTGTCCATACACATCGCGGAGTCGAGGATGCCGCCGCCCGCATACGGAATCTCGAGGATGTCGAAGAAGCCCTGGATCGTGCCGTCCTCGCCGTGCAAACCGTGCAGAATCGGCAACACAACGTCGACGGTTCCGAGGTTGTCGATGCCTCCGTCTGCGCGCTGAACACGAAGCTCCCGCGGCCCGCCGGGCATCGGCCAGATGATGCGCGTGCCGTTGTCGACCACCTCGGGCATCTTGGCCGCGTTCAGCAGGAATCGAGCCGGATCATCCTCTTCGAGAATAAAGACCCCGTCACGCGTCATCCCCACCGGAATCACGCGATAGCGATCACGATCAATGGCGCCGAGAACCCCGCCCGCCGTCGCCGAAGAGATCTCGTGCTCGCTGGAACGCCCGCCGAAGAGCACCGCCACGGTCGCTATTGCCATACTGCGTCTCCTCCTGGGGAGTGTCGTCGTCTGTCGTGAGGTGCGGAGCAATATCGCGCGGATCCATCGTGCCATCGAGCACCATCTTGACCTGCTGCACGATGGGCATCTCAATGCCCTGCGCACGAGCAAGTTCGAGGATCGGGGCGACAGAGCTGATGCCCTCCGCTGTCTGTTCCATCCGCGAGACGACGTCGGGAAGAGCATAGCCCTGTCCAAGAAGTCGACCGGCCGTGTTGTTGCGGCTGAGCGGGGATTGGCACGTCGCAATAAGATCGCCGAGCCCGGCGAGCCCTTGCAGCGTCTCCGGTTGCGCACCATGGGCGACCGCAAAGTCGGTGATCTCGACGAGACCGCGCGTAATGATCGATGCCTTGGTGTTCTCGCCGTGCCCGACACCATCGACGATGCCGATGGCGAGCGCGATGAGGTTCTTCAGAACACCGCCGAACTCCGCACCGATGACATCGGTGCCAACAAAGCTCCGGAAGTAAGGGTTCGAAGATGCACGAGCCACGGCCTCTGCCGTCGCTCCGCTGACGGACGCAACAACGGCCGCCGTCGGCTGTTCCTTGGCGATTTCCAGGGCGAGGTTCGGACCACTCACGACAGCGATACGAGCAGGATCGCAACGCAGCGCGTCGGCCATGACCTCGCTCATGCGCAGGCCCGTCTTCTTCTCAACACCCTTCATGAGGCTGATGATCGGCGCATCAGACTGCGCAATGAGCGGACGGATCTGCTTCAGGGTGTCGCGCGCCGATGAGCTGGGAACCGAGACATAAATCTGCTCGCTCCCGCTGACCGCACGCGTGAGATCCGGCGTTGCACGCATGCCCCCGGGCAGGTTGATGCCCGAGAGATACTGCGAGTTGCGGCCCGCCTCATCGATCTCGCGCGCCAGTTCTGCTCTGCGCGCCCACATCGTCACGTCGGCGCCGCCATCGGCCAGAATCTTGCCGAATGTTGTTCCCCAGCTGCCCGCACCGAGAACAGTGACGCGAAGACTCATATGCGACCCGTCTCGTTCTGTCCGTGCTGCGTCGGGTCCCAGCGCTGGTCCGGGGCCTTCTCGCCACGGAGCTCTTCCAGGAGCTGCGTCACAGCGCTCATCACACGTTCGGTCGCTTCGTTCATCACGCCCTTCTCGTTCTCACGCCCGACCAGATCAGATAGGTCGACGGGCGGGCCGAAGAGGAAGGTGACGGGACGACGCGGCGGGAAGAACTTGATTTTGCCGTAGCGGGGCATGAATGCCTGCTCGCCCCAGTGGGCGACCGGAATCAGCGGAATGTTGCCGGCCAGGGCCAAACGCACCGCGCCCGACTTTCCGCGCATCGGCCACAGATCGGGATCACGAGTCAGCGTCCCCTCGGGGTAGACGATGACGCCGCGCTCGTGTGTCACGATGTCGTTCGCCTGTGCCAGCGCCTGCGATGCACCATTTTTGCCACGGCCAGTGCGGGACACCGGAACCATCCCGGTTGCGCGAAGCGCCGCGCCAACGACGGGGATCCGGAACAGGCTTTCCTTCGCCATGAACCGAGGCGCCCGTCCCAGCCGCCACGTGGCGACTGCCACCGTCAGCGGATCGATCTCGCTGTGGTGGTTCGGCGCGAGAATGTACGCGCCGTCGCGCGGAAGGTGTTCCTCACCGCGAATACGGATCTTCGCGAACCACCCGACGGCCGGAATAATGATCGCCGCGAGAATCCAGAACAGACTCGGGCGGGTTTTTTCCCGCGAGGCCCGTGCCACGATCAACCGACGATGTCGAAGTCGGCGCCGAGCGCCGTCAGCTTGTCGAAGAACTTCTCATAACCACGGCGGATGATTCCGACGTTCGAGACACGAGACGTTCCCTCGGCCGCGAGCGCCGCGATCACGTAGGCGTAACCACCGCGCAAATCGGGAACAACGATGTCCGCCCCGCGAAGCGGCGTCGGGCCCGTGATCACGGCCGCCTGCTCGAGCTCACGGCGCGCCACACGCCGGTACTCACCGTCAAGGCCCTGTGCGTGCACAACGATGTCGGCACCCATCTTGTTGAGAGCCTCGGTGAACCCCAGACGGTTCTCGTACACCGTTTCGTGCACGATCGACGTTCCGGTGGACTGCGTCAGTGCCACGATCAGCGGCTGCTGCCAGTCGGTCATGAAGCCGGGGTGAACGTCGGTTTCGACCATGACGGGCTTCAACGGTGTCGCCGCGCGACGGAACGTGATGCCCTCGTCGGTGATGTCAAAGGAGCCACCGACCTTGCGGAAGACATTGAGGAAGGTCAGCATCTCGTACTGCCGGGCGCCCTTGACGAAAATCTCTCCGTCGGTTGCCAGAGCAGCGCAGGCCCACGAGGCGGCCTCGTTGCGGTCGAACAGGCTGCGGTGGTCGTAGCCGTGAAGCTGGTCGACGCCCTCGATGAAGATGACACGGTTGGGCTCATACGAGATGATCGCGCCCATCTTCTGCAGAACGCCGATCAGGTCCATGATCTCGGGCTCAATCGCCGCGTTGCGCAGCTCTGTGACGCCCTTCGCCCGGACAGCGGTCAGCAAAACCTGTTCCGTTGCGCCAACGCTCGGGTACGGTAGCTCGATGTTCGCGCCGTGAAGACCCTCCGGAGCCGAGAGGCGGATGCCGTTGGGCTCCTTGTCGACAGTCGCACCGAAGTTGCGCAGCGCCTCGAGGTGGAAATCGATCGGACGATCACCGATGCGGCAGCCACCCAGATCCGGGATAAACGCCTGACCGAGCAGGTGGAGCAGAGGACCGCAGAAGAGGATCGGAATCCGGCTCGAGCCAGCGTGTGCATCGATCTCTTCGAAGCCCGCCGACTCCGCGCCGGAGGGGTCCAGAAGCAGGGAGCCCGCCTCGTCCCCCTCGGACACGGTCACACCGTGTACCTCGAGCAAGGACCGCACGACCTCGACGTCACGAATCTCGGGGACGTCACGCAGCGTCGATGGTGTCGAGCCGAGCAGCGATGCCACCATCGCCTTGGTCGCGAGGTTTTTCGCTCCCTTGACATCGACCTGGCCGCGAAGCGGTCGTCCGCCGCGAATCTCCAGAACATCGCCGAGTGGCGACGCAAGCGTCTTATCGTTCGTGCCTACGAGCGTCATTCCTGAGAACCCTCACTTCACCCTTGGGGCGGGATACCGCCTAAGCGGCCACCCCAAGGATGGAGTGACCAAGGGCTCACGGAACCGGAAGGGTCCGCGGCCGCCACGCTTCGCGACGGGCCTCGAACTGCGAAATCTTGTCTTCGTTACGCAGCGTGAGCCCGATGTCATCGAGCCCTTCGAGGAGCCGCCACCTAGTGTAATCGTCGATATCGAAAGCCGCCGTGAAGTCGCCGACCGTGGCGGTTCGCGCCACGAGATCCACCGTCATTGACATACCGGGGTTCGCCTCAATGGCCGCCCAGATCTTCTTCACATCATCTTCGGCAACAACACCGGCGACGAGGCCCTGCTTGCCCGAGTTTCCGCGGAAAATGTCGGCAAAACGCGAGCTCAGAACAACTTTGAAGCCGTAGTCGCGGAGCGCCCAGACGGCGTGTTCGCGGCTGGAACCGGTGCCGAAATCAGGCCCCGCAACAAGGATCGAGGCGTTCCTGTAAGGCTCCTGGTTAAGCACGAAATCGTCCTGCTGACGCCACGACGAAAACAGCGCATCTTCGAAGCCCGTCTTCGTCACGCGCTTGAGGTACACGGCCGGGATGATCTGGTCGGTGTCGACATTCGAACGCTTGAGCGGTGCAGCGACGCCCGTGTGGGTGGTGAACTTGTCCATGATCAGGCTCCTGCCCCTTCGAATTCAGCTCCGGCGGAAACGCCCAGGTCGGAGGGGCTCGACAATGTTCCCCGCACGGCCGTGGCCGCCGCCACGAGCGGCGACACCAGATGAGTGCGCCCTCCCTTGCCCTGACGACCCTCGAAGTTGCGGTTGCTGGTGGACGCGCAACGCTCCCCCGGGGCCAGCTGGTCGGGGTTCATTCCGAGGCACATGGAGCATCCGGCGAAGCGCCATTCGGCGCCGAAATCGGTCACGATCTTGTCGATGCCCTCGGCCTCGGCCTGCAATCGCACGCGCGCGGAACCGGGAACAACCATGACGCGCACGCCATCGGCTTTTGTGCGCCCCTCGATGATCGAGGCAAAGGCCCGAAGGTCTTCAATGCGGCTGTTCGTGCACGACCCCATGAAGACGGCGTCGACAGGAACCGACTTCATCGGTGTGCCGGGCTCAAGATCCATGTACTCGTAGGCACGCTCAGCAGCTGCGCGCTCGTTGGGGTCCGTGAATGAATCAGGCAGAGGAACCGATTCGCTCAGGGAAACGCCCTGTGCCGGATTCGTTCCCCACGTGACGAAGGGCTCAAGTTCATTCGCGTCGATGTAAACCTCCGCGTCGAAAACAGCGCCCTCATCCGTGGGGAGCGTCTTCCAGTACGCGACGGCGTCGTCCCAGTCCTGGCCCTGTGGGGCGTGGTCACGGCCCTTGACGTACTCAAACGTCGTCTCGTCGGGCGCGACCATCCCCGCGCGGGCGCCGGCTTCGATCGACATGTTGCAGACCGTCATGCGCCCCTCCATGGAGAGCGCGCGGATGGCGGAGCCACGGAACTCGAGCACGTACCCCTGGCCGCCACCGGTTCCGATCTTGGCGATCACGGCGAGAACGATGTCCTTCGCGGTGACGCCCGGCTTCAGATCACCCTCAACCGTAATGGCCATCGTTTTAAACGGCTTGAGCGGAAGCGTCTGCGTCGCCATGACGTGTTCGACTTCACTTGTTCCGATGCCGAACGCGAGAGCGCCGAACGCACCGTGCGTCGATGTGTGGCTGTCGCCGCAGACGACCGTGATCCCCGGCATGGACAGGCCCAGCTGGGGTCCGACAACATGCACGATTCCCTGCTCGGCATCGCCGAGAGAGTGCAGGCGCACGCCGTATTCCTTGGCGTTCTTGCGCAGGGTGTCGACCTGTGTGCGACTCGTCAGATCAGCGATCGGCTTATCGATGTTGAGCGTCGGAGTGTTGTGGTCCTCCGTGCCGATCGTCAGATCGACACGTCGCAGAGGCCGATTCTCCGTGCGCAACCCATCGAATGCCTGGGGGCTGGTGACCTCGTGAATGAGGTGAAGGTCGATGTAGATCAGGTCCGGCTGGCCATCTTCGCCGCGGACGACGATGTGGTCGTCCCACAGCTTCTCAGCCAGGGTGCGCGGGTGATCCGGAACGTGAATATCGGCGGTCATGCTCTGGTTATCTCTTCCTCGTCTCGAGCGGTGTCGGCCATCGACAGACTCCGCGACGGGAGGGCCTAGAGCGAAATCCCGTCGCGGCACCTAAGAAGAAGTCGATTGCACCGCACAACAACAACGGTAACAGAATGCTCAGCAGCGACCACACGCGTGCGATCGCTGCTGAGCAGGATGCGCATCCTCAATCGAGACGGGACATCATTTCTGAGTTGATTCGCGAGAAAGTGCCTTCTTCTTCTCGGCCGCGTTGACGACGATACTGGCGATCGTCGAGATCGCGATTGCGCCAAAGATCACGCCAAGCGAGGTCCAGTTGCTCACCTCAGGCGCCCATTCGACGTGCTCCCCGCCGTTGATGAAGGGCAGCTCGTTGACATGCAGAGCGTGGAAGAAGAGCTTTGCGCCAATGAAGGCGAGGATGAAAGCCACGCCGTACTTCAGGAAGCGCAGCTTGTCGAGCAGGTCCCCCAGGAGGAAGTAGAGCTGGCGCAGCCCCATGAGCGCGAACAGGTTCGCGGCGAACACGAGGAACGGCTCCTGGGTGATGCCGTAGATGGCGGGAATCGAGTCGACCGCGAAGACGAGGTCGGTGATGCCGATCGTGATGAAGACGATGAGCATCGGCGTCAACATGGTGCGGCCATTGACCTTGGTGCGCAGCTTGTTGCCGTCGTATTCGTTGTGGATCGGGATGAATCGTCCGAGGAGACGCACGATGAACGACTCCTGCTTACGGTCGTCTTCATGCTTCGTGTCGAACAGCTGTCGCGCGGCCGTGTAGACGAGGAATGCGCCGAAGATGTAGAAGATCCAGCTGAGGTTCTCGATGAGAACTGCCCCAAGGGCGATGAAGATCGCGCGCAGAATCAGCGCGATGATGATGCCCACCATGAGCACCTCCTGCTGATACTTCCGCGGCACCGAGAACTGCGTCATGATCAGCACGAACACGAACAGGTTGTCGATCGAGAGGCTCTTCTCTGTGAGCCATCCGGCCGTGAACTCGATGGCGTGTTCGCTATCTCCCATGAGGAACAGCACAACCGCGAACAACAGGGCGAGGCCGATATAGAAGGAGACCCACACCGTGGATTCCTTTGTCGAAGGAACGTGCGGGCGTTTGAGAATCAGCAGGAGGTCGCCGATCAGGATCACCGTCATGATGGTGAGCGTGGAGACCTGGAACCAGAGGGGAATGTCCAACGGGCGCCTTTCGGGGTAGGAGAAAACCTCGAAAGTCTCTCCCCCGCTCTCGCGGCACGCCCCCGGAGCCGCTTCGATGGTGCTCGTGGTGACGGGGTGCGCAGTTGGTGGGATACTCCCTCTCGCCCGGCCAGCGTAGCGCACCTTCCCGCAGAGACCGCCGGAAACGCAAAGAAGCCCGGAACGCGTGGTTCCGGGCTTCTTCTGACGGTGTGACCCCAGCGGGATTCGAACCCGCGTTACCGGCGTGAGAGGCCGGCGTACTAGGCCGCTATACGATGGGGCCGTCAGTCATCTTTCGATCTTTTCACTTGTTTGCTGTCCCGTTTGCGACAACTCAATAACTATAGAACGGATCATGGCGCAGCAACAAATCGAGGCACGGCCGATCGGTGCCCGGGCGTGTCTCCCAGATGAGAATCATATTCGGAATCCCGCTTCAGCGAAAGCCCATGACGCCCGCGTTTGATGGCAGGCTCGATCCATGCGCATCACGAAGAACGAACACGCGTATCTCACGGTAGAACACACGGACGAAACCCTCGTCATCGATCCCGGCGCCTTCTGCGCGGAGCTCGGTGCCCTCGCGGACGTCACGGCGATTGTCATCACCCACGAACATCCCGATCACTGGACGCCCGAGCATCTCCTTACGCTTCGACAGCAGTTCCCGGACGCACCGATCTTCACCACGGCAGCAACGGCGGCCGCCGCGCCCGTGGAAACGACCGTCGTCCACGCCGGTGACGATCGGCAGATCGGGGCGTTCTCGCTTCGGTTCTTCGGCGGAACACACAATGAGATCCATGCCTCGATCCCCCGTGTCGACAACGTCGGCGTGCTGGTCAACGAAACCCTGTACTACCCCGGCGACTCCTACGCGGTTCCGTCCGGTGTGGAGGTCCCCGTACTCGCGGCCCCCAACGGTGCGCCATGGCTGAAGATCGGTGAGGCGATGGACTTCGTTCTCGCCGTACGCCCCCGAGAAGCGTTCGGAACACACGACAAACCTCTGTCAGAGGTCGGCCTGGGCATGCACCGACAACGGCTGGCATGGGCCACAGAACAGCACGGCGGCATCTTCCACGACCTGGACGTCGGCGACGCGCTCACTGTCGCGAGCCCGTAGGCGGGATCACGATTCAGCACGAGACCGGCGATAGTGCTCGCGCGCAACAGCAATGAAGAGCGCGACGTCGCGCGATGTCTCGTCGGCCCGCCACCACACGTCAATCAGCACCGGTGGCACATCGTCGATGGGAACGTACACAAGCCCTGGCCGCGAGAAATGCGTTGCCGCCGATGCAGCAGCGATGTTCACGCCGACACCGGCGGCACAGAGTTCGATGATCCCCTCGATATCGTCTGACGTTGCGACAACGCGAGGATGCGAACCGTCGGGGCGGGGATCCACCAGCCACCCGTCGTGAACGTCCCGGCTCGCGCCCGTCAGCATCACGAATCCTTCGTTGTTCGTTTCGTCGATGCTGACGTGTTCACGATCGGCGAGAGGGTGGTCCCGACGGACGACGAGAACACGAGGCTCCTCGGCCAGGCGCTCGCGGCTGGCGGATCGGAAGCCGGCGTGTATTCACCCCCGGCGTTCCTGCGGCTGAGAGCTTCGGGCGTCTCACGAGCGCAGGATTCGCGGTCGCCGCTATCGACTATCGCCTGACGGGCGAAGCGATCTTTCCGGCACAGCTCGACGATGTCCGTGCGGCGCTGAGCTGGGTCCAAGACCAGGGCACGGCACAGGGAATCGACCCGTCCCGTATCGTCCTCTGGGGCGAATCCGCTGGCGGTCACCTGGCGGCGCTTGCCGGCCTCGACAACCAGGCCGGCGTGCGCGGAGTGGTCGACTGGTACGGCCCAGCAGATCTCGCGTCGTTTCCGGCGCCCGACGCGCAGACCGAACGCCCCACTCGTGAGGAACAGCTCATCGGCGGCCCCGTCGAGACACATCGTCCGACGGCGATCGAGGCGAGCACGGCGTTCGCGCGGAGATGCACCTGATTGCCGGGGCGGGGCATTTGTGGCAGGACGTGAAAGATCTCGACACGGTCTTCCGTCCGAGCATCGCGTTCGCACGGGACGTCACCGCGTAACCGTCGCGAGGCGAGGCGCCGGTTGCTGAACCTATTCGCCCGTAGCACTCCTGGATCGATCAACCTTCGGCAGAATGTGCCGGAGGATATCGGTGACCGAGACCACTCCGACAAGTTCTTCGCCATCGACGACCACGGCGAGTTGCTCGTGCTCGTCACGCATCAGTCTGAACGCTTCTCCCGCCGACATGCTCTGGTCCAGGGAGAGCGCGGGTCGCGTGATCTCCGCAATCCCCATGCTCCGCTCCCGAAGAAGAGTGTCGCGTACGTGCACAACGGCAAAGGAATCCGAGGTGCGCGGCGCGACGACAATGCGCATATGCCCGGTCCGCGCTGCGGCATCCTGCACATCGGCGACGGTCGCGTCGGGCTCGACTCGCGTCGGCTCGATCTCGCGACGGATGAGGTCCACGAGCTGCGCACGCTGGACATCAAGGATCTCCGCGAGCTGCGCGTGCACATTGGCGTCAATCGTTCCCGCCCGCCCCGACTGCTCAACGAGCTGGCGGATCGTATCGATGTCTTGCCCGCCCACGGCCGCCCGCTCAACGGGGGTCACTCCTGTCGCCAAAACGAGCTTGTTCGCCATGCGATTGATCCACAACAGCAGGGGACGGAGGAGTCGTTCGAGGCCCCGTGCCGGAAAAGCGATGATCTTGGCCGCCAGCTCGGGATAGGCGATGGCCCAGGACTTCGGCGCCATCTCACCAACGACCAGGTGCAGGAACGTGACGACGAACAGCGCCAGGACGAAGGCCACAACATCTGCCAGGCGCAACGGGAGGCCGAGCGTCTCGAGCGGCACAAGTAGCCACGCGTCAACAGCGGGCTTGGTGACCGCGCCCAGCGCGAACGTACACGCCGTGATCCCCAGCTGCGCCACGGCGAGCATCAGGGTGAGGTCGTTCATCCCGCGCAAAGCCGACCGAGCAGATGCGCGCGTTTCGGCTTCCTGCTCGAGGCGATGCCGCCGCGCCCCAAGAAGAGAGAACTCGATCACGACGAAAAAGGCACTCGCGGCAATCAAACCGATCGTCGCAACGATCACGATCCACGGGTTCATCGTGCGTCTCCCTCAGTGTCTTCGGGCGCCTCATCCTCGACGATGCGCAAGCGCACCTTGCCGGGTACCCGCCGCACGAGGTCGAGGATCATGACCTCCAGATAGCGGCGGACGGGGGTTTCGGCAACATAGTCGATCGGCTCAAGCGGAAGAGGGATGCGGAGCTGATCGCCCGCACGCGGAAGAGCCTTTTTCTCGGCGATCACGAGGCCCGAAAGCGTTTCGAAATCCCCGGGAGGAAGGTCATGTCCGATGATGCGGCGGAGCTCATCCACGTGGAGGTCACCGTCCATCAACCAGGCGTCGCCACCGATCGACAGCGTCTGTTCATGAGCACGCACATCGTGTTCGTCCTCAAGCTCGCCAACCAGTTCCTCCGCGAGATCCTCCGCGGTGAGAATGCCGGCGAAGCCTCCGTACTCGTCGATAACGCACGCGAGCTGCTGTTTGGCGTGCCGAAGCTGGTGAAGTGCCTCCGGCAGGCTCATGAGCGTGGGGATGATCACGGGTTCGCGCATCAGGTCCGCCGCTGTGTCGCTCGGCCCGGGAGTGCGACGAAGAAGAGCGGTGAGCTCAACGACACCAACAGGCTGACCCGATGGGTCAAGTACCGGGTATCGAGAGTGCCCAGCGGCCATCGTCCGGCGAAGCTCAGCAACAGGGAGATCCGCCGGAACGAAATCCACCCGTGAACGCGGCACCATGGCGTGTTCGACATCTTGCTCCGGGAACTCGATCACGCGATCCAGAATCAGGGAGAGCTCGCCGGGCAAATGACCGCTGTCACGCGATTCCGCCACAGCCCTGCGCAGCTCCTCAGGCGAGGCGTTCGTCTCGATGTCGTGCACCGGTTCGATACGCAAGAGCGCAAGAAGCGCGTTTGCCGACTTGTCGAACACCCAGATAAGCCATCCGAACATCGCGAGGTACACGAGTGTGGGTCGGCTGAGTTGCCGCGCCAAGGGTTCCGGGCTCGCGATCGCGAGGTTCTTCGGATAGAGCTCGCCGAAGATCATCTGGACAATGGTCGCCGCGGCGAGCGCGAGAACCGTACCGACGGTGACGCTGACGGCAACGGGAATGCCCGTTCCGCCGAGAAGCGTTCCGAGCGAGGCTCCGATCATCGGCTGGGCGACAAAGCCAACCAGCAGGCCGGTGACGGTGATACCGAGTTGCGCCCCCGACAGCATGAAGGACGTCCGGCGGGTGACTTTCAGCGCACGGGCTGCCGCCTCGTCGCCCGATGCTGCCAGCGCACGCAACCGAGAGCGGTCGACGGACATATAGGCGAACTCTTGTGCGACGAAGAAGCCATTGGCTGCGACGATCGCGAGGGTGGTGAGTATTCCCAGGATGAGGATGAGAGCCGCGATGATCATGCGCCACCCGCCTCGTTGCGATGATGGCGCTGTCTCGTGGACGGCGGCCTAAAACTCGGAGGTTCGTCGGTATGGCCCACCGGCGGTCTCACGCTCCTTCTGTTCGATGTTGTGTTGACGAAAGACTACACGGCAGATCTGCCGCCGGAATCCCTCACGGGGTGATCGCGTAGGCCGCGACCATCTCGGCGAGAATGTCCAGGTTTCGCCGAGCAGCCACGCTGTCGCGCGTCGCCAGCCAGACGGAGCTGACCCCGAGCATGGCCGACGTGGTGACCTCGGCTAGCTCCTCGATAGGAATCGAATACGTCATGCCCGTGCGTTCCGCCGCGTGGCGCAGGTGTTGCAGCGTCGCCGCCAGATACACGCGGTGCTCGATCGATGAGTAGTCCGACAGCGCTGAATCTCGCAATGCCAGAACGCTGAGTTCGGCAAGCACGAGCTGCTCCCCGGGGTCTTTTTCCACCTGCTGCCAATATCGGTCCATCAGCAATGCGATGCACTCTCGCGGAGACATCGACGGTGTGATCTCGTCACGCACGTCCTGAACCGGAGCTTCGGCGTCGCGTTCCATGAGCAGGACGAACAGCTCTTGCTTGGAGCGAAAGCAGTAGTGGAAGGCGCCTTGTGCGACACCCGCCTCTTCACAGATGCGACGGGTGGTTGCCGCGCGCACGCCGTCGCGCTTCATCACGGCCAGGGCGGCATCGGCGAGTTGCTCGCGCCGAATCTCCGCGCTGACATACGGCAGTGGGTTGCGCTCTCAGCACTTTCTCTTCCTGTGCTCCTGCTCAGCATCGACCTCACGGTGCTCTCGATCGCCGTGCCGGCGCTCAGCCGCGATCTCGAGCCGAGCGGAACGCAGCTGCTGTGGATCATCGATGTCTACGGCCTCGTGCTTGCCGGATCACTTCTTCTGATGGGTTCACTGGGTGATCGCATCGGACGGCGACTACTGCTGCTCGTCGGCGCAGCGGCGTTCGGGGCTGCATCCGTTTTGGCTGCATTCTCGGGCAGCGCCGAGGTCCTCATCGCTGCCCGCGCCATCATGGGACTCGCCGGGGCGACGCTGATGCCGTCGACCCTTGCCCTGATTCGCAACATCTTCCACGATCCCCTGCAGCGTCGCACCGCCGTCGCGATCTGGACCTCGTGCTTCGCTGCCGGCATGGGCCTCGGCCCCCTCCTGGGCGGTGCCTTGCTGGCTCACTTCGCCTGGGGCGCTCTGTTCCTGATCAATGTGCCGATCATGGTTCTTCTGCTCATCGCCGGGCCGTTCCTTCTTCCCGAATCGAAGAACCCGGACCCGGGCCCGTTCGACGTGCTGTCCGCCGTCCTCGTGACCACCGGCCTGGTTGCCGTTGTCTACGGTTTCAAGACCGCTGCCACGAACTCCTGGCAGGACGGATCGTGGATCGGAATCGCCGTCGGCTTCGTAGTCTTGGCCGCCGTCCTCCTCCGGCTCTTGCGCGCCCAGAACCCGCTGATCGACGTCCGTCTGTTCCGCGCCGCTCCGTTTACGACCTCCGTACTCGCGAACGCTCTCGGCGTTTTCGCTCAGACGTCGCTCCTGTTCTTCTTTCCGCAGTACGTGCAGGTCGTTCTGGAAAAGAGCCCGCTGGAAGCCGGTCTGTGGGCACTGCCCGTTGCGGTCGGATCTCTCCTTGGCGCTCTCTCGGCGCCGCTGTTCGCACGCGTGATCCCGGTCCCGTGGATCGTCGGAGGAGGATTCGCGCTGGCCGCAGCTGGCTTCGTCGCGATGAGCATGCTCGGCACCTCCGCCATTCTCGGAATCGCCGTCTTCGGCGGTTTCTTCCTCGGAGTAGGTGTCGGCGTTGCCGACCCGCTGACAAACGACGTCATTCTTGGCTCGGTTCCCCCACACAAGGCGGGCGCCGCAGCGGGAATCGGAGAGACGGGATACGAGGTGGGCGGCGCGCTCGGCATCGCGACGCTCGGAGCCGTCGGTATGTCGCTCTACCGTGACAATCTCACCTCTTCCGCTCCCGAAGGCATGTCCGCAGACGCTGTTGACGCAGCTTCCGAAACTCTCGGCGCCTCGCAAATCGTCGCCGACAGCCTCCCGGAAGAAATCGGCGCGGGGTTCCAGGCCATGGCGAACGAGGCCTTCACCGCCGCGATGAGCGATGTGTTCCTGATCGGAGCCGCGATCATGGCCGCAACAGCTGTCGCGGCAACGATCGTTCTCCGTCGGACGATGCGCTAGAGGCCGAGGGTGCGATGGCGGTGACGGGAAGCCGACCGATTCCTCGAAACCACAGCGTGTATGCGAGAAGTCCGCCAACGAGGCCGAGCCAGACATACCCCGCCACCGCCGGTAGCGAGATCTCGGCGGGTACGCCATCGATGAGCAGCGCGGGAACAATGAGCAACGTCCCGCCGGCGGCCAGCTGCCAGCTCGCGAACCCGACCGCCGAGACTCCGGGTGGTCGCCCCCAGCGCTTCGTAAGAACCACGCCCACTCCCATCGAGGCGGCGCCGGCGATCCCTGCCACCACGCCCACCGAGTCGAGGGCGGCTCCCGGGCCCAGCACCACCATCGCGACGCCGCCGACGCCAGCGACTCCCCACCCCAAACGCCACGTCGACAGCCGCTCGGACAGAACAATCACGACGAGCAGCGCCACGAGCGTCGATGCGCTGCGCTACGTGCTCGCCGTCGCGGAAGAACGCAACTTCACGCGTGCGGCTGCCCGATGTCACGTCGTGCAATCGGCATTGAGTCACCAAATCGCGTCGCTGGAGCGCGAGCTCGGCTTCCGGCCTGCGGCGGCGGGAGCATCCACACGTCACGGTCACGATGCGCGTGGGAAGCAGCGACGAATTCATCGCAGAGATCGCCGCAGGAGCACTCGACGTGGCGTTCCTGGGTTTACCAGAATCGGCGACCCCCGAGGGAGTGTCCTCACGCGTTCTCGCCAGAGATCGCCTGGTCGCCGCCGTGAGCCACACGCATCCGTTCGCGGACAGGGAACGGCTCACGCTGGCGGAGGTCGCCCACGAGTCCTTTATCGACTTCCTCGCGGGGAGCCCCGGGCGCGCTCAATCCGACATCACCTTCGCGGGAGCGGGTCTGACACGCGAGGTGCGCCTCGAAACCATGAGCGCGGAGCTCATGCTCGATCTCGTCGCAGAAAATCACGGAATAGCCCTGCTGTCACCGCGCGTTCTGGTCGATCGGCACGAGACTCGTGCCATACCCGTTGTCGATGGGCCAACGCGGGCCGAGCATCTCGCGTGAAGTCGGTTCAATCCGAGCTCCGCGGCCTCAGCATTCGTTGCCGTCGCCTGTCCTGACGCAGCCGACTAGTGGCGGCCGGCTGCGCCAGGTGAACGATGTCCTACGGAGCTACTCCCGCCGCCGCAGGCCGGAAGCCGAGTCGCGCGTTCTCACAGCAGCCCGGGCGGCACACATCGAACCACGGCCCCAGTTCAGTCCGCCGCGGCCGCTCGTTCTGCGGAACCGCCGCGATGCGCTCCTCGACGAGGTCGATCAGTCCTGACACGAACTGGGGGTCGATGCCGGGCGTTGGCGTCCGTATCGCACGCAGACCTGCCTCTTCTGCCGCCTCCATGGCCTCGTTATCGAGGTCCCACATCACTTCCATGTGGTCACTGACAAATCCGACCGGCACGATGACCACGCTCGACGCCCCCTCTGCGGGAAGCTCAGCGATTCGATCACAGATATCCGGTTCGAGCCACGGCTGGGAGGCGGGCCCTGAGCGCGACTGGAAGACGAGCTCCCACTCCACATCTTCCGCCAGCGGTTCGGAAGCACGCACCGCGTGCATCACGGCCTCGGCGACAGCGCGATGCTGCGCCTCGTATGCGCCGCCTGGACCGAAGTCGATGTCGCGCGGGCCCGAGCGCTCAGCGTCGGCCTGCGGGATGCTGTGCGTCGTAAACAGCACGGTGACGGCGCTGGCGTCGGCAGAACCTCGCAACTCCCGGATTGCTTCGACAACCCCCGGGACGAATGCGTCGATAAAACCGGGGTGATCAAAGAACTGACGGATCTTGTCGACCTCGACCGTATCGCCGAGGCCTGATTCCTCAACCGCGCGGGACAGATCCTCTCGATACTGCCGGCAGCTGGAGTACGAGCTGTATGCGCTCGTGGCCAACGCGAGCAGGCGGGTGTGTCCGTCTCGGGCCGCCTCTGCGACGGTGTCGGTCAGGTACGGCGCCCAATTTCGGTTGCCCCAGTACACGGGAAGCGCAATGCCGCGCCGGGCCAGTTCTGCTTCGAGCGCCTCTTTCAGCGCACGGTTCTGCGCGTTGATCGGGCTGACACCGCCGAAGTGCCGGTAGTGATGCGCCACTTCCTCCAGGCGCTCATCGGGGATCCCACGACCGCGAGTGACATTGCGGAGAAACGGCAGAACGTCGTCCTGCCCTTCCGGCCCGCCGAACCCGGCGAGAAGGAGTGCGTCGTAGGACTGTCCTTCGCTGGCGTACGGGGCACCGCTGGCCGATGCCGGTGACGCGAACGGAACGGTGGTGTCTTTCATGATGACCTCCCGAGGTCGAAGCGGGATCAGATCGCGCCGATGGCGACGACGATGAGAAGAAGAGTGAGGAGGAACCCACACACGAAATTGATGCCGAGAAACAGCCGCCATCCGCGGTTTGCACGCGCGGAATCGGCGTCCGAGATGCGGAAGAACGGCGCAGCAGCGCACACATACGGAACCACGAGGAATGCTGCCCATGCCGCCGGTGGCCCCGCGAACACGAGGAACGCCGCAGCCGCCAGCCACATCAGAATCGCAAAGCGCACCGTGCGAGCAGCGCCGAAGCGGGTGGCGATCGAGGAGATTCCCGCTTCACGATCGGGCAGAACATCCTGAACAGCCCCGAAAGCATGGCTCGCAATTCCCCAGGCGAAGAATGCCGCGAGGGCCGCCACAACCGTGAGGGAGAAATCTCCTCCGGCTGCTGCCACACCGTACACAGCCGGGGCGACGAAATGGGTACTCGATGTGATCGAGTCGACAAGCGGGATTTCCTTGGCCCGAAAAGGCGGTGCAGAGTATGCGACCACCGCGAACATCGCAATCGCCAGGGGAATGAGAGCAAGCGGCGGTGCGAGAACACCCAGGGCAACGATGAACGGGGCGCAGCTCACGCCGGAGGCCACGAGCACCATGCGATGCTTCGCGGGCGCCAGAAGTGCGCCCTCAACGCCGCCCTTTCGCGGGTTCGCGATATCGGAGGCGTAGTCGAAAACATCGTTGATGCCATACATCGCCAGGTTGTACGGCACGAGGAAGAAAACGACGCCAACGATGAAGAGGGGGTCGACGATTCCGCCGGCCAGCAGGTAGGCCGCGGCAAAGGGATACGCCGTGTTGATCCAGCTCAGCGGGCGGGATGCGGCGACAAGATCACGAATCATCCCGGCTCCGGAGACGAGACCACAGCGCAGGAAGAAGAATGGCAGCCGCCAGCGGGTAGGCGAGATCTTCGATCGGCACGAGCCCGATTTTGATCCCGGTGAGATGAGGATCTGCGTAGACGAAGAGTCCCGCAGCGATCATCAGGTTGTCGAACACGATCGTCAACGCCAACAGCACGAGAAGCGTCAGCGCGGCTCCCCGGAGCAGACGATCTCCGCGTCGCGCCAAGAAAAACGCGGCGATGGCGGCGACCCCGACGAATACCGCGGAAACGAGCGCGTAGGTCATGAGCGCTTCCTCCGACGTTCAGCGACGATGCGTTCCGCCCCGCAGAACGTCACCATCGTCACCTCACAAAAGAACAGCAGGAACACCAGCTCTTCCACCGGAAGCTCCGGAGCAAGAAGAAGGCCCGTCATGTACGGCGTCTCACCCCGCGCAAAAATTCCTGTGGCGATTCCGACCAGATCCCAGGCGATAAAGAAGGCCGCACCGATCACCAGCACGGCAAGAGCGGCGCGGGGTGACTTCCCGAGGAACAAGCGAAACCGAAGGTCGACGGCCACAACGCACGCCGCGCAGATGAGCAGCGTTGCGAGATAGAGCACACTCATTGCGGCTCCTCGAGCGGGCCAGCGCTGCGATCGTCTCGCATCTGCTTCACGACCAGCTCCGCGCTGATCAGGCACATCGGCAAACCGATCCCCGGAATGGTGGTCGCACCGGCGTAGAGGAGGCCATCCACCCGCGAAGAGGTGTTGCGCCCGCGAAGCATCGCGCTCTGGCGAAGGGTGTGCGCGGGGCCAAGAGCACCGCCTCGCCATGCACCGAATTCACGAGAAAAGTCTGCCGGACCAACGGATCGCCTCACGACAATGCGCTCTCGGAGATCCGCGATTCCTGCCCACGAGGAAATCTGGTCGATCGCGCGATCCACGGCGGCTTCGACCGCCGTCGATCCTGCACCGTCCATTCCACCCGATCCGATCTCGGTGTCGGCGGGAACAGGAACAAGGACGAAGAGATTCTCGTGGCCCGGAGGTGCAACGCTGTCGGTCGCGCTCGGGCGGCACACATACAGCGATGCCGGGTCGGGAATGTGGGGATGGTCGCCGTAGATGGCGTCGAAACCTTCTTCCCACTGCTTCGTGAAGAACAACGAGTGGTGCGCGAGCTCCGGCAACTCACCGCGCACCCCCAACATCGCCAAAACGGCGCCCGGCCCCGGGTCGCGCTTATCCCACCACGCGTCGTTGCGGTCGCGCTGCTCCGGCTCCAGCAGTTCGCGCTCCGTCACGCGCAGGTCAGCCGTGGAGACAACGACATCGGCGGGGAGAAACTCGCTCTCCCCCGACGGCGTCGACACCTCGACGCCCACCGTTTTTCGCCCCTCGACAACAATGCGACGAGCGGGTGTCGACGTCCGGATCCACACGCCCTGGCGTTCAGCGAGGCGAACGATGGCCGAGATCACCTCGCCGAATCCACCGCGCGGGTAGAACACCCCCTGACCAACGTCCATATGGCTCATGAGGTGATACATACTCGGCGCCGCCTGCGGGGAGGTTCCGAGAAAAACCGCGGGATAGCCGAGAACCTGGCGCAGGCGATCATCATCGGTGTGCCGCTGAATGAACCTGTCTAGCGGCTCGGTCAGCAAGCGAGTCAGACGCGGAAGCCCCTTGACGACATCGGCCGCCAACAGCGGGGCGAACGACCGGAAAGTGGTGTACAGAAAGTACTCGGTCGCGAGCTTGTACGTCGTTTCGGCTGACGCGAGATAGGCGTCGATTCCCTTCGCGTTGTCGGGATCGAGCGCAACGAGCGCATCTCGGGCTCCGGTGGCTGGCAGATCGAACGCGTCGTCCGTCCCCTCAAAGAACACGCGGTAGGCAGGATCGAGGGGAACGAGTTCGAGTTCCTTCTCGCTTGTCGTGCCGAGCATGCGGAAGAAGTGATCGAACACTTCCGGCATCAGGTACCACGAGGGGCCCGTATCGAACGTGAACCCCTCGTGTTGCCAGGTCCCCGCGCGACCGCCGAGCTGCTCACGCGCCTCAACGAGAGTGACATCGTGCCCATCCTTTGCGAGGAGGGCAGCCGTTGCGAGACCGGAGATCCCGCCGCCAATGACAACAACCCGCTGGCCAGGACTCACAGTGTGCTCCGTCCGAGTGCGGCTCGAGCGAGGACACGTGCCTTTTGCGCGGACGGCACCGAAACGCGGCATACGAGAAGCTCGTCGGCAGGAGTTGATCGAATCTGATGGTTCAACCGCGCGAACAGCCCGGCAGCAGCCAGCGTGGCACGCCGCGCACGCGGCGGGAGTCGAACGATCGCCGCTCGAGCGATCGTCAGGTCGGCGTCGATGTCATCGGCTACCGCATGTTTGTCGGCCTCCGTGAACCGTGCCAAGTCGACACCGGGCAAATAGCACCGTCCCAGGCGCGTCGCATCATCCGCGATATCTCGCAAGAAGTTCACTTTCTGGAAGGCGGCGCCGAGGCGCCGCGCGCCCTCTTCGAGATCCTCATCCAGGGGAACGGTTCGGTCTTCCTGCAGAAAGGCACGCAGGCACATCAGACCAACGACCTCAGCGGATCCGTGAATGTAGCGGCGGTACGACGGCTCATCGAATTCGCCATCCCCGTCGATATCGGTGCGCATCGAGGCGAAGAACGGACGGATGAGCTTCTCCGTGATACCAACTTCTCTGGCTGTTCGGGCGAACGCGTGCACAACGAGGTCGGTGCTGTAACCGCGAGCGACAGCCGCCAGCGTTTCTTCTTCAAGGCTGTCAAGCAGTTCGCGCGTCTCTTCGTCGCTGAGACCGGCTTCGGCGCCGGTTCCGTCGACCAACTCGTCAGCGACGCGCACGAGCGCATAGATCACCGCGATGTGCATGCGGACGTCCGGAGCCAGGAGTTTGCTGGCGAGCCGAAACGAGGTGGAGTACGAGCCGATCACGCGATCGGATGCCTCTCGTGCCGTTCGCGTGTAGAGGGCGAGGCCGTCGATCCGGGTCATGCGCCGCGCTCCACACAAGCATCCGCGAACGTCTCAAGCTCGGACTGAAAGTCGCTGGTGAAACCGGAATCCGCGATCACGGTGCCCACCTGTGCCCGCCGCTCATTGATCTCTTCTTCCACCGCGTCGAGAGCTCCAGATTCCACGATGACCGCCCGAATTAGCTGGGCGCCGCTCTCATCGAGATCAGCGCTGCCGAAGAGATGTTCCACTCCCGCCCAGCCCGGGTGCTGCTTCGCGAGAGCGATCAGCAGAGTTGCTTTGCCCTCGCGGAGATCTCCGAGCGTCGACTTTCCGGTTTTGGCTTCATCACCGAAGGCACCGAGAACGTCGTCGCGGAGTTGATACATCACGCCGAGCTGCGTGCCGATGTTCGTCAGCGTTGTGACAGCCGACTCGTCGTCGACGCCGGCAAGGAGAGCGCCGGCGCGCAGCGGTGCACAAAAGGAGTACGCCGCCGTCTTGTGCGCCATCATCTGTCGAATCCCCTCAGGCGTCACGCTGAGGGTGCCAACGGCAAACCCCACGTCGGCGTGTTCCCCGGCGGCCGTCATCTCGAGCGCTTCATCGACAATGTCGTGAAGTGCCGGTGTCGCCGGAGTCGCCGTACGGGCAATCAACGCGTGGACGGCGCTGAGCAGAAGGTCACCTGCCAGGAGCGCCGAACCCCGGCTCCATTCGGCGGCTCGGTCAGTGCCGACGCCTGTCGCCAGTGCGTCCGCGACGTACTCCCCCGCAAGGTTGGGCGCACCGCGCCGGCGAAGGTCGCCGTCAAGGAGATCGTCGTGCACAAGGAGCGCAGTGTGAAGGAGCTCAAAAGCAGCTGCGACGTCAACTGCCGCGGGATCGTGGCCGCCGAAATGGGTGTGGGCAAGGAGAACCAGGCGTGGACGCACCAGCTTGCCGCCCCGGCACGCTGCGCTGATCCGTTGCCACAGAACCTCGTGGGATTCGCCAAACTGGCGCGCACGCGCGAGGCGCTCTTCGAAGAACCGGTCGAGGGCGGCCTCCACGCCGACAGTTTCGAGCACGAGAGTCATGTCGCTGTCCTCTCGCGCTGCCACGCGCTCGCCCGAATGACGCCATCCGCCCCGGAGAGGTCCTGCGCCTGGAGCACGAGCCACGGGCTGAAAGCCCAGGGCGCGGCGGTCAGTGCCGCGGCAAGATCTTCCGGCTTGACCCAGCGCGTTTCCATCACCTCATCCGCAGAGGGCACGATGTCACCCGCGTGCCGAGCAAGATACACAGGACAAATCTCGTTCTCAACGATTCCACTTGCGTCCACAGCACGGTATCGGAAGTCCGGCAGTGCCAGCGTGATCGCATCGACGAACGTGCCGAGCTCCTGCTGCGCACGACGCTCAACCGCATCAGGGACGGCCTCGAATGGCTCGGGGTGGCCACAGAAGGAATTTGTCCATGTGCCAGGCCAGGTGCGCTTCGTCATGGCGCGGCGGGTGATCAAGACACGGCCATCGTCATCGAGCAGATGACACGAGAAAGCCAGGTGAAGTGGCGTCGACGTGGTGTGCACGTCGCGTTTGTCTGCAACGCCAAGGGCGGCGCCCTGATCGTCGAGCAGAACGACCCGTTCGCGGGTTGCGGTCATGGTGAGCTCTCCCTGTGATAATCGCTAGCTATACTAGTCACTAGCCAAGCGAAAGACCAACGAGCGTAGGGTCAATCCTGATGAGCCCCAAGATCCCCCCACAGTTCACATCGCCACTGACGATGTTGGATCCGCGCGTGCTCGATCCGGACGAAACGCTTGTCCAACGCTCCCACCTCTCAGACGCTGATATCAGCCAGTCCGTGGAAGTTCTTGAAGCGATGCATCGCTGGCGGGAGGCAGAGCAGGCGATGAGTGAAGCGTCTCGTCGCTACATGAAGCTCGGCGACACGGACATGCGCGCGCTCCGTTTCCTCATCACCTCGCGGAGCCAGCGCGTCGACGTCACACCGAGCGCACTCGCGGCACACCTGCGAATATCAACCGCGTCAACCACGAAGATGCTCGATCGGCTGGCCAAAGCCGGGCACATCGTGCGCCAACCCCATCCGCACGATCGACGCCGTCTGACGATCGAAATCACGGACGAGACGAGAAACGCGGCGCGAGCGAGCGTCGGACGATCACATGCGCGACGCTTTGATGTCGTCGCCGCCCTCTCCCCGGCAGAGCGCGCCGCGATCGTCGCTTTCTTCAACGCTCTCACCGCGACAACGGAGGACGGCCTGGTCTCGGATGAGGGTTCTCTCCCGGACGACACCGCTGAAGATTTACGTCACTGAGGACAACGCCGCCTTGGCGCGGCTGCGCAACGAGAGATAACGGCGTTCCGCGTTGCCGGGAATCTGCTCCGGAAGCGCATCAATGTCGAACCAACGCACGGCATCGGACTCATCGCTGACAACAAGCCTGGCGCCCGGATCCGCGATCACCGCGACGCCGAAATCCAGGTGTGAAGCGCACCGTCCAAAACTCGCGCTCAGCGCGTGGTGATCGAGGTCGTGCGCCACAAAGGCGTCCTCGCCGAGAACCAGCCCCGTCTCCTCTCGCAGCTCACGCAGGGCGGCCGCCAGAATCGTTTCGTCTTCGCCCTCGATATGCCCACCCGGTTGCACCCAGAACTGCCCCTTGCCATGAAAGACCAGAAGGGTCTTCGTGAGCGTTGCATCGAACACGATGCAGGACGCCGTCGCATGGTCAGCGCCGTCACCGCGGTACAGCGGCGGCTCCGCCTGAAGAAAGCGACGCGTAAACGACGCGTGCATCTCACGATCGCTGGCATCCGCCGGCACCCATTCCCGCACGATACGGGCGGCGTCAGTTGCAAGAGCAGGCGGCATACGTCGACCCTATGCCTGAAACTCCCGCTTCTCCACACGGCAACGGAGGCTCCGACATCTGCGGCGCGCCGGAGAACGGCGCCCCGTCTCCCCGTTCGCGCCCCCTCCCCCCGGTACCTTTGAAGGGAACCATAGGGAGAGGGAAATTTCATGAGCGATAACAACACCAACGAACCTCAGTCACCGGACGAGACTCCGCCGCTGCAGCCGGAGAACTCCGACGCGACGCCGACACAGCCCGGTGAGCCGCTCTCCGGCGAAGCGGAGACGGCGCCAACACATCAGCCCGCGCCACCGGCACCTCCCGTTCCGCCCTATGTGGCACCCGAGCAGACGGACGCCGCGCCGCCCTCGTACGCCACGCCCGAACAGGCCGCTTCGTCATACGCGGCTCCCGACCAGAGCTACCCGCAGCAGCCGGGCGGATACGCCGCACCTCCTGCGCCGGGATACCCCGTCCCGCCCGCGCCCGGATATCCCGCCGCAACGCCGGACACTCCTCGCGGAAAGGGCCTGGCCCTCACGGCTCTCCTTCTCGCGATCGCAGCGATGATCTTCGGCATCTTGTCGTTCTGGTGGCCGGCAATCTTCCTCGGAACGGTCGTCGGAATCTCCGCGATCGTCTTCGCCATCATTGCTCTCGTCAAGAAACAATCCAAGGGGATGAGCATCACGGCCCTCATCCTCGCGCCCATCGCGGCCATCGTGTCGGGAATTGTCCTTTTGATCAGTGGGTTCCTCTTGATCGGGCAGCTCGTGGATGAAAGCCCCGGATTCGTCGAAGACATTCTGTGCGCCGAACTCACTGAGGAAGAGTGCGAAGAAATGCAGCGGGGCCTCGATGATCTCGGGGTGGGCGGATCCTCCGAACCTCAGGAACCGGTCGAACAGCCAGAAGAGACATCGGCTTTCGAAGCGGAGCCTCTGATCATCACCAGTACCTCGATCTCCGAGGCGTGGGAGATCGAAGATGGCTCAATGGTTTATGACTACGCCGTGTGGATTACTAACCCGAACACCGACGTGTTCTGGAACTCCGCATCGATCGATATCGAAGGGTACGACGCAGACGGAAACTACGTCGACTACGACTGGTCTTACCAGGCGCTGTTTCCGGGAGAGAACCTCGTCAGCGGGACATTCACCCTGATCCCGGACGGCATCGAGGTCAACGAGATCGAGGTCACGCTGCCCGACACGTCGTCGGCATCGGCACTCCCGGACGGTGTCACAGGAATCGACGACCTGATCGTCATCGATGAAGCAACGATCGGCGAGTCCGACGGCGTCGCCGTGGCCAATGTTTCCGTGTCACGGGTGGGTGACGCATATGTCGACGACGTCTTGCTCATCGTGAACCTCTGGGATGGCGATGACCTGGTTCTCACCGCCGGTGACTATGCGAGCGATGTGCTGACGGAGGGAACGCTCGATCTGGAGATCGGCCTGCTCTCCTCCGACGTCGATATCTCGGGCCTGGACGCCACGTACAACGTCATCGTGGGCTTCGTCGGCTAACCCCGGCTCCACATTCTTCGCCCGCGGCGCCCCTCAGGGCGTCGCGGGCGATTACGCTCATGGCATGTCGAAGCCTCGCACCATCGCCCGCATCCTCCTGGGCTCTGCTCTGACCATCGCCGGCCTCTCCCACCTCACCACCAAGCGAGAAGAGTTTCGAGCGCAGGTTCCGGATTTCGTTCCGCTCCACCCCGACACAACCGTTGTCGCATCGGGAGTCGCCGAGATCGGCTTAGGTAAAGCCCTGCTCTTTGCGCCGAAAAAGTGCCGTCGATCGGTCGGTTGGATCGCCGCGATCTTCTTCGTCGCCATCTTCCCCGGCAATCTTTCGCAGTGGATCCACCAGCGCGACGGGTTCGGGCTCGACACCGACGCGAAGCGATTCGGACGGCTGTTCTTCCAGCCCGCGCTCATCGCGTGGGCTCTGTTTGCGACGGGACGCTCTCGCCGGTCATAAACACAACGGGCCGCACCAAAAGGTGCGGCCCGTTGTGTTTACGCGAAGATCAACGCGCGGCAGTGCCCTCAACGTAGTCGTCGTCGCTGTTCTTCCACGAGAACAGCGAGCGGAGCTCGCGACCGGTGACCTCGATCGGGTGCTGCTCCTCCTCGGCACGAAGCTTCGTGAACTCGGGAGCGCCCGCGTCCTGATCAGCAATGAAGCGCTCAGCGAAAGCACCCGACTGGATGTCGGCGAGAACGGCCTTCATGTTCTCCTTGACCTTCGCGTCGATCACGCGGGGGCCGGAAACGTAGTCGCCGTACTCAGCGGTGTCGGAGATGCTCCAACGCTGCTTGGCGATTCCGCCCTCCCACATGAGGTCCACGATCAGCTTCAGCTCGTGGAGAACCTCGAAGTAGGCGATCTCGGGCTGGTAACCGGCCTCGGTGAGGGTCTCGAAGCCCGCCTGCACGAGGTGGCTCATGCCACCGCAGAGAACGGCCTGCTCACCGAACAGGTCGGTTTCGGTCTCTTCCGTGAACGTGGTCTTGATGACGCCCGCGCGCGTTCCGCCAACGCCTGCGGCGTACGAAAGCGCGAGATCCCAGGCCGAGCCAGAGGCGTCCTTCTCAACGGCGATGATGTCGGGAATGCCACGGCCAGCCGCAAATTCGCGACGGACGGTGTGCCCGGGTGCCTTCGGAGCGATGAGGATGACGTCAACGCCCTCGGGCGCCTCGATCAGACCGAAGCGAATGTTGAAGCCGTGCGCGAAAGCCAGCGCCTTGCCCGGTGCGAGGTTGGGCTTGATGCTCTCTTCATAGATCCCGCGCTGGTGCTGGTCGGGCGCGAGGATCATGATGACGTCAGCCCATGCCGTTGCATCGGCGACCGTCAGCACCTCGAAGCCCTCGTCAGAGGCCTTCTGCGCCGTCTTGGATCCCTCACGCAGCGCGATCTTGACCTCGACACCCGAATCACGAAGGTTCTGCGCGTGGGCGTGGCCCTGCGAGCCGTAGCCAACGATTGCAACCTTCTTGCCCTGGATGATCGACAGATCAGCGTCTGCGTCATAGAGGATCTCTGCCATAGGAGTGCTCCTTGAATCGATGATAAAGAGAAGTAGGAGAAGTGTTTTTAGCGCAGGACGCGCTCGGAGATCGACTTCGGTCCGCGGCCCAGTGCCAGCAGACCCGACTGCGAAATCTCCTTGATACCAAACGGCTCGATCGCCCGCTGGAACGAATCGACCTTGCCCTGATCACCCGTGATTTCGATGACGACCGAATCGGGCGAATAGTCCACGACGTGGGCCCGGAACAGGTTGACGACCTCGAGCACGTTTCCGCGGCTCGTGTTGTCCGCACGCACCTTGACCAGCATGTGCTGGCGCTGCACGGAAGCGGCCGGATCAAGTTCAACGATCTTCACCACGTTGATGAGCTTGTTGAGCTGCTTCGTCACCTGCTCAAGCGGGTGGGATGCCACGTCGACGACAACCGTGATGCGGGACAGGCCCGGTACCTCGGTGACACCGACGGCGAGCGAGTGGATGTTGAATCCGCGGCGCGCGAACAGCCCGGCGACGCGTGTCAACAGGCCCGGTGTGTCCTCAACAAGAAGGCTCAGAACGTGCTTCGACATGATCATGCCTCCTCATCGAATGCCGGTGCGTGTTCTCGCGCGTACTGGATGTAGCTGTTGGACACACCCTGCGGAACCATCGGCCACACCATTGCATCGCTGGAAACAACGAAGTCGATCACAACGGGACGATCATTCGTCTCCAGCGCCAGCCGAATCGCGTCGTCGATCTGGTCTTCGCGCTCGACGCGAATACCGAGGCAACCGTACGCCTCTGCGAGCTTCACGAAATCTGGAACGCGCTTGGAATCGTGGCCCGTGTTCAGGTCGGTGTGCGAATAGCGGCCGTCGTAGAAGAGCGTCTGCCACTGGCGCACCATGCCGAGCGAGGAGTTGTTGATGATCGCCACTTTGATGGGGATGTTGTTGAGAACACAGGTGGCGAGTTCCTGATTGGTCATCTGGAAGCAACCATCGCCGTCGATCGCCCACACGTGGCGATCCGGCTGTGCAACCTTTGCCCCCATCGCAGCGGGCACAGAATAGCCCATTGTTCCGGCGCCGCCGGAGTTCAGCCACGCGTTGGGGCGCTCGTACTTGATGAACTGCGCCGACCACATCTGGTGCTGTCCAACGCCGGATGCGTACACGCCCTCCGGGCCAGTGAGCTCACCGATGCGCTGGATGACCTGCTGCGGAGCGAGCTGGCCGTCTGTTGTCGGCGCGAATCCGAGCGGATACTGATCCCGCAGCCCGTTAAGGTACTGCCACCACTCGGCGAAGTCAGGACGGTGAGCCGCCGTCGACGAGCGGTACGCCGTCTCGAGGTCGACCAGCACCTCTTTCACATCACCGACGATCGGAACCTCAGCCGCACGGATCTTTCCGATTTCCGCCGGGTCGATATCAACGTGAACGACCTTGGCCTTCGGTGCGAAGAGCTCAGCCTTACCGGTGACACGGTCGTCAAAGCGTGCGCCAAGAGCGATGATGAGATCAGCCTCTTGGAGAGCGAGAACGGCAGGAACTGCGCCGTGCATTCCCGGCATTCCGAGGTGCTGCTGATGAGAGTCGGGGAAAGCGCCCCGGGCCATCAGCGTCGTCACGACGGGCGTCGACGTCGCTTCTGCGAAAGTCTTCAGCTCTTCCGAAGCCCGCCCACGAACGACACCGCCTCCGACATAGAGCACGGGCTGCTTGGCCTCGGCCAGCAAATTGGCTGCGGCCTGGATCTGCTTTCCGTGCGCCTTCGTGACCGGACGGTAGCCGGGCAGATCGAACTTCGGCGGCCATACAAACGGCACCTCGTTCTGCTGCGCGTCCTTGGTGATGTCAACGAGCACCGGTCCGGGACGGCCGGTCTTCGCGATCTCAAACGCCTGCGCAATGGCCTGAGGAATGTCCTCAGCCTTGCGAACAAGGAACGAGTGCTTCGTCACGGGCATCGTGATTCCGACGATGTCCGCTTCCTGGAACGCATCGGTTCCCATCAGCGTCGAGAACACCTGACCCGTGATCGCAACGAACGGCACGGAGTCCATGTATGCGTCGGCGATGGCCGTGACGAGATTCGTTGCACCAGGGCCCGATGTCGCGATCGCGACACCGACTTCGCCTGATGCGGACGCGTAGCCTTCTGCAGCGTGACCGGCACCCTGTTCGTGACGAACGAGAATATGGTTCAGCGAGTTGTCGCCCATCAGCGCGTCATACGCGGGCAGGATGGCGCCGCCGGGGAGGCCGAACACATCCTTGACGCCGAGAAGCTCAAGCGAGCGAACAACGGCCTCGGCACCCGTGATGACGGGCGTGCTGGAGTGGCGAGCGGGGGGCCGAGGAACGGCCCCGGTGGTGGGATCTGCGGGCATGATACTTCCCTGATCTGTTCGAGCGAACGGCAGTCGTAGAAGCGGAGGCGTGTCAGCCGGTGACAGCGCCCTGAGCGGCGGACCGCACGAGCTTCGAGTACTTGGCGAGAACGCCGCGGGTGTAGCGCGGAGGCAACGACTCCCAGCCTTCGCGGCGGGAGGCGAGCTCAGCCTCGTCGACGAGTAGGTCGAGAGAGCGAGCGGCGACATTGACCCTGATCAGATCACCATCGCGCACGAACGCGATGGGACCTGCGTCCACCGCTTCCGGAGCGATATGGCCGATGCACAGGCCGGTTGTGCCGCCGGAGAATCGACCATCCGTCAACAGTAGTACATCCTTGCCAAGGCCAGCGCCCTTGATGGCAGCCGTGATGGCGAGCATCTCGCGCATCCCGGGCCCACCCTTAGGACCCTCGTAACGGATCACAACGACATCGCCCTTGTTGATCTCGCCGTTGGTGAGAGCGTCCATGGCGGCGCGCTCGCGTTCAAACACGCGCGCGGGTCCCTCGAACACCTCAGCGTCGAAGCCGGCGGTCTTCACCACGGCACCCTCGGGAGCAAGGGAACCATCAAGAATCGTCAGTCCACCGGTTGCGTGGATGGGGTTGTCGAGCGAACGAACTACCTCACCATCGAGCGGCGCGATGTCGAGATCAGCCAGGTTCTCGGCGACCGTCTTTCCCGTGACGGTCATCGCGTCGCCGTGCAGCAGGCCCGCGTCAAGCAGCGCCTTCATCACAACGGGCATGCCGCCAACGCGGTCGAAGTCCTGGGCCACAAACTGGCCGAACGGCTTCACATCAGCCAGGTGCGGAGAGCGCTGCCCGATGCGGGTGAAATCGTCGAGGGTGAGGTCAACGCCGGCCTCGCGAGCAATGGCCAGCAGGTGCAGAACGGCGTTTGTCGAACCACCGAGAACCATCGCCACGGTCACGGCGTTTTCGAACGCCTTCTTCGTGAGGATGTCTTTTGTCGTGATCCCCTTGCGGAGCATCTCAACGACAGCCTCACCAGAGCGGTGCGCGTACATGTCGCGGCGACGGTCGGCCGACAGCGGCGTGGACGAGCCGGGAAGGCTCATGCCGAGCGCTTCGGCAACGCAGGCCATCGTGTTGGCGGTGTACATGCCGCCGCACGCGCCCTCGCCCGGAGCGAACCCGCACTCGATCTTTTTCAGATCGGACTCGGACATCTGGCCGGCCTTACAGGCACCCACGGCTTCGAAGGAGTCAATGATCGTGATGGTCTTCTCAGTGCCATCGTCGAGCTTGACCCAGCCGGGCGCGATCGAACCGGCGTACAGGAAGACGCTGGCGAGCTCGAGACGCGCGGCAGCCATGAGCATTCCGGGCAACGACTTGTCGCAGCCCGCCAGCAGCACGGTTCCGTCAAGGCGCTCGCCCATCACGACCGTTTCGACGCTGTCGGCAATGACCTCGCGGCTCACGAGCGAGAAGTGCATTCCCTCGTGGCCCATGGAGATGCCGTCAGAGACGCTAATCGTGCCGAACTGCAACGGGTAGCCGCCTCCGCGGTGTACGCCTTCCTTCGACCCCTGCGCGAGGCGATCGAGAGAAAGGTTGCACGGTGTGATCTCGTTCCAGCTGGACGCGATGCCGATCTGAGGCTTGTCCCAGTCGTCATCGCCCATGCCGACGGCACGAAGCATTCCGCGCGAGGTCGTCGCCTCGATGCCATCCGTTACTACACGACTGCGCGGCTTGATATCGATGCCGGTCGTGGGTTCGGTTCCTGCGTTGTCACTCACTCTCGCATCCTATTCCCAGAGTCGCAGTGCTCCGAACCGGTCCGCATCCTGCAAACCATCGAGCGTGTCACGCCATCAGGTTGATCGAATCCGCGCCAAAGCCGTGAGCACGGCGGCGAGTGTCGGCGTGTCGTCAACAACGTAGGAGGCGACCGTTTCGCCCGCCCCAACATGGATTCCCATGTCGCCGTCTTCGAGCGAACGTATCGCGTCCTCGTCCGTAACATCGTCGCCGGCGAAGAGGACGGCGTCGGCGCCAACGGCTTCACGCAGCTCAGCGATAGCGGTGTCCTTACCCTCGTGACGCCACGCGAATTCGACAACGTTCTTGCCGTCCCGCCTACGCCACGATGGCGCGCGCTTTGCCACGATCGTGTCAACAGCGTCGCGGGCGGTTGCCTCATCTTCTGCGTGAGCGCGCCGAGTATGCAGTGCAAAGCCGAAGGCCTTGTGCTCAATCCACGCACCGTCGACTCCGTGAACAGCCGCTTCGGCGTCCGTCGCCAGTTCCGCGGCCTGGCGCGCCTCGCGCTCGGCTCCATCACTCATCGCCCGCAACCGCGGGGCAGCTCCCGCGGGGCGCCAGTGCTCCGCACCGTGAGAGCCGGCAAGCCACACCTGAGAATCGTCGGTATGTTCTGCGATCACCCTCAGGTCGGCAAGCGAGCGTCCGGAGACGAACGCGACCGTAGTCTGTGGGGAGGCCACCAGCGCCTGCACAGCGGCTTTCGCTTCTGGCGTTGCCCGAGCTGTCATCGGCTCGTCAACCAGCGGCGAAAGCGTTCCATCGAAATCCAGCGCAACGAGAAGCCGCGGCGCCTGGGCGAGGAGCGCGATCGCCTCGCCGAATCCCTCCGGAATCGAACTCATGCGTTGTCCGCTTCTGCCTTGTCTGCCCGTTCCTTGCGCAGCGCGTCGACGTCGGCGAGGAAGGAACGCCCCCACTTCTCCACATCGTGATCCATGACCTTCTTCCGCATGGTCTTCATCCGACGTGCCTGTTCTGCTTTCGGCATGTTGATCGCCCGCATGATCGTGTCTTTCGTGCCGTCGATGTCATGAGGATTCACGAGCAAAGCGCTTCCGAGCTCGTCAGCGGCGCCAGCAAACTCGCTGAGAACGAGAACGCCAGTGTTGTCGGCGCGAACGGCCACGTACTCCTTCGCAACGAGGTTCATTCCGTCACGCAACGCCGTGACGAGCATCACATCGGCAGCGAGGTACAGTGCCACCATTTCTTCGCGGGGGAAGCCCTGATGAAGATACCGGATCGCGGTGTACTCCACCGACGAATAATCGCCATTCGTGCGCGCCACCGTCTTCTCAATTTCGTCGCGCAAGTCCTGATACGCCTCAACACCGGGCCGCGAGGGGCTCGCTACCTGCACCAGCGTTGCCGCCGAGGCGGTGAGGCGGCCATCGGCGAGGAGCTCGCTATGCGCCTTCAACCGGTGACGGATGCCCTTGGTGTAGTCAAGACGGTCAACACCGAGAAGGAGAGTGTCGGTTCCCACCTGTTCGCGCAATGCCTTTGCCCTCGCGATGATCGCGGGATCCTTCGACAGGGCGATGAACTGCTCGGCGTCAATCGAGATCGGATAGTGCTTCGCGATGACGAGTCGTGTTTCGCCCTCGCCATCCGGGACCTGAACGGTGTCGGATTTTGTCGGGTAGCTGAGCAACCGCCGGATAGAGCGCTGGAAGTTGCCCGCATCGGCGAGCCGCTGGAATCCGACAACATCGGCGCCGAGAAGGCCCTCGAGAACCTGTTTGCGCCACGGGAGCTGGGCGAACAAGGCGTATGCGGGAAACGGAATGTGGTGGAAGTAGCCGATGGTGACGTCGGGACGAAGCTCGCGAAGGAACTTCGGGACCAGCTGCAGCTGATAGTCCTGCACCCATACGACGCCACCCTCGTTGGCGACCTCGGCGGCCGCCTCGGCAAAGCGTCGGTTCACGCGGACATATGCGTCCCACCACGAGCGCTTGTAGACCGGGGCGGCGATGACATCGTGGTAGAGCGGCCAAATCGTGCCGTTGGAGAAACCCTCGTAGTAGTCCTGAAGGTCAGCAGGGCTGAGCTTGACCGGTACAAGGAGATTTCCATCGAACTCGAAGGGATCAACCTCGAGGTCAGCTTTCCCGCCCCATCCGACCCAGGCGCCATCGAGGTTCTGCATCACCTGCTCTAGCGCGGTAACAAGTCCACCGGGTGAACGGCGCCACGACGGTTCGCCGTCGGGCCCCTCTACGCGGTCAACAGGAAGGCGGTTGGCAACGACGACCAGATCTGCTCGCGACATGTTTCCTCCGTCTCTTCGGCCAGCCTAGTGACGCACATACCCCGAGGGCAATGCGCGCTCTTCTCGGCTGGAGGCCCGAGAAGCGGTAGCGTGGACGTCATGCGCAGATACCTGCTGGGAACCGGACTCATCAGCGCCGTCACGAACGGCTTGGCGCTGTTGAAGGGGTCAGAGTCACGTGACTTCACATGGCGTGTCGCTCTGGCATGGCTGAGCTGGGGCATCACATTCGCGATGTCGATCGGGATGATCCTCGACATTCGGCGAGCGGAGCGCGGCGGCACGGTTCCTGCCGATTCACCCATCGCTGGACAGGAGGCCAAGTACTCGCGCGTCGCGGCTCCGGCATCGACGAAGAAGAAAAAGCGACGCTAAACCGAGCTCTTGTCATGATCAGCGGGAACGCTGGTCACGGCAATCAGTCACGCGCTCCCGGCGCCACCGCGGACTCCCGTTCGATCACACGGAAGGCTGCCAGTTCCTGACGCGGAGGCAAGTCAGCGTTCGCGATCCGTTCGACAAGCGCGTCAACGGCGCGTTGCGCGATCCATTCCCGTCCGGGATCCACCGTCGTCAGCGCGGGGAGTGAGTATGCCGATTCATCGATGTTGTCGAAACCAATCACCGCGACGTCGTCAGGAACCCGCCGGCCCGACTCTTCGAGCGCGCGAATTGCGCCGAACGCCAGGGTGTCGTTGAGGGCGAACAGCGCATCGAACTCGACGCCACGCTCCAGCAGCTCACGAGCGGATTCCAGACCATCAACGCGGTGCCACTCCCCCGCTGGCGCAACGAGCTGCTCGTCGTATGCGATGCCGCGTGCATCGAGCGCGTCCCGGTACCCCTTGAGGCGGAGACCGGCAGAACCGATCACCTCTCCCTCGTGGGCACCCACCAAAGCGATGCGGCGACGGCCCGTATCCAGCAGAAAATCGGTTGCAGCGCGCGCGGCTTCCGTATTGCGCATCGTGACGTGATCACAGTTCGCACCGAAGATCCGCTCACCGAGAAGCACGAGCGGGTATCCCACATCGAGCAGGTGTGCGTCGGACTGGCTCATCTCAAGCGGGCTGAAGAGCACTCCATCGGTCTGCTGGAGGCGCGGCGTGCGCAGCAGGGCGATTTCACGCTCACGCGTGCCACCGGTCTGTTCAACCTGCACCGTCAGGCTCGCCTTTTCAGCTGCCTCGATCACGGCCGCAGCCAGCTCGGCGAAGTACGCGAGCGACAAATCGGGAACCGCCAGCGCAATCACGCCCGTCCGCCCCGAGCGCAGATTTCGCGCGGTCTGGTTCGGCGTGTACCCGAGCTCAGTAATCACTTGCTCGACCTTTTCGCGCGTTATCGGTCGAATGTGCGGGTAGTCGTTGATGACGTTTGACACCGTCTTGATCGACACACCGGCAGCTTGCGCCACGTCCTTGAGCGTCACCGCCATCAGATTCTCCCACCCATTGTTACAACGTTATAACTCGTAGCCTAGAGGCCAACTCGTTCGAGATAGGCATTTCGGAAGATGCCGCGCGGGTCGAGTCGCTGCTGCAGCTCCCGGAAATCCTCCCACCGGTCGTAGCGCGAGCGCACTTCATCACCCGGCATCGTAAAGATCTTGCCCCAGTGAGGGCGGGCGCCCAGCGGAGCGACGATCGCCTCGATGCGCGGAAGGAGCTCGCGAACGGCGGGCTCATCTCGATGCCAGGTGAAGTGGATTCCCACGCTGTCGCGACCGTGCGCAGGGCTGAGCCACAGGTCGTCTGCCTTCATCGTCCGAATCTCACACACATGCAGAAGTGGCGCAATCGATGACGACAACGTCTGGAGGGCGTCAATCGCCTCGGCTGCGCGTTCTCGTGGAAGCAGGTATTCACTCTGCAGTTCTTCTCCCACGGAAGGGGTGAAAGCCAAGCGGAAGTGCGGGAGGCGCTCGAACCACGGTCCGGGAACGTCGTTCTGCTCGCTGCAGGCATCGGGGAAAACTCCGGGAATCGGATGACGTGGCCCATCGGCCGGACGTGCTCCGATGCGCTCAATCAGCGCCGTGTCGATCTCGCCGTGGGGAACACGTCGCTTGACCCAGAGCTGCCGCGCCACATCCGTGCTTTCGAAGGCCGTGAAAATGCTCACGCTGTCGCCCAGCGCCGTCACCTCATCGAAGCGCGCAAGAACATCGGCCCAGCGCGGCGCATCAAAGACCCGCTGAGCAACCTCGTAGTCGGGTTCCGTATCAAGCTCAAGATGCGTCACCACACCCAACGCCCCCAGATGCACCACGGCGCCAGGAAAATCATCATCTCCGCGCCGCAATTCGCGAACATCGCCGTCGGCCGTGACGAGCGTCATCGCGCGAACGGCAGCGGAGAGGTTAGCGATGCGATCTCCGGACCCGTGGGTGCCCGTCGCAACTGCCCCCGCAACCGAGATATGCGGAAGTGACGCGAGGTTGCCCAAGGCCCGTCCCGCGCGCTGGAGCTGTGGAGCAATATCGCCGTACCGTGTCCCCGCTGACACGCGAACCGCATCGCCCACCACATCGATCTCGCGCGGCATTTCTGCCAGCGAGATCAGGGTTCCTGTTGTGTCAGCGATGTCATTGAAGCAGTGTCGCGTACCGATCACGCTCGCTCGGCGCGCCTCGGCGAGAACGGCGCTCAGCTCCTCTTGGGTTTTCGGAGCAGCAAGGCGTTCCGCGCGATAGACGAGATTGCCCGCCCAGTTGCGTTCATCTGTCGTCGTCATCGTCGTCCTCTCGCGCTTCAGGGGCGCCGTTCCCGACACCCCTGAGGCATTTGTATCACTGGAACCAGCGTCACCAGGAGACCGACGGCCAGCCGTCGCTATCCCACGAGAGCTGCCGGAAGGCGAGCTCATGTGCGCCGTTGTGCTCGGCGTTGTAGAAGTGGAAGGCGAGCGTGTCCCCCCAGACGGACTGGCCGCCCGGACCGATACGGTCTCCCTCGGTTTCCAGAAGCGGCGTTCCCCCGCCTTCAAGGAGCGGAACGCCGTCACGATCAAGGTAGGGACCCGTCACGTCAGAAGCGCGTCCCACAGCCATGTTGTATGTGCTGTCCGTTCCCCGACAACACGAGTCACGCGAGTAGATCATGTAATAGTCGCCGCCACGCTCGAAGACGTTAGCCGCCTCGATCGCGTTGGGCGGATCGACCCGATCTGCCACCGTGAACTGTTCCGCGCCGTCAACGGGCTTTCCCGAAGGCCATTCGATTTCGACCATCTGAATCCCGCCCCAGAACGAGCCGAACACCAGCCATGGCGTCCCATCCGTGTCTTCGACAACTCCCGGGTCGATCGCGTTGAACCAGTCACCAGAAGATGACTGCACAACCACCCCGTGATCAACCCATTCATAGTCGTCGGCCGCAGGATCGAGGCTCGTGTTGGTGGCGACGCCGATTGCCGAGGTGTTCTGCCCGAACGTCGACCCGGAATAGTAGAGGTACCAGGTGTCGTCGTGGTGATACAGCTCGGGCGCCCAGACGTTGTCGACGCCTGGCACCTCTTCGCGCAGCCACTCCGGCTTCTTTTCCCACACGGCACCGGAGTACGTCCAGTTCTTCCCGTCGAGCGATGTCCGGATCTGCACGTTGCCGTCTGAGATCGTCCCGTTGCCGGTCGAATAGACGAACCAGGCATCGCCGTCCTGCGCAAGAACCGGGTCGTGAACGAGGAGATCACCGGTCAGCACGTCTGCCGGTGTCGCATCCGCGCACGCTGAGAGCGCGAAGGCGGAGGCCGCCGCGACAACAAGTGTCGCGGCGGCCTTCGTCATGCGTGGGTGCCGCACTGTCACGCGAGCCCAAGTGCCGTCCACGACACAGGAGGCAGGGTGACCGTCAGCGTTCCGCCGTCGATGCGTGCCGAGTCGTTCGGCTTCGTCGACACGCGCTCGCGGTCTTCGAGCGTGTTCTTCGCGTAGATGTCCTCATCGTGGATCATGTGCGTTTCCGCAATCGCGACGTCTCCGAGACCGGCGATGTCGATCGTGACCTCGATGCTTTCCGTCTGCGAGCGGTTCACAAGGAAAACAGCGGCCTCGCCCGTCTCCGCATCGCGCGTGGCAACGGAGTCGACCAGCGACACCTCGCCGTACTCCTTGGTGGAGTACGTCGGCGCGTCGAGCTTGAGCTCAAGCGCCTCGCCCTTCGCCAGACGCGAGGTAATCGCGAACGGGAAGAACGTCGTCTGGCGCCAGGCGGGGCCGCCGGGCTCGGTCATGATCGGGCCGATCACGTTGACCAGCTGCGCGAGCGAGGCGCTCGTCACGCGGTCCGCGTGCTTGAGAAGCGAGATCATCAGGTTGCCGAAAACGACCGCGTCAACAACCGAGTAGATGTCTTCGAGCAGACGCGGCGCAACCGGGTAGTTGTCGAGCCCCTCGATGCGGTCCACATCACGGAAACGTGCCTGATACCAGACGTTCCACTCGTCGAAGGAGATGTTGATCTTCTTCTTCGATCCCTTGACGGCGCCGACGTGGTCGGCCGTCGCCACAACGGTGTCGATAAACCAGTCCATGTCGGTCGCGCTGGCGAGGAAGGACGCAGTGTCGCCGTCCTTCTCTTCGTAGTACGCGTGGCACGAGATGTAGTCGACATCGTCATATGCGTGGTGAAGAACCTGACGCTCCCACTCGCCGAAGGTCGGCATGTGAGCGCTCGAAGAACCACACAGAACGAGCTCGATCGATTCGTCGAGCTGACGCATCGCCTTCGCCGTCTGGGATGCGATCTTGCCGTAGTCATCGGCTGAACGGTGACCGAGCTGCCACGGGCCATCCATTTCGTTCCCGAGGCACCAGATCTTGACGGCGAAGGGGTCCTTCTTGCCGTTATCGATGCGCTTCTGCGACAGGAACGTTCCGCCCGGAAGGTTCGTGTACTCGAGCAGATCGAGCGCCTCGAGCGTTCCGCGCGTTCCCAGGTTGACGGCGAGCATCATCTCGCTACCAACCTTGTCGAGCCACGACGAGAACTCGTGCATGCCGATTTCGTTCGTCTCGGTCGAGTGCCACGCCAAGTCGAGGCGACGAGGACGCTGCTCGCGCGGTCCGACGCTGTCTTCCCAGCGGAAGCCAGAGACAAAGTTGCCGCCAGGGTAACGGATCGTCGACACGCCCATCTCGCGGACGAGCTCAATGACGTCCTGACGGAAGCCCTCGGCGTCAGCCTGCTCGTGGCCGGGTTCGTAGATGCCGTCGTAAACATGGCGTCCGAGGTGCTCGACGAATCCGCCGAACAGGTTTCGCTTAATCTCACCGACCGTGAAGTGGGGATCGATCGTCATACGTGCGGTAGGCACAGTTTCTCCTTGGTTGTTACTTAATGCTTCCGATGGCGAGCCCGCCCTGCCAGTACCGCTGCAACAGCAGGAATGACAGGAGGAGCGGGACCACTGAGATGAAGGCACCCGATGTGATGAGGTTCCACACCTGTTCGCCGCCGGCGCCGGCGTTCGACAGAGCGGTCCAACGGTTTAGTCCGACGGTGACGGGCAAGAGATCGGGATCTGTAAGGACTGCAAGTGGGAGGAAGAAGTTGTTCCACTGCTGCACAACAGCGAGGAGGAACACCGTCACAATCGCCGGGCGGAGCAGAGGCAGGGACACCTGCCAGAACGTTCGCCACTCCCCCGCGCCATCGATGCGGGAGGCCTCGAGCATTTCGTCGGGCACCGCATCCTGGGTGTAGATACGCATGAGGTAAACGCCGAAGGGGTTCAGCAGGCTGGGCAGAATCACGGCCCATGGGGTGTTAATCAGCCCGACTTCGCTCAGCAGCACGAACGTGGGGACGACGAGCGCCGTGAGCGGAACCATGACCGAGCCGAGGACAACGCCGAAAACGGCGCCGCGGCCACGAAACGAGTACTTCGCGAACCCGTATCCAGCAAGCACCGCGAGAATCGTGGCACCGAGGCCTCCTGCCAAGGCATAAAGAAACGAGTTCCCCAGCCAGCGCCAGTAGATTCCGCCGTCGTGCATGAACAAGCCCTGCACGTTGGTGGCGAAGTTGGTGATGTCGGCGAACCAGAACGCGGGGCTCCCGAACAGCTCACCCGTCGACTTCGTCGATGCGACGAACAGCCACCACAGCGGAATGAAGAAGTAGAAAGCGAGGATGAGCAGGAAAACGTGGGAGCCAATGCGGCGGCCGCCCAAGCGATTAGCACGTCCTGCGCCACGGTTGATCCTGCTCGACAGTCCCGTCGTTGTTGTGTGGGAGTCGATGGGCGTGTTGGTCGTCAGAGCCATTATTTCAGTCCGCTCTGCTTGCGCGTGAAGAACAGGAAGATGAACGACCCGATAAACACGAGGATTCCGAGGGAGAACGCGATCGCCGAGGCATAGTTGAACTGGCTGTACTGGAACGCAAGCGCGTATGCGTACATGTTCGGGGTGTAGGCCGAGTCAATCGCGCCGGCCGCCATGCTGCGGAGCACAACGGGTTCGGTGAAGAACTGGAGCGTGCCGATAAGAGCGAAGGTGATGACCATGACCATCGAACTCGAAATCATCGGAACCTTGATGCGCATCGCGATGTGGAACCCGTTCGCACCGTCGATGCGCGCCGCTTCGTAAATCGCGGGATCAACAGAGCGAAGCGCCGCGTACACGATGATCATGTAGTAGCCGGCCCACTGCCATGTGACGATGTTCACGAGGCTGCCGAAGATCGCACTCGACGAGAGGAAGTCTGGTGCGGCCATGCCGAACCATTCGAAGATCGTCGATGCCGGTCCGAACCGCGGGCTGTAGAGGAAGCTCCACATCAACGCGCCCACGACAACGGGGATCGCGTAGGGCGCGAAGATCAGCAGTCGTGAGATCTTCGACAGCGTTGTTGCGAGTGTGTCGAGCACAAGCGCCGCGGTGATCGCAACGATCAACTGTGCGGGAATCATCACGAGGCCGAAGGCCGCGACGCGTCCTATACCACCGATGAACAGCGGGTCCGTAAAGGCCCGCACATAGTTGCCGAGACCCGCGAATTGTGATCCGCCCGCGAGCGTTGATGAGAACAGACTCATCCACGCCGCATAGCCGAGCGGAACGATAAAGAAGAGAGCGAAAATCGCGAGGAACGGCGTCACGTAGAACCAGCCGTATCGCTGGCGCTTGCGCTGCAAGCTGATGCGCGGCCTCGTGGGGGCTGCCGTCGTAGTCGTCATGGAGTCTCCGTCGACCGGTCACATCGGGCCAGCCGCGCGCATATCGCGACCGGCCCGACGTTCAGGGGGTGTGTCAGTTCAGGAGCTCGAAGCCCTGCTGCGTTGCGTACTGCTCAAGGCTGTCCTGCAGCGTGTCGAGCGCCTCATCGGCGTTCTGCTGGCCTTCGACCATCGCGTACAGCTCTTCCGTGAGCTGGTCGTACGCGTAGTTCTGGAACGGGCTGAACGTGAAGCCCTCGTACCCGGCTGCGGCTTCGAGGAACACGTCCTCGTTGATCTTCTGGCCGGCGAAGAAGGGGTATTCCTTCTGCGCAAACTCATCGGACTCAAGAACCGGGGTCCAGAGCGGGAACAGCGCTGCCTGGTCGACGCCGATCTCCCATGCTTCTTCTGTGCCAAAGATTTCCTTCGCCACGAGCGCGGCCAGCTCGGGCTTGTCCGACTGCGACGTCACGCCGAAGGACGAGCCACCCCAGTTAATCTGGACCGGGTTCGCAGTGTCCCACTGCGGGACCGGTGCCGCACGCCACACGGCGTCCTCGTCGGCGTCAGCGAGGCCACCGAGGTATCCCGGGCCCCATGCTGCAGCGATGTAGACGGCGTAGGTGCCGTTGACGAGGTTCGTGTTGTAGTCAGCGGTGAAGGCGTCGTCCGTTGCGACGAGGTCGCGCTCGACGAGGTCCTGCCAGTAGGCGAGAACCTCCTTCGCGCCGTCGTCGTTGACCTCGATGCCGATCTCCTGCGGGTTCGCGCTGTCGTAAACGAACGGCGTGCTTCCGGCCTGCGCGAACAGGGCCTGGTTGAAGGCGCGACCGTTGGTCGGGAAGTCGGCGAGAACGCCGGGAGCGCCCGCATCCTTGAGTGCCTGTGCGGCGTCAGCAAACTCGTCCCACGTTTCGGGAACCTCGATGCCGTACTCGTCGAAGATATCCGCGCGGTAGATCATGCCCATGGGGCCACCGTCGACAGGAATGGCGTACACAGCGTCACCGCTGGATGCGTCTTCCCATGCACCGTCGGTGTAGTTGGTGCGAACGTCGTTCGCTCCGTACTCACTCAGGTCAACAAGGGCATCACGAATCGCGAAGCTCGAAAGCACCTCGAACTCGAGCTGCAGAACGTCGGGCGCGCCCGAACCGGCTTCGATCGCCGTCGAGAACTTCGAGTACTGATCGTTGCCCTGACCAGCGTTGGTCCAGCAGATCTGCACATCATCGTGAGTCTCGTTGAAGAGGTCAACGACCTGAGCGAACGCGGGGTACCACGCCCAGACAGTCACCTGTTCGGCGTCTGTCTTCGTGATGGTGTTCGTGCAGGAAGCTTGGGTATCACCCGAGCATCCCGTCAGTGCTACTGCCGCGACGGCGACTGCTGCACCGCTCGCGAGAAGTCGGTTCTTCATATCGTGTGCTGTCCTTTCGACACCCTCGTCTGTAGGGATCTACAACGTTGTAGGTAATCGTTGTAAATCTATCCTACGCATCTCCGAGATACTGTCAAGGCTCCACCCATGGGGCGGAGCCTTGACAGTATCTCGGTCGGTTCTTTCAGATCAGAGACCGCCGTTGATGTGGTGGTAGACCTGGTTCCACTTCAGCTCATTGTGGAAACCGTGAACCGTCGTCGACTCGTCGATTGTGACGAGTTCAATACCAGCCATCGCGGCGAAGTCACGGAACACGTCGATGCCGATGGCATTCGACATCACCGTGTGATGGGCCGCGCCAGCCGCCATCCAGCACGCAGCGCTGGTGGGGAGGTTCGGCGCGGGCTTCCAGACAGCACGGCCGACGGGAAGGTTCGGCAAATCCGGCGTTTCGACGTTCTCGACAACGTTTGCCACCAGGCGGAAACGGGTGCGGATGTCGCTCATAGCGACAACGATCGCCGGGCCCGGGTCAGCGGTGAACACGAGGCGGACGGGGTCGTCCTTGCCGCCAATGCCGAGCGGGTGGATCTCAACGCGTGCCTTCTTTGACGACAGCGACGGGGCCACCTCCAGCATGTGAGCGCCCAGGATCTGGCCCTCACCCGGAGTGAGGTCGTAGGTGTAGTCCTCCATGAGGCTGGCGCCTCCGGGCAGGCCCCTACCCATCACGCCGGCAACGTGGACGAGAACGGCCGTCTTCCAGTCCCCCTCGCCGCCGAAGCCGTAGCCCTCGGCCATCAGGCGCTGCACGGCGATGCCGGGAAGCTGTTTCAGCGTCCCGAGGTCCTCGAAGTTATCGGTGAAAGCACCGAAACCGCCCTCGGTCAGGAAGGTGCGCAAGCCCACCTCAATTGCCGCGGCGTCGCGCAGCGACTGGTGACGCTCGCCGCCCTTCTGCAGCTCAGGGACAACCTCGTACTGCGCCTCGTACTCAGCAACGAGTGCGTCGATCTGAGCATCGGTCGCGGCATCGACCTTTTCGATGAGTTCATTGACGCCCCAGGTGTTCACCTGAACGCCCAGCTTGATCTCGGCCTCGGTCTTGTCGCCCTCGGTCACGGCGACGAAGCGCATGTTGTCGCCGAAGCGAGCAACCTTAAGGTTCTTCGCCGCGTGCAGACCGGCGGCGGCGCGCACCCATGTTGCGGTTTCAGAGATCACGCGCGGGTCACTCACGTGTCCGACAACGGTCTTGCGGGCGTTGCCCAGCCGGCTGAGGATGTACGCGTATTCGCGGTCACCGTGCGCAGCCTGGTTGAGGTTCATGAAATCGAAGTCGATGGTGTCCCATGGGAGTTCGACGTTCGCCTGGGTGTGCAGGTGAAGAAGCGGCTTCACGAGCTCTTCGAGGCCCGCGATCCACATCTTCGCGGGGCTGAACGTGTGCATCCAGGTGATGACGCCGAGCACGTTGTCATCAGCGTTCGCGTCGAGCATGGCCCGGCGGATCGATGCTGAGTCCTTCAGAACCGGCTTCCACACGATGTTCGCGGGGACCTCGGCGGCGTCGTCGAGTCCGCGTGCAACCGCCTGCGACTGCTCCGCAACCTGCTTGAGGGTTTCTTCGCCGTAGAGATCCTGGCTTCCCGTGAGGAACCAGATCTCTTTGTCGGCATATGCCTTCGTCATGGGTGTTCCTTTCGTGGCCGCGAGCGTCAGTGCTGGCCGTAAACGTTCTGGTAGCGGTCGAAGAGGGAGTCGACGTACTGCTGCGGAATAGCGACCGGATCGCCAAGCTGGCGAGAGATGTGCACCGTGCGGGCAACCTCTTCCAGCAGAACGGCCGCTTTGACGGCGTCCTTCGCGTCCTTGCCGATGGTGAAGGGTCCGTGGTTCTTCATCAGAACGGCGCGCGAACGGTGGCCCGAGAGCGTTTCGACAATTCCGCGGCCGATCGAGTCATCACCGATGATCGCGAAGGGACCAACGGGGATCGCTCCGCCGAACTCGTCGCCCATCATCGTCAGAACGCAGGGAATCTCCTCGCCGCGCGCGGCCCAGGCTGTCGCGTACGTCGAGTGTGTGTGCACAACGCCGTTCACCTCGGGCATGTGCTCGTAGACGTACGCGTGCGCGGCGGTGTCTGACGACGGATTGCGCGTGCCCTCGATGAGTTCACCCTTGAGGTCGGTGACAACCATCGCCTCGGCGTCCAGTTCGTCATACGAAACGCCCGAGGGCTTGATGACGAGCACATCGGGATGTCCGTCGACACCCTTGACGCGCTCGGACACGTTGCCAGCTGTCCAGACGACAAGCTCCCAGCGGGGTAGCTCATCGTGCAGATCGGCAACTCTCTTCTTGGCGGCGTCAACCGCCTCCCGCATTGCGGCGGGAACTTCGGTGACAGCAGGCATGGGTGCTTCCTCTCAGCGGGTTGTCGCGACGGCGGTGCGCTCGATGGCGAGGCCATCGGCCCACCGATCAAGGTATGCCGCGTGGTCGGCAATGTCGTCGGCGGTCGGGGTGACGCGGCTCGTTTCGGAGCCGGCAAAGATCGTCTCGTCGAGCCAGGCGTGGAGGGGCTGATCGGACGCAGAGAGGGTGTAGGCGGCCAGAACGGCCATTCCCCACGCGCCGCCCTCGGATGCCGTCTCACCGACGACAACAGGAGCGCCCAGCGCGGCCGCCAGCAGTCGCTGAGCGACGCCTGCGGTGCGGAAGACTCCGCCGTGGGCGTGCATCTCGTCGATCTGGACTCCCTCGTCGGCGAGGGCACGCATCCCGAGGCTGAGCGTGGCAAAAGATCCGCGCACCTGCGCGCGCATGAGACCCGCAAGCGACAGCGTCGACGACGGCGTACGCACGATGAGCGGGCGTCCCTCGGGGAGGCCGGCGATCGGCTCACCCGAGAGGTGGTTGTAGGCGAGGATTCCATCGTCGGCACCAGGCGTGAGTGCCCCGCTGAGCAGGGCGCCGAAGACGTCATCGGCGGACGCCGAGGAGCCGAGGGCGACCGCGAACTCGCGGAACACACCTGCCCAGGCGCCGAGCTCACTGGCCCCGTTGTTGCAGTGCACCATCGCGACGAGGTCACCCGCGGGTGTCGTCACAATGTCGATCTCTTCATGACGAGTGGTCAGAGGCTTCTCCAGAACAACCATGCTGAAGAAGCTCGTTCCCGCGCTGACGTTTCCGGTGCGAGGCAAAACGGCGTTCGTCGCCACCATGCCGGTTCCCGCGTCGCCCTCGGGGGCGGCAGCAATCGCACCGGCCTGAAGTGAGCCCGTCGTGTCGAGAAGAGCAGCGCCCGCTTCCGTCAGGACACCGGCGCTCTCCCCCGCACGCTTGACGACAGGAAGAACGTTCGCGAGCGTGAGGTGTGGGGCGCCGGCTTCAGCAAGAAGAGCGTCCGTTTTGGCCAGGCGCGCAGCGTCATAGGTGCCCGTTGCGGGGTCAATCGGGAAGACACCGGAGGCATCACCGACGCCGAGCACCCGCTCGCCGGTGAGCTTCTCGTGCACATAGCCGGCGAGTGTATTGATGTGCGAGATGCTCGCAACGTGCTCTTCCCGGCCCAGAACGGCCTCGAAGAGGTGGGCAACCGACCAACGCAGGGGGATGTTGAAGTCGAGCTCACCAGACAGCTTCGCGGCGGCGCGTTCGGTGTTGACGTTGCGCCAGGTGCGGAAAGGAACGAGAAGGTCGCCCTGAGCGTCGAACGCGAGGTAACCGTGCATCATCGCCGAGACGCCGATGGCACCGACCTTTTCGAGCGTCATACCGTGCGCGGCGGTGACGTTGGCAGCGAGGTCCGCGTACGCCGCTCGGAGGCCCTCGTGGACCTGCTCGATCGGGTAGCTCCACAGGCCGTCAACGAGCGAGTTCTCCCACTCGTAGCCGCCCGACGCGAGCGTGGTGCCCGTGTGATCCGTCAGACATGCCTTGATGCGGGTCGAGCCAAGCTCGATACCCAGTGCCGTCTGTCCGCCGCGAATTGCGTCAGCGAAGTTCTCCGTCTGCCCCATTGCAACCATCCGTTCGTCTCGCGACGGAGCTGATCCGTCTGCCGCCAGCATACATGTTAGCGCTCACAATTGTGTGAGAAATGAAACGACGAAGGCCCCGGATCATGGAGATCCGGGGCCTTCTCAGTGGTGCACCCCCAGGGACTTGAACCCTGAACCCACTGGTAAGGGTTGGTGCGTCCCGGCGTGCCCCTGCGTTGACTTTCTGCGGGTGCGTCCCCGCACGGGTCGCGTCGGGCACGGCTGGGCAACGATCAAAACCACGAGTAAATCCAGAGACGGACAGTCAGCACCCAAGCGCAAGGTCACGTACCGTGTTCTTCGTGACGGACTACTCCGACGATCTCGACGCCGCCGCGCAACCCATCTGCCCCGCTTGCGGCGTCACGGCGTACCCCGAGGGCGGCGCGGACGTGTGCAGGGAATACGGGTGGCGGATCGAATGGCCCCCGGCAACGCATCCTGGGGACGGTGACGGGATCGTGGATTTCCCGGGATAACCCTCCGTGACCAACGCGATGCGGTGCTCGCCGAGTATCGGGGGCATCTGCCGCCCCGGATGCGGCTCGATAGGTTGGCACAGTGGAACTCATGCTCACAGTCATCACCGCCGCGCTCTATGTCGTCGGTCTCGTCCTCACCGGGTGGGGGCTCTTCAACGCCGTCATCTCCACGCAACGGGACATCATCAAAGCGAAGGACCGAATCCCCCAGCTCCAACGCCTCGAGGCGAAGCAGCGTGCGGAGACTAAACAGCTCGAGCAGAAGCGGGACGCCGACCGAGCCGCGAAGGTAGAAGTTAACGGAGGCGCCCAGCTCACGCCCGAAGAGCATGAGGCGTGGCACGCTCAGTGGAAACCCGTGTTCGCCGAGATGCACATCCGTCACGACTCTGAGCATGGCGAACACGGCTTCGTGCGGGCGACCCTTGAGAACCTACCCCATCTCGCGCAGCACGAGAGCCAATGGCTGCTGCAACGCATTCTCGACTCCAACCGCTGGAACCTTGTGCTCGTCGGGAGCGGGCTCGTCGTGACGACCATCGCGAGCATCTCAAGCCTCTTCCTCCCTTGACACGACGAATGCGCCCCTCATTCTGACGGAGAAACTGACATGCGCCACCTGGACGGTCGCACAGTCGGACCATCATCCCGCCGGGTTGCGTATCGAGCAGGTTGAGAGCGCGCCGCGCAGGATCTTCGGCTGACCTCCAATATGATCGGGTCGATATCACCGTGACTGGCCGGAGGAGACTCGATTGCACATTGGCTTTCGGACGTCTGGCGGTCGTGGCGAGTACGAAGTCGTGGGAAGCGATTCGGCTTACACCGCGATCAGCCTCGAAGCCTGGACGTTCCAGTTGAGGTGGCCGGACGGCATCGTCCGAGACACTGACCTCTGGCTTGATCCGGGCGAGAGCGGCAAACCTCGGCTCCGGTCGCTGCGCCCGCAAGCGTTTCAGATCGGGCGCATGCTTGCTTCGATGCTGATGCTCCCCGATCCGCGCCGGAACTTCAACGGAACGTTCAGCGGCCTACCTGTTGCTCGACACAAGGGATATGTGCTCACGCGTCTCGGGTTCGGTCCCGACACGGAGTTCACGGGGATCAATGATGTGGTCACTATCGACCCTGTCTTCGTCGACATCGACAATCAGAATGAGAAAGTGACTATCGGCATACGCAACCGCTGGGCGCGGATCGAAGCCGTCTATGAGCATCTCGACGCGTTGCCCACAAACGTGCGATCTCTTGTCGTTGAGCACCGAGCGTTCATGGCGAGTGGTGACCCGGTCGACACTCACCTCAGCTCGATAGTGCGCAAGCTTCAAGGAGCACTCATCGGTGCCGCATCGGGGTGGCAACCGGACACTGATCCGTTATTGGGACTGGAAGCAATCTTGGGCATTGTTCCCAGCCCGGGCCCGTCGCTTCCTCCACCCGACGAAATTGGCGAGGATGAGCCGACTGTCAGCGCGCGATCCGCTCACGAGTACAGGCTGGCAAAGATCCGAGGGGTATCAGGACGGAGGTTCAGTACCGACATCCGCGCAGCGTACGGGAACCGCTGCGCATTCTGCGGTGCTGTCTACGGCGGAGTAGCCTCGGTGCGCTCGGGAGTTGATGCTGCACACATTCTGGCATGGAGTAAGTACGACCTCGACGTTGTTCCCAACGGCATCAGCCTCTGCAAGCTCCACCACTGGGCTTTTGATGCAGCGCTATTGGTGCCAGTTTATGAAGGAAGCGCCTGCACGCTTAAATTCACAGAGCTGGCCATTGCGAACTTCGCAGCTGCGACGCTCGCCAAGATCGGACAGCACAAGTTTGTCGTTCCCGAAGAGTGGCTCCCGGAAGAGCCGGCGCTTTGGCCCAGCAAGAAATACCTCGACGTGCTTTACGCGGATTTGGCCATAGAGTTCGCCGCGTAGCGATCGTCGATCAGCAGTTCACCGAGTTGCTCGATGATGCGATGCCCGATCCATTCCACAACCGGCACCGACACAGCATTGCCGCAAGCATGGTAGCGGGCAGAGTCCAACGTGTTAATGCTGGCGATTTCCTTTACAGGCATCGTCCAACCGTCAGGGAAGCCCTGCAACCGCTCGGTCTCCAGCGGAGTCAGCCGACGGACTCGTCCCTCGGGGTAGGAGACGTAGTTTCGGGACCAGTCCGTTCCTGTGTGACGTGCTGACTCGGCGTAGAGGCAGTGTGCGAGCTTCTTGACGAATCCTCGCTGAGGATCTCCAACGCTGATCGCAAAGGGGGAAACAGATTTCTGCCCATTCGGTCGGCTCTTCTCAGAATTCCGGTCGCCGCGTTCGGACTCAAAAAGTATCGATCCGGCGGCGTCTGTTCCTCTAAGAGATCCGACAATGAAGACTCGACTTCGGCTTTGGGGGATGCCGAAGTGTCGACTGTCAAGTACTCTCCACGCGACGCCATACCCGATGTCGGCCAGCGTCCGAAGGATGATTGCGAAATCTCGTCCATCGTGGGAAGAGAGGAGTGCCGCAACGTTTTCGAGGACGACAACTTCGGGGCGACGCGCTTCAATGAGCTTCGCAAAGTCGTAGAAGAGTCCTGACTGCTTGCCTCGGAGCCCACTCCTGGGACCCATTCGAGCGAGGCTGATGTCTTGGCAGGGGAATCCTCCGACCCAGATGTCGGCTTCCGGGATGTCATCTGGCTTTACCTCCGTAATGTCTTCTGCACGCGGAACGTTCGGCCAGTGCTTGGCCAGGATGTCGAGACAGAAGTCCTTCTTCTCGCACTGCCAGACGGTCTCCATGCCGGCATTCTCGAAACCGAGGTCGAAGCCACCGATGCCTGCGAAAAAGCTGGCAACTCGAAGCCTTGGTCCGCCGCCGACAGTCTTGACTGGCAGGACCTGGGGTGCCGTCATCGTCATCACAGCCACGTGCTCACCGTCTTCGTCTTCTATGGGCATGTCATCCGACTCTAGTTTGAGCCACCGACATCGGCTCATCCGGGAGACTCGCCGCGACGCCGGGGACCACCAAGCCTACCTGCTGCGAAGGGGCACGGACCCGATACTAAAGTACAGTGACCAACCCGCCGAACGGCATCTCGAACGCCTCAGCGACGTGGATCGTGAGGCTCTTGCTGAGCATCCTGGGGATGGGGACGGGATTATCGACTTCCCCGGCTGACACCGCGCACGCGAAAACCGCCCCTCTCGGGGAGCCGGCAAAGGCTCACCCAAGAGGGGCGATTGTTTATTCGGTGTCGTCTGGTCGGGCCGTGTGTAGCGTGCCGTCTTCATTGTTGAAGAGCAGGTGCTTGTAATCCGCCCCGTCCGGGAGCGCTTCGATGTTCACGCCACCCGGTGCATACGTCGGTCGCGCCTGGTAGTCCTCAGGGATGCCGGCCGACACGATCGATAGCGCCGATGCGAGGCCGTGAGGACCGCGGACACCAGCGCACCGCCGACCGCGAGAGCAGTGCCGGTGATCGCGTCACCCGTGATGGGGAGGACGATCGCCCCCAGAGGGATGACGCTGGAAAGCGCCTGTGTCGCGGACCGGACGAAGCCACGCTTCGCGGGCACCTCCCACAGCCGTTCGGCCCCATGAGGAAGCGCCAGGAGCGCAGAGCGAACGAGTGGGCAGCACATCTGCTCATCGGCATGAGCGCTTACCGTGCATCTGAGGAACTCCGGGACGGTCACGTACCCTCGATCGCATTCGATCTCGACGTCACACCAGAGCTTGTCCACGCATACCAGCAGTTGCTCGCCCGAGCATCTCTCATCCCGCAGGAGACCCATGTCTGAGAAGAAACCTTTCTGGAAGAAGCCGATCGCTTGGGGCATCGCAACTGCGGTAGTTCTCGCCGGCATTATCTCGGCAGGGGTGGCAAGCGAGAACGATGGTTCAGAATCATCTGTGGCAGCGGATTCCACCATCGAAGTGCCGGTCGTTGCAGGGCTACCGGGCGACGAAGCACGCGACCTCCTTCGCGACGCCGGGTTTAGCGTCAGCGGCGACGGAGGAGATGAGACGCCCGTCGCCTACGCCAATTGGGACGCCACCGGCACCACACCTGCGGGGACTGCGGAGGAAGGTTCAGCAGTGACGCTGCATCTCGTTCGCGCCGATGAACGCCTTGCCGCCGAGAAGGAGGCGCAGGAAGCTGAGCGAGAGAAAGAGCGAGAAGAGCGTGATGCGCAGCCAGTGGACGGCACGATCGCTCAGTCACTTTGCGAACAGACAGCAGACCGTGAGTTCCCCTATGGCGTGAAGCTCCACTGGATCATGGACAAGCTCGCCGACGAGCAGACCGATGACGGCTGGTACCTCAAGGTCGGCGCAACCGTCACGAACGAATTCGGCGCTGAACAGTCCGGCGTGAACGTCGAATGCCACGTGGGCGGAACGGTCGGCAACCCCGTCATGGAGAGCTTCCTGGCGTACTGACATGAAAAGAACGACCTACAACCGCACTCCGCAGAATCAGGCCATGTCATGACCCGCCCACCCCCTAGAGCTCGCAACGTGGGGACGCATCCGCCGAACGACCATCGGCGGACGGCACACAGCCGTGGCTTACTTCCGCGACTGGGACGGCGTCACACGACCCATCCAGCGCGTCGGGAAAACCGGAGCCGAAGCTGAGCGGCGACTCATCAAGGCGATGAAGGAGCGTGCCACCCCATCCAGCGATGTCCTCTCCCGAGACTCAACGTTCACCGCCCTCGCCACCGCATGGCTAATCACCGTCGACGAGTCCGACCGCGCAGACAGCACCAAGGCTCGATACAGAGATCTCACCGAACGGGTACTCACCCCGCCGCTCAAGGAGGTACGGCTTCGCGAGCTGTCGGTTCCGCTGCTCGATCGCGTCTTGCAGAAGGCGCGATCCAAGGTCGGCCCATCAACTGTCAAGACCGCACGCACGGTGCTGGTGCAGATGTGCGCGTACGCCCTCAGGAAAGGCGCCCTGGACTCAAACCTCGGCGAAGGCACCGAGACCGTCCAGATCAAAAAGAAGGCCGAGACGGCCCTCACAGTCGACGACGTGAAAGCCATCCGCGCGCTGCTCGTGGCCCGCGACGAATCACCCGACAAGCAAGGGCGGCGCCGGTACACACGCATCTCCGACGTCGCTGACTTCTATGCAGGCACCGGAGCGCGCACGAACGAGGTCTTGGCGCTCGGCTGGGATTGGGTGGACCTCGACGCTAAGACAGCATTCCTCGAGCGCACACTCGTCGAGATCAACGGGAAGGTGAAGATCCAGGACAAACCCAAGTCCGACGATTCGAGACGCAAGGTCGCTCTTCCCCAGTACGTCGTCGACATGCTGATGCGCCGACGCATCCAGGCGACCACAGGTCTCGTGTTCCCATCGTCACGGGGTACGCCTCAGCAGGACGGAAACCTGATGCGGATGTGGTCGGCAGCGCTCGCCAAGACGCCATACGAGGATGTGACGCCAACCACCTTCCGCAAGGCCGTCGCAACCCTCCTCGCAGCGGAGGTGGGGGCAGAAGCGGCGGCGTCTCAGCTCGGGCATCACGACGTTTCTGTGACCAAAAAGCATTACATCAGGCGAGAAAATCTTGGTCCGTCCGAGGCTCGGGAGGTGCTCGGTGCCCTGTTCGCGCCCTGACCAAAACCACGAGTAAACCCAGAGATCGTCCTGAGTTCTCATTTGCGGGTTATCGGCCAAAAGGAGTGGATGACTTCGTGATCTAGCCGCGTAATCGCGCGGTAGAACGAGAACAGTCATGGTCTGCGAGGCTTACTCGTGGACCTTCCGACGAACTCGACGACCTGTCTGGTATGCGGCAGCAAGCTGGTCAAGAACGGGAAACACCGCTCCGGAACCCAACGCTGGCGTTGCCCGTCCTGCGGATCCTCGAGCGTGCGCCGCCGACCCGACGTGACCGCCCGCGAACAGCTCCGCGCCTTCGCTTGCTGGCTCGTCGGGAAACTCACCCAAGCCGAGATCGATGGAACGGCCACCGGGCGCTCGTTCCGCCGCCGGACCGCGTGGTGCTGGGACATCTCCCCGCGACTGGGCCCGGTCGAGACGACCTATCACGCGGTCCTCGTCGATGGCATCCACATCGGCTCCTGGTGCCTGCTCATCGCTCTCAGCGACACCGGACACGTCCTCGCCTGGCAATGGTGCGCGCGAGAGAACACCGCGGCCTGGAAAGCACTGTTCGAGCAGATCCCCGCGCCCGGCATCGTCATCTCCGACGGCGGCAGCGGCCTCCCGTCCGCACTGCGACAGGCCTGGCCCGAGACAAAGCATCAACGCTGCCTGTTCCACCTGCAGATGAACATCACCCGTCACCTCACCCGCAACCCCAGAACCCCGGCAGGGCGCGCGCTACGGCGCCTGGTGATGGACCTCAGTTCCGTCCGCGACGCGGACGCCGCGATCCAGTGGCAGCTGCTCCTGGAGCAGTGGTGGCAGTCATTCGGTCACCTCACCACCGAACGGACCCTGTTCCGCAACGGCCAGTTCGGATTCACCCATGACCGACTCCGGAAAGCCTGGTTGCTGGTCCGCCTGGTCGTTCGGAAGAACCTCATCTTCACCCACATCACCTACGGCAACCCGCGCACCACCAGCCCGCTCGAGGGACTGAACGCACAGATCCGCGATCTGTTGCGTCGACACCGCGGGATGAGCGAGGAACACCGCCGCCGCGCGGTCGAGTGGTTCCTCACCCTGCACGAGCTCCCGCTCGAACACGCTCTCGACCTCGCCAAGCCGATCGAACCCGTCACCGCTCCGGCACCGGTCGAGGAACCGATCGGACCGGCGCTCTATGACACCGGGCTCGACGCGGGCGAGGGGCTCTGGACCCGAGCAGGGTGGGCGGGACGCGGGTGACACGCCAGACCCATCCACTCTTTCTGGCCGGTAACCCTCATTTGCTCGGCGCTACTTTCGGGCACAAAAAAGGCCCCGGATCCCAGTGTTTCCACGGGCTCCGGGGCCTTCTCAGTGGTGCACCCCCAGGGACTTGAACCCTGAACCCACTGATTAAGAGTCAGTTGCTCTGCCGATTGAGCTAGAGGTGCATGTTCCGGAGCTTTGCTTGCCGCAACAGAGAAATACATTACGCATTCTCACGCCGTCAGACAAACTGTCGTGCCGCCTGGCGTGTCTGAAGAAGCACTGGATGACGCCTGCGGTCCGCTGGAAGCGGCTGCGCTCGCTACTGTTGTGCACATGCCTCGAAACCGCCCTCCCTCGATGGCGGATGTTGCCGCCGCCGCGGGCGTCTCGCATCAGACGGTATCCCGGGTGCTCAACGATCATGCCCACGTTCGTCCCGATACTCGTGACCGCGTGATGGCGGCGATCGAGACACTCGGCTACCGCCGAAACCAGGCGGCACGAACACTGGTCACGGCGCGAAGCGCGACGATCGGCGTGATGACAACCGCGACGACGCACGTCGGTCCGTCGAGCACGGTGCTCGCGATCGAGGAGGCAGCGCGTGCGCAGGGGTATTTCGTTTCGCTCGGATCGCTCCAAGCACACGACGCCGCATCCGCGCGAGCAATTCTGGAGCAATTCATGGACCAGGGCGTCGACGGGGTCATCGTCGTCGCACCCATCGTCGATGTCGCGCGCCTCATCGACGATGTCGATCTCCCGATCCCGATCGTCGTTGTCGCTGCCCGCGGGGACGCGCCGCCAGCAACGGATGTCCGATATGTGCACGTCGATCAGCGCGGAGGAGCAGCGCGCGCCACAGAACACCTTCTCTCCCTCGGCCACGAGAAAATCGTGCACCTGGAAGGCGCGGACGGTTGGTACGACGCGATTGAACGCGCGGCCGGCTTCCGAGAGGCGATGTCCACCGCCGGGCGCACGGCGGTGTCCCTCCCCGCACACGGCTGGGGCGCACACAACGGTCACGCAATCGGTTCGGCAGTCATCGACGAGGTTCGATCCGGAGCGACAGCGATCTTTGCGGCGAACGACTACCTCGCCCTGGGAGTCACCCGCGCTCTGTGGGAATCAGACATCCGCGTTCCCGACGACGTTTCGGTCGTCGGCTTCGACGACATTGACGGTTCGGGATTCTTCCTGCCGCCGCTGACGACGGTCAGCCAACCGTTCCGTGCGCTGGGAGAGGCGGCCGTTCATGGCCTCCTGTCCCCCGGCGACGCTCAGTCCACGCCGATCGCCGCTGAGCTGATTGTCCGCGGAAGCAGCGCCCCGCGCATCTGAGGCCCGACGCCCACCCGACACGAGAACAGCTCGCGCGTGAACACGGGGTCCAGACCCGCTCGGCGCTGCTTCCGCGGACGCGCCGGCGTTCGGCGCGGATCCCAGCCCGGCTTCGTTCGAGAACATGCCTCGCTGAACGCCCGTGAGGATAATCCGCCAGACGGTCGCACCGAGAATCTCGTTAAAACCGAATGCCTGCGTGAAGATCGACGAAACCGCCGCAGCAATCTGCTGTCACTCGATCGCGACGACGGCAAGACCGAGCAACAAGTAGGCGAGCGCCATGGCGGGCGGAACCGCCTGGGTCACGGACGCGATGCGGCGAACGCCTCCGAAGACAACGAGCGCGGTGAGCGCGGCAAGAACGACCGCAGCGACCCACGCCCCCCGGCTATAAAGACGTCGCTCATCGCTGTGAGCGACCCTGCTAGGGATTCCATCGGATCAGTATTGCGCGAAGCTGAGCAAATGTGACACTCGAAACGGCGTCGATGTTCGCACGGGAGTCATGAAGTTCGTCGCTACGCTTATTCAATGGCCACTCCACCGCCCTTCCGTCCCGGCAGCGACGACGACCTCGCGCTCGCCCTGCGCCTGGCAGACGCCGCGGATGCCGAGACAATGCGTCGGTTCGGCGCCGTCGACCTCGACATCTCTCGCAAGGCTGACCGCTCGCATGTGACCGAGGCGGATCTTGCCGCTGAGCGAGCGATCCGCGCGGTAATCACTGCTGAGCGGCCGGATGACGGGATCTTTGGCGAAGAGTTCGGCGAGTCGGCCCCCGGCGCTCGGCGCTGGATTCTCGACCCGATTGATGGAACGGCCAATTACCTGCGCGGGGTGCCCGCCTGGGGCACGATGATCGCACTGGAAGTTGATGGCGTTATTCGTCTCGGCGTCGTCAGCATGCCGGCGTTTGAGCGCCGCTGGTGGGCGGCAGAGGGCCAGGGCGCCTGGACCAATAGTGCGGCGGGAGACCGGCGCATCCAGGTCTCAGATGTCGATCGCCTCGAAGACGCCTCGCTGAGCTTCCAATCGATCGCTCAGTGGCGCGATGCCGGCCACCTGGACGCGCTCCTGACTCTGCAGGATCGCGTGTGGCGTGACAGGGCCTATGGCGACGTGTGGTCGTACATGCTGTTGGCGGAGGGCCGCGTGGACATCGTGGGCGAATTCGACGTGAAGGAATACGACATCGCAGCGGCAGCGGCCATCGTGCGCGAAGCGGGGGGCAGCTTCACGTCGTTCGAGGGCCGCAACGAGCTGACCTCTCTCTCTGCGCTCGCCTCCAACGGTGTTCTGCACGATGACCTCGTGAACCTTCTGCAGGGAGCCGATCGGTGACACCGCGCAGGCGGGTATATGCGGTGGCAGCTGTCTCCGTATGCCTCGCCGCGCTCACGGCGTGCGGCGGCCTCTCACAGGCGGATCCGGTGCCCACGGAGACACCAACGGAGCCGGCCGTGCTCGGGTGCGACACGATCATCCCCGCGACGCTGTACTCCGATCTCTCCGACCTCGGGTGGTCGGCCATCGAAGAACCGCTTCGTATCGGTGAACACCTTCTCGAAGACGGGATTCAGTGTGTCTGGGGCGACTACTCCAGTGGCACTGACATCGCACAGATGTATGGATGGGCGCCGGTCGGCTCCGAGCAATCCCGCGAACTGCAGGACTATCTCGAACAACAAGGGTGGATTCGTGAGGAGGAGGGCGAGACGGTCTACCTCACGGAGAATCCCGACTACGCCCTGTACGTGAGCGAAGATGGGTACGGCATGACCTTTCGCTTCACAGAAGGCTCCGTAGCCGTTGCCGACACAAAGAGCGGCTTACAGCTCGTGATCTGGAGAGGCTAAACCTCCCCGCGTCTGGACCTGCCGGTGCTGAGTGTTTCCCGTGACTGTCGACAATCAGGCGTCTGTTCGCCTCGATCCTCCCGGGCGTTCTTAGCATCGTGAAGTCGGTCGGTTGCATCGTGCGCCGGCCAGTGTTTTCGTGCGAAGAGGTCTGTTCATGTTGCACCCCGTCTCCTCCGCCACCGTTCGCCTCGCTGACACGGTGTTCGAGCGGATGGCGAACGCCATCATCGATGAGTCCCTCGCGCCAGGCCAGCGTCTCCGTGACGGCGAGCTTGCGCAGTCGATGGGCGTGTCTCGCATGCCCGTTCGTGAAGCTCTGCAACGGCTCGAACGCATCGGGCTTGTCGAGATGTCCCCCAGCCGGTTCACGCGTGTGACGATCGTCACCCCCGAGATGGCACAGGGCACGCTCGAGTTTGCCGGTTACTACGCCTCATCGACCATCCGGATGGCATGCCTTCGGATGAGCACACAGCAGCGCACAGAGGCCACGTCCGCTATTGATGCGATCATCGCGGACGTCAAGAATCACGCCAGTCCGCTCGCTGCGCGACGCGCATTCCACCGCATGATTCTCGACATCGCCGCCAACCCGTTCGTCGATACCATTTCGCGCGACACCGACATCGCTCTTGCGCGAAACCTTCAGTATGTGAAGCTTCCGTTGAGCGATCCCAACGAACTCGTTGACAGCTACGAGGCTCTGAGTCGTGCGCTCACCGCGGGTGACACGGATGCGGCAGAACGAATCGTTCGATCACAGTTCGCTTTGTGATCTAACGCGCGGCTCCCCGCCGCGCTAGTGTGCGGTTCATGGGAGCCGTTCGCGGACGAGTTCTTCTGGGAATCGGCGTCGTTGTGCTGACGATGTCGGCCGCTTCCTGCGCCGAGGCTCCGAGCAGCGGCCTCCCCGACCCGACCGTTGCGCCACGCGCAACTCTCTCCTCCGAGGCAACCCCGGACACGCCACGGTTCTCAGGCGATGCCCTCCCCGATCTTGTTCTGGAGGAGATCCCCGTACCGGAGGGATCGATCGTGAACAGGGTGATTCGGGCAACGATCTCCGGCGATGTGCTCGTAGTTGCCGGCTCTGATGACCGCGGGCGGAGGACCGTCGAAGCAATCGATGTCTCCGATGACGTCGATGACGACGAACCACTCCCCCCGCCCCTCCCCAGCGCCGAGGTGACGCCCGACAGCGTTCTTCCCGACGGTGTTTTGTGGCAGCGGCGCTCGGCGTTCGAGCCCGTCATCCTGACCGACGAGAGCGTCGGGAGCTTCTTCTCCGCCGACGGCTGGCTGGCGAACACAGCCATCGGCGGCGTTCATGTCGAACGCTTCTACGCCGTCCCGTGCGAGATCGAAACAACTCCCGGCATCGAGGTCGCGTGGTGCGACGAAGATGACATTTTTCATACGCGTGCGCTCGGCATTGTCGGTATCGATGCACAAGATCTCAACACGGTCTTGTGGGAAAACACACCGATCCCCAGCGTCGAAAAGGATGATCCCGCGGCGGAATCGCTGTTGGCAGCCACGCTCGACGTGGTCGATGTCGCGCGGGGAACGGTGCTCCTAAACGTTCAGAGCGGCGGTATTCGCACCGTGGCCGTTGCGGCCGACGACGGCGAGACCCGCTGGGAGGCCGACGGTGCAAGCGCGGTTCGGATAGCCGGTGAGGTCGTCATCGCCACCCGGGAGGGAGAACTCGTCGGCCTCGACCTCGAAACCGGCGACGAGCGGTGGGTGCTTGACGGCCATGACACCTGGCACGCGACGGGACGCTCCTCTCTGGCTCTCGCCCAGCACCGAGAAGGAGCTTCTCTTATTGATGCCACGGACGGACGCGTGCTCTCGCACCTTCCGGGCGCGGCTCTTCTGGGAACGGATGTGTCCATGTGGCTAGGACGCGACGGCGCGCTGATGTCGGTAGGAACCGATGGGAACGCCGTTCCCGCACCGGAACCGACCGACGATGCGGTGCTGAGCGCCGTTGCGGGTTCTTACGGCTGGCTGGAAACGGACGACGGCCATTTCTTCGCAACAGACCGAACAGGGCACCCGCGCACGATTCCGATGCCGGGCACGGACCTGGTCGTATCGAATCACCTGGTCATCGCCCATGACGATGCTGGATTCCGCGCGTGGCGGGTCGGGTGACCGCGAGCAGGAGGCACAAAATAGTACTCATGACGATCGCACGCTTGCTCCGCGGGAGCGCCATCACGTCCGTTGCTCTCGCCACAGCCCTCAGCTTCACGTCGTGCGGCCAGGCCGGTATCGAAGCCGGAGAAGAAGTGACGACAAGCGAAAATCTCCCTTCGTCCGAGAGAACGACTCGCCCCGTTCCGTCGACAGAACCAACCGACCCCGCCACGCCGGCTGACGAGAGGAGTACGCCCGAATCACCAGCGGAAACGACGGGTCCTGAAACCAATGAGGAACCGTTTCCCGCGATTCTTCAAGCAATTGGCATCGCCGAATCTGGCACAGGCGGGAAGGCATACGAAATCGATGACGAAGACCGCGACGGAATCCGCGAGATCGACGTTGCGGTCGGTGACCGCTCTGTAGAGGTCACGGTCGATGCCGCGGAGGGTCGTGTTGTTCGCACCGAGGATGATGGCGGCCTCAGTGATAACGACGCTCAGGGGCTGGCACAAGCGACGGTGACGCTCGCTGAGGCAATCGCGATCGCCCTGACCGCCCACGACGGCGTCATCGACGACGCCGAACTGGATGATGACGACGGACGCTGGTACTGGGATATCTCGATCGACCTCACCGGAGGCGGATCGATCGATGTCCTCGTCGACACAGTCACGGGTGAAGTCACCGTCGACTGAATAGACGCCGCGCCCTTCGCCGTTGCTGCGCTCCAGAGCGTGCCCGGAACGCATCCAAGCTCCGTTCTTGAGAGCGGTTCGGCGGCACGAAAATAACCCCCTCGATCCCAACGGAGAGTAGGGAACAAGGGGGTTAGCCACAGGTGCGTAGCGATCGTGGAGCTGGGGGGAATTGAACCCCCGTCCAGCGCTGGTTCACTGGGGTTTCTCCGGGCGCAGTCTGTTGAGACGTTCTCATCGGCTCCGACCTTTAGAACAGACACATAGGTCGACAAGCCCAGTCGAGAAAAAGTCCCACGACGCGTCTCGACGCCACGTCGTAGCAAGATCCCTAAATGACGCCAGGGTCCGTGTCGGGATCAACCACGGTCTGACGGACTATCGGGCTCGCTTATGCAGCGAGGGCGAAGTCAGTGCGCTTGGATTCGGCACTTGTGTTTTTGCAGAGATCGTTAACGAGATAACCCTGCATCCTCGGCCCGCTTTCCTCAGATCAGCAGGCGCTGTCGAAACCGATCAGCCCCGTAGATCCTTCGGTTGAAGGGAACCGCATACGCACACTGTTGATTTTTCATCTCGGAACATGCCCGAGCACTTCAGACTACATCACAGCGGCGGGCAACGTCCACCTCAGCCCCTCATGGCCGAGGTTCTTCGCTATCGGCGAGAGCTTCCTTCAAAATGCGCACCGCCTTCGGTCCGACGCCGTGAAGCTCAAGCAACTCATCCACCCCGTACGCGGCCACCTCGTCGAGCGTTGTGATACCCGCCGCGAGAAGCGCGCTATTGGCGGGTCGGCCGATGAACGGAAGGTCGCCTATGTGACGTGGAACATCGCGTGTCGACATCGTTCCTCCTAAAGCTGCTTCTTGAATCCGACGTGACTGGCTTCGTAGCCATGCCCCGTATAAAAGGGTCGTGCGCGCTCACGAGCCTCGTCCGTGGCCACCTGCGCCAGCGTGGCCCCGCGCGCCCGGCCGTAATCGTGCGCCCATTCCAACATGCGCGATCCCAGCCCTTCACCGCGAACATCCGCGCGCACCCGGAAACCCTCGATCTGGAGGCGTGTCGCCCCGCTACGCACAAGGCCGGGAATGACCGTGAGCTGCATCGTCCCCACCAACGCGTCGCTTTCGTCACGCACCACCGCAAGAAAATGCGATCCGTCGCGGGAGACCAGGTCATAGGCAGCCTCGTAGGCGGCGCTCTCCCCCGTCTCGCGTGTGCGTCGAAGCTCGTCATCCGGCAGCAAATCGATCACGGCGCGCACATCGGCACGTATTGCCCGCTGCACACGGAATATCCGCTCCCCGAGCCGCAACCGACCACGTGCACTCTCCCGCGCCAGCTGGCGCATACGGGCCACCAGCAGATCGAGCCATTTCCCGACGTTGGTTCTCGCTTCCGGCGTATCGGGATACCGGCACCGCAAGTGCACACCGGAACCGTCGAGGACGAACCACAGCATGACGCCGTCGGTGCGGATACGCGCGCCGACATACTGGGCCTCAAGCCCCACAGAGTCAACATGCACGGGCAACCGGCGCAGATCGAGCCAAGAAATCGCGAACATCCCCGGCGCCTCGGGCATCCCGCCCCATGGCTCCAAAACATCTTCGAGCGACACCGACCCGAGCCGCACCGCCTCTTTCACCGCGGACGCGCACGCTTTCGGATCGGGATCACGGGATTCGATCACGGAGTTCGTGATGAACCAGCCCACCGAGTCATGCCACGTGGCGTCGTATCGGCTGTGCACGGGGAAAACGGCACGAAGCGAAGCACCGGCGAGCTCTTGCGTGACCTGCGTCATCGCGGACACGGCGAGAGAGAGCGTCGATGTTCCTTCTTCCTGCGCTTGAACGCTGAACGCCGCGCTGTCGTCAACGTCAAAGACGTCGCGGACCTCAACGCGCTCCGGATGAGGTTCCTCAGATCCGAGCGGCAGCGGGAAACGTGGCATGACATCGCCGCCGGCTTCGAGGATTTCTCTCCAGCGCCCGCGAAGATCCTCCGGCGCATCCGGACGCTCTCGGAGCGCAGCCGTGTGGTCTGCGAACGGCAATACTGGGGGATATTCGACCCCCGGCTCCGCCAGAGCACGCAAGAGATCACGCGCAATCACGAGCATCGACCACATGTCGACATGGGCATGGTCTGCCCCGATGACCACGGTGCTATCGGTCGCGGTCTCGAGAACACACAACCGGTGCGAGGGCCGGGAATACGAGGTGCAGAAACGATCCAGCACGCTGCCGAGCGCCTCGTTGACAGCCTCTCCCGGCGCAATCGGGTGTTCCTCCCACGTTCCCTCAGCGACCTGAATCTCTTCGAGCACAGGGATCCCCGCGTCATCCGGGCGAAACGCTGTTCGAAGTGTTCCGTGCCGGGAGATGACCGACATCCACGCCGCAGACAATGCCTCCCGGTCCACGGGGTCCGGCAGCCGCAAGGAAAGAGCCATCCACGAACCGGGGCGGTCCCCCGCTGACACGTGCCGACGCTGGTCGAACGACACGGGCAACGACTGCCCCGATTCGCCGGGAGCGAGGTGATATCCCCAGAGACGACCGAAAGGGAGTCGCATGTGGGCGACGTTGGTGAGCCGCATGGCGCTACCCTAGTGCCACCCGTTTACGAACCGTGACGCAAGGAGCCTGATGCCACCGTTCGCCGTTCCCGGAGCTACTCTCGCAACCGAGTTCAGCGACGAGCAGGGATTCCCCGTTGTCCAGCTCCATGGCCTGACATCGAGCCGACAGCGCGACCGCATTCTCGACCTTGATCTCGGGCGTGGGCTCTCCGGCACGCGACTGCTCCGCTACGACGCGCGCGGCCACGGCGAATCGACCGGCAGAGCTGTGGCATCAGACTACGTCTGGCCCGTGCTCGCCGACGATCTGCTCCGGCTTCTCGACCATCGCTTTCCCGGCGAAAAGGTCCACGGCGTCGGGCCATCCATGGGCGCGGCCACGCTTCTTCACGCCGCTATCCGCGACCCCGAGCGCTTTTCCGGGCTGACGCTGATGGTCCCGCCGACGGCATGGGAAACGCGCTCGGCTCAATCGACCACCTACCTTCGTGCCGCGGACCTCATCGAGAGCATCGGCATACGCGCTTATCTGACCGCCACCGGGACAACACCACCACCTGCGACAACGGGCAAACCCGAAACGCTTCCCGATGTGTCGGCGGAACTCTTGCCGTCCCTGTTCCGCGGTGCCGCTCAGAGCAACCTGCCTGATCGAGCGGACATCGCACTGATCGACGTTCCCGTCTCAGTGCTCGCGTGGACAGACGACCCGTCCCATCCGCTGTCGACGGCAGAAGCGCTCGTCGACATGCTTCCGCATGCCCAGTTGTCCGTGGCGCGCACGCCTCAGGACGTTGCCACCTGGCCGCAGGTACTCGCCGACGATGTGGACAGGGCACACTCGATACGTGGATGATCTCATCGTGCCGGCAGGCCCCGGCGCGCCCCGGGGGCTCCGAGTGCCGGCGAGCGAGCTCATCGAACAGTTCTCGCGCTCATCCGGGCCCGGCGGTCAGGGTGTCAACACTGCTGACTCCCGCGTCCAGCTGAGCCTCGACCTGGGGACGACGGTGGCCGTGAGCGATGCCCAGCGCGCACGAGTGCTTGAGCGCTTAGCAGAGCGCTTGTCTGGCACCGTTCTCACGATCACGGCGTCCGAGCACCGATCACAACGACGAAACCGAACAGCCGCACGGGAACGTCTGGCGACTCTTCTCCGCGAGGCACTCATGCCGGAAGCGCTGCGCCGGGCGACACGCCCCACGCGCGGATCACGCCGACGTCGTCTCGAAGACAAGCGCAGGCGATCCGAGACCAAGCGTGACCGGCGGCGTCCTGGTCACGACTGAGTCAGCCGCAGAAGGTCGTCAGCGATTCCCGAGCCTGTTCGATCGCTTCAATCGACTCGGGCGACTGGAGGTTGTTCGCCTCGGCCAGACGACTCGCATTGCTGCGGATCATCTCACCTACCTGCCCGCCCACATCGTCTGCGAGGTCCTCAAGCGTACCGACAAGTCCGTCTCGCGCAGCCTGAACCTGCTGCTCCGTGGCGTCACCGCGCTCGAGCAGACCTTGGTACTGGTCGTACGCATCGTCGAACGTTGCGCAGATCTTTTCGACGGGAACCCCCACGGCCTCCCCAGCGAACTGCGACACCTGAGAGCATCCGGCGGCGAGGGATCCGACGGCGAGGATCGAGACAAGAGCAAGTCGACGCATGCGCCGACAATAGCGAGGAACCCTTTGAGAAGCGTCTGACCGCGTGTGAGCCTCGTGCCCGAATCGCAGGTCGACGTCAGGTGATCACGCCGCGTCGCTGAGCGATTCTCGCAACGCCGAGTCGAGATCGGGACGCCGGAACTCGTATCCGGCGTGCTCCAGGCATGTGTGCCGTTCCCGCCTCGCGGCGAGCGCGCGAAACCGGCCACCAGCCGTCGTGTTGAGCGCCGCCGAGACCGATCTTCGCCAACTTCTTCAGCGGTGCAAGCACGCCGCCGTGCCCCAGCACGATTGCCGACCGGAGGGCGACACAACACGTGTCAGGAGTCCTTCTCGATTCGGTAGGTGAAGTATCCGGAGTATCCGTAAATGCGTCCGATGAGTGGAAGCGTCATCACGAGATCGACATGGTGCCGGCCGGAGGCGTCATCGAAACGCTCGACAAGGCGAACGCGTGGTGACAGGAACCGCGGCATGCGCAACCGGAGCGTGCGCAAGCGAACTCCCGTTGCATAACTCTCCATCTGCAACGCCCCGCCCTCGACACCAATGTCAAAGCTGACGGCGATGAGCCATGGCTCGCCGATATGGTCGACGATGCGACCGTGGGAGCCGAGCGAAACGGTATCCGTCATCCTCCAGGTGCCGGCCGGTAGCTCGATGATTCGATCGGCCACTGCCCTGCCCGCGATCGTTCGATTGAAAATCCGAAACGGCACATTGCTGTGCATCTGCGACGACAGAACACCAGCGGCTTCGAACGGCCGCAGGAGGTACGACACCCAGCGCCGCGCTGGCCCGAAACTGTCGAACTCCCCCGTGCCGACTCCGACATGACCGTCAGGAATCGTTGAGAAGTAGCTCTGAATGGCGGGATGAAGCAGGGCACGCCGGTCACCGAGAGCACGTTCGTAGGGGGAGGCCACCATTCGACCCTATCGTCGCGGTGGAGCGCTGGTCCTGCGGCGGCCGGCGTCATACCGTGGCAGGAACGCGGTACCGGATCAGGACGCCGCCCGAATCAATCGGTCGAGTTTCGATCAGTTCCAGCGGGCGCGCAATAGCGCGTTCTGTGAAGTGCGGGTTGCCCGCGCCAAGGATCACCGGTGCGATGCCGAGGAGCATCTCATCGACTACGTGTCTCCCTTTGGTACCGTTCCGCAGTTTTCGATGACGCTACCGCGCACCGGACGCTCACTTCAGCGTTCAGGCGCGGGTGTATCGCAGCATCGCTGTTCCGTCGTCGAAGATCCGGTGCTCGCGCAGGTGCATCGCCTGCTGCGCACCATCGGGCAGGGCGCGAAGCCCGCCGCCCACGAAACGCGGAACGACGAAGAGGTGGTACTCGTCGACCAGCCCCGCGGTGATCGCTTCCGCGGCGGCCGTCGGCCCGAATATCTCCACCGCACCGGGCGCGCCGTCGACGATGGCGGAGAGGTCTCTCAGCGTGAGCCGCGGAACGAGACGGGTGCCATCCGACACGATGTCCGATTCCGTGAGTGTGGACGAGACGACCACGCGTTCGGTGTCTCGCCAACGCCGAGCGAACTCGTGCTCCGCCTCGGTCCAGGTCGCGCCCTCCGGCGGCTTCTCCCAGTAGGTCATCAACTGGTATGTCTTCCGTCCCAGCACCTCGGTTGACACGGTCGACATCCGGTCGAGGTGTACCGCGAAAACCTCATCGCTCGGCGCGCTCCACAGGAAGTCCCCGTCGGCATCGGCGACGTAGCCATCGATGGACAAGGATGTGGCATAGATCAGTGTCCCCATGACGCCCTCCGTCGGTCTGTGCTGTGGCCATCCTGCCGTGATCGTCCCGTGCTCACCAGGGTGAATCTCATCCCTGGAGTCGCAATGAGCGCGGTCGCGCGTGCGCGCACATCCGGGTGACGAGTCAGGATGGACCAAACTGCTTGTGTTTCACGATCGCGACTTCTTGGCGGCTGGCTTCGTTGCCCATCCGGGCTCCACCGTGACGGATCGCGCGCAGCTGTCGGCCCCCGTCGAAACGCAGGAGGCGACCTACGTCACGCTATCGCTGCACGGTCCGGCAGAAGATGCCGACGGCCGCGGAAATCCCGAAACAGCGCTCACGGCACCGGGGTGGCGTCGGAAACATCTCGTCAGCGGGCACTGGCCGATGTTGTCCGCTCCGGAAGAGACGGCGGATCTTCTCGCCGCGGAAGTGCGCCACTACACCACCCGCGCGGCGTAGATCATGGCTGTCACCAACCGATCGGGCTGCCCGATCAATCTCGCCATCGAACTCTTCGGCGACCGATGGTCGCTCCTTATTCTGCGTGACATGATCTTCGCCAACCGCCGACATTTTCGGGAGCTCCTGCGGGAGTCAGACGAGAAGATGACGAGCAGCATCCTCGCGGATCGTCTGGAACGACTTGTCGAAGCGGGCATCCTCACCCGGGACGACGACCCCAGCCACAAGCAAAAGGCTCTCTACACCCTGACGAACAAAGGCATAGATCTCGTCCCTGTGCTCGCCACAATCGGCATATGGGGAGCATCGCACTGTCCCGCTGACCCAGAGAAAACGGCCGCAACTCGTGATCTGGACTACCAGACGCCGGAAAGCTGGTCGCGGCTGATGTCGTCGCTACGCGCGACCCACGGCATACCGACGTCCTCAGGAGCCGGCGCCTGACCTCACCGCTACCGCGAAAAACTACTCCGCCCAATCGCGCCGCAGGAGACCATAGACCCAGGAATCGGACACATCCCCGCGGACAATACAGTCTTCGCGGAGCGTCCCTTCGCGCACGAATCGGCGCATTCCGAGGAGTCACTGAAGCCGGTGCGACCTGACTACTATGGCATCCAGGCCCGGTCACGGCTTGCTCTCGCCGTCAAGAGCCTCTCGGTCATTCGCCCGCAACCACTCGTGGCCCCACGTCCATCTGCGGCCTCCGCCGTTTGCGTCCAGAAGGATGGCCAGCCTGCCGAAGTTCGACCTCCCGGGCAACTAACTTTTGAGTCAGGGCGATTTTTGAGTCAGCGTTCGTGCCGAGCAATCGCCCGCCGAACAATTAGAACTTGCCCCGAGAGCAGGCCCTTCGAGGCCGCCTGCCTGCTCCGCTCACACACCAAAAGGAAGGCAGCGGGCCCTTCGGAAGCTCCGCAGGGGCCCGATCAAAGTCCCAACTCAGCGGGACAAACGCTTTGCAACTGATGCTAGATCGGAACTCGTCTGCCAAGCCAGATCCGAAGCGGCGAAGGTAAAACTCTTGGTCAGAAGGCCTTTTTTAGACATTGAACCTGAATTCAACCGAGTTCCGGCACATACCAACCTCTCATAACCCGGCGACTCCCCCGAAGCGTCGTCCCTCTCCTGACCCTGCGAATACCAAGCCTGACGAGCGAGGAAGCAACCCAGGTTGACAACTCGCCACTTAGCAACATAGGTTGACGGCATGGAGTCTCCACGGATCGCAGCAGTAGCAGCCGATACCAGCGACCCGAAAGCAGGATTGCGGGCCGTAGCGTCGTTACGCGTGCTCGCGGACACCTTGGAACTTCGGCAGGTCGAGGCCGCGTTGCGTTCGGGCATGAGTTGGCAGGAGATCGCCGACGCGCTCGGAGTGACGCGACAAGCCGCCCACAAGAAGCATTCCAAAAGAATTGACCCCGCGATCTCGCCATCCAGGAGGAACAGATGAACAGACTCGTCCGCGCCGCTCAGACCAGCCAAGCGCTTTCCCTGGCCGCCATGGAGGAAGCATCCCGGCTCGGGCTCCGCGAAGCCGACATCGACCACCTGTTCCTCGCATTGGTCATCAACGACCAATCCGCCGGCCGCGCACTGCGCGAGCTGGGTATCGACCTTGATAGCGCCCGTCTCGCCGTGGAGGCACAACGTGATGCACAGCTGACCTCACTCGGCATCGAGGCGTCGTTCCCCGAGGCCGGGCGCATCGTGTTCCATGAGACGGATGGGTACGAGTGGACTCGTCGCGCTCGGGACCTCATCGCGAAGTCCAGCAGCAAAGGCAAGCCAGGCGACGCTGCCGCCGTTCTCCGGGAACTCGTCGCAGAACCCAGCGGCCTTATCACCGGTATCCTCGGCCGCCTTGGCACGACATCCGATGCTCTCATCGAACGCCTCGATCGGGCCGACTCGCCCTCTATGAAGTCCATGCCCGTCTCAGCAAAAGTGAAGGGGCGGACCACGGGAACGACTGAGAATTTCATATCCGCACCACTGGACGAAGTGTGGGCGTTCCTCACAGATCCCGCACGTATCCCCGAGTGGGAGCCGAGCATCGGCACTCTCGACCAGACCAGTCAAGAAGCGAAGCCGGGTACGGTCTGGGAGGGCACGGCACCCGCAACCTATCCAGACGGCAAGCCTGTGAAGATCAAACCTCAGTTTCGTCGACGCAGTGTTGAGCTCATCGCAATTCACCGACCGGACAGGATCGCATGGAGCTTCGGCTATCCCGACGTCGCGCAGAGCACTTCGGTTCTGACTGAATTCGCCTTGGCGAACGCGACCGGTGGCACACAGCTGCGGATCACTAGGTCTTGGTCGCGACGCCGAGGGTGGCGAGGACTTGTCGCATGGCCGCTGCGTCCCATCCAGAAGTTCCTGGTGTGGATCACCCTGTTCCAGACTGGCAGCGCGATCAGCCGAACATTTCGCTAGCCCCATGCTGCGGCGACTCGCCTGCTGGTCGCACGTAGATCGAGTGCCCGGATCTCCCTGTGGGAGATCCGGGCACTCGAATCAGATGTTGAGGCGGAACGCGACTAAACGTTGAACCGGAACTCGACCGCGTCGCCACGGCTGGGAACGCATGCACGCCTCACCGGGCCAGACCGGTCTCAGGGCTACGGTCCCTCATCGCGCATGGCCGACTCAGCTGCCTTTCCGCTGGTCATCCAGCACCTGTTCCATCTCATCCGAAACCTCGTCCAGGAGGACCTGGAAGCCGGGCTCCTCGAGGGGGAAGTGGCCGCAGCCAGGAAGCATCACGACCCGGGTCTTGCCGTGAAGCCGACCAAGGTAGTCGAGGCTGAGCTCCGGCGTAGTCCAACGATCCTCCACCGGATGCAACAGCACGACCGGTGGTCCTTGGTATTGCTCGGGTGGAACAGCCGGACCTGCCTCGAGGAAGGAGCGGTACCAGCCCACCGGCATCGCGCCACCACCGCCGCGCCGGTCGGTGAGCACTGCATGACTGAGGTCAGGGTCGTTCGAAATCGCAGACATAGGGGTCAGCAGGCGGACCGGGATCCGTAGATTCGCCGCTGGCCCCCGAGCGAACCGCAGCAGTGGCAATCCCAGCCGCGCTATCCACGGGGCTCGCACGATGGCGGCCGCGATGCCCGGCCGAGTCGGGTCGAGCAGGCAGGTCGCGATGACCCGCTTGGCCAGTCCGGTCACTGCAGCGGTGTCGACCGCGAGGGCACCACCCATGCTCGCCCCGACGACGACAAGTGGCCGCTCGTCATGCTCGCGACCCACGAGATCGACGAGCACCTGCTGCCAGTCGCCATAACTGACGCTGCGGCGTCCACGCCGCACCCGGACCGTTCGCCCGTAACCGGGCAGATCGACCACCGTAACCCGAGCGCCCAGGCGACTCAGGTGTGCAGCGTAGGGCCACATCGCCGCCGCGTTCCCTCCCGCCCCATGGACCAGCAGCATTCGGACCGGAGCCGCCGGGGCGCCCACGTGCTCGATGTGCAGGTCCCACGAACCACCCCCGTCCGGCGCATCCCACCTCCACGACGAGGCCACCCGCCGCACTGGTGCAGGGGTGAGGCGCGCGAAAGGCTCGTACCGGCGGTCCGTGGTGTCAAGTCGACCAGCTCGTGCCGGTGGCACCTTCGCTCGACTCTTCGAAAGCGCCCCATTCATACCCGCAATGTTACGGGAGTGCCCGGTGTCAGGGACTGATGCGCAGGTAGGTGGGTCAGAAGCCTGTATTAGACATTGAACCTGAATTCAACCGAGTTCCGGTACGGACCAACCTCAGCGGCCGCTGGGTCGCAACGGCCCGGTCTGATCGCGGGACAGCCAGTGATGGAGCACATCGGTCCACTCGCCGAAGGCGTCAAGGTGGGCGTCATGGCTGCCGTCGGCCAGATCTACTCTCTCCGTTTCGGGCCTGCGCCGGACCAGTTCGTCCTTATCGGCATCGCTGAACATCCCTTGCTTTGCGAAGACCGCGAGCGTCGGAACCTGCAGAGCCTCCCACTCCTGCCAGCGCGGCTCATGGACGGCCTCGATCGTGCGCTGCATGACCGAGGCATCGAAGCGCGGCACCAGGCCATCATCGGTCTGAAGAAGGTCGGCCACCCAAGCATTGACGATCGCGTCGTCACCGAGGAACCCCCGCGCGGCAGCTTCGTCTTCGAACGGCACCGGCCAGGACTCGAAGTAGCTGCCGAGTCCGGCAGCCTCTCCCGGATCGCCGTTGCCCGCCACGTGCCCTTCCAGCATCACGAGCCCCTCGACCAGGTCTGGCCTCGCCGCCGCGACAAGGAACGCGGTGTGGGCTCCCATCGACTGCCCGACAAGCGTCGCCCGCCGCCCAGGGACGAGTTCCTCAATCACTGCGACGACGTCTCCGACGAAGGCATCGCGCGACAGATCATCGGGAAGCCGCGTGCTCGCGCCGTGCCCCCGCTGGTCCACGAGCAGGACCCGATGGTGCTGCAACGCTCGCGCCGTGCGCAGCAACTCCCGCGAGCTCCCGGCAAGCCCGTGCAGCAGCACGACGACAGGGCCGTCGCCGCCGAGGTCGGTGACCGCGATGCAGACGCCTCCGGGGCGTTGCACGACGCAGCTGGTCACGCGACCTGTAGCGGCGCGATCGCCGCGATCTGCTCACCCGCTGCGTCCTCGGCGCGGTCGAGCTCATAGTGGCTCTGCAGGTTGATCCAGAACTCGGCCGACGTGCCGAAGTACCTCGCGAGCCGCAGCGCCGTGTCTGCGGTGATCCCCCGCTTGCCGTGCACGATCTCGTTGATCCGACGGGGCGGGACGCCGATCGACACGGCGAGCTTGTTCTGTGTGATGCCGAAGCCCTCGATGAAGTCCTCCATGAGGACCTCACCCGGGTGAATCGGCTCGATCCTGTCAGTGGTAGTCAACGATCTGCACCTCCTCTGGTCCAGCGTCGGTCCACACGAAGCAGATCCGCCACTGGTCTTTGATCCCGATGTGCGCTGACCGGCTCGATCACCATTCAGCGCCTCGAGCCGATTACCGGGTGGGACGCGAAGGTCATCGAGCACCGCCGCAGATCCCACCTGGCGTAGCTTGCGCAACACGACTCGATGGATCCTCGGATCGATCGAGCGCACGCGCTCACGACGCCACAGCCGTTCGGTCTCCTTGCTACCGAACGATCTGATCACGCGACCGGGGTATACCGCGGGCCGATAATAGCGCTAGACGTTGAACCTGAACTCGGCCGAGCCTCGCACGGACCAACCTCTGGAATTCGGCGACTGATGCACCCGACAGGCGGGGATCTCGTGGCACCGGGCTCTTCCTGGTTGACAGATCACACCACAAGCACGGTCACCGGTCCCTCATCAGGAGTCGGAGGCTCGAAGTGATCGAAGTACCTTGCGGCGGTCGCCGTATCCAGAGCGAAATCGTCGCTGTGTGAGCGTCTGCGCGAGGCCACACGCCGTAAACACGTCTCACGGTCAGTCGAAAGGTAGATCGTCTCAGGAACCACCCCGAACGGTTCCAGCACATGCCTCCATTTCTCCCTCATGGCACGCGACCAGAAGGAGAAGTCGAGCACGACCTCACGTCCATCTTCGACGAGATCCACGAGACGACGTCGGAGCTCGATCTCGATCTCGCGATGCGCTTCATCTGTCAGCGGCATGTGTCGGATGCCCCTGCCCCAGGCCTCTTGATCGAACGAGAGCCGAACGAATCCGTCTGCCTCCATCCGACGAGCGACGGTCGACTTGCCTGACCCCGCCGGTCCGCACATGAAGACGACCCGACCCATGGGTATCAGTCTACGGACATACCCCTGGCCGACTTGTTCGACCGCACCGATGGCGTGTCCACGGGAAGCGGCTCGCGCCCGAAGACCAATCCGCGTCAGGACGAGCCTGCCCGAACCCGTCCAGGCGCGAGCGGCATGCTCAACTCGGACGCATGGAGGCAGTAATCCATCTCCCCGACGTCGATATCCACGACGCTCGCGCAGCCGTGTTCCCCGTGCGGATGGGAGTTCCGCTACACGTTGAACCGGAACTCGACCGAGTTCCAGCACACTCCAACCTCACGCAGTGGACATCGGTAGCACGTCAGTGTCGGGGATCGGATCGGAGCGTAGTCGACCGTACGTCGCGACGTCGATGCGGTCGCCGGTGATCAGGAACTTGCCGCGTTCGGTCCCTTCACGGACGAAGCCAGCGGCATGGGCCACAGCCTCCGAAGCGGGATTATTCGTGCGATGCCCGAGCTCAAGCCGTTCCAGTCCACCGCTTTCGAGCGCCCAGTTAGCGACTGTCGCTGCGGCGCGCGAGGTCCACCCCCGACCACGCCCATCCGCGTGCATCCAATAGGAGAACCACCCATTTCGGTTCGCCTCGTCGACGCCGATGTTCACGAGACCGAGGAGTCGATCGTCGATACAGATGGCCCACGGCAACTGCGCAGATGCGGCCGAGAGCAAACGGGATACGTACCGTTCTGCATCTTCGAGCGTCGTCACATCACCCTGTCGCTGCATGTCGATGTTCGAGGCGAACGCCTGGTGCACATAGCCGGCATCCTCCGGACAGAGGGTTCGAAGGACTGGTGAGACCGATTGCGTCATGAGGCCCACCGTACAGAAACTCGTCGACACCGAAATCTCCCGGGCCCTATGACCGAGTGGCCCTCACATCCCGAAGCAGGAACACCTGTAGAAGACGACGAGTCCCCGCCGAACACGAAGATCGGCGGGGCCCGCAGGGTCAGCTCAACTCACATTGAAGCGGAATTCCACCACGTCCCCGTCCCGCCGCCGTTCAGCACGGCTGAGCATCGTCCGCGCAAGAACAGCACCGGTCAAGCCCGCCATAACCGCGATGCCGATGAACATGTACAAGTAGCCAGCACCACCGGTCACGGCAGCCACAACTCCGAAGGCGAGCCACAGCACCGCCGCCCCGGCACTCGCGCCGACGGTCCCGATGAGGACGCGCGACGCGCTCGGTCGTCCGAGTTGCCGGTCACGCAACCAGATCGCGGTCACCCCGCCCGCGCATGCTGTCAGGCCCGTCCCGATACCGAGACCCGCGCCCAGAGCGATCCAATAGAAGAAGCCTCCCCAGCCAGCCTGTGCGCGGTAGTCCGCGTTCCCGGTGAGGTACAGCGCAAGCCCGCAAAAGAGCCCGAGCATCGCTGATGCAACAATCGCCAACCCGAGGGTTGCCCGATAACGCCGCCAGATCATGCTCACGCGCTCAATCCCAATCCATACCGCTAACTGTGACGGAACTCCACCGAGTTCCGGCACGGACCAACCTCGGTCGTTCGGGCTCCGCAAACCTTTCAGAGCTCCGCTCTCATGGCGATCGAGCCATTCACGACGAAACCGGCCTTTTCGTAGATGCCTCTTCCGTCGTCCGTGGCCATCAACTCGGCGCGCCGCACACCGGTCTGGCGCGCCCATTCCAGCACAGCCTCGAACGCCGCCGAGCCGTGTCCGTTGCCACGATATGACGGAAAGGTGCAGACATTGTTGATGAGGATGTCGCGCCCGGTCGGGCACGTCGGGGACGGTGCTGCGTCACGAATCGCACCGACGGCCGAAGCCACGACCACGCCATCACCCTCGACCACGAAGATCCCGAAATCAGGGTGGTCCAGTCGCGCCTCGAACCAGTCATGAACCGCAGCGCGCCAGGATCCTCCGGATGCATCAACGCCCATCGCAGCGAACATCTCGGCTCGCAAATCCACAAGCGCCGCAACGTCTGCCGCCATCGCGCGACGAACCCGCATGGTCATGCAACCTTCAGCGGCGTGATCGCCGCGACCTTCTCGCGCAGCGTCCGCCGCAAAATACGCAGTTCATAGTTCGACTGCAGGTTCATCCAGAACTCCGCGGACGTGCCGAAGTATCGTGCCAATCTGATGGCCGTGTCCGCAGTGATCCCCCGCTTGCCGTGGACGATCTCGTTGATCCGACGCGGCGGAACGCCGATCGACACCGCCAGCTTGTTCTGCGTGATCCCGAAGCCCTCGATGAAGTCTTCCATCAGGATCTCCCCTGGATGGATCGGCTCGATCAGGTCGGCCTCAGTGATAGTCGACGAGTTCGACATCTTCTGCACCTCCATCTATCCACACAAAGCAGAGCCGCCACTGCGCGTTCACTCGGATGCTGTGCTGACCGCGACGGTCGCCGGCCAGTTGCTCCAGACGATCCTTGGCGGGATCCGGAGGACTCCAGTGTATGACGGAGCCCGTCAATAACGCTAGACGTTAAAACGGAATTCCACCACATTCCGTAGCTGAATAACCTCTACGTCGCGGGTGACTCGTGGGTAGTCGTAGCCCGGTCACGTGCGTTCGTCGGATCGCACCATCAGTCCCTCGAGTCGCGTCGTTGGCAAACGGCCGGTCACCTATCGCTTCAGCGTGACTGCCACTTGTACGCCGAGTTGGGTGAAACCCAATCGCTGTGCGAGTCGGCGGGATGCCTCGTTTCCCTGACGACTGCGCCACTGTGCGACCAGACCGATCCCCAACGCCTCCTGCGTCGCTACAGCTGCGGTGGCATAGGCGAAGCCCGCCCCTCGGTGCGCCGGACTTGCGAGGACCGCCATCTGGGCGAGCTCCGAACGCCAGCGTTTGAAGCCTGCGACCGCAGCAGGGCTCCCGGCCGGAGCCATCGCGGTCCACTGGCGTTCTGTTTCCTCGATGCCGCTCTCTTGCCACTCGGATGCGCTCACTTGACTCCGCAGGGTGGCCATATCCTCCGGCCCGGAGGCACAAGCACCGATCCGCGTCAGCCGTGGACTGCTGTCGGCGAAGAGAAGGTCAGCGCTACCGATGGGGTCAGCGCCTGCAGGAAGCATCCTCGCGAGAGCGGCTGCATCAAGGAGCGACTCTGGGGGTGCGTGACGAAGCAGCTCCACGTGTTCCGGAGGTGCAGCCGCGAAACCGTACCCTTCGACACGCACGACAACGACAGCCTCGATATCCGCCCGTTCAACGAAGACCCACTCATCCTTGCGGATGTCCTGGGCAGGCACACCGATCACGCTCGCCCACCCCGACACAATCCGACGCCGAGCGGTGTCAGAGAGTGGCTCGGAAACGGAGTTCATCTGTCCACTCTAGGGTGTTTGCAGTTGAACACTTGCGGGCCGAGCGAGTCTGTCTGGAAAGACCACGAGCAGCCCCTGAACCGCCCCCTGCGCTGAGCTCGAGGGGGCTATACGTTAAAGCGGAACTCCACCGCATTCCGGCACTGAGAACCATTACGCGACGTACAGTGCCTCAGCGCTTTCTCGCGGCGAGAAGCTGCGATCGAACTCGATCTCGTTCGGCACCCACACCTCGCGCCACAACCGCGAATGGTCACGACCGAGCGCCTCGTCCCGGCGCATACCGCGTTCTTGCGCGGTCTCGAGATCGACGTCGACCCAGATCTTCAGATCCAGTGCCGGGATCGCTTCGGGGTGGAAGAGTCCGATGAGATCCACCAGGAGAACATCCCCTGTGGGTACCGGCTCAGGCTCCCCGAGCGCGCGAAGCGTCCAGTCGAAGCGCCGAAAGGTGCCGTCACGTTCATCACGGAACGGCCTGAGCACCTCGTCGACGAGCCGACCACGTTCGACCCCGGCCCAGTCGCGCGACCGATGATGCGATCGCGACGGATCCAGGAAGTCGTCCCCCCGCAGTCTGACCATCGTCGACTCGCCCTCGGCGATGCTCCGGACCAAGGTGCTCTTCCCCGAACCCGCATACCCGGACACCCCGACCACGATCGGCCGCCCAAGGCTCCGGTGCGTTCGCGCAATGAGGGCCTTCGTTTGCTCGACGCTCGACAACGTATCCGCTCGAGCCATCACGCGACCTCCAGCGGCGTGATCGCGGCGACCTGGTCACGCAGTGCCCGGCGCTCGAGCCGCAGCTCGTAGTTCGACTGAAGGTTCATCCAAAGCTCCTCAGAGGTGCCAATGTGTCGCTGCCGCAGCTAGCTGAGCTCATCATCAGCACAGCAGCCGAGCCCAGCAATATGCTGCCTCCTCTCATCGTTTGGGTCCTTTCAGCAGATGTATTCAGCAGTGAGGGTTCGCTTGGAATTCGCGAGATCCACCAGGGTAGTCGGGAGGGCAAGGCAAAGCCGCACTACGGGCCGATAGTCTCAATACCCGCCGCATAGTAAGGCCTACAGATGGGCTCTAGGACCCAGATCGGGCTCAGTCGCCCGGGCGGATCTCCACCCGACGGTTCGCTGCATAGGTGGATGAATCCTCCGGATCTTCGGTCACAGCCGGCTCGGTTTCGCCAAACCCTTCGACCGTCATCTGCAGATCAGGGCGTTCCTTCGCCAGAGCATCTGCTACCGCCTGGGCGCGGTTCTCCGAGAGCTCCTGGTTATCGAAGTCGAACAGGTCCCGATTCACCGGGTTGGAGTCGGTATGACCGTGAACCGCAATCGAAGCGCCCTCTGGGATCTCTTCCACCAGTGCAGCGATCGTCTCCCCGGCGTTCTCCGGAAGGTCCCATTTGTTCGGGCTGAAGAGAATATCCGTCTCTAACGTGATGCCTTCTTCGGCGTCCCATTCTTCGCCCCCGAGGTGGGTGATCCACATCTGCGGATCATGATGGGTAGTCCACATTCGCAACAGGTCTTCTGAGAGGCTGGACTCCCACTCTGCATTCAGCTGATCGGGGATCTCTTTGTCCCCCACCGCCGGTCCCTGCTCAACAGCGGAAGCGGTAGAGACTGCGGTAACCGAGAACCCCAGGATCAGGAGACCGGATAAGCCTGAACGCACCAAGGACCGGTTCATCGGATGACCTCCACATCCTCAAAGGGAGGCAGATCCAGCTGTGGCAGCTCAACGTCGATCACGTCGATCTCATCCTCCGGTGCAGGCAGGAAGCCCCACCAGACGAAAGGCTCGCCGGAGGTCATCTCGGCATCCTCAACGTCACGAGCCCACTGAACATGACCATCGAGGCCTGGGCTGCGGTGAGGGCGGATCACCTCGTATTTGACGTAATGCTGTCGGTCGATCAGCTGAGGAGCCAACTCCAGATTACGCCAGTCCTGCCCACTGGTCTCGAGATTGTGCAGCGCGTAGTAATCCAGTGTCTCACCGTCATACTCCGGGTAAAACACCAGGGCTAAACGCATCACCTTGTCCTGCACCTCCACCGGGTAGACGTCCAGGGTGATCTCGCCACCGGGCGCACCCGGGGTGGGGTACGTCAGAGTGGAGTCGGGTTCGCCGAGCTCAAGCTCTTCAATGAAGTCCAGCCGCACTTCCTCAATCGAGTCATCGCTCTCAAGGCCTTCGGCATCCCCGTCGTCGTCAGAGTCAGTACCCTCGGAAGCGTCCGTCGCAGTTTCAGCGGATTGATCGTCCTCGGCTGGCTCAGGTGCCACCTCGGTCTCTAGTGAAGACTCTGCAGTTTCTGCTCCTGATTCTTCCTCGGCTGTACCCTCTGCGGCGCAGGCACTCAATACGAGCACCCCAACTGCTGCCAAACAGGCAGAATTTCGTGCGAGCCGCGTCATCTTCCGTTCCCTTTCTGAACTCCAGTTACTGCACAAACGCCCCCCGCGCCAGAGATTACATTATGGCGCGAAGGGGCCTACTACGCCCGAAGGGCGTGAGGAACGAACTGGTGACAGGTGTGGTTTAGGCCGCGAGGGTGAGCGGCTCGGCCAGCTTGGACTCGAACTCGATGGGGGTCAAGCCGCCGAGGGAGTCCTGGGCTCGTTGCCGGTGGTACTTCCGCTCGATCCAGACGACGATGGCGAGCCGCAGATCCTGCCGGGTGGTCCACCGCTGCTGGTTGAGGACGTTGGTCTGCAGGAGCGACCAGAAGCTCTCCATAGCTGCGTTGTCGCCCGCGGCGCCGACTCGGCCCATCGAACCGACCATGTCGTGCCGGCGCAGCTCCCGGGCCATGGCGCGGCTTCGAAACTGGCTGCCCCTGTCGGCATGCAAGATGCATCCGGCGACATCGCCGCGGCGGGCGACGGCGTTGCGGAGTGCGTCGACCGCGAGCTTCGAGGTCATCCGGTCGCTGATCGAGTACCCCACGATCCGGTTTGAGAAGACGTCTTTGATCGCGCAGCAGTAAAGCTTGCCTTCGGTCGTCGTGCGGTGCTCGGTGATGTCGGTGAGCCAGACCCGGTTCGGGGCATCGGCCCGGAAGACGCGTTGCACGTGGTCGTCGAACACGGGTGGGCCGGCCTTCTTGCCCTTCCCGCGCCGGCGGCGTTGCGCGGAGGAGAGGATCCCAGCCTGCGAGCACAGCTTCCACGCCGTCCGGCGACTCATCCGCCACCCTGCGCGGCGTGCTTCGTCAGCGAGGTATCGGTAACCGAACGTCGGGTCGTCCTCATGCGCGTCGTGGAGGGCGTTGATCCGATACGCGCGGAGGACGTCCGCGTCGCGGATCGGGTCATTGCGCCACCGGTAGTAGGGCTGTCTTGCGAGCTTCAGGACCCGGCACGACACCGTGACGGGGATCCCCGCCTCGGCGAGCTCGGCAACGAGCGGGTACGTCATTTTGGGGAGCCACCCAGTTTCAGGTTCGCCTGCGACAGATATGCCGCTGCCTTCCTGAGGACTTCGTTCTCCTGCTCGAGGAGACGGTTACGGCGGCGCAGCTCTCGCATCTCGGCGGCCTCGTCTGCCGTCTGACCGGGACGCTTGCCTTCCTCGACATCTGCTTGGCGGAGCCAGTTCTGCAGCGTCGCCTCGCTGACTCCGAAGTCAGTGGCGATCTGCTTGATGGTGACGCCGCTCTCACGGCGGCGGGCAACCGCGACGACGTCTTCGCGGAACTCTCTCGGATAGGGACCGGGCAAGATGACATCCTTCCCGCCAGCGCCTCCCGGCACTAACGATCAGTTGTCACCGATCCGTTCCTCACGCCCCAGCGACGAAGGTGCCAGTCCAAAGGAAAAGCGCCGAACCCCGCAGCGGGATCCGGCGCTTGCACAAGACGTTAAAGTGGAACGCGACTAAACGTTAAACCTGAACTCCACCACGTCGCCGTCCTGCATGACGTAGTCCTTGCCCTCCATACGCACCTTGCCCGCGGCCTTGGCGTCGTTCATCGTCCCGCACTCGTCCAGGTCGGCGAAGGAAACAACTTCTGCCTTGATGAAGCCGCGCTCGAAGTCCGTGTGAATGACTCCCGCGGCCTGCGGCGCCGTCCATCCGGTGCGGATCGTCCACGCGCGCGCTTCCTTAGGGCCCGCCGTGAGGTACGTCTGCAGCCCCAGAGTCTCGAAGCCGACACGCGCCAGCTGGTCGAGGCCTGACTCTTCCTGTCCGAGAGACTGAAGAAGCTCGAGCGCCTCTTCCTTGTCGAGGCCGATCAGCTCGGATTCCACCTTCGCATCGAGGAAGACGGCCTTTGCCGGGGCGACAAGCGCCGCAAGCTCAGCCATGCGCGTCTCGTCGGTGAGGACTCCCTCATCGACATTGAAGACGAAAAGGGTCGGCTTTGCCGTGAGCATGCCGAGTTCCTTCACGGGCGTGGTGTCGAAGCCCGCTTGGAACAGCGTCTTTCCCGTCTCGAGGATCTCCAGTGCGTCCTTCGCCGCGGCGAGAACAGCCGGGTCAACCTTCTTCCCCTTGACCTCCTTTTCGAGGCGAGGAATCGCCTTTTCGAGGGTCTGCATGTCGGCCAGGATCAGCTCGGTGTTGATGGTCTCCATGTCGCCGGCAGGATCGACCTTGCCATCGACGTGTGTGACATCGGAATCGCTGAAGCCGCGCACAACCTGGGCGATGGCGTCGGCCTCACGAATGTTCGCGAGGAACTGGTTGCCAAGTCCTTCGCCTTCGCTGGCGCCACGAACGATGCCGGCGATGTCGACGAACGACACGGGCGCGTAGAGGTTCTTCTGCGACCCGAAGATCTCCGCCAGGCGATCGATGCGGGGGTCCGGCAGCTCCACCACCCCGACGTTCGGCTCGATCGTCGCGAACGGGTAGTTCGCCGCGAGCACGGTGTTCTTGGTGAGTGCGTTGAAGAGCGTGGACTTGCCAACGTTGGGCAGTCCCACGATTCCGATAGTCAGAGCCACGAGAGACGAGTCTACGCGTGAGACGTCTGAAGGAATGTCAGGGGTGGCGTTGAGACTGGAAAGCATGGATCCTCTCTCGCTCATTCTCATCGTGGTCGCGCTCGCTGTCGGCGTGGCCGTCGGGTGGTTCGCGCGCGCTGCCCGTGTTACCGAGGGCGCTGCCGAACTCGCTGCCGCGCGCGCCGAAGTCGCCGGGCTGCGCGATGCGTTCGCCCGCCAGGAACGCCTGTCACAGGAAGCCGCCGAACGGGAGCGCGCGGAACGCGCCGAGACGGCGCAGCGCAACTCGCGTGAAAGTCAGATCCTCACGGCCCTCTCCCCGGTGCAGGAGAGCCTGCACCGGATGCAGCAGCGCGTCGACAACATGGAGCGCGAGCGGCGCGAGCAGTTTGGGCAGGTAGCAGAGCAACTGCGCAGCGCCCAGGTAATCGACGAACAACTGCGCCAGACAACCGAGTCCCTCGCAGGTGCGCTGCGTTCTAACCAGGCCCGAGGGGTCTGGGGAGAAACCCAGCTCCGCCGCATCGTCGAGCAGGCTGGCTTGATCAATCGCGTCGACTTCGATGTCCAGGCGGCCATCACCTCGGATGCGGGGGCGGGGCGTCCCGACATGCTCATCCACCTTCCGGGGCACACGTCGATCGCCGTTGATGCGAAGGCACCGCTCGATGCGTTCCTCGATGCCATGGCGATCCCCGAAACCGCAACCGGTGACGACGCGGCACGCCGCGGTGATCTCATGAAGAAGCACGTCAAGGCGGTGCGTTCCCACATCGACGCCCTGTCCAAGAAGAGCTACTGGGCAGGCCTCAACTCCAGCCCCGAGTTCGTGATCTGCTTCATCCCAAGCGAGTCTGTTCTCTCCGCGGCCCTCTCGGAAGACCCGGGGCTCCTCGAATACGGGTTCTCCAAGCGCGTTGCCCTCGCATCGCCCGTCAATCTGTGGGCTGTTCTCAAGACCGTTGCCTACTCGTGGACGCAACAAGAAGTCTCGGAAGAAGCCAAGTCGCTGTTCGACCTCGGCACACAGCTCTACGACCGCCTCGGATCGCTCGCCGGACACACCGACGGAATGCGCCGAGCCATCGAACGCACGGTTGACGCCTACAACGGCTTCGTCGGCTCGCTCGAATCACGCGTCCTCGTCACGGCACGCAAATTCCCGGGAATCGACCCGTCCAAGCTCGAACAGACCGCATCGCCGGCCACGATCGACCGCCCGCTCCGCCGCACAACCGCGGAAGAGCTCCTCCCCGCGCCCGACGATGCAGTCGCTGCCGGCACGACGCCTAACTAGGCAGGAACGTCAAAATCCCCAAAACGCTACCGACGACAACGACAAAGCCAATGATCGGCGCCCACAAGCTGGGCTCCTGACCGACGGGACGCCGCACCCGGAACAGCACGTCCGGCCGGCGCGCCGGATCCTGCGCGTCTGCGACAACCGCACGCGCGCCATCGGAAGGTGTCTGCTCACTACTGCCGGCCATGATGCCGATTCTCTCACGTCGACCGCTCAAGATTTGGTCGACGTGAGAGAGACGGATCAGTTCACAGCCACTTCGACTCGAGGTGATCACTCGAAACACGACGCATCGTGCCCGAGTGCCCGCGAAGAACCACGCTCTCGGTGTACAGGTACCCGGCATGACGCTTCACACCCGCGACAAGAGCGCCGTCGGTCACACCGGTCGCGACGAAAATCGTGTTGGAACCCTTCACCATGTCATCGGCTTCGAGCACCGCATCCATATCGAGGCCGGCGTCGATCCCCCGCTGTCGCTCAGCATCATCGCGCGGCCACAGCTTGCCCTGAATATGACCGCCCAGCGCCTTGATCGCACACGCGGTCACGATGCCCTCAGGGCTACCGCCGACGCCAACACACATGTCTGTTCGTGCATCGTGGCGCGCCGCGTTGATGCCGCCGGCGACGTCACCGTCCGACATCAACCGTGTTCCCGCGCCCGTCGCACGAATGTCAGCAATCAGCTTCTCGTGACGCGGGCGGTTCAAAACGGAGACCACCATCTCCTCAATCGGCTTCCCGAGAGCTGCAGCGAGACGGCTGATGTTCTCGGCGATCGGCAGACGGATGTCCACGACGCCCACGCCCGCCGGCCCCGTGACGAGCTTGTCCATATAGAAAACGCTCGACGCGTCCAGCATCGTGCCCCGGTCGGACATCGCGATAACAGACAGAGCGTTATTGCGCCCCTCGGCCGTCAGCGTCGTCCCGTCAATCGGGTCCACCGCGATGTCATACGACCGACCGCGGCCCGTCCCCACGTGTTCGCCGTTGAACAACATGGGGGCGGAGTCTTTTTCACCTTCGCCGATCACGACGACGCCGTCAAATTCGACGGTCGACAAGAAGGCGCGCATTCCGTCAACGGCAGCGCCATCTGCGAGCTCCTTCTGCCCACGTCCAATAAACGGGGACGAGCGAATCGCGGCAGCCTCCGTCGCGCGCACCAGCTCGAGCGCGATGTTTCGGTCCGGCTGCAGCGGAATCAAATCGGACGGGTCGACGATCTCGTGATCAGCGGTCATGCGAGCACGGTATCTCGACAACAGCGCAAAAATGGGCCCCAAAGCACCCCGCGGCCATGAAGGAATCCTGATTCTTGCGAAAACGACATTTTGTGGCCAGATGACGCAGTGAAACCTCCATTTCCTGCTCGCGCCGCGAGGAATATAGGCTGGGGACACCCGTCGCCGTTCGCTGCGTCGGGCACATCTGACTTTCGATTCGAAGGAGTCGTCAATGCCGGTCGCAACCCCGGATCAGTACGCCGAGATGTACGCAGGCGCGAAGGCAGGCGCATTCGCCTTCCCCGCCATCAACGTCTCGAGCTCGCAGACCATCAACGCAGTCCTTCAGGGCCTCACGGAGGCCGGTTCCGACGGCATCCTCCAGGTCACAACGGGCGGCGCAGACTATTACGCAGGCCACACCCAGAAGGCACGCGCAAACGGCGCGATCGCCATGGCGCAGTACGTGCGTCAGGTCGCGAAGAACTACCCCATCACGGTGGCCATCCACACCGACCACTGCCCGAAGCCGGCGCTAGAAGACTTCCTTCTCCCCGTCCTCGAGGCCAGCGAAGAACAGGTAAAGGCCGGCGGCGAGCCGATCTTCAACTCGCACATGTGGGATGGTTCGGCCATTCCGCTCGACGAGAACCTGGAGATCGCCAAGCAGCTCCTCCCCCGCACCGCGGCCATCGGATCGATCCTTGAGGTTGAAATCGGCGTCGTCGGCGGCGAAGAAGATGGTGTCACACACGAGGGCTCCAACGACGCCCTGTACACGACCGTCGCCGACGTCACACAGGCCGTCGAAGCGCTCGGTCTGGGCGAAAAGGGCAAGTACCTCTCGGCCCTCACCTTCGGCAACGTCCACGGTGTGTACAAGCCGGGCGGCGTGAAGCTCCGCCCCGAGCTCCTCGGTGAGATCCAGGAAGGCATCGCCGCCAAGTTCGGCACGGCGGAAAAGCCGCTCGACCTCGTCTTCCACGGCGGATCGGGCTCCACCGACGAAGAGATCGCGATCGCTGTTCGCAACGGTGTCGTAAAGATGAACATCGACACCGACACCCAGTACGCATTCACGCGTGCAATCGCCGGGTACATGTTCGAGAACTACGACAGCGTCCTGAAGGTTGACGGCGAGGTCGGAAACAAGAAGAAGTACGACCCGCGCGCCTGGGGCAAGATCGCCGAGACGGCCATGGCCGCTCGCGTTGTCGAGTCCACCAAGCAGCTCGGCTCCTACGGCCACTCGATCAGCGCGTAACACCTGCTGAGATCACACGAGCCCCGGACCTTTTCAGGTCCGGGGCTCGTGTGATCTCAGGCGCGGCCTAGTTGAGCTCGATCCCCTGCAAGTCGACGATGGCCTGCATCACGTTCGGGTCCTGAACAAGCGCAATCGACAGGACAATTGCGGCCGCAAAGTTGAACACCACTCCGGCGAGCAGTGCCACCCACCACGTGGATTTTCGTGCCACGCTGCGCTTCCAGCAGAGCCATGTCGTGGCGGCCCAGCCTCCGACGAGGACAATGACGGCGAGCGTCCCCGCTGACCGCATTCCGGACGGATCCGACAGCGTCACGTCAAGCCCGACGAGGCCCACCATCCCGTACGGGTCGGTGAACAGCGAAATCGACGACAACGACGAAAACAGTCCGTAGGCAAGGAGCGCAAACGTGACCACCCGGTCGACGAGCTGACGCGTCGAGATCTTGCCAGTGTGTGTCGGGGCGGGGGTCGCGGGCGAATCCTGCGGGATCAGCGCGGGATCAACAGGCGGAACCGGCGGCGAGTAACGCGCGCGATCATCCGCCGAGGCATACTCGCCGTAGTTCGGGCGGGTGTCGTCGTTCATGCCGCGCACCCTCGCCCACCACGCGGAACGCCTGTGCGCAGTTCCTTCGGCAACGAGAAGATGAGGTCTTCTTCCGCTGTTCGCACCTCTTCGATATCGGCGTATCCGGCATGCGCGAGCTCGCGCATGAGCTCCTGAACGAGAACGTCCGGAACGCTGGCGCCGCTTGTGATGCCAATCGTCTTGACGCCGTCGAGCCACTCCTGGCGAACCTCGTCCGGGTAGTCGATTCGATACGCGGCCTTGGCGCCATACTGCAACGCGACCTCAACAAGCCGCACGCTGTTGGAAGAATTCGCCGACCCGACAACGATCACGAGGTCGGCATCTTTCGCCACCTTCTTGATGGCAACCTGACGGTTCTGCGTTGCGTAGCAGATGTCGTCAGAGGGCGGGTCCTGCAGATCGGGGAATCGCGCGCGCAGCCGATGAACCGTTTCCATGGTCTCGTCAACGGACAGCGTCGTCTGCGACAGCCACACAAGCTTCGACGGGTCGTCAACCACGATCGTGTCGGCTTCTTCCGGGCTGTTCACGATCGTGACGTTGTCGGGGGCCTCACCGGCCGTTCCCTCAACCTCTTCGTGACCCTCGTGGCCGACGAGCAAAATCTGATAATCGTCGCGAGCGAAGCGAACGGCCTCGCGGTGCACCTTCGTGACAAGGGGGCAGGTCGCATCAATGGCCTGAAGCCCACGCTCGGCAGCGGAATCGACGACCGCCGGAGACACACCATGGGCGCTGAAGACCACGTGTGCGCCCTCTGGCACCTCGTCGACTTCCTCGACGAACACGGCACCCTTCGACTCGAGCTCGCGAACGACATGAATGTTGTGCACGATCTGCTTACGCACATACACCGGGTCGCCGTAACGCTCAAGCGCCTTCTCGACCGTGATGACAGCGCGGTCAACACCCGCACAGTATCCACGCGGGGCAGCAAGAAGAACCTTCTTTGCCCCGTCGACCGGGATGTCCTGGAGGCGCTCCCGCCGCGAGGGAATGCGGGGAAGGGGCAGCGAGACAGCAGTTGCGCTCATGTTCCCAGCCTACGATGCGCTTCCTCTGCCCTCGCCGAATACGCTGAACATGTGACGAGTTTTCAGCCGCAACAGAGCCCGGGCGACGTCCCGCCGTCCGATGCGGTATCGCCGCGCGACTCCGGCCCCGAGCACCCGACGTCGATTGCACGCTTAAACCAGACGATCAAGGCGGCAATCGATCGGTGGGGCGCCGTGTGGGTGGAGGGCGAAATCACCCAGTGGAACAAGCGCGGCGGAAACGTCTTCGGCGGGATGAAAGACCTACTCTCCGACGCTCAGGTGTCTATCCAGCTGTGGTCGAGCGTGCTGCGCCGCCTCGAGGACGACTTCCAGGTGGGCGATCACGTCGTGGCGTGTCTAAAGGCCGATTACTTCACCAAGCGCGGATCGTTCTCGTTTCAGGTCACGGCGATGCGGCACGTCGGAATCGGCGCGCAGCTCGAGCGCCTGGAGCGGCTTCGGCGCGCGCTCCGCGAAGAGGGCCTGTTCGACCCGGCCCGCAAGCGCCCGCTGCCGTTTCTCCCTCATCGGATCGGCCTGATCACGGGGGCGCACTCGGACGCCGAGAAGGACGTGCTGCGCAATAGCCAGCTGCGCTGGCCACAAGTGGAGTTCCGCACGATCCATGCAACGGTGCAGGGCGAACGCAGCGTTGCCGAAATCATCGAGGCTCTCGCGATCTTGGACGCAGACCCGTCGATCGATGTGATCATCATCGCGCGCGGAGGCGGCGACCCGCAGACGCTTCTTGGTTTCAGCGATGAACGCCTCGTGCGCGCCGTCGCGGCGGCCCAGACGCCGGTGGTCAGCGCTATCGGCCATGAAAACGACCGCCCCCTTCTGGATGACGTCGCGGACCTGCGCGCTTCGACTCCCACCGACGCGGCCAAGCGCGTTGTCCCCGATGTGGGTGAGCAGCGAGCACTCATCGCCGACCTGCGCTCGAGGCTAACGATGCGGCTAACGCAGCAGGTGCGGCACGGCATTCAGCAGCTCGAACAGATGCGCTCACGCCCGTCCCTGCGCGATCCCGACTCACTTATCCGTGACCGAGCGCACGAGATCGCGCTTCTGGTGTCGAAGGGGCAAGATCGCTCCGCCCGGATGATCGAACGCGGCGAGCTGCGCACCGCTCAACTGCGCGCGTCCCTCACCGCGCTCTCCCCCGCGTCGACGCTCGCGCGGGGCTACGCAATCGCCCAGTTCCCGAACGGCGAGATCGTTCGCAATGCGGCGCAGGCTCCCGCCGGAACGCACCTCACGGTGACCGTCGAAAGCGGCGCGATCCTGGCAACGTCGGATGGCGCCGCTGAGTCTGCGTCTTAGCCCCCGCTGGACGACAGCACCATCATCAGCGCGACGTAGGATAGATCCGATGACCGAGCAGCCTGCCCCCGACGTCTCGTCCCTCTCGTTCGAACAGGCGCGTGACGAGCTCGCGCGCGTTGTGGCCGAACTCGAGCAGGGCGCGCCGACGCTCGAACATTCCCTCGCCCTCTGGGAGCGCGGCGAAGCTCTCGCCGCGCGGTGCGAGGAATGGTTGCTCGGCGCAAAACGGCGCCTCGACGCCGCACGGACACAGGCGGAAACCGCTGCCGAGGAGAACGTCTGATGGCGAAGGAACCTCGCGTTGTCGCCCATCTCGGGCGCCCCGAGACCCCGGAAGAGACCGCAGCGCGCAAGGCGGAAAACACTCGCCGGTACCGGCAGAGCAAGTCCGTCAAGAACCTGCTGATCGCCCTCGGCTCGACGCTGGCGATCGTGGCGATCATCTACTTCGGAGTGCCTCGCGGTGAGCTGGCGGATCCGCCAGCCATCGATGTCGAGAACATCGCACACCAGGCCGAAACCCAGTTCCAGCGCAGTGTTGTCGTCCCCGATGCGCCGTCGGGTTGGGGCGTGAACACCGCAGAGATCCAAGCAGGATCTCCCACCGTCTGGTCCATCACCTACAACCAGATCCCGGGCGCCGACCGCTCGTTCCTGCGTTTCGCGCAGGCCCTCGACGGAAATGAGACGTGGGTCGCCCAAACGCTGGGAGGCGCGCGCCCCACCGGTGAACAGACGATCGACGGCGTGACCTGGACCGAGTATGACCTGGGCGACGCGGAAACCGACCGTGGTGAGCTGACCTACGCGCTCAGCGTGCAGGCGGGCACAGACCACATCCTGCTTTACGGGCGAGTTGGCGCCGATGACGCCGCTACGATCGCTTCGGCTTTGTCGAACGATGTCACTGTCCTGCAGAAGGAGCAATCAGAATGACCCAGACGCTGACACCCGCGCAAGCATGGCAGGGAATGTTGGATGGCAACAGGCGCTTCGTCGCCGGTGAACTCAGCCATCCCCACCAAGACGTCCGACGTCGACACGAAATCGCCGCTGCACAACGACCCTCAGCGGTCTTGTTCGGGTGCAGCGACTCTCGTCTCTCCGCGGAGATCATCTTCGACATGGGGCTCGGCGACCTGTTCGTTGTCCGCAATGCCGGCCAGGTCACGGGCGAGTCGATCATGGGGTCGATCGAGTACGCCGTCGGTGTTCTCGAAGTTCCGCTCATCGTTGTTCTCGGACACGATGAATGTGGCGCAGTTCTCGCCGCCATCAATAGCCTCGAACCCGATGCGCCCCTACTGCCGCCCGCGATTTGGCGCCAGATTTCTCCGATCGTTCCGTCCGTGCAGCGCGCCAAGCGCGAGCTCACAGAAGAAGGAAGCCCGGAAGAACTCAGTCCGTGGCGGGTCGGCCAATTGCACCTGCGTGAAACGGTGACAAACGTTCTGCACTCGTCTGAGCTCATCAGCGACGCAATCGCGAGCGGTCGCGTCGGAATCGTGGGAGCAAACTACCGCTTGGCGGAAGGCACTGTTGTGCCCGACGTCGCCATCGGCGTCGGCGAGGACGCCCCGAAATCCTGATCAACGGAGGATCGCAGACGTGACCGATATCGAGTACCGCATCGAACACGACACGATGGGCGAGGTGCGCGTCCCAAAGGACGCGCTGTACCGCGCACAGACCCAGCGCGCCGTCGAAAACTTCCCCATCTCCGGCACCGGCCTCGAGTCGCGCCACATCGCCGCTCTCGCCCGCATCAAGAAGGCTGCGGCGCTGGCGAACAAGGATCTGGGAACGCTGGACGGCGATATCGCCGATGCCATCGCGTGGGCAGCAGACCAGGTTGTCACGGGTAACTACGACGCCCACTTCCCCGTCGACACGTTCCAGACGGGCTCGGGAACGTCGTCGAACATGAACATGAACGAGGTGCTTTCGTCGCTGGCGACGCAGAAGCTCGGCGCCGAGGTTCACCCAAACGACCACGTCAACGCATCGCAGTCGTCGAACGATGTTTTCCCAACCTCGGTCCATGTTGCCGTGACCGAAGCACTCATCACCGACCTCATCCCGGCGCTCGAGCACCTCGAGACCGCGTTCGCCAAGAAGGCCACGGCATGGAAGAGCGTCGTCAAGCCGGGGCGTACACACCTGATGGACGCCACCCCCGTCACGCTCGGCCAGGAGTTCGGCGGCTACGCACGTCAGATGCGCCTGGGCGTTGAGCGCATTCAGTCGGCTCTGCCGCGCGTCGCCGAAGTTCCGCAGGGCGGAACAGCAACGGGCACAGGCATCAACACTCCCCTGGGGTTCCCCCAAAAGGTCATCGCGAACCTCGTCGCCGAAACGGGTTTGCCCCTGACCGAGGCCGTTGACCACTTCGAGGCACAGGCCAACCGAGACGGTCTCGTCGAAGCTTCCGGCGCGCTGCGGACGATCGCTGTTTCGCTCACAAAGATCAACAACGATCTGCGCTGGATGGGATCCGGCCCCAACACGGGCCTCGGCGAGCTGCACCTTCCCGATCTGCAGCCGGGCTCCTCGATCATGCCCGGTAAGGTCAACCCCGTCGTGCCGGAGGCCGTGCTGATGGTCTGCGGACGCGTCATCGGCAACGATGCGACAATCGCCTGGGGTGGCGCATCGGGCGCCTTCGAGCTGAATGTTGCGATCCCCGTCATGGGAACGGCGCTCCTCGAATCGATCCGCCTGCTGGCGAACGCCATGCGCGTTCTCGCGGACAAGACGGTCGACGGCCTCACGGTGAACACGGAGCGCGTCACGGCGCTCGCGGGGATGAGCCCCTCGATCGTGACCCCGCTGAACAAGGTCATCGGATACGAAGCCGCCGCCAAGATCGCCAAGCACTCTGTTGCCAAGGGCATCACGGTGCGCGAGGCAGTGATCGACCTCGGCTATGTCGAGCGCGGCGAGATCTCGGAAGAGGTGCTCGACGAGAAGCTCGACCTTCTGTCGATGACCCGCCCGGGCTAATCTCACGAACACGTGGGGGCGGCGAGCTGATGCTCGCCGCCCCCACGTGTGTCCGGCAATAGTCTGGCTGGATGCCCTTTCCCTCCGCTCGACGCGACGACACGATCGACCGCGCACACGGCCATCAGGTCCCCGCCCCCTACCGCTGGTTAGAGAACCCCGACAGCGAAGAAACTCGGGAGTTCGTTGCCGCACAGAATGCGTTCGCGGAACCGATTCTCGAGGCCCTTCCCGCCCGCAACGCCTTCCGTGAGCGCGTGGGCACGCTTCTCGCGCAGAAAGCGCGCGGCATCCCGCATCAACGCGGCGGACGACTCTTCGCTTGGCATGGCAACGGGGAAAATCAGGACGTCCTCGTTGTCGCAGACGATGCCGCTGGTCTTGCCTCGCCTCATCGCCGCGGGGCACGACGTCGAACGCACCGCGATCGGTATCCGTGCGGGCAAGCTCCTGGTCATCACCGATGATGACGCTGCGCGGTACCGTCTGATAGCGATCGATCTCACCACCGGCGAGAGCTCCGACATCGTCCCTGAACACGACGAAGATGTGCTTCTCGACGCGGGGCTGACCGCCTCAGGCCTCGTTCTCACGTACTCGCACGATGCGTCCCACAGAATGCAGCTGGCATCAGACGACGGTGTGCTGGGTGATGCCCTTCCCCTCGGCCAGGGCATCAGCGTGACGGCGTCAGACGCGACGACCGAAACAGACATCGTTTTCGTGACGACGACAAGCTTCACGGACCCGGGAACCCGTCATCGCTTTACCGTGTCCGGGAACCGCGTCACGGGCAGCGAAGCGCTGCCGCGCACGGCGTCCGCACCGCGCACGGCGACGAGGATCATCCGAGCGAAGAGCGCCGGCGGAACCCTCGTCGTTCCCCACCTCCGCGGAGGAGGAGAGTACGGCGCCGAGTGGCACCGTCAGGGAACGAAGGAACGCAAACAGAACGTGTTCGATGATCTCTTCGCCGTTGCCGAGCATCTCTTCGCTGACCAGCTGGCATTCGCCGCGCACGATACGGGGCTGACGCTCGCATGAGCGGTGGGTGTGGGGCCGCGGCTCGCGGCCCCACACCCATACTCAGCTGAGTTCGTCCCCGTCGAGCAGGCTCGTGACCAGCGCAGCGATCTCGGACCGCTCGGATCGCGTCAGGGTCACGTGACCAAACAAATCGTTGCCCTTGAGCGTTTCGATCACACTGGCAACGCCATCGTGCCGCCCAACGCGGAGGTTGTCTCGCTGCTGGACATCATGTGTCAAAACAACGCGCGAGTTCTGTCCGATGCGACTGAGAACCGTCAGGAGAACGTTGCGCTCGAGCGACTGCGCCTCGTCCACGATGACGAATGCATCGTGCAACGATCGACCACGGATGTGCGTCAGCGGAAGAACCTCGAGGATTCCGCGCTGCATCACCTCGTCGATGACGTTCTCGGAGACAACCGATCCGAGCGTGTCGTACACCGCCTGACCCCAGGGGTTCATCTTCTCCGACTGATCACCGGGGAGATAACCGAGTTCCTGGCCGCCCACCGCGAACAGGGGACGGAAGACGATGATGCGCTTTTGCTGCTGACGCTCGAGAACCGCCTCAAGCCCCGCACACAGCGCAAGGGCCGATTTCCCGGTTCCGGCTCGGCCACCGAGCGAAACGATGCCAACGCGTGGGTCGAGGAGGAGGTCGATGGCAACGCGCTGCTCAGCGGAGCGACCATGAAGACCGAAGACGTCCCTGTCCCCGCGCACCAGCCGAAATTCACCATCGGACCCTGTCACGCGCCCCAGAGCGGAGCCGCGCTCGGACTGGATGATGAGCCCCGTATTCACGGGGATGCCCTGGCTGTCCTCGTGCATGGAGACCTCAGCCTCGTACAAATCGGACATCTCATCCCCCGAAAGGGCGAGCGTGGCGATGCCCGTCCAACCGGAATCAACCGCCTGCTCGGCGAGATACTCCTCGGCGGTGAGGCCGAGCGCCGATGCCTTGACGCGCATCGGAACGTCTTTCGAGACGATTGTGACGGCCAGACCATCCGATGCGAGATTGGCGGCGACGGCGAGGATGCGCGCATCGTTGTCTCCCTGCCGCATGCCGCTCGGGAGGATCTCCTGGTTCGAACTATTGAGCTCAACGCGGAGTGTTCCGCCGCCCGGCGTGGGAACAGGAAAGTCAAGCCGGCCGTTGTCGACGCGAAGCTCGTCGAGATGACGCAGAGCCGCACGCGCGAAGTAACCGATCTCGGGATCGTGACGCTTGCCCTCCAGCTCGGAGATCACCACGACGGGGATGACAACGGAGTGCTCAGCGAAGCGGAACAACGCCCGCGGATCGCTCAGCAGAACTGACGTGTCGAGAACGTAGGTACGCAGAGTCTGTTCCGACTCCTGCTCCCCCGCGTTCTTCTTCGAAACGCTTGCGCGGGTGGCCTTTTCTGTGGCTGCGGTCACGGCCGACTCCCCTCTGGCCGGGCAGTGCCCGGACTCTCGCGTCGGCCAAAGACCACGAGTCGCAATCCAGAAGGCCGACTCGATCGGACGCTTTGCCCGATGCGTCGACGTTAAATCACACCGGTGTGATTCGGAAGACCTCTGCCCCGAATTTCATCGCGCGTTCACACACGAAACGTCAGCGACCGAAACGGCGATCGCGCGTTCCGTAATCGCGAATAGCGCGGAGGAAATCGACTTCGCGTAGATCCGGCCCCAGAGCCTCAACGAAGTAGAACTCGCTGTGAGCGGTCTGCCACAGGAGAAAATCACTCAGGCGCTGCTCCCCCGATGTACGCACGACGAGGTCCGGGTCGCGCTGACCGCGCGTGTACAGGTGCTCGCCGATCTCTTCCGGCGTCAACGATTCGGCAAGTTCCTCGAGGCTTCCGCCGCCCTCATGGTGCTTCTGAATGATGCGGCGCACCGCATCCACGATCTCGTAGCGACCACCGTAGCCAACGGCAAGGTTCACGTGCAGCCCCGTATTATCGCGGGTCCGCTCCCGGGCATCGCGCAACGACTGGACGAGGAAATCGGGAAGATTGTCTTCACGACCGACGTGCTGCACACGCCAATCACCACGCCGCGAGAGCCGACCAGCAAGCCCGGCGATGATCTCAATGAGGTCCCCGAGCTCCGCGCTGTCGCGCTTGAGCACGTTGTCGTTCGACAGCAGGTACAGCGTGACGACCTCAACGTTGAGGCTGTCGCACCACTCAAGAAAGTCGACCATCTTCGCGGCGCCAGCGCGGTGCCCGTGCGCAGGTGTCTCATAACCGAGTTGACGCGCCCAGCGCCGGTTACCGTCGATCATCATCGCCACGTGCCTCGGCACGCGTTCCGGATCGATCTGACGCCGCAGACGCGACGCATACAGGCGATAGAGGGGGCCTCTGCCCTCCTCCGACCTCACGCTCATCACCACTCGATGACGATACCTCGCAGACCCCGGAAAAAACGCCGCCACATGTGTCGCTGACGGAATATGACGACACGTAACCTCAGCAAATGACCTCGCGCGCCACGCCTGAGAACCCGGAACACGCAGACGGCTCGGACGAAGCGTCGATGCCCCATTTGCCGTTGATCGAAGCGGATGCCGTACCCGCGGAAGATCTCAAACCCACCTGGCGTGGCTGGATTCACGCGGGAACGGCTCCTGTTGCCCTCATCGCCGGCATCGTGCTCATCGCGCTCGCCGACGGGTCTGCTGCGAAGTGGGCTTCCGCCGTGTTTATGGCGTCGTCACTGCTCTTGTTCGGCAACTCCGCGGTGTATCACCGCTTCAACTGGAAGCCTGCGACCAAGGCCGTCCTCAAGCGCATCGACCACGCGAACATTCTGCTGCTGATTGCCGGTACCTACACGCCCATCGGCGTTCTCGCGTTGCCGCCGGAGAAGAGCGTGATCCTCCTGAGCGCCGTCTGGGGCGGGGCGCTCCTGGGCATCCTGTTCCGTGTTCTCTGGATCGGTGCCCCGCGCTGGCTCTACGTCGCCCTCTACCTCGCGCTCGGATGGGCAGCCGTGATGTACATGCCCGATCTCTTCCGGGCGAACGTGGCGATGATGATCCTGGTCATCGTCGGTGGGCTGCTGTACTCCGGCGGCGCCGTCGTCTACGCGATCAAGCGTCCGAACCCGTGGCCGAACCACTTCGGCTTCCACGAGATCTTCCACGTGTGCACCGTGCTGGCGTTCCTCTGCCATTGGACGGGCGCGCTGCTGATCGCCCTCAACCCCGCGTTTAACGCGGGGTCGTAGGCTCGGTGTCCTCTACGGCGTCGTCGCCGCTTTCCTCGCTGTTTTCGCGGGCCGCCGCTTCTTCGGCGTCCAACATTTCGGTGACCTCAGCGCGGTAGCGCACACGACGCACGCGGCGCAGCATCGAGATGACGAGCAGGACAACGGCGAGAACGAGGATAGCCATCCACAGAAAACCCACCGGGCCGGGCGTGACCGATTCCGGGTCAACCGTCATTTCGGGGAGCGGGCCGTCTTGCAAGCCTGCGGGGACGAGGGCAAAGAGGGCGTGCATCCAGCTGCTCCATCGTTCAGGGCCGATAATCTGGTTCCAGCCTATTCCGTTAGCGCCTGAGAGGTCCTCGTGACAACACCTGCTTCGATCAACGCGAAGCTCGACGACCGCTACGGTCGATCACGAAACGGTGCCCGTCTAGCCCCGTGGATCGGCGGCGGCATCGTGGCGGCGGTGATCCTCGGGTACCTGCTGTGGATGGTCCCCCAGCAGACCACGGGAACGGTCGATTACGACGACCTCGGCTTTCGCGTGACCTCCGCCGAGCAGGTATCCGTGACATTCCGCGTGACCTCCTCCCGAAACGCGCCGGTTGTGTGCACACTCGAAGCCCTCGACGAAGAGTTCGGCGTTGTCGGATGGAAAGTTGTCGAGCTTCCTGCGAACGACAGAGTCCACACTGACTACACCGAGACCATTCCCACCGTCGCCGAGGCGACAACGGGATTCGTCAACACCTGCGCCCTCCGGTAAATTCTTCCGGATACCGCATCTCGGATCTTCCGAGTCCTAAAGGAGAACCATCGTGTCGAACGAGAACGCGCCTTTCTTGACGCAGGAGGCGTACGATCGCCTCGCAGCCGAGCTCGAACATCTTTCGACCACAGGCCGCGAGGAAATCGCTCATCGCATTCAGGAGGCCCGCGAAGAGGGGGACCTGAAGGAGAACGGCGGCTACCACGCGGCCAAGGACGAACAGGGCAAACAGGAAGCGCGCATTCGCCAGCTCACCGCGATGCTCAAGGACGCTGAGATCAGCGAGGTGCCAGAGGCCGACGGTGTCGCTCGCCCCGGCACGGTCGTGACCGCTCTGATCCTCGGAGACGAGGAGCGCTTCCTGCTGGGCAGCCGCGCCATCTCCAGCAGCACGGAGCTCGACGTGTACAGCGACCAGAGCCCGCTCGGGACGGCCATCAACGGTCTCAAGGTGGGCGAAAAGACGAGCTACACGGCCCCCAACGGCAAGTCGATCGCCGTCGAGATCATCAAGGTCGAGACCTTCCAGGGCTAAGACCACCAACGTCTCCGGCCTCCCGCCCACACACCGTGGGCGGGAGGCCGGAGACGTTAAACGCGATCAGTCCGGGACGATCTCCGGACGGAAGCCGCCGCCGCGCAGCGCGTCGAGAACGAGCCCGCGATGCTCCTCGCCCCGCGTTTCGACGGATATCTGCAAAACAACTTCGCTGATCTGCATGCCCTGACCGTGTCGCGTGTGCAGCACCTCGATGACGTTCGCCCCCGCCTGCGCCAGCAACTCGGACACCTTCACAAGCTGGCCCGGGCGATCGGGAAGGGGGATGCGAACCGTCATGTATCGCCCGGACGCGGCAAGACCGTGCGCCACCACCCGCTGCAGCAGGAGGGGGTCGATGTTGCCACCGGAGATGATCACGTTGGTCGGACCGTTCGTCACGACCTTTCCCGCCAGAATCGCCGCGACACCGGCCGCTCCAGCGGGCTCGACGACCTGCTTTGCTCGTTCGAGGAGCGCGAGCAGCGCGCGCGCAATGTCATCCTCGCTGACCGTGACGACCTCGTCGACGAGGTCACGAACGATCGCGAACGGCGACGCGCCGGGCTTCGAGACGAGGATCCCGTCGGCGATCGTCGGTTCCGTTGTGATCTCGACCGGCTCACCCGCATCCAGAGAAACGGGATACGCCGCGGCATTCGCCGCCTGAACACCGATAACGCGGATCTCCCGCCCGAGGGCGGCTGCCTTCGCCTTTGCCGCAGCAGCGACGCCCGCTGCAAGTCCACCCCCGCCGATCGATACGACGATCGTCTCCACCTGGGGCACCTGATCTATGACTTCGAGGGCGACCGTGCCCTGTCCGACGATGATGTCTCGGTGATCGAAAGGGTGGATCAGAACGGCGCCCTCGCGCTCAGCGTGCTCGGCGGCCAATCGCAGGCTCGTCGCCACGGTCTCACCCTCGAGGACGACCTCCGCGCCGTATCCCCGCGTCGCAAGCAGCTTGGGAACGGGAACACCCAGCGGCATGTAGATCGTTGCGGGGATGCCGAGCTGCTGCGCGGCAAGCGCAACGCCTTGGGCGTGATTCCCCGCCGACGCTGCAACAACGCCGCGTGCGCGCTCCTCCGGCGTCAGCCGCGACAGACGGTGAGTTGCTCCGCGCACCTTGAACGACCCTGTGCGCTGCAGGTTTTCGAGCTTGAGCGTCGTCTCATGCCCGAGGAGCTCACTGAGGTGCTGTGACGGCTGAATCGGCGTGCGTTCGATGACGGGAGCAAGGCCGCCCGCCGCTTCCTCAAACTCAGACAGTGTTGGCAGATCGACTCTCGTCACTTCTTCTCCTTCTCTGCGGACCCTCGTCCGATCGTTTTCGGCTCGGTGCGCCAGATGAGATCGGTATCGGGAAGTTCACCCGTTCGCCACGATCCCGTCGACAGCGTCACTGCCACGACGTTGACAAAGGCGGCGAACGGAACCGCGAACAGCGCGCCGGCGATACCACCGACGGCGGCGCCGGCAAGAACAACGAGCACAACGGCAAGGGGGTGCACCTTGACGGCTGCGCTCATGATGAGCGGCTGCAGGACCTGACTCTCGATCTGTTGGACGAGCAGAACGACACCCAGCATCGCGATCGCGGTCCAGATGCCGTTGTAAGCCAGCGCGATAAAAACGGCGAGGATGCCCGTCAGAATCGCACCGAGGAAGGGGATGAACGAAGCCAGGAAGACGATGACGCCGATGGGAATAGCGAGCGGAACGCCGAGAAGCGCGGCGCCGACGCCGATACCGACGGCGTCGATAAGGGCAACGAGGATCTGCGTGCGCGCATAGTTGACGAGGGTCGACCAGCCGTTGCGGGCGGCACCGTCAACAGCAGCTCTGGCCTTTTTCGGGAACAACGTCGTTGTCCAGCCCCAAATGCCCTTGCCGTCCGCAAGGAAACAGATCAGCGTGAAGAGCGTGAGCAAAATGCCCGCGACGATGTGACCCACGGTGAGGCCCACCGTCAGCGCGCCGCTGAGCAGCACCTGCGCTTGTTCTTGAACGAACTCGGTCACGAACGCCACGGCCTGGCTGATGACGTCATCGGGCAGGAGACCCAGATTCACCACCCACGCCTCGATCTCGTACCAGCCCTCGACCGCGCGATCGCGCACGTCCGCAGCCTGATTCGCGATCTGCCACACCGAAAGCCACACGAGACCAGCGACAATCGAAATCGTCCCCAGCAGCGAAACAATAATCGCCACAGCCGTCGGAACCCGCATCCTCCTGAGCCAGGAGAAGAACGGCCACAGCAGCGCCGTCAGGAGCACCGCCACGACGACGGGGATGACGAGAGTCTTGAACTCGGCGATAAACCAGATCAACAGCGCGAGAACGGCCGCGAGAATCAGAAGGCGCCAGCCGTAGGCCGCCGCAACTCTGAGGGGCTTCGCTACGGGATGGTCAGCGTCTTTGTCCGTGCGCTCCGTGCGCTCCGTGCGCTCCGCAACGGTGGACGCGGGACGATACCCGAACAGAGTTCTACGCTCCTGCCGCGGCTCCTCGCTCATGCGACGAGTCTACGTCCGGGAGCATCGCTGAAGAGGCATGTATTCCCTGGGAGGAATTCATCGCTCCGTGTGGCTCAGAACTGCACCTTGGGCGGAGCAGCGATCGCCGCTGCGTCGTCGGCCTCGAAGAACTCGCGCTGCTCGAACCCGAGACCACGCGCGAAGAGGTTGTTCGGGAACTGCTTGATCTTAATGTTCAGCTCACGCACCCCTCCGTTGTAGAAGCGGCGCGACGCCTGGATCTTGTCTTCCGTGTCCACAATCGCGCTCTGCAGCTGGAGGAAGTTCTGGCTGGCCTGGAGTGCGGGATACGCCTCGGCAACCGCGAAGATGCTCTTCAGAGCCTGCTGAAGATGGTTCTCCGCCCGTCCGGCTTCGCCGGGAGTCTGAGCCTGCAGCGTTTCTGCGCGCGCGCGGGTGACGTTCTCGAAAACCGCCTTCTCGTGGGCGGCGTAACCCTTGACAGTCTCGATGAGATTCGGGATGAGGTCGGCGCGGCGCTTGAGTTGCACGTCGATTCCGCTCCAGGCCTCATCGACCCGCGTGCCCAGCGACACAAGCGAGTTGTACGTCGCCCACAGGTAGATTCCCGCGATAACAACAACAGCGACGACGATCAGAAGCGGTACGAGCAGTTCCATGAATTCTCCCCCAAGTTTTCCTGCCGGTAATCGTAGATCGCGAGCCTGAATTAGCTCTCAGGCCCGCTGGGCGCCGGCGCGATTCGATGCGGTGATCCATGATTCAAGCCGCTCGGTCGCACGACCGTCGTCAATCGCCGCCGCGGCTTCATCCCGAGCCTCGGACAACCGCTCGATCATGTTGCGGTTCGCCTCGGCCGGGTTCTGTGACAGGCGGTAGGCGACAATGCCGGCAGCCGCGTTCAGGAGAACAACATCGCGAACGGCTCCCTGCTCCCCCGCAAGCGTGCGTCGAAGGGTCACGGCGTTCTCGCTGGGCGTGCCACCGATGAGGTCCTCGATCTGCGCCGTGGGCACGCCGAGATCCCGCGGATGCACATCAAACTCGTGAACATCACCATTCGATACCTGCCAGATACGGCTGTACCCGGTGTTCGTGATCTCGTCGAGGCCGTCCTCGCCGCGGAAAACCAGTGCCGTTGCGCCACGTGTACGGAACACGCCCGTGATGATCGGCACTGTCTGGAGGTTCGCCACGCCCACGGCGTTGGCCTCGGCCCGAGCAGGGTTGACGAGCGGGCCGAGGAAGTTGAACACGGTCGGAACGCCCAGCTCCGCCCGCACGGGTGCCGCGTGGCGGAAACCCGGGTGGAACGCTGCCGCCCAGGCGAAAGTGATGCCCGCCTCATCCAGCACCTGCGACACTCCGTCCGGCGCGAGGCGCAGGTCAATGCCCAATTCGCTGAGCACATCGCTCGAACCCGCCTTCGAGCTGACGGCGCGATTGCCGTGCTTCACAACCGGCACGCCTGTGGCCGCGACGACGATTGCTGCCGTCGAGGAGATATTCACGGTGCCGTGTAGGTCTCCCCCTGTGCCGACGATGTCGAGAACACGTGGATCGACGGGAAGGGGAACGGCAGCTTCGAGAATCGCCGCACGAAAACCGATCACCTCTTCAACGGTCTCGCCTTTTGCACGCAGTGCCAGGAGAAGACCGCCGAGCTGCGCCGGTGTTGCCTCCCCGTGCATCACCTGGCGCATCGCCCACTCAGCTTCGGAAACCGTGAGGTGGTGTCCTCCGACGACCGATGCCAGGATGCCGGGCCACGTTGGTTGCGTCATAGGGCCGATCTTAGGGACGGCGCGGGGTGTCCGCGAAAACCTCGACACGACGTAGAAAAAGGAACAGACGCCTCATCGTGGGCACGAAACGTGCGCAATATTGCGGCACGATCAGCTCTTTATCCCTCCTCTACCAGCGACTTCACCCCCTCTCCATAGCTCAGATGCATGCACAATCACCCCCTTCAGTGCAAAAATCCACTGGCGTTATCGGCCATAATGGACGGGTGACGACCCCAGCTACGTATGCCCCCGCGCCCAGAACGGTGAAGCGCCCCGATCCTGTCAGCGTCGGCACGATCGTGTGGCTTGGCTCCGAGGTCATGTTCTTCGCGGGCCTCTTTGCCATTTACTTCACGCTCCGCAGCACTTCGCCCGGCATTTGGGAGGAAGGCACACAGGCGCTGAACGTGACGTTCGCGTTCATCAATACGGCGATTCTTGTGACCTCATCCGTCACGTGCCAGTTTGGTGTGCTTGCGGCCGAACGTATGCAGCCCTACACGGTGAAGGGCCAGGGCTGGCGATCGCTCGGCATGGTGCCGTGGTTCTGGATCACCTTTGCCCTCGGTGCGACCTTCGTCGCCGGCCAGGTGTGGGAGTATGCACAGCTCGTTGAGCACGGCGTCACCATCAGCAGCGATCCTTACGGCGCCGCGTTCTACCTGACCACGGGCTTCCACGGCCTGCACGTCGCCGGTGGCCTCATCGCCATGCTGCTGACCATCGGTCGCGTCTACGCGGTGAAGAAGTTCACGCACAAGGAAGCGACCACCACGATCGTCGTGTCGTACTACTGGCACTTCGTCGACATCGTGTGGATCGCGCTGTTCGCCGTCATCTACTTCCTGCAGTGAGAGCGGAGCAACACAGTCTTATGGCACGTCAGAAGAACAAGCGCCGCTCAAATGGCCGCCGCAGCCCGATTGCAGCCGCAGCACTGATCGCTGTGGGTCTGCTCCTCACGGGCGGCCTGTACGCGGGCGCTTCGGTAGCCGTCGCAGCAAGCGACACGGGAAGTGCGCAGACCTCGCAGGTTAGCGCCGAAGACGGAGAAATCCTCTTCCAGGCCAACTGCGCCACCTGCCACGGCCTGAGCCTCGAAGGAACCGAGAACGGCCCGTCGCTCTACGGCGTCGGCGCGCTCGCCGTTGAGTTCCAGGTGGCAACCGGCCGCATGCCCATGCAGGCGCACGGCCCCCAGGCAGATCAGAAGCCCGTGCAGTTCACCGACGCACAGATTCTGTCGATGGCCGAGTACGTCCACTCCATCGCCCCCGGACCGGGTTTCCCTGAAGCCACTGTCCTGGACGGCGAGGGCGATGTCGCCCGCGGCGCTGAGCTGTTCCGCATCAACTGCGCGATGTGCCACAACGTCGCAGCAGCGGGTGGAGCCCTCACCGAGGGGAAGTTCGCCCCGGACATCAACGACACCTCGGCTCTGCACATTTACGCCGCCATGGTCACGGGGCCGCAGAACATGCCCGTGTTCAACAACATGAACCTCGACGAGCAGGACAAGCGTGATGTCATCTCGGCGCTGCTGTATCAGCAAGAGATGCAGGCGCCCGGCGGATTCACGCTCGGATCACTCGGTCCCGTCTCTGAGGGTCTGTTCATCTGGATCTTCGGCATCGGTGGTCTGATCGCCATCGCGGTGTGGATCACGGCGAGGTCGAACTAACCATGGCGAATGACCAGGACGTGACAAGGAGCACGATGTCTCACGACGAACAGGCCGGCATCGAGAAGGCGCAGCAGCCTTCTTCGGGTCTCGCCGTCTCGATCGACGATCCGGTACAGAACCCGGGTATGCCGCCGCACCGCACCCGGATGACGGACAAGGATCCGAAGTCGGCGAAGGCAGCAGAGCGCGCGATCTACGGCCTCTTCTACCTGTCCGTAGCCGGGAGCATCTGGGCGGTCGCCGCGTACATGCTGTTCCCGATCGAGGACATGCAGTACACCTCGATCCGCAACAACAACATGTTCATCGGACTCGGCATCGCCCTGTCCTTGCTGTCGATCGGTGTCGGAGCAATCCACTGGTCGAAGACCCTGATGAGCGACAAGGAGCACGTCGAGGAACGGCACCCCACCCAGGGAACGCCCGAGACGCGCGCCGGCGCCATCGAGGTTTTTGAGAAGGCAAACGAGGAGTCCGGGTTCGGTCGTCGCAAGATGATCCGCAACTCGCTGTTCGCGGCACTCGCCGCCTCGATCCTTCCCGGTGTCACTCTCTTCCGCGGTCTCGCACCGCACGACGGGAACGACCCTGTCGCGCTGCTGAAGCAGACGATGTGGGAATCGGGACAGCACCTTGTTCGCGACCCGCACGGCACGCGCATCAAGGCGTCAGATGTGACCATTGGATCGGCGTTCCACGTCATCCCGGAGAGCCTCGCGGGGCTGAGCCACCACGATGGCTACCTCGACGAAAAGGCCAAGGCCATGGTCCTCATGGTTCGCATGCGCCCCGACCAGATCACCGAGCGCGAAGAGCGCAAGGACTGGTCGTACGACGGCATCGTCGCCTACTCCAAGGTCTGCACACACGTTGGGTGCCCCGTCGCCCTCTACGAGCAGCACACACACCACCTGCTCTGCCCCTGCCACCAGTCGCAGTTCGACGTTTCGGACGAGGCGAAGGTCGTGTTCGGCCCCGCCGCACGCCCGCTGCCCCAGCTGCCGATCACGGTTGACGATGAGGGCTACCTCGTTGCCAAGAGCGACTTCACCGAGCCCGTCGGCCCGAGCTTCTGGGAGATCCATTGAGTACCGCCACCACCGAAGAGAAGAAGGCTCCGCTGGGCGGCCGCTTCGTCGGCGCCACGGCGAACTACATCGACGAGCGCACAAGCGTGTCGGGCCTCGTCAAGGCGCTCGGACGTAAGGTCTTCCCCGACCACTGGTCGTTCATGCTCGGCGAGATCGCGCTGTGGTCGTTTGTCGTCGTGCTCATCTCCGGAACGTTCCTGACGTTCTTCTTTGAGCCGTCGATGGTCGAGACGTACTACCACGGTGCTCACGCGCCGATGCGCGGTATCGCCATGTCCGCAGCCATGGAGTCGACGCTGCACATCAGCTTCGACCTGCGCGGCGGCCTCCTGGTTCGCCAGCTGCACCACTGGGCCGCATTGACCTTCGTTGCCGGCATCGGTATCCACATGCTCCGTGTGTTCTTCACGGGCTCCTTCCGTAAGCCTCGCGAGCTCAACTGGGTCGTTGGCTTCGTGCTCTTCGTCCTCGCGATGGCTGAAGGCTTCACGGGATACTCGCTCCCCGACGACGTTCTGTCGGGCAACGGCCTCCGCATCATCGACGGCATGATCAAGGGACTTCCCGTGATCGGCCCGTGGACGTCCTACCTCCTCTTCGGCGGTGAATTCCCCGGAACGGACATCATCCACCGCCTCTACGCGCTGCACATTCTGATTCTTCCGCTCCTGGTGATCGCGCTGATCGCGGTCCACCTGTTGCTGATGATCGTCAACAAGCACACGCAGTTCGCCGGCCCCGGCCGCACGAACAACAACGTCGTCGGCTACCCGATGATGCCCGTGTACATGTCGAAGATGGGTGGCTTCTTCTTCATCGTCTTCGGCGCGCTGGTTCTGATCGCGTCGCTCGTGCAGATCAACCCGATCTGGGGATACGGCCCGTACGACCCCTCCCCCGTTTCTGCCGGAACGCAGCCCGACTGGTACATCGGTTTTGCCGACGGCGCGCTGCGCCTGGCTCCGCCGCACCTGGACTTCACGATCTTCGGACACGTGTATCCGATGGGTATCCTGCTGCCGATGCTCGTGCTCGTGGTGTTCATCGTGCTTGTCGCGATCTACCCCTTCATCGAGGCATGGGTCACGGGCGACAAGCGCGAGCACCACATCGCTCAGCGTCCCCGCAACGCGGCAACGCGAACGGCGATCGGTGCCGCCGGCGTCTGGTTCTACGCGGTCCTCTGGGCGGCGGCATCGTCGGACCTCATCGCGACTCACTTCCGTCTCACGATGGAAGGCGTGATCCACGGCCTGCAGGCTCTGCTGATCTTCGGCACGGTCATCGTGTACTTCATCACGAAGCGCATCTGCATCGCGTTGCAGAAGAAGGATCGAGAGATCGTCCTGCACGGCTACGAGTCGGGTCGCATTGTTCGCCTTGCCGGCGGAGAGTACAAGGAAGTTCACAAGCCTGTCGATGAGTACGAGCGCTGGACGCTCGTGGCCGATGAGACATACGAGCCGCTTGTCGTCCGCCCCGATGACAACGGCCGGATCACGATGTCGCAGAAGCTCCGCGCTTCGATGAGCCGCTGGTTCTTCGAGGACCGCCTGCAGCCTCTGTCGAACACGGAGTACCAGGAGTCGCTGGAGCACCAGAAGCACGTGCTGCACGAGATCGGTGAGCCGGCTGACGGCCACCATGAAATCGAGCAGGGCGACGACAAGAAGTAAGCGCCTAACGCAGTGAGGGCCTTGAATCCGGAAGGATTCGAGGCCCTCACTGCGTTACCTCCCCCGACAGTGCGAAGGGGAGGTGATTAGCGTGCCGGGTGGCGCAACATCGCTGTTGCGCCGTATCCCAGCTCCTCGCCTTTGCCCCACGGCTCAAAGCCGAAGCGCTCGTACAGGCGCCGCGAACCGTTCGACGTGGCTTCGAGGTAGACGGGAAGGCCTTCGGCATTGATCTGACGCAATCGGTACTGCAGTAAGTGGGTGCCGTTCCCCTCCCCCTGCGCGTGCCGACTGACGACGATCGTGTCGAGATACCAGTGGGGGAATTCCGGTCGCTGCGACGCGAAGTACGCGTCGGCTGCCTCCGCCTCCGCTCGATGTTTCCGTCCAATTGCAACGGCAATGCGTGAGCGCAGCACGGCGCGGTCGATCGTTGACGCCTCCAGCGGATACGCCGGCTGCCACATCGCAACAGCGCGCACACCGCCATCCGCGCCGCACACAACGTCCACCGCGCCTCCCGTCAAAAGGGTGTGATGCAGCAGCGCCAGATGCACCTGAGCGATACGACGTTCCCGGTCTTCTTCGCCGGGGATCAGCGCGCGCACCATGTCGTCGTCGCGGAGTTCCTGTCCGATCAGCGCAGCGCACGCCCGCAGATCGCTTGTTGTGGCACCTCGAACAGGAAAGTGCGTCATGCCCTCATTCTGCCGCTGTGACCCGTCTTTGCGCGCACCCTCCCAGCCTTTTCATTGTTCGGCCACGAGTTCTTCGTCCGGACGTCAAGGGGCGACGGCGGAAGGATAGGGCACCCTACGCGTTCGGACGCGCGGCAGTCCCTGTCCCTCGACGGCGAAGTGCGGGTACCGGTTCAGCGTCCGTACCCGCGACGTCCCCGTGTCCGAGAACCGTGAATCCGGCATCGGCGATCATCGCCACATCATCCTTCGCGTCTTGTCCCTCACTGGTCAGATAATCACCGAGAAAGAGCGAGTTGGCGACCTCGAGCGCCACGGATTGCAAACTACGGAGATGCATCTCTCTGCCACCCGCGATACGGACCTCGCGGTCGGGGCATGCCAACCGCACCATCGCGAGAATCCGGAGGCACTGCATCGGCGAGAGCTCGTGAGTTCCTTCCAGCGGTGTGCCGTCGAACGGCATGAGGAAATTCACGGGGATCGAATCGCTCCCCATCTCGCGAAGAGCGAAAACGGCCTCGACCACCTGCTCATCGCTCTCCCCCATCCCAACAATCAGCCCCGAGCAGGGAGACATTCCTGCCCCTTTAGCCGTCTCGACCGTGTCGACACGGTCCTGATACGAGTGCGTTGTGCAGATGTCGTCGTACAGCGACTCGGCCGTGTTGATGTTGTGGTTGTACGCGTCTGCGCCGGCCTCAGCAAGCTTCTGCGCGTGGCGCTCGCGCAGGAGTCCGAGGCACGCGCACACCTCAACGTCGGGGTGATCTTCTTTGACTCGCCCGATCATGTCCGCAACGCGCTGCACATCTCGATCGCTGGGTCCGCGCCCCGACGCCACCAAGCACACGCGTGAAGCGCCGCCGTCAATACCGTGCTGCGCCTGTTTGGCCGCTTCTTCCGTCGAAATCCACGTGTACTTCAAGATCTGGGATGTCGACCCCAGACGCTGCGAACAGTAGGAGCAGTCTTCTGCGCACAGCCCCGACTTGAGGTTGACGAGATAGTTCACCTTCACCGTGCGACCAAAGTGCGCCTGGCGGAGCATCCCGGCCGCCGCGATGAGAGACATCGTCTGGGAATCGGGCGCTCGGAGCGCAGAAAGCGCCTCAGCCGCCGCCAGAGTGTGTCCGCGCTGGATCCGCCCCACGAGCTCGAAGAAGTCCGCGACATCGGCCCCTGACGCCTCGCACCGTGTGGTCATCGTTCTCGACATGCCGTTACGCCTCTTCTCTGTACCCATCGCACTGAACACTGTTCATTGAACAGTGTTTAGTAGAGAAGTGCAAAGTGCACGCAAAAGGCCCCGGATCCCTGAAGGATCCGGGGCCAGCATCGCGGAAGGTCAGCGCGCGAAGTTTCCGCGGTAGTACTCGTAGACCCAGCCCACCAGACCGATTGCCAGAAGAGCAATCGCGAGCGGGATGAGGAAGTGTGCCGTTGCCAGCGAAACCACCGCAACGGCGGGAGCAGCGGCAAGCACGAGAGGCCACCAGGACCAGGGGCTGAACTCGCCCTGCTCCACTTCGCCCTCGTCGATCGTTGCCTCGAGACGGTCCTCAGGAAGCTCAACGCCCTTCTGAGCGCGGTGCCACCGCCACACGAAGAAACCGATCATTGCTGCCAGGAAGCCGGAGAAGAGAAGGGACGTTGACCCCACCCACTCGATGCTGGTTACCCAGTCACCGGTCCAGTGAGCGATGATGCTCCAGACCGTGTATCCCGCGAAGCAAAGGAAGAAGAAAGCGGTGAGAACCCACCAGATCGCAATCTGGGATTTCATGAGTTACGTCCTTCCTGCTGCCCCGGTTCCGTGGCTTTGCCGGGAGCAGCGTAGTCTTCGGCCGCTTCGGGGTGGTTCAAATCGAACGCGGGACGCTCGGAACGGATACGCGGAATCGACGTGAAGTTGTGACGGGGCGGCGGGCAGCTCGTTGCCCACTCCAGCGATCCGCCGTAACCCCACGGGTCGTTGACCGTGACCTTGGGCGCCTTGCGCGCCGTGATCCACACGTTGAGGAAGAACGGAATCATCGATGCAGCGATCACAATCGCACCGATCGTCGACAGCTGGTTCTGCCACGTCCAACCGTCGGCCTCAGAGTAATCCGCGTAGCGGCGAACCATGCCGTCTACGCCCAGCCAGTGCTGGATGAGGAACGTCATGTGGAAGCCGATGAACAGCAACCAGAAGTGCACGTAGCCCAGACGCTCGTTCAGCATCTTTCCGGTCCACTTCGGCCACCAGAAGTAGAAGCCCGCGAACATCGCGAAGACAACCGTTCCGAAGACGACGTAGTGGAAGTGAGCAACAACGAAGTACGAATCGCTCAGGTGGAAGTCGAGCGGAGGCGACGACAGAATGACACCCGTCAAACCACCGAACACGAACGAGACCAGGAAGCCGAGTGAGAACAGCATCGGCGTCTCGAAGGTGAGCGAGCCTCGCCACATCGTGCCGATCCAGTTAAAGATCTTCACACCCGTTGGAACCGCGATGAGCATCGTCATCAAGGCGAAGAACGGCAGCAGAACAGCACCGGTGACGTACATGTGGTGCGCCCACACCGAAACGGAGAGCGCGGCGATGGCGATCGTCGCGTACACCAGCGTCTTGTAACCGAAGATCGGCTTGCGGCTGAACACCGGGAAGATCTCGGAGACAATGCCGAAGAACGGCAACGCGATGATGTACACCTCGGGGTGTCCGAAGAACCAGAACAGGTGCTGCCACAGCAGAACACCGCCCGACTGTGGGTCGTACACGTGCGATCCGAGGATGCGGTCACTTGCAGCAGCAAACATGGCCGCGGCGAGAACCGGGAACGCGATGAGGATCAGCAGGCTGGTCACCAGGGTGTTCCACGTGAAGATCGGCATACGCCACATCGTCATGCCCGGAGCACGCATCGTGATGATCGTCGTGATGAAGTTCACACCACCGAAGATCGTTCCGAAACCAGAGATTCCGAGGCCGACCATCCAGAGGTGCCCACCGACACCGGGCGAGAACGACGCATTCGCCAGAGGCTGATACGCGAACCAACCGAACGATGCGGCGCCCTGCGGGGTGAGGAATCCGGCGACCGCGATGAGCGAACCGAAGGTGAACAGCCAGAAAGCGAAGGCGTTCAGACGCGGGAAAGCGACGTCGGGCGCACCGATCTGCAGCGGAAGCAGAATGTTGGCGAATCCGGCGAACAGCGGCGTCGCGAACATCAGCAACATCACGGTGCCGTGCATCGTGAACAGCTGGTTGTACTGCTCCTTCGTCGGAATGATCTGCATTCCGGGCTCGAAGAGCTCAGCGCGAATAATCAGCGCCATCACACCGCCGAGGCAGAAGAACAGCACCGACGTGATCAGGTACATGTACCCGATGGTCTTGTGGTCGGTCGACGTGATCCAGTTGACGATCACGTTGCCCTTCTGACCGACGCGCGACCCGCTCATCAGAGCAGCCTGGCGCGGCGGAAGGGTGCGCGAACGCTCGTTGATGGTGGACGTGCCCACGATCAGTGTCCTTCCTCGGCCGGCGTCAAGTTCGCCTGCGCCGGGTTGTTCTGCAGACGCTTGTACGCGTCGTTGATGTCTCCGGTTTGACCAGCGGCCTCGAGTGAGGAGAGGTACTCCTCGTACTCGGCCTCGCTGACGACGTCGACCTCGAAGAGCATCATCGAGTGGAACTCACCGCACAGCTCGGCGCACTTGCCGGCGTACGTGCCCTCACGCGTGGGAATAAACGACCACGAGTTGTCGTGACCGATGTACATGTCCTTCTTGTACAGGAAGTCGATAATCCAGAACGAGTGGATCACATCGCGCGAGGTGAGCTTGATCGTCACCTTCTGGTCAACGGGAAGCACCAGGCGCGGCAGCTTGTCGGTGTCGATGTCACCGTTAGCGGCAGGCTGAGCCTGGATGCCCATGGAGTACACGGGCTCGCCGCCAGCGGTGGCGTCCTCGTACTGGAAGTCCCAGGCCCACTGCTTAGCGATCGCCGTGATCTCGACGTCAACTTCGTCGTCTTCCCAGGCCTTTTCAACCGCTGCCTGCTCACGAGCCGTGAAGGCGAACAGGCCGATAACGAGAATCAGCGGCACCGAGGTGAAGAAGATCTCGATCGGCATGTTGTAGCGCAGCTGCACGGGGAGGCCGGTCTGGCCCTTCCTGCGGCGGTAGACGATCATCGCCCAGAGCATGAGGCCCCACGTAATGACACCGACGACAAGCGCCACGATCCAGGATCCGACCCAGAGCGAGGCAAGGCCTTCGGTCTGGTTGGTCGCGGGAACGCCGGATTCATCGAATCCGGGCAAGTATCCGTGGAGCTCAGTGGGGGTGCACCCCGCGAGCGCAGCAGTAGCCGCGGCGATCAGCGGGACCGTGGCCCAGCGGATTCGGCGTTTCGACGGCACGAATTCACCTTTCGAACATGGATGTGGCTAAGAACCATCCTATGGCAAGGTGCCACCCGATTTATGCCACCGACCCCGCACGTCGCGCGGAAACGATGGGTTTCATGGCAACGAAAAGGGGTCCCGCGCCACATGGCGCGGGACCCCTTTTCTGGGTGTGATCAGTGGAAGCTATCGCCGCAGGCGCAACTTCCCGATGCGTTGGGGTTGTCAATTGTGAACCCCTGCTCGGCGATCGTGTCTTTGAAGTCGATCGACGCGCCGTCGAGATAGGGAACTGACATGCTGTCAATGATGACCTCGACGCCGTCGAAGTCGACGGTCTCGTCACCTTCGAGGTAACGCTCGTCGAAGTACAGCTGGTAGATCAGGCCGGAGCAACCTCCGGGCTGCACGGCAACGCGAAGTCGAAGATCATCGCGTCCCTCCTGCTCAAGCAGGCTCTTCACCTTGGCCGCGGCGGCGTCAGTGAGGCCAACACCGTGCGCACGCTCTGGCGCATCGGCAGTCGTCGTGGCGTCTGTCATGACGGTCTCCTCTCCGGATGGTCACCGCACGCAGCGGCTGGTGAATCGAGTCTAAACCCGGTTCATGGCACTGAGGTCGCCGGGCACCGCGATCGTTACGGCTTTGTCCGGCGGTTCATCCGCGCGAGCATCAGCGTTTCCGAGCGAATGGCGTGCCGGAACGTGTCGATGTGAAGAGATTCGTTGGGGCTGTGCGCGCGCGAATGGGGATCCTCAACACCGGTCACGAGGATCTGTGCCTCGGGGAAGCGCTCAACCAGGTCTGAGATAAAAGGAATCGATCCACCGACTCCGTAATCAACGGGTTCCGCGTCGTATCCGTCAGCGAGCGCGGCACGGACCTCTTCGACCGCCCAGCCCGTTGTGTCGACGAGGAATCCGTCACCCAGGTCAACTTCGCTAAAGGAAAGATGGGCCCCGTATGGTGCGTTGTTCAGCAGATGCGTCCGGATCGCCTCGTACGCATCGGCCGCAGACTGGCCCGGTGCAACCCGGCAGCTGACGACGACCGTGATCTCAGGCGCGAGGGTGTTGCTGGCGTGTGCGACGGACGTGTGGTCGATGCCCGTCACGGTCACGGTCGGCTTGTTCCAGATTCGACTGAGGATCGTTCCGTCGCCAATCGGCTGCACGCCGTTCAGGAGCCCCGTCTCGTCGCGAAGCATGGCCTCGTCGTATTCGGGAGTTGCGGTGTCGCGCACGGCGAGTCCGTCCACCGCAACAGCGCCGTTTTCGTCCCACAGGGAGTTCAGGAGACGAATCGTCGCCATCATGGCGTCTGGCACAGCACCACCAAACATTCCCGAGTGCGACGCGTGGTCGAGCGTGCGCACCGTCAGGTGGAACGTCGTGTTTCCGCGCAACGAAACGGTCAGAGCGGGCGTCGTCGAATCCCAGTTGCCCGAATCGGCGACAACAATGACGTCGGACCGCATCTGCTCGGCGTTCTCGGCGAGGAACGGGGCGAAAGATCGTGATCCGTACTCTTCTTCCCCCTCGATGAACAGAACGAGACCGACGTCGAGGTTCTCGGTCCCGACCACCTCGGCAAGGGCACGCAACGACGCGATGTGCGTCATCACCCCTGCTTTGTCGTCTGCCGCACCGCGCGCGTAGATCCGCCCATCCCGCACGGTCGGCTCGAATGGCGGGGTGTTCCAGAGCTCGTCGTCGCCGGGAGGCTGAACGTCGTGGTGCGCATAGAGCATCACGGTGGGGCGTCCAGCCCGGGCGGCGCGAACCGCGAGCACGGCGGGCTGCCCCAGCTCGCCATCCTGCGCATCCGTGAGCGGAGCGCGCTTGATCTCGACAGTGTCAAACAGGCCCGTCTCTTCCGCGAGAGATGCGATGCGATCGGCGCTCGCAACGAGCTGTTGCTGATCGAACGCAGGCCACGCAATACCGGGAATCCGCACGAGGTGACCAAGGTCGTCGATCGCTGCCGGGAACCCCCCGTCGACGGCCTCAATCAGCGGCTGGTCTTCTGCGGGGATCGTATCCCCAAGCGAACCGGAAGTCATGCGGGTAATCTTAGAAGGATTCCCGACTCGAACCCCATGAGGTACCTCTATGGCCACGAACGCTGCCGAAGACGACGCGACCCCCACTCCGAACGTCGGTAAGGGACGGCCAACGCCAACCCGCGCCGAACAGGAGGCTAAGCGCGTTCGCCCTCTCGTCGCAACGACGAAGGAGGCGAAGAAGGCCGCGCGAGCCGAGATGCGCGAGCGTCAGGACCGCGCGCGCGTCGGCATGGCCAACGGCGAAGAGCGATTCCTCGGCCCCCGCGACAGGGGCCCGCAGCGCCGCTTCGTCCGCGACTGGGTCGACGCCGGATGGCACCTCGGCGAGTTCCTCATGCCCATGATGATCGTCGTCATCGTGATGACCTTCATCCCGACCACGCTCACGCAGGTCTGGTCCTTCGGCCTTCTCTGGGTGTACATCATCTTCGTCATCGGCGACATGATCCTGCTCGGCCGACGGATGAAGAAGAAGGTTGCGGAGAAGTTCGGCGAGGACAAGCGAGAAAAGGGCCTCGGCTGGTATGCGGCCATGCGCTCGCTCCAGATGCGCTTCATGCGCATCCCGAAGCCGCAGACGAAGCGCGGCGAGTACCCGCGCATGTAGGCAGATACACGAAGGCGCCGTGCCAGCTGGCACGGCGCCTTTTCGTATGCGTCAGAGTCCGCGGTTGATCTGGTGCGCCCACGCCGGGCCGCGGTAGATGAACTCGGTGTAGCCCTGCACGAGCGTTGCGCCCGCCTCCAGCCGCTCGCGTACGTCGTCCGATGTGCTGACGCCGCCGGCAGAAATAACGCAGAAATCGGCGTCAGGAACCGTTGAACGAACAATCCTCAGAACCTCAAGAGACCGCTCCTTGACCGGCGCACCAGACAACCCGCCCGCACCGATCGTTTCGATCTTCTCGTCATCCGTGACAAGTCCCGCGCGCGAAATCGTCGTGTTCGTCGCGATCAGACCGTCGAGACCGACCTCGACCGCGAGCGAGGTGATTCCCGCCACTTCGTCGTCCGACAGATCGGGAGCAATCTTCACCAGGAGCGGTGTCTTCCCCGCCGCCGCGCGCACGGCTTCGAGAAGTGGGCGGAGCGTTTCCACCGCTTGCAGACCGCGCAGTCCGGGAGTATTGGGCGACGACACGTTCACGGCGAGATAGTCGGCAAGAGGAGCGAGCATCGTCGCACTTGTCACGTAGTCCGCGGTTGCATCGTCAACAGCGACAACTCGGCTCTTTCCGATGTTGGCGCCGATGATGGCACCACGCTTGCGCAGTCGTGCCAGGCGCTTCGCCGCTGCCCGCGCACCATTGTTGTTGAAGCCCATGCGGTTGATGAGCGCCCTGTCATCGATCAGGCGGAACAGGCGCGGCTTGGGGTTACCAGGCTGCGGAATCGCCGTGACCGTGCCCACCTCGACGTGTCCGAAGCCCAGGGCTTCCAGCCCCCGAACGGCAACGGCATTCTTATCGAAGCCGGCCGCCATACCGAACGGCGTGGGAAAGGTGAGCCCCATCGTGCGTACCTGCAGAGCCGGGTCCGGGCGCGTCCACCGCGCGACGACGGGGGCGATGGGACGAAGCCCCGCCGCGCGAATCGCCGCCATACCCAGATGATGAGCGGTTTCCGGATCCATATGACGGAAAACAGTGCGAAAAACGGCGTCGTAAAACACGGGCGCTTACTCCTCCTGGGGGGCGCGCCGATGATCGGCGCGCAGTTCGGCGATAGCTGCCTCGAAATCATCGAGCGACTCGAAGGCACGGTAGACACTCGCGAAGCGCAGGTAGGCGACCTCATCAAGATCACGCAGCGGCCCCAGGATGGCGAGACCGATGTCATTTGTCTCGAAGGTGCTCTGGCCGGTCTGACGCAGCTCCTCCTCAACGCGCTGAGCGAGGATCGCGAGATCATCGTCGGTGACGGGCCGCCCCTGACATGCCTTCCGGACGCCCGACATCACCTTCTCCCGCGCGAACGGCTCAACAGCACCCGACCGTTTCACGACGTTGAGACTGGCCGTTTCGACCGTGGAGAATCGTCCGCCACACTCGGGGCACTGGCGACGTCGCCTGATGGACAGGCCGTCGTCAGACGTGCGCGAGTCGATAACGCGCGAATCGGGATGGCGGCAGAAAGGGCAGTGCATAGCCCGCCTACCCTATCCCGGAACGCCTGAGCGTCACGCGTCCGAAAACCGCGCGGTCACGGCCTCACCGTGCGCGGGCAGCTGCTCCTCGTTTGCCAACGCCACAATCCGGGCGGCAACGTCGCTGAGCGCTCCTCGGTCATACTCAATGACCTGTTGCGCGCGCAGGAAGGTATAGGCGCCAAGGCCAGAGGCGTATCGCGCTTGTCCGCCCGTCGGGAGAACGTGATTGGAGCCGGCCATATAGTCGCCGAGGCTGACAGGCGTTGTCTCACCGACGAAAATGGCGCCAGCGTTGGTGTAGCGGCTGACCGCGTCGCGCGCATCGCGCAGGTGGAGCTCCAAGTGCTCCGGACCGTATGCGTTGCTAAACGCCTCAACGGCAGCTTGGTCCTGAACCAGAACAACAGCCGACTGCGGGCCGTCCAGCGCCGTCTGCACGCGCTCGGCGTGACGTGTGCGCGGCGCGATATCGGCAACGGCGGCCTGAACGCGCTCGGCGAGATCGGCGGAGTCCGTCACGAGAACAGCGCCCGCCTGTTCATCGTGTTCGGCCTGGCTCACCAGGTCATACGCGATCAGGCGAGCATCAGCGGAATCGTCCGCCGCAACGAGAATTTCGGTTGCTCCCGCCTCCGCATCGATTCCTACGCGTCCAGAGACGATGCGCTTTGCCGCGGCAACGAAGTTATTGCCCGGGCCGGTCACGGTGTCAACGGGGTCAAGCCCGAGGGAGGGCACGCCAAAGGCAAGCGCACCGATTGCTCCGGCTCCGCCCATCGCATACACCTCTTCGATGCCGAGAAGGCCCGCTACCGCCAGAATCGTGGGGTGAACGCGACCCCCGGCATCACGCTGAGGAGGAGAGGCGATGGCGATGTGCTCTACGCCCGCGACCTGCGCGGGAACAACGTTCATCACAACGCTCGACGGATAGACGGCTTTACCGCCGGGGATGTAGAGACCGGCCCGTGAGACGGGTTGCCACCGTTGAGCAACACGCGCACCTCCCGCAAGCTCGGTGACCTGGGCAGGAGGGACCTGCGCGGCACTCGCGGTGCGCACTCGCCGAATCGCTTCCTCGAGCGATGCACGGACATCGTCCGAGAGGCCGTCAACGGCCTCGGCGATGTGCGCAGACGGAACGCGGATGTCGTGCCCGACAACCCCATCGAATCGCTCCGCTTGATCGCGCAGTGCGTCTGCGCCCTCTTCCCGCACGGCATCGACGATGTCGCGCGCCGCATCCTGCGCTGCCTGCAAGGCATCGGCCGCACGGGGAACGGCGGTGAGAAGCTCGGCGGGCGAGAGCGACCGGCCTCGGAGGTCGATCAATCGCATGGGAAGGCCCTTCGTGTCAGATCGGTATCGATAGGGAGGTGCCGCGGGCCCCGCGTGTGTCGGGGGCACACATGCGACTAGCCGCGGGTAACGCCGCTGGTGTCGTACAGGTAACCGATGCGGCCGTCATCGTGACGAACCACAAACACGTCGCCACGATCTTCCAGAACAAGCGCCCATGCGGTGGGGCCGACGACGAAACTCTGCTGTCCGTTGACGTCGTAGACATTGCGCGGAGCCGGCACCAGAGCCCAGAACGGCTGCTGATGCGTTTCTGCCTCGGGCGACACCAGGGTCTGTTCCTGCGCGGCCGCCTGCTCCCCCGACTCGCGTTCCGCGAGGTCGGTAGCCACAGGCGCGGACGATGCGCCGCTGTCTCCCTCGTCAGCAACCGGTGCGTCGATCGCGCCAGCGTCGTCCGGAACCAACTCATCTTCCGGCGACGAACCCTCGGCCTGGCCCTCTCCGGTTTCGTCCGGGACAACCTCCGTCGGATCCTGCTGCGCGCCAGGGGCCTGGTCAGCGAGATCGCGCTCGAGGTCGGCAAGGGAGATCGCCGTCGTCGATGGCTCGGAACTCTCCGCCACGTCAGGGATCTGCGCATCGCTGGCTGGTGCCTCCTGCGCCGGGGGAGCAAAGGGCGGCTGCGCGGCAGCATTGTGCTCGGCGGAATACGGCGCGGGGGCAGGAGAAGAAACCGGAACCGGACGCGGGGCCGGAGTCGCCAAAGGCCGAGCGGGGCGTGCCGTGATGTGCGCCTGGACCTCATCGCGGCCCACGAAGTCCTCCTGGAACGGCGGGACAAAACGGGCAAAGACCGTAAAGAAGACGCCGGCGAGCGCAACGAGAATCGCGATCCAGCCGGTGGCAAGAACGTATCCAGCGCCGGACACGCTGAACACGATATCGAACCACGCATACGCCGCAGCAATGAAGGACACCGATGCGAACTGGTCGATGCTGAGCCCGCCAACGCCCCGAATCTGTGAAGCGAACCGTCGCAGGACGATCAGCGTCGCGGCGGCAACGGGCAGACCGACCGCCGGAATCCAGCTCAAGCCGAAGCTCCACACGGGCAGATAGCCCGCGAGGCGAACGGGTGACATGGCGTAGCTCACCAGGGGGAAGAACGACAGCACAAGAAGGAGCGCAGCAAGACCGCCGACGATCCACTCGCGGAGGGTGAACGGACCGAGTCCCTGCTGTGCGTTCGGCGCGTCTTCCGCAATCGGTTCCGCAGATGTTGCCTGTGCGACAAATCGATGCGTCGTGCCCTGAGGTTGTGGGCTGTATCCCTGATCAGTCACTGCAGATTCTCCCTCCGGGCGCGGTTCGTCCGCGCCCCACAGATCCTACGCCCCGGCGACGTGGCGACGCTCAGCCGAGGCACTGCGGGCCAAGCAGCGCCTTCAACTCGCCGTACAACTCGGCCGACACCGCAACAGGCTTCGGCACCTCAAAAACCTTCGCCTGACGGCCCCTGTGCATTTTCAGCCGTACTTCGGTCTCACCCGTGTGCCGGTCGAGCACGTCGGCAAGATCGCCGATGACGTTTTCCGTTGCCCGCTGCTCAGGGACGACAAGCGTGATCGGGCCAGAGGCGTCCGCGGATCCGACGTCTGGGGCGAAAGCCGATTGTGCGTGGATGTTCATGCCATCGTCGCGTCGGGACACGCGCCCGCGGACAACGAGAATCGAGTCCTGCACAAGAACCGGTTGGAACTCGGTGTAGGTCTTCCCCATGAACATCACCGTGATCTCGGCTTCGAAATCCTCGATCGTGATCATGCCGTACGGGTTGCCGCTCGACTTCGCCACACGATGCTGCGCCGTTGTCACCAGTCCGGCAATTGTTACCTGATCGCCGTCATCGAGATCCTCTGACGTGAGCAGATCGTTGATCGTGATGGAGCGGTGCTTCGCGAGCGGTAGCTCCAAGCCCGCAAGGGGGTGGTCGGAAACGTAGAGTCCGAGCATGTCGCGCTCGAACGCGAGGAGGTCTTTTTTCGTCCACTCCGGCCGCTCCGGCACACGATGTACTTCTTGGGGCTCGTCGAAGAGGCTGTCGAAGTCGAAACCGATCGCCCCGCTGGCGGCGTTGCGCTTATCGGACACGGCCTGCTCAACGGCCTGCTCATGAATCTCGACGAGGGCGCGCCTGGTCGCCCCCATCTGATCGAAGGCACCAGCCTTGATCAACGACTCCACCGTGCGCTTGTTGGTGACCTGCGCGGGAACACGGCGCAGGAAATCATGGAAGGACTCGTACGGCCCCTCCTCACGCGCAGCGATAATCCCGTCGACAACGTTGTGGCCGACGTTTCGGATCGCGCCGAGTCCGAAACGGATGTCCTCACCGACGGCGGCGAAGAACTCGATCGATTCAGAGACCTCAGGGGGAAGGACCTTGATGCCCATCCGTCGGCACTCGTTCAGGTACATCGCGAGCTTGTCGCGCGAGTCTCCGACAGACGTCAAAAGGGCGGCCATGTACTCGGCCGGGTAGTGCGCCTTCAGATACGCCGTCCAGTAGGAGATGACGCCGTATGCCGCCGAGTGCGCCTTGTTGAAGGCGTAGTCCGAGAACGGCAGCAGGATGTCCCACAGGGCCTTAATTGCGGGCTCGGAGAAGCCTCGTTCCTTCATGCCGTCCGAGAAGCCGACGTACTGCTTGTCCAGCTCGGATTTCTTCTTCTTACCCATCGCGCGGCGGAGGATATCGGCTTGGCCCAGGCTGAACCCCGCCACTTTCTGCGCGATCGCCATCACCTGCTCCTGGTAGATGATGAGGCCGTACGTCGTGTCGAGGATGTCGCGCAGGGGCTCCTCGAGTTCGGGGTGAATCGGCGTAATCGCCTGCTCGCCGTTCTTGCGCAGCGCGTAGTTCGTGTGCGAATTCGCGCCCATCGGGCCCGGACGGTACAGGGCGATAACGGCCGAGATGTCCTCGAAGTTGTCAGGCTTCATGAGCCGGAGAAGCGCACGCATCGGGCCGCCGTCGAGCTGGAAGACGCCGAGCGTGTCTCCGCGGGCGAGCAGCTCGTAGGCCTTGCGGTCGTCGAGCGTCAGCTTCTCGAGGTCGATTTCATCGCCGCGGTTGGTGCGGATGTTGTCGAGGGCGTCCGAGATGATCGTCAGGTTGCGCAACCCGAGGAAGTCCATCTTGATCAGGCCAAGAGCCTCGGATGCGGGATAGTCGAACTGGGTGACGATCTGACCATCCTGATCGCGCTTCATGATCGGGATGATGTCGAGGAGCGGCTCGTTCGACATGATCACGCCAGCGGCGTGCACGCCCCACTGTCGTTTGAGCCCCTCGAGGCCGACCGCGCGGTCGTACACGGTGCGGGCTTCGGGATCGGACTCGATTGTCGCGCGGAACTCGCTCGCTTCCTTGTAGCGCGGGTGCTTCGGATCGAACATGCCGTCGAGCGGCATGTCTTTACCCATCACGGCGGGCGGCATCGCCTTCGTCAGCCGTTCCCCCATGCTGAACGGGAATCCGAGCACGCGCCCCGCATCCTTCAGCGCCTGCTTCGACTTGATCGTGCCGTAGGTGACGATCTGCGCGACACGCTCCGAGCCGTACTTCTCGGTGACGTAGTTGATCGTCTCGCCACGGCGACGGTCATCGAAGTCGACGTCGAAGTCGGGCATGGAAACACGGTCGGGGTTAAGGAATCGCTCGAAGATGAGGCCGTGCTCGATGGGGTCGAGATCGGTGATGCGCATTGCGTACGCCACCATCGAGCCGGCGCCGGAGCCGCGCCCGGGGCCCACACGGATGCCCTTGTCCTTCGACCAGTTGATGAAGTCCGCAACGACGAGGAAGTAGCCGGGGAAGCCCATCTGGGCGATGATCCCGATTTCGTATTCCGCCCGTTTGCGGACCTCGTCAGAAATCCCGTTCGGGTAGCGGTAGTGCAGGCCCTTTTCGACCTCCTTGACGAACCAGCTCTCCTCCGTCTCGCCTTCGGGAACGGGGAATCGCGGCATGTAGTTGGCTGACTGGTCGAACTCGATGTTGCACCGTTCGGCGATCAGAAGCGTGTTGTCACACGCCTCGGGGTGATCACGGAACATCTGCCGCATTTCCGCGGCCGACTTGATGTAGTAGCCATCGCCGTCGAACTTGAAGCGATTCGGGTTGTCGAGCGTTGACCCCGACTGAACGCACAGCAGCGCCTCGTGCGCGCTTGCGTCGTGCTGGTGGGTGTAGTGCGAGTCGTTGGTGGCAACGAGCGGGATCTTGAGGTCTTTGGCGATCTTGAGCAGATCGCCGATGACGCGCCGCTCGATGTCGAGACCGTGATCCATGAGTTCCGCGAAGTAGTTCTCTCGCCCGAAGATGTCTTGGAACTCCGCCGCAGCTTCTCGCGCTTCGTCGTATTGGCCGAGCCGCAGGCGCGTTTGGATCTCGCCGGACGGGCACCCGGTTGTGGCGATGATCCCCTTCGCATACCGGTTGAGCAGCTCCCGGTCCATGCGTGGCTTGAAGTAGTAGCCCTCGATGCTGGCGAGAGAGCTCAGCCGGAACAGATTATGCATGCCCGGCTTGTTCTCCGCCCACATCGTCATGTGGGTGTAGGCACCGGATCCCGAGACATCGTCGCGCTTTTGCTCGGACGTTCCCCAGGCCACGCGCGTTCTGTCTGCGCGGTGGGTTCCGGGTGTGACATAGGCCTCGAGTCCGATGATCGGCTTGATGCCCTGCGCCTTAGCGGCCTTGTAGAACTCGTAGGAGGCGTAGTTGTTGCCGTGGTCGGTCACCGCGATCGCCGGCATGTTCATCTCTGCCGCGGCCTTGGTCATGTCGCTGAGCTTCGCCGCACCGTCCAGCATCGAATACTCGCTGTGGACATGAAGGTGCACAAAGGAGTCGGAAGCCATGCCTCGATTCTAGGTACCCGCGCCTCACTCTTCTCCGAGTCGGAAGCCCCGGACAGGCTCTCCACAGCGTGGAAATCGCGAACTTGTCCACCGATCAGGGACTCTCGCCGCGGAATGCGCCGCCGCCCCGGCAAGATCGTCTCACCGGCCACCGGTCGGAAACACGAGGAGGGCCTTCGCCCCTCTCCCCCAGCCGTCACCGCGGGCGCTGGCCCTCCTCGTTGCACCGCCTCGTGCTCAACCTTCCAGGAGACACACGTGATCGCACCGCTCCGCACCGCAACGCTCGGATTCCTCGCCATCGCCGCGGCCGCTCTCGTCGGGTGCTCGCCGCCGATCGCCGCCACCGCCCCGGCGGGAACAGGCCCGCTCGAGACGCTAGAAGAACGCGGAATCGCCGTGGGCGGTCGTCCCGAGTGCGAGCACAATGCGTACGCGGAACGCTGTTCGTGGGTCTCAGACGAAGACAGTCCCGGCGGACCATCCCTCGTCATCATCGACGTCACCGAGTACGACGAGCAGGACGCCGCAGAAGAGCATTTCGCATGGATTGGAGCGGGGCTCTTCGACAACGGATGCCACTTCGGCGAGTCGTTCGAGACGAGCAGTTACCGGGCGGTTGCGGGGACCATCGGCGCCTCCCCGAGCATGAGCCTCGCCCCCGGAGAAACACCCGTTGGCGGCTGCGCTCTGGCCATTGGCGATCAGCGCACGGCCATGATCATCGCTCAGGCCACAGGAAGCGCGGATGTCAGCTTTCAGAGCACAGGAGCCGACAACCCCGCGGCAATCGCGCTCGCGCAGGTGTTCGACGATGGGGTTCCGCGCTAGGCCGTGTCCCCCACGTGATCGCCGACTGCGCAGGTCGTGGGAGCGAGCGATGCGCGCAGACAACACCCGCGACGCTACGACTCTTCTGCCGCCCGAGACGATGTGCGAGGGGTATCCCGCAGACCGAGCATCTCGGCGCTCCGTCGCCAGTGCTCGTCGACGAAGGCGGTATCCGCGGCGACCGGATGCGTGCGAGAAATTCGCTTTTTCGGTCCGTAGAACTCGCCTGATCGCCATGTGGTTCCGGGCTCGCCCCGGAGAAAGTGCGCCAAACGAGCCCCGCCGGTGTCCTGCCGGGTCAGCAACCCGGAAAAAAGCCCGTGATACAGGCCGCGGAATGACCCCTGTGCCCCCGACGCGAAGTTCGTCGCGATCACACCGGGATGGAAAGCCATCGCCGAGATTCCTCGCGAATGGAACCGCGCGTGCAGCCCCTTCGCGTGAAGGATGTTGGCGAGTTTTGCGTTCCCGTATGCACGGCTCTCGCCGTAGCCCCGCTGCGTGTCGAAATCGTCCATGTCCGGTCGTGCGTACAGCTTCGCCGCGATGCTCGCGGTGTTCACGATCGCCGCGCCGCTATCCACGAGACGGTCCATGAGCAGATGTGTCAGCAGAAACGGCGCGAGGTGGTTGATCTGGAATGTCTGCTCGAACCCATCGGGCGTGAGAATGGGCCCGGGAAAGAGACCGCCCGCATTGTTCGCCAGGACATCGATCCGATCACAGCGATCGAGAAGAACCGCCGCCGCCTCATGCACCTGGGAAAGATCGGCATAGTCGGCGATGAGATGTTCCGCCCCGGTCCGTTCAGCGACAGCGCGCGTCTTCTGCGGCGAACGACCGACGAGCACCAGGCGATCCTCTCCGGATGCGGCGATCTGCGCCGCGGCGGCTGCGCCGATTCCGTCACTGGCGCCCGTGATCACGATCGTTGCCATGCTCGCGATGTTACGCGGTCGCCGCCCGCGAAAGCCGCGGCGCGTGTTGTCTTTCGCCGAGCGCAGAGCAGCCCGCGGTGAGTCAGCGCAGATCGCGGCGCATCAGAACGCGCGGAAATCCCCCCGACACAGAGGAGGTCTCGGACACCTCGGAAAATCCGGCTCGCTCGAACATGGCGCGGAAGCCGACGAACGCCATCGTCTGATCCACCTTGGCTCCCGCGTTGTCAACGGGGTAACCCTCGATGGCCGGCGCGCCATTCTCGCGTGCGAACTCAACAGCGCCGCGCAACACGTGATCCAAGACGCCCGTTCCACGGTGACCGGGCCGCACGCGAAAACACCAGGCAGACCACACCGGCAGATCATCGATGACGGGAATGGTGCGGCTACGCGCATACTGGGTCTCGCTGCGCGGCGCAACAGCCGCCCATCCCACGACGTTGTTACCGTCGTAGGCGAGAACGCCCGGCGGCTGTTCCGATTCACACAGCGACCGCATGAACTCGCCGCGGGCCGGTCAGACCAGCTCGCGGTTTTGTTTCGCCGTGACGCGGTGGCTCAGGCACCAGCAGACGTTCGCATCGGCGCGCTTTGGGCCGACGAGTGCTCGGACGCCCTCGAAATCGCGAGCTGCACGCACCTGAATTGCCATGCGGCCAGCGTGCCATTTCTCGCGCCGCGCCGTCAACGGCCGCCGCAGGCTACGCCGCTGCGTCGCGCAGCAGGTTCAGTGCGTGCTGCAGATCTGCGGGATAAGCCGCTTCGAATTGTACCCAGTCACCTGTGGCCGGGTGCGTGAACGCCAGCTGATGCGCGTGTAGCCACTGTCGTGTGAGCCCGAGGCGTTCCGTGAGCGTCGGGTCCGAACCGTACAGAGGGTCACCAACACACGGGTGGCGGTGCGCCGCCATGTGCACACGAATCTGGTGTGTTCGCCCCGTCTCGAGATGAACCTCAAGCAGTGACGCACGCGGAAACGCCTCGATCGTCTCGTAGTGAGTGATCGAGTCCTTGCCGTCGGGTGTCACCGCAAACTTCCACGAGTGGCTGGGGTGGCGACCGATCGGCGCGTCGATCGTACCGGCGAGCGGATCAGGATGGCCCTGCACAACCGTGTGGTAGATCTTGTCGACCGTGCGTTCCTTGAAGGCACGCTTCAACAGCGTGTAGGCATGCTCGCTCTTGGCAACAACCATGAGCCCGCTCGTTCCGACGTCCAGCCGGTGCACGATGCCCTGCCGTTCGGCGGCCCCCGTTGTCGCGATGGTGATGCCGGCGGCGAGGAGAGCGCCGGGAACAGTCGGCCCGTCCCACCCGACGGAGGGGTGCGCTGCAACGCCCGTCGGCTTGTTGACGACCACGATGTGATCGTCCTCGTGCACGATCTCGAGGCCCGGCACCTCCATGGGCACCACCTGCGGCTCGCCCTTTTCGGTCCATTCGACGTCAAGCCAGGCACCAGCCGACAGACGATCGGACTTCGACGCCACCTGGTCGTCGATACGAACGCCGCCCTCAGCGATGACCTCGGAGGCAAACGTACGCGAAAAACCCAGCATCTTGGCCAGAGCGGCATCGACGCGTGAACCTTCGAGCCCATCGGGTACCGGAAGTCGGCGGAATTCACTCATCCGACGCGCCCGTTTCCGCCTTCTTCGGTTCGCGAGAACCGTCCAGGTTCAGCCCGGTAATGATGAGAATCGCGACGCCGACCATGCTGCTGACGATGAAGATGTCGGCGACGTTGTAGATCGCCGGGTTCGTCCAGAACCACATCCACGGCGTCAGGATGAAATCGACAACGTGGCCGTGGCCAAACCCGGGTTCGCGGAAGAGCCGGTCCGTGAGGTTACCGAGGACTCCTCCGAGAAGAAGTCCGAGCGTGACGCTCCACAGACGCGACCGCACGCGCGTTATCGCCAAAAACACGATCACCGTCACGACGACGGCGGGGGCGATCGTGAAAATCCACGTGACCCCTTCACCCATCGAGAACGCGGCTCCAGGGTTGTAGATCAGCAACCACTGCAATGCCTCGCCCAGCACAGGAACGGTTTCCCGTTCCGTCAGATGCTCAACGGCGATGTACTTGGTGACCTGGTCGGCGGCCAGCACAACAATCGCGAGAAGCGCGATCGTGATGCCGGCCGCCGGGGCAGGAAGAGGGTGACGTTCCTTCACAGGGTGATCGTCAGAGACCGAGCGACGATGCGCCGGCGCCAGTCGTGGCCGAACCGGGGCCGTCGAGATCCGCAAGCTTCTGTTCGAAGTAGTTGCGCAGCTGCAGACGGTAGTCGCGCTCGAACTGACGCAGCTCGGTGATACGACCCTCGAGGCTCTTACGCTCGGTGTCGAGCTTGTGCGAGATCTCGCGCTGCTTCGCTTCTGCTGCCGACACGATGCTGGCGGCCTTCGCCTCAGCATCGCCGACGAGCTTGGCGGCCTGAGCCTCGCCCTCGGCAACGTGCTCGTCATGCAGGCGCTCGGCGCGGGCAATGATGCCCGCCGCGTTCGAGGCGGTGCTGGTCACATCGGGCTCGGCGGCAACGGCCTCGGGCTCCGCTGCGGCGCTCTCGGCAACGGGGACCGCATCAGGAGCGGGTGCCTCGGCCGCTGGGGCACCAGAGGATTCGAGCTCAGCGACGCGAGCCTTGAGCTGCTCGTTCTCTTCGATCGTCTTACGCCATTCGACGACGATCTCATCCAGGAAGTCATCAACCTCGTCGGGGTCGAAACCCTCCTTGAAGCGGACGTGCTGGAACTGCTTTGTTACGACGTCTTCCGGCGTCAGTGACATGGTGTGGCCCCTCTTTCGATGGTGGACATCATGGTAGATCAGAACTTCTCATCAGAATACGATCACCATCGCCCTGAGAATCCACATCGCCACGAAGCAGAGAAGCATCGTGAGGGCGAATCCCAGGTCGATCGCTATCGCACCCAGCCGGAGTGGCGGGATGTGGCGACGGAAGAACATGATGGGTGGGTCCGTGATCGTGTAGATGATCTCGCAGACGACGACCATGCCACCCTGCGGACGCCACTCCCTGTTGAACATCGGGATGTACTCAAGAATGAGTCGCCCGAAGAGCACGAGGACGTAGAGCGAGAGAAGAAGGTGCAGGATTCCTGCGACGAACCCAATGAGACCCACAAGACCACCCTATGCGAGAGGGCCCGGTAACGCCGAAACGGCGCACCGAGCCCAGACAAGCTGAACGGATTCTGTCAGCTTGAGAACGATGTGTCATCGGCGGGGGCAATGCCTCCGTCGCCGGAGACAGCAATGTTCTCAGGACTGAGCAGGAATACCTTACTCGTGACCCGCTCAATGCGGCCGTAGAGCCCCATGCAGAGGCCGCTCGCGAAGTCGATGAGACGACGCGCATCTGCGTCGGACATCTGGGAAACGTTGATGATGACGGGAAGACCGTCGCGGAAGTGCTCCGCGATCGCCTGCGCATCTCGATACTGTTTGGGGTGCACCGTGACGATCTCATTGATCGCCGACGCAGCGGGCTGACGCACGGCCGTCGGTCGACGCAGCGGCGTCACGGGAGCTGGTGCTGTGTCATCGTCGCGTCTCTCCTCACGATGCTGTGTGTTCCGAGCGGGCGCGTTGGTCTGTGCGACCTCGTCCGGCTCGTAGGCCTCTTCATCGGCGAGGCCGAGGTAGACCATCGTCTTCTTGAGCGGGTTCGCCATGGCGTCCTCCGGTTCAGTGCTCGTCTTGACAGCAGGCTAGCCGTGGGCTGGCCGTGCCCCGGTAATTGCGGTGCCGATGCGAAGGTGTGTCGCCCCGGCCGTGATCGCCTCAGCGAAGTCTTGTGACATCCCCGCGGACATCGATGTCGCGCCGGGAACGATTCGGCGAACGCGCTCGGCGTAGTCAGCCAGGCGCGCGAAGGCTCGGGCCGGGTCTTCTCCGAGCGGAGCGACGGACATCACGCCCTGGAGTCGTAGCGTTTCGGCGGCAGCGATGTGTTCCGCGAGCTCCTCGATCCCGTCGGGTGACGCACCGCCACGTGCTGGATCGTCGGTGAGATTCACCTGAAGAAAGACGTCGAGGGGCTCCAGCCCTTCCCCTGCCCTGTCGAGCGCCTGTACCAGTTTGACGCGATCGACGGCATGAACGGCGGACGCGGCCGTGCGAACAGCGCGTGCCTTCTTCGTTTGCACCTGTCCGACGAAGTGCCATCGCAGAGAAGGAAGATCGGCAAGATCGGCGGCTTTGGCAGTGAACTCCTGCTGGCGGTTCTCCCCGACGTCGTGCACGCCGAGGTCCGCCAGCTCGCGAACGAGGCTCGCCGGATGAAACTTCGTGACGACGATGCGCGTGATCTCGTCGGGTGAGCGCCCGGCGTTCCTGGCGGCATCGGCGATGTTCTCGTCGATGCCGGCCAGACGGGTTGCCAGCGCGGAAGCCGCCGCGTTCACCTCAGGAATTCGGGGATGTCGATGTCATCGTCGTCGAATCCGCCCGACTCTGCCAGAACGGGTGTGGCGGGCAAAACCGGTGCGACGGGAACGGGCTGTGCATCCCGCTTCTCGCCGTCAGAGCTGCTGGAGGACTCCCCCGACGTGTCCGTTTCGCTCGGAAGTGACGAGCGCTGCTCTGCTCCGCGTGACCCGAAGGAAGGAACATCCACGCGCGACTGCGGCTCTCCGCCGTCGAAGCCCGCCGCAACTACCGTGACGCGCACCTCGTCGCCCAGTGTGTCGTCGATAACGGTTCCGAAGATGATGTTGGCCTCGGGGTGAGCGGCTTCCTGCACGAGGCGGGCAGCGTCGTTAATCTCGAAGATTCCGAGGTTCGAACCACCCTGAATCGAAAGAAGCACACCGTGTGCACCCTCGATCGATGCCTCCAAGAGAGGCGACTCAACGGCGAGCTCGGCGGCCTTGATGGCGCGGTCCGCGCCGCGCGCCGATCCGATACCCATCAGCGCGGAACCGGCGCCCTGCATCACGCTCTTGACGTCAGCGAAGTCCAGGTTGATGAGACCGGGGGTGGTGATCAGGTCGGTAATGCCCTGAACACCCGCAAGCAGCACCTGGTCGGCCGTCGCAAACGCTTCGACCATCGAAATGCCGCGATCGCTGATCTCCAGAAGACGATCATTGGGAACGACGATCAGGGTGTCGACCTCGTCCTTCAGTATCTGCACGCCCTGCTCGGCCTGCTGCTGACGGCGTCGCCCCTCGAAGGAGAAGGGCTTGGTCACGACGCCGATGGTCAGAGCACCGATCGACTTCGCGATGCGCGCCACAACGGGTGCGCCACCCGTTCCGGTTCCCCCGCCTTCGCCGGCGGTGACGAAGACCATGTCGGCGCCGGCGAGGGCCTGTTCAATCTCTTCTGCGTGGTCTTCTGCCGCACGGCGTCCGACCTCGGGGTCAGCGCCGGCACCAAGACCGCGGGTGAGGTCACGGCCGACGTCGAGTTTGACGTCGGCATCGCTCATCAGGAGGGCCTGTGCGTCGGTGTTGATCGCGATGAACTCGACGCCGCGCAGCCCGAGTTCGATCATTCGATTGACGGCGTTTACGCCGCCACCGCCAACGCCGACGACCTTGATGACGGCGAGGTAGTTTTGGTTCTGGCTCATGCTGCCTCCATCGACGGAACCTGGGCTACGACCGGCGACTCGGAGTCTGAACCTTCAACCTCAACAAGAGAGTTAAAGTATTCACCGGCATAGAATTCTGCTCGTTTCGACGGTACGTGTCGCGGGCGATGCCGCAGCGCAACGCGCCGCGTGTGTCGAGAGAATTTCCCGATCAGATTCAGCGAACGACGAGCACGCCGGAGGATGACACGTCGTACACCTCGGTGTTCTCTGGCGGATTCGCCTGCATTCCCGCTTCGAGGACAGCCACCTTTTCGGCGGTGTCAACGGGGCCACCCCACACAACGCGCACACCGTCTCCGACCGAGAGCTCGAACTCGATGCTCTCGGCTGAGTCCGCCGACACGGACGCAATGCGATCGACCAAGGTCTCCGGGAGCAAACGCAACACCTGTCCGACCGCCGCAAATGCCTCCGAGTCAGGCCCGTCGTGAACATCTGCACGAGGCAGGCCCTCCGGGCGCTCACCATCGGTCGAGAGAACAACTCCCGCGGCGTCGACAGTGGTGAACCCAGCGTTCGTGTCGAAAACCGCGACGGGCTCGCGCTCCGCGATGCGCACAGCGAGCCCGTGGGGCGGCCGCGCTTCGACGGCGTACGATTCGATCCGCGCGAATCCCAAGAGCGCCGTGCGGATCTGCTCATGATCAACACGCGGCAATGGCCGGCCAAGCTGCGACGACAGCGCTTCTTCTATCGCCGCCGGGTCAACGGCGACCGTCCCCTCCACCTCGATCTTCTGCACCTCGAACAGCGGACTATACGCCGCGCCAACTGTTCCCGCCGCGAGCAGCGCGACGGCGGCAATACTCCCGATCCAGGTTCGCCGGCGTCGCCGAGCGCGCGCCGTAAAGCGTCGCACCTCGCGCATCTCCGCACGCCGTCGCCGCCACGCCGACCGCCAGAGCGCAAATGGCCCTGTCACCGCGAAATCGGGCTCGTCCCGTTCTTCGTCCGAGGGACTCTCCGCGGGCGCGTCGTCCTTCTCGCGATCGTCCTCAGCACCGATGACATCGTCGACATCATCTGAGACATCGTCGTCGTCATCTCGTCCTCGTCGGTGACGAAACGGCACGAGGTCCGCGAGGCGGCTCCGGCGGGGCTCGTCGTCATCCTGCCCAGCGTCCTCCCACTCAGGCTCCTCTTTGGGCGGCTGAGGCGGAAGAGGGCCAGGACGCTTCACGCCGACTCGTCTCCCCGCAGAGCGCCAAGAACCTGCGGAATGATGCGATAGACATCTCCGCATCCGAGCGTGATGATGAAGTCGCCATCGCGCGCGACCGCGGCAGCGCGCTCAGCCGCGGCCTGCCAGTCCGGAACGTACGAAACGCGCCCCTCGTCATCAAACGCGTCAGAAACAAGCGCTCCCGTCACCCCCGGGATGGGGTCTTCGCGCGCACCGTAGACATCGAGCACCACCGTGTGATCGGCAAGGTCCTCGAGCGTTCGTGCGAACTCCGCCGACATGAGCTGCGTTCGGGAATACGTGTGCGGCTGATGCAGCGCGATGATTCGCCCCTCGCCGACAACGGATCGTGCTGCCTGGAGGGCTGCCGCAACCTCGGTCGGGTGGTGCGCATAGTCGTCATAGACGCTCACGCCGCTCTCGATGCCGTGCAGCTCAAAACGACGAACCGTGCCCCCGAAGGAGGACACAGCGCGCGCCGCGTCCGACAGCGCATAGCCGAGCGACAGCAGAACCGCAATCGCACCGGTCGCGTTAATGGCGTTGTGCCGACCGGGCACCTGAAGCTGAACGTCTGCGCCACGACCCGCGTACTCCACCCGGAAGGCAACAGGCCCCTGCTCCGTGATGTCGGAGACGCGCACACCGGCGTCCTCTGCTTCACCGAAGGTCAAAACACGCGAGTGAGTGAGCCGTGCACCAACGCGCACAGCGCCCGGATCATCGGACGAGATCACGACGGCCTCGCTCGCCTCCTCGGCGAACTGAACGAAGGCATCGTCAAAAGCGTCGTGGGATCCGTAGTGATCGAGGTGGTCGGCATCAACGTTCGTAATCAGCGCGATCGACGTGTCGTACGTGAGGAACGTGCCATCCGACTCATCCGCTTCGATCACGAAGAGATCATCGGCGCCGGTTCCGCTCGACGCTCCGAGTGCCTGAATCACCCCGCCGTTGACATAGTTCGGGTCGGCTCCCAGCTGGGCAAGCGCCGTGACGATCATGCCCGTCGATGTGGTCTTGCCGTGTGCTCCAGCGACGGAGACGAGGCGGTGCGTCCCGATCAGATAGCGCAGCGCCTGCGATCGGTGCAGAACGGCCATCCCGAGCTGCTTCGCGCGCAGGAATTCGGGGTTCTCGGGCCAAATAGCGCCGGTGTAGACAACAGCGTCCGCGTTGTCCGGCAGGTTGGAGGCGTCGTGTCCGATGGTCACGGTCGCGCCCAGCTCGGCGAGGTCGCGGGTGTTCTGGCTCTCGGAGCGATCGGAACCCGATACCGGCACACCAGCAGCGAGGAACATTCGAGCAAGCCCGGAGACTCCGGATCCGCCGATTCCGATGAAGTGGACCGTGCGAATCGTGTCGGGAATCGAGACCGTGAGGTCTGGAGCGATCATCGTGTGCCTCCCAGGGCGCGATCGAGGTGTGCGATGACGTTTTCTGTTCCGCGCCGCGTTCCGGCGCCCGATGCGGCCGCCGCCATGCGCGCCACCTCGTCGCGATCAGCGAGGAGAGGAATAATCTCGGAACGAACGCGGTCAGCCGTGAAGGCTGCGTCGTCGATGACGCGCGCGGCCCCGGCACGCACCGAGGCATCAGCGTTCAGACGCTGTTCGCCGTTTCCGACGGCATACGGAACGTACAAAGCGGGAATACCGAGCGCGGCGATCTCGGAGACGGTCGAAGCTCCCGAGCGCGAAACGATGAGGTCCGCCAGCGAGAACGCCAGATCCATGCGATCCACATATCGGCGGACGGCGTATCCCTGGACACCGGGATCGGCCACCTCCGCCTTCTCGCCCGTGATGTGCACCAGCTGCCATCCCGCATCGACGATGTCGCGCCAGGACTCCGCGAGCGCCTCATTGATCCTTCGTGCGCCCAGCGAGCCGCCGAACGCGAGAAGAACGGGCTTTTCTTCGTCCACACCGAAGTACTCCGCCGCCTCTGCGCGCCGTGCCGAACGGTCAAGCCCGACGATCTCCGGCCGCAGCGGCATCCCAACAACCTCACCGCGCTTCAGTGGCGTTCCGTCGAAGGCCACCCCAACAGCGGCAGCGGAGCGTGCGCCGAGAACGTTCGCGAGGCCGGGACGGGCATTCGCCTCGTGCACAACCGTTGGAATACCTTCTTTCTTCGCCGCGACATACGCCGGTGCTGCGGCGTACCCGCCAACGCCAAGAACGACGTCGACGCCGCGCTCGCGGATGTACGCGCGCACCGTCTTCACCGCCCGGCTGAATCGCTTCGGAAAACGCAGAGCGTCGGCGTTCGGACGACGAGGGAACGGCACCTTGTCGACGATCAGCAACTCATAGCCGCGCTCGGGCACGAGCCGCGATTCCAAGCCCTGGGCGGTTCCCAGCACGAGCACCTCGTCGTCGGTGCTCCGCGCCGTCAGTCCGTCGGCTACGGCAAGAAGGGGATTCACATGTCCGGCGGTGCCGCCGCCGGCAAGAAGGTACGTCGTCACCGGACGATCTTATTCCGCGCCGACGCTCGATCAGCTGAGGATGGGACGGCCCGCTCGGGCAACGTTCGGGCAAGAGCGAGCAAAACGCCGCAGGCGAGAAGAACCGCCACGAGCGAGGACCCGCCAGACGACAGGAAGGGAAGGGGGACGCCAAGGGCAGGGAGCAGACGAAGAACGACGCCGATGTTCACGAGCGCCTGGCCAATGATCCAGACACCAATAGCGCCGGCTGTCGTACGCACGAAGACGTCGTCCGTCCGGCGGATCACACCGAAGATCCCAACGGTCAAGATGCCAAAGAGCAGAAGAACGACGGCGCACCCGAGCAGGCCAAGTTCCTCCCCCACGATCGCAAAGATGTAGTCGTCTGCGGCCGCAGGCAACCAGCTGTACTTCTCCTTCGAGTTCCCGAGACCAGCTCCGAGGAAACCGCCCCCCGCAAGCGCCCAGATGCCGTGCAACGGCTGATAACAGAGGTTCTGATAGTCCTCGAGGCAGTTCGGATCCAGCGCACTCATGATGCGGTCCATGCGGTTCGGGCTCACAATGGCCAACGCAAAAACCGCCGCAATCCCCGCGCCGATGATGGGGAGCAGAAAGCGCATCCGCACGCCCCCGAAGAACAGCGCGCCCATCACGAGAAACGCCATGATCATGACGGTTCCGAGGTCTTCTCCCGCCATCACCGTGGCCAGAGCAAGCAACGCGACCGGGAAAATCGGGATCACGAGTTCCCAGAAGCGGTGGAGCCGATCACGCTTGCGGTAAATGACAACGCCCAGCCAGATCGCCAGCGCCGCTTTCAAGAACTCCGCCGGCTGCATCGAGAAACCGCCGATACGGACCCAGTTGCGGTTTCCGCCGGACTCGTATCCGAGCGGCGTGAAGACGAGCAACTGAAGCGCGATGCCGAGGATCATCGCCGGCCACGCGAGGCGCTGGAGCCAGCGATTCGAGAACCGGCTCAGGACGACCATCGCCACGAGTGCGACACCGGCGAAGAGCATGTGGCTCATCCCCTGGTCCCAGGGATTGCCCGTCGCCTGAATCGAATCGACCGTCGTCGCCGAGAAGTTCATCACAACGCCGAACACCGTCAGTGCCAGTGTCGACGCCAGGATGAGGACGGTCTCGACACCCATCGGGCGCAGAGAACGACCGAGGGAGACGCGCGCGAGCAGGCCGCGCGACCCGCGATTGTCAGCCGAGCTCTGGGGATCCGCCGTCTGTGTCATCGTGGCTTCCCCTCTCGATCCACTTCATCACGGCCGCCTGGAACCGGTCGCCGCGGTCTGAGTAGGTGGTGAACTGATCGAACGATGCCGCGGCGGGCGCAAGAAGAACAACGTCGCCGTCGCCTGCGGCACCGACCGCCAATTCGACAACACGACCCATCACATCATCAGTGTGCGCGTGGTCCACCTCGAAAACGGGCACGTCCGGCGCGTGTCGCGCGAACGCCGCAGTAACGGGATCACGATCAATACCGATCGCGATGATGGCCTTCGCACGCTGACCGTGATCGCGCACGAGGGCGTCGATGTCAACGCCCTTGAACAATCCGCCGAGAACCCAAATCACCGAGGAAAAAGCGGCAAGCGATGAGGCGGCCGCATGGGGGTTCGTTGCCTTGGAGTCGTCCACCCACGTAATGCCGCCGGAACGACCAACGATCTGAATGCGATGTGGGTCCAGCTCGAACGTGTCGATCGCCGTCGCGATTGACGCCGGGTTGGCTCCGGCGGCGCGCACCAGAGCAGACGCGGCGAGAATGTTCTCCACCATGTGCGGTGCGGCAAGCCCGCGTGCGGCAATCCGATCGATCGTCGTGATCTCGGCCGCTGAGGTGCGCCGGTTCTCGACGAAAGCACGATCAGCCAAAATGCCGTCGACGATACCGAGGTCGCTCGGTCCGGGCACGCCGAGATCGAAGCCGATGGCGCGCGCGCCGTCGACGACGTCCGCTTCTTCGACCATGCGCATCGTCTCAGCGTCGGACTTGTTGTAGACGCAGGCGATCTGCGTATTCCGATAGACGGCAGCCTTCGCTTGCCAGTACGCCGCCTCGGATCCGTGCCACTCCAGATGATCGCTCGCGAAGTTCAGGCAAGCGGCGGCGAGAGGCGAAGGAGCCCCTGCACCGTCATTCAGGCTGAGGTACCACAGCTGATGACTCGATAACTCGACGACGAGCACATCGAAGCCCTCGGGGTCTCGCACGGCGTCCAAAACGGGGACGCCGATGTTGCCACACGGGGCAGCTCGCTTCCCGTCGGCCACGAGCATCGTTGCTGTCAGCCGCGTCGTCGTCGTCTTGCCGTTGGTGCCGGTGATGAAGATCCACTCAGCCGGCGAACCATCCGGACGAACGACCTTGTCACGAACGCGCCACGCCAACTCGATATCGCCCCACAGAGGGATGTTCTGTTCACGCACCCATCGAATAACGGGGTGCGACGGCGGAAACCCTGGGGAAGCAATAACGACGTCCGGTGCGAACTCCACCAGGTCGGCCGGGGCCCGTTCCAGGGACGTTTCGACAAGACGCGCGCCGATCACGGGGATGAGCTGCGCGTACTCGGCTGCTGACTTTTCGGTGACCACCAGCACCTCGGCCCCGAGCTCGGTGAGCGTATCCGCCACCGAGAACCCCGTCGCGGCCAAGCCGAGAACGGCAACCCGCAGGCCCTTCCAATCAGCATTCCAGCTGGTGAGCGCGTCGAGGCGCGATGATTCGGTCATACGCGAGAAAGCCATTCGATGTAGAGCGCGCCGACGCCGAGGACAGCAAACAGGCCGGCGATAATCCAGAAGCGCACGACGATTGTCGACTCTGGCCACCCGCGAAGTTCGAAGTGGTGATGAATCGGGCTCATCAGGAAGAGCCGTTTTCCGCGTGTCATCTTGAAGTAAAGCCGCTGCAGGATCACCGAGCCGCTCGCCATGACGAACAGACCGGCGATGAAAACGCCGAGAAGCTCCGTGCGCGTCAGGATCGCGAGGGCCGTGACGACGCCACCGATCGACATCGAGCCCACATCGCCCATGAAGACCTTGGCCTTCGGGGCATTCCACCAGAGGAATCCGACCAGCGATCCGGCGAAAGCCGCCGCGACGATCGCGAGGTCGAGAGGGTCGCGCACCTGGTAGCACGCGGCGAGGTTGTCGGGCGATGTTCCGGCGCCAGCGCACGACTGGTTGAACTGCCAGAACGCGATAACGCTGTACGCACCGACGACGAAGATACCGGCGCCTGCCGCGAGGCCATCAAGTCCGTCGGTGAGGTTCACGGAGTTCGAGAAGCCCGTTCCGAGAAGCGAGATCCAGGCCATGTACAGCAGCCAGCCCAGAATCGGGCCCAACGCGAAGAAGCTGAGGACCTCCACATCACGAATCACCGAGACATACCCACTGCCCGGCGTAAGGTCGTGACGGTTGGCGAAGCTCAGGGCCAGGATGCCGAACGGCACCATTACGAGCACCTGCCCGACGATCTTTCGCCAGCCCGCGAGGCCGGCGTAGTGCTGCATCTTGACCTTCATGAAGTCATCGATGAAACCGACGGCTCCGAAACCGACCATGAGCCAGATGACCAGCCATCCGGACAGGGTCGGATGGTCGCCGCCACCGTATGTGCCGACGAGATAACCGAAGATCGCGCCGACGATGAAGATGACGCCACCCATGGTGGGTGTTCCGCGCTTCATCTCGTGCTTCGGGGCGTTGAAGCCCTCGCCGTCCGTGCGGATAACCTGTCCCCAGCCCCAGCGACGGAACGCTCGGAGGAAGACGGGTGTTAACAGAAGAGTGAAAGCGAACGAGATCGCCGCCGCTGCCAGAAGTGATCTCACGAGAACGATTCTCCCAGACGATCGCCGAGCAACCTGAGCCCCGCCGCATTGGACGACTTCACGAGGACGCGGTCGCCATCGCGCAACTCACCCATGAGGTAGTCATAGGCCTCATCCGCCGTTTCGAAAAACACAGCTTCATCGTTCCACGATCCCTCAGCGATCGCCGATAAATACAGCGGACGGGCATCCTTTCCCACGACGACGATCCGCGGAATACGCAGCCGGACGGCAAGAAGCCCGATTTTGGCGTGTTCTTCGACATCGCGCTCGCCAAGCTCGCTCATGGCGCCGAGAACAGCAACCATGCGCTCGCCCTCGCCGGTGATCTGCGCGAGGGTGCGCAAAGCTGCCTGCATCGCATCAGGGCTGGCGTTGTACGCGTCGTTAATGATGCGCACACGCTCGGATCCCATGACCTGCATGCGCCAGCGTTCGGCGAGCTCAATTCGCTCGAGCGCGGCGATCGCGCGTTCTGGCGACACACCAACCGCCAGCGCCGCCGTGAGCGCCGCCTGCGCGTTCTTCACGTGGTGCGCGCCGA